>CBFHMG010000001.1:0-479513 GCA_965656935.1 uncultured Paracoccaceae bacterium
AACTCTGCGTCCGAACAACAACATCCCCGTCAGAAGTCGGTGTCAAAATGTCATTATTGGCAAGAACCGCGCCCACGTCGTTAACGCGAACCGTTACATCCGCGTCATCACCAGACGCATCACGGATCGTCGCGTCATTTTCGGCAAAAGCAACAACCGTCAAATCATCAGTCGAGGGATCACCCGCATCAACAATATACTGAAAACGAAGCTCGTTAAACGGAGGGGAATTGCCTGTTATACCGTCAGTGGAACCGCCGATGTAAAATGCGCGGCCACCATTCGACAAAACCAATACAGGAACGCGATTTCCATCAAATGTGTCAACAAAAACAGCCTGGTCAAACGATGCAACTATAACAGCAGCATCGCCAACAGCATAAACCGCCCGGTCACTACGGAAATCCCGCAACTGAGGTGTCATAGTTGATCCCAATTTGCCAAAATTGACAAATATGTCGTAAATCGACGCGCCAAATATGTCAACACACAGACGAGCAAGCAAGGGCAGCTGCAAAAAAGTGTCACTGTAACGCACTACAGCCTGACGTCAGTACAAATTTTGCAACTAAGTATATTAAGAAAAAATTAGCTGACCGCTAGCATTGGCGCTCCCAAGTAACTGTCTCACACCAGCAGTCTTAAGCTGCGTAGCAGAAAATCTATGAAGGGGGGTGCACAGCAGACCTTGGCCCCGCAACCCCGATCCTGATCTTCTCTTGTGATGAATAATGCTTGCGTGTCTTTCGGTAGATGCCTTTGAGCAGTTTGTCAGCCACATCCTTCGATGTTCGGGAAACTGGTCATTCGCTGCGCATCGCACAAAGTTCAACCTTGCAGGAAAACCGTACTTTCGCTGCATATGTTGATAAGTAGCTTTGGTGCTCATTGCGGACTTTCGCAAAATAAATTGCGCATCTCGTGACCGCAGCCTTGAAAGTGAAAAAAGAGTTTTTTGAAAAAACAGTTGGACCGCATACGGTCCTAGAGAACTCGACAGAACAAATACGTGGCTACGGCCCGAGATCCTATCAGTTTAGAATTGCACCAATACTCAACTCGGGTTTGTGGTCTGCATACTGGCGTTTAGAAATCATTGCTTTTGTGAAATAGGAGCCTATCGAATACTGGGTATCCTACTAAAGTGGCCGCTAGTTGGTGAGCGACTTGGTTGCCAAGTGTAGATTTGCTCGTTTTGGTGGCAGAAACGGCATCCTAACGACTTTCAGGTAGGTAGACGTTAGTATGGCTTGAGGTCATGCACACTTTTGCCACGCATTTTACCATGAAAGAGCTGACTGAATGAAGAGACTTACCCTTGATGCCGCAGACATCCGAATTCTCAGTGCGCTGCAGCAGCATGGTCAATTGAGCAAATCCAAGCTTGCCGAGATTTGCGGTCTTTCTGCGACGCCATGCTGGGCGCGGCTGGGAAGATTGAAAGCGGGTGGGTATATCCGGGGCTATCACGCCGATATTGAGCTGGGTCGACTGGCTGATTTCGCCCAAGTGATTTTGACGGTCTCCCTGAGCCGTCATCGAAAGGCGGATTTTGAACGCTTTGAGGCATTCATCAACAGTCGCGACGAAATCATAGACTGTATCGCAACGGGTGGTGGGGTCGATTACATCATGAAGGTAATCAGCCCGAGCCTTGCTGCGTTTCAAGACCTCATGGAAGACTTCCATGCCGAAGATCTTGGGATCGATCGCTACATGACTCATTTTGCCACTCGACAGGTAAAATCGGGCTTGCCAAACGTCGCAAAATTGGCCGCCGCAAACCCAAAATAGCCAATTCGGCCCAAACGGTGCTGTTCCGGTCAAAAAAATGGCCTGTATGGACCAAGTATTCGGAATCTTCAGGCCAAATTGGCCGCCTTTCTTAGACTACATCTCACAAAGACTTTGAACACCTTTGGTCATTGAGACCACGGACAAAACGGGAGGAGCTTCCAATGCAGGCAGATGATTTCGGTTTCGGCACACAGATCCGCAAGTCACCCTATTTTGACGCTACAGTGCGTTGGGGTGCTCAAGGGTTTTCCGTCTATAACCACATGTATATCCCGCGTGATTTCGGGGATCCTGAACAGAACTTCTGGAACCTTGTGAATGAAGCGATCCTGTGTGATGTGGCTGTTGAGCGTCAGGTTGAGATCACCGGCCCAGATGCTGCCAAGTTCACCCAGATGCTGACGTGCCGTGACCTTTCCACGATGGCCGTAGGCCAGTGCAAATACATTCTAATCACCAACGCAGATGGCGGCATTCTGAACGACCCGATTCTGCTGCGGCTCGCGGAAAACCACTTCTGGATTTCTCTAGCCGACAGCGACATCCTGCTGTGGGCGCAGGGGGTCGCAATCAATTCTGGCCTTGATGTCACGATTAGCGAGCCTGATGTGTCTCCCTTGCAATTGCAGGGGCCTAAATCTGGCGAAATTATGAAAGTACTCTTTGGCGGCGATATCATGGACCTGCGCTATTACTGGCTGCGCGAGGTCGAATTGAACGGCATTCCGCTGGTCGTGTCCCGCACGGGTTGGTCCAGTGAACTGGGCTACGAGATTTATCTCCGCGATGGCTCCAAGGGCGATCTGCTCTGGGAAACCATCATGGCCGCAGGTCTGGAATTCGGCCTCAAGCCAGGACACACGTCCTCAATTCGCCGGATTGAAGGCGGGATGCTGTCCTACCATGCCGACGCTGACATGGGCACCAACCCGTTCGAGCTGGGCTTTGATCGGCTGGTGAACCTCGACATGGAGGCTGATTTCATTGGCAAAGCGGCTTTGCGCCGCATCAAAGATAAAGGCGTCCGTCGAAAGCAAATCGGCCTGATCATCGACGGTACCCCGCTCACTGGCCCGAACACGACGTTCTGGCAAATCAATTTGGACGGCGCACCAATCGGTAAGGTCACATCTGCAGTTTATTCCCCACGTTTGGAACAGAACATCGCTCTGGCAATGGTTTCGGCAGAACACGCCAACATCGGCGCGCAGGTCGAGGTCGTCACAATGTCTGGCTCCGTCAACGCGACTATTTGTGAGCGCCCGTTCTACGATCCGAAAAAGCAAATAGCGGCTGCTTGACGCCCGCCATAATGGAAGGAGACACAATATAATCCAAGCTAGATCACCATTCCTCAAATCTCTATCGGCACGACGATTCCGATTAATGATGGCACACGTAGTCTCGCAAACCTTCGCGCAGACTTCCTCCCGGATGGAGTCACGAACAGGCCAATCATTGACGAGCACCTTACAATTGGGGCGTTCATCGGGATCAGCTAAATTGAATACTCGACCCTGACATGGCGTTAGACGTTGCTCTGCGTATGGCAGAGTTCATGGGCATATTACTATGCTTGGCGAACGACGCTCCCGTTTGCCATGCTTGCGCGTTCCTCAATTTTTTGCGGCTTCGGTTTCAAACAATCTGATGTCTGCAAAGGGTCGCTCGCATATGGCATTTACTATCAAGCAGCGCTAATCCTAAGGCCAGTAATTTAGTTTAGCTTGTTGCTGCATTATTGAGTGTTTGATAAAGTTTTCGCACAGATGTCTGCTACACATTTTGCTCCACAGGAGAATGGCTCCATTAGACCTATCTACCTGATAAGTAGAATATTTTTATAGTAAATTGCCCCTTAAAAAAGGACACCTCCTCCGCCAGCGCATGCTTCAGCTATATAGAAGCAGTCCAGCCTCCAAGGACTGCAAGACTGGCACAACACGCCGCAAGACTGGAAAGTCTTATGCAGGCTCGGGGATAGCGCCTTCCCAATGCGCGCCCGTGGCCACGATGCAGGATGTGCCATTGGTGTAGTTCTGCACGATGATCCAGTCGCCATTTCTTTGGGTGACCCAGATTTCAAGCAGGGTTTCAGGATCTCGCAGGCCCATCCCCTGCCGTTCGGCCCCCAGCGCATTGGTCAACATGCTGGCAATGCGCCCGCTATCGCCACAGCTGACATCTGTCATCTGCGTCTCGGCAAAGGCCGGCAAGGCGCAACAGATCGACAGAACGAGGGCATAACGAAGAACCATAAAGAGAATCCTAATCTCTGGATGTGACAAATGTAACAGTTTTATGACGCATTGTGGAGAGCTGTGGCGCGGCAGCAATATGTATTAATATTTTCAACAGCTTGCGGCTGATCCCCGCCCAGACTGTCATGTTTCTTTTACTTTTATGTAAAGAAACTGATTCAAAACCGTCATCAAACCGTAGCTTCAGCGCACTACGTCCTCCTCAAACGATGGGGATGTCATGCTGAAAATCGAGACACTGACCAAACGGTTCGGGGACAAGACGGCTGTAGATGCCGCCAATATCTCTGTGGAAGAGCCCACCATGATCGGCATCATTGGGCGTTCGGGCGCGGGTAAATCCACGCTTCTTCGGATGCTCAATTGCCTGAGCACCGCCTCTGAGGGCAGCATTACATTCGAGGGTGAAGAAATCACCACATTGCGCGGGGCCGCTCGGCGCAACTGGCAATCGCGCTGTGCGATGATTTTCCAGCAATTCAATCTAGTGCCGCGCATGGATGTTGCGTCAAACGTGCTGCATGGCACTTTGAACAAACGTTCGACGCTTGCGACGATGTTCAACCTGTATCCGCAGGCCGATATCCATAAGGCAATCGATATTCTCGACCGTCTTGGCATCGCCGAGCAAGCCCCCAAACGTGCCGAGGACCTCTCGGGCGGGCAGCAGCAGCGCGTGGCCATCGCCCGCGCCTTGATGCAGGACCCCAAGATCATTCTTGCCGATGAGCCGATCGCATCATTGGACCCGATGAATGCGCAGGTGGTGATGCAATCGCTGCGTGACATTCATGAAGAGGATGGCCGCATGGTCATCGCCAACCTGCATACATTGGATACCGCGCGGCGCTATTGCGACCGCGTCATCGGAATGCGCGACGGACGTATCGTCTTTGACGGCACGCCCGAGCAACTGACCACAGGTGTCGCACGCGACATCTATGGGGCGGGCGCGGATTTCTCCGAAGCCGCAACCTCCACAGAAATCGAAACGCTGGACAGATCCGGAATGCAAGAGGCCGCGGCCTTAATCTGAGCCAGTAAAACCGCGCCATTCGGCGCAATCCTTTCATCCATGGAGACTAAGATGAAAAAGTTTATCACTGCCGCTTTGGCAACCACGATCCTCGCCGGCCCTGCATTGGCAGACGGTCATGAAATCACTGAATTCCGCATCGGCATCCTTGGTGGCGAAAACGCGCAAGACCGTATGAACAACTACGCTTGCATGCAGGAATACACCACTGAAGCACTCGGTGTTGAAACCCGCCTCTTCGCGCCTGCTGATTATAACGGCGTGATCCAGGGCCTTCTGGGCGGCACCATCGACATGGCTTGGTTGGGCGCTTCGGCCTATGCCGCGACATATCTGCAGGACCCAGAAGCGGTTGAGCCTGTCTTGGTTAAGCAGAACCTCGACGGTTCCATCGGCTACCACTCCATCGGCTTTGCTCGCGTAGACAGCGGCATCGCAAGCCTTGAAGACATGCAGGGCCGTGTTTTCGGCTTTGGTGACCCTAACTCCACTTCGGGCTACCTGATCCCTTCGATCGAGATCCCACAGGCCACTGGCGGCACAATGGAATCGGGCGATTACTTCGGTGAAGTTACTTTCACTGGCGGCCATGAGCAGACCATCGTTGCAGTTGCCAATGGCGATATCGACGGCGGTGTAACTTGGGCCGACGCTCAGGGCGAATGGGAAGACGGTTACAACTCGGGCGCTCTGCGTCGCGCGGTTGATGCCGGCCTCGTTGACATGAACGACCTGCAGCAGATCTGGATCTCCAACGTGATCCCTGAAGGCCCTGTTGTTCTTCGTTCGGCTCTGCCTGACGATGTACGCGCCACCATGACCGAGCTGGTCGACACACTTTATGAGCGTGATCCAGAATGCGCCTATGGTGTTGCTGCTGGCGACACATTGGGCTTCGTTCCAGTGACGCATGAAACTTATGAAAGCATTGTTGCGGCACGTCAGTCCGTGATCAGCAACTAAGATATTTTCATGACGTGTCCGGTCGCCCCGCTTCGGGGCGACCGGTATTTATTTGTCCGGTTTCACCCGGGGGGACATCATGGCAGTGACTGATACAACACAGGCAACAAGCATAGGTGGCATCCGCGAGGCCTATCTCGCGCAGGTGCAACGACGCAGACTTTATACAGGTCTGGCCTTGCTGGTTTTCGTGATGCTCATGGTGTCTGGCTTCAATGTTGCGGATGGGCGCAATGCAGGTGGCTTCTGGGAAGGCTTGCACCAAGTCGGTGACTACCCCGCCGAAGTTCTGTCCGAGGCATGGGAAAAACGTGCCGACCTGCCGGGTTTGATCGCCAAATATTTCCCCGCCCTGATCGAGACCATCAATATCGCGGCCGTCTCCACGATCATTGGAGCAATTGGCGGCATTGCCTTGTCCCTGCTTGGCACACGCGGTTTGGCCAAATGGCCCCGCATGATCCCCGTTTTTCGTCGGCTTTCCGATATTTTGCGCGCGATCCCCGAGATCGTGATCGCCCTAATCCTGATTTTCGTCCTTGGCGGCGGCCCTGTGCCCGCGATGATCGCCATCGCCCTGCATACCGCTGGCGCCTTGGGCAAGATGTTCTCGGAAGTGGCCGAGAATGCCGATCTCAAACCTGTTGAGGGTCTGGCATCGACGGGGGCCACTTGGTCCCAAAGAATGCTCTTGGGTGTGCTGCCGCAGGTTGCCCCCAATTATGTCAGCTACAGCTTGCTGCGCTTCGAGATCAATATCCGCGCCTCGGCCATTCTGGGCTTTGTTGGTGCAGGCGGCATTGGCTACGAGCTGCGCAACGCGATGGCTTGGGGTCCGGGCCGTTTTGACGAGGCGGCCGCGATCTTCATTCTGCTGTTCAGCACGATCGTCTTCTTTGATCAGGTCTCAAGCCGCTACCGTAACCGTTTGACCGAAGGACAAGCCCAATGAGCGCCGTCGATATCAACGCCGTCAAAGCCCGTTCGGAAAGCCTGTTCCTGCGCAAACGCCTGTTTGCCTTTGGCGTGCCAGCCCTTGTTCTGGTCTATTTCATCTACATCTTCTTTGCCTTCGATGTGCCCGGATTGATGCAGCGCGCAAGCCTTGAAAATGCACGGACGCTGACCTCGGACACATGGTCCCATAAAGTGCATGTGACCCGTGACAATCGCTCGGGCGAGATCAGCTATGCCTATGAGGGCGAGCGCAAGGGCGAATACCCCGAAGGCGAGCGCCCTGATTGGGTCAGCGGGACCGATATCATCACCGTTGATCTGGGCGGCGACACAATTGTGCGCTTCCTCTCGGAGAACCGCACCGAGATTGAAATCCCCGGTTTTGACCTGATCGAGGCGCAGGCCGAGGGCCGCACCGTGACGACCAATCTGGGCGAGGACCTGCCCGATTGGATCAATGCCTCGGACAGGCGTGTGGCGATCACCACCCCTGAAGGGCGGATCACCCTGACGGGCAACCGTACGGAAGTGTTCAACTACTTCCCCGGATGGGAGCTGTTCTGGTTCACCCTCGACAGCCCCTATCACGGGGTTGGTGTTGGCCAGATCCTTTTCGGGGCGCAGATCGATGCCGAGCGTGGCAATATCGCAGGCGCGATCTCGGATTGGTGGAACAACGCCATGTGGCGCCACAAGGATATTGCTTGGGCGATTGGCGAGACGATCCTGATGGCCTTCCTTGGCACGATGGGGGCCGCGATCATCGCCCTGCCCTTGGGCTTTCTTGCCGCCAAGCGCTTCTCGCCGATCATGCTGCTGCGCGCCACCACCCGCCGCCTGTTTGATTTCGTGCGCGGCGTGGATGCGCTGATCTGGACAGTGGTTCTGGCCCGCGCCTTTGGCCCAGGCCCGTTGACAGGTGCGCTGGCGATCCTGATCACCGATACAGGCACCTTCGGCAAAATCTTCTCGGAAGCGCTTGAAAATGTGGACCAAAAGCAGATTGAGGGCGTGGCCTCTACGGGTGCCAAGCCCCTGCAGCGCTACCGCTTTGGCGTGATCCCGCAGATCGTGCCCGTGCTGCTGGCGCAAATCCTCTATTTCCTTGAATCCAATACCCGCTCGGCCACGATCATCGGCGCGATCACGGGGGGCGGCATCGGCTTGATGCTGACCCAAGCGATCCAGACGCAGAAGGATTGGGAAGAGGTCGCCTATTACATCTTGCTGATCGTGCTGATGGTGATGTTCATGGATTGGCTCTCGGGCTGGTTGCGCGGCAAGCTGATCGGACGCAAAGACTGATGCCGCGCCTCTCTGCTGAAACGCCTTTCATCCACCCTGACTGCGAAATCACCGAAAGCCAGTTCGGCGCTTATGTTGAGATCGGCAAGGGCAGCCGTGTGGCCTATTCCACGCTTGGCGATTACAGCTATTGCGACCGCTATGCCGATATCGCCAATGCCCAGATCGGCAAATTCGCCAATATCGCCGCATTCAGCCGGATCGGGGCCACGGACCACCCGCTGCATACCGCCGCCTGTCATCATTTCCTCTATCGCTCGGCCGATTACTGGGATGATACCGAGCGCGACGAGGCCTTTTTCGAGCACCGCCAATCCCGCATCGCCCATATCGGCCATGACACATGGATCGGGGCAGGTGCGATGATCAAACCCGAGGTGGTTTTGGGCGATGGCGCGGTTGTGGCCTCAGGGGCTGTGGTGACCAAGGATGTCGATCCCTACACCATCGTCGCGGGCATGCCCGCCAAACCGTTGCGGCTGCGCCAACCCCGCGAGATCGCGGATCGCTTGATTGCATTGGCATGGTGGGATTGGCCGCATGACGCATTGCGCGCCGCGCTGGAAGATTTCCGTGCGCTGGAGGCCGAGGCGTTTTTGGAAAAATACGAAGGCTGACATGCTGAAAGAGCTGCAAGCCCGTTTCGATAAGGCCTCGCTGAGCTATTGCGATATCCACGGGTTGGAGCGTGATCGCGATTGGGTCATGCTGAAGCTTCTCGAAGAGATCGGCGAGCTGACGCAGGTTTGGAATATCAAAACCGGACGCGGCAGGGATAAGGGCCTCTCGGAGCAGGATTTGCAGACGGCGATGAGCGATGAAATTGCTGATGCCTTGGGCATGCTTTTGATTTTGGCCGATATGCATGGGCTTGACCTGACCGACGCAATCCAGCGCAAATGGCGCTTTGATGCCTCTGACCTGACCTCTCAGCGCTGAATGCTGTCAGAGCTCGCGCCAAGCAGCGGTGCTCGAAATCGGGATGCATGAGGCGACAAAATTACTGTGGTATTCGGAACAATCGACTGCATACTTCAAAAGCTCTGCATCCCCTTCCAAAACAAACCCCTTCGCCGAAGCTGAAGCTTGATTTTGAGGCAAGGTCCAAAAAATTCATTATAAATTGCAGTGACCTAGCCGAATCTCTTGATTGACTACAATCGGTTTGGAAGACTGTTTTTAGTTGGGGGTAAAACGCAGCTTGTCGGACGCAAGTCGGCACCTGTGCCCCCGATTACGCATGGCTTTTTAACAAACACTATTTATGACCAAGGGAAAATTATGGGTATTTCTAGACGCGACTTCTTTTATGGAACCGCTGCAAGCACGGCGCTGGTTCTTTCAACATCCGGCGCGAAGGCAAATACATGTGTGATGCCAACGCAAGAGCGGCAAGCTGCGCTGACACCACAAGGTGTGGTTGATGAATTGTTGGCGGGCAACCAACGCTTCGTGTCCGGCAATATGGTCAATTGCGACCTAAATGCGCAAGTATTGCAGACCTCGGAAGGGCAGTATCCAATTGCCGCTGTTGTTGGATGTATCGACAGCCGCGTGCCGCCAGAAATGGTCTTCGATCAGCATATCGGTGATATCTTCAGCGCGCGCGTTGCTGGCAATTTCGTCAATACCGATATTCTGGGCAGCCTTGAATTTGCCTGCCGTGTGGCGGGCTCCAAGGCAATCGTGGTTCTGGGCCATAGCTCATGTGGTGCTGTCAAAGGGGCCATTGACCAAGTCGAGCTTGGCAACCTGACCGCCATGTTGGAGCGCATCGAACCCGCGATCGAGGCCGCTGGCCCGACGGATATGCGCAGCTCGAGCAACACCGAGTTTGTGCAGCGCGTGGCAGATGCCAATGTATCCCTGACCGTGGATGCCATTATGGAGCAAAGCGAAGTTCTCGCAGGCATGGTCGAAGCAGGCGAGCTGGTGATTGTTGGCGCGATGCATGATGTTGCGACAGGGCAGATCAGCTTGATCGGCTAAGCCAAATCGTGATTGCACTGAAATGCGAAGGCGAAACGCAGATTGCGTTTCGCCTTTTGCTTTCTCATCTTCCACAAGCAGCGGTTGCACAAATGATCCCAAGCTTCGGTCATTCGATACGCGGTCACGCGCGCGGATTGAACAAACCGTTTGTCAGGCTCAGCCCTCTTGCGGGCGCAGGAAACCAACCGTGATAGCCGAGGCCCCGACCATAGCTGCCGCGACCCCCAACATCAGGGGCAAGCCCCCCGCTTGATAGGTCAATCCCGAAAGCAGCGTTCCCGCCAGACGCCCCGCCGCATTGGCCATATAGTAAAATCCCACATCCATCGTCACCCGTTCTGCCTTGGTGAAGGACAAGATCAGATAAGAATGAAGCGATGAGTTCACCGCGAAGATCGCGCCAAATCCAAGCAGGCCCAGAACCAATGTCACGGTCAGCCACATCTGCGGCCCGCCAGCCGCAATCGCCGCCACGGTCAAAACCACGGGCACGATTGCTAGAACCCAGCCCCAGACACGCGCCGCGCCAATCAACTCGGCCTCGCTGCGCGCCTTGGCCCGCAAGATGCGCGGCGCATTGGCTTGCACCATGCCATAAAGGATCACCCAAAGCGCCATGAAGCTGCCAATCATGAAAAAGGCCGCACGATTGCTCTCAGCCGTGCCATCCGAAAGGACGGCGTAGAAATAGATCGGGATGCCCACCACGAACCAGACATCGCGCGCGCCAAACAGGAAGACACGGGCGGCACTGAGCCAGTTCACATTGGGCGATTTCGAAAACACTTCCGAGAATTTCGCGCCTTTGCGCCCTTTGGGCAGGCCCGATGGCATGAAGATCAGAACCGCCAGAAAAATGACCGCAAGGATCGCCGCCATCCCCAAAACCGCCCAGACAAAGCCGAAGCTGGCCAGCAAAACGGCCCCCAACAAAAAGCCAGCACCTTTCACCATATTCTTGGAGCCCGTCAAAATCGCCACCCAACGGAACAGCGCGCCGTCCTGAGACGGGGCCAGCAATTTGACCGCAGATTTGGAGGACATCTTGGCAAGATCCTTGGCCACCCCGCTTGCGCCTTGCACCAGCATCACAAAAATGACCGATGCGCCGATCGTCCAGGCAGGATCAAGCTGCGCCAAGGCCAGCAGCGCAAGAACCTGAAGCCCCAGCCCCACATAAAGCGTTGAGGTCAGGCCAAAACGCGCCGCGATCCAGCCCGCGCAAAGGTTGGTGATGACGCCCGCGATTTCGTAAAGGACAAACAGATAGGCCAGTTGCACAGGCGAAAACCCCAGCAAATGGAACTGCAACAGCACCAGCATGCGCAGGGCCCCATCGCTGAGCATGAAGGCCCAATAGGCCGCCGTCACCGCAATATAGGCCGACAGGCCTTCGGGCCGTTCAGATACGTCGCTCACAAGCTGTCCCCAACCATGCAGGCCACATCAACCAAACGATGCGCATAGCCCATCTCATTGTCATACCAGGCATAAATCTTCACCTGCGTGCCATTGATCACCATGGTCGACGGCGCATCGATGATGCTTGATCGCTCGTCATTGGTGTAATCGGTAGAAACAAGCGGGCGCTCTTCATAGCCCAGAATGCCCTGCAAAGCCCCTTCCGAGCCCGCTTTGAACAGCGCGTTGACTTCCTCGGCGGTGGTGTCCCGCTCCACCTCGAAAACGCAATCGGTCAGCGAGGCATTGAGCAGCGGCACACGCACCGCATGCCCGTTCAGGCGGCCCTTCAATTCAGGGTAGATCAGCGTGATCGCGGTGGCGCTTCCCGTGGTGGTCGGGATCAGCGAATTCAGGGCCGAGCGCGCGCGGCGCAGGTCTTTGGCGGGACGGTCCACAATGGTTTGGGTATTGGTCACGTCATGGATCGTGGTGATGGAGCCATGCTTGATCCCCAGATTTTCATGGATCACCTTGACCACGGGGGCCAGACAATTGGTGGTGCAGCTGGCCGCTGTCACGATGTTGTGGCGGCTTGGGTCATAGATGTCATCATTGACGCCAAAGACGATATTGGCAGCATCGCCATCCTTGACGGGGGCCGAGACAACCACCTTCTTCACGCCTGCCTCGAAATAGGGGGCGATCTTGGCTTCGGTTTTGAACACGCCCGTGCAATCGATCACCACATCCACGCCGTCCAAAGGCAGCTCGGCAATATCGCGGGTGCCGATGAATGGCAGGCGGGTGCCGTCGATTGTTACGCTGTCGTTGTCATAGGAAAAATCGGCATTCCAACGACCATGGACCGTGTCGAACTCCAGCAAATGCGCATGCATTTCAGGGTCACCCACCGCGTCATTGATCCAAGCGATCTTGGCACCCCGCGCCAGCAGGGGTTTGAGGGCCAGCTTGCCAATGCGGCCAAGGCCATTCAGGGCGTAAACGGTCATTCAGTCAGTCCTTCGTTATTTAATTGGCCAATCTCATCGATGGCTTTTTGCAGGGAAATCCGGTCGAGCGAGGCAATCGGCAAGGCGGTGAAGCCAATCATCCGGTTGCGCAACGCCCCATAGGTCTGCTGGAAGGCGAGGCTTTTCTCGGCATCGGTGCCGCTGACCTTTACAGGATCAGGCAGGCCCCAATGCGCGCTGATCGGTTGGCCATGCCATGCGGGGCAATCCTCATTGGCGGCCTGATCGCAGACGGTGAAGACAAAATCGAAATCAGGTGCATCATCCGTTTGAAACTCAGCAACATTCTTGGAGCGCAGAACCCCCACATCATGGCCCTTCTGCTCAAGCACCTCCAGCGCGAAGGGGTTCAATTCCGAGCGCGGCTTGGTGCCCGCCGAATAGGCAACGAAGCGGTCCCCCGCGAGGTCGCTGAGAATGGACTCCGCGAAGATCGAGCGCGCGGAATTCCCTGTGCAGATGAATAGGACATTGTATTTACGGTCAGTCATTGGAGTATCTCCGATGGATGAGGGATAGGCCGTTGGAGCGCAAATCTCGGGGCGCCCCCTGCAACAGTCATTTAAAAGATAGTCGAGCGTTTCGCGGGCGGCCTCCATATCAATGGCGTAGCGCAAAGAGGTTCCCACCCGTTCTTGGGTGATCAGACCCGCCTGCTTCAAAGCATTTACATAGGTCGAAAGTGTATTGGGTTTGAGCCCCAGCGCCTGCGCCAGTTCAGTGGCTGGCACACGATCGGGATAGCGCCGCATGAGCAGCCGAAACAGCGCAAGCCGTTGCGGATGACCAAGGGTCGAAAGGCGGTTGGGAATCACTATTTCCATAATTCACAAATATATGAATTAGTGGCGCGCGATAAGTGAAGCTTTTGTAACAATGCGGCACAGCTGAAGGGCGGGACCCAAAAGCCGCCGCCTACCCCTCCAGCGTCAGTGTCACCCTATCCCCTGCGAACCATGTGCGGCCATATTCAACGGGCAGGCCCGCCTCGCAGTGATTAACACTTGAGGAGCGCAGCAGCGGATCGCCCTCGCTCAGTTGAAGATGCAGCGCATGGGTGGCCGTGGCGCGCACAGCCGTCAGGCGGGTTGAGGCGCGGGTGTAATCCTCGATGCCCGCGATGCTCAAGGCCTGCGTGACGCTGCTGGTTTCACTCAAGGCGGCGGTGATCGTTGGGAATCTGAGGAGCGGAAACAAGCTCTCGAAAATTGCAATCGGCTGACCATCGGCCAAGGACAGCCCGTGATAGGAGCAAACAGGCGCGCCCGCCTCAATCTGCAGGGCCTGCGCCTCACCTGCGGTTGCGGCGCGTTCATCCAGCGCAAGCACCTGTTTTTCGGGCCTGCGCCCCGCGGCGATCAGATTTTCATGAAACCGCACGCGGCTGCCAATGGGATAATCGGTCGGCGTGGCCGCCACAAAAGCCCCCGCCCCGCGCCGCGTGCGCACCAGCCCCTCGCCGACCAAAGCCGAGATCCCATGGCGCACCGTATGGCGGTTGACGCCAAAGCGATCCGCCAATGCAGCCTCGGTCGGCAGCTTGTCACCAGGGCTATAGCGCCCCTCGGCCAAGTCGCTGCGCAGGGCATTGGCGATGGCCTGCCAGATCGGGGTTTTGTCGGGGACGTCACGCAAAATTCACAAAACTCTTCTGTCACGAGGGCAGGGTTATGATAAGATATGTATAGTTGTATAGGAAAGAGACAAGTTGTCGAGATGAAAGACACTGTGAGCGAAAATAATCCTCGCAAAGCATGGATGGGCCTGCTGGCCAAAGCGCCCGAGGGCCGTGTCGCCGCTTTGTTTGACGCTGAATTCCAGCGCCCCACCTTCACTTGGCTGCGCGCCCCCGAAATCGGCAGCACAATGGTGCGCGCGCGCGCAGGTGGAACAGGTGCGCCCTTCAATCTGGGCGATATGACGATCACCCGCTGCGCCTTGACGCTGGACAGCGGCGAGGTCGGGCATAGCTATATCCAAGGCCGCCGCAAAGCCGATGCCGAGCTGGCCGCGCTGGTCGATGCGCTGATGCAGACCGCAATGGCCGATCAACTGCGCAAGGTCGTTCTGGACCCGCTGGAGGCCGAGATGACAACGGCCAAAGCCGCGCGCGCTGCCAAAGCTGCGGCGACCAAGGTCGATTTCTTCACCATGACCCGAGGAGAAGACTGATGCAGGCCAATACTCTCTCGGGCGGCTTTGCCTATCCTGCCATCGGCTCGGCCCATGCCTTTCGCAGCGTGATGGAGGCCATGGCCCGCCCCGGCAGCATTCACAGCATCGACGGGGCATCGCCCCCTGCCCCTTTATCGCCCGCCATGGGGGCCGTTTTGCTGACGCTTTGCGACACAGAAACCCCCGTTTATCTGGCAGGCGAGATGGAATGTGACGCAGTGCGCGCATGGATTTCCTTCCATACAGGCGCGCCCTTGGTGGGGCCTGCGCATTGCATGTTCGCCATTGGCACATGGGAGGCACTGGCCCCCCTGTCGAGCTATCCGATTGGCACATCCGAATATCCCGACCGCTCGGCCACATTGATCGTGGAAAGCGCTGATCTAGACACGTCAGGCGCGCGATTGACAGGTCCAGGCATCAAGGATGAGGCGCAGCTTTCCCTGCCCGATCTTGCGGCCTTCCAGAGCAACCGCGCCCTTTTCCCGCTGGGGTTGGATTTCATTTTCACCTGTGGCGACCGCCTTGCGGCGCTGCCCCGCTCAACAAAGGTGTCGTGATATGTATGTAGCCGTCAAAGGCGGAGAGCGCGCGATCGAGAACGCCCATGCGTGGCTGGCCGAAGAGCGCAGGGGCAATACCGATATCTCCGAGCTGAGCATCGCGCAAATCCGCGAACAACTCAGCCTTGCCGTCAATCGCGTCATGGCCGAGGGGTCGCTTTTTGACCCTGATCTTGCAGCCCTTGCGATCAAACAGTCGCGCGGTGATCTGATCGAGGCGATCTTCCTGATCCGCGCCTATCGCACCACCCTGCCCCGTTTCGGTGCCTCGGAACCCGTCGATACGGGCAATATGGCTTGTGACAGACGCATCTCGGCCACGTTCAAGGATTTGCCCGGCGGTCAGGTTCTGGGACCGACCTTCGACTACACGCATCGTTTGCTGGATTTCAAACTCGCCGCCGAGGGCGAGGCCCCTGAGGCCCCCACCCGCATGTCCGAGCAGGGCCATGTGCCCCATGTGACCGAGTTCCTCAACCGCGAAGGGCTGATCGAAGAGGCCCCGCATGACGATACTCCGCCCCCTGATCTGACGCGCGAGCCACTGGAAATGCCTGCTGAACGCGCGTTGCGCCTACAGGCTTTGGCCCGCGCGGATGAAGGCTTCACCCTTGGCCTCGCCTATTCCACGCAGCGCGGCTATGGACGCAATCATGCCTTTGTGGGCGAATTGCGGATCGGGGCGGTTCCCGTCGAGATGGATATCCCCGAATTGGGTTTTGCCGTCGAAATCGGCGAAGTGGTCCTGACCGAATGCGAAACCGTCAACCAGTTCACAGGCTCCAAAACCCAGCCCCCGCAATTTACCCGTGGCTATGGGTTGGTCTTTGGCCAGACAGAGCGCAAGGCGATCTCGATGGCCTTGGTTGATCGCGCGCTGAGATGGGAAGAATTGGGCGAAGACAATGTCGGCGCGCCCGCGCAGGATGCGGAATTCGTGCTCTATCACGCCGATAATATTCAGGCGACGGGCTTCCTCGAACATATCAAACTTCCCCATTACGTCGATTTCCAGTCGGAGCTTGAACTGGTGCGCAAACTCCGCCGCGAGGCAGGCGCGCAACCCATGCAGGAGGCCGCAGAATGAGCGTTGATACGGTCGTTTTCGATATTGGCGGCGTGCTCGTGGACTGGCAGCCGCATCTGGCTTGGTCCGATGATCTGGGCGAAGATGGCGCGAAGGCTTTTCTTGCACGGATCGGCTTTGACAAGATCAATTTCGCCTGTGATGGCGGTGCGCATTTTGCCGATGCAGCCGCACGGCTTGAGGATACAGAGGATGGCGCGCGGCTTGCCCAATATGTGCCGCGCTATACCCGCACGGTGCCTGATAAAATCAGCGCCACTTGGGATATTCTCTATGCCCTGCAAGACAAGGGCACACCCCTTCACGCGATCACCAATTGGTCCGCCGAGACATGGCCCGAGGGGCTGAAGGTCCATCCCGAATTGGGCACCGTCTTCGGGGCGACTGTGGTCTCGGGCGAGGTGGGGTTGCTTAAGCCCAGCGTGCAAATCTACCACCTGCTCTGTGATCGCGCCGAGGTTGCGCCCGAGCGCTGCGTTTTCATTGATGACGGGCTGCATAACTGCCTTGGCGCACAGGCGGCGGGAATGGATGCGATCCACTTTCAAGGAGCAGACAGCCTGCGCAGACAACTGGAAGAACGGGGGCTGCTGTGATGGATCAAGCCTATAATTTCGCCTATCTCGACGAACAGACCAAGCGGATGATCCGCCGCGCCATCCTCAAGGGTCTCGCCATTCCAGGCTATCAGGTGCCCTTTGCCTCGCGCGAGATGCCGATGCCCTATGGCTGGGGCACAGGCGGGGTTCAGGTCTCGGCGGCGGTGCTCACGCCCGAGGACAAGTTCAAAGTGATCGACCAAGGGGCCGATGACACGACCAATGCCGTCTCGATCCGGACCTTCTTTGAACGCACCGCAGGGGTGGCCACGACCACCTCGACCGCTGAGGCCAGCGTGATCCAGACCCGCCACCGCATCCCCGAAGATGCGTTGAGCGAGGGGCAGATCCTTGTCTATCAGGTGCCGATCCCCGAGCCGCTGCGCTTTCTGGAGCCGCGCGAAAGCGAAACCCGCAAGATGCACAGCCTTGAGGAATATGGGCTGATGCATGTGAAGCTCTATGAGGATATCAGCCGCCACGGCCATATCGCGACCTCCTATGCCTATCCGGTCAAGGTCGAGGGGCGCTATGTGATGGACCCGTCGCCAATCCCGAAATTCGACAACCCGAAACTGGGGGATATGGCCGCGATCCAATTGTTCGGCGCAGGCCGCGAGCAACGCATCTATGCGCTGCCGCCCTATACCCAAGTGGTCAGCCTCGATTTCGAGGACCACCCTTTTGAGGCCTCCAAGGCCGATCATCCTTGTGGGATGTGCGGCGCTTTGGACAGCTATCTGGACGAGTTGATCATCGATGATCAGGGCGGGCGGATGTTCGTCTGCTCCGACACCGATTACTGCGAAGCGCGGCAATCGGCAGGCCATATCGGCAAAGATAATGGCGGGAAGGACGCGGCATGAATTCCCTGCGCGTAGCGATTGCATCAGAGGGTCATCTTATCCTTGCGCCGACAGGCACTGAGACACCCTATGAAGCCGTTAGCAGCCTATCCGTTGAAGGCGGGCGCATTACCTCTGTTTTAGCCGAGAATGATCTGGGGCTTTCTGCGGCGGTGATTGCGCCTGAGGCGGATACAGTCACGCTGCACTACGCCTTGGAAAACAGCCCCCAGACAGCGGCCTACCCCGAAGCGGCTTTTGCGCCGCGTGACACCCCGCATACCCGCGCGGCTCAGGATCTGGCGCAAGCCAGCCTCGCCATCGCGGCACAGGCCGGAGGCGGCCATGCGGGGATCCTTGCATTGGTCGCTGAGGCCGAGCAGCGCTTTGAATATACGCATCCAGAGGTGCGTTTTACCGATGGGACAGAGGCCGTACCTTACCTGTCCTGCGGGCTTACGCCGGGGTCGTGCGTGGACATCAACACCTACCTCGTGGCGAGCCTGCGGGCCGCGGGCTATGAGGCGGCGTATTTCTACGGGTACTTCTTTCCGCAAGAGCGTGGCGGGATGACGGATGACGGCCATTGCTGGGTCGTCACGCGCCACGAAGGCGAGGTTTTGGAATGGGATATTGCCCATCACATGAAGGCTGGCCTTGGCCCGACCCTCCCCAGCCTGAATCCGCGCCCCGGCGCGAGGGTGGCGGTGACGCATTCCATGGGGCACCGCTATGCCGGACCGCAGGGTGATATCTGCCTGAAAATTCTGGGGGAGCCTATGCATCTGCCCTCAGATGAGGCCCCAAAATACACAAGCTTGGAAGCGCGGCTTAACTGGGCCGAGACCTCAAAACTCAAGGCGGAAGGTTAGAAATGCCACAGCCATCCAATCAAGACATGGACGTGACACCTTTGCTATCCGTGCAAGGCATCACCAAGCGCTATGGCGCGCATATCGGCTGTGCCGATGTCTCCTTTGACCTCTATCCCGGTGAGGTGATGGGGATCGTCGGGGAAAGCGGCTCGGGCAAATCCACGCTGCTCAATTGCATGGCGGGGCATCTGACGCCCGATGCAGGACAGGTGGTGTTTGACACCCGCAGCGATGGCCCGCGCGACACCATCACCATGTCCGAGCCCGAGCGCCGCATGTTGGGGCGCACCGATTGGGCCTTTGTCCACCAACATGCCCGCGATGGCCTTCGCATGGGGGTCAGTGCAGGTGGCAATGTGGGCGAGCGTTTGATGGCCGTGGGCGAGCGCCATTACGGCGATATCCGCGATAAGGCCACTGATTGGCTGGGTCGGGTCGAGATTGATGCCGCCCGCGTGGATGACAGGCCCACAACCTTCTCGGGCGGGATGCAGCAACGCTTGCAGATTGCGCGCAATCTGGTCACGGGCCCACGCCTTGTGTTTATGGATGAACCCACAGGCGGGCTTGATGTCTCGGTACAGGCGCGCCTGCTGGATCTGCTGCGCGGCCTTGTGCGCGATATGGGGCTGTCGGCGATCATCGTCACCCATGACCTTGCCGTGGTGCGTTTGCTGGCCGATCGGCTTATGGTGATGAAATCGGGCCATGTGGTCGAGGCGGGCTTGACCGATCAGGTGCTGGATGACCCGCAACATGCCTATAGCCAGCTTCTTGTCAGTTCCGTTTTGCAGGTGTGACCCATGATTGAGCTTTCCAATGTCTCCAAGACCTTCACCCTGCATAATCAGAGCAGCGCCGTGATCGAGGTGATCCGCGATGTCTCGCTAAAGGTCGCGCGCGGCGAATGCGTGGCGCTCACAGGGGCCTCAGGCGCGGGGAAATCCACGCTGATGCGGATGATCTATGGCAATTACCTGACGCAGGCGGGGGAAATCCGCATCGGTGATCTGGATATCGTGCAGGCCGAGCCACGCGAGATCATCGCCTTGCGCCGCGAGAGTTTGGGCTATGTCAGCCAGTTCCTGCGCGTGGTGCCCCGCGTTCCGACCCTTGATGTGGTGGCCGAGCCTTTGCGCGCCGTGGGCGTCTCGGCGGATGAAGCACAAGCCCGCGCAAGGGAATTGCTGACCCGTTTGAACATCCCTGAAAGGCTCTTGTCGCTGTCGCCCACGACATTCTCGGGTGGTGAGCAGCAGCGCGTGAATATCGCGCGCGGCTTTGCCCATAGCTATCCCGCCATGCTGCTGGATGAACCCACCGCAAGCCTTGATGCCACCAATCGCGAGGTGGTGCTGAGCCTGATCGAAGAGGCCAAGGCCCGAGGCGCGGCGATTATCGGCATTTTCCATGACGAGGCCGCCCGCACCCGCGTTTGTGACCGCGAAATCGATGTGGGCCGCTTCACCCCCGGTATGGCCGCATGATCCAAGGACGCCTCATAGCGGTTGTCGGCCCCTCTGGTGTGGGCAAGGACAGCGTGATGGAGGGCATCCACAACGCCTTGCCGAATTTGCACAAGGTGCGCCGCGTGATCACCCGCGCCCCCGAACTTGGCGGGGAAGACTATGACGCCGCCACGCTTGAGCAATTCGAGGCTTTGGTGGATGACGGTGCATTCGCTGTGCATTGGGGCGCGCATGGTCTGCATTACGGCATTCCGATCACGGTGAAATACCAGATTGGCAAGGGCACGGATTGCCTTGCCAATTTCTCGCGCAAGGCATTGCTGCAAGCGGCCGAGATTTTCCCGCGTTTTGTGGTTCTCAACATCACCGCAAAGCCCGAAACCATCGCCGCCAGATTGGCCGCACGCGGGCGCGAGACCGAGGAAGAGATCGCCAAGCGCCTCGCGCAGGCAGATAAGCCCTTGCCCGAGGGGCTTGAGGTGATTGATCTGCCCAATGACGGCCCGCTGGCCCAAACCATCGCCCGCGCGGCAGCCCTGCTTCAACCTGCGAGCGTGTAGCGATGCAACATCTCGAAGCGCCCGTCATCCCGCTCGCCGCACAAAGCGATCTGGTCAAGGATAAAGGGCTTGGGCAGGTCGGGCAGATGCGCCTGCAGCTGCGCGACCCAATGGGCGATATCGTCTTGGGGCAGTCGCCCTGTCAGGGTCAGGTGAAAGCGGAACTCCTCCAAGACATAAGGATAGCCCCATTCAAGCAGCAGAGCCTCTTGCCGCGCGCTCAAGCCCGCGCCACGACGGCGCGCAAGCTCGTCCTCGCCAGCGGGGGCGCGAAACCCGTCGAGATCGCAAACACAAGCCTGCGCAACCCCTTGCAAATCTTGCGTATCACCCTGCGGGACCAAGGCCAGAAACCGTCCCAAACGCGTCAGCTCCAACCCCTCGCATTGCGCAGGGGCAAGCCCGTCGGCCAGCGCCGCGACAGCGGCCTCCAATTCCTTGGCCGAACGCCCTTCCGCCAGACGGAATGGCGGCTTCAACGTGCCATGGAACCCGTATTTGCGCGGTGTCATGGTGATGTCACCCAAACCATGCAGAAGGGGCTGATCCGCCTCGCGGCCCGCCACCACATCCCATCCGAGCCAAGACGCCCCGAAATCGGCCAAAGGCCCTTCGGGCGGTATAAAGTAAATTGCAAAACGAGAGTATGACATGAATTCCTCTTTTCCCACGGCCTCTCTGACAAAGGCTTGTGACAGCGATGTGTCAAGCGAGCTTTGCCTTGCCAATGCGCAGCTTGTCTTGGCTGATCAGGTGATCACGGGGTCCGTGACCATCGAACAGGGCGTGATTTCCGACATCACCGAAGGGGATCATATCGCGGCAGGCGCTGTGGATTGCGGGGGGGATTTCGTTCTCCCCGGTCTGGTGGAATTGCACACAGACAATGTCGAGCGTCATATCGAGCCGCGCCCCGATGTGGATTGGCCGCATCTGGCCGCCTTGATCGCCCATGATGCCGAACTGGCCTCCACTGGTATCACAACGGTGTTTGACGCCATGCGGGTCGGCTCCATCCATAGCGGCAAGGGGCGCTATGTCGATTATGCCCGCAAACTGGCAGATGAACTGCTATCGGCCCGCGATCAGGGCTATTTCAAGATCAGCCATTTCCTGCATCTCAGGGCCGAAATCTGTTCCGAGACATTGCTCGAGGAATTGGCGGCTTTCGGGCCATCCGACAGGGTCGGCATTGTCAGCTTGATGGATCACACTCCCGGCCAGCGCCAGTTCCGCGAACTGACCGCTTTGAAGACCTATGTCACCAAAAAACGCGGCATGAATGACGCGGAATTTGCCGAGCATGTCGAGACCCTTTTGGGCCTGCAAAAACGCTTTGGCGCGCAGCATGAGGCGGGCGCCGTGCAAGAGGCCCGCCGCCTTGGTGCGGTTCTGGCCAGCCATGATGACACAACGGCTGAACATGTTGAAACCTCTGCCAAAAACGGCGTGGGTTTTGCAGAATTCCCGACGACGGTTGAGGCCGCCGAAGCCTGCCGCAGCCAAGGCATCGCCGTGATGATGGGCGCGCCAAACCTGATCCGCGGCGGGTCCCATTCGGGCAATGTCGCGGCCGAGACCCTCGCCAAGGCCGATCTCTTGGATATTGTCTCCTCTGATTACGTGCCCTCGGCGCTGCTGCTTTCGGCCTTCCGCTTGGCCGAGATGTGGGATGATCTGCCCCGCGCCATCGCCACCGTAACCAGCAACCCCGCGCAAGCCGTCAGGCTGGAAGATCGCGGTGTTTTGCAAACAGGGATGCGCGGGGATGTTCTGCGGGTGCGCCAAATCGGCCAAACACCCCTGATCCGCGGTGTCTGGAGCCAAGGCAATAAAATCGGCTAAGGCCGCATGCGGGGTTGCTCGGGCAGCCCCGCTACGCCAAGCCCCATTGCCCCATTGATGTGGGCAGGCCCGATTGGAGGGGCCTGCTTCGCGCAAAGGCAGGCAAGCCAAAGCCCTTCTTGGCGCTGCCTTGGCGAAGCGGCCATGGGCAATAGACATCAGGCGTGACCGAGATGTCTTCAAGCAGCGGCTTGTTGCTTTTTAGGTCGCCGTTCCGTAGCTGCCCTGAACCGAAATGGAAAAGACATCATCACCGTCGGTCGTCAGCCCGCCGATATCATCGAGATCACCCCCAATACTGATATCACCTTCGGTAATCGTGCCGCTAAGATCGCCGCCGATATTAGGTGAACCCATGGGCTAGACCTCCCGCTCAAGCACATGCTTGAACTGGGACTGGCCATAGGAGGCGACGGAAATTTCGCCCTCACTGGTCTCGCGCGTCCACTCGATCACACGGGCGCGGCTTCCTGCCCACACCCCTGCAGAAAGGTCGTTTTTCTAAACCCCACTCTGTTCATTAATCGAACAAAAGGTTAAGAAAGGAGAGGTGTTAGGGTCCCCACCCCTGCCGCAGTTGCGGCGTGGTCGGGATTTTTAGGGTATATATGGCAACGCAGACCAATGAGGTCTCCAAAACCTTTCTCAAGGGTTTGGACCTGCTTCAAAGCTATCAGAACGGCCCGCCGAGCATGACGCTGGCCGAGCTGTCACGCCGCACGGGCTATGATCGCGCCTCGGTGCGTCGTCTGTGCTTTTCCCTTCTCCATGCAGGTCTGATGGTCCAAGCAGGGCGCGAATTCCGGCTTTCCCCAAGGGTGCTGACATTGGCGGGCGGGTTCTTGCACGGCAATGGTTTCGGCTTTGATGTGCACCCGCTGCTGAACGCGCAAGCCAGCCAATTGGAAAGCGAAATCGGTCTGTTTGTGCGCTCCGATGACCAAGCCCTCTTGGTCGCGCATTCCAATGCCGAGCAGGGCAATTGCGACTCTGGCTTGACGGTGGGAAGCTTCATGCCCCTCCTGCCCACAGCCGTTGGTCGCATGTTACTGGCCGAATTGCCCTCGGATACCCGTTTTGAGGAAGTAAAAGCCCTGCCTTGCGAGGCCTATACAAGCGCCACAAAGACCGATCTGACCGCCATCCTGTCCGAAATCGATCTGGCCGCCCACCGCAAATATGCCGTGGTGAAGGGTGAATTCCGGCCCAACATCATCAGTGCTGCTGTTCCCGTTCGGATCGAAGGTCAGACCAAGGCTGTGATAGGCGCGTTTCTCAATCTGCCGCTCAATACATCTGACGCCGATATTTCCAAAAACATCCAGCCCTTACGAGACCTTGCCGGTGCTTTGCAGAAGGTTGGCATTTTCGCACATTGGTAAGGCCTAGCCCGTAAAGGCCTTATGGACGGCGGCTTTATCCGTCTCGGATTTCTCGGCCTCAAAGCTCACATTTCCGCGTGTAAGCACGTAAAAGCGATCCGCCAGATCAAAGGCGAAATCAAAATATTGCTCGACCAGAACGATCGCCATTTTGCCTTCATCACGCAAATGCTCGATCACGCGACCGATCTGCTGGATGATATTGGGCTGGATGCCTTCGGTCGGCTCATCCATCAGCAACAGCTTGGGCCGTGTAACCAAAGCGCGACCAATGGCCAATTGCTGCTGTTGCCCGCCAGACAAATCACCACCGCGCCGGTTCTGCATCTCTTTGAGAACGGGGAATAATTCATAGATTTCATCGGGCACTAAACGCTCGTTGCGGGGCAGACAGGCCAGACCCGTCTCAAGGTTTTCGCTCACGCTGAGCAAAGGGAAGATCATTCGTCCTTGCGGCACATAGCCAACCCCGAGCTTGGCCAATGCATGCGGCGCAAGGACGGGAATGCTGTGACTGTCCAGAACAACCTCCCCGCCCGAACGCGCATGTGTGCCCGCAATTGCCTTGAGCAGCGAGGTTTTCCCCACGCCATTGGTGCCCATCACACAGGTCACGCGGCCCTGCTCGGCCTCAAGATTGATCCCGTTCAGGATTTGGCTGCCGCTGTAATGCAAGGTCAGGTCTTGAATGCTCAACATCACCTAGCGCCCCAAATAGACATCAATGACCTGCTGATCGGCCATGACGTGATCCAAACTGCCCTCGGCCAGAACGGAGCCTTCATGCAAGACCGTCACCCTGCACTCGAGCTTCCGGACGAAATCCATATCATGCTCGACCACCACAACCGCGCGGGTCTTGGCCGCTTCCTTCAGGATTTCGGTCGTATGGGTGCGTTCCTCGGTGGTCATGCCTGCGGCGGGTTCATCCACCAGCAAAAGCCGTGGGTCCTGCGCCAGAAGCATCCCGATCTCCAGCCATTGCTTTTGCCCATGCGACAGGATGCCTGCCTGCATCTCCAGATGCTCGGACAGGCCGATCTCGCTGGCCAATTGTTCAATTCGTGCTTCATCGGCAAAGCTGGCGCGGTGAAACAGCACCGCCAATGGCCCGCGCTTTTTCTTCAGGGCGACCATCAGATTGTCATGCACCGATTGATCCTCGAATACGGTCGGGCGTTGGAATTTACGCCCCACCCCTGCGCGTGCGATCTGCGCCTCGGATAGTTTCAGCAGCGAATGGCTCAACTCACCCCAGATCACCTCGCCCTCATCGGGGCGGGTCTTGCCTGTGATGATATCCATGAATGTCGTCTTGCCCGCCCCATTGGGCCCGATCACGGCGCGCATCTCGGGCTGGCCGATGGCAAAGCTGAGATCATTGATCGCCTTGAACCCGTCAAAGGAGACCGAGACACCGCGCACTTCCAAAAGCGTGCTCATTTGCCTGCCCTCCGATCCAAGAGATCAACCAAGCCACCCAAGCCTTTGGGGGCAAAAAGCGTGACCAAGACAAAGCCGAGGCCAAGAAGAACTGGCCACCAATCGACCCATTCAATGGTAAAGACCCCAAGGTTTACATCAGGAGCACGTCCGCCCGTGAAATAGGTCGATAAAAGCGAGACCAGTGCGGCACCGATCACAGCCCCGTACAGCCGTCCACGCCCGCCGATGGCCACCCAAACCGCCAGATAGATCGAGGCAATCGGCGCAATCTCATCGGGGTTGATGATGCCCGCTTGCGGGTAATAAAGCGCGCCCGCCACGCCGCAGATCATTCCGGTCAACGTGAAGATAAAAAGCTTATACCCTTCAACGGAATAGCCCAGAAACCTCACGCGGGCTTCATCATCGCGGATGCCGCGGATCACATTGCCGAATTTACCCGAGATTACCCAAGCGGCCAGTATATATCCAAGCCCAAGCGCCAGTGCCGAGGCCCATAGGAACCAGATCGAAATATGGGCCTGTCCGATCCCTTCTGCGCCGGGAATATTCTGCAAACCCGACAGCCCGTTATTGCCGCGCAAACCCGTGTCGTTCTGGAACAGATATAGCGACAGCGCCAAGGTCATCGCTTGGGTCAGAATGGACAGATACACCCCCGTCACGCGACTGCGGAAGGCAAGCCAGCCAAAGACCAGCGCCAAAAGGCCAGGCACGGCCATCACCATCACGATGCTGAGAAACAACGAATCCGACACCGCCCACATCCATGGCCAATCCTCGGCCCCCACGACCGAGAAAATCTGCAAGGCCGTTGCCGTGGATATCTCGGCCTCGGTCGGGGGAATGGCATTTGCGGCCATATTGGCGCGCACCACCGCCTCGGTGCGGGCTGTCATCAGCCACATGCCGATGCCATACCCCCCAAGCCCGAAAAAGGCGAAATGCCCAAGGCTGAGGATGCCGCAATACCCCCAGACCAGATCCATCGCGAGGGCGGCCAGACAGAGGCAAAGCGTCATGCCAATCACCTTGGTGAAGGAGACCGAGATCGCGCCCGTTCCATAGGCCTCGGACATCACGGTGGCCCCCAAGGTCACCAAGGCCAAAGCCGCGATGAAGATCAGAACCGATTTATTGCGCTGAAAAAACGTACCCTGCATGGCTCAATCCCCCGCCGCGCGACCTTTGAGGGCGATGATCCCCCTTGGCCGGAATTGAATGAACAGGATCACAAAGAGGATCATATAGGTCTGGGCGGCCAATGTGTTGGACGGGTTGAGCCATTCCACACCTTTCTGGAAAAAGCCGATCATCGCCGCCCCTGCCAAAGTGCCAAAGATATTGCCGACACCGCCAACCACTACGGTCATGAAGCTCTGTACGATGTAGTTAGACCCCAGATCAGGCACCACCTGCGCAAAGAGGCCAATGGCCACCCCCGCAATCCCCGCGATCCCTGAGCCAAGCCCGAAGGTCATCATATTGATGCGGTCAGGGTTGATCCCCATGGCTGAGGCCATTGAGGGGTTTTGCGTGACCGCGCGCACCTCAAGGCCCAATCGGGTGCGGTTCAGGATCAGCCAGAGCAGCACAAAAAAGATCGCCCCGAGCAGGAAAATCGCAATGCGGATTGACGAGATCGAAACCACATCATTGATCGTAACCGAGCCTGCCAGCCATTCAGGCGGCGTCAGAGGGCGGGCTTGCGTGCCGAAAATCTGGCGCACGATCTGTTGCAGCGCGATGGAGATACCAAAGGTCGCCAGCAGGGTTTCCAAGGGGCGATGATACAGCCAGCGGATCACCAGCCGTTCCATCGCAACGCCGCCTGCAAAGGTCACGACAAAGGCCAGCGGGATCGCGATGGCTATCGACAAGGTGTAATCGGGCACGATGGTTTGCACCACATAGCCTGTATAGGCCCCGATCATGATGAACTCGCCATGGGCCATATTGATCACGCCCATCACACCGAATGTGATGGCCAGCCCGATTGCCGCAAGAAAATAGATCGAGGCGAGCGACAGACCATCCAGTGAGAGGTCGAAAAATTCGTAAATCCCAACGCGCGTCTCGATCCCGTCAAGGGTGTCGCGCGCGGCATCTGTGACGGCGACCGAGGCTTCGCGGTAGACATCAAAAAAGACATGCGCGCCAAGGGCATCCGTGATCTCAGCTTCGCTTGGGGCGGGCGGTGCAAGCCCCTGCTCGACAAGGGCTGCATAGGCGTCCACGCGCCTCTCTTCGGTGCCGAGTTCTTCAGTCGGGATGCCGCCCACACGGCCATCGACGATATTGGCCTCAAGGCTGGCAAGGCGGTCGGCGGCGCTGACCAATGCGGGGGCCAGCCCTTCATCAACCAGCATGGCATAACCATCCTCGCGGCTGATATCGCGGCCGATATCCAAGATGCGCGCAATGTTTTCGCCCTCGGGCAGCTCCACAGCCACCGAAGAACGGCTGGCCAAAAGCGGGTTCAAGGCCGAACGCGCGGCAAGGCTGACATTGCCCGCAAGGCTTTCGATCGCCGCGACACGTTCAGCATCATCATCGGCAAAGGCGATGATCAATTTGGGAAGAAGCACTTCGGCAAGGGCGCGCACTTGCGGGTCTTGCTCGACCTCATAGAGATCACGGATCAGGGGGAGGTGATCCTCATCAGGGTCATCGGCGATGCCTTCAAGGGCGATCAGGCGCTGTGCGGGATCATCCGAGGCAAGCTGGAATTGCACCAGCGCGCTGCCGATTACGGTTTGCACACCGCGATTGGGGCGCAGGTGATCCACCTCGCGTGAGCCCGCCGTGCCAAGCACCTCACCCGTTGAGATATCAAGCAAGACCAAGGGGTCGGCGTCTTCATCCTCGACATAGACAAAAAGGCCATCTGAGATACGCTGGAACACTTCGCGCGCCTGCCATTTGGACAGGAAGGACGGCACATCGGGGTTGCCGCTGGCCACCAAGATATCCAAGACCTCGCCAACCGTGCGCCGCGATGCATCCGCGACCAGTTCGGAATTGGCCTGAAGCAGTGATTGCAGATCACTTGGCTCTTGAGCTTTGGCAGCAAAGCCGTTGTAAAAAATAAGGAAAATCGCACCCAGCAGGGCGGGAAAGACGGAACGCATCATGTTGGAGGGCCGCTCTTTTGGGTCGTGAAGATGGGCGCCATGATCGGCGCCCATCTTTTGCAGGATGTCAGATCAGTAGTTGGATTCGATCTGAACGCAGCTTTCGGTCTCGGTGTTGTACATGCCACAGCCCAAGCCCGGCCAATCGGAGACGAGGACAGCCGATTCAGGAAGGAAGTCGGTCCAAGCATCGCCCGCGACCTCTTCGGTCTGGCTGATGATGTCGAACTGGCCGTCTGCACGGATTTCACCGATCAGAACCGGCTTGGTCAGGTGGTGGTTCGGCAACATCACAGCAGTGCCGCCTGTGAGGTTTGGAACTTCGATGCCATACATGGCTTCGCGCACCGCATCCACATCGGTGGTGCCTGCCGCTTCAACGGCCTGAACCCACATGTTGAAGCCGATATAATGGGCTTCCATCGGGTCATTGGTCACACGGTCTTCTTCACCAGTGAAGGCCTGCCAAGATGCTATGAAGGCTTCGTTTTCAGGTGTGTCGGCGGATTGGAAATAGTTCCAAGCGGCCAAGTGACCCGCGAGAGGCTCGGTATCGAAACCAGCCAGTTCTTCTTCACCCACCGAGAAGGCAACCACTGGGATATCATCCGCAGTCACGCCTTGCGCAGCAAGCTCGGCATAGAAGCCAACATTCGCGTCACCATTGATGGTGGAGATCACGCCAACCTGCTGGCCGCCCTCACCCAAGCCCACAACGTCAGACACGATGGAGGACCAGTCGGAATGACCGAATGGTGTGTAATTGACGAAGATGTTTTCCTGAGGAATGCCGGCATCCAGCAGATATTGCTCGAGAATACGGTTGGTTGTGCGCGGATAGACATAGTCGGTGCCGAGCAGAGCGAAGGTTTCTACACCCAGCTCTTCAAGGTAGTAATCCACCGCAGGGATCGCCTGCTGGTTTGGAGCAGCGCCTGTGTAGAACACATTGCGCGAGCTTTCCTCACCCTCATACTGAACGGGGTAGAACATCAGACCGTTCAACTCTTCGATAACGGGCAGAACCGATTTACGGCTCACGGAAGTCCAAGCGCCGAAGATCACATCGACCTCATGCACGGTCAGCAATTCACGGGCACGCTCAGCGAAGAGTGGCCAATCGGAGGCAGGGTCAACGACCACTGGCACGATTTCCTCACCCAAGAGACCGCCATTGGCGTTTTGCTCTTCGATCAGCATCAACATCACATCGCGCAATGTCGATTCCGAGATCGCCATGGTTCCAGTTAGCGAGTGCAAAACACCCACACGGATTTCAGCCTGTGCAGATGTGGCCGCAACAGCGGTTAAAGCACTGGCAAGTAGCAGTTTTTTCATAATAGACCCTCTGGTTCGTCAAGATTGGCGTGAATTACCCGGTGATCGATGCAAATGAGGGCTGGTGTTGTCTGCTACAAAATTTACATAGTAGTGTTGCAATTTATGCACCACTCGGAGCGCCCAAAATTGAAGCACCTCAAGACATACCGCGCCATCAAGCTGATCACGCGCCATGGCTCGATCCGTAAAGCCGCAGAATATATGGCGATTTCACCCTCTGCGCTGAACCGCTCCATTCAAGCTTTCGAGGATGAAATCGGCGTGGAGGTGTTTGAACGGGTCGCCTCTGGGGTGAGATTATCAACGGCGGGAGAATTGCTCTTCCCGCTGATTGATGCACATTTAATCGAATTTGACGGTTTCGGTGAAATTGTAGGCGATTTGAAAGGCGGAATCGCGGGAGAGCTGCGTTTGAGCCTGTCCAGCGATCTGGCCAGTGGCGGTCTTATCGAAATGATCGCGGAATTTCGGGCTCAGGCTCCGAAGGTCACGGTTGATATCCGCATCGATGACACTCTGAACCCGCTGGCATGGCGCGAGGTTGATCTGGCAATCACGACCCATCCGCAGACGGATGACCGCTTTTCCCTCGCCATCGGCCACCGCACCGCCTTGCTGGCCCTTTGCGCCGAAGGAGAGACGCTCACAACCCTCTCGGATCTGGAACGCTGCCGCTTGATTGTGCCACCCGACGGCACTGGCACACGCGGCGCCATCGCGCATCTTCTGCGCAAACACCGCCTGCAGCCCAAGGCGATTACCAGTGTTCCGGGGCTTTGGCCGAAATTGCGCCGCGCGGCAGGGGCAACTGGGCCAGATGTGCAAATTTTGCCGGCAATCACTTTGCCGCAAGCAGGGGCCGCACCCTCGCATCAAACGGCCTCGCTTGCTCTTGGCCATGTGCAGATCAGCGCCTTGCAACGCGCCCAATCCCCCCTGCCCCGCGTGGCCCAAAACCTATTGATCCGCCTCCAAGCCTATCTTGACCAAGCCGAAGCGGCCTAAGCAGGCACCCGAATTGAAGCGACAGCCGCCCGCACCAGTGGCTCGGCGCGGGTGTCATCCGCCTCGAGCTGTGCGATCAATTGCGCGCGCATCTCGGGTGCCCAGAAATCATTGATATGGGCCGCAAGGCGTTCCGCCTGATCATCGCCGCGCTGCGTGTTGAAAAAGCCCGCCATCTGGTTGGCCATCGAGATCAATTTGTCATGCGACATCGGTTTCTCCATCAAGGATGCGCGCGGGATGCGCGTAAAGGTCAAAGCCCTGCCCGCGGGCAAAAGCCGCCAAGGTCAGGCCCGCCGCATCAGCCATCCGCGTGGCCAAAGCGGTGGGGGCAGAGACAGCAATCAAAATAGGCGCGCCTGCGATCACGGTTTTCTGGACCATCTCGACCGATACGCGGCTGGTCAGCACAATCGCCCCCGTTGCTGGGTCAATACCGCCGCGCAGCAAAGCCCCAATCAGCTTGTCCAGCGCATTATGCCGCCCCACATCTTCGCGCGAGATCACAACCCCCTGCCCCGCCTGCAAGAACCCCGCCGCATGCACGGCATGAGTCTGGTCATGCAAAGGTTGGTGGGAGCGCAAGGCCTCCGTCGCGCCCGCCACTTCTGCAAAGGGCAAGGTCACCCCGCCCTCAGCCAGAACGGGCAAATCCCGCAAGGCCTGCTCAAGGCTATCAATGCCGCACAGCCCGCATCCAACAGGCCCCATCATCGAGCGCCGCCTTGCTTTGAGCGCCTCGGAGCGATCCTTGGCCAGCCACATACGTGCCTCAAGGCCGCGCTCATGCTCGACGATCTCCAATTCCGCGATCTCGGTGGCGGAGGCGACAAAGCCTTCGGTCACGGCAAAGCCTGTGGCGAAATCCTCCAGATCCTTTGGGGTCGCCATCATCACGGCTTGAGTGCCGCCCTCAAACACCATGGCAACGGGCACCTCTTCGGGAAGGCTGCGCGCAACGGCCCGCCGCCCGTCACGGGCAACGGTCAGACCAGGCAGGCTGGAGGACGGGGCGCGCGCCATTATGCCTACTCCGCCGCGGGCAGAATTCGGCGCGACCGCTCGGCCATTGCGTCATACTCCTGCTGCCATTCCGTTGGCCCGTTTGACAGCGCAATCTGCACGGCTGTCACCTTGTATTCAGGGCAGTTTGTGGCCCAATCCGAGAAATCGGTGGTGATCACATTGGCCTGCGTTTCGGGATGGTGGAAGGTGGTATAGACCACGCCCGGGCTGACCCGATCCGTGATTGTCGCACGCAGGCTCGTCTCGCCCGAGCGGCTGGCCAGCTTGACCCAATCCCCATCCTTGATGCCTCGGTTCTCGGCATCATGCGGATGCACTTCCAACACATCCTCGCTGTGCCAGACGTTATTCTGTGTCCGCCGCGTCTGCGCACCCACATTATACTGGCTCAAGATACGCCCCGTAGTCAGCAAAAGCGGGAAGCGCGGGCCCGAACGTTCCTCAGTCGCGATATATTCGGTCACGATGAAACGGCCCTTCCCGCGCACGAAGCCGTCAACATGCATCAAAGGCGTGCCATCGGGATGGGCCTCATTGCAGGGCCATTGGACCGAGCCCTTCTCCTCAAGCAGCGCATAATCCACCCCCGCAAAGGAGGGCGTGGTTGCCGCAATCTCATCCATGATCTGCGAGGGGTGCGTGTAGTGCCAATCGGCCCCCATCGCATTGGCCAGCATCTGGGTCACTTCCCAATCCTCATAGCCATTGCGCGGCGCCATGACCTTGCGCACACGGTTGATGCGACGCTCGGCATTGGTGAAGGTCCCGTTCTTCTCAAGGAAGGTCGATCCGGGCAGGAAGACATGGGCGTAATTCGCTGTCTCATTGAGAAACAGATCATGCACAATCACGCATTCCATCGCCGCCAAACCTGCCGAGACATGTTTGGTATCGGGATCGGATTGCAAGATATCCTCACCCTGACAATAGAGCGCCTTGAAACTGCCCTGCACGGCGGCATCGAGCATATTGGGAATACGCAAACCAGGCTCAGGGTCGATCTCCACGCCCCAAGCTTTCTGGAAAATCTCGCGCACATCCTCGCCCTTCACATGGCGATAGCCCGGCAGCTCATGCGGGAAGGAGCCCATATCACAGGAGCCTTGCACATTGTTCTGCCCCCGCAGCGGGTTCACACCCACCCCCTTGCGGCCCACATTGCCCGTCAGCATCGCAAGATTAGCAATCCCCATCACGGTGGTCGAGCCTTGCGAATGCTCGGTCACGCCAAGCCCGTAATAGACAGCCCCATTGCCACCTGTTGCGAACAAGCGCGCAGCCTCGCGCAGGTCGGCGGCGGGAACCCCTGTCAAAAGCGCGGTCGCCTCGGGGCTGTGACGCGGGTCCGAGATGAACTCGGCATAATCCTGGAACTCATCCCAATCGCAACGCTCGCGGATATAGGCCTCATCCATCAAACCTTCGGTCACAATCACATGGGCCATGGCACTGACCACAGCCACATTGGTGCCGGGGCGCAGCGGCAAATGATGCGCCGCTCCGATATGGGCCGATTTCACCAGATCAATGCGGCGCGGATCAATAACAATCAGCTTGGCCCCCGCGCGCAACCGCTTCTTGAGGCGGCTTGCAAAAACAGGGTGGCCATCGGTCGGATTGGCACCGATCACGATCACCACATCCGTGTGCTCGACACTGTCGAAATCCTGCGTGCCCGCCGAGGTGCCAAAGGTCTGGCCCAAACCATAACCCGTGGGAGAATGGCACACCCGTGCACAGGTATCGGTATTGTTGTTTTCAAACACCGCCCGCGTCAGTTTTTGCACCAGATAGGTCTCTTCATTGGTGCAGCGGCTCGAGGTGATCACCCCAAGCGCCTTCTTGCCATAGCGCTCCTGAATGCCGCGCAGGCGGGTGGCAGTGAACTCCAGCGCCTCCTCCCATGACACCTCGCGCCATGCATCATTGATGCTGTCGCGGATCATCGGGTTCAAAATACGATCACTATGAGAGGCATAGCCATAAGCGAAACGGCCTTTCACGCAGGAATGCCCACGGTTCGCCTTGCCATGTTTCCACGGCACCATGCGCACCAACTCATCGCCATTCAACTCGGCCTTGAAGGAACATCCAACCCCGCAATAAGCACAGGTCGTGATCACCGAGCGCTCGGGCGTGCCCAATTCGATCACCGATTTCTCCTGCAAAGTCGCAGTCGGACAGGCCTGCACGCAGGCCCCGCAAGACACGCAATCCGAGGAGAGGAAATCATCACCCGCCATCCCCGCCGAAACACGGCTCTCGAACCCGCGCCCCTCGATGGTCAGCGCGAATGTGCCCTGCACTTCCTCGCAGGCCCGCACGCAGCGCGAACAGGCAATGCATTTCTGCGGATCATAGGTGAAATAGGGGTTCGAGTTGTCGGCAGGGATATATTCGGGGTTCACACCCGTGGCGCTGCGCTGCTCGAAATGGTTCCGCCCCGGCTCATAGCGCACATCGCGCAAGCCCACGGCCCCTGCCATATCCTGTAATTCACAATCGCCATTGGCCGCGCAGGTCAGACAATCCAGCGGATGGTCCGAGATATAAAGCTCCATCACCCCTTTGCGGATTTTCTTAACCTTGGAGGATTGCGTATGAACCACCATCCCCGCCGCCACAGGTGTCGTGCAAGACGCAGGCGTGCCGCGCCGCCCCTCGATCTCGACCACACAGAGCCTGCAGGACCCAAATGCTTCCACGCTATCGGTCGCACAAAGCTTGGGGATCTGCATCCCCGCCTCCGCCGCCGCCCGCATCACCGAGGTGCCCTCGGGCACGGTAATCTCGAACCCGTCAATCGTCAGCGAAACAGGCGCGCCCTCGCGTGCAGGCGTACCCATATCCTTGTCATCCCATGGAATGATGAAATCCTTCATAGCGCGCACCCTTTGCTTTCATCTTTCCAAAAATACGAAAAATCCATCATTCTGCTGCCTCCCGTCCGGTGGCAAATTCATCGGGGAAATGGGTCAGCGCGCTCAACACCGGATAGGGCGTGAACCCGCCCAAAGCGCAGAGCGAGCCATCCTTCATCGTCTCGCAAAGATCGGTCAGAATCTCGACAGCCGCTCCATCCCCGCGCGCGATCCGATCGATGGTCTCGACCCCGCGCACCGCTCCGATACGGCAGGGCGTGCATTTCCCGCAGCTTTCCACCGCGCAGAACTCCATCGCGAAACGGGCCATTTTCAACATATCGGCGCTATCGTCGAACACGACCACACCCGCATGTCCGATTAATCCGCCTTGGCCGTCAAACTCTTCATAGGCAAAGGGCGTGTCGAATTTCGAGGGCGGCATATAAGCCCCCAAAGGCCCCCCCACTTGGACCGCCTTTACAGGCCCTCCGCTAGCCGTGCCGCCTGCCACATCTTCGATCAGCTCCCCTAAGGGCATGCCAAAGGCCGTCTCGAACAACCCGCCATGTTTGACATTTCCCGCGATCTGGATGGGCATTGTTCCCTTGGAACGCCCAAGGCCGAACCCCGCATAAAAATCAGCGCCTTTCTCGAAAATCACGGGCACCGTCGCAAGGCTGATCACATTATTGACCACCGTTGGACGACCCAAGAACCCCTCAAGCGCTGGCAAAGGCGGCTTGGCGCGCACCACGGCGCGCTTGCCTTCAAGACTGTTGAGAAGCGAGGTCTCCTCACCGCAAACATAGGCCCCCGCGCCCACGCGGATTTCCATATCAAAGCTGCGCCCCGAGCCCATGATATCGCCACCCAAAACCCCCGCTTCGCGGGCGATCAGAACAGCGTCATTCATCACCTCGATCGCGTCGGGATATTCCGAGCGCAGATAGACATAGCCTTTATCCGCCCCCACGCCGAGCCCCGCAATCACCATGCCTTCGATCAATGTGAAGGGATCGCCCTCCATGATCATGCGATCAGCAAAAGTGCCGCTATCACCCTCATCGGCATTGCAGATGATGTATTTCTGCGGGCTTTCGGCATTAAGAACGGTGTTCCATTTGATCCCCGTCGGAAAGCCTGCACCGCCGCGCCCGCGCAGGCCCGAATTGGTCACTTCCTCTACGATCTCGGCACCGCTCATCTTGGCGGCCCGCGCGAGCCCTGCCAGCCCGCCACTGGCTCTATAGGCCTCAAGGTCCAGCGGATCGATCACGCCGCAGCGCTGGAATGTCAGCCGTGTCTGGCGCGCGAAAAAGGGGATGTTTTCGACAGGCCCAAGGCTGGCCAGCTTGCCATCCAGCAAGGCCGACACGTCCTCAGGCTCGACAGGGCCATAGGCCAGCCGCGCGCCATCCTGTTCAATCTCGACCAAAGGTTCCAGCCAGATCATGCCGCGTGTGCCATTGCGGATGATCTCGGCCTCAAGCCCCCGCTCGGCCAAGCCTTTCGCAACAGCCTCGGCCACGTGATCTGCACCAAGCGCTTTGGCGGCGCTGTCTCGGGGAATATAGATTTTCATGCCGAGGCCTCCGCAAGGATCGCATCCAGCTTGTCCTGCGACAACCGCCCCACCACCTTGCCATCGACCAAAGCCGCAGGCCCGCAGGCACAAAGCCCCAGACAATAGACAGGCTCCACTGTCACCGCGCCATTGGCGGTTGTGCCATGCCATGCGACACCCAGCTTTTGCAGCGCAGCCTCAGCCATGGCTTCGCTGCCCATGGCCTGACAGGCCTCGGCACGGCAGATTTTCACCACATGGCGACCAGCCGGCACCTCGCGGAAATCATGATAGAAGGACATCACCCCATGCACTTCCGCGCGCGTGATATTGAGCGCCTCGGCAATCACGGGCAGCGCCATTTGCGGCACATGGCCGAAATCATGCTGGATGGCATGCAGGATCGGCAAAAGCGGGCCTTCCAGATGAAGGTGATCTTGAATGATCGTGCTGATATCGGTGGCCGTTGGCTGCGGAAAATCCCGTGGCATTGCAGTCCTCGTGTGTAAGCTCATCCGAAGGATGCCCAGAAACTCATCGAGGAAACAATATCGTTATTCCGTCAATCGATTGAAAACCTCAATCGAAAACAGAAGCGACTCTTTAGCCTTTTTCTGCGACCATACGGGCCGTTTTCATCAATTCCCGCAGCACAGGCGTATAGGGTTCTTGGTGCATCGCCACGAGGCCCACCTCGGGCACCAGCCCGCCGCCACTGATTTCGACCACCGCAAGGTCATGCCCTGCCGCCAAAAACCGCGCCAGATCACGCGGCAAAATGGTGACGACATCGCTCTCGACCACTTGATTGGCCAAAACGATGGTCGAATTGCTTTCAATCATCGCATCAGGGGCCATGCCTGCATCACTGAGATTGCGGTTGATGATGCGGCGGTTCTGCATGTCAGGCGTCAAAAGGCACATCCGCAACCCGCCCAAATCGCGCCAGCGCAGGCTCTCGCGCGCAGCCAAGTCATGGGTTTTGCGGCAGACCAAGACATAATTCTCGCGATACATGCCAACCGTGCTGACGCGGCTGAGAGGTTCATTATCGAGATAGGTAATCCCCGCATCGGCATCGAGATTATCAATCAATTGCAAAATATCGGATGAGGAGCGCGACAGGATCGAGAAGCTGACATTGGGATGCTCGGCCTCAAAACGCCCTGCAAGCCGCGCGGCCCATGTCAGTGCAGTCGGGATAACCGCCAGCCGCAAATGCCCCGATAAACCTTCCTTGGAGTAGCGCATTTCCTGCCGCAAATGCCGCGTATCCCCCACAATCTTGCGGGCCCATTCCAAAGCGCGCTGCCCTTCGGGCGTGAGCCCACCAAAACGCGATCCGCGCTGCACAAGCTTCACGCCCAATTGCGCCTCAAGCTGTTTGAGCCCCGTGGAAAGGGTGGGCTGCGTGATCCCGAGGGTTTCAGCCGCGCGGCCAAAATGCTCTTCCTTGGCCAAGGCCAGCAGCATCTCCAGCTTTCCAATCATTGCGATCTCCTATCGAGTTTGCGCCAGCCTATCCCCATTCCCAATCACAAAAAAGAGCCGCCGCAGGGCATCCCCCACGGCGGCGTGTAAATCTCAGGCTAAAAGCGCCCCGTCAGCCGGGGCTGAGGCCGCGCAAACGCTCGGAGCGGCGACGCAGCAATTCAATCGCCGTGAGCAGGCAGATCGAGATCGCCACCAATACGGTCGCAACCGCCAGAATGGTCGGGCTGATCTGCTCGCGCAGGCCAGTGAACATCTGCCATGGCAGGGTCTTTTGCTCGGCCGAGGCCACGAAGATCACCACAACCACTTCGTCAAACGAGGTGATAAAGGCAAAAAGGCCACCCGAAATAACACCGGGCAGGATCAGGGGCATCTGCACCTTGAAGAAAGTACGGATCGGACCCGCGCCCATATTGGCCGAGGCCCGAGTGAGCGATTTATCAAACCCCACAAGCGTGGCGGTTACCGTGATGATCACGAAAGGCACGCCAAGGGCGGCATGGGCCAGAATGATCTTGATATAGCCTGCAAGGCTTTGGCTCAGGCCAACAGTGTTTTGCAGGAACAGGCCAAGATCGGAGTAGAAGAAGAACATGCCTGTGGCCGAGATGATCAGCGGCACGATCATCGGCGAGATCAGCGTGGCCATGATCGCGCCTTTGAAGGGCACATGGCTCTGGCTCAAACCGACAGCGGCCAATGTCCCGAAAAACACCGCGATGACAGTCGCAAAAGGCGCGATGATGAGCGAGTTCTTGAAGGGCCGTGTCCAATCAGAATTGGTCACGAAATCCACGTAATGCTTGATGGAATAGCCCGCCGGATCAAGGCGCAGCATCTCGGGCGTGAAGGTGAAGAAATCCTGCGCATTGAAGCTGAGCGGGATGATCACAAGGATCGGGGCAATCAAGAAGAAGAAGATCGCGCCGCAAATAAAGAGATAGCTGTTATGCCAGAGCACTTGGCCAGGTGTCGCATAGACGGGCACGCCTTTGCGGTAATTGCCATGTCCGATCCAATAGATCACCCAAGACACAACCAGCCCTGTCAGCCCCCAGACCACAAGCCCGAAAAACGACCCCATGGCAAAGCCGATCACAGCCATAAGGATGGTAACAGCAAGCCGCCCTTGGCTGCGCATCACCCGACCCGGAAGGGCGAGCCCGCCTGCGATACCGATGCCAGCCCCGATCAAGGCTCCAACCAGTGGCGCATTGACGGCTTGGCCCGCCAGAAAGCCCAAGAAGAACCCGAACAGGCCTGCGATAACGGCAGCAAATCCGTTTGCGGGGTTTTCGAGAGAGGGCAGCTTTGCGGCGGCCTCTGCGGTGGTCATTGCTTGTGCCATGCGCTCAGCCTCCCAGTTTCACATTGTCGATGCCGACCATCCGGTCATAGAGCCAGTACAGTACCAGAACGAGGGTCAGAAGGATGGTTCCCAGCGCCGCCGCCAAGCCCCAATTGAGCGAGGAGCGAATGTGGAACGCGATCCGGTTCGAGATGAAGATACCGCTTTCGCCGCCAACCAGCTCTGGCGTGATGTAATAGCCAATCGCAAGGATGAAAACGAGGATCGAGCCCGCGCCGATACCCGGCACCGATTGGGGGAAATAGACCCGCCAGAAAGCTGTCCAATTCGTCGCGCCAAGCGACTTGGCCGCGCGGACATAGGTGATCGGGATGGTTTTCATCACCGAATACAGCGGCAAGATCATGAAGGGCAGAATGATATGCGTCATCGCAATGATCGTGCCGGTTTGGTTATTGATCAGCGCAAGCCTGCTTCCATCGGCCACCAAGCCTGCCCAAACAAACAGATCATTGATCACGCCTTGGTCCTGCAACAGCACTTTCCAAGCACTGGTCCGCACCAGAAGCGAGGTCCAGAAGGGCAGCAAAACAAGGATCAGCAACAGGTTAGATGTGCGCAAGGGCAAGGTCGCCAGCAAATAGGCAATCGGATAGCCAAGCAGGATACAGGAACCCGTGATCACCAGCGACATCACAATCGTGCGCCAGAACAGCTTGAGATAGATGCGTTGATCCTCAGGCTGCTGCTCAATCCCCTCAGGCGAGAGCTGCAAATCAACGGCCGATAGGAAATAGCCCGCCGTGTAAGGGTCCGAGAAGGCCTCGATCGTTTCCCAAACGGGAACATCGACCCAATCTTCATTGATATCGGCAAATTCATCCCGCACGCTGACGGGTTCAATCGTGGAGAGCGCCTCGAAACTGCTTGTCAGAAGGGCCCCAGAGGCCCCGCCAATGGCTGCAAGGCTGGCAGGATCGGCCTGCGCCAGATCGCGGTAAAGCGCGCCATAGACAGGGGCCCAAGGCTCCTCGGCGCTTGGGTCATCATCGTCTTCGGTCTGGATCACCTGCGCAAAGCCGCGATAGGCATCGGAGGCCTCAGGCAAAAGATCACGGATATCAGCGCCCAATTGGAACAGCGGGATTTGCTCGTCATTGGCAAGGGCAGTCTCGCGACCTTCCAACCAGATGCTGGAGCCGAAGATCGCGGTCCACGTCTCGGGCTCTTCCCAAGCGGGGTCGATCGCCACAAAACCGTCCAAGGCCCATTCGCCCACCTCATCGGCAGAGCGCCCCGTCGAGCGGAACAGCGAGGACATGCCCGTCGTCTCATAATTCAGGCGGCTGCCCACTTGGGTATGGCGGCGGCGCTCGACGGCCTCGACCAAATCATGGCTGAGCGCAGCGAAAACCGCCTCGTCAGGGGCAGTGCTGGTATCTTCCCAGTCCTGCAAAGCCACAACCGTGCGCGGCAGGGTTTCTTCGACGATCTGGTTCTCGACCGAGCGGAACAGCATCGCGCCAATCGGCCAGACGAAGGTGATGAGGATGAACAAGAATAGCGGCGCGATCAGCATCAGCGCGCGCAGTTTTTGGCGGCGCAAGGCACGGTTCAGGCTGGCTTTGAGCGGACGCCCATCCGCGGCCAACACGGGCCCTTCGGGCAGATCGGCACTGGCGGTCTGATCGGTCATTTAGATGCCCTCGACGACAATTATGGTAGAGCTGGCCGTGCGGCGCCGTATCTCTGCGACCTCTTGATAGGCAGGGTCGTGATAGGCTGTCTTCGCGGCTTGATAGCTCGGGAATTCGATGATGACATGGCGCTCATAGGTTGAGCCTTCCACCAGTTCCGATGATCCCCCCCGCACGATGAAAGAGCCGCCAAGCGCCTCCAGTATCGGCGTGTCCCGTTCGATATATTCCCGATAAGCCTCGGGGTCATGCACGGTGATATGTGCGATGATATAGCCTTTGGGCATTCTGGGGACTTTCGTCATGGTCAGGCGCCAAATTCAGCCGCCATATTCGGGGTGTCTCGGATCAAGCGCGCATGCGCAGCGCGCGGGAGGCTTGGGATCGGGGCGAAGGCGTCACGCGCCCCCGCCCCTTTCCAAGGTTTCTCAGATCAGATTACTGAGCGAGCCATGCCTGGAAACGTGCATCCAGATCGTCGCGGTAATCTGCCCACCACTCGTAGTTGAACAGGAATGTGTTCACCGAGTTTGCAGGGTCTGTTGGCATATGTGGCGCCATTTCGATGCCGAGATCGGCATGTGTGCCAACCAGCGGAGCCGAGGAGGCGCGTGCAGGGCCGTAGGAGATGTACTGGGCCTGATCCGCCAGACGCTGAGTGTCTGTCGCGAAGCGCAGGAAGTCCAGTGCACGGGCTTCACGCTCAGGCGAAAGACCTGCTGGAATGATCCAACCGTCAAGGTCGAACATCTGCCAGTCCCAGAGCATTGCAACAGGCTGGTCCTGCTCTTCGATCAGCGAGAACAGACGACCGTTATAGGTCGAACCGATCAGCGCTTCGCCATCGGCCAGACGCTGGGGTGTTTCCGCACCAGCGGTCCACCAGATGGTGTCTGCACGGATGGTGTCGAGCTTGGCGAATGCCTGCGCGATGCCTTCTTCGGTTTCGAGGGTGTCATAGACATCTTCGATGGCCACACCGTCACAGATCAGAGCCCATTCGAGGTTCGCGATCGGACGACGCTCGAGCGAGCGAGTGCCAGGGAAGGTTTCGGTGTCGAACACGTCACAAACGCTTGTTGGCGCTGCGCCATTCCATTCGGCCACATCGGTGCGATAGCCGAAGGTCGTCGAATAGACGATCTGCGGAACAAAGCAGTCGGAGACGATCAGATTGCCGAAATCCTCGGTTGCCGGTGTTCCATCAGGTGCTGGCTCCAGCATCTCGTCATGGTCGATTTCCAGCGCGAGGCCTTCGTCGCAAAGACGCATGGCGTCTGCCGCAACAACATCAACAACATCCCATGTGACGTTGCCAGCTTCGTTCATGGCGCGCAGGCGTGCCACGGCTTCGGCCGAGCTTTCGTCCCAAATCACTTCGAGACCGTCATTCATTGCAGCATAGGGCTGTGCATAGGCACGGTCCTGGCTCACCTGGTAGGCACCGCCCCAGGATACGAGCGTCATGGTATCGGCCATATGGCCATCCGCCAGCGCCATTGCCGGGAAGGCAAGTGCTGCGCCGGTGCTCAGAAGCAAGGCTGATTTAAGTTTCATTGGTAGTTCCTCTTCTCTTGGACAGTATTTTGTTTTTGGTCTTATTATTATTGGGCATCACGGCACGGAATGCGCCGCGACACCAAAAAGGGTTCAGGCATCAAGCGCGCGGCAATCTTGCGGGCGCCAGCCAATCTCGATTTGCTCACCAGGCTTGAGACGACGCTGGTCAGGGGCATTCCGTGTTTTGATGATAAAGTCGGAATTGCCCGCAACCCGCAGACGTGTGCGGTAGATGTCGCCCATATAGATGAACTCCAACACCTCGGCCTTGAGCGTATGCGCATCATCGGCAAGCCGGTCCTTGTTATATTCCACGCGCTCAGGGCGGATGGAGACAAGCGTCCGGTCACCGACTTTGTCGACATTCACAGGGACGGCATCGATCAATTCGCCGCCATCCAATTGCACGACACAGGCATCCTTGGTGATCTTGGTCACCACGCCTTCCATCGTGTTATTTTCACCAATGAACTGGGCTACAAAACTGTTCTTTGGCTGTTCATAAAGCGTATCTGGCGGATCAAGCTGCTGGATGCGCCCATCATCAAAAACGGCAACGCGGTCCGACATGGTCAAGGCCTCGGTCTGGTCATGGGTCACATAGACCGTCGTGATCCCGAGGTTATGGGCCAGATTCGTAATCTCGAATTGCATATGTTCGCGCAGCTGCTTGTCGAGCGCGCCGAGCGGCTCATCCATCAAGACCAGCTCAGGCTCGAACACCAAAGCGCGCGCAAGTGCGATGCGCTGCTGCTGACCGCCCGAAAGCTGCGCAGGACGGCGGCCGCCGAACTCGCCCATCTGCACCATATCCAGCGCGCGTTTGATCTTGGCTTCGCGATCCGATTTGCCAAGCCCGCGCACCTCAAGAGGGAAGGACAGGTTTTCCGCCACAGTCATATGCGGGAACAAGGCGTAGTTCTGGAACACCATCCCGATGCCGCGCTTATGGGGCGGGATATTGTTGATCGGCTTGCCTTGCAGAAGGATCTCGCCATGGGTGGCGGTCTCAAAACCGGCCAGCATCATCAAGCAGGTGGTCTTGCCCGAGCCCGATGGCCCAAGCATCGTTAGAAACTCGCCCTGACCAATGCTGAGGTTCAAATCTTTGACGACAAGCGTTTCGCCGTCGTAGCTTTTTTGCACACGTTCAAACGCGACAAACGCATCATTCTTGTCTTCGGACAAGGCTAACCTCTTCTGTTGTGCTGTGGTGTTTCCCCACATTTTCATCAACCTAATCAGCCGCAATCAAGATTTACAACCGGAAAGGTATAATTTGGCCAATCGCACTTATTTGGGCACAATTTGCAGGCCATAAGGCTCAAAAAGCGGCTCTTTGCAAATCATTGCCGACACGCAAGGAGGCTTCTGTGCTTGTCTGGCTATCCAGCTTGCACTAACCCGCTGCACACCGCGCGCGACATGAGACAGCTATGGAATACAGCCAGCGCAGCCCATATGTTGCAGGCCGAATAAAGTGGAAAAGACGATGAGCAGCGACCTAAGCGCCAGCGATAAGAAAAGCACCGAACTGGTCACACGGCTATGGCGCGACCATGTTGCCAAATACTGGCCGATTTTGACGCTGGCCTTGATCCTGATGAGCCTTGAGGGCGCGGCGCTTGGCGCATTCGCATGGCTGGTGCGCCCGCTATTCGATGAATTATTCGCCGCCCAATCCATGGACGGGATCGGATGGGTGGTGGCCGCGATTGGTGCTATGTTCGCCTTCCGCGCGATTGCGGGCTTTTTGCACCGCATCATTATCGCAGGGGTTGGCCTGCGCGTGACCAATGCGCTGCAAGTGCGGCTGGTCAAACATATCCTCGGGCTCGACAGCTCTTTTTTTGCCATCAATCCCCCCGGCTCTCTGATCGAGCGGGTGCGCGGCGATACGATGACGCTGCAATCGGCCTCCACCTCGGTTCTGTTATCGCTCGGGCGCGACTCGGTCGCTTTGATCTCCCTGACCATTGTGATGCTACTCACCGATTGGAGCTGGACCTTGGTCGCACTGGTCGGTGTGCCGCTTTTGATCCTGCCCATGTCTGCCCTTTTGCGCCTGATCCGCCGCACGGCCTTTGCCGCGCGCGACACCGCTGCCCTTTTGACCACGCGGCTGGACGAGATGTTTCACGGCGTCCAATCCATCAAGGTAAACCGCCTTGAGGCCACCGAGACGGAACGCTTTGCCAAGGACACCCGCCGTTTTCTGCGGTTTCAATTGCGCTCCTCTGCGGGGCAAGCGGCGAACCCCTCGCTGATTGATCTGCTCTCGGGGTTGGGCTTTGTGGCCGTCACCCTGTTCGGGGCTGAGGCGATCATCAATGGCGAGAAAACGGTGGGGGAATTCATGTCCTTCATCACAGCGCTTTCGCTGATGTTCGACCCGCTCAAGCGCTTGTCCAATACCGCGGGCGGCCTGCAAGCGGCCGCCGCCTCGTTGGATCGTCTTTATACGGCACTTGAGGTCACGCCAAAAATCACCTCGCCCGCCAATCCCAAACCCCTGCACGCGGGCGATATCCGTTTTGAAGCGGCCGAGTTTGCCTATGGCGATGCGCCCGTTCTGCGCGGGCTAGACCTGACCGCGCTGGAAGGCAAGACCACCGCGATCGTGGGCCCCTCAGGGGCGGGCAAGACCACCGTTTTCGGCCTGCTCACCCGCTTGATTGATCCCGTTGCGGGCAAGGTCACGATCGGGGGCACCCAGATCAATGAGGTGTCGCTGGAAGACCTGCGCAACAGCATCGCAGTGGTCGGGCAGGAAACGGCGCTGTTTGATCAAACCATTGCCGAGAATATCCGCATGGGCCGCCTTGACGCGACAGATGCTGAAATCCGCGAGGCCGCCGCTGCCGCCCATATCCTCGAATTCACCGATGCCTTGCCCGAGGGGTTGGAAACGCCTGTGGGCCCGCGCGGGTCCTCCTTGTCGGGCGGCCAACGCCAGCGCGTGGCGATTGCGCGCGCGATGCTAAAGAAAGCACCGATCCTGTTGCTGGACGAGCCGACCTCGGCGCTGGATACGCAATCCGAGAAACTGGTGCAGGAGGCCTTGGCGCGCCTGTCCGAGGGGCGCACGACACTGGTGATCGCGCATCGTCTGTCCACGGTGCGCGAGGCCGATCTGATTGTGGTGATGGACCACGGGCGCGTTGTGGAACAAGGCACCCATGACACGCTCATCGCGCAAGACGGAGCCTATGCCCGCCTCAATGCACTGCAATCGGCGGGGATTGAGACATCGCTATAAGGGGCGACGACTGGCGGGAGATTTCTGCGCTGGCGCAAGGTTCCTGATCTGCCGCTGTTGTGCTTGTGTCGTTTGAATTAAGGGCCGAGCGTTGGGTATGCGCAGGGAGCGGAGCAAAGTTGCGGTCGTTTTCCGAAAACGGCCATTCGTGCAATATGTAGCGAATGGCAGGTTTGAGCCCATAATTCCAAATGCTGCACGACGCACGAATGTCCGGTAGCAATGCGCCGTTCTTCCCATCCTGCGTGTTGAAACTCGAAATTTGGAAGGCCATGGCATCGTCAACTACTGTGATTTTGTCCATCGGTGTTCGACATCGACGAGAGCTGTTCCCTCTTCGGTTTCGCGAGAAACTTCGACACAGCCTTCTCGTCGGTAGAACTTGCGAGCGCGGGGGTTTTGTTCATAGGCCCACACCGTAATCCATTTTCGATCTACCTTGGCCATATCGAGCAAGGATTTCCCGACACCGCGGCCTCTTGCTTCGCGAGAAACATATAGACCGGTAATGTTGTCGTCTTGTCGGACGCAAAACCCGACGACTTTGCCGTTTTCTTCGGCAACCCAAGAGGTTTCGACGTTAAGCAAACAACCTGTCCACCATTCCACCAATCGCTCAAACTCATGCAGAGGTCCTAGCCAAGGTGTCTCTGTGCCATGCTCACGGACAATGCTTGCGCATGCACTCCCATCGCGTCCCTCAGCAAGTCGGTAATTGAACGTCATGAAGGCTCCGATAGCTTTCTTCGAATGCTCCGCTTCCCAAAGATAACCAGAAAGGCCTCTGAAAGCAGCCCTTGGGGTATAGGCAGCGAATGTCCGCTCCGTCCCGCACAGCCGCCCTCTAGAACGGCTTGAAGACCACGATAAAAAGCACGCCGATCGCGCCCAAGACGCTGAGCTCGTTATAGACGCGCAGGTAGAAATCGCTCTCGGTGAAGATGCCTTTGCGGGCGCGCAGGACCAAGCGGCCCGTCCAGCCGTAATGGGCCGCCAGCGCGGCCACTATGGCCAGTTTGACCCAGACCCAAGCGGGAAAGCCCCAATACCAGCCGAGCCAAATCCCCGACAGGATCGCGATGACGCCAAGGCCGAGCGAAAAGCGGTAGATGCGGATTGTCAGGTCACCCGTGGGGCCAAATTCGCCCAAACGCGCCCATTCCCGTTTCCAGTAAATGATCGCACGCGGCACCGCGAAGATGCCGGTCATCCATCCAAGGACACAGAGCAGATGAAGAACCTTAATCCAATCCATGCCGACTTCCTGCCTTGAATGTCGGGCTTGTGCAATCGGTGCCGAAAGGCTTTTGGCTTTTCCTTGTCGAATGTGTTAAATTGGTCTAGAAATATTACCAATACCTGAGGAGGAGACGGAATCATGGACATGCCAGCCCCCAATCCGGCCATTCTTGCGCGCAAGCCAAGGATTGTTGAGCGTTTGCTATCTGTGCTCCCCGCTGATGCCGTCATCCATGAAGATATCGAGACGCGCGCCTATGAATGTGATGCGCTGACGGCCTATCGCTGCCCGCCTTTGGCGGCTGTGCTGCCCTCCTCGACGCAAGAAGTCTCGGCTGTTCTCAAGATTTGTCATGAGGAAGGCGTGCCTGTTGTGCCGCGCGGGTCGGGAACCTCGCTTGCGGGTGGGGCTTTGCCCACGGCGGATTGCGTGATCCTTGGGGTGGCGCGTCTGAGTGACGTGCTTGAAACCGATTATGACAACCGCTTTATTCGCGTTCAAACGGGGCGCACCAATCTAAGCGTGACAGGCGCTGTCGAGGAGAATGATTTCTTCTATGCGCCCGATCCCTCCAGCCAGTTGGCCTGTGCCATTGCGGGCAATATCGGGATGAATTCGGGCGGCGCGCATTGCCTGAAATACGGTGTGACCACCAATAACCTGCTCGGCGTTACCATGGTGATGATGGATGGCAGCATCGTCGAAATTGGCGGCGCGCATCTGGATGCAGGCGGGCTTGATCTGCTGGGTGTGATTTGTGGCAGCGAAGGCCAGCTTGGCGTGGTGACCGAGGCGACCCTGCGCATCCTGCGCAAGCCCGAGGGCGCGCGCCCTGTTCTGATCGCCTTTGACAGCAATGAGGTCGCGGGGGAATGCGTCTCTGACATCATCAAAGCGGGCGTATTGCCCGTGGCGATCGAGTTCATGGACAGACCCTGCATCGAGGCGACCGAGGCGTTCGCCAAAGCGGGCTATCCAATGTGCGAGGCCCTTTTGATCGTCGAGGTCGAAGGCTCCGAGGCCGAGATTGTCGAGCAATTGGGCCTGATCAAGCAGATCGCCCTGCGCCATAACCCTGTCGAATTCCGCGAGGCCGAAGATGCCGATCAGGCCGCGCGCATCTGGTTGGGCCGCAAATCAGCCTTTGGGGCGATGGGGCAGATCAATGATTATATGTGCCTTGATGGCACGATCCCCGTCTCCAGCCTGCCTTTCGTGCTGCGCCGCATTGGCGAGATGTCGAAGGAATACGGGCTGGATGTGGCCAATGTTTTCCATGCGGGCGATGGCAATATGCACCCGCTGATCCTGTTTGATGCCAATAAAGAAGGCGATCTGGAGCTTTGCGAAGCTTTCGGCGCGGATATCCTGAAGCTCTGTGTCGAGGTGGGTGGCTGTCTGACCGGTGAGCATGGTGTGGGGATCGAAAAACGCGATCTGATGACCACGCAATTCGCCCCTGAAGATCTCGAGGCGCAGATGCAGGTGAAGGATGTGTTTGATCCGCAATGGTTGCTGAACCCCGCCAAGGTGTTTCCGCTGGCCGCATCGCAACGCCGCAGGGAAATCGCGGCCTGACGGCGCTGCCATTTACCCAAGCCAATGCCGCCAAGATGAAGGAGCAGGTTCCGTGCTGAGCCCGACCACCGAAAAAGACCTGCAAGATGCCATCGCCTCGGCCAAAGGACCGCTGCGCGTGATGGGCGGCGGAACACGGCCCATTGGCAAACCTCTCGCGGGGGAGGTGCTGTCGGTGGCGGAGATGTCGGGGATCACACTTTATGAACCTGGATCGCTGACAATCGTGGCGCAAGCGGGCACGCCTTTGGCAGAAATCGAAGCCGCTTTGGCCGCCGATAACCAGCGCTTGCCCTTCGAGCCGATGGATCACCGCAAGCTTTTGGGCAGCGATGGCGCCCCTACAATCGGTGGCGTTGTGGCCTCGAATGCGTCGGGTCCCAGACGTATTCAGGTGGGCGCCGCGCGTGACAGTTTGATTGGCGTGCGCTTCGTAGATGGGCAGGGCACAGCCGTTAAAAACGGTGGCCGCGTGATGAAAAACGTGACGGGCTATGATCTCGTCAAGTTGATGGCGGGTAGCTGGGGCACGCTTGGCGTGCTCTCGGAGGTGTCTTTCAAGGTCTTGCCCGATGTTGAAAGCCGCGCTTGCGTGATGCTGGACGGGCTTGGCGATGCGCAGGCGGTTGAGGCGATGTGCTTGGCGCTTGCCTCCCCCTTTGAGGTGACGGGCGCCGCGCATCTGCCGAAAGGGCCTGAGGGGCAGCCTGTAACGCTGCTGCGCTTGGAGGGTTTCGCGGAAAGTGTGGCCTACCGCACTGCGCAACTCTGCGCGCTGCTGGACCGGTTTGGTCAAACGCGGGTTGAGACGGAGGCGGAGCAGGTCAAATCAATCTGGCGCGCCATACGCGATGTTGAGGACTTTGCAGATCGCGCGGGGGATGTCTGGCGCATCTCGGTCAAGCCGACCGACGGCCCAGAAATCGCGGAACGTATCGGGGCCGAAGTGATTTATGACTGGGGCGGGGGCCTGATTTGGGCCTTGGCACCTGAAGGGGCTGATGTCAGGGCCAAGCTTAGTGCCTTCGGGGGCCACGCGACCTTGATCCGCGCCAGTGAGGATACACGCGCCAATATGCCCGTCTTCCAGCCCGAGCCTGCGCCATTGGCCAAACTCACCCAAGGATTACGCGCGAAATTTGACCCGCGCGGCATTTTGAACCCCGGCCTGATGGGCTGAAGGACCACGAGATTATGCAAACCACATTTACGCCCGAGCAGCTAAAGAACCCCGCGATTGAACGCTCCAATGAAATTTTGCGGGCCTGTGTGCATTGTGGCTTCTGCACGGCCACTTGCCCGACCTATCAGGTTTTGGGCGATGAATTGGACAGCCCGCGCGGGCGGATTTACCTGATCAAGGATATGCTTGAGAATGACCGCCCCGCCGATGCGAAAACGGTCAAACATATTGATCGCTGCCTGTCCTGTCTGGCCTGTATGACGACCTGTCCCTCGGGCGTGCATTACATGCATCTGGTCGATCATGCGCGCGACCATATCGAAAAGACCTATAAACGCCCTTTCAGTGATCGTGCCTTGCGCTGGCTGTTGGCCAATATCCTGCCCTATCCCACCCGTTTCAGGCTGGCGCTGTTGGGGGCAAAGCTCGGGCGACCGTTCCGTTTCTTGATGCCCGATGCGCGGCTCAAGGCGATGCTGGATATGGCCCCGAAAACCATTCCGCCTGTCAGCCGCAACGATGACCCGCAGAGTTTTGCGCCACAAGGTGCGCGCAAAAAGCGGGTGGCGCTGATGACGGGCTGCGCGCAAAAGGCGCTGAATACAGATATCAATGATGCCACCATTCGCCTTCTGACGCGGTTGGGATGCGAGGTTGTGGTGGCCGAAGGCGCGGGGTGTTGCGGTGCGCTGACCCATCACATGGGCAAAACCGATGAGAGCCATGCCTCTGCCGCGAAAAACATCCGCGCATGGAGCGCCGAGATGGACGGCGCAGGGCTTGATGCAATTGTGATCAACACCTCGGGCTGCGGCACCACGATCAAGGATTACGGGCATATGTTCCGCAATGATCCTTTGGCCGCGCAGGCGGCAGCGGTCTCGGATAAGGCGATGGATATCTCGGAGCTGTTGATGCAGCTTGATCTGCCTGAAGGGGGTGCGCCCGATCTGACTGTGGCCTATCACGCGGCTTGTTCGCTGCAGCATGGGCAGCAGATCAAGACCTATCCCAAAGACCTTCTCAAGCGCGCTGGTTTCACAGTGGTCGAGCCTGCTGATAGCCATCTGTGCTGTGGCTCGGCGGGCACATATAACCTGATGCAGCCCGAGATTTCGGCGCAATTGAAGGAACGTAAAATCCGCACGCTCGAGGCGAAATCCCCCGATATCATCGCAGCGGGAAATATCGGATGTATGATGCAGATCGGCTCGGGCAGCGATGTGCCGATTGTTCATACCGTTGAATTGCTGGATTGGGTCACTGGCGGGCCAAAGCCGCCCGCGCTCAGCACCAAAGGCAAGCGTGAAGCGCCCGTGCCGATCCTGCGCTAAAACTGCCATCACCACGTCCCATTTTCGCCCTTTTGAGGGGGTAGTCCGGCTCAGGATCAATAGCAGGACTGGGCATCGGGATGCGCTCTCTTCCTATCGGAATACTGGCATTTGTTCTCTCCGCCACGCCGCTTCAGGCGGAGGTGGGCTTTGGCCTGCCCACCATGGAGCCTGACACCCCATTGCAGGCCCTTGATAGCGCTTCGGAGGCGCGGGGCTGGGAGGCAATCGGACGGCTCGATACGGGCATCGGATATTGCACGGCCACGCTGATTTCGCCTGATCTTGTCCTGACAGCGGCCCATTGCCTCTTTGGGGAAAGCGGCGCGGACCAGCTGCCCGATAGCGCTTTGACCTTTAATGCAGGCCTGCGCGACGGCATTGCTGAGGCGCAGCGCAAAGTACGCCGCTCGGTCATTCACCCTGATTACACTTATGGCGAAGCCATCACCGATGACAGGGTTCGAACAGATATCGCCCTATTGCAGCTTGATGCGCCGATCACCACTGCCTTGGTGCGGCCCATGGCAACGCGCGGGCAGGCGGTTGAAGGGGATATGGTTGAAGTCGTTTCCTATGGGCGCGGGCGGGAAAACCATGCCTCCCATGAGGATGATTGCGCCATGCTGCGCGACGAGGAGGGCATCCATATCTTCTCCTGCCATGTTGTGCAGGGCTCCTCTGGTGCGCCGGTGATGTTGGATCGTGACGGGCAGATGAATATTGTTGCCGTGGTATCTGCGGTTGGCACGCTTGGGGACCAACAGGTCGCGATTACTGTGCCTGTTGAGGAGACTTTGCCGATGCTTCTGGCGCAATTCGGGCAGCGAGACCTGCAAGCCGTGCGCTCGCTTCCGCAAATCAGGCGGATCGGAACAGGCCTCTCGGATGGGCGCGAAACGACAGGCGCACGTTTTATTCGCCCGTAACGCTGAGGGTCGTAACGCTTGGGGTCTTGAAAGGCCCAAATCCCCACCACATATCTGTCAGGTGACGGTGCCGCCAAGCGGGCCGGAGCATGAACCCTTGGCGGGTCTATGACCAGACCGCCTTTGATTACAACGCGTTATCGCTTCTCTAGGAGGATGACTTATGCGCAGCTATGACCTTTCACCACTTTACCGTGCCACTGTTGGCTTTGACCGAATGGCGGACCTGCTTGATCAGGTTATGACCAAGGATGCGGGCCCAAGCACCTACCCCCCTTATAATATCGAAAAGACCGATGAAGATGCCTATCGGATTTCGATCGCTCTGGCGGGCTTCTCGGAAGAGGAGCTGTCGATTGAGCAGCGCGAGACCGAGCTTGTCGTCGCGGCCCGCAAAGGCAAGGACGAGACCGTTCGCACCTATTTGCATCGCGGCATCGCCACGCGCGCCTTTGAAAAACGCTTCCAGCTTGCCGATCATGTGCGCGTGACAGGGGCCGTGTATGAAAACGGTATCTTGCATGTGGACCTTGTGCGCGAAGTGCCTGAGGCCCTGAAACCGCGTCAGATCGCAATCACCTCTGCCGCGCCTCAGACGATCGAGGCCGCGAAAAAGGCAGAAGAGGCCGAAACCGTCTGAACTTGAGATCCCTCCCTTTCGGGTATCAGACAGGGCGCAGCTTTCGGGCTGCGCCTTTTTTATGCTGACTTGCCCAAACGCCCGAGGCCGATTGCGCCAAGAATAGGGGCAATCAGGCACAGCAGGATCACGGGCAATGGCCCGCTTTGATCCAGTGCAAAGGCCCCCAAAGCGGGTGCCAAGGCCGAGATCATCAGCGAGGGAAGCGCGACCGCGCCTGCGACTGCGCCGTAATTTTCCTCACCCAGATAGTCCCGCGTGACCACTGCGCGCACAATGCCCGCCACCCCAAAGCCCACGCCTTGGGCAAGGGCAAAGACAAGCACCAAAAGCGCAAATTGCCCTGAGGCTGCAAACATGAACGCGCCAAACGCGATTGAGAACATCGCGATTTGCGCGATCCTGATGGAGGAGAGCCGCGCGCCTGCTCCCAACATCAAAAGGCGACCCAAAACTTGGGACGGCCCGATCATGGACGCTGCCAGAATGGATAGCGAGCTTGGAACACCTTGTGCGGCCATCAAGGGCAAAAGCAGGTTGATAAAAACCCCTGTGGTCAGGGTTGCGGCTGCGAAACTGCCAGCGATCAACCAATACCGCTTGTCCCGCAAAAGCACTTTGGGGGCTGCCGCAGATTTGGGCTGTGGAGGTTCCTGCTGTTGCCGTGCGCGGGCTTCGACCTCAAAGCGTTTCACGGCAAACAGGCTCAGTGGCAGGTTGATGGCCAAGACAAGCCCCGCCATCGCCAAGATCGCAATGCGCCAGCCAAAAGGTTCGGCAAGGGCATATATCATCGGATAGGCCAAGGTCGAGGCAAAGCCCGCTAGCAATGTCACGGCAGTGATTGTCCCGCGTGCACGCGCCCCTCGGGCACGGGTGAGAAGGGCAAAACAGGGCTCATAGAGCGTGACGCTCATGCAGATGCCGATCAGCGCCCAGATCATGTAGAACTGGCCCAAAGTTTCCACATAAGTCAGCGCGATCAAAAGGGCCGCGCCAGTCACAGCGCCAAGCGGAAAGATCAGGGGGCTAAGGCCGCGATCAATCAGCCGCCCTGCCACGGGGGCACCAAGGGCTGAGATGGCAATGGCAAGCGTGAAAGCCCCCATGGTTTGGCCCGTGCTCCAGCCAAATTCGGCCTGCCAATAAAGGATGCTTGCGGGAAAGCTGTAAAAAAGCGCCGCCCAAATCACCATTTGCATCGCCATCATGGCAAGCATCGGTCCATCGCTAAGGGCCTGCCGCATTCAGCTTTGCCCTTTGGCTGGTGCTAGAACCATTGACCTGGCTCCATCAGGCCCAAATCCATCAATTGCTGACTGGACCATTGGAAGCGCATGGAGCGGTGCCAGCGGAAATCATGGATGTCATCCCGCGACCCAGGGTTGGAGCGCAGCGCCTTGGCCACGCGGAACGAACAGATCGCTGTGGTCAGGGAATGATGCCAAGGGCAGGCATAGGTGTTCATTTCCTCATTGCTGAGCGTGTGGTCATCACGCAGCCGCAGACCAGCCTCGGCGCGGAACAGGCCGATCCTGTCGATCTTGCGCTTTGATTCAGTGACATGTTCTTCAAACCGCCAGCGCAATCCGCCGAAAAAGTTATATTGTCGGTCCATATCCTGATCATTCGCGTCACGCCGCGGCTCGGCGTAATAGCCAGAGGCATCTAGCAGCGCATTATCCAGCGAAACCGCATCAGGATAGGTGTGCAAATCACCCGCGTAAAGATCAATGACATAGCTTAGGGCCGAAGCGCGCCGTTCCTCGGTGATGAAGGTCGCAACCTCGGCAACGGAGCGGTCTTCGCAAAAGGGGTAGAACAGGAATTCACCATTAAAGCAGTAATGGATCCATTCCCCCGAGACAGCGTCCATCACGGCGTTCACGGCGTCGCGCGCGGCATTCGGGCGACGGGTGCGGTCACGGATGACGACCAGTTTCTCGGCCAGCTCCTCCATCTCAGGATCAAGGGTCATGCCCTCAGGCGCAAAGAGGAAGACCTTGCGAAAGCCCAGTTGGAAAACATGTTGCAGCGTCGCGGCCGTCTCGCTTTTATCCTCGGCAATGACAATCGCGAAAGGGCCTTTCCCGAAGCTGCCAGCACGCATTTGCCGGACCGAATTGATGTCGGGAAATTCCTGAAGCTCCATGCTCTCGTAACAGCCTTGCCTGATTTGCCCTAGGGTGCAGCGCATACTGTGCTGCGCAATGGTTAAAAACGCAATTCCGCTTGCGGCGCAAGATGTCCAACCGTTGAAGAGCCGCCGCACATCGGATACACGCTCCTTGATCTCCACCCAAGGCGTATTCCGATGTCCGAACCGAAAAAGCTATTTGTCAAAACCTATGGTTGTCAGATGAATGTCTACGACTCCGAGCGGATGGTGGAAACGCTTGGCACGCAAGGCTATGAACAGGTCGGCACCGCCGAAGAGGCCGATATGGTCCTTCTGAACACCTGCCATATCCGCGAGAAAGCGGCCGAGAAGCTCTATTCCGACCTTGGCCGTCTGCGCCCCTTGCATGATGAAAAGCCCGATTTGAAGATTGCGGTTGCAGGCTGTGTAGCACAGGCCGAAGGGGCCGAGATCATGCGCCGCCAGCCTTTGGTGGACCTTGTGGTCGGGCCGCAAACCTATCACCGCTTGCCCAAGATGATGGAAGCGCTGAATCGGGGCGAGACAGCGCTCGATACGGATTTTCCTGAAGAAGACAAGTTCCTCCACCTGCCAAAAAGCCGCAAACCCACGCGTGGTCCGACGGCGTTTCTGACAGTTCAGGAGGGGTGCGATAAATTCTGTGCCTTTTGCGTTGTGCCCTATACCCGTGGCGCGGAAGTTAGCCGCCCCGTTGATCGCCTGCTGAATGAAGCGCGTGATCTTGTTGAGCGCGGCGTGCGTGAAATCACCCTTTTGGGCCAGAATGTGAACGCGTATCACGGCGAAGGTGAGGGGGGCGAATGGGGCCTTGCCCGTTTGATCCGCGAAATGGCCAAGATGGATGACCTCAAGCGCATTCGTTTCACCACCTCGCATCCCAATGACATGGAAGATGACCTGATTGCAGCCCATGGAGATTGCGACAAGCTGATGCCCTATCTCCATTTGCCTGTGCAATCGGGCTCAGACCGCATCTTGAAGGCGATGAACCGCAAACATACCGCTGAAAGCTATATCCGCCTGATCGAGCGGATTCGCGCGGCACGGCCTGATTTGCTGCTTTCGAGCGATTTTATCGTGGGCTTCCCCGGTGAGACGGAAGAGGATTTTCAGGCCACACTCGATCTGATCGAAACGGTCGGCTACGGGCAGGCCTATTCCTTCAAATATTCCTCGCGACCCGGCACGCCTGCGGCCGAGCGCGCCGAGGTTGATCAAGCCGAGGCAGATGATCGATTGCAGCGAGTTCAGGCCCTGATCACCAAACAGCAATATAGTGTTCAGGGCTCGATGATCGGGCGGGATGTTACCGTTCTATTTGAAAAGCGTGGACGGAATGAGGGCCAGTTGGTTGGCAAATCCGAATACCTGCATTCCGTCCATGTTGACGCGCCCGAGCATTTGATCGGTCAAGTTGTGCCCGTCAGGATTGAGTCGACTGCCGTCAATTCTTTGGCAGGCCGTCTGCTCTAAGGCGTCCAAACGGGCCGCCTGAGCACCAAAAAATCGAAACTATTTCGTGATTCGATGTGATCTGTTTCGATTTGATTGACTATATGTTGTAATTAACCCCTTCCATTGCACATAAACTAGGGTATCTTATGGCAACGCGCGCTCATGGGGATGTGGTGCGCTGAAACTTTTGATCTCTGAAACGCATTGATCGCTACTGGACGGGGGATGCCGTGAAATTTTTGAAGCTCCGCAAAGTTGGACGTGGCGCGGTGGCTCTGGCCTCTGTGGCTGCGTGCTTGACCTTGCTGTCGACCGAGCACGCTCAGGCACAAACGACTGTGACCGTGACAGGCACTGTAAACCCGACCATCTGGATTGATCCCGATGGTTGCATGCACTGGGCCGCGGATGGCGGTGTTGAAGGCTATATGGAAGGCCGCGTGAACCCGCAGACGGGGATGCCTGTTTGCATGGCGGTCAACACCTGCGCGACAGCCAATGCTGATGTTCTATTCGCCACTGACAGCGCAAGGTTGACCCATGCAGGTCGCCAGCAGCTTGAGAACTTCTTCCGTGGCGCAGGGGCATTTGCCTATGCCATCTATGGTCACACCGATAGCCGCGCCTCAGATGAATACAATATTCGCCTTTCGCAACGCCGCGCCGAATCTGTCGCGGGTGTAGCACGCTCGGTCGGGGCGCGGGTTGCCCGCCAGATCGGATATGGCGAACGTCGTCCTGTGGCTCCGAATACAAGCGCCGGAAATATGCAGCAAAACCGCCGCGTTGAAATCGTGTGCTACCGATGAGAGGATTGATGAGCATGAGACACATTGCAAAAGCCTCAACCCTTCTCGGCTGCGCTTTTTTCCTGTCGGCCTGTGGTGTTGAAGGGCTTGGCCTTGGTAACGGCGGCGCTTTGGCAATAGGTGAGGATAGAGGTTTTGATGCGGGCAGCTTGTCCACCTTGCAAGCTGGCATCTATGTTGACCCCGATGGTTGCCATATCTGGATGATTGACGACGGCTTCGAAGGCTATTGGTCGCGTCGGCGCGACCCCGTATCGGGTCTGCCAGTTTGTACGCCAATCGCGCCTACCAATTCTGTGGTCGGTGATATTGGCCGCGGCGGCGGTATTCAGGATTTCAGACCCAACTGATAAGCTGGCAGCAGCTGAACCGAGTTTAGATTTTGGGCGGTCCATTCATTTGGACCGCCCTTTTTTGATGTTTCGAGAGTTGTGACAATCTAGGTGTTGCGTCCTGCTGCCGAGCTTGCCACACTCGGTTTAGGCCACATTTTTCTGGGAGACCTTGTTTGGCATTGTCCACCCTGCCGCCAACGGCACCCGATGCATCTTCTGAGCTTACGCTCGCCTTTCCCGATAATCGCTTATTGATCGATCTCTGCGGCGAGTTTGACCGAAACCTATCACAAATCGAACTGTTACTCTCTGTCCAGATCATGCGGCGGGGAAACGAGCTAGCGGTTTTTGGCGATGCGAAAGAGCAGGCCGAAAAGGTGCTTTCCCAACTCTATTCGCGGCTTGAACGTGGCAAGACCATTGAAGCGGGCGATATTGATGCCGTGATTCGAATGGGCAGTTCGGCCGAAGGCACGGGTGCACGCTCTGGCGACCAGATCGAGATGTTCAAAGGCTCGGATATCGAGATCGGGACCCGCAAGAAAACCGTGGAACCACGTACCGAGGCGCAGCAAGGCTATGTGCGTAATCTTTTCTCGCATGAGCTGTCATTCGGGATCGGGCCTGCTGGTACGGGCAAGACCTATCTGGCTGTTGCTGTGGCTGTGAACAGCCTGATCAATGGGCATGTGGATCGCATCATCCTGTCGCGTCCCGCCGTTGAAGCGGGGGAGCGTTTGGGCTTTCTGCCGGGTGATATGAAGGACAAGGTCGATCCTTATATGCAGCCGCTTTATGATGCGCTAAATGATTTTCTTCCGGGCAAGCAGCTTCAAAAGCTGATCGAGGAGAAAACCATCGAAATCGCGCCTCTGGCCTTTATGCGCGGCCGAACCTTGGCAAATGCCTATGTGGTTCTGGATGAGGCGCAGAATGCGACATCGATGCAAATGAAGATGTTCCTGACCCGTCTGGGACAGGGCAGTAAGATGGTGATCACCGGCGATAGAAGTCAGGTGGATTTGCCCCGTGGTGTGACATCGGGCCTATCAGATGCGGAACGCATTCTCGATGGTATCTCGGGCATCAGCTTCAACTACTTCACGGCCAAGGATGTTGTGCGCCATGCGATGGTTGCGAAAATCATTCAGGCCTATGATTCCGACACGGTCGAGCGTTAAGGCGCGCGATGGAGGTTGATCTTCTGATCGAGGCCGCCGAATGGGAGGGCGTGGATATCGAGGCTTTGGCCGAGATCGCATGCCCCGCCGCTTTGGAAGAATTCGGGCTTGATCCGAGCGGTTTTTGTATCAGCATTCTGGCCTGCAATGACGCGCGAATTTCTGAACTGAATACTGAATTTCGCGCAAAACCTGTTCCCACAAATGTTCTGTCATGGCCGTCCGAGGAGATTGATCTGCCCTTGGGTCAGCGCCCTGCCTTGCCCGAGCCTGACACCGCAGGCCCCCCGCATGAATTGGGTGATATCGCCATCGCCTATGAGACATGCGCGCGCGAAGCGGCCGAGCAATCCAAGCCGGTGGCGCAGCATGTCACCCATCTTTTGGTGCATTCCACCCTCCATCTGTTGGGTTTTGATCACATAAATGACGAAGACGCCCAATTGATGGAAGGTTTGGAGACACGCATCCTTGCAAAACTGGGTGTGCCTGACCCATATTGAGTGCAACGGGTGTTCTTTAGGCCCGGTTGTTTTCATCGGAAAGGAGCCATGAGCTCAAATCCTGATCCCTCGTCTATCGCGGCGCAGAGCGCGCCTGACCAAGATGAGACACTTGTTGAAAGGCCCGGCTTTCTGGCCCGCTTATTCGGCACGTCACCCCATTCAACGATCAACACTGCTGTAAGCGTAGCAAATGGTGCCGCCCTGACTGAGGGCAGACCAAGTGGTCCGACCTCGTTCGGCATGTCCAATCTGCGCAGGTTGCGGGTTGAAGATGTATCGATTCCCCGCGTCGAGATTACGGCCATTGGCAGCGATACATCGCTTGATGACCTTGTCGCCGTATTCCGTGAAAGCGGGAATACGCGTCTTCCCGTCTATGATGGTGAATTGGACAACCCGATTGGGCTGGTCCACCTGAAGGATATCGCGCTCAAGCATGGCTTCAATGGCAAGCCTGATGAATTTGACGTGTGCGAGAATATGCGCCCTTTGCTCTATGCGCCGCCCTCCATGCCAATCGGTGTGCTGCTGCAAAAAATGCAGAATGATCGCACGCATATGGCATTGGTCATTGATGAATATGGCGGTGTTGATGGTCTCGTCACCATCGAAGATCTTATCGAACAAGTAATCGGTGAGATCGAGGATGAGCATGACGTGGAAGAAGACCGTCCTTGGTCCCTTGAGAAAGAAGGCTCCTACCTTGCTTTGGCACGCGCGCCTTTGGACGAGTTCGAAGCTGAAATCGGATTGCGCCTTCTGGAAGAGGGTGAGGACGAGGAAATCGACACGCTCGGCGGGTTGGTCTTCAAACTGACGGGCCGCGTGCCGACCCGTGGTGAAGTTGTGCGCCACAGTTCAGGCGCCGAATTCGAGGTCATCGACGCAGATCCGCGCCGTATCAAGCGCTTGCGTGTGCGTATCCCCAAAGGGCTGACCGCTTGAGCCCGAGGGTGGATCGCGTGGCGGGTTTTGGAATGCGATCCACGGCTTTCATGGTTTTGCTTTGCGCCCTTGCAGGCGCTTTGGCGGGGTTGGGGCAGGCCCCTTTTGATCTGTGGTATATCAGTCTGCCAGCCTTTGCGGCCCTTATGGCTTTGGTCGTTCAATCCGCATCCACGCGCCAATCCGTGTTGCGCGCTTGGGTCGGCGGGGCTGCCTATTTCGCGATAAGCCTGCATTGGATTGTTGAGCCCTTCTTTGTCGACGCCGCCCGTCATGGCTGGATGGCGCCTTTTGCGCTGATCTTTATGGCCTTTGGCTTGGCTCTGTTCTGGGCGGCTCCCGCTTGGGGGGCTGCGCGCTTTTTATCAAACGCTGCTCTGCCTATCCGCTTGGCCGCTTTCGCGAGCCTCATGGTGCTTGGGGAATATGCCCGCGCCACTGTTTTGACGGGGTTTCCTTGGGCCCATCCCGGTCATGTGTTGATTGATACAGGCAGTTTGCGGCTGGCGGCTGTCTTTGGCCCGCATGGGTTAAACGCCTATCTGCTTGGGGTGGCGGCCGTTGTGGCATGGTTGGCACAGCGACATGCTGCACGGGTTTGGGCGGCGGTTGTGGTGGCGGGTTTCACGGCGATCGGGCTGGTTCCCTACGCCGCGCCCGCAGAGGACGGGGCGGTTGAGCAACCTTCCCGCGTGCGGCTGGTTCAGCCCAATGCGCCCCAGCATTTGAAATGGCGCGCAGATATGATCCCCGTCTTTTATGAACGCGCAGTGGAGTTGACGCGCGGTGCGCAAGACGGGTCGGCCATTGATCTTGTGGTCTGGCCCGAGACGGCACTTGCCGCAATTCTCAACCAGTCCGAGCAAGCCCGCAGTGACATTTCGGAGGCCGCCGGCCCCGCGCCCGTTATCCTTGGTGGCCAGCGTTTGGGGGAAAGCGGCGGGTTCAACACCTTGGCGGTTCTGGATGAGATGGGTGCAATCGTCGATATTTACGACAAGCACCATCTTGTGCCCTTCGGGGAATACATGCCGCTTCGACCGCTTGCGCAGCGTTTTGGGCTGCGCGGCCTCGCGGAAATGATGGGCGGTGGCTATACTGCAGGCAGCGGGCCGCGCCTCATTGATATGGGCGACGGGCTTGGCGAGATTTTCCCTATGATCTGCTATGAAGCGATTTTTCCGGGATATATCCGCCAGACCGAGCGGCCGGACTGGATGCTGCACATCACCAATGATGCGTGGTTCGGTACTTTTTCGGGGCCATACCAACATCTTGCCATCACGCGGTTGCGCGCGGCCGAGCAAGGCATCCCAGTGCTGCGCGCGGCAAATACAGGCATTTCAGGAGTGATTGATGCACGCGGGCAGATCAGAGCGTCGATACCCTTGGGGCAGGCAGGGTTTCTGGATGTCTCTGTGCCGCCCGCTTTGCCGCCTACGCTGTATGCGCGGCTCTCGGATTGGCCGATATTGATCATTGTTTTTGCAACACTTGGCCTGTGCGCGGTTGCGCGGCGCAAAACCTCCATTGATCCTTCGGGCAGTTCTGCGTAAGGCGGTGCAATCAAGGCCCCACAACGGCTTCCTGACGTGGGTGCATAACATAAATGGAGCATTTCATGGCCCGTAAAGACTACGTTTTCACTTCCGAGTCCGTCTCGGAAGGACACCCCGATAAAGTCTGTGACCGTATTTCCGACGCCGTTCTGGACGCATTCCTCGCGGAAGAGCCCGAAGCGCGTGTTGCTTGCGAAACATTCGCCACCACGAACCGCGTTGTTATCGGCGGTGAGGTTGGCCTGTCCAACCCCGATAAGCTCAAGGATTATATGGGCCGAATCGAGGATATCACACGCGCTTGTATCAAGGATATCGGTTATGAGCAGGATAAGTTCCATTGGAACACCTGCGAAGTTACCAACCTTCTGCATGAGCAATCGGCCCATATCGCCCAAGGCGTGGATGCGGCTAGCGATAAAGATGAAGGGGCGGGTGACCAAGGGATCATGTTCGGTTTCGCAACTGACGAGACTGATGCCCTGATGCCTGCGCCGATCCAGTATTCGCATGCGATCCTGCGCCGTTTGGCAGAAGTTCGGAAATCAGGTGCCGAGCCGACCCTCGGGCCTGATGCGAAATCACAGCTTTCGGTGCGCTATGAAAATGGCAAGCCTGTTGGTGTGACCTCGCTGGTTTTGTCGACACAGCATCTTGATCCTGCCATGACATCTGCCGATGTGCGCGCTGTGGTTGAGCCTTACATCACCGAAGTCCTGCCCGAGGGCTGGCTGACTGCCGAGACCGAATGGCATGTGAATCCGACCGGTAAATTTGTAATCGGCGGCCCCGATGGGGATGCAGGCCTCACGGGTCGTAAGATCATCGTTGATACCTATGGTGGCGCGGCCCCGCATGGTGGTGGTGCCTTTTCGGGTAAAGACCCGACCAAGGTTGACCGCTCGGCGGCTTATGCCGCGCGTTATCTGGCTAAGAACGTAGTTGCTGCTGGTATGGCCAGCCGCTGCACGATCCAGCTGTCTTATGCGATTGGTGTGTCCAAGCCTTTGTCCATCTATGCCGATACGCATGGCACGGGCCAAGTTGATGAGGCTGCGATCGAGCGTGCTGTTGCGCAAGCGATGGATCTGACGCCACGCGGTATCCGTCTGCATCTGGGCATGAACAAGCCGATCTATGCACGCACTGCAGCCTATGGCCATTTCGGGCGTGAGCCCGAGGCTGATGGCGGCTTCTCATGGGAAAAGACCGATCTGGTTGATGCCCTGAAAGCGGCTGTTTAAGCGCGCTGTGATCTAGATAGACTCTAAAGGCCCCGACATATCTGTTGGGGCCTTAACATTTGTGATGAGCATGAAACGACCGCATCGAAATTTTTATGGACGCCGCAAGGGCAAACATCTGCGAGACAGCCAAGAGCTCTATCTGGAACAAGACCTTGCAGCTCTCTCGCCGGGCCTTGTGGATTGGGATGTGAATCCCGAGCGCCAACCGCTGCGCACGGATGAGATATTTGCTGGCAAGGATGTCTGGCTGGAGGTTGGTTTTGGCGGGGGTGAGCATATGGTTCATCAGGCCGAGCAAAACCCCGATATCGGGATCATCGGATGTGAGCCTTATATCAACGGCGTGGCGATGCTCTTGGGCAAGATCAGAACGGCGGGTGTCGAAAACCTGCGTGTCTATCCCGGAGATGTGCGGGACATGTTTGATGTTTTGCCTGATGCCTCGATCTCGAAAGCCTTCTTGCTCTATCCCGACCCTTGGCCAAAATCGCGCCACCATCGCCGTCGCTTTGTGACGCCTGAGCATCTTGAGCCGCTGAACCGCGTGCTCAAACCCGGTGCGATTTTTCGCGTGGCCACGGATATTGCCGATTATGTCCGCCAGACGCTGGAAGAAGTGCCCAAACAGGGCTTTGAGTGGTTGGCTGAAGGAGCATCAGATTGGCGCGTGCCTTGGGATGACTGGATTTCGACCCGCTACGAGCAAAAGGCTTTGCGCGAAGGCCGCCCGCCTCATTATCTGACGTTCCGTAAACGTTAAAGGGGGGCTTGCTGCCCCCAATGGCCTTTGGCCATTTCCCCCGCTCGTATTTTTGGAAAGATGAAGTCAGGGGTGTGGACGGGATTGCCGCCGCGGTCTATCAGGCTGATGACGTTTAAATTGAGGAATATCGCATGTCGTCCCATGGTGATCCTGTCCCGATGATCTCGCATAAATCTGGCCCATTGGCTGGGGTGGCCGAGGTTCCGGGTGACAAGTCGATCTCGCATCGCAGTTTGATTCTTGGCGCTATGGCTGTGGGTGAGACCAAGATCACAGGGCTGTTGGAAGGTCAGGATGTGCTTGATACGGCCAAGGCGATGCAGGCTTTTGGCGCGCAGGTCACACGGCATGAGGATGGCAGTTGGGCTGTGCAGGGCGTGGGTGTGGGCGGCTTTGCCGAGCCTGACAATGTGATTGATTGCGGCAATTCCGGAACAGGTGTGCGGTTGATTATGGGGGTGATGGCGACATCGCCGATCACCGTGACCTTCACGGGGGACGCCAGCTTGAACAAGCGTCCGATGGCGCGCGTGACCGACCCATTGGCTTTGTTCGGCACCCGATCCTACGGGCGCTCGGGCGGGCGTTTGCCGATGACACTTATCGGCGCGGCTGAGCCTGTGCCTGTGCGCTATGAGGTGCCTGTTCCCTCGGCTCAGGTGAAATCTGCGGTCTTGCTGGCGGGTTTGAACGCGCCTGGTGAAACGGTGGTGATCGAAAAGGAAGCGACCCGCGATCATACCGAGCGGATGTTGGAGGGGTTTGGCGCCGAGATCAGCACGGAGGTGACGCCTGAGGGGCGCGTGATTACCTTGAAGGGCCAGCCTGAATTGCAGGCCCAAACCATCATTGTTCCACGCGATCCTTCCTCGGCGGCCTTTCCTGTTTGTGCGGCCTTGATCGTGGAGGGCTCGGATGTCTTGGTGCCCAATATCGGCCTCAACCCGACCCGTGCGGGTTTGTTCGAGACCTTGATCGAGATGGGTGCTGACCTGACCTATGAGAACCTGCGCAGCGAGGGGGGGGAGCCTGTTGCGGATTTGCGTGCCAGATATTCGCCTTTGATGAAGGGGATCGAAGTGCCGCCCGAGCGGGCCGCCTCGATGATTGACGAATACCCGATCCTGTCGGTCGTGGCGGCCAATGCCGAAGGGCAGACCATCATGCGTGGTGTGAAAGAGCTGCGCGTCAAGGAAAGTGACCGGATCGAGGCGATGGCCGTGGGGCTTCGCGCCAATGGCGTTGAGGTCGAGGATGGCCCTGACTGGTGGATCGTTCAGGGCAAGGGCGCGGGCCGCGTTCAGGGCGGGGCGGTTTGCGCGACCCATCTGGACCACCGCATTGCCATGTCTTTCCTATGCCTTGGCATGTCCACCAAGGAGCCCGTCCGCATTGATGATGGCGGCCCTATTGTCACCAGCTTCCCTATTTTCGAGCCTCTGATGTCGCAGCTTGGTGCGAAGGTCGAAAGAGGCGCTGCCTGATGGGTGGGGCGACCGGCTCCTGCCTATGCGGCGCTATTCGCTATCGCGTCACAGGGGCTTTGCGGCCGGTGATTGCCTGCCATTGCGTGCAATGTCGCAAGACCAGCGGGCATTTCGTGGCGGCAACCTCGTGCAGGCGGGACGAGATGGCCATTGAGGGGAATGTGGCGTGGTACCGCTCCTCCGAGACGGCGCAGCGCGGGTTTTGCGGGGTTTGTGGATCAAGCCTGTTCTGGGATGGGCAGGGGGAGAACCTTTCGATCATGGCGGGGACGCTGGATAGCGAGACCGCGCTCAAGATTGCAGGCCATATTTTCTGCGCCGATAAAGGCAGCTATTATGACATCCTTGATGATGTCCCGACCGCGGATCAGGATGACCCGCAATTGACCACGCAGGTTTTACCATGAGTTTTACCGTTGCCATTGATGGCCCTGCCGCTGCAGGCAAAGGCACGATCAGCCGTGCGGTCGCTTTGCATTTCGGCTTTGAACATCTTGATACTGGGCTGCTCTATCGGGCCGTGGGCAAGAAAGTTCTCGCAGGGCTGCCCGCCATTGAGGCCGCCACGACGCTAAGTGCCGATGATCTGGCCGAGCCTGAGAGTTTGCGAGGCCCTGATGTGGCGCAGGCGGCCTCTAAGGTTGCTGTCATTTCCGAAGTGCGTGCGGCTTTGGTCGATTTTCAACGCGCCTTTGCCATGCGCGCGGGCGGTGCTGTTTTGGACGGGCGGGATATCGGCACGGTGATCTGTGCGGATGCGCCTGTGAAACTCTTCGTGACGGCCAGTGCCGAAGTGCGGGCCGAGCGGCGCTATAAGGAATTGTTGGGCAACGGTCATGATGCCGTCTTCGAGACGGTGCTTGCCGATGTCCGCGAACGCGACGCGCGCGATATGGAGCGTAGCGAAGCGCCGCTGAAGCCCGCCGAGGATGCCGTGTTGATCGACACCTCGACCTTGAGCATCGAGCAGGCCGTGGCCCAAGCCGTGGCAGTGGTGGCCGAGAGGCACGCGGCAGGGCAAGGCTAGCCCCCGCGAATCCCCTTGCTCTGTTGAGGAAACTGGGCTAAACGCGCCCTGTCTAAGGCGGGGAAACACCCGTGGACGCAGTATCGAGCAGGGTCGGAAACCTCCGGCCCTCTTTGTTTTGCGTCGCAAGACTTCACACAAAGACCAGCGGAGACAACCGCTTGGCCCGAATAAACGTTTGTAAAGGAACTGAAACTTATATGTGCGCTAAAGCAACCATGGAGGAATTCGAAGCCCTCCTGAATGAAAGCTTCGAAATCGACACGCCCGATGAGGGCTCTGTTGTCAAAGGCAAGGTTATCGCGATTGAAGCGGGCCAAGCCATCATCGATGTCGGCTACAAAATGGAAGGCCGGATCGACCTTAAAGAATTCGCTAATCCTGGTGAAGCACCTGAAATCGCAGTTGGCGACGAAGTCGAAGTGTATCTTCGCAATGTCGAAAACGCGCGTGGTGAAGCCGTGCTTAGCCGCGAGATGGCCCGCCGCGAAGCCGCGTGGGACCGCCTGGAGAAAGCCTATGCCGCTGAAGAGCGCGTTGATGGTGCAATCTTCGGTCGCGTAAAAGGTGGTTTCACCGTCGATCTTGGTGGCGCTGTGGCCTTCTTGCCTGGCAGCCAAGTTGACGTGCGCCCCGTGCGTGACGCAGGCCCATTGATGGGTCTCAAGCAGCCGTTCCAGATCCTCAAGATGGACCGTCGTCGTGGCAATATCGTTGTCTCGCGTCGCGCAATCCTTGAAGAGTCCCGCGCCGAGCAGCGTGCCGAAGTTATCGGCAAGCTGGCCGAAGGCGATGTGGTGGATGGTGTCGTCAAGAACATCACCGAATATGGTGCCTTCGTGGACCTTGGTGGTGTCGACGGCCTTCTGCACGTCACCGACATGGCATGGCGCCGTGTGAACGACCCGAAAGAAGTCCTGACCATTGGCGAAACCGTCAAAGTGCAGGTCATCAAGGTCAACAAAGATACCCACCGTATCAGCCTTGGCATGAAGCAGCTGCAGGCCGATCCTTGGGATTCCGTGGAAACCAAGTATCCGCTTGAATCGAACCACACTGGTCGCGTGACAAACATCACCGATTACGGTGCATTCGTTGAGCTGGAGCCTGGTGTTGAAGGTCTGGTCCACGTCTCCGAGATGTCTTGGACCAAGAAGAACGTTCATCCCGGCAAGATCGTGTCGACCTCGCAAGAAGTCGAAGTCATGGTCCTCGAGATCGACACCACGAAGCGCCGCGTTTCGCTTGGCCTCAAGCAGACCATGCGCAACCCATGGGAAGTCTTCGCGGAAACGCATCCCGTTAACACGCCTGTCGAAGGCGAGATCAAGAACATCACCGAATTCGGTCTGTTTGTTGGCCTCGACAACGACATCGACGGCATGGTTCACCTGTCGGATCTGACATGGGAAGGCCGTGGCGAAGACGTGATCGGCGAGTTCCGCAAGGGCGATATGGTCAAAGCGGTTGTCACCGAAGTGGATGTCGAGAAGGAGCGTATCTCGCTCTCGATCAAAGCCATTGACGGCGATCCGTTCCCTGGTGCCGTTGACGGCGTCAAGCGCGGCTCGATCATCACTGTTGAAGTCACTGCGATCGAAGATGGCGGTATCGAGGTTGAGTATGAAGGCATGAAATCCTTCATCCGTCGCTCGGACCTCAGCCGTGACCGTGCCGAGCAGCGCCCTGAGCGCTTTGGCGTGGGCAACAAGATCGACGTTCGTGTGACCAATGTTGACAGCAAGACCCGCAAGCTGGGTCTGTCGATCAAGGCACGTGAGATCGCGGAAGAGAAGGAAGCAGTTGAGCAGTATGGCTCCTCTGACTCCGGCGCGTCGCTCGGTGATATCTTGGGCGCAGCCCTCAAGAAAGACGAGTAATCGTTCTTCAAATAAGTTTTGGAAAGGCCCTGCTGAAGCGGGGCCTTTTCTTTTGAGCATATCGCTCGCCCATGTTTTGGACATGCTGCCGCAGGGGGCTTCCCCTTTCTACTTCCAGGTTATATGTAATTTCAGAAATTACTGAAAATTTGGAAATAGTGGCAAACATGACCTTAACTCCGCTTCAGCAGGAATTCGTTCTCCATTTTGGCGAAATGGGCAGCCGTTGGGGGATCAACCGCACGGTTGGCCAGATTTATGCGCTGCTTTTTATCTCGGCTGACCCCCTGAATGCTGATCAGATCACCTCTGGCTTGGGCATCTCCCGCTCCAATACTAGTATGGGTTTGAAAGAGTTGCAGGCATGGAACCTCGTGCGGCTGCGCCATATCCAAGGCGAGCGGAAGGACCATTTCACCACCCCCGATGATCTGTGGGAAATCGTTCGCATCCTCGTGGAGGAGCGCAAAAAGCGCGAGATCGACCCCACGCTGACCAAGCTGCGCGAGTTAGAGATGAATGGCCCGATGGGTGATGATTACGCCGAGGCGCGGATATCGGAGCTGCGCGAACTCATCGAAATGCTGACGGGCTTTTATGACGAGATGGAGAAGCTCGAAACCGACCGCCTGATCCAATTGCTGACCTTAGGCAACAAGCTTCGCAATTTTCTGGCCAAGGGGCGGGATTTGAACCCGTTTCTCAGCGCCAAAACCAAATCTGCCAAATAGAGGAAGGATTGATCCATGGAGACCCTCCTGCTGTCCCGCATCCAATTTGCGGCCAATATCTCATTCCATATTCTGTTTCCGACAATCACCATCGCCCTTGGTTGGGTGTTGCTCTATCTCAGGGTGCGTTTCGCGCGCAGCCGTGATGAGAAATGGATGGATGCTTATCGTTTCTGGGTGAAGGTCTTTGCCCTTACCTTTGCGATGGGTGTGGTATCTGGCATCACAATGTCCTTTCAATTCGGCACCAACTGGCCCGGATTCATGGAGACAGTCGGCAATATCGCAGGCCCGCTGCTGGCCTATGAGGTGCTGACGGCCTTCTTCCTTGAAGCGGTGTTTATCGGGATCATGCTGTTTGGCTTTTCCCGTGTGCCAGGCTGGCTGCATATCCTCGCGACAGGTTTGGTGGCCTTCGGGACCACGATGTCGGCTTTCTGGATTTTGGTCCTGAACAGCTGGATGCACACGCCCGCTGGTTTTGAGATGATTGATGGCGTGGCCCATGCCACCGATTGGCTGGCCATCATCTTCAACCCCTCCTTGCCGTATCGCTTCGTGCATATGTTGCTGGCCTCTGGCCTGACCGTTGCCTTCTTGGTTGCCGGTCTTTCGGCGCTGCGCTGGCTGATGGGGGACCGCAAGGAAGACGTGAAAGCAACGCTCAAGCTTGGTGTTGTGCTGGGGGCCTTCCTGATCCCGATCCAGATTTATGCGGGCGATATGCACGGGTTGAACACGCTGGAATATCAGCCTCAGAAGGTCGCCGCGATGGAGGGCAACTGGGAGACCCAGACACATGTTCCCCTGCTCCTATTCGCTCTGCCCGATGAAGAGGCGCGCGAAAACAAGTTCGAGATCGGTATTCCAAACCTCGCCTCGTTGATCCTGACCCATCATGCGGATGGGGAAGTGCCGGGTTTGAATGATTTTGTGGCCGAGGACGGGACAGTTTTGCACCCGCCTGTGGCCCCCGTCTTCTGGTCCTTCCGCGTGATGGTGGGCACGGGCATGGCGATGCTCTTGCTCAGCTGGGGGGCCTTTGCCCTGATGCGCTTGCGCCGCCAAAACGGGGAAAGCCTGTCTGTTGAAGGGCTGCCAAAAACCCTGCTCTATGTGCTTGTGCCCATGGCCTTCTCGGGTTGGGTGGCCACGCTTGCTGGCTGGTACACCACCGAGATTGGTCGCCAGCCATGGTTGGTCCAAGGTGTTATGACCACCGAAATGGCTGTGGCCGATGTGCCCGCGCCAATGGTGTTGAGCACGCTGGTTATTTACCTGATGGTCTATGCGGCCCTGCTCGCGGCCTATATCGGCGTCTTGGTCTATCTCGCGCGCAAAGCTGCGCGTGGAGATGTGAAGCCGCAGCATGAGGATGGGCAAACCATTAATGACGCGGGCACAATTGCCCTCATGCCTGGAGAGTAAGACCATGATTGATATGTTCGGCGAGCCGACCATCTGGTTGCCATGGGCCTTTGCCTCTCTGATGGGGTTTTCGATCCTCGTCTATGTGGTTCTGGACGGGTTCGATCTTGGGGTGGGGCTGTTATTCCCCTTTGCCAGCGCCGAGGAGAAAGACCGCATGATCGGCTCCATTGGCCCCTTTTGGGATGCCAATGAAACATGGCTGGTCTTGGCTGTCGGGCTGCTGTTGGTGGCCTTCCCGACTGCGCATGGCATGATCCTGACAGCACTTTATCTGCCCGTATTCGTCATGCTGATCGGGCTGATCCTGCGCGGGGTCGCCTTCGAGTTTCGTGCCAAGGCCAGTATCAAGCATAAGGGCTTGTGGAACACGGCCTTCTTTACAGGGTCTTTAATGACCGCTTTGGCGCAGGGCTACATGCTTGGCATGTATATCATGGGGCTGACATCGACCCCTTTGCATATCCTGTTTTCGGTTCTGACCGCAGGATGCCTTGTGGTCGGCTACAGCTTTATCGGATCGGTCTGGCTGGTGCATAAGACCGAAGGGCTGTTGCAGTTCAAATCCATTGATTGGGCCAAGCGCAGCCTATGGGGGGCAATCATCGGTATCGGTGCTGTCTCGGCGGCCACACCTTTTGTCAGCACCCGTATCTTCGACAAATGGTTCACCTATCCCGAGGTGCTTTGGCTGGCGCCGCTGCCCTTGGTCTCCTTTGCGCTGATTGCCGCGCTCTGGGTTATGCTGCGCCGTATGCCTTTTGAGAATGATACAAAATCATGGCTGCCTTTTGCCATGGCAACGGGGCTGTTCATACTGGCCTATATCGGCTTGGCATATAGCTTCTACCCCTATGTCGTGCCAGAGCAGCTGACCATCTACGAGGCGGCAGCCGCGCCTGAGAGCCTGTTTATCATCCTGATCGGAGCGATGTTTGTGGTGCCCATTATCGCGGGCTATTCGGTGCTGGCCTATACAATCTTCCGCGGCAAGGCGACCGAGCTGCGCTATGATTAAAGCGTTCCGCCTCTATCCGATGTTTCAGGTCAAAGGCGGGGCGTTCTAAAAATCGACCTCAACACCGGGTAGGTTGATCTCTTTGATCAGGTCGCGCAATTCCTGACGGGCGGCCACATTCGACATGTTCAACCGATCAACGCCCAATTCGCGCAGATCAAGCAATGTCATGCCCGTTGGGAATAATTCACGGAAGATCACGCGCTCGGAAAAACCTGCAGCGACACGAAACCCGATCCGCTTGGACAGGTTCTCGAGCGCTTTGCCGACCTTGCGTTTGTTATGCATCTGCTGTGCGCCCAAACGGTTGCGCACCACGATCCAATCGAAAGCCTGAAGGCCTGCCTTGGCGCGCAGCTTGCGCGAATGCCAGACCATCTCCGAATACACACTAGGGCCTGCGATCTCATAGGTTTCGGGATTGATCCGCGCCAGCAGATCGAAATCCACAAAGCTGTCATTCATCGGCGTGACCAGAGTATCCGCAAGGGAATGGGCCACTTGGCTCAGGCGGGTATGCGAGCCCGGGCAATCGATGATGATGAAATCGCAATTCGATTCCAATTCAGCCACAGCAGCCGAAAGGCGGCGATCATAGATATTCTCGCCCTCGGATAACTGATCAGGCTCGATATTGGGCAATTCCATCAAGATCGGGCAGGCAATGTCCAAGCCCTTGGTCTTGATCGTATTTTGGCGGTTTTCGATATAGCGGTGAAAGCTGCGCTGGCGCAGGTCGAGATCAAGCCCACCAACCGTATGCCCCATCCGCGACAGGGCTGTTGCAACATGCATTGCAGTGGTCGATTTGCCCGAGCCACCCTTTTCGTTTCCAAAAACTATAATATGCGCCACGGCCTGACCCCTGATCCCTATGCTTTGCCCTATATTGTAGGGCCAGCAGATTTTCACCCAATATAAGGGAGGTGTCGCTCGGTGTTAAGCGGGAAACAGCCCAATCGGGACAGTCGTTGCAAATCTGCTTGCTGCGGGTCGCCCAAACGAAAAACGCCGCCCCCAAAGGAGCGGCGTTTTGCATCTCGAACAAGCTTGGGCTTAGAAGCCGAGGCCTTCGTATTTCTTTTTGAACTTCGATACACGGCCGCCAGTATCCAGCAGACGTGCGCCGCCACCTGTCCAAGCAGGGTGTGCGGTCGGGTCGATATCGAGTGCGAGCATGTCGCCCTCGGCGCCCCAAGTCGATTTCATCTGCAGCACAGTGCCATCGGTCATTTTGACGTCGATGACGTGATAATCGGGATGGATATCCTTTTTCATCGTGTCTCTCCTCAGGCTTTGGCGGCTTTGGCGCCGGGTGCGCGATAGTTTGTCTTCTCGGCGATACGTGCGGACTTACCGCGACGCTCACGCAAGTAGTACAGCTTGGCGCGGCGAACTTTACCGCGACGAACAACTTCGATCGAGTCGATATTGGTCGAGTAAAGCGGGAAAACGCGTTCAACGCCTTCGCCGAAAGAAATCTTGCGGACTGTGAAGCTGCCGGCAATGCCAGACCCGTTCTTACGGCTGATGCAAACGCCTTCATACATCTGTACGCGGCTACGGCTGCCTTCGGTCACTTTGAAGCCAACGCGAATGGTGTCGCCAGCTTTGAAATCGGGAATGTCTTTCCCGAGGGCGGCGATTTGATCCGCCTCGATTTGTGCGATCAGGTCCATGGACCATCTCCTTTGATATGCTCACGGTTTTCCCGCGAAGTTGGTTCGTGCTCTCGAGAGCTCTGGTCTTCGACCGGGTCCGCCTATGTCCCATTCGGGGGCGCCCGCCAGAGGTCCGGCAAACTATTCTTTTTAGCCTGTTATCCCGCCCGCGCCTTGCGCCGAAGTTTCGCATGGGCAAACAGATAACAGATCCGATCAACCGATTCCGGCTGCGGATGGGTGGCGTATAAGCGGGAATGGGGGTGCGATCAACCCTTTGTAGGCGGGGCTTTGCTATTGTTTTGCAGATAATCCTGCCAAAGATCAGGCCTGCGCTCACGGGTCAGTTTCTCACCCTCGGCGCGGCGCCATTTCTCGATCTCGCCGTGATGCCCCGAGAGCAACACGTCTGGTATCTCCAAGCCCCGCCATTCGGCAGGTTTGGTATATTGTGGATGTTCCAGCAAACCGCTGGAAAAGCTCTCCTCCTCGGTGGAGGCGGCATTCCCCAAAACACCGGGGATCAAGCGCACGGTGGCGTCAATCAGGGCTTGGGCTGCAATCTCGCCGCCTGTCAGGACGAAATCACCAATCGAGACTTCTTCCAGCGCGTAATGGTCGATCACACGTTGGTCCACGCCTTCAAAACGACCGCAAAGCAATGTCATCCCTTCGGCATTGGCAAAGCGGGCTGCATCGGCTTGGGTCAGGGGTTTGCCGCGCGGGGAAAGGTAAACGCGCGGCCAGCGGGCGGGATCATCAGGCGTGCCTGCCATGGCCATATCCAAGGCACGGCCAAGCACATCGGGGCGCATCACAAGGCCCGCACCACCGCCTGCGGGCGTATCATCCACATTGCGATGCTTGCCTGCACCAAAGATGCGTAGATCAATCGGCTCAAGCGCCCAAAGCCCGTGTTGCAGTGCCTTGCCTGTCAGTGATGCGCCCAAAACACCGGGGAAGGCCTCGGGGAACAAGGTCAGCACCTTGGCGCACCAAGCCCCTTTGAGGCGGGGTGTTTCCGCCATCAGGTCGCGCGGTTTCAGGTTTGCCGAAATCGACATCCGTCCATGGGATCGGTTCGGCGCGTCACTCATCGAACAACCCCTCAGGCGGGTCGATGATGATGCGGCTGCTTGCCAGATCGACGGTTGGCACGATCTCTTTGGTGAAGGGCACAAGAACCGTGCCTTTCTGGCCTTTGGCGCGAACCTCCAGCAGATCGGTTGCACCATGGTTATGGACCGCATGCACGCGTCCGCAATCCTCACCGCCCGTATCCATGACAGAGAGGCCGATCAGATCGGCATAGTAATATTCATCATCGGGCAAATTGGGCAGCATATCGCGGGGCGCGAACAGCCTGACACCACGCATGGCATCGGCCTCTTCCTTGCTGGAGATGCCCGATAGCCGCGCGGCAAAGCCCGTTTTGACCGAACGCGTGATTTTCACGGTGAATTGGCGGCTGCCATCCTCGGAAGACAGGGGGCCATAATCCCCGATCGCGCCGGGGTCGGCACAGAAGCTCTTGAGGCGCACTTCACCGCGCACTCCGAAAGATCCTGCAATTGCGCCTACGCAGACTTTTTCGGTCATGCTCTCACCAGATGCGAAGGGGTTTCCCTTTTGGGGAAGGCGCCACCCGACCCCAAGGGCCGGATGACGGAGATATCAAAGCAGCCCGAAATTACTCGGTTACTTCTTCTGCCGCTGCTTCCTCGGCGGGAGCTTCCTCAGCAGGTGCTTCTTCTACTGCAGGCTCTTCAGCAGGGGCTTTTGCAGCTTCTTCAGCGGCAGCGATTTTCGCAGCTTTTTCTTCAGCGCGCTCAGTCGCCTTCTTGCCAGGAACGGCTTTCTTGGCGTTGTTACGCTCTTTCTTCTCGAGAACGCCTGCGGCTTCGAGGAAGCGCGATACACGGTCGGTTGGCTGTGCGCCTTCGCCGAGCCAGTACTGAACACGCTCCATATTCATTTTCACGCGCTCTTCGCTGTCCTTGGGCAGGAGCGGGTTATATGTGCCGAGCTTCTCGATGAAGCGGCCATCACGTGGCATGCGGCTGTCGGAAGCCACGATCGAGTAGAAGGGGCGCTTTTTGGAGCCGCCGCGTGCGAGACGAATTTTCATTGCCATGGGTTTAGTTCTCCTTTGAAGGCATTGGGTTGGGCGTTGGTATCATTGCCCGTTTTCTTGGTGTTCTTCGTGATGCTGGATCACTTCCCGAATAACGAATTTCAGGAATTTCTTGGCGAATTCGGGGTCGAGATCGGCCCGTTTCGCAAGGTCTTCTAGCCGTGCGATCTGCGCGGTCTCTCGCGAGGGATCGGACGGGGGAAGGGCGTGTTCGGCTTTGAGTTTCCCCACGGCCTGTGTGTGTTTGAACCGCTCACCGAGCGTATAAACAAGGATTGCATCCAGACGGTCGATCGACTCGCGGTGCTCCTTGAGCACCTCGGCTGCTTGATTGACGGGATCAGTCATTGCAATCTCCCTGCGCGGCGGAATGGTCTCATGCCAATTGGTGAGGCCTCTGACGTCTCATCGGGAACAAAACCCAGTTTTTCGGCAACGCGGGCAGAGGCGTGATTTTCAGGGTGCACCGTGACAATCAGCTCAGGTCCTTGCCATGCATCAAGCACGGCCTGCGCGGCCTCGGTGGCGATGCCTTGGCCTTCATATTGGCCATCCCAAAGCGTCCAAGTCAGCTCGATCGGATCGGTGTCATCGGCCTGCATCACACCGACATGGCCAATGCCATCTGAATCATAGGTGATCGTGTAGCGTCCAAATCCGCGCAAAGGCCATTGGCCCGCCATGGACAAAAAGCGGTCAACAACCTGTCTACGCGGTTTCGGGCCGCCAACCCCGCCTGTGCGTGGCCCTGTATAATAGGCGACATAGGCCTCCAGATCGCAAAGCTGCGGCAGGCGCAGATGTAGACGCGCGGTGTCGATGGTTTCGGGAAGCAAGGGGGTCATGCTGCCAAGACCTCCGACGGGGCGGGGTGGCGCCAGACTTGGATGTCCTCGTCGCGCTCGGGCTTGGCGGCGGCCTTGTCATGCCAGCAATCAAGACGTGCAGCCAGAGCCAGCGAGCGTGTGTTGCGCGCATCGATATAGGACACGGCTGTTGTCCATCCCAGATCGGCATAGGCATGGCGGCGCAAGGCAAGCACGGCCTCATGCGCAAAGCCTTTGCCTTCGGCCTTGGCGGACCAAATGGTCCAACCCAATTCTGTCTCGGGCCAGTCGCCGGGATGCCATGGGCCTGCCGACCCAATGGTTTCGCCCGTTGCCTTCTCAATAAGAACAAAGCTGCCATAGCCGCGCAAATGCCAATGACCTGTCAGGATCGCCAGAATACGCCATGCATGGCCCATATCCTTATCCGCACCACCGCCGACATATTGCGCCCGCTCAGACGTCACAAAAGGCACGATAGACTCGAAATCGGAGGCCTGCGGCGCACGCAGCGTGAGGCGCTCGGTCTCTAGGATCGGGGTGTCGATAAGGCGGGCTGTCATTTCTTTTTCCCGAACCCTGACAAGGGCGGCAAGCCGCCACCCATTCCGGGCATGCCGCCCATACCCATTTTGCGTGCGGCCTCTTCCAAGGCTTTGGGGTCCATCTGGCTGGGGTCCATGCCCGCAGGCATGCCGCCGCCGCCTTTGCCCATCAGCGCGCCAAGCCCGCCTTTGAGCATGCCAGCCTTGCCCATTTTGCCCATCTTCTTCATCGCATCCGCCATCTGGCGATGCATTTTCAAAAGCTTGTTGATCTCCGAGACCTCTTGACCCGAGCCAGCGGCGATCCGCTTTTTGCGGCTGGCCTGAAGCAGCGCAGGGTTGGCGCGCTCGCGTTTGGTCATCGAATTGATCAGCGCGATCTGGCGGCGGATGACGCTATCGTCAAAGCCCGCTTCCTCGATCTGCTTTTGCATTTTTCCCATGCCGGGCATCATCGACATCATGCCCTGCATGCCGCCCATCTTGAGCATCTGTTCCAGCTGCGTCCGCAGGTCGTTCATATTGAACATACCCTTCTGGAAGCGCTTCATCATCCGCTCGGCCTGTTCGGCCTCGAAGCTTTCCTGCGCCTTCTCGACCAAGGCAACGATATCGCCCATGCCAAGGATACGGCCCGCGATGCGCTGCGCCTCGAAGGTCTCGATGGCGTCCATCTTCTCGCCCAGACCCACAAAGCGGATCGGCTTGCCCGTGATGGCGCGCATCGACAGGGCGGCACCGCCACGGCCATCGCCATCCATACGGGTCAGAACAACGCCCGAGACGCCGATCTTGTCGTCGAATTCCTGCGCCACATTCACGGCATCCTGACCTGTCAGGCCATCAACCACCAAAAGCGTCTCGCGCGGGTTGGCGACATCGCGCACGGCGGCGGCCTGTGCGATCAGTTCTTCATCGATATGCAGACGCCCTGCCGTATCGAGCATGTAGACATCATATCCACCAAGGCTGGCTTGCGTCTTGGCCCGCTTGGCGATGGTCACAGGGTCTTCGCCCTTGACGATTGGCAGCGTGTCCACGCCGATCTGTTGGCCCAGAATGGCCAATTGTTCCATCGCGGCGGGGCGGTTGGTGTCGAGCGAGGCCATCAAAACGCGCTTGCCTTCGCGCTCCTTCAACCGTTTGGCGAGTTTGGCGGTCGTGGTTGTCTTACCCGAGCCCTGCAGACCGACCATCAGGATCGGCGCGGGCGGGTTATCGATTTTCAGCGTTCCCGCATCTTCGTCGCCCGCAAGAACATGGATCAATTCGTCATGGACGATCTTGATGACCTGCTGACCGGGGGTCACCGATTTGGTGACGGCAGCGCCTGTGGCTTTCTTTTCAACGGCTTTGATGAAACTGCGCGCAACAGGAAGGGACACGTCAGCTTCGAGAAGGGCCACACGCACTTCGCGCATCGCGGTGCGCACATCATCTTCGGAAAGCGCCCCCTGCTTGGTAAGGCGCTCGAACACACCAGAAAGGCGTTCTGACAGATTCTCGAACATTGGCCGCAGCCCTTTCATCCAATCTCAACTGGTCCCTAAGGTAGGAACCGAACCGCAAAGCGCAACAAGCCCCCGTGGGCGAAACCTCGCTGACGGGGGGCGATCCTGACTTACAGTGCAGGACCGGAATGCTGGTGCTTCCGGATATTTAAGGGCCGTTTACGCGCGCAGGCGGGCTGGAGTCAAGTGCAGCGCGCATCCAGACGGGTCACATCGCCTGCCAGCATGTCGCGGCCATGGGCGTGTAATGTAAAGGCGCGGCGCAAATCCAACGCGTCCCATTCGCTTTGGGTAACGGGCGCTGCGGCGGTGTCCCGTGATCCTGCTTGCCCGAACAGGGTAATGGCCATCGGCCCCTCATAGGCGATCCCGCCATAGGAGAGCCCTTCAACATCAATGGCATAAATCCCCACCAATTCGGCTGCGTGACCACGTGTTGTGGTGATCAAAGTCCATATCTGGCCTGAAATCCCATCACCGAGATGCATCCGACCGGATGCAAGATGGGCCATCGCGCCGCCTTCCTGTCTGATGGGTTGCCCGCGTGTGCTGAATTCGGCCTGACCTGCAAGCTCGGTCCCGGGGCGGATGGAGCCTACGCCTTGTGTGATTTCGATTGTGAACTCAATCGCGCAATCGCGCGCCTCCGCAGGGGAGGGCGCGAGAAGAGGCGCCAGTATTGCCGCCGTGAGGATCGCCAGCCTGTGCATGGGTTGAGCCTAGCACAGAACGCTGTTTGGTCAAAATCCTCACGGCGCGTGGGAAATCAGGCCGCGATATCCAGTTTTTCGACCTGTTCCAAAGCGGCAGCTATCGTGCCTTCGGCATCAACGCTCATGCCGTCTGCCAAAACGAATTTGACATCTGTGATCCCGATAAAGGCCAGCATATGGCGCATATAGCCTGTGGCAAAATCAAACTCCGAACCCGCTTTTGCGCCGCCCGAGGCAAAGGCCACAATGGCGCGTTTTCCCGTCAGTTGGCCCACTGGCCCTGCCTCGGTGTATCGGAATGTCACGCCAACACGCGCGATCTGGTCGATCCATGCTTTCAAGGTGGCGGGCACCCCGAAATTATACATGGGAATGCCAAAAAGCAGGGTATCTGCAGCCTTCACTTCCTCGATCAAGGTATCAGACAGGCTGAGCACATCGTTTTGTGCCGCGCTGCGCTGCTCAGACGGTGTGAAAGTTGCGCCAACCCATTCCTCATTCAAGAAAGGCAGGCCTTCAGCAAGATCGCGGGTGATGACAGTTGTATCGTCGCCAAAGCGTGAAACGATGCGGTCCAGAAGATCGCGGGAAACCGAGCCTGTGCGGCGGGCAGAGGCGTCGATGCGTAAAATGGTATGGGTCATTGGTCATGTCCTATAGGGGGTTAACATATGAGACCAGAAATGGTTCTTGCATGACCAAACACAATTGCGCCAAACTGCAGGTGATCTGTGTAAGGGTGCACATAAATGTCTTTTGACCATTGGGATGAAATTCGAACCGCCTATCAGGTGGCGCGAATGGGAACTGTGTCAGGCGCGGCCGAGGTTTTGGGCGTGCATCATGCCACCGTGATCCGCCATATCGACGCGCTTGAGCAACGTTTGGGCGCAAAGCTGTTTCAGCGACATGCGCGCGGCTATACCGCGACCGAAGCGGGCCATGACCTTTTGAAGGTTGCGGGCGCGGCGGAGGATCAGTTCACCCAGCTTGCGGGGCGGATCAAGGGCCGCGGTGATGAGGTCACGGGGGAATTGCTGATCACCTCGCTGGGGTTTTTATCCCCTCTGTTCATGCCTGCGATTGCAGGGTTTCAGGAGGCGCATCCCGATCTGCGTGTGCGGTTGATGACGGATGAACGCATCTTCCGTCTAGAATATGGAGAGGCCCATGTCGCGATCCGTGCGGGCGCCGCGCCCGACGAGCCCGACAATGTCGTGCAACCGTTCTTCACGCAAAATATGGTTCTTTGTGCCAGCAAAGCCTATGTGGAGCGCTTCGGCCGCTTCGATGGCAGCGATGTTGAGAAACACAGGTTTATCGGCGCAACCCAAGACCCGCCACGCGCCGCTTTCTACAAATGGCTGAATGAAAACGTGCCCGAAAGCGCGATCTATTTCCGCACAAGTGATTTCACAGGCCTTTCGGCGGCGGTTAAATCGGGCATCGGTATCGGTTTTGTCGCCAAATGGCATTTTGATCAGGATGATGATCTGGTCGAAATGCTGCCCTCGATGGAGGAATGGTCGGCCAAAGTCTGGCTGGTCACGCATATGGATTTGCACCGCACGGCGAAGGTCCAGACCTTCTTGCGCTTCTTGAAAGAGCAAGCCGCCACTTGGCCCGTGCATTAATGCCCCATAGCCTGCAATCCGATCAGGCGGGGCAAGGCCATCTGGCCATGTTGTTGTTTTCCGCTTTGGTTGCTGGGTCCTTCTCGTTGGGGGGACAGGTGGCCAATGAAATCGCACCCTCTGCCCTGAATGCGTTTCGGTTTGTCATTGCCAGCGCGGTAATGGCGGCAATTGTCTTTTCGCGTGGCGGCGTCCCGCGGGATGCACTGCGCGCACCATGGCGCTACCTTATCCTTGGCGGGCTGTTCTCGTTTTATTTCGTAATGATGTTCGAGGGGTTGAAAACTGCCCCACCCGTCTCGGCGGCTGCCGTATTTACGCTGACACCCGTGATGAGCGCGATTTTCGGCTATTTCCTTCTGAAACAGGTCACCACGACCCGGATGGCGCTTGGCTTGGCTATCGGTGCCAGTGGCGCGTTATGGGTGATTTTCCGCGGTGATCTCGGGGCGTTTTTGGGGTTCGAGATCGGCCAAGGCGAGTTCATCTATTTCTGGGGCTGTATCGCGCATGCGCTCTATACCCCCGCTGTGCGCTATCTCAACCGAGGTGAGCCTGTTCTGGTCTTCGCGCTTTTGACGCTTCTGGCCTGTGCCGTGATCCTTCTGATCTGGGGGGCGGGGGATATCATGGCTACGGATATCACAAACCTGCGCCCGCTCGTTTGGGTAACGCTTGCCTATATCGCCATCTTTGCAAGCGCTGCCACGGTGTTCCTGATCCAGTTTGCTTCGATGCGGCTGCCCTCTTCCAAGGTGATGGCCTATACCTATCTGACGCCGACATGGGTGATTTTGTGGGAAATCGGCATGGGTCAAGGTGTGCCGCCTGTGATCGTATTGGGCGGGATCGGCCTGACGATGATTGCCCTGTTGCTTTTGCTCAAGCGCGAGGCCTAGGGCCGCTCATCCTCGCCAAGTTCTTTCGCAAGGAAGGCTTCAAAGGCATCCAAATTCACAGGCTCGAACTGGCCAAAGCCCTGCATCCAGACCGAGGCCTGTTTCAGCGCGTCAGGCTCGAGCTTGCACCATTTCACCCGCCCGCGCTTTTCCTGACTGATCAAACCAGCGCCTGCAAGGATCGTGAGATGTTTCGAGATCGCGGCAAGCGACATCTCGAAAGGCTCGGCCACATCGGTGACGGCCATGTCATCTTCCAGCAGCATGGCAAGGATCGCCCGACGGGTCGGATCGGCAAGGGCGGAGAAGACGGTATCTAGATCAGGACGCATGGCCCAAAGCCTAAACGCGGCTTTGCGGGGATCGTCAACCAAATGGTTGAATATACTGAATTGAAGGATTTGAGGGGGTTTGGGGGCCATTCGCGCCCCGCCTGTTTTGTCGCACCTTGTAATAATACATAAATAACAGATGTTTAGGTGGATATTGGCGGGGGTGATCCCGCGTTGACTCTGCGCGCTGGGCTGCCTAAACCCTGCCGTGAACCTCGATGGGGCAGGCCTATGTCTGATCAGCTTGAAACCGACCGCCTGAAGGCGCTGGAAGAAAAGCTGGCTCAAGCAAAGGCGCGGCTGGATCCAGACGCACCCCATATGGAGGAACATTATTCCCAAGCGCAGCATGCGTGGCGGATGGTGATAGAACTCGTGACCGGCCTTTTGATCGGTTTCGGCATTGGCCTCGGGCTTGATGTGCTGTTTGGCACCAAACCTTGGTTGATGATTGTGTTTATACTGTTGGGGTTTGTTGCGGGGGTCAAAACCATGATCCGATCAGCGCAAGAACTTCAGCGGCAAGCTGAAGCCCATGAGCGGGCGAAGAACGAAGAGGATTAGAACGTGGCATCGGAAAGCACCAACTCGGTTGAGAACAAGCCTGCTGGTTCGGGCAAGCTTATCGCTTATGTTCTAATCGCGATTGCAGCCGTTCTGTTCATTCTCGGTGTGGTTGATGACTATGAGGGCAGCCTCGCCATCCACCCGATGGACCAATTCGTAATCAAGCCGCTTTTTGGCGCAGGTGACATCCACTGGTACACGCCCACCAATTCCACACTCTGGATGGCGCTGGCGATTATCGCGATCTTCGCGCTGATGGTGTTCGGCACACGCGGTCGCGCGGTTGTTCCATCGCGCAGCCAGTCGATCGCCGAGCTGCTTTACGGCTTTGTTCGGAAAATGGTTGAAGACGTGGCTGGCAAAGATGCCCTGCCTTTCTTCCCCTATATCTTCACATTGTTCATGTTCATCCTACTTGCCAACTTCCTTGGCCTGATCCCGATGAGCTTTACATCGACCTCGCATATCGCTGTTACAGCGATCTTGGCGGCGGCCGTGTTCATCACGGTCACCTTGGTCGGCTTCATCAAGAACGGTGCAGGCTTCCTGAGCTTGTTCTGGGTCAGCTCGGCACCTCTGCCGTTGCGTCCTATTCTGGCGATCATCGAAATCATCTCGTATTTCGTGCGCCCCGTCAGCCATTCGATCCGTCTTGCGGGTAACGTCATGGCGGGCCACGCGGTTCTGAAAGTTTTTGCGGGCTTTGCTGGCGCTTTGGGCGTTGCAGGCATCGCGCCGATCTTCGGCATCATCGCAATCTATGGTCTGGAAGTGCTGGTAAGCGCCATTCAGGCCTATGTGTTCACCATCCTGACATGCGTTTACTTGAAGGACGCGCTGCATCCGCATCACTAACGCGGCTCTGTTCAGGATTTCTAATTCAGCCAATTCCCACGTAAGGAGACACGGAAATGGAAGGCAATATCGCAGAACTCGGTCAATTCATCGGTGCAGGCCTCGCAGCCATTGGTTCGGGCGCCGCAGCTATCGGTGTGGGCCATGTCGCAGGCAACTTCCTCGCCGGCGCATTGCGCAACCCATCTGCTGCTGCTGGTCAAACAGCAACACTCTTCATCGGCATCGCGTTCGCAGAAGCGCTGGGGATCTTCGCATTCCTCGTTGCTCTGCTGCTGATGTTCGCCGTTTAAGCCTTACGAGAACCATCCTTACGGTCGGGCCGTGCGCAGAACGCGCGGCCCGATGTAAACCAGGTTCCAGGAGGACATGATGGCCGACGAAGCCCAAACTGTTGTCGATGCTGCTCATGGCGCAGAAGCCGCTTCTGGCGGTATGCCTCAGCTCGATTTCGCCACCTTCCCGAACCAGATTTTCTGGCTCGTTGTAAGCTTGGTGGTTATCTACCTGGTTCTAAGCCGCATGGCTTTGCCCAGAATTGCAGCCGTCTTGGCTGAGCGGCAGGGCTCGATCACCAATGATCTTGCTGCTGCGGAAGATTTGAAGCGTCAGGCCGCTGAGGCCGAGAATGCTTATACCAAAGCGCTGGCCGATGCCCGTGCCGAGGCGCAAGAGATTATCGCGGCCACCCGTGCCGAGATTGCTGAGTCTCTCGCAGAAGCCACGGCTGCGGCGGATGTCCAGATCAATGCGAAAGCCGAGGAATCGGCGGCACGTATCGCCGAGATCCGTGCAGGTGCATTGCAAAGCGTTGAAGAAGTGGCGCGTGATACGGCCTCCGAAATTGTGTCTGCCTTCGGGTCGGCCGATGCCGATGCAAAAGCGATTACGGCCGCTGTAACAGATCGGATGAAAGGATGAGAAATATGCTACGTCTTGCCCTGATCCTGACTTTCGCTGGCAGCCCCGCCCTTGCGGCTGGCTATGGCGGATATGATTTCACATCGCTTTTCAACACTGACTATGTGGTGCTGATCGGTTTCCTGCTGTTCTTGGCTTTGCTGTTCTATATGAACGTGCCCGCAACGCTGATGGGCATGCTCGACAGCCGCGCGGCTGGCATTCAATCCGAGCTTGATGAAGCGCGGAGCCTGCGGGAAGAGGCGCAAAAGCTTTTGGCCTCCTATCAGCGCAAGCAGCGCGAAGTGGCCGAGCAGTCCGAGCGCATCATTGCGCATGCACGGGAAGACGCGAAAGCGGCTGCCGAGCAGGCAAAGCTTGATCTGCAAACATCGATCGACCGCCGCCTCAAAGCTGCGGAAGAACAGATCGAAAGCGCCGAGCAGAAAGCTGTTAAAGATGTGCGTGACACTGCCGTGGATGTGGCCATTGCCGCAGCCTCCAAAGTGATCGCCGATCAGATGACTGCGAGCTCCGCAGGCAAAATGATCGACGCATCGATTGCCGAGGTTCAGACCCGCTTTCACTAAGGCTGGTTCTGCATGAAATACGAAAGGCCCTGACAGAAATGTCGGGGCCTTTTCGGTTTCATGGTTCGAAAACGGAAACCTACCCCTGTATCCCGAATTTCTCGGACCAAGTCGGCATGACATCCGAGGGTTTTGGCTGCGCATGATACACCCCGCGCGCAATGGCGCGCGCCAGACAAAGGGCGGCCGCATTGCCCAGTTGTAGCAACTCGGCCTCGGGTGAGGCGAGGGGCTGCGCGCCCGTTGCGGCGGCAAACACCAAATCCCCGTCCATCGGCGTATGAGATGGGTAAATCGCGCGCGCCATTCCGTCATGGGCGGCAGTGGCCATGCGGGTTGCTTGCGCTTGGGTCAGCGCGGCATCCGTGGCGACGATAGCAATTGTTGTATTGCGCTGGTCCCCGCCTTTGACAGGAAAGGCAGCTTTGGGGTCAAAGCCGTGGCCCATGCCATGCCCACCAAATTCGTCCGCCATCTCAAAAGGGGCGGCCCAGAAATTCGGGCTGTCCCCCACGGTCACGCGGCCAAGTGCGTTCACGGCCACCAGCGCCCCCACGGTAAAGCGGCCGATTGTGACCGAGGCTGAGCCAAGCCCGCCTTTCAGATCGGCCGTCAAAGCACCCGTGCCCGCGCCATATGAGCCAAGGTCGAACTCCTGTGCTGCGGCTGACAGCGCGGCGGTCCCCAAAGCTTTATACGGGTTCTGGTGCCACGCCTTGTTCCCGCCATTGATAAGGTCGAACAGGATCGCGCTTGGCACGATTGGGACACGCTGATCACCGACTGCAAAGCCGCGCCCCTGCGCCCGCAAGGTATCTGCCACGCCCGAGGCCGCATCAAGCCCAAAGGCCGAGCCACCAGAAAGTACAAACGCATCCACCTCCTGCACTGTTTTATCGGGCGCCAGCAAATCGGTCTCACGCGTTCCGGGCGCACCACCCATCACATGGGCCGCGGCAACGAAAGGCTTGTCGCCGACCAGAACGGTTGCCCCTGTTTTGATGTCATCATCCTGCGCATTGCCGACCAACAGGCCTGCCACATCGGTGATGGAATTGCGTGGTCCGGGTTTCATCATGATCTAGCCCTCCGGTATCGCGACAAGCCGCGTGACAACGCCCCGCCAAGGCCCCAGAGCGGTGAGCGTCTCGCTTCCGATAAGGGGGCAATTCAGGCCTTCATAAGCTGCAGGCAGGATCAGAATGATCGTATCCATCCCATCCACCTGCGCCGTCAGCGTGTTGATGACCTCATCGCCGAAATGGGCGCGCAGGCGCTGCCTTGGGTCGGCGGCCCTGATCACCTCGACATGGTCGAGATCAAGATCAGGGGCGGCGTCCTGCAGATAGGCAAAGGCCAGTGGCTGGCTTTGAAAACAGCCTGCGAAAACCTCGATCTCGGCAGGAAGGCTATGGCGGGTGAAGCCTGTCAAATGCAGCGCCCTCCATCGACTTCCATGGCAACGCCTGTGACCATGCTGGCCTCATCCGAGCATAGGAAACAGGCGGCGTTGCCCATATCCTGAGGTGTCGAGAAGCGCCCGAGCGGAATGGTCGAGATGAATTTCGCTCGCATCTCGGGCGTGTCTTCACCCATGAAGCTGGACAAAAGCGGCGTCTCGCCCGCCACAGGGCAGAGCGCGTTTACGCGGATGCCGTCTGGGGCCAATTCCACTGCCATGGCTTTGGTCGCGGTGATCATCCAGCCCTTGGAGGCATTATACCAATTGAGCCTTGGCCGAGGCGAAAGACCGGCCGTCGAGGCGATATTAAGGATCGCACCCGTTTTTGCAGCTTTCATCAGGGGAACGATTTCACGCGCGGTTAGATAAACCGATTTCGCATTCACGGCGAGGACGCGGTCGAACTCTTCTTCGCTGACATCTTCCAGTGGCGTTGGCAGATGGGTGATGCCTGCATTATTCACCAAGATATCGATCTGGCCCCATGCCGTCATCGCGGCTTGGGTCATGGCCGCCACGCTGCTGCCATTGGCAACATCCACAACTTGCGCGATCCCGCCCAGATCCTTGGCTGTGTCATGCGCCGCGTCTGCATTGATATCGGCGACCATGATGGTTGCGCCTTCCTCTGCGAACTTGCGCAGGATGCCCGCGCCAAAGCCCGAACCGCCACCCGTCACAATCGCTGTTTTGCCTGCAAGTCTCATGCGCCCGCTCCCGCTGAAATTTCTGTATCCCGCCGTTTGGCGCGGATCATCGGCCAAAAGGCCAGAAGTGCGCCAAGACCGCCGCCCAGATAACTGGCCTCATGCATCAGGCCTGCGCGCAGGAAATCTGCGCGATCAACAGGGTCGGGTATGGCGATGGCATTGTCCAGAAAACCTGTGCTTGTCGCCACAAGGCCAAGGATCAATCCGTTGAAGGCAGCGGCCATGCTCAGCAGGAACACCAGCCCGATCGCGCCAAGCCCTGCCGCAAAATAGCTGCGCGCGGTCGGCACGCTCAGCAAACCGTAAAGAAAAGCGGGCAGGCCAACCATCACGCCCATCCACCAACTGGCCTGAACCCCGACAATCGCCGCGCCCAGTCTGGGGGCGGTATCATCGGCAATGCCGAATTGTGGGAATTTAAGGCTGTGGAAATAATCGGGTCCGACGGAATAGCTCAGCTGGTTATGCGCCGCGCCAAAGGCCGAAGCGGCCAATGCCGATAGCGCCAGAAGCAGGAAAAAGACAGGAAACTTACCCATGATACGCCGCCACTGTTTTCAAACTCGTAAACCCATAGAGCGCCTCGAACCCTTTTTCGCGCCCATGGCCTGAATGCCCAACCCCGCCAAAGGGCAGCTCGACCCCGCCAGCCGCCCCGTAATTGTTCAGGAAAACCTGCCCCGCGCGCAGCCGTTTGGCCAGCCGCATCTGCCGCCCGCCATCGGCGGACCAGATCGAGGCGACCAACCCGTAATCGGTGCCATTGGCGATGCGCACGGCCTCCTCGTCATCCTCGAATGGCAGAAGGATTTGTACGGGGCCGAATATCTCCTCGCGGGCCAATCGGTCATCGGGGTGCACCCCTTTGAGAAGGGTGGGTGCCACATAATGCCCTCCCTCAGAGGCGCTTTCGGAGATAACGCCTTGGGCCGCGATTTGCTCTGGTTTGGCGAGCGCGAGATAGCCTTGCACAATCTCTTTCTGCCGCGCCGAGATCAGCGGCCCGAGATCCAGATCATCCAGTGCAGGCCCCGCGCGCAAGGCGCTGTAGCGTTCGGCCATGGCTTGGGTCACTTCGTCAAAACGCGATTTATGGACAAGAATGCGCGAGGCCGCCGAACAGGTCTGCCCCGCATTCTGGATGCCCGAATTCACAAGGAAGGGCAGGGCGCGGTCCAGATCGGCATCCTCAAAGAACAGTTGCGGGGATTTGCCCCCCAATTCCAACGTAACAGGGATAAGGTTTTCTGAGGCCGCGCGCTGCACAAGCCGCCCCGTAGCCACCGAGCCTGTGAAAGACAGATGCTGCACGCCGCGATGCGCCGATAGGGCAGCACCTGCCTCGGCCCCAAGGCCCGTGACCACATTCAAAGCGCCCGCTGGAAGCCCTGCTTTCATGGCCAAATCACCAAAGGCCAGCGCGGTGAGGCAGGCCTCTTCGGCGGGTTTAAGCACACAGGCATTCCCCGTGGCCAGCGCCGCCCCGACCGAGCGGCCAATGATCTGCATCGGGTAATTCCACGGCACGATATGGCCCGTGACGCCATGAGGCTCGCGCAGGGTATAGACGGTAAACCCCTGTTGAAAGGGAATGGTCTCACCCATCAATTTATCCGCCGCGCCCGCATAGAATTCGCAATACCGCGCCAGTGCGGTCACATCGTTCTTCGCCTGTTGCAGCGGCTTGCCGACGTCATGGGCCTCCATCAGGGCAAGCTCATCGGCATGTTCCAGAACCAATTTGCCAAGGCGCTCAAGGATGCGCCCCCGTTCAAAGGCAGGCATTTCCCCCCATTCCCCTTCAAGGCTGGCATGGGCGGCTGCAACGGCGGCATCGATATCATCGGCATTGCCACGGGCGATCTGCGCGATCTGCTTGCCCGTGGAGGGGTCCTGCAGAGCCACGCTTTGCCCCGAGGCAGAGTGCTGCCATGTGCCATTGATCAACACCAAAGACGGGTCGAACCAGAGTTTCATGCTATCCTCCCATGGCTGCAGACAGCTTTGGTGCAGCCTCCAGCAAGCTTTGAGTGTAGGCCGCGCGCGGCGATGTGAAAACTGTCTCGGTTGGCCCTTCTTCGACGATCTTGCCCTTTTGCATGATCAAGACACGATCGGTCAGGCTGCGCACAACGCTCAGATCATGGCTGATAAATAGGTAACTCAGCGCCAGACGTGCTTGTAGATCGGCCAGCAGATCAAGGATGCGCGCGCGCACTGAGACATCGAGCGCCGAGACGGCCTCATCCAGCACAAGGATGCGCGGCTCGGTGATCAAAGCGCGCGCAATCGCGATGCGCTGGCGTTGTCCGCCTGAAAATTCATGCGGATATTTCTCCATGTCATCGGGGGAAAGCTGCACGGCGCGCAAGGCCTCTGCCACGCGCTCTCGGGCTTGGGCGGGGCTTGGTTTTTCCTTGAGCAGATGGAAGGGCTCGGCCACCAGCTGGTCCACCTTCCAGCGGGGGTTGAAGCTGCCATAGGGGTCTTGAAACACGACCGAGATACCTTGGCGCAGATGGGGAGGCATGACGGGGATGATACTTTCCCCAAAGATCTCGATATCGCCGCCTTGCAGTGGATCAAGCCCCAGAATGGCGCGGGTCAAAGTGGATTTACCGCAACCCGATTCTCCCACCAGCCCAAGGCTTTCGCCCTTATAAAGCTCGAAACTCACCCCATCCACGGCGCGCAAAGCAGGCCCGCGTTTGAACCCGATCCGAGGCCCCGTATAGGTTCGGACTGCATTCTGCACGGATAGTAGTGGCTCAGGCGCCAAGTGTTGCACGCGTTGGGGTTGATGCTTGGAGGCAGCAAATAGCGCTCGGGTATAGGGATGGGACTGCTCGGCCAGAACCTTGGCCACGGGGCCTTGTTCGACGATTTCACCCTTTTGCATCACCGCAACATGATCGGCGGTTTCCGAGATCACCGCGAGGTCATGGGTGATGAGCAGCAGGCTCATCCCGTCCTCATGAACCAAACCACGCAACAGGCCCAAAATCTCGGCCTGCGTCGTGACATCCAGCGCCGTTGTCGGCTCGTCCGCGATCAGCAGGCGGGGGCGGAGCGCAATAGCGGCTGCGATGCAGACCCGCTGGCGTTGCCCGCCTGACAGCTCATGCGGGTAGCGATCCGCCCCGATATGGGCCAGCCCCACACGGTCCAGCTTGTCGCGCGCGATCCTTTGAGCTTCGGCCCTTGTGGCCGCGCCATGGATCAGAAGGGTTTCTGCTACTTGGTCCCCAATAGTTTGGACGGGGTTGAGCGCGGTCATCGGCTCTTGGAAGATCATCGCGATGTCATTGCCGCGCAGCGCGCACATCTCCGCCTCGGGCAGGGCCAGAAGGTCAGTCTCATCCAGCAGGGCTTGGCCTGTGATCTGGGAGCCGTCAGGCGCAAGCTGCATCAGCGCAAGCGCCGTCATGGATTTGCCCGAGCCGCTTTCGCCCACCAGCCCAAATACCACGCCCTGCGCGATCTCCAGCGAGACCTCCCGCAGGATGGGCGTGCCGTGGATGGCGAGTGACAGCGCGTGGACATCCATCATTGCCGCGCCCTCCGCAGCCTTGGATCAAGCGCATCGCGAAGCCCGTCCCCCATCAGGTTCAAGCCAAGCACCATCAAAATGATCGTCACACCGGGGAGGATCGCCAGCATCGGATGAGTGTAAATCATAGTCTGCGCCTCGGCCAACATGCGGCCCCAAGACGGTGTTGGCGGCTGCGCGCCAAGCCCGACATAGGAGAGTGCCGCCTCGGCCAGAATGCCAAGTGAGAACTGGATGGTCGCCTGAACGATCAGCAGATTGCCCAGATTGGGCAGGATATGTTCGGCACTGATCCGCGCCTTGCCCTTGCCCGCCACACGCGCGGCCAGAATGTAATCGAGCGTCCAGAGGCTGAGCGCCCCACCTCGGGCCACGCGGGCAAAAACGGGGATGTTGAAAATACCGATCGCAATGATCGCATTGATGGCCGAGGGGCCGAACACGGCTGTGATCAAAATTGCGATGACCAGCGAAGGGAAGGCAAAGATCAGATCATTGCCGCGCATGATCACTTCATCCAGCAGGCTGCCGCGATTGGCGGCTGCTGTCAGCCCCAAGGGCACGCCGATCACAATGCCAATGCCAACCGCCACAAGCGCCACCGCAATCGATGTGCGCGCGCCCACCATCAGCATCGAAAGCAGGTCCCGCCCGAATTGATCGGTGCCAAGCCAGTGTTCCGCGCTGGCCGCTTGAAGACGGTCTGCAATAGATAAGCTTGTTACGTCATAGGGCACCCAGATCAGGCTCAGCGCGGCGACAAGCACGAAGAACAGCGACAGGGCAGCGCCCCAGATCAGGGAAATGGGCAAATGTTTCATCGGCGGCGCAGCCTCGGATCGGCAATGGCATAGGCGATATCGACAAGGAAGGTCACAAGGATCACCGCAAAGACCAAAAGCATGGTCACGCTTTCCACCACGATCAGATCGCGTTGGGTGATGCCTTGGAAAATCAACCGCCCCAGCCCCGGAAGGAAAAAGACATTCTCGATAATGATGGCCCCTGCCAGAAGGAAGGAGAATTGCAGACCGATAATCGTGAGAACAGGGATGAGCGCGTTGCGCAATGCATGGCGCAGAACGGCTTGGCGGCGGGACAGGCCTTTGGCGCGGGCGGTGCGGATATAGTCTTGCGACAAGGTCTCGATCAGGGCCGAGCGCATCACGCGCGCAAGGATGGCGGCTTGCGGCAATGCCAGTGCAATAGAGGGCAGAACCAAAGCCTTGAGAGCCGCGGAAGGATCGGACCATCCCGGAAAGCCGCCTGCCGAGAACCATTGCAGTTTCACCGCAAAGACAAGAACCAATAACATCGCAAACCAGAAATTCGGCACCGCAATGCCAAGCTGTGTGCCACCGATAATGCCGTAATCGGCGGCGCGCCCGCGATTGGCGGCGGCGATTAGGCCAATGGGAAACGCGATTGCGGTGGAGAGCAGCAGCGCAAAGCCCGCCAGGGGCAGTGAGACCCAGAGACGATCAAGGATCAACTCGGATACTGGCACGCGGTAGGTATAGGATATCCCGAAATCGCCTTGCAGCATGCCGCCTGTCCAAGACAGGTAGCGCTGCACGGCTGTTCCATCGAGGCCAAGATCTGCGCGCAGATTGGCGACGGCTTCTTCGGTGGCATTCAGCCCCAGCATAAAGCTCGCGGTATCGCCCGGGATCACTTCGATCAGGAAGAAAATCACAAGGCTCGCCACCATAAGGGAAAGCGACAGGGACAGGGCGCGTTTGAAAATATATCGCAGCATGGATGTGACGTTAGACAGGAGCCCGCGATTGGACCAGAGGGGACTTGCGCGGATCATGAATTCAGGCAAGATAGAGGTTGTGGGTTCGGGTGATGGCGTCACCTTGAAAAGAACCCTGTCGCCCTGAACGCCGGGGTCTTCTGTCAAAGGAGGGTCGGCGATGATGCGACCTGAATTTTTTCACTTCCATAATGGAGACAAAGCAGCACTTCCGTTTTCACAGGCCGAATATGAAACGCGGCTGATGGGATTGCGCACGATCATGGATGGCCATGGTCTTGAGGCGGTTGTTCTGACCTCGATGCATAATGTGGCCTATTATTCGGGCTTTCTGTATTGCAGCTTTGGCCGCCCTTATGGCTTGGTTGTCACGGCTTCGCAGGCGGTGGTGATCTCGGCGGGAATTGATGCAGGCCAACCGTGGCGGCGCTGTGCCTGCGAGGCGATCACCTATACCGATTGGCAGCGTGATAATTTCTGGCGGGCCGTGGCCCATGTTGCAGGCAAGGGGCAGGCGCTTGGCATCGAGGGCGACCACCTGACATTGGCGCAACAGGACAAGCTGGATGCGTTTCTCAGCCCCAAAGCTGTGGTGGATATTGCGGGCCTAACAATGCGCCAAAGGATGGTCAAATCCGAGGCCGAGCGTGATCTGATCCGCGCGGGCGCGGCTGTGGCAGATATCGGCGGCTATGCCATCCGAGATGCGATCCGCGAGGGTGCGCGCGAGATTGACGTGGCCATGGCGGGACGGGACGCGATGGAGTTGGAAATCGCCAAGCGCTTCCCCGATGCGGAATATCGCGACACTTGGGTTTGGTTCCAATCGGGGCTGAACACGGATGGCGCGCATAACCCTGTGACGTCGCGGGTTTTGCGGCATGGCGATATTCTAAGCCTCAATACCTTTCCGATGATCTCGGGCTATTACACCGCGCTGGAGCGCACCTTGTTTGTGGGAGAGGTCGACGCGGCAAGCCTGACGTTTTGGGAGGCCAATATTGAGGCGCATGAATTGGGCATGAGCCTTTTGAAACCCGAGGTGAGTTGCGCCGAGATCACCCATGCCATCAACGCGTTTTTCGAGGAACGCGGGATGCTGCAATATCGCAGCTTTGGCTATGGGCATTCCTTTGGCGTGTTGAGCCATTACTACGGACGAGAGGCAGGGTTGGAGCTGCGCGAAGATGTCGACACGGTTCTGGAAGAGGGCATGGTCATCTCGATGGAGCCGATGCTGACCATCCCTGAGGGGCAGGCTGGTGCGGGTGGGTATCGGGAGCATGATATCTTGATCATCACGCAGGACGGGGCCGAGAATATCACGGGCTTTCCCTATGGGCCTGAACATAACGTTATTGCGTGAATAGGTGAGATTGGCGGGCCGCTTCGCGCGGCCCGCGATGGGGGCTCTGCCCCCAGACCCCCGAAGTATTTACCAAGCAAAGATGGGAGTGGTGGGAATAGGACGATATTGGTCGGGTTTGGACTTGGGGCTGGCGGAAGGGCTGCGCTAGGCTGGGGCCAATAAGGAGGGCTTTGATGTCTGATGATCCATTGATGCAGCCGCTTCACCTGAAACATCTGACGTTCAAGAACCGTTTGATGTCGACGGCGCATGAGCCGTCTTATTCGGAAGCAGGCCTGCCGGGGGAGAGATACAGGCTTTATCATGCGGAAAAGGCCAAGGGCGGGCTTGCCCTTACCATGACGGCGGGCTCGGCGATTGTATCGGCTGATAGCCCCGAGGCTTTTGGCAATCTACATGCCTATCGCGACGAGATTGTGCAGCCTTTGCGCGATTTGGTTGAAAGCTGTCACGAGCATGATTGCAAAGTGATGATCCAGTTGACCCATTTGGGGTGGCGGACGAATTGGAATAAGGGCGATTGGTTGCCTGTGGTGGCCCCATCCGCATTGCGCGAGCCCGCGCATCGGGCTTTTCCCAAGGAGATGGAAGCTTGGGATATCGAGCGCATCATTGCCGATTACGCCTCGGCCGCGCAGCGTATGCAGGAGGCGGGGCTGGATGGGATCGAATTGGAAGCCTATGGGCATTTGGTGGACGCCTTTTGGTCACCGCACCAGAACCGGCGTGAGGATGAATGGGGCGGGTCGCTTGAGAACCGCATGGGGTTTGCATGGGCCGTGATCGATGCGATCCGCGCGGCTTGTGGCCCTGATTTCATCATGGGTTTGCGGATGGCGGCCGATGAGGAATTTGACAAGGGCATAACCCGCGAGATGGGTGTGGAGATCGCGCGGCGTTTTGCGGCCTCGGGCAAGGTTGATTTTCTGAACCTGATCCGCGGCCGGATTGCCAGCGATGCGCTTTTGACCCGTGTGATCCCCATTCAGGGGCAGGCCTCGGCACCTCACATCGATTTTGCGGGCGAGGTCCGTGAGGCCGTGAATTTCCCCGTATTCCATGCCGCCAAAATCGCCGATGTCGCCACTGCGCGCCATGCGGTGGCCAGCGGAAAACTGGATATGGTCGGGATGACGCGCGCCCATATTGCCGAGCCTCATATCGCGCGCAAGATCGCCTTGGGGCAGGAGGACCGCATCCGTCCCTGTGTCGGCGCGACCTATTGTTTGGACCGGATTTACGAGGGCGGCGAGGCGCTGTGTATCCATAATGCGGCCACGGGGCGGGAAGCGCATATCCCGCATGATATTCCGAAATCCGACATGCCGAAAAAGGTTGTTGTGGTCGGGGCTGGGCCTGCGGGCTTGGAAGCCGCAAGGGTTGCAGCCGAGCGTGGGCATGAGGTGGAGGTGTTGGAGGCCTCGGATCGGGCGGGCGGGCAGGTGAACCTGCTAGTCGCCAATCCGCGCCGCCGTGATCTGGTGGGGATCATCGACTGGCGCTTGGCCGAGCTGGAGCGGATGGGCGCAAAGATCACCTATAATCTCTATGCCGAGGCCGAGGATGTAAAAGCCCTTCGCCCCGATATCGTGGTGATCGCGACGGGTGGTTTGCCACAAGCGCCTCAGATGGAGGGGGATGATCTGACGGTCTCGTCTTGGGATATCCTTTCAGGGGCGGTCAAGCCCGGTGCCGAGGTGCTGCTTTATGATGACAATGGCGGCCATCAGGGGATGAGTGCCGCCGAGGTTATCGCACGGGCAGGCGTAAAGCTGGAACTGATCAGCCCCGAGAGGTTCTTTGCCCCCGAGATCGGCGGGATGAACCATGTGCCCTATATGCGCGCGTTTCATGAAACGGGAACAAAGGTCACGATCAATACGCGTGTCGTCTCGGTCACGCGCGAGGGAAACCGCCTGAAAGCCACTCTGGGGTCGGATTTTGCGGAAGATTGGCATGAGGAGCGGATTGTTGACCAGATCGTGGTGGAGCATGGCACATCGGCTTTGGATGAGCTGTATCATGCCCTCAAGCCCGAGGCGGTGAATGGCGGCGAAGTGGATTATGCCGCGCTCACCTCGGGGCAGGGTGTGGTCTTCCCGCAGCGCAACCCGCAGGGCGCATTCACGCTCTACAGGATCGGGGATGCGGTGGCTTCGCGCAACATTCATGCAGCAATCTATGATGCCCTGCGCATCGGGATGTGGCACTGAAGGGAATTCGCGGGTAACACTCGGCCCATCACAACGGGAAACGGGGATCTGATGGGCGCGCGCAAAGGTATCATTCTGGCAGGTGGCACAGGTACACGTCTCTATCCTATCACCATCGGGCTGTCGAAGCAGCTTTTGCCGATCTATGACAAGCCGATGATCTATTATCCGCTTTCGGTTCTGATGCTGGCGGGTATCCGCGATATTGCGATCATCACAACGCCCGAGGATCAGGCACAATTTATCCGTACACTGGGCGATGGCAGCCAATGGGGCCTGAGCCTGACCTTCATCGAGCAGCCCTCGCCCGATGGTCTGGCGCAGGCCTATCTGCTGGCCGAGGATTTTCTGGCAGGCGGGCCTTCTGCGATGATCCTTGGGGATAACCTGTTCTTCGGGCATGGATTGCCAGAGCTGATGGCAGAGGCCGACCAGCAAGCCACGGGGGGCACCGTGTTTGGCTATCATGTAGCTGATCCGCGCCGCTACGGGGTTGTTGGCTTTGATGCCGATGGCCGTGCCGAAACGATCATTGAAAAGCCGCAAGACCCCCCTTCGAATTATGCCGTGACTGGGCTTTATTTTCTGGATGGAACAGCGTCTGAGCGTGCAGCCGCAGTAATGCCATCGGCGCGTGGTGAGTTGGAGATCACCTCGCTTCTGGAAAGCTATCTGGCGGATGGGGAATTGACCGTCAGCCGTATGGGGCGCGGCTATGCATGGCTTGATACCGGAACCCATGCCAGCCTTTTGGAAGCGGCGGAATTTGTGCAGGTCCTGCAGACACGCCAAGGTTTGCAAACGGGCAGCCCCGATGAGATCGCCTTTGCCCAAGGTTGGATCACGGCAGCCGAGCTTGAAAGCCGCGCAGCACTTTTTGGCAAGAATGCCTATGGGGAATATTTGCTCTCCCTGATCTGAAGGCCTTGACCTTCCTGTCACTGGAACCCTTATCTGGAGTGGGAACTCATAAAAGGCCCGCTTCGGATGGCGAAAGATATACCCTTGATTGAAACGCGGCTTGAGGTTGCGAATATGACCTGCGGCGGCTGTGCCTCGCGGGCCGAGAAGGCCTTGCTAACCGTTCCAGGGGTGGTTGAGGCGCATGTCAATCTTGCGACCAAACAGGCCGATATCTGGACAGAAGGTGCGCTGGATCGGCGGGCCTTGGCCAGCATATCGGAAAAGTCGGGCTATCCCGCGACGCCGCTTGATCTTGAGATGCCCAAGCAGGATGGGGCGGATGAGGTTGCGCTGCTCAAGCGTAATTTTCTGATTGCCTTGGTGCTGACCTTGCCTGTTTTCATTCTGGAAATGGGGGGGCATGTTTTTCCAGCCTTTCATCATTGGGTGATGGCCAATATCGGCAGTTTCCCCGCGCGGCTTATTCAGTTTGTCTTGACCACCGCTGTTCTGGCAGGCCCCGGCCGCGTGTTTTTCCGCCATGGATTGCCCGCGCTCAAACGCGGCGCGCCCGAGATGAATTCGCTGGTCGTTCTGGGGACCACCGCGGCTTGGGCCTTCTCGAGCGTGGTGACCTTTGCGCCTGCGATCATCCCTGAGAATAGCCGCTTTGTGTATTTCGAAGCGGCTGCTGTGATTGTGACGCTGATCTTGTTGGGGCGCTATCTTGAGGCGCGCGCGCGCGGGCAGGCGGGGGCTGCGATTTCCAAGCTGATGGGCCTGCGCCCCGATGCAGCGACGCGGCTTGAAGATGGCACTGAGCATGAGGTGAAGGTCTTTCAATTGCGGGTCGGGGACATTCTGCGCCTTCGCCCCGGTGAACGCGTGGCGGTTGATGGCGAGGTGATTGAGGGCGGGAGCTATATCGATGAGAGCATGATCACAGGTGAGCCCATGCCTGTCGCCAAGGAAGCGGGCGCTTTGGTCACGGGCGGCACGGTCAATGGAACAGGTGCCTTGGTTTACCGTGCAACGGCGGTGGGGGCGGGAACCGTCCTCGCCAAGATTGTGAAGATGGTTGAGAACGCGCAAGCCACGCGGCTTCCGATCCAGAGCTTGATCAACAAGGTCACTGCGATCTTTGTGCCTGTCGTGATGACGATTGCTGTGGCCGCGGCCTTTGGGTGGTGGGCCTTCGGGCCTGATCTGGCCAGCGCCTTGGTGATTGGTGTGTCCGTGCTGATCATCGCCTGCCCCTGTGCGATGGGGCTGGCAACGCCTGTCTCGATCATGGCGGGCACGGGGCGCGCGGCCGAGCTTGGCGTTTTGTTCCGCAAGGGCGATGCCCTGCAAGCCTTGCGTGACGTGGATTTGGTGGTGTTTGACAAAACGGGAACGCTGACCGAAGGCCGCCCTCAGGTCACGGGGATTGAGGCCGAGGATGACACAGCGCTTCTGAAATTGGCAGCCAGTGTTGAGGCGCAATCCGAGCATCCTTTGGGCCGCGCCATTCTGGCCGAGGCGCAGAAGCGCGGCTTGTCGCTTGAACAGGTCGATGATTTCGAAAGTATCACGGGCCAAGGGGCCAAAGGCATCATCAAGGGCGCGACTGTAACTGTCGGCTCTGCTGTGATGCTGCGCGCTCAAGGTTTCGATATTGAGGATGCCTCTGGGGCCGAGACGCTGATCTATGTGGCCAAGGACGATATGCTTCTTGGGTCTATCGCGCTGGCGGATACCATCAAGCCCGATGCGGGGCGGGCGGTTGCGACGCTGGCCTCCATGGGCAAGCGGGTTGCGATGCTCTCGGGGGATGCGGCGGGGCCTGTTCAGGCGGTGGCGCAGGAGTTGGGGATCGCGACATTCGAGGCGCGGATGCGGCCCGAGGATAAGCTGGCACGCGTCAACGCATGGCGCGCCGAGGGGCTGCGGGTGGCGTTTGTCGGGGACGGGATCAATGATGCCCCTGTTCTGGCAGCCGCTGATGTGGGTGTGGCGCTTGGCTCAGGCACGGATGTTGCGATGGAGGCGGCAGATGTGGTGCTTGTCTCGGGCGCGCCTTCGGCTGTGGCCAATGCAATTGATATCTCACGCGCGACCATGGCCAATATTGCGCAAAACCTGTTCTGGGCCTTTGGCTATAATGTCGCGCTGATCCCTGTTGCGGCAGGCGCTTTGGCGCTGTTTGGCGGCCCACTGCTCAGCCCGATGCTGGCGGCGGGTGCGATGGCGGCAAGCTCGGTCCTTGTGGTGATGAATGCGCTGCGTCTGCGGCATGTGGGGCTGGGGGCATGAATATCTCGGATGCTTCAAACCTGACGGGATTGCCGTCAAAAACCATCCGCTATTACGAAGATATCGGTCTGATCACGCCTTTGCGCTCGGAGAACGGGTATCGCAGTTTCGAGCAGAGCCATGTTCACAAGCTTGCCTTTCTGGGACGGGCGCGGCGTTTGGGATTCTCCATTGAGGAATGCAGAGCGCTCTTGGCGCTTTACGAGGACCGCGCGCGGGCCAGTTCAGATGTGAAGGTAATCGCGCTTCACCATCTGAGCGAGATTGATGCCAAAATGCACGAACTCGCCGCGATGCGCGAGACGCTATCTGATCTTGTCCATCAATGCGCAGGCGATGACAGGCCCGATTGCCCGATCCTTAGGGATTTGGCGGAAGGGCCAGCTTCGGGTTAGCGCCTAACGCTTTAGCGGATACGCAGGCCTGTTTCGGCATCGAAAAACAAGGCTTGATCGCCTTTGATGGTGAGGCCCGTCATGCTTCCAGGTCTCGGGGCGTGCTGGTCATGGGCCTCAACGATCAGTTTCGCACCATCAGGGGCGACCAGATAATGATAGCTAACCCCGCCCAATTGCTCCGATAGCTCGACACGGTGCGTCTCACCTTCTGTCAGGCTCATGTGATGCGGGCGCAGGCCGATCTTGATCTGCCGATCACCGACCAATGATTTCGGCGCGGGGATCTCAAGGCCGGTGAAGGCGGGCACGGTGATCACGCTATCTTTGGCATTTGCATCAAAGAAATTCATCGCGGGGCTGCCGATAAAGCCTGCAACGAATTGATTGTCCGGGTCGTTATACAGCTCCAGCGGGCGGCCCGCCTGTTCGACCTTGCCGCTGCGCAGAACCACAATCTTATCGGCCAAAGTCATCGCTTCGACCTGATCATGGGTGACATAGATCATCGTGGCGCCGATTTCTTGATGGAGACGGGCGATCTCAACCCGCATTTCGACGCGCAATTCGGCGTCCAGATTGGAGAGGGGCTCGTCAAAAAGGAACACCTCGGGGCCACGCACGATCGCGCGCCCGATGGCGACACGCTGGCGCTGCCCACCCGAGAGCGCCTTGGGTTTGCGGCCAAGATAGGGTTCAAGCTTGAGGACGCGCGCGGCCTCTTCAACCTTGGCCTTCACCTCGGCCTTCGGGTGGCCGTTCATCTTCAGGCCAAAGCCCATATTCTCGGAAACGGTCATATGCGGATAAAGCGCATAGGTCTGGAACACCATGGCCACGCCACGCTCAGAGGGGTCAAGATGGGTGACATCGCGCGCGCCGATATTGATCTTGCCCTCGGTGGTTTCCTCAAGCCCCGCCACCATGCGCAACAAGGTGGATTTGCCGCAGCCCGAGGGGCCGACGAAGACACAAAATTCGCCATCCTCGATCTCCAGATCGATGCCATGGATCACCTGCGTGGCCCCGTATTTCTTGATGACATTGTTCAGCGTCACGCCAGACATGGCGGCACTCCTTTAATGAAAATTATCCAGTGGCACTGTCAGGGAATTGCCAGCTTTGGGTTTCCGTTGCGATGGCATCAGCGGTGCTTCGGATTTGTGGGACTTTTTTGTCGAGCGCGTCCAGTGAGGTTCGCTCGGTCGAGGAGGTCACCGAGAGCGCCCCCAAGACACGGTTTGATCGGGTCAGGATGGGCACGGCCACGCAAATAATGCCAGGCTCGTGCTCTTCGCGGTCATAGGCATAGCCGCGCGCGCGGATGGCTGTCAGCTCGGCGCGCAGGTCAGCCTCAGTCGCGAGGGTATGTGGCGTGAAACGGTGAAAGCTCTGCTGTGCGATGACGTGCTGCAATGTGTCCTCGGGAAGATAGGCCATCATGGCTTTGCCGACGCCCGTGCAATAGGCAGGCCCCACCTTGCCCGCCTGACTATACATCGGGATCGGGTCACGGGCGTTGCGCTTGTCTACATAGAGGACCTGCGCATTATCGAGCTGGGCCAAATGCACGGTTGCGCCAAGTTCGGCCGATAGCGCATCGATATGGGGCCGCGCGATTGGCGCAAGGGACGCGGATCGCCACGCGGAATGGGCAAGGCGCACCAGCCGAATTCCGGGGCTATAGGTCTGCCTTTCGGGGTCATACCCCAGCATCCCCTGATTGGTGAGCGTCTGCAAAAAGCGATAGAGCGTGGCTTTTGGAAACGGGCTTTGATCGAGCAATTCGCCAAATCTCACGGGGCGGCCAAAGCCCGCAACATGATCAAGCACAGCCAGAGCCTTACCGACTGTTCCATCGCCTGATTTCTCCAAGCCGCTATTGGCGTTCATTGCGATCCTGCCTCCCTTGCTGCTGCCATTCCCGCATAAAGCGCTGCCAGAATGTATTGACAAGGGTAACCCGAGTCGCGTTATGTTTTCAATATAAGAAACTAAGTTTCACATACTGGAACCAAAGGGAGGATACTATGGTTTCCATTTTCAAAACTGGTGCGGCTGCACTGGCTGCCGCGACGATGCTGTCGGGCATGGCTTTGGCGGATGCGCATTCCGCGCCTCTGTCCGGCACACTCCGGATCACATCGGATATGTCAAACCCCGCACCGCGGGCCATCATGGAAGGTTTGGCGGCTGACTTTGACGCCATGCATCCCGACCTGACGGTTGAATTGACCGTTGTCGACCGCGAAGCTTGGAAGACGCAGATCCGTAACTCGCTCTCTGCGAATGCGCCTGACGTTGTGAATTGGTATGCGGCCAACCGCATGGGCCCCTTTGTTGATGCGGGCCTGTTCATGGATATCACCGATTGGTGGGATGCAGGTGATTTCGAAGGGCTCGAGTCGGTTCGTGGCGCGATGACCATGGATGACCGTCAATGGGGCGTGCCGTACACCTACTACCAATGGGGTGTGTATTACCGTGAAGATATCTTCAACGAATTGGGCCTCAGCGAGCCTGCAACCTTCGAAGAAGAAATCGCCAATTGCCAAGTGATCGTGGATTCGGGTCGTGCCTGCTACACAATCGGCACCAAGTTCCTTTGGACGGCCGGTGGCTGGTTCGACTATCTCAACATGCGCACCAATGGTTTTGACTTCCATATGCAGCTTGCCTTGGGCGAGATTGCATGGACCGATGACCGCGTGCGCGAGACCTTCGCAAACTGGCGTCGCCTGATCGATATGGGTGCCTTCATCGAAGATCACCAGACCTATAGCTGGCAGGAGGCGCTGCCCTTCTTCGTCAATGGGGAAGCGACCGCCTATCTGATGGGCAATTTTGTGGTGCCGCATCTGCGCGAAGCAGGCCTGACCGATGACCAGATCGACTTCTACCAGTTCCCTGCCATCGTTGAAGGCATGGCCATGGGTGAAGACGCGCCGACCGATACATTCCACGTGCCCGCAGGCGCGCAGAATGTCGAGGCAGCCCGTGCCTTCCTGCAATATGTGACCTCGCCTGATGTGCAAACGGCGATCAACGGGCCAGATGGCTTGGGCCAGTTGCCGATCAACGCCAATGCCAGCGTTGCCGATGACGAGTTCATCCAGCAGGGCTTCGAGATGCTGTCGCAAAATGCCAGCGGTGGTATCGCGCAGTTCTTCGACCGTGATTTCCCTGCCGAGATGGCCTCGATGGGAATGGAAGGCTTGCAGGAGTTCATGGTGTTCCCCGACAATCTCGACGATATCCTGACCCGTCTGGAAGCCGCACGTGAGCGGATCTACCAGTAAAGTCATCTAATCTATTGCGCATCCCGCCTTGCGGCGGGGTGCGCGCATTTTACAGGAAGCAGGGCCGATGATCGCCTCTCCCCCCACTGCAACATGGCTCCAGCGCAACCGCATGGCGGTCACGCCTTTTCTGTTCTTGTTGCCAGGCGTTCTGTTCTTCTCGGTCTATGTGATCATCCCGATTTTCCAGAGCTTCAATATCTCGCTCTATCGTTGGGACGGATTGGGCGAGGCCACCTATATCGGCCTCGACAATTACCGCGAATTGGCGACCGACCGTCAATTCGAGACCTCGATCTGGAACAACCTGAAATGGCTGGCGCTTTATCTGCTGGCGATCCCTGCGGGCCTGTTTATCGCTTTGTTCCTGAACCAGACGGTCATGGGGATACGCCTTTATAAATCACTCTTCTTCTTTCCCTTTGTGCTCAGCCAAGTTGTCGTAGGCCTTGTGTTTTCATGGTTCTACCTGCCGCGAGAAGGGTTGCTGAACGCGATCTTGGTCTTCTTCGGGTTTGACACGATCAATGTTCTGGGAGACCCCGCGCTGGCCACGTATGGCATCATCGCTGCAGGGCTCTGGCCGCAGACGGCTTATTGCATGATCCTCTATCTTACGGGGTTGAACGCCGTTGATCCCGAGCAGATTGAGGCGGGACGGCTGGATGGGGCCAAGGGCTGGAAGATGCTGTGGCATGTGGTTTTGCCACAGCTGAAACCCGCCACCTTCATTGCCTTTGTTGTGACCATCATCGGCGCGTTGCGCAGCTTTGATCTGATATCGATCATGACCAATGGCGGGCCTTTCGGCTCGACCCGCGTGTTGAGCTTTTACATGTTCGAAAAGGCGCTGTCGGAGTTCGGTTTCCGCATGGGCTATGGCTCGGCGATTGCGGTGGTGTTGTTCATGATCATGCTGGTCTTCATCGCCTATTTCCTGTGGCAGATGTGGCGCGATGACCGCGACGCGCGGCATTAAGGGGGAGAGACCAGATGTTCCCGACCCCGATCCAGAAACGCGCCCGCTCGACGCAGCTTGCCTATCAGGCCTTTTTGCCTTTGGCCTTGATCATGTGGCTCTTGCCACTGATCGCGGTGATGCTGTTTTCCGTCCGCCCGCTGAGCGATTTCACCCAAGGCAATTATTGGGGCGTGCCGTCGAGTTTCGAGTTCTTTGCCAATTATGGCCGCGTGTTTTTCGACTCCGACATGCCGCGCTATCTGCTCAACTCGGTGATGATCACGGTGCCAACGGTTCTGGGCGCGGTGGCGCTGTCCTGCATGACGGGCTTTGCGCTTGGGGTGTATCGTTTTCGGGGCAATCTGCTGATCTTCTTCATGTTCATCGCGGGCAATTTCGTGCCTTTCCAGATCCTGATGGTGCCTGTCCGCGATTTGACGGTTTCAACGGGGCTATATGACACCAAGACGGGGTTGATCCTTTTCCATATTGCGTTCCAGACGGGGTTTTGCACCCTGTTCATGCGCAATTTCATCCGCGCGCTGCCCTATGAATTGATCGAGGCGGCCCGCGTTGAAGGCGTACGGGAATGGCAGATTTTCTGGTTCATCGTCCTGCCCTTGATGCGGCCTGCAATTGCTGCCCTCAGCGTTTTGGTCTTCACCTTCATCTGGAATGATTATTTCTGGGCCATCGTGCTGACCCAAGGCCCCAATGCACAACCCGTGACGGCGGGGATCACATCCTTCAACAGCCAGTTCGTCGCGCAGTATCATTTGATGAGCGCTGGCAGCATTGTTGCCGCCATCCCGCCTGTGGCGATGTTCTTTCTTATGCAAAAACACTTCATCGCGGGGCTGACCCTCGGCGCAGTCAAGTAAAGCCGCCACGGAGGGGCGCAACGCAATGGTTAAACTTGCCTTCATCGGAGCAGGCTCCACGATTTTCATGAAGAATATCGTAGGTGATATGCTGCATTTTCCGGCCTTGGCGGATGCCCAGATTTCCCTGATGGATATCGACGCCACCCGTTTGGCCGAAAGTGAAATGGTTGCACGCAAGATGATCGCAACCATGGGAACGGATGCGCAGGTCGAGGCCACGACTGACCGCGCCCGCGCGCTGGATGGGGCCGATTTCGTGGTCACAGCGTTTCAGACGGGCGGCTATCGCCCCTCGACCGTGATCGATTTCGATATCCCTGCGAAATACGGGCTGAGACAAACCATTGCCGATACGCTTGGCGTGGGCGGCATTATGCGTGGCTTGCGCACTGTGCCCCATCTTTGGGACGTGGCCGAGGATATGATGCGGCTCTGTCCCGATGCGCTGTTGATGCAATATGTGAACCCGATGGCGATCAATACTTGGGCATTGGCCGAGCGTTTTCCGCGTCTCAAACAGGCGGGGCTGTGCCATTCGGTGCAAAACACCGTTGAGGAAATCGCCCATGATCTGGAGCTGCCCAAACATGAGATCAAGCATCGCGTGGCGGGTGTGAACCATGTGGCGTTTTTCCTTGAGTTGAGCCATCAAGGCCAGTCGCTCTACCCGCGTTTGCAGAAGGGCTATAGGGCGGGCCATTTGCCCAAGCCGCCGCTTTTGATGCCGCGCTGCGCCAATAAGGTGCGCTATGAGGTGATGGAGCATTTCGGCTATTTCTGCACCGAAAGCTCCGAGCATCTGGCCGAATATGTGCCTTGGTTCATCAAGGAGGGCCGTGAGGATTTGATCGAGGATTTCGCGATCCCGCTGGATGAATACCCCAAGCGCTGCGTTGAGCAGGCCGCAGGATGGGCCGAACAGGCCAAGGCCTTGCAAACTGCGGCTGGAATCGAGGTTGCGAAAAGCCATGAATTTGCGGCTGAAATGATGAATGCCGTTGTCACCAATGCCCCTGTGACGGTCTATGCGAACCTTCCCAATCGCGGGCAAATCCCGCAATTGCCCTTGGGTGCGGCAGTTGAGACGCCGACGCTGGTTGATCGCAATGGATGCCAGCCAACGGTGGTTTCCGACATCCCGCCGCAACTGGTGGGGATTATGCGCAGCCAGATCAATGTTCAGGAATTGGTGGTGCGCGCCCTGCTGGACGAAGACCCGTCCCATATCTATCACGCTGCCTATATGGACCCGCATACCGCCGCCGAGCTTGATTTGCGCCAAATCCGATCCTTGATCGATGATCTGATTGCCGCGCATGGCGATATGCTGCCGACTTGGTGCCGCAACAGGAGAGCCGCATGAGCACGACCGCCACCTTCCCCGATCTTGCGGGGCAATCTGTATTCATCACCGGTGGAGGCTCGGGCATCGGCGCAGCCCTGACCGAGGGGTTCTTGCGCCAAGGGGCGAAAGTGGCCTTTGTGCAGCGCTCGGATGCATCGGCTTTTGTCGATCAGATGGAGGCCAAGACGGGCCAACGCCCGCTTTTCCTGCCCTGCGATATCACCGATATCGGGGCCCTGCGCGCGGCCTTTGCCGAGGCTGCAACGGCTCATGGCCCGATCACGGTTCTGGTCAATAACGCGGCCAATGATCAAAGGCATAAGGCCGAAGAGGTCACCGAAGAATTTTGGGACTGGTCGCAAGCGATCAATCTCAAAGCGTATTTCTTTGCCTGTCAGGCCGTGATTGACGGAATGAAGGGCGCGGGCGGTGGCGCGATCATCAATTTCTCGTCGATTTCCTATATGATGGGGCAGGCGGGCTATACCTCATATATGACGGCGAATGGCGGGATCACGGCCATGACCCGTGGACTGGCGCGTGAGTTCGGGCCTGACAATATCCGCGTGAATGCCCTGATGCCTGGATGGGTGCTGACGGATAAACAGCTGGAGATGTGGGCCAATCCCGATGATCTGGATGCGCATATGGCCAAGATGAGCTTGAAAGAACATCTCAAGCCCGAAGACATCATCGCGCCCACTTTGTTCCTCGCCTCAAAGGCCAGCCGCATGATGACGGGTCAGGCCTTAGTGGTCGATGGCGGGGTGGTGACCACAGGATGAGGGATGCGATGAATTATGCGGATTGGATCGCTGTGGATTGGGGCACCTCGCATCTGCGGGCTTGGGCGATGCAAGCCGATGGCAGCGTGAAAGCCGAAGCACGATCTGATGATGGCATGGCGCGCATGACCTCCGCGCAGGCGTTCCAGCCTGCACTTTTATCGCTGATCGAGCCTTGGCTTGGGGCGCGGCCTATGCCCGTTCTGGCCTGTGGCATGATCGGGTCGCGCCAAGGCTGGTCCGAGGCGCCCTATATCGCGGTGCCTGCCAAGCCTTCCGCGCTGGCGCCCCACCGCGTTGCGGGCACCGATCCGCGCATCCGTCTTTTTATCCAGCCCGGTCTGTCGCAATCCAAACCCTCCGCCGATGTCATGCGTGGCGAGGAAACCCAGATCGCGGGGTTTCTGGCGGATACACCCGAATTTGACGGGGTCATCTGCCTGCCTGGCACGCATACGAAATGGGTTCATATCAGCGCGGGCGAGGTTGTCAGCTTCCAGACCTATATGACGGGTGAGATGTTCGATCTGCTGGCGCGCCAATCGGTGCTGCGCCATTGCTTGGCCACGGACGGGCTGGCGGCAGATGCCTTTGATGCGGCCTTGGGTGAAACCCTCTCGAGGCCCGAGAAAATCGCGCAGATGATGTTCTCGATCCGTGCTGAGAGCGTCTTGGCGGGGCTTGAACCTGATGCGGCCCGCGCGCGTCTGTCGGGCTTGCTGATCGGCGCAGAGCTTGCCGCTGCAAAACCCTATTGGCTGGGTCAGAATGTGGCGGTTGTCGGCGCACCTTTATTGGTTGATCTCTATGCGCGCGCCCTCGAGAGCCAAGGCGTTTTCGTGAGCCGCTCACCCGCCGATGCCCTGACCTTGAAAGGGCTGACAGCCGTTTATCATTCCATGTCGGAGACCATTGCATGAGCCGACCAATCATTGCGATCCTGCGTGGCATCACCCCTGATGAAGCCGTGCCAGTGGCACAGGCCCTGATTGAAGCGGGGATCACCAAGATCGAGGTGCCGTTGAACTCACCCGACCCGATCGACAGCATTGGCCGCATGGCCGAAGCCTGCGGGCAGGATGCGCTGATCGGGGCAGGGACGGTTCTGAGCGCCGCTGATGTGCGCGCGGTGGCCAAAGTGGGGGGCAAGTTGATCGTCTCACCCAATTTCGACCCTGAGGTTGTGGCCGAGACCAAGCGCCTTGGCCTGCAAAGCTGGCCCGGTGTTTTGACGCCGACGGAGTGTTTCGCCGCGCTGAATGCGGGGGCGGATGGGCTGAAGGTTTTCCCCAGCCATTTGATGGGGTTTGAAGGTCTCAAGGCGCTGCGCGCTGTGCTGCCGCAAGGCACGCAAGTCTATATGGTGGGCGGCGTGGGCCCCGCCAATTTTGCTGATTGGCTGCGCGCCACTGCGGATGGTTTCGGACTTGGAACCTCGCTTTATGCGCCCGGCTTGGGGGTGGAGGAGGTTGCCACGCGTGCGCGCGATACGATCCGCGCCTATGACGGGGCGGCGGCGTGAGCGCTGTGGCCATATTCGATGATCGGGCCTGCACCCTTGGGGAGGGCCCGCTTTGGCATCCCGCGCGGGGGCAATTATTCTGGTTCGACATCACGGGCCGCAAGCTGCTCAGCCGCACGGAGGATGGACCGCTGGAATGGCAATTCGATCGCCATGTCTCGGCGGCGGGCTGGATTGATGAGGAAACCCTTCTGATCGCGACCCAGACGGATTTGACCCGATTTGATATCGCAACGGGCAGCTCTCGGCAGGTTGTTCCCTTGGAGGCTGACAACCCCGTCACCCGTTCCAATGATGGCCGCGCCGACCCAAAGGGCGGCTTCTGGATCGGAACCATGGGGATCAATTGTGAAAGCGGGGCGGGCGCGCTCTATCGCTATTATCGCGGTGAAATACGCCAGCTTCGTGCGCAGGTGTCGATCCCCAATGCCACCTGTTTCGCACCAGATGGCAAGACCGCCTATTTCGCCGATACGGCAGAAAACCTTATCTGGCGCTATGCGCTGGATGGGGAAGGTTGGCCGATAGGCGAGGCGGAGGTGTTTCTGGATCACCGCCAATCAGGCATCAACCCCGATGGTGCGGTTGTCGATGCGCAGGGCAATTTATGGTGCGCGGAATGGGGAGGCGCGCGGGTCGCGTGCTACAGCGCCGAAGGGGCCTTTCTCAAAGCTGTGCTGCTGAGCGCCAGCCAGCCAACCTGCCCCGCATTTGGCGGTGATGACCTTGCCACGCTGTTTGTGACCAGCGCGGCGCAAGATTTGGCCGAAGGGGCCGAACCTGATGCGGGCTGCACCTTTACGCTCCCGTCTCTGGCGCGGGGTCAGAAAGAATATCGGGTGATCCTATGACCCTGAAACGTGCGCTTGGAACCTGCTACTACCCCGAGCATTGGTCCGAGGATATCTGGCGCGAAGATGCCGCGCGGATGGCTGATCTGGGCCTGACATGGGTGCGGATCGGAGAGTTTGCATGGTCGCGCCTAGAGCCTGCCCGTGGCCAGTTCGATTGGGGCTGGATGGACCGCGCAATCGAGATTTTGGGTGAGGCTGGCCTGAGGGTCGTTCTTGGCACACCCACGGCCACACCGCCCCGTTGGGTGGTGGACGCCCATCCCGATATGCTGGCGGTTGACGCCATGGGCCATCCACGCGGCTTCGGCTCACGGCGTCATTACTGTTTCAGCCATCAAGGCTATTTCGCCGAGGCGATGCGTATCACCGAAGAGCTGGCCAAACGCTATGGCGCCAACCCGCATGTGGCCGCATGGCAGACCGATAATGAATATGGCTGCCATGATACGGTGATTTCCTATTCCGATGCTGCGCGCCAAGGGTTTCGCGATTGGCTGGCGCAGACATATCAAAGCACGCAGGCGCTCAACCGTGCTTGGGGCAATGTCTTCTGGTCGATGGAGTATGACAGCTTTGACCAGATCGAATTGCCAAACCTGACAGTGACCGAGCCGAACCCTGCCCATGCGCTGGATTTCAAACGCTATTCATCTGATCGGGTCGCGCGGTTCAACAAAGGCCAAGTTGATATCATCCGCCGCTATTCCGATGCGCCAGTTAGCCATAACTATATGGGCAGGATCACCGAGTTTGACCATTTCGAGCTTGGACGCCAGATGGAGATCGCCACTTGGGACAGCTACCCTTTGGGCTTTCTGGAAGACCGTCTGGAAGAAACGCCCGAACATAAGCGCGCCTATGCCCGTCAGGGGGACCCTGATTTTCAGGCTCTGCATCATGATCTCTACCGTGCGGTGGGGCAGGGGCGCTGGTGGGTGATGGAACAACAACCTGGGCCCGTAAACTGGGCCCCGCATAACCCCGCGCCTCTTCCTGGAATGGTGCGTTTCTGGACTTGGGAAGCTTTTGCCCATGGGGCCGAGGTGGTGAGCTATTTCCGCTGGCGGCAGGCCCCTTTCGCGCAAGAGCAATATCATGCTGGCATGCTGCGCCCTGATAGCGTTGAGGCCCCCGCTTTCCATGAAGCGGCCGAAGTCATGGCAGAACTGGCCCAAGCCCCCGATGTTGAGGCGTCTCAAGCCGCCGTCGCGCTTGTCTTTGACTATGCCTCCGCGTGGGGCTGGGAGGTGCAGCCGCAGGGCCGTGGGTTGGATTATTTCCGTCTGGTCTTCGAGACCTATCGCGCGGCGCGCAAATTGGGCCTGTCGCTGGATATCCTGCCGCCTGATACGCAGGACCTATCAGGCTATAAGCTGGTTCTTATTCCTGGTGCAATCACGCTCAGCGTGGATTTGCTGCGCGCGTTGGAACAGGCCGACGGCACCTTGATCATCGGCCCGCGGGCCAATGCCAAGACCGAGCATCTCTCGATCCCTGATCCTTTGCCGCCGAACCTTCCGCGGTTGGAGGCTTTGGTGGCGCGGGTGGAAACCATGCGGCCCGATATGCCCGTTGCTGTTGAGGGCGGGGGCGCTGTGAAGCTGTGGCTGGAGGAGCTTGAGAGCCGCGCAGAGGTCATCGAGAAAACACCAACAGGCGCGCCCGTTTTGCTGCGCACGGGCAAGCTGCACTACCTCGCGGGCTGGCCTGATGAGGTGCTGTTCCAGCGCATCTTGTCGCGCGCATGCGAGGCGGAGGGGATCGCGTCCGAGGTCTTGCCCGAGGGTGTCCGCATCCGCCAATCTGGCTCGACACGCTTTATCTTCAACCATCGGGCCGAGCCTGTGACCTATGGTGGGCAGGTAATCCCGCCCGCAGGTGTCATCAGAGTGCAAGGGTGATGCATTTTTCCTGTTGACGCGCGAAGACGCCTGTCTTAGTTCCGCGACTGGCTTTGGCGGAGTAGCTCAGTTGGTTAGAGCAGCGGAATCATAATCCGCGTGTCGGGGGTTCAAGTCCCTCCTCCGCTACCATCCCACCCCAGAAAAGCACGTGGCCTTGCCACAAGCGGCGGCTGGCTTTCTGCCTTTGGCCTTGGCATGATTTTTGCACATCTTCGGCAAATCGAGATCGTGACCGACGGAGAAGGCCCATAACACCCATCTCCTGTCGGCTTGCGGGCGTTATAGGAGTTTTGTTGTGTTTGAAGTCGTTACAATCAGCTTTGCGTTCTTTTTCGGGCTTGCCGTCCGACAGGTTGGATTGCCACCGCTTGTGGGCTTTCTGGCCGCAGGTTTCGCGATCAATATCTTTGGTCCCTCTTTTGGGTTGCCCTCCTATGCAGGCAAAACCCTTGAGCATGTCGCCCATCTGGGTGTGCTTATGTTGCTGTTTGCCGTTGGCCTGAAACTCAAACTCAAACAGATCGCGCAGCCACAGGTTCTGGGCGGTGCGGTTTTGCATTTCGCGATTTCTGTTGCGGTCTTTGTGGCTGGCCTCAAGCTGATCATGGGGCTTGATTGGAATACTGCATTGCTCTTGGGGATCGCCTTGTCCTTCTCCTCGACGGTGCTGGCGGCCAAGCTGCTGGAAAACAAGCGCGAATTGAGTGCATTTCACGGCCGCACAGCCATCGGTATCTTGATTGTGCAAGACATCATCGCCTTGATTGTGCTGGCGGTCTGGTCGGGACAGACACCAAATATCTGGGCGCTTTTGTTGTTCGGTCTGCCGCTGCTGCGCCCTGCATTGCACTGGCTGCTTGATTTCGCGGGTCATGACGAATTGATGGTGCTGATGGGCATGCTGCTCTCGCTGGTTATCGGTGGCATGGGTTTTGAGGCGATGGGTCTGTCCTCTGAAATCGGTGCTTTGGTTATGGGGGTTCTTCTGTCGACCCATACCCGCGCCAAAGAATTGGGCGACTCGCTCTGGTCGCTCAAGGAAGTCTTTCTGGTGGGCTTCTTTCTGCAGATCGGTCTGATGGGTCTGCCCGATTGGAATGCGATGATCTTTGCGATTGGGGTGGGCATTGCGCTTGCGCTCAAGGGGATCTTGTTCTTCGGGCTGTTGGTGTTGTTCAAGCTGCGCGCGCGCAGTGCCTTCCTGACAGCACTTAGCCTGACGGCCTATTCCGAATTCGGCCTGATCGTTGCCGCGGGCGTTCTGCCTGAATATGTCGTGCCTTTGGCGATTGCCGTGTCGATCTCCTTCGTGATCTCGGCCCCGCTCAACCGCTTTGCGCATCCTCTCTATGAACGCTATGAGGCCAAGCTGCGCCGTCTTGAGCTGGACACCATCCACCCCGATGAACAGCCCCGCGATATGGGCGATGCGGATGTGATGATTTTCGGCATGGGTCGGACAGGCAGCGCCTCCTACGAGTTCATGCAAGAGAAAGGCCTGAAGCCGCTTGGCCTTGATGCCGATAACTACAAGGCCGAGGCGCATCAAAAAGCAGGGCGCAATGTGTTCTTCGCAGATGCCGAGGATGCCAACTTCCTGCGCAGCTGTAATTTGGGCCAGATCAAAGCCGCGATCCTTGCGATGGACGATCTTGAGGCCAAGCTGATTGCCGCGCGTTCGCTGCGTCAAAGGGGTTTCACTGGCCCGATCGTTGCGCATGCTCTGCATGAAGATCACTTGCAGCAAATCCGTGATGCGGGTGCCGATTACACCTATCTGACCATGACGCAGGCAGGGATCAGTCTTGCTGAACTCACCGCTGAGGCTGTCGCCAAAGCCTGATCGGCAGTGGATTGAAAACAAGCGCTAGAGGGTCTTTCTGACCCTCTAGCGCTTGTTTGTTGGCCTATCCAATTCCTTCGAGAAAGAGCGCCGTGGCGGTGTCTAACGCGACCCCGCTGATCAACTGGCGATAAACGGCGGCTATTTGATGCAAGCTGGTGATGCTGCGCCCAAGGGCCGTCACAACCGCTTGCACATGGCTGTGGCAAGTGCATGACTGCAGCCAAACCAGACCAGAGAGAGTCGTATGTCAGCGCCGATCAAAATTGCCATCAATGGGTTTGGACGGATCGGGCGTTCCATTCTTCGGGCTTGGGCGCAATCTGCGCGAGGTGCTGTGGCTTGGCCCGAGATCGACGTGGTCGCGATCAATGATATTGCACCGCTGGAAACCTGCGCCCATCTGTTTGAGTATGACAGTGTTTTTGGCCCTTATTCCGGCTCGGTCGAGACGGGGCGGCGGGAGCTGATCATAGATGGTCGTCGCATCCCCTTCACGCAAGAGCGTGACCTGACCAAGCTGGCACTGGATGGTGTCGATATCTTGATGGAATGCACAGGCCGCGCGGTGGATCGTTCGGTTGCCGAACAGGGATTGCAGGCGGGTGCGAAACGGGTCCTGATCTCGGGGCCATCGCCGCAGGCGGATTTGACGCTTGTCTTGGGGGCCAATGAGGCCGAGTTGTCGCCCGCCCATCAGATCATTTCAAATGCGTCCTGCACAACCAATGCGGCCGCCCCTTTGGTGCGCGTGCTTGATGAGGCCTTCGGGCTTGAGACGGCGCTGATGACAACCGTGCATTGCTATACGGGCAGCCAGCCCACGGTGGACATGCCGATGGGGGATTTGGTGCGCTCGCGGGCGGCGGCCTTGTCGATGGTGCCCACAACCACCAGCGCCGAGAAACTGGTTGATCTGGTTCTGCCACATCTCGCGGGGCGGATCACGGGCTCGGCCATTCGGGTGCCGACTGCCAGCGTTTCTTGTATTGATCTGGCCGTAATCACGCGTGAGGCCCCTTCGGCCGAGCATGCTTGTGCGCTGTTGCGCGAGGCGGCGGGCCCGATCCTTGGCTTTACCGAGAAACCGCTGGTTTCCTCGGACCTGCGCGCGCGGCCTGAATCGCTGATCGTGGCGGGGCCCGAGATCAAGCGCTCCAAGGGCGGGATGCTGCGGGTCTTTGGTTGGTATGACAATGAATGGGGCTTTTCGTGCCGGATGCTGGATGTTGCCCGCATCATGGGCGCGCAGTAGTCCTTCGTAACACAATTGGGAGAGTGATCATGAGTGATTGGAAAGCCTGGATGCGCGAAGCCGTCTTTATTGATGGCGCTTGGGTGCAAGCCGATAGCGGCAAGACGATTGAGGTTACCAATCCCGCCACCCAAGAGGTGATCGGCCATATCCCCAATGTGGGCGAGGCCGAGACGATGCGCGCAATTGATGCAGCCCATGCCGCATTTCCCGAATTTGCCGCCATGGATTTGATGAGCCGCGTTGGCCTCTTGTGGAAGCTTCATGATGCTTTGATGGATAACCAGCAATCGCTGGCCGAGCTGTTGACCATCGAGATGGGCAAGCCGCTGGCCGAGGCGAAAGGCGAGATCGCCATTGGTGCGCAATATGTGCGCTGGTTTGCCGAAGAGGCGCGCCGCACCAAGGGTGAGGTCGTGCCCGCAGGGGTCAATGGACGCCGCATTCTTGTGACGAAACACCCCGTCGGAGTGGTGGGGATGATCTCGCCATGGAATTTCCCGTCCTCGATGCTTGCACGCAAGATCGCGCCCGCGCTTTCGGTTGGCTGTACCGTTGTTGCCAAACCCGCCGCCGAGACGCCCTATTCCGGTCTGGCATGGGCCGCTTTGGCCGAAGAGGTGGGCTATCCCAAAGGGGTGATCAATATTGTGACGGGCGATGCCCCGCCAATTGGTGGAGCGATGATGGCGCGCGAGGAAGTCCGCAAGATCACCTTCACGGGCTCGACCCCAGTGGGCAAGCTGCTGCTCAGCCAAGCGTCTGATACTGTTAAGAAAGTCTCAATGGAGTTGGGCGGCAATGCGCCGTTTATTGTGTTTGACGATGCCGATCTGGACGCAGCGGTTGAAGGGGCCATGATCTCGAAATACCGCAATTCGGGGCAGACCTGTGTCTGTGCCAATCGCGTCTATGTCCAAGCCGGCATCCATGATGCATTTGTAGAAAAACTGGTTGAGAAGACCCGCGCCCTGAAGGTTGGCGACGGGATGGAGGCGGGGGTCACGCAAGGCCCGCTGATCACCGATAAGGCTGTCCAGAAGGTCGAAGAAATGCTCGACGATGCCAAGGCCAAAGGGGCGGAGGTGGCCACGGGCGGATCACGGCATCAATTGGGAGGCACCTTCTTCATGCCGACCATTGTCACGGGCGCGACCCAAGACATGGTTTTTGCCAAGGAAGAGATTTTCGGACCGCTTGCGCCTGTGTTCAAATTCGACACCGAAGAAGAGGCGGTTGCGATGGCCAATGATACGGTGTTCGGCCTTGCGGCCTATGCCTATACCAATGATCTGGGCCGTGCCTTCCGCCTGAATGACACGCTGCAATACGGGATGATCGGGATCAATTCGGGCCTGATCACAACGGTTGAGGCCCCGTTCGGGGGCGTCAAGCAATCGGGGATGGGCAAAGAAGGCGGGAGCCAAGGGCTCGAGGATTATCTCGATACGAAATATGCCTGTATCGATGGCATTTGAGGGATGCGGTTGGGGGCTCTGCCCCCAGACCCCCGAAGTATTTTGAAAGCAAAGATGGTGTAAGGCGCGTCAGCTGGCTGAGATGCGTAGCTCTTCCGAGATGATGCGCAAATCTTGCTGGGCTATGGCTTGGCCTTGGGCGTCGTAAGCGGTGCGCGTCAGGCAGAGAAGTGCGGTGTAGCGGTCGCAGGCGAGTGCCACGGACTGGCCCATTGTGGTTACAGCCGCGCTTGCTGTGGCCGTGATCTGGTCAAAGCCGATATCATGCTCGGTGAGCAGCGCCTCGAAATCGGGTGAGGCGGTTTCTTTCAGTTTCGGGCAGAGCGCAGCTGAGACGAGCGTTTCCTCCAAGGCAAACCGTGCTGAGCCCCGTTTAAGGATACGCTCCAGTTTGGCCACGCGCATTGCGGGAGAGGGGCCAAGACTTGCTTGGGCCGTTGAGGATGTGGCCCGCAGCACGGTCAATTGCAGTGGGGCACCTGCCAGATCGGTCAGCAGCAGGCCTGCCGTCTTGTCAGAGGATGGCTTGGCTTTGGCGACGATGGTCCCGCGACCGGGTTTGCGGGTGAGCAGCCCCATTCCCTCCAGCGTGATCAAAGCGCGCCGCATGGTGCCTTGGCTGACGCCGAATTCATCGGCGAGAGAGAATTCATTGGGAAGGCGGCGGCCGATTTCCCAGTCTCCGCTGTGGATGCGGCGCAGCATTTCTTCTTCTGTTTTGCGGTAGAGCGGTTCTCGTGCCATTCCCATCATCCCCCAACTTGACGCCATGATGCTGGGGCAAGTTCGGGCAGGCGTCAATTCAGGTGTTCCAGAAGCCGCGCATGGCGGTCAAATGCTTTGATCAATGCCCCTAATCTGGGCAATTCTGCTGCTTCAAGCATCGGGATCATCTTGCGGAAGGCCTCGGCTGTGCCAATGGTATCGCCAAGGGCGGTGTGGCGATCCTGTTCTGGAATGACGATCCCGAGGCGGTCGCACAGGGCATCCAGCGTATGATCTGCCGATTGTCCAAACAGGATGGCCGAGCAGAGCACCGTATCAAGAATGGGTTGATCAAATCGGGCTTTGATCTCGGTTTCGCGCCTGCGCAGAAAGCTCATGTCAAAAGGCGCATTATGGGCCACTAGAACAGCACCATCGGCGAAACGGTGGAAGCGGGCAAGCGCGTCGGAAACGGGGGGGGCGTCTTGGACCATGTCATTGGTGATATGGTGCACGCGTGTTGAGGCCCGGGGGATGGACCGCCCCGGATTGACGAGCATATCGAAGCGTTCGCTATCCACAATCCGGCCATTGACGATGCGAATGGCGGCGATCTGGCAAATCTCGTCCACTTGCGGGTTGAGGCCTGTCGTCTCGGTATCAAAGACCACGAAGGGTAGCTGGCGCAGCGGGGTTGCCGATAGGGCTTCAGGGATTTCGGCTTGGAGCAGGTCGAAATCATATTGTACAAGGGGCGGGGCGGCGATGGGTGTGACCTGCGCAAGCGCAAGGGCGATGCTGATGCGCGCGTGATCTGGTTTTATGTCTTGGGCGAGTGCCGATGTGGCATGGGTGATCAGCACATCGCGCCCCGAAAACCCCGACATTCCTGGTGAGAGGGGTTGATCCAGCCATGTTTGCAGGCTGGCTTGGTCAGGGCAGCTGCCCTTGGCCGTGAGGGTGAGGGTCAGATTTTGCGTGTCGGATGAGGCTACGCCGAGGGTGAATTCGGTTGCGCCTTTTCCCGACCAGCCGAGAACCAAGCGTTCCAAAAGGCGTGTCATGGCAAAGCCATCGCAGCGGATTCGGGTGCTTGGCAGATCGGCCTGCAGCGTGAGGCCCTTGCGTTCCAATCGCGCGGCGAGGGCTATGCCCAGATCATTGGCTGCCAAAGCTTCAAGAGGCCACCATTGCGTATCCGTGGGGGTTTTGCGGGCTGTTATGCGCGCGGCCAGTTCGGTCAGGCGCTGTGCCACTGCGTCGTCTTGCGGCAAACCCGCCGCGATATCGCTGACGCCGTCTAGGAGTTCATTAAGAAGATGGGCGCGTTCGGCCTGAACGGACAGGCCCGTGCTGACATCACGCAAATTCAGCACATAGCCGGGCTGCGCGGTTTCCTGACCGTCGAGCCACATCAGCCGTATTCTGGCCTCGAGCAAGCGCGCGCCTTTGATTGTGGCTACCAGAATATCGGCCCCGTGGCGGTCATTGGAGGCAAGCAATCGGCGATAGGCCATCTCGATCGGTTCGGGATGGAGGAGGCCTGACACATGGCGGTTCAAACCAAAGGTCACCCGATTGCCCAGAATGTCGCGCGCCTGCCCGTTATAAAGGGCGATTTTATGGTCAGCCGTGCAAAACAGAACGCCATCGGGCATCTCGGCCAGAAGGGCTTCCAGCCGTGATTTTTCGAGGCTGAGGCGTGCGGTTTCACGCCCCACGGCAAGCGCCATCGCGTTCTTGGTTTCGGTGAGATAGGTGGCCACGGCCGAGGCGGCAGGGCCCAAATCCCCCAGATAACGGGCCGCACCTTGATCGATTGCGCCTTCGACATCGGCATGTGCGCGGGCGCGTAAATCAGCGGCCAAACGCTCTACGGGGCGGGCGATATGGTCATCAAAAAGGGTCCAAATCCACGCGGATAGACCAATGACGGCGAGCACACCTACAAGCCCTGCGATGACAAAGGAGGAGAGCGCATGCTGCTCGCCTAGGCGCATATAGCCATAGACCAAGCCCACGATCAGAAGGACCGAGCCGCCGATGGCGATCAGCGCGAAGAATAGAAATATCCGCAGGCGAAGACTAAGGTGAGTGAACATAAGCAGCGGGCCTCCTCCTTCCCGCATGCATCAATTGGTCTTTGCGCTATTGCCCCTCGCAAACAGGTGCCAAAAACCCATCATCGCTATCGACATCGCGCCAATCGGCATTGGTGGGTTGGCCTGCCTCGTCAAATACGGTCTCTGGCAGGATTTCCGCGCGGCGCAGCCCTGCGCAATCCACCAAGACAGGTTTCACAAGGCCGGGCTGCCAGCGTTCGCGGAATTGGGTTTGAACAACAAGGATGCCTGAATTTTCAGCCGTCTCTCGGGTCTCGGAGGGGCTGAAGGCGATAAAGCCTTTTGTCCATGGGCGCACGAAAGTCCACGGTTGCCACCAAGCCTGTTGGAGGCGTTCGCTCACCACGATGCTATCGGATGGCATGGCGTTCAGGGTGGCGTCCTTCCAGCCATATTCCATCGAGACAGTTGCAAACAACATTGCGCCGCCTGCAGCCACTGGAGTAAGCCAGACGGGTAATTTCAAGCGCGTGAGCTTGCGCAAGGCAAGTGCGATACCCGCACCTCCAAGACCAGCAATAAAAACGGCGATCAGCGTCAGGAACATTTGCATTGAATGGGTGTCTTTCTGGTTAGGACATATAGCCACCGCGCGATGCGGCGGCAGATTGCATGGTTTTGATGATGACGAAAGCATCCCGCAGATGGCTGCGTTCAAATTCGGAGAGGTCCGTCGGGTTCATGAAATTATCAGGCTTCTCGCCCCGCCGAATTTGCGCGGCTTGGTGGATGAGGCGGGTTTCCGCGATGACGTCATAGGCATCAATCAAATCGCGCCCGCCCGAATGGGAAACGGCCCCCGTTTCAATTGCTGCGGTCAACCGCGCGAAGGTGTTCACTTGGGTCGTCTGGCCCTGCAAAGCGTAAATCCGTCCCAGATCAACCACAGGCACGACGCCGTTATGTTTGAGGTCGATGGCGTTTTTATGCTCGCCTGAACGCTCGGTCGCAAAGCCGCGGAACAACCCCAATGGCGGGGTGTGTTTGAGCGAATTCGACACCATATGCGCCACAAAAATCGAGTTCTTCGAGGCATTCTCAAGAATGTCTTTCTGAAGCCCGCTGAACAGCTCAGCCTCGCCGCCAATGGCCCTGAGGTCGAACATAACGGAGGCCAGCATTTGCGCCATGGGGTCAGGTTTCTGAATCCAGCTCTGAAAATACTCGCGCCAGACCCGCAAGGGCTGCCGCCAGCGATCCGTGGTGGCCATCATTTCGCCCGGGCAATAGAAATAGCCGGCCTCGTCCAAGCCGTCGCAGACAAAGGTGGCGAGCGCTTTGAAATAGACGTCATCCTCGGGCTTCATCGCATCATCGATGATCATGCAATTATCCTGATCCGAGACGCCTGTTTGTTCCTGCCGCCCTTGGCTGCCGCAGGCCAGCCATAGATAGGGAACAGGGGGTGGTCCCAATTTGTCCTCGGCCAGTTTCAAAAGGCGCCGTGTTGTGGCATCGCCCACATCCGTGATCAGGCGGGTCACCACCTGATGGGCATGATGCGCCCCGACCAATTGGACCAGAAGCCGTGGGATGCGATGGACGATGGTGGCAAGCTCGGCAGGGGTTGTGGCTTGGGTGATGTCTTGAATGATGGTGGCTGATGACAGGGCTTGGAAGCGGGTCAGATCGGTCTGGCTCAGGATGCCGACCAAGCGGTCACCGTCGAGCACAGGCATATAGGGAATGCTGCGTTCCATCATCTCGTGTAGCGCATCCGAGACCAAGGCCGATGGCGGCAAGGTCACAGGCGCGCTCGTCATGACTTGCGAAACTGGCGTGTCGTAGCCCAAGCCTTCGGCCAAAGCGTTCTTGGCCAGATCACGGGTTGTCAGAATGCCTGTGAGTTTATCATTTTCGGTGACCACAACGCTGGCGATATTGCGGTCGCGCATCAGGCGGGCCGCCTCGATCAAGGGGGTATCTGGGGCGCAGGTGACCGGATTGCTGGTCATCAGATCACCAAGCTCCATGGTGGTCAGATCATCTGCTCGTGCTTGCAGCGTGCGGGGACGTTCAAAGAACCGCTGAAAGACGGAGTTTTCTTGCCGCAGCGCGTGGAATGTCTTGCCGGGGATCGCGATCATGCGGGTCCGCTCGGAGGCCGTGGCAGTGAAAGGGGCAATCCCTTCGCGCAACAAGCCGCGCTGCCCGAAGGAGCTTTGCGGCCCTAGGATCGAGATGATCTCATCTTCGGCGGTCGTGATATCGATGTGGCCAGCTTCAATCACATAGAGCGCGTCGACAGGTTCGTTATAGGCGTAAACAACCTCACCTGCCTGTTTCTCGATAAAGGCGGCCCCGTCTGTCAGGCGCGCAAACTGCTCAGCCGTCAGGCTGTCATAGGGACGTATCTGGGACAGAAAGCTGGTGAGATCGCTCGGCATGGGTCCAGTCATCATCGAGGATTAAAAAAGGCGCACCCCGATCATAGGAGATGCGCCTCGTTGTGAACAGGGCCTGCGCGGTGCAGGCCCTGAACCTTTCAGGACTTAGTGTCCGGTTGCAGCACCTGCACCACGAGGGGTACGAACGGCTTCCACGAGATCCTGGATTTCCTGTGGGGGCTCGGCTGTTGCGCGCGATACCATGAACGCAACTGCGAAGTTCAGCAGGGCACCGATTGGTCCGAAATGGGTCGGTGGAATACCGAACAGGTAGTTCGCAGCAGTGTTCTCAAGCATGTTCGTGCCAGGGATGAAGAACCAGCCGAGGAACGTGAAGAGATAGAGACAGGTCGAGATCAGACCAGCCAGCATCCCTGCGGTTGCACCGGCGGAGTTCATCCGCTTGGAGAAGATACCCATCATCAGAGCCGGGAAGAGCGACGCCGCCGCGAGGCCGAAGGCAAGTGCCACGGTCTGTGCTGCGAAGCCCGGAGGATTGAGGCCCAGATATGTCGCCAGCAAGATCGCACCACCCATCGAGATACGGGCTGCCAGAAGCTCGCCTTTTTCCGTGATGTTTGGGTTGATCACCGACTTGATAAGGTCATGCGAGATCGACGAGGAGATCGCCAACAACAGACCCGCCGCCGTGGAAAGGGCTGCCGCAAGACCACCAGCAGCGATCAGCGCGATAACCCAACCTGGAAGCTGAGCGATTTCAGGGTTGGCAAGAACGAGGATGTCACGGTTGAAGGTGACCAGCTCGTTGCCGGCCCAACCACGCTCAGCCGCCATGGCCTGCATGTCCGCGTTGTTCTCGTTGTAGTACTGGATCAGGCCGTCGCCATTCTTGTCTTCAACAGCCAGAAGGCCAGTGACCTGCCAAGTGTTGAACCAATCAGGCAGTTGATCCTGTGCAACAGGCTCACCTTCTACACCCTGTGGCCACATGGTGGTCATGATGTTCAGACGTGCCATGGCACCAACCGCAGGTGCGGTGAGGTACAGCAGCGCGATGAACACCAGTGCCCAACCAGCCGACCAACGTGCGTCGGATACTTTGGGAACGGTGAAGAAGCGGATGATCACGTGTGGCAGACCAGCGGTACCGATCATCAGCGACAGTGTGAACAGCGCCATCAGCCATGGGCTGGAGCCCGTGGTGTACTGGTTGAAGCCAAGATCGGTCAGAAGACCGTCAAGGGTAACCAGCAGAGGCTGACCGGTTGCAGTGTGCTCGGAGAACAGACCAAGACCCGGGATCGGGTTGCCGGTCAGTTGCAGCGAGATGAAGATCGCCGGAATTGTATAGGCGACAATCAGAACACAGTATTGCGCAACCTGCGTGTAGGTGATGCCTTTCATCCCGCCAAGAACGGCATAGACGAAAACGGTTGCGGATGCGATCCACAGGCCGGTTGTGCTCGACACTTCGAGGAAGCGCGAGAAGGCAACGCCCGCACCGGTCATCTGACCGATAACGTAGGTAACCGAGATCACGATGAGACAGATTACGGCCACAACACGTGCTGTGTTGGAGTAGTAACGGTCACCAATGAACTCTGGCACTGTGTATTTGCCAAACTTACGGAGGTAAGGTGCAAGCAGCATGGCCATAAGCACGTAGCCGCCTGTCCAACCCATAAGGAAGGTCGAGTTGTTGTAGCCAACGAAGGCAATCAGACCAGCCATCGAGATGAACGAGGCCGCCGACATCCAGTCAGCCGCAGTCGCCATACCGTTGATGACGGGGTTAACGCCGCGACCAGCGGCATAGAATTCAGATGTGGAACCCGCGCGGGCCCAGATCGCGATACCGAAGTAGAGCGCAAACGACGCCCCGACCACGATAAAATTGAGTGTAGTTTGATCCATGGTTTGGTCCGTCCCTTATTCTTCGTCCACACCATGTTCCTTGTCGAGCTTGTTCATACGCCATGCGTAGAAAAAGATCAGTCCAAGAAACACGAGGATTGAGCCTTGCTGTGCGAACCAGAATCCAAGGTCCGTGCCCCCAACCGCGATACCACTGATCAACGGACGGAACAAAATTGCAAAGCCGTAAGACGCCAGCGCCCAGATCACCAAACAAATGCTGATCAGGCGCAGGTTCGCGGCCCAGTATGCGTTGTTATCAGGCTTGTCTGCCATGATTTTCTCCCTTCGGTTTATCCACCCAGCCTGCCCTCCCGACCGACCGAGTACATCCACCACCCTTCTCCAGAAAAGGATGGTGAAATTCTTATTTCCCCGCATGCCCCTTTAGACGGGAAACGATCTCGCTGAGTGTCGTAGCGATCTCGTCAATGGCACCCATGGCCGGCACTTCGGTAAGCGCGTCGCGCGCACCGTAGTAATCGATCAGGGGGGCCGTTTGTGCGTGGTATGCCTCAAGGCGCGTGCGCACCGTTTCGGCATTGTCGTCAGCGCGCCGTTTAAATTCGGTGCTCTGGCATTTATCGCAAACACCCTCAGTTGCGGGTTGTTTGAATTCGTCATGATAGCCTTCGCCGCAAGTGCCGCAGGTGTAGCGGCCCGAGACGCGCGTCACCATTGCAGCGTCATCGACTTTCAGGCTGATGGCGGCATCGATCTTCTGCCCACGTTCGGACAAAAGGGTATCCAGCGCCGCCGCTTGTGCTGCGGTGCGGGGAAAGCCGTCAAGGATGGTGCCAGCGGCGACATCAGGCTGGTCAAGCCGCTCTTTCAAAACGGCAAGAACGATCTCGTCCGAGACAAGCTCGCCCTTTTCCATCACAGCCTTTGCGGCCAAACCTGCAGGGCTTCCAGCCGCAACCGCCCCACGCAGCAGATCGCCGGTGGAGAGTTGAATAAGGCCGAATTCGTCCTCAAGCATACGTGCCTGAGTGCCCTTCCCGGCACCTGGAGGTCCGAGAAGGATGAGGTTGATGGGGTGGGTCATGGTTTGTGTTGTCATGATCGCAGCCTGCTTAGTTGCCAGCTCGATTGGCGATCAGATCATCCACAACGGATGGATCGGCCAAAGTCGAGGTGTCGCCAAGGCTGCCGAAATCATTCTCGGCGATCTTGCGCAGAATGCGGCGCATGATCTTGCCCGAACGGGTCTTGGGCAGGCCAGGGGCCCATTGCACAACATCGGGCTTCGCAATCGGCCCGATTTCCTGACGGACCCAATCGGAGAGCGTCTTTTTCAGCTCGTCGCTTGGCTCCTGATCGGCCATCAGGGTGACATAGCAATAGATGCCCTGACCTTTGATCGGATGCGGATACCCGACAACAGCGGCTTCCGAGACGGTCTCATGCGCAACAAGCGCGCTTTCGACTTCGGCGGTGCCCATGCGGTGGCCCGATACGTTGATCACGTCATCCACACGGCCTGTGATCCAGTAATCGCCCTCGGCATCGCGGCGGCAGCCATCGCCCGAGAAGTAATAGCCTTTGTAGTCGGAGAAGTAGGTTTTCACGAAGCGATCATGATCGCCCCATACGGTGCGCATCTGGCCAGGCCAGCTATCTGCGATCACCAGAACACCTTCTACATCATTGCCTTCGATGATTTCGCCCGTTGTGGGCTCAAGCACCAGCGGCTTCACGCCAAAGAAAGGCCTTTGCGCCGCGCCTGGCTTGAGAGCATGTGCACCCGGAAGCGGGGTCATCATATGGCCGCCAGTTTCGGTCTGCCACCATGTGTCAACGATCGGGCAGCGGCCCTTGCCGACATGAGTGTTGTACCAGTTCCAAGCCTCTGGGTTGATCGGCTCGCCCACGGTTCCCAGCAGTTTGAGGCTGGAGAGATCATATTTCTCGACGAAAGCGGGGCCTTTGCCCATCAGGGCGCGGATCGCAGTTGGTGCAGTGTAGAACTGGTTGACCTTGTGCTTCTCGCAAACTTCCCAGAAACGCCCTGCATCTGGATAGGTCGGCACACCTTCAAACATCAAAGTGGTCGCGCCATTGGCCAGTGGCCCATAGACGATATAGCTGTGGCCAGTGACCCAACCGACATCGGCGGTACACCAGAAGATATCGCCATCTTTGTAGTCGAACACATATTCATGGGTCATCGACGCATAGACGAGATATCCGCCCGTGGTGTGAACCACACCTTTGGGCTGACCTGTGGAGCCTGACGTATACAGAATGAACAGCGGGTCTTCGGCGGCCATTTCCTCAGGGGGGCAGTCGGTCGAGACCTTATCGGCCAGATCGTGATACCAGAAATCGCGGCCCTCGGTCCAAGCCACATCCTGACCCGTCCGCTTGACCACAAGGCATTTCACGCTGTCTTCACAATGGGACAGGGCCTTGTTCACATTTTCCTTAAGGTCCGTGACACGGCCGCCGCGCGGCGCGCCATCGGATGTGATGACCAAAGCTGCGTCACAGCCATTAATACGGGCCGCAAGCGCATCGGGGCTGAACCCTGCAAACACGATCGAATGGATCGCGCCGATGCGTGTACAGGCAAGCATCGCATATGCGGCTTCGGGGATCATCGGCAAATAGAGCACGACGCGGTCACCCTTGGAGACGCCCAATTCCTTGAGGGAATTCGCAAACCGCCCGACCTCATCGGCCAGCTGGTTATAGGTGACGTGCTGTGCGGGGTCTGTCGGCTCATCAGGCTCGAAGAGGATCGCGGTCTGATCGCCGCGTGTGGCCAGATGGCGGTCTATGCAATTCGCCGAGACATTGAGGGTGCCGTCTTCGAACCAACGTGCATGAACATCGTCATGGTCAAAGGAGGTATCTTTGACCTTGGTATAGGGTTTGATCCAGTCAATCCGCTTCCCATGCTCACCCCAGAACGCTTCGGGGTCGTTGATGGATGCTGCATACATTTCGTCATATTTGGACGGATCAATATGTGCGTCCTGCAAAAGGTCGGGGAAATTCGTGTCGTTTGGCAAGTTATTGCTCCCTAAAGCGTTACGGCTCATTTTGCATTCAAACTGCGACTATTCGGTGTTGGAGCTTTCGCCTCCCATCACAACTTTAAGGGTTTTGCAGCCTGAACATGTGCTATCTCAATGGGGATCACAGGCGCGATCGTGCCCTTGATCCGCACTCTGCTCCGCAACGGAAAAGAGTACTGTCATGTTAGCTTGAGATTGCCTCTCCCCCTCCTCTTCATCTGCGCCCCCTCAAACAGCAGATTGGCGCGGTCCCGGTCCTCCCTCACAGTTTCGTGAGCCTTCACGCGCCTGTGGCAACCTTACAGCAAAGCGCTTGGCCCAGAACTGTTTGTAAACTTGGGCTCGGGATTTCTGTAAGGAATATTCATGCGGCAGCGCGGAAATAGTAAATTTATTTACTATTAATGCTTTAATTTGTTTTAATACAGATGTTTAAGCGTTTCTCTGTTTTTCAGCCTGAGAGAAAATTAATGTTCAGAGCCCATGAATACTGCGCCGCGGCGGGTGTTTTGGGCGGTTTCAGGGGGCATGATGCTCAAGCCGTTCACTCTGAAATGACGCCAAAACTCTCACCAAGCCAAGGCATCTCGTGGCGCGCGCTTTGGGTGAAATGACGCTCAATCAGGTCCCGAAAATTCGCGGCGATCTGCTTGGGGATGTCGCCCGTCCAGTCATCGGTCGCATAAAGCACAATCTGGCGTGACATGGCCCCGATTGGCAATGGGAAGGCGTCAATCTCGTTTGAGAACCGCGCGGCGCGCAACAGGCTCAACGGCGTTGTGATCGTCCAGCCCTTGCCAGAGGCAACCAATGCGCTGATCGACTGGTTTGAGCTGAGTTCGAATTTCCTCGGCAGCGTGATCTTGTGGCGGTCCAGATAGGCCTCGATCTGCTGGCCCATAACCTGATTGGGGTCGCGGCGCAAAAAGGCCAGATCCGCCAGCTCATCGAACCCGCCCGTGGCCGACCGCCCCTTTGGCAGTGCCAGAATATAGGGATCATTCAGAAGGGGATATGTCAGCGTTCGCTCAGGCGTTTCCCGAACGGCGGCGCAGATCGCGATATCCAGATCACGCCGCGCGACCTGCTCTGCCAGATCATGGCTGGCCCCTGACTGCAGGCTGAAAGCGCAGTTTCGCATGGTCGTGGCAAGCTGCGGCACCAGTTCGGGCAGAACCTCATTCTCGAAATCCTCAATCACCCCAAGTCGCAGCGAAGATATCTCGGAAAGATCGAGAGAGCTTAGATCACGTTGCCCCAAGCGCAGTGCATTCAGCGCCATTTCAACCCGCGCCAAAAAGGTTCTGCCAGCAGGGGTAAGCACCATGGGGCGGCGCGTGTGATCCACCAATTGGACACCCAAGGCGGCATCAAGGTTGCGCAATTGTTGCGAGGCGGCGGGTGCCGACAAGCCCGTGATCTCTGCTGCATCCGCCACTGATCCGGTGCGCGCAAGTGCTTCGAATACCTCCAGCCCTTTCAGGCTGAGCCCTTTGAGGTCGTGAGATTTCATGAGTTGATGATCCGCTCCAGAAGGGATGTTGGCACAGCGACCCCCTCCCGCTCGGCCTTGGCGCGGTGGTTGAATTTGCGGCTTCCAGGCAGGCGGGTTCCGTCTTGTTCGGTCAAGGCCTGACACAGCGCGCCCATCCTCTGCGCAAAGTCAGTGCCAGAAAAGGCGCCGGGATCAATGGCGAAAAAACACTGGCCCGTTCGGGGCGGACCGCCAATCGGCCCCGAGAAGGGCGAGGCGTCTTTTCCCAAGGTTGCCCCTGACAGGGCCGCGGCAAAAACCTCGACCATTAGGCCCGCGCCAAATCCTTTTTGACCACCCGCAGGGGCCATCGTCCCCTCAAGGGCGCGGGCGGGGTCTGTGGTGGGCTGGCCATCCGCGTCAAAGGCCCACCCGTCCTCAAGGATATGGCCTTCGCGGGCGCGCAGCATAATCTCGGATTTGGCGATGGCGCTGGCGGATTGGTCAATCACGAATTGCGCGCCGCCTTTGCCATCTGGAACAGCCAAGGAAAACGGGTTTGTCCCGATGACGGGCTTGCGGCCACCCGTTGGGGCAATCGAGGCGGGCGCATTGGTGAAGCAAAGCGCGAGCATGCCTTGCGCCGCAATGCGTTCGGAATGATAGCCGAGAATCCCGCAATTATAGCTGTTATGCAAGGTCATCGCGGCTAGCCCAGTTTGCGAAGCCGCCTCCAGCAAATCGGGAAGGCCCTGATCAATTGCAGGATGGGCAAAACCCGATTTTGCATCAACGCGCAGCGCAGAGGCCCGCGTTTTCTCGACCTCGGGCGATGCCGCGCCATCAACCTTTCCGCAGCGCAGATGCTCGGCATAGATCGGGATATAGAGCAGACCATGACTGCGCATACCGTCCCGCTCAGCGGCTCTGGTCGAGCGTGCGACCGAGGCGGCGGCCTGATCTGATGCGCCAGCCCGCATCAAGCTATCGCGCGCAAGTGCCTCCACATCGTCTAGGCTGAGGGTTTCGGCATTCTTCATATCAAGGTCTTTCATCGTTAAAATGTCTCGCTTTCTCGGCCACCCTCGCCAGCCCCGAAGGCCCGTGAGGCCTTTGTTGCGGGTACAAGAATTCTGCTGGCCAAAGCCGATATCTCATCCCAAGCTTGGCTGTCTGGTGGGGTTCTCTGGCGTGATGTCTTGCGGGCTGTGTCATCTGCTCTGGCGCAAAGGTAAATGCCTGTTTGATCGGGCGAAAAATCAGGTCCGAAAGAAAGGGATGTGGCCTCGATTTCTGCTCTGATCTGCCCTGTCAGCGAAAAGGCCTTTGCGCTTTGGGTTGCGGCCCAACCACATAATCCAAGCAGGACCAATGGCTGTGAGATAAGGAGAATTTTGGCGCTCCCGTCCCCGCTGGCCAGTGCCGCATCAATCGCTGTGTTCGACTGCGCAATTGTGTTGTTGGGTTCGGCCTGAGGCTCGTTTATCGCGGCAAGGCTTGCTGGGATGCCATCAATGCCCTGCGCCGAGAGCCATGCCGCCGCAGAGCCAAGATCAGCGGCTTGCCCAATTGACCAGCCTTTGCCCCTCGCCGCCGCCTCAACCTTGCGGGCGATTTCGTTGAGCGAGGGCGGTGTCATGCAGCAGCCCCATGCGGAGGCGCAAAAAAGGCCCATGCATCAGGGTCGCATTCAGCGATTTCACTGGCCAGTGGCGCGCCTTGGCACAGGGTCACCCGTGTCCAGCGATCAGATTTCGGATCAAAACGGGACGCACCGAAAAACGCCAGCTTGAAGCGCAGCAGATCAATTGGAAGGCAGCCCTCGCCAAGCAGGTTGGCGCGGACTTCGCCATAGGGATGTGCAGCGATGGATTGAATGCGTTCAATGATATGGCGCTGGTCAGGATGTGCTGCTACGAAATCACCAATTGTGGTGGGGGGGGGCGTGCCGCCCAAGCACTGCATCAGGCCTTGGACTTGCCGTGCGATATCCAGTGGCAATTCCAGATCAGAACCGGGCTCAGTGGCGCGAACACCCAAACGTGGCTCGGCCTTGTCTTCCGAGACATACCAGAATTGATGCGTCATCTCGGGCAAAGTGAAATCGATTTGCAGCGCCCAATCGTAATGGCTCTGCAATAGATCAGTCAGGGCCCCAACCCTCATGGAGGGATCGAGCCGCAAGGGCGGGCCAAAGGCCATGTCTTGGGTCAAAGCGTCGATCATGTCCCCATAGGGCTCAAGCATTGCCGAGATCAAACATTCTTGCGCCTCAAGCCCGAGATCTTCGGTGAGATGGATTAGCCTTTCCCACGGATGCGGGGCGCGCAGCCAGTCTTGTGTGAGGCGTTCCGAGATCTGGGCCAATTCCGCGCGCAAACCAGCGATCCTGTCGGATTGGATGGCATCATCGACTTGCCAAGTTTCCGCATGCTGGCGGGCTTTGCTAAGGACACTTAAAAACGTCTCGATCTCTTGATCTGTGGCGCTGACCACCTCGCGGACACGCACAATCGCGGTTTCGCGCGCCGTGACCCATTTATCGATCAATTCGGGATGGGTGATCAGGAACGGAGCCATGCCAAGCCCCGTTGCATTGCCGATCCCGAGGCTCCGGCGCAGATCAATCGGCAAGGGGATTGCTTTGTCGGGGTTCAAGGCGCGCGCGACATGCTCAACCAGATCGAGGGAGAATTCGCGGATCATCCAGACGGTGAGCATCTCGACCGCGAAGGGGCCCGACATGCCATCGCGTTGCGCGATATCATTGCGATCTGCCAAGCCGAATTTGCCATTGCCATACACAGCCGTGGTGCGCATCAGATAGCCCGTTTCGCAAAGCAGCTTGGCATCTGGCGCATGGCCTTGCGCAAGTGATTGCGCGACATGCTCGAACAGGCGGAGGCTTTTATTCGCGCGGCTCATGACCAATTCGCGCATGGAAACGCGGCCTGCTTCTTGAAGGGGCACTTGGGTTTTCAGGCGGGCGATATCATCGGCATCGGGGGTGCCGTCAAACAGGGTGAAGGTTGCATCCCACCGCTCGGCAATGACGCGGTCGGTGCGGTCCTCGCTAGGCAGGTCATGGGAAAAGCAGATCAGCGAATAGCGATGCCCGAGCAATGCGAGCGAATAGACAGCATGGCCAAATCCTTGGGTATCCATCTCCCAAACGGGTCGTTCCAGCCTGACCTTGTTGCGGTGGAGCCGCCGTATCAGCGCGCGTAGAAAGCTCAGCCGTGTGGGAAAGCTGGACCCCATGCGGTCCAATTGCATGACCTGTTCGGGCCTGCGCATTTGACCTCTCAGAGGCGCATGTGTTGTCAGATCATCCATCAGCACCGCCGAATACCCGCTCGAAAAACCCGAGCCAGTTATTCCCCATGATGCCAGCGATTTCAGAATTGTCGAATCCTGCTGCGGCTAAACCCTCGGCCAGTCGCGGAAAATCGCTGTTATTGCGGAAGAATTCGGGCTGTGGTGGAAAACCGGGGCGGTCGGCCGAGCCTTCGCCAAAATCGGTGCTTCTGGTCCAACGCCCGTTGCGCATCCATTCGACGACGCTGTTGGGCTGGTCTTGGCACAGATCAGACCCGATGCCCAGATGCTCGGCCCCGTAGCGATTGGCGGCCTCCGCGATCATCTCGCAAAAGCTTTGCAATGTGCAGGCCGACCCATCTTTCAGGTGATGCGGATAGAGTGAAAAGCCCAACATCCCGCCCGCATCGGTCAAAGCGCGCAGGACCTCATCGGGTTTGTTGCGCAGGGCGGGGTGCCACCAATCGGGATTGGCATGGGTGATTGCGATGGGTTGGTTTGAGGCCTCGATTGCCTCCAAGGTCGAGCGGTCAGCGGAATGGCTCATATCGATCAAAAGCCCCAATCGGTTCATCTCCGCGACCACTTCATGACCCATCCGTGTGAGGCCTGTATCATGGCTTTCATAACAGCCCGTCGCCAGAAGGCTTTGGTTGTTATAGGTCAGTTGCATGACACGCAGTCCCAGCCTGTGCAGAATTTCGAGTAGGTAGATATCGTCTTCCATGGGCGAGGGGTTTTGCGCGCCAAAGATGATCGCGGTGCGGCCCTCTTGCTTGGCTTGACGAATATCATCCGCGCCATAGGCCATGCGGATCAGATCACCATGGGCAGTGAAATGGCGGTTCCATTCCTCAATCCGCGCAACGGTTTCGCGAAAGGTTTCGTGATAGGCAATCGTAACATGCACGCAGTCCATACCGCCTGCGCGCATTTCCTCGAACACTCCGCGTGACCAGTTCGCGTATTGTAAACCGTCGATACGATAATCCATCACTATCCCGTCATTTTCATTGTTAATGGGATTGGGTCAGATCATGGCGGTTGGCGCAACCCTGTAGAAGGATTGAACGGCTTAACTTTCGACGATCAGCTCGGGGATGTTGCGCACATTTTCGCGGATCAAGCTTGCGATCCGCTCATATACGGGGCCAGCACCGCTGGATTTGCGCCAAGCCAAACCAATCGAGCGCGAGAAACGCCGGTTATTGAAAGGGCGCACCACCACATCACGGGCGCGGCCTTCGATCTCGGATCGGACATAAAGCGCAGGCAGGATCGTCGCCCCCATGCCCATGGCCACCATCTGGCGCAATGCATCCAGCGATGTCCCCTCATATTCACGCGACAAGGTGGCCCCCGTCTCGAGGCACATGGCCGAGATTTGATCATGCAGCGCGTAGATCGGCGAGAGTGACAGGATGGTTTGTTCGGCCAGATCAGAAGGATCAATCATCGCCTTTTCGGTCAGGGGGTGATCGACAGGCAGAGCCACGCTCAGGTTCTCGCGAAACAGGCGCGCTGTGACAATCGAGGCCCCGACCACGGGCAATTGAGTCAGGATCAGATCATGCGTGCCGTCATTCAATTCGCGCTGCAAATCACGCGGAATACCTTCGCGGATATAGAGCCGCAGATCAGGGTGGGAGCGGTGCAGGTCGGCCACCACATTGGGCATGAGATAGGGGCCAAGCGTTGCTGAGGTGCCAAGACGTACTGTGCCGCCGATGCCTGACTTAAGCGTGACAGACAGATCAAGGATGCCTTGTGCTAGATCAAGAACTTCGCGCGCCCGCATCGCCACTTCCCGCCCTGGCAAGGTCAACCTGATGGATCCGCGCCCGCGTTCGACCAATTGCAGATCAAGCGCGTCTTCAAGCGTTTTGATCTGCACCGATAGCGATGGTTGCGAGATGCCGCAGCGCTCGGCGGCAAGGCGGAAATGCCCTGTTTCTTCCAAGGCAATCAGATAGCGCATCTGGCGCAGGGTGATCGGGAGCGCGGGAGAGGGCATCACAAGCTCATTAGTTTTTTCCTATTGAATTTTCATATACCTTTACCTTTTCCTTTTGCAAGCCAAAGCCTATTTCAAGTCCATCGGGTAGGAGTGCTCGAACGGAGATGGCACTGGCACGGTGCTGATCCGTGTAAAGTGATTTGCAGAGCGGGTTGCTAGTCCCTTCCTATGCTCACGGAACCGCAGATCACTGGTCGGGCATTTTAGAAGTGGCTTTGCCGTAGCCCTTTTGAGATGTCCGGCCTTTTTATATTGGCCCTTGTCAGGGTGTAAGCCCCGGCAGGCATAGCGAAATTTTAGGTAAACCAGCGCGGTTCAGCGCAAATTTGCACGGGGAATAAAGTGGCAAGCAACGGGCAAGACGTTTCCCGCATTTTCGGTGGGCCTGCTGGGTGGATTTCGGTCGCTCTGCCGTTCGCGCTCTTCCTGTGGTTTCTTCAATTCGTCGCCCCCGTCGCTGCGGGCGAGGTTGTGATCTTCACGATCAATTGGATCCCGTCCTTGGGCGTTGACCTCTCGATGCGGCTCGACGGGTTGAGCCTGACCTTTGCGCTGCTGATCACGGGGATCGGTGCCTTGGTGACGCTTTACTCCACCACCTATCTTGGCGGGCATCTACATTACCCGCGATTTGTTCTCTTTCTGCTTATGTTCATGCTTGGAATGCTTGGGCTGGTCCTAGGGGAAAACCTGCTTGGGCTTTTTGTCTTCTGGGAGATCACGACGATCTCCTCCTATTTGCTGATCGGCTTCAATAGCGACAGCCCCAAATCGCGCCGCTCGGCGTTGCAGGCCCTGCTTTTGACAGGGACGGGCGGGCTGGCGCTTTTGGCGGGTATTATCATGCTTGGCAATGTCGCGGGCAGCTTCAACCTGTCCGAGATTTTGGCCCAAGGCGATATGATCCGCGCCCATAGCCTTTATGTGCCGATCACCATTTTGTTCCTTGCAGGGGCTTTCACGAAATCGGCGCAATTCCCGTTTCATTTCTGGCTGCCAAACGCGATGGCTGCACCCACGCCTGTCTCGGCCTATCTGCATTCGGCGACGATGGTAAAGGCGGGCATCTATTTGATGGCGCGGATGAACCCAGCACTTGGCTCTACCGATCTTTGGTTCTGGGCCTTGGTCATTGCAGGTGGCTTCACGACTGTGTTTGCCAGCGTGCTTGCGGTGCGCCAGACCGATATCAAACAGGTTCTGGCCTATACAACGCTGATGGCTTTGGGTGCGCTGACGCTGTTTATCGGCGCGGGCAGCAGCGATGCCATCAAGGCAGCGATGCTGTTTTTGGTGGTGCATTCGCTGTATAAAGCCGCCCTATTTTTGATGATCGGCATTGTGGATCACGAGACGGGAACACGCGAAGCGGGTGTGTTGCGCGGGCTGGCACGCAAAATGCCAATCACCTTTGCGGGTGCCGCGCTGGCAGCGATTTCCATGGCAGGCATTCCCCCTTTCATGGGCTTTATCGGCAAGGAGTTCCTCTATAAAGCGGGGCTTGGTCTGGATGTCGCCTCGCTCTGGGTGACGGGCACGATCTTTGCGGCCTCGGCCTTGATGTTCGTTGCAGCCGGTATCGTTGCTTTCCGCCCCTTCTTTGGCCCGCTGGCCGACACGCCAAGCCCCGCGAAAGAGGGGCCATGGCCCATGTGGATCGGGCCGCTCTTGCTGGGGGCGTTCAGCCTCGGCTTCGGGCTTATGCCCCATCTAGCGGAAAGCTGGCTTGTCGCGCCTGCGACTTGGGCGGTGTATGGGGATAGCACCGTTGTGGTTGACCTCTATCTTTTCCGCGAGGTGAACACGGCTTTCATTTTGTCGATGATCACCTTCGCGACAGGCTTTGCGATCTATCTGGTACATCCGCGCTTGCGCGATGCTTTGGGCCGTATCTTCCACGCGAACCCGATCAAATTCGACCCCGCATGGGACCGTATTCTCGACGGGTTGAAGGCCTTGGCCGCGTGGCAAACTAACCTGCTGCAATCGGGCGTGTTGCAGCGCTATCTCTTTGTTGTCTTTGCCACGCTGGCGGCGGCCATTCTGGGGACGATCTGGTTCAAGGATGTGGCCATTTCCGTGGATGTGGAGGCGCAGCTTGATGGTTTGCTCTTTAAGCATTGGGCTGTGTTGGTCTTCATCTCGGCAGGCGCTTTGCTGACCGCTTATACGGGCAGCCGGATGACCGCGATTGCATCGCTTGGGGTGGTGGGCATCGGTGTTGCGTTGATCTTCATCATGTTCTCGGCCCCCGATGTTGCGATTACCCAGCTTCTGGTCGAGACGCTGGTGGTGGTCTTGGTTGCGGTGGCCATGCTGAAACTGCCCCAGCTTGACCCGCCCCAAAAACGTGATCGCCGGCCTTGGCACGCGGCCTTGTCGGTATTGGTCGGTATCGCAGTGACCGCCGTGTTGCTGGCCGTTCTGCAGGTGGATTTTGACAGACGCCTGACCACCTATTTTGAGCAGGCAAGCTGGCCCGATGCCTTTGGGCGCAACATCGTCAATGTCATCCTCGTTGATTTCCGCGCCATCGACACATTCGGCGAGATCGCTGTGGTCATGGTGGCAGCGCTCGCAGCCTATGCCTTGCTGCGGGGCACATATTACGGGCGCAAGGACAGCGCGGACGGGGAGGACCGGACATGATGAATTCAATCATCCTGAGTGCCGCCTCGCGGCTTTTGGTGGCGCTGTTGCTGGTCTTTTCGGTCTTTATGCTTCTGCGTGGCCATAACTTGCCAGGTGGCGGGTTTATCGGGGGGTTGATCGGCTCGACGGGGTTTGTTGTCTATGCCATCGCCCGCGGATTTCAGGCCACGCGGGAAACCCTGCGGGTCGAGCCGCAATCCATCGCTGTTGTAGGCCTTGGTATCGCCTTGGCCGCGGGGCTGATGCCCGCCCTCTTTGCCGAGCCGCTTTTCACGGGGCAATGGATGTTTCTGGGCGGCAGCTATGAGGAGGGCGGCATTCCGATCAGCTCGGTCCTGATGTTTGATATCGGTGTCTATCTTGTGGTCTTCGGAGCGATCCTGACCATCGTCTTGGCTTTGGAAGAGGAGGTCTGAGAAATGGAACTTCTCATTGCCATAATGGTTGGAGTTTTGGTGGCGACAGGCACCTATATGATGCTGGCGCGCAATGTTTTGCGGTTCCTGTTCGGGATGATCCTGATCTCGAATGCGGCGAACCTGACCATCTTTGTTTCGGGGCGTTTGACACCTGCCAGCCCCCCTTTGATCCCCTATGGCGCGGATGCGCCACTGGTCGAGGTTGCCAATGCCCTGCCGCAGGCGCTGGTGCTTACAGCTATCGTGATCGGCTTTGGCCTGTTCGCCTTTGCGTTGACGCTTGTCTATCGCGGGTATCAATCGCTTGGCACTTTGATGTCGGATGAAATGCGGGTTGCTGAACCCAAATCGGAGACCAAAACATGAGTTGGTATCTCGCGGCTCCGATTGTCATTCCTTTTGTCACGGCGGTTTTTGCCTTCCTGTTCCGCAATGGCCCTGAGGGGCGCTGGATTTCCGTAATTGGCTCCGCTGCCCTTCTGATCGCCTCGGGGCTGTTGATGCAGGTCGTGCTGGCGGAAGGTGTTGTCGCGGCGCAGATGGGCACTTGGGCCGCCCCGTTCGGGATTACGCTGGTCGCTGACCTTCTAAGCGCTGTGATGGTTGTGATCACAGGTATCACGGCTTTGGCTGTGGCGGTCTACGCTTTGGCCGATATCGATGCGCGCAAGGAGCAACTGGGCTATCACGCGCTTTTTCAAGTCTTGCTTGCGGGTGTGGTCGGCTCCTTCCTGACGGGGGATGTCTTTAACCTTTATGTCTGGTTCGAGGTGATGCTGATCTCCTCCTTCGGTCTGCTGATCCTTGGTGGACGGCGCGAGCAGCTGGATGGTGGCATCAAATATGTGACGCTGAACCTTGTCTCGACCATCCTGTTCCTATCGGCCATCGGCCTTTTATACGGGATGACTGGAACGCTGAATATGGCGGACCTGCATCTGGCTATCCAAGAGGTCGAGAACCAAGGCCTAGTCGTTGTCGTGGCCATGATGTTCATGGTGGCCTTCGGCGTGAAAGCGGCGGTCTTCCCGCTCTTTTTCTGGTTGCCTGCCTCCTATCACACGCCCTCGGTCGCGGTCTCGGCGATCTTTGCGGGCCTGCTGACCAAGGTGGGCGTTTATGCCTTGATCCGGACCTTTACTCTGATCTTTTCAGGCGACATTGCCTATACCCACACAATCTTGTTGTGGGTTGCAGGTTTCACCATGGTGACGGGCGTTTTGGGCGCGGCGGCGATGAATGATTTCCGCCGCATCCTGAGTTTCCATATCGTCAGCCAGATCGGCTATATGATCCTTGGCTTGGCGCTCTATACGCCTTTGGCTTTGATGGGCGCGGTGTTCTATCTGGTGCATCACATCATTGTAAAAGCGAACCTGTTCCTTGTTGCAGGTGTTGCCCGCAGGATCGCGGGTTCGACGGAACTGTCCGCAATCGGCGGCTTGTATAAATCGGCGCCCTTACTGGGGGTTTTGTTCCTGATCCCCGCATTCAGTCTTGCAGGCTTTCCGCCGCTCTCGGGCTTTTGGGCCAAATATATCGTGGTGAAAGCAGCCCTTGATATCGAGGCATGGGCAATCGCAGGGATCGCTTTGGTGGTGGGTTTGCTGACCATCTACTCGATGACCAAAATCTGGGGCAATGCATTCTGGAAGCCGCATCCTGCGGGATTGGAGCCCAAGCTATCCTCGCTGTCCATGCGGGATCGCGCGGCGCTGCTCTCTCCGATTGCGGCCCTTGCCGTTCTGACCTGCGTTATCGGCTTCTACCCTGAGCCTTTCGCGCAATTCGCCGAACGTGCCGCAGGGCAGTTGCTGGACCCGACCGAATATGTCGAAGCCGTTTTGGGGCAGGGCGCGTTTGCGCCTGAGGGTGGGGTCAGTCAGTCGGCAATGCTGGAGGTGGGCGAATGAATATCTTCGGGTTCAACATCATGCTCGCCGTGGTTTGGGCGGCCCTCACAGGCGGGTTCAGCCTTGTGAACCTCGCCTTTGGTTTCGTGATGGGATCAGGCGCGCTTTATATGTCGAAATCGCTCTTTCCGGGCTGTGACCTCTATTTCAAACGCGTCTGGCGCTGGACGAAACTGATTGTACTTTTCCTCTATGAATTGGTCGCAAGCTCGATCCAAGTGGTGTGGGATGTCTTGACGCCCGACCACCGAGCGCGCCCCAGAATTATCTCGATGCCGCTGGATGTAAAAAGCGAGATGGAGGTGCTTCTTCTGACCAATATGATCTCGCTGACACCTGGCACGCTATGCCTTGATGTCACCGAGGATGGCAAAACGCTCTATATCCACGCGATGTTTGGCGATGACCCTGATGAAATTCGCAGGCAGATCAAACAGGGCATGGAGCGTTGGGTCAAAGAGGCGATGGAGTAGAGATATGAGTATTCTGGAAATATCCATCGAGATCGCCTTTATCCTCGTCATGCTCGGGGTGGTCTTCGCCTTTATCCGCCTCGTCAAAGGCCCGAGCCTTCCTGACAGGGTCGTGGCGCTTGATATGATGACGGTTCTGATCGTCTCATTTTGTGGCCTCTTTGCGCTGCGATCAGATGACCAGACCTTTATCGATGTGGCTATCGTGTTGGCGCTGATCGGCTTTCTGGCCACTGTCGCGCTGGCGCGCTTTGTGGAGCGCAGGCAGGGCACTGTTCAAGACGAACAGGTCGAGACATCGAAGGAGCAAGACCAATGATCATCGAATTGCTTCTGTCTGTTCTGGTTCTTCTTGGCGGGTTCTTCTGCTTTGTGGCGGGGCTTGGCATTTTGCGACTGCCCGACGTTTTGATCCGCATGCATGCCTCGACCAAGGCTGGCACATTGGGTTCGGGGCTGTTGCTGATTGCGGTGGCGATATATTTCGGTGATCTCGCGACAACCACGCGCGCGGTGCTGACCATCGTGTTCTTGCTGCTTACAGCGCCAGTGGCCGCCCATATGATCGGGCGCGCGGCCTTTCGGTCGCGGGTGCCGCTCTGGCGGACCAAGATCGAGGACGGGGCCGAGGAAAACCTCAAACGCTGAGGCGCTCAGGTCATCAGAAAATCGAAATAGCCATCGGGCAGGCAGGCGCAGGCCGCCAGTTTGCCCGTTTCATGCGCACCTGTGTTCAGGGCCACACGCCCCTCGCCGAGATAGGGGGTTGTGACCCTGTGATGCCCATAGGCGATCCAGTTTCCATCCACCCGCGCACGGCTTTCCAATTCGGGATGCCCCCAAAGCAAAATCCGCGCGCTTTGCGTCTCGAGCGAGCGATAGGGGTCGGCACCTGCATGGGTCGCGCAGAGATTGCCCGACACCCAAGTCAGCGGAAGCTGCGCCAGCCAATCGGCCACGCCATCGGGCAGGGCACGGGCAAGGGCATTGGCCAGCCCGTCTGATTGCTCACCGTCCGATACAGGATCAAGGCCAAGCGATCTGAGAGTTTCAACCCCGCCCGAGCGCAACCAACGCGGGCCGCGCGTTGCGGGATTTTCCAATGTATCCAGCAGCATCCGTTCGTGATTGCCCATCAGGCAGGTGACATTTTCGGGAAAGTTGGTGCTGAGTTCATGAAGCCGCTTTAACACCTCAAGGCTGTCTGGACCGAAATCAATGTAGTCACCCAAAAAGACAAGCTGCGGGTCCGTGGCGCGGATGGCTCCGATATGGGCGTCAATCTTTTCGAGCATCTGCTCCAGCAAATCGGCCCGACCATGGATATCCCCCACAAGATAGCTGGGTTTTTCAGGGCGCGGCGCATCCACCGAGGCGGTTTGCTCAGCCGCAGGCTGGGATGGCTTGGAACTGCCAAAAACGGATTTGAGACCCTTGATCATGTGATCTTATCTGCGCTCTCGGCGCGGGTTTCGCAATGGCTCTATTCGCGGGCACGCAAAATGCGCGCAGGACGGGCCGCCAAAGGCCGCAGCGCAAAGGCCAGCCCTGCGATCAGGGTGGCCAAAGCGCCCCCGATAACGATGGCAAAGGCGGAAACGGGCTCAAACCGATAGGTGGTTTCCATCACGAAGGTCATCACAGCCCATCCGCCAACTGCGCCCGTGGCGATGGCCACCAAACCCGCGGCCCCACCCAGAATGGCGGAGCGGATGGCAAAACTGGCCAAGACAGTGCCGCGCACCGCCCCGAGAGTTTTCAAAACCGCCGCCTCAAAGACGCGCGCCCGTTCGCCTGCGGCAGCCGCCCCGATCAGTACGACAAAGCCCGTGATCAAGGTGGCCAGCGCGCCATAGGAGGTTGCCGCCGCGATCCCGCGCAACGCATCGGCCACATTGTCCAGCGCGTCGCGCACACGGATCGCGGTGATATTGGGCGCATCACCCGCGACATCGCGCAAAATGGCGGCCTCTGCCTCCTGCTCGGCATAGACGGTGGCGATATGGGTATGGGGTGCACCTGCCAAGGCGGCCTCGTTCAGGGTCAGCACAAAGCCGATCCCCGCATTCGAGAAATCAACTTCGCGAAAGGCAGCCAATCTGGCGGTGATATCGCGCCCCAGAATATTGACGGTGATCTCATCCCCGAGGGACAGCCCGATTTCGGCGGCTTCCTCGGCGGCGAAGGCCATCAAGGGCGGGCCTGAATAGTCGTCGGGCCACCATTGGCCTTGCGTGATCTGATCGGCGGGCGGGGCGGTGGTGGAATAGGTCACCCCGCGATCTCCGCGCAGGACCCAGTGATTGCCCGCAACCTCGCGGGCAGGCTGCCCGTTGATTTGCGTTACAACGCCCCGCAGCATGGGGGCCGTTTCGACGCGGCTGACAGCGGGGTCGGCTTCGACGCGGTCAAGGAAGGGCTGCAATTGGTCGGTTTGGATATCGACGAAGAAATAGGAGGGCGCAACATCGGGCAGATCAGCTTGGATCGCGGCGCGCAGGTTCGAGTCGATCTGCCCCACAGCGGCCAGCACGCTCAACCCCAAGCCAAGCGAGAGCACGACCGAAGCCGCCTCCGAGCCGCGACCACCAACCGATCCAAGGGCCAGCCGCAGCGCCGTGCGCCCCCGTAAGGCCCGCGATTTTCCAAGCCGCCGTGCGAGGGATTTGATCGCCCAAGCGGCAAGCGCCAGAAGCAGCAGCGCGCCCAAAATTCCGCCGATAGTCCAAGTGGCAAGGAAGGTCGTGCCTGAAAAGCCAATCGCCGCTGCAGACAGCCCTACGGCCAAAAACCCGATAACCAACAGATAGGGCAGGCGCGGCCATGTCATGGATGCGCCACCTGCATCGCGAAACAGCGAGGCCGCACGGACCTGTTCGGTGCGTGCCAAAGGCAGGAGCGTGAAAATCAGGGCGGTCAGTGCCCCGTACAGCGCGGCTTCGGCCAACGGGGCGGGGTAAAGGCTGAAGGCCACGGGCACGGGCAGTTGTGCGGAAATGATTGGGAATAGCGCCAAAGGCGCCAGCGCGCCAAGCACAAGGCCAAGCGCCAGCCCGATCAGTGTCAAAACCCCGATTTGTAGAAAATAGGCCGCAAGGATTGTGCTTGAGGATGCGCCAAGAGTTTTGAGCGTTGCGATGGTGGTGACCTTGCCCTCAAGATAGGCCCGCACCGCCGAGGATACCCCGACCCCGCCCACGGCAAGCCCCGCAAGCCCGACCAGCACCAGAAAGGCCCCGATGCGTTCGACAAAGCGCTGCACGCCCGGTGCGCCATTGCGCGCATCCTGCCAGCGCATGCCTTGGTCGCGGAACAATTGCTCCGCTTCATCTTCAAGGGCCGCAAGATCGGCCCCTTGGGGCAGGCGCAACCTGTATTCGGTGTTAAACAGGGTGCCCGGCTCCAGCAGGCCTGTGCCTTCCAGCCCTGCCAGCGAGACAATCGTGCGCGGCCCGAGCGAGAAACCACCCGAGGCGCCATCAGGCTCGGTCAGCAAAGCGGCGCGCAGCTCGAACTCCTGCGTGCCAAGGCGGAAGATATCGCCAATCTCCATCCCCATACGGTCGATCAGAACTTGCTGCATCACCGCGCCGTAGCGTCCGTCTTGCAGTTCCAAGGCCTTGGCCAGTTGCATATCGGGGCCAAGCGCCACGCTGCCGTAAAGAGGGTAGGCCCCATCGACACCACGGATTTGAGTGAGCGCGCGTTCGGGTCCATCTTCGGTATCCATCACCGCCATGGAGCGGAAATCAACCGTCTCGGAAACAGCATCGGCGATGCGGGCCATATGGCTGCGCTCATCCTCGCTGGCGAAGCGATAGGTGAACTCCATCTCAGCATCGCCCCCGAGGATCACCGCCCCCTCGCGGGCCAAGCCTTCCTCGATGGATTGGCGCACCGTGCCCACAGCCGCAATCGCGGCTACACCAAGGGCGAGGCAGGCCAGAAAAATCCGAAAGCCACGAATGCCGCCTCGGAGTTCCCGCCGCGCGATGCGCCACGCCATCCTCATTCGGCAGCTTTCATATCTGTATCGTCAATCCGACCATCCCGCAGCCTGATCACGCGGTCACAGCGCGTGGCCAATTCACGCGAATGGGTCACCAGAACAAGGGTCGAGCCGTATTTGTCGCGCAGCCCCAACAGCAAATCCATGATCTGCGCGCCTGTTGTCTCGTCCAGATTGCCTGTGGGTTCATCGGCCAAAAGGATCGACGGGCGCGGGGCTGCGGCGCGGGCCAAGGCCACGCGCTGTTGCTCGCCTCCCGACATCTGGCTTGGATAATGATCTGCGCGATGCGCCAACCCCACGGCCTCCAGTTCCGCCTCGGCCCGCTCGAACGCGTCCCTATGGCCCGCCAATTCCAGCGGGGTGGCAACATTCTCTAAGGCTGTCATTGTGGGAATAAGGTGAAAGGATTGAAACACCACCCCCATATGCTGCCTGCGAAACCGCGCGAGCTGATCCTCTGATAGGCTGGTGAGGTCATGGTCCAAGGCCAGCACCTGCCCGCCCGTGGCCCGCTCAAGCCCGCCCATCAACATCAGCAGCGATGACTTGCCCGAGCCAGACGGCCCCACCAATCCAACGGTTTCACCCTTGTCGATCGACAGGGAAATGCCATGTAGGATATCAACGCGGCCTGCATTGCCATCTAAGGAAAGCGCGGCCTCGGAGAGAGAAAGGATCGGGTTTGCCATGTTCAAATTCACTGCCTCTATGCCTGTAAAGGCATATGGTGTTGCGCGCTGGATCAACAAGGTTTTCTTGGGAATTCTGTTCGGAACAGGCATGGCTGTTGCCCAACCCGTGACGATTGCGGCCTTGGGCGATAGCCTGACCCAAGGCTATGGCCTGATACAGGAAGACGGGTTCGTGCCCCAGCTTGAGGGCTGGCTGGCCGAGCGGGGCCACGAAGTTGTGATCCTCAATGCAGGTGTTTCGGGCGATACCACGGCGGGCGGTCTGGCGCGCGCGGCATGGACGTTGACGCCTGATGTGGATGCGATGATCGTGGCGCTTGGCGGCAATGACCTTTTGCGCGGTATCCTGCCCGAGGCCTCGCGCGAGAACCTTGCGGGCATCCTTCGCGCCGCAGAGGAGGCGGGGGTTGAGGTCTTGTTGATCGGGCTGAATGCGCCTGGCAATTATGGCCCCGAGTTCCAGCGTGACTTCAACGCGATGTATCCTGACCTCGCCGCGCAATTTGGCACCCTTTATATCGAGAGCTTCTTGGGCGCATTGGAGACTCAAGCGTCAGACAGCCGCTTGGACCAGAGCTATATGCAAGGCGATGGCATCCATCCCACGCGGGAGGGTGTGGCGCTGATCGTCGAGGCTGTTGGGCCAGAGGTGGAGGCGCTTATTGCGCGGGTCGGGCAGCCCTGATTGCGGAAACCTTTCGGTTCCTGGTCACAAACTCGGTTTCACATTGGATATCGGCACGCGGGCGGCCGCGTCTGATGTGCTGACCAGACCATAAAGCCGCGAAGCGCTACGCTGAAAATTGACAAAGCGAACATGACTTGAAACACACCAAACAAGATCAGGAGTGAGCGTTTGGGCAAAGTATTCGATATTTTCGTTATCGGTGGCGGCATCAATGGCTGCGGGATCGCGCGGGATGCGGCGGGCAGGGGTTTGAGCGTTGCCTTGGCCGAGATGGAAGATTTGGCAGGTGCGACCTCCAGCGCCTCGACCAAACTGTTTCATGGCGGGTTGCGCTATCTTGAATATTACGAATTCCGACTGGTGCGCGAGGCCTTGATCGAGCGTGAAACGCTGCTGCGCGCGATGCCTCATATCTCATGGCCGATGCGCTTTGTTCTGCCCCATCACACGGGGCTCAGACCTTGGTGGCTGATCCGGTTGGGATTGTTCCTTTATGACAATCTGGGGGGGCGAAAAATTCTGCCCGCCACGAAAACGATTTCACTGCGCAACACGCCTGAAGGGGCCCCCCTCAAGGAGAGCTTTTCCCGCGCGTTTGAGTATTCGGATTGCTGGGTCGAGGATTCCCGCCTTGTCGTGCTGAATGCGCGCGATGCTGAGGCGCGGGGCGCGGAAATCATGACGCGTTCCAAGGTGGTCAGCGCCGAGCGCGTGGATGATTTGTGGCGCATCACCGTTGAGGCGGAGGGCGAAACCAAGGATTACATGGCGCGCGCTTTGGTCAATGCGGGCGGGCCTTGGGTGGCCGATATCGTGCAGAATGTTGCGCGGCAGAATTCCTCGGAGGGGGTGCGCTTGGTGCGCGGCTCCCATATCGTGACCAAGCGTCTGTTTGATCATGACAAATGCTATTTCTTCCAAGGCGGGGATGGGCGCATCATCTTTGCCATTCCCTATGAGACCGATTTCACCCTGATCGGCACCACCGATCAAGAGCATCAGGGCAGCGCGCGCGATGCTGTCTGCACGCCTGAGGAAAGCGACTATCTGCGCCGTTTCGCGGGTGAGTATTTCAAAACGCCCATCAAGGAACAGGATATCGTCTGGACCTATTCTGGCGTGCGCCCCCTGTATGATGACGGGGCCAGCAGCGCGACGGAAGCGACGCGCGATTATGTTCTTTCGCTTGATGATGCAGGCGCGCCGATGCTCAATATCTTCGGCGGCAAGATCACAACCTATAGGCGTCTGGCCGAAAGCGCCTTGGCCGAACTGGCCCCGTTTCTGCCTGAGGCAAAAGGGGATTGGAGCGCAGGCGTGCCCCTGCCTGGAGGTGATTTTCCTGTCGATGGCGTGGATGATCTGGTTGCGGCTTTGCGCGCGAAACATGGCTTCCTGTCTGACAGATGGGCCAAACGCCTTGTGCGGGCCTATGGAACCGATGCTTGGGCGATTTTGGAGAATGCGACCTCTGCCGATGCGCTTGGCACGGATTTCGGCGCGACATTGACCGAGGCCGAGCTGCGCTGGCTGATGGACAAGGAATATGCCCGCACGGCTGAGGATGTGGTCTGGCGCCGCTCGAAGTTGGGGTTGCGGCTGTCGCCTGAACAGATCGCGGCGATCGATGCGTTTATGCATGCGCAATGACTTGCCCGCCCCGTAAACTGGGGTAGGCTTTGCGAAAGAGATAACGGGAGGGAAAAGCCGATGACCCATATTCTGGCCATCGATCAGGGAACCACGTCGAGCCGCGCGATCATCTTTGACAAATCGCTCACACCGATTGCATCGGCTCAGGAAGAGTTCACACAGCATTTCCCCCATTCTGGCTGGGTGGAGCATGACCCTGAAGATATCTGGTCCTCTACGGCGGGCACCTGCCGCGGGGCGATTGAACGGGCAGGGCTGGGGCCATCGGATATCGCGGCCATCGGCATTACAAACCAACGCGAAACCGTGGTGGTCTGGGATCGTGCCACGGGCAAGCCTGTGCATAACGCCATCGTCTGGCAGGACCGCCGCACCTCGGATCTTTGTGCGCGTCTGAAGGCCGAGGGCCATGAGGCGATGGTCCGCCAGAAAACGGGGCTGCTGCTGGACCCGTATTTCTCGGGCACCAAACTGGCTTGGCTTCTGGACAATGTTGATGGCATGCGCGCCAAGGCCGAGGCGGGTGATCTGGCTTTTGGGACGGTGGACAGCTTCCTGATATGGCGGCTGACGGGGGGCAAGGCGCATGTGACCGATGTCACCAATGCAGCGCGGACCTTGTTGTATAATATCCGTGACGGCAAATGGGATGAGGAGATTTGCGCGCTCCTGAATATCCCGATGTCGCTTCTTCCTATGGTGAAAGACACAGGTGCAGAGTTCGGCATGACCCGCCCCGATCTTTTTGGCGCGCCTTTGCCCATTCTGGGTGTTGCGGGCGACCAACAAGCGGCAACGCTTGGTCAGGCCTGTTTCGAGCCTGGTATGCTGAAATCAACCTATGGCACGGGCTGTTTTGCGCTGCTCAATACCGGCGCCAATCTGGTCGAAAGTCAGAACCGCCTTTTGGGAACCATCGCCTATCAATTCGATGGCAAGCCAACCTATGCCTTGGAAGGCTCGATCTTTATTGCGGGCGCTGTGGTGCAATGGCTGCGTGATGGCCTCAAGATCATCCGTGAAGCGGGCGAGACCCAAGGCTTGGCGGAAGCCGCGGACCCAGAACAATCGCTCTATCTGGTGCCTGCCTTCACAGGGCTCGGCGCGCCCTATTGGGACCCTGATTGCCGAGGCGCGATCTATGGGCTGACGCGGAATTCTGGCCCTGCTGAATTTGCACGCGCCGCCTTGGAAAGCGTGGGCTTCCAGACCCGTGATTTGTGGGAAGCGATGCGCGCTGATTGGCAAGGCGAGGGCGGCGAGCAGGTCTTGCGCGTCGATGGCGGGATGAGCGCCTCGGATTGGACGATGCAGTTTCTGGCCGATATTTTGGGCGCCCCTGTTGATCGCCCGAAAGTGCTGGAGACAACTGCACTTGGCGCAGCTTGGGTCGCGGGGATGCAGGCGGGTGTCTATCCTGATCAAGCCGGTTTCGCCAAAACATGGGCGCTGGATCGCCACTTCACGCCAAACATGGACAGCGCCCTTCGTGACGCGCGCTATGCAGGGTGGAAAGACGCGGTAGAGCGGACATTGACGCGGGAGGGCTGAAAGACGTCGCGCAAATTGATGCTTCCCCTTTGCGCAGGCTTGCCGCAATCTTAACCCCATGACCGAGCTCAAACCCACGCTTAAACTCGCCATCGGGCAGATGTGCTCGGCGGCCAGCCATGCCCCCAATATCGCGGTGATGGAGCAGTTGGTACAGGAGGCCGCCGCATCAGGGGCCGAGCTTCTTTGCCTGCCCGAAGTGGCAGGTTTGATGAACCGCGATGGCAAGGCCGCCGCCCAAATGGTCGGCCCCGCCGAGGCTGATCCCTATCTGGCGGCTGCGCGCAACGCGGCACAACAAGCGGGGATATGGCTGCATCCCGGCTCGACCCCTGTGCTGGGGCCTGACGGACGCTTTCTCAATCATTCGGTGCTGATCGACCCTGAGGGGCGCGAGGTGGCGGCCTATGACAAGATACATCTGTTTGATGTCGCGCTTGAAGGGCAGGCTCCGATCGGGGAATCCAAACGCTTTGCGCCCGGGGATCGCGCGGTTCTGGTGCACACGCCATGGGGTCCATGGGGGATGAGCATTTGCTACGATCTGCGCTTTGCCAATCTCTATCATAGCTATGGCCAGCTTGGGGCGCGGGTCATGTTCATTCCAGCAGCCTTCACCGTGCCCACAGGGCGCGCCCATTGGGAGGTGTTGTTGCGCGCCCGCGCCATTGAAACGGGCGCCTTTATTATTGCTGCTGCCCAAGCGGGCCAGCATGAAGACGGGCGGGAGACATGGGGCCATTCATTGGTCATCTCGCCTTGGGGCGAGGTCTTGGCTGATCTCGGGCCAGTTGCTGCGCCAAGCTGTGCGATCCTTGAGCTGGATCTGACCGAGGTCGAGCGCGCCCGCGCGCAAATTCCCAATCTCAAGAACGGGCGGGATTTCGACTTGGTGGAAATCACCGCCTGAAGCACGCCTGCTGGATCAGCCATCTTGCGAAGCATTCGGACGAAATGTGATTCCGCCCGCGGGCCTAAAACCGTGCTGATTTGCAGAGAGAGCGCTGCCCACCCCATCCCATAGTGAGTAAAATTATATCCTTAGATAGATTTGCTATCGCTCAACACACCTGCCCCGTCAGAAGATCACCTCTGCTGGGATCGCGCGACGAGGACCGCTCCTTTAGAACTGTGCTTGTATTTAAGTGGTTCTGGAATTTTGAGATGGTTCGGTTTTTTGAAGGCCTCGCAAGAGGCGAGAATGTTAACGAGTATCAGGGGATTGTCCCTGTCCAAACCATCCTCACGGTTCTTGTTTTTGTCCTAGTGGGCAGCGTTTTGATCTTCACGCTTGGCAGTTCGGTGACCACCGCGCTCGACAGTTTGGAAGTTGATTTGCTGCAAGCGTCACAAGTGCAATTAGGGAATGTATCCCAGTGAGTAACGAGTAACGCATTTTCGCGAAACCTGAGACTGTAACCGGGAGGAGTACCATCAATGTCAGCTGAGTATCCGTGGACAAAGCAGACCGTGAAATCTACTCCTCTCGGGGTTTCTCCAACAGGTGTGCCCGCGAAATCAGCCGCTGACGTGCTCCGCGATGCGGTTGTCAGCATCCGTCGCCACGGCGTGGCGGAAGGCACCAAGATTGAAACGCCAAATGGTGAAACAGCGATCGAGCTGTTGTCCGTCGGCGATGTTGTGGTGACCGCATCGGGTGACACGCAGCGCGTGACCCGCATCCGCTCTTGGGTATCTGAAGAAAATTCCGCCAGCGCGCCCGTGGTGCTGCAAGCTGGTGTGTTTGGAAACACTGACACGCTGCGCATGGTGCCGACACAGAAAATCGTGCTCAGCGGATATGATGTTGAAATGTATTTCGGATGTGACGAAGCTGAGCTTTGCGCCTCCGATCTGGTCGATCTCGGGATTGCGTCGGTGGGAAACTCGACCGTGACCTATTTCGAGATCACCTTGGAAGATGCGGAGCCGATCGTTGCGGCAGGCCTTGCGGTGGAGACACCCGCCTGCCCGCGCCGAAACGCTTCTCATGAAGACGCGCAGTCGCTGACTGATTTCTGCGCGAGAATAGTTTTGCGTGCTGATGAAATGCGTTTGATCGCATCCACCCGTGCGCATGGTTCAGTACCAGTACACTAGGTTAATTTTTGCTCCGAAGACTTTCGCCAATTGGCAGGCGGTGTGGTTACCCCCACACCGCCCTTTTTCTTTATGGGGCTTGGGTCTCGTCCTCATCATCGCCGAGACTGTCTAGGAGCGCGAGCATATTGCTGCCAAGCCCCGTTTGAGCTTCGGGCTGACCCAAAGGCGCAGATGGCGCCGCCGCTGGCCCAATATCTGGCGTATCATCGCCACCGCCCATAAGCGCGAAAATATCATCCTCCTCCGCTTCAGGGGCGGGGGCTGCTTCAGGCTTGGGTTCCGCTTGAACGGATTCTGCCACTTCGGCGGCGGGGGCGGGTTGTGGCTCGGCATCGCTTTGCTCAAGGGGTGCATCCGTTTCGGTGCCGATCAGATCAAGAATGTCATCATCCCAGTAGCCGCCCGATGTATCTTCCTCGGGTGCTGGGGCCTCTTCAGCGGCGCTCTCGGCTATTGGGGCCTCGGGGGTTTCCTCGGCTTTGGGTTGCTCAAGAGGCTCAGTAGTGCTGTCGGTGACATCCGTCTCATCGGACTGCCCGATGGACGGGCCGAGATCATCCTGCTGGTATTCATCAAACAGCTTGTCCAAACTATCCAGCGCGGCTGAGACATTGGATGGAAGCACGTCTTGATCAGCCTCGGAACTTGAAGGCTCATCATCTGCGGCGGCGGGAAGATCATCAGCGCTCGCCTCCAATGGGGGGGCAGGCTCATCGTCCGCCTCCGCCACAGGCTGCGGCAGGGGATCAGCCGATGCGGCAGAGTCCATCGTCTCCTCCGCTGCGGGGGCGGTGTCTTCTTCGCCCCCGTCTTGAAGCATTGCCATAGCGTCGAGCTCTGGCGCTTCTGCTTGGGCGGGTTCTGGAGTTTCCGCAGGTTGCTCGGGCTCGTCGCTTTCTGCGAATGCGTCCATCACGTCGATGGTGTTTCCCTCGGGCGTGGCCTCGGTTTCGGATGCCGCGGTTTCCTCTTCGTCCCCGTCTTGAAGCATTGCCATAACGTCGAGGTCTGGTTCTTCCGCTTGGGCAGGTTCTGGAGTTTCCGCAGGTTGCTCGTGCGCGTCGCTTTCCGCTAATGCGTCCATCACGTCGATGGCGCTTTTTTCGGGCGTGGCCTCGGTTTCGGATGTCGCGCTGTCCTCCTCGTCCCCATCTTCAAGCATCGCCATAACGTCGAGGTCTGGCGCTTCTGCTTGGGCGGGTTCTGGGGTTTCCGAAGGTTGCTTGGGCTCGTCGCTTTCTGCGAATGCGTCCATCACGTCGATTGTGTTTTCTGCGGGCGTGGCCTCGGTTTCAGATGCAGCGCTGTCCTCTTCGTCCCCGTCTTCAAGCATTGCCATAACGTCGAGGTCTGGTGCTTCCGCTTGGACAGGTTCTGGGGTTTCCGCAGGTTGTTCGGGCGCTTCGGTTTCGGCCAGCGCAGCCATCACGTCGATGGCATTGTCCTCAGGCGCGGGCTCTGCGTCTGAGGAAGCGCTGTCCTCATCTGTATCGTCTTGCAGCATCGACATAACATCGAGGTCGGGCGTGTCGGACGGTGTTGTATCTTGGCTCGCAGGCGCTTCCTCAGGCTCATCGTCACCTGCGAGCGCAGCCATCACATCAATCGCGGCGTCCATGGGCGCGGCTTCGCTCTCGGATGGGGCACCGTCATCAGCGGCTTCATCGTCATCCGCGAATGCCGCCATGACATCGAGATCTGGCGCTACTGCGGAAGCTGTTGGTGCTGCTTCAGCAGGGGTATCTTCGGGCTCATCATCATCGGCAAAGGCTGCCATCACATCAAGTGCATTGCCCCTATCGGGGCTGGCTGATGCGGGCGCGGTTTCTTCAGGCGGGTCCGACGCATCATCGCCTCCGTCGAGGGCGGCCATCATGTCAAATGCATCTTCGACGGCTGCGGCTGAGTTCGCGGAGAATTCGGGGGTGTCCTCTTCCTCGGCATCATCGTCAGCGAAGGCCGCCATTACGTCAAGACCAGCCCCAGACCCAGCAGGCGCTGCAGGCTCGACTGGAGTGTCTTCCTCTGCGCCGTCTTCTTCATCTTCCGAGCCAAAAGCATCAAACATGGACAGCATGCCTGCATCGCTCAGGTCCATTGCGGTGATGGTCCCTGCTTTTTCCTCCGGTTCGGGAACGGGTTCGGGCTCGGGCACCGGTTCGGGGATCGGCTTTGGCTTGGGGGGCTTTGGCTTTGGCTTGGGTTCGTGCAACTCGCCATAAACACTATCGAGATAGCGCAGCCGCAGGCGCATCATCATTTGACGGCGCTCGTGCTTTTGTTCCTCTGCCCAAGCCTCGGCCGCGACGCGGGCGCCTTCCTCCAGTTTGGTCGCGGATAGCTTCTCCATCGCGCGACGCAATTGTCGAGGCAAAGCGGTCTTGCGGCGTGAAGTTGGCTTGTTACTTGCCTGGGGCATCCAGGGTCTCCGTTCGAACGTGATGCAACTTGGCATCCTACTTGCAACTCTCGGACCAGCTTCGGGTCTCTCCGAAACAACAACGGATAAAATGTTTGAAAGGTTACCAAGAGATGTCAGTCATTCGTGACCATCTTGCGACCCATGCAAATGCGCTTACTCTGAGAGAGCAGCGCAACAATATTATTGCGTCGAACATCGCCAATGCCGCAACGCCCGGCTTTCGGGCGCGCGACTTTGATTTCACCTCAGCTTTGCAGCAGCAGATGGGCACGGGATCCATGGATCGCAGCCATAATGCGCATTTTGCGACAGGCACGCCTGGACAGATGCAGCTTGGCTATCGCCAGCCGATTAACCCGTCCTTGGACGGCAACACGGTGGAATCCGCAGTCGAGCAAATGGAATTCGCCGAAAACTCGGTACGGTACCAGACCAGTTTGATGTTTCTAAACCGCCGCATTTCGGGCCTCGCCCGTGCCATTCGGGGAGAATAACCCATGTCGATAAACAATATCTTTGATGTCGCGTCGCGGGCCATGTCGGCCCAGATGATCCGCCTCAACACAACGGCAACCAATCTTGCCAATGCCAATTCGATCGCCAGCAGCGCCGAAGAGGCTTTTCGCCCGATCCGGCCTGTCTTCCGCACTGTCTATGAATCAACCGCCTCTGAGACCGGATTGTCCACGGTGACAGTCGACGGGATCGTATCGCTTGATCGTGACCCGCAGCGCGTCCATGCGCCTGAGCATCCTCAGGCGGATGAGGAAGGCTATATCTACCAGTCTGCCGTCAATCAGGAAGAAGAGATGGTCGAGATGATGGATGCCAGCCGCCAATACCAAAACACACTCGAGGTCGTCTCGACGATCCGAACGCTCATGTCGCGCACCATGAATATGGGCCAGTAACCCTGAGGGAATGATGATGGAAATCGGAACCGCAGCCAGCTTGGGCATCACACAAGCATCAGATTTGAACACACAAGAGCGGACGGACCCTTCCGAGTTGGGTCAAAAGGACTTCCTGCGCCTGATGACCGCGCAATTGGAAAACCAAGACCCGTTTGAACCGATGGAGAATGGCGATTTTATCGCGCAGATGGCGCAGTTCTCGACGGTGGACGGGTTGGAGAACATCAATCAAACGCTCGACGATATTTCGGGGCAGATCGCTGGAAATCGTATCTCGACTGGCTCCTCGCTTTTGGGCCAGCATGTGCTTGTGCCCGGCACGACGGCGCGCGCTGATGACGCGGGCGAAATTCATGGTGTCGTCGATCTGGCGGATGCCGCAAGCGAGATCACAATCAGCTATACCGACGCCGAAACCGGCTCTGTCTTGCATAGCGAAGAACTTGGCGCCCATCCGGCGGGTTTGATGGGTTTCTCATGGACCTCGGTGCCAGCGGAACTGCGCGATAGCCGCGGGGCCATTCGCATCTCGGTCACCGCCGAGAGCGCAGGAGAAGTCACCTCAATGCCCACATCGGTCTACGCCAAGGTCACAGGCGTGGAGATGCCCGCCGATGGCACCGATATCAACCTGCGGATCGAAGATTACGGCATTCGCAACAGCCTCGAAATCAGCCAGCTGCGCTGAAGCGGCATAGTCTAAACACGATAGGAGTTACCCTCATGTCTTTCCTCACCGCCCTGTCGGGCCTCAATGCTGCCCAGACCGAAATCTCGTCGACATCCAACAATATCGCGAATGTTGATGCCACGGGTTATCACAAGACCCGCGTTGAATTTTCCGACATCTATACAAGCAATCCCTTCTCCAATCCTGTCACGGAAATTGGTATCGGCACGCAGGTGTCGCGCGTGAATCGCAGCTTCAATCAAGGCAGCATCGAAATGACCTCCAACAGCCTCGATATGGCTATTCAGGGGGCAGGGTTCTTCAAGCTTCAAACCGAAATGGATGGCGGTCAGGAAATCTACAGCCGCGCGGGGGCCTTCGGTCTGGATGCTGACGGCTATGTTGTGAATTCTGCAGGCAATCATCTTGTGTCCTACAAGACTGCTGATAACGGTGATGTTCTGGATAACACCACGACCGAGGCACTGCGCGTTCCGCCTATGTGGGGGGCGTCTAAGGCAACGGGCAATGTCGGGATGTCGGTGAATATGCCAACCGGCGCGAACGCATTGGGCAGCCAAGATGCGGTTCCAGCCTCGGCAGCTTTTGATCCCACCGATGCCACAACCTATGCGCATTCCACACCGATCAATATGCTTGACCCCGACGGATTGCCGATGGATGCGATGATGTTCTTCTCGATGACTGATGCGCCTGATGCGGCGGATCCGACATCGTCTTACACGTTCCACCTTGTCATTGACGGTGTTGAGGTCGCTCCTGAAGATGCGGCTGCCGCCACATTGTCCTTTGACGAAGATGGCTTTCAGGTCGCTGGTGATGAAGCGGTTGCCTACACAATCGGCGGACGGTCGTTGAATATCGACATGTCGGGCTCGCAGCTGAACGATAACGGCTTCTCGGTCATGTCGATGGAACAGGACGGCGAAGTTGTCAGCAAATTGGCGATATCACTCAGTCGTGAGGAATCGTTTTATCGAAAGATATTTTAGTGTATCTAACGTAAAACGAAACACCACTTCGTATGTGGCTTTGGCCCGCATCTAGGAATTTGGTCCGATTGATGCTTTAGGTCACTTAGGATCACAGCCGATGTGATACTTTCGTTTTTACGGTTCTGCGGAAGCTAAGTTTTCACACGCTGCGCATTTTTAAAGATGGGATAACGTAATGATAGCCGACGGCAAAGATAATAGTGAAGAATTGAGGGTCCTGATCGCTGATGATCACCGGCTACTCGGTGAAGCTGTGGCCAATTTGCTCCGCACAGGGGCAGGGTATACAGTCGGCACTGCTGAAACCTTCGATACAACGATCAGCGCTTTGGCCGCCCAAAAGCATGATATTGTGCTTCTTGATCTCAAAATGCCCGGAATGGTTGGATTGGCCAGCGTTCGCACCGTGATCGAGAAAGCAGGCGACGCAAAGGTTGTCCTATTCACGGGGCAGGTGGACCGCCATTTCCTCAACAGTGCGCTTGATCTTGGGGTGAAGGGGCTCATCCCCAAAACGATGCCGCTTCAATCCTTGATCAGTGTGATTCAGCTTATCGACTCGGGCCAGATTTTCGTGCCGATGCAAGAGATCACGCCAACATCGGGTGGCGAACAGGCTGCCGCGGCGCAATTGACGGAGAAAGAGCATTTCGTTCTCCGCCTTGCCGCTGATGGCATGACCAACAAAGAAATCGCGCGCGATATGGGCACCACCGAGGTGACCGTGAAAATGCATATGCGCTCGGTCTGTAAAAAGCTTGGCGCAAGAAATCGCGCGCATGCGGCGATCATCAGTCGTGAACGCGCAATTCTGTAAATTCGCAAAAGTTTAACGATTTTGGCAAAAGGCCCGCCTGGTATTCATGGCGGGCCTTTTCGTTTTCTGTCAGGCCACGACGCAGCAGCCTGTTTCCGCAGCCGTTTGCCGCTCCAGACCTCGGCGCAAGATTTAACACTATGCGAATTAACGGTTTTTAACGGATGTGCCAAAGAAACCTTATCTTCATGATTGTTTCGAGTTTTGGCATGATGATTGCAGTTCTTACTACATAGTCTTCAGTAGTGAGTATCGTATTATGACCGTTTTTCAGCACCAACGCCCCAAATTCACGCCATTCGCAGCAGATCGAAACAGGCGTCGCATTTACCTCGCATTAGGAAAAGCTTCCTAAAGCTGAATATGCACCATCCGGCTTTACGGATGTTCGACCCGCCGGCCAAGAGCCGGTTTTGACCGGAGAAATCGGTCACTCGCAGATGGGTTGTTCAGGGCAATAGCGAGCCAAAAGGCTTCTTAACATTGTAGGTTTATTATGTCTGATCGTTCTTTGATCGGAGGGTTGCCAATTGCCTTGGCCGCCGCGCTGGTTCTGTCCGGTTGCAATGGCGGTGGCGGGGGTGGTGATACTGGCAAGGACACTCCGACTTCTGTTTCGTCTACCATTGTGCCGCAAAGCGCGAGCACTCTGACAAGTTACTTCGTCCAAAGCTTTGAGCCGTTTGAGGCCTTTGCCGAGGCCCTGCGTGTGGGCGACCAACGATATACCTTCCAGCAGAATAACTGGTGGTTCAATAATGCGCCCTCCACGGTGTATAGCAGCTATCCCCTTGCCTCCTCGCGTGTTGAATATGCGCATACAGTCGGGCTGAGCGGTGCAGGTGAAACCATCGCAATCGTGGATTCAGGGTTCCTGACCTCGCATGAGGCCTTCGCCTCCAACTCGGTTTCAACCAGCGGTTCCGTGCCTGTGGCCAGCCATGGCACTTCGGTTGCCTCCGTGGCGGCAGGGTCCTCCAGTCGGATGATCGGTGTGGCCCCTGGCGCTGATTTGCTGTTTGGCAGCTATAACTCGACGGCCAGCCTTGCCGCTGCCACCCGCGCGGCAAACCAAGCAGGCGCCATTGTGCAAAACAACTCATGGGGCTTTATCGCGCCTGCGACAGTCAGCGGGTTCAACAGCGTTTTTGGAACCAGCTCCGGCCAGCAATACCTTGCTGCCCTTGATAGCTATACCGCCAATAATGTTGCGGTTTTTGCGGTCTCGAATGACAATTCCGCTGGACGCGCAGATCTGATGGAGGCGCTGCCCTCGCTGCGTCCCTCCCTCGAGCGAGGCTGGTTGGCCGTAGGCAACGCTGTGCCTGTTTTCGATGATGAACGGATTTTGTCGGCAACCATGGTGTCTGAGCCATGCGGGATTTCGGCGCGTTGGTGCCTTGTTGCTGATGGGGCGTGGAATGCGGCAAGCTCTGGCGGCAGCCAGTCCTATGAATTTGTGACAGGCTCCTCCTTTGCCGCACCTCAAGTCGCGGGCGCGATGGCGCTTTTGGCAGAAGCCTTCCCAGATTTGACGCCGCATCAATTGCGCACGCGTTTGCTGGCGACAGCTGATAACAGCTTTTTCACCCCTGATGGCGAGATGGACCTGCTGCCAGGTGAGGACACGTTCATGCATGCCTATTCCAATGAATTCGGGCATGGGTTTTTGAATGTGCGTGCGGCCTTGCTGCCGATCGGACCACCGACCGCGCAATTCTCTGATGGTTCCTCTGTTGAGGTTGAGACGCTTGTGCAAGCTACGGGCAGTGCCATTGGTGACGCGGTTCAGCGCAGCCTCGAAGGGGTTGGCGTGGCCGTTCAGGACCGAATGGCGGGCCAGTTCTCATTGGATGCGTCCGCGCTTTTTGTCAGCATCCCGCCTGAAAGTGCTGGAACCCAGATGCAGCGTCAAAGCATGTCGACTGATTACGCCGTCCAGCGGCTGGCACCGACCACAGGCCCTAATTATGTCAGCCCGACCTTTGAAAGCCTCATGGCCTTTGATCTGGGAGATTCTGTTTGGTCCGCCTCTCTGGTCGCGCCAGAAAATGTGGCATCACTGTCGAACCTTGGCCTTGGTGTGCAAAGCAGTTTCGATATCGGTGATGGCGCCAGCCTGAGCCTTGGGGCGGCTGTCTATGAGGATGACGGAAGCCTGTTCGGTTTCAGTGGTCTCTCGGGCCAATCTGGGGCTGCGGTGCAATCGGTCTCTCTCGGGCTCAATCAGGATTTTGGCCAAGGCACAAGCCTGCATTTCAATGCGGAATACGGTTTGGTCGATATTGACCAGTCGATGATCTTCTCCGCCCCGATCTCGGCCAGTTTCAACAGTTTTGATCTGCGGCTGGAACAGCGCGATATCTTCCAGAACGGGGATCGGTTGAGCCTTGGGCTATCTTTGCCCGCCGCAATCAATTCGGGCGTGGGGCTTATGAATGTAGGTGTTCGCACTGCATCGGGCGGGTCGGTGACACAAGGCTTTGCCGTCGATCTTTCACCACGTGACAGGCAGCGGGATTTCTCGATTGGCTATAATGCGCCGATTTCCGACAATGCCGAATTTGCGATGCGTCTGGTGCGCAGCACAAATCGTGGCAATGTCGCGGGACGCAGTGAAACCGCGGGTGTTTTCGGCATCCAGATACGGTTCTGACCCTGCCCAAAAACTGCGGTCGGGATGTGGCGCACGATATCCCGACTGCTCAATTCTCTTCCAGATACTGCTCCAACAGGCCGATCACATCCAGCTTGGCCCCGAGCCGCGCGGCCAGCAGGAATACCCCACCAAATTTGCGCTGCAGCAGGAGCACATCAATCGGCAAGGGCGGTGGAACAAAGCCATCCTCGGCCAAGGCCAACCCTTCCGCCTGCATTTCGCGCGACATGTCTGTTTTGGTGAAATCGACCAATGGCTCGGCCTTGAGGGCCTGAAAGACAAGCCCGATAAGTTGGATGACCTTCGCGCGATGGCGCGGCGCGGTGTCTTGGGTCACAAAGCCGATCTCGGTCGCGACCTGCCCCAGCGTCGCCTCATCGCCTTTCAGCCCCGCAAGCAACAATCTGCGATATTGCTCGGTGATGACAGGGTCGAGATCACGCGCAGCTCCGAAATCCAGCAACACGATCCGCCCCGTATCGCGATCATAGAGGTAATTGGCGAAATTCGGGTCGGTCTGCATCACGCCAAAGATGAATAACTCCTTCAAGGTCAGCTCGATCAGGTCATGCGCAATCTGGTCGCGCGTTTCCTGTGGCTCATCCACGGCCTGTTCAATCGGGGTGCCCGCGACATAGCTCATCGCAAGAATATGGCGCGTGGACCAATCGCTATAGAGCTGGGGGACGGTGAATCTCGGCTCATCCGCCAATAGATCTGCGAATTGGCTCAGCTGCTGACCTTCGCGGGTATAATCCGTCTCTTGGTGCAGCTGCCCTCGTGCCTCTTCAAGATAGGGGGCAAGCTCGAACCCTTTGGGCAGCAGGCCAGACATCCGCATAAGCACGCCCACATTGGCCACATCGCTATCGATGCTTTTGGCAACGCCCGGATATTGTACTTTGATGGCCATATCGCGCCCGTCCTTGATCTGCGCGCGATGGACCTGCCCGATGGAGGCCGCGGCAATCGGGTGGACATCGAATTTAGCAAAATCGGCCAACCAGCGCTCTTTCCACTCGGTATTGAGAACCTGTTTGAGTTGGGCAGGGGGCATGGAATGCGCATTATCCCTGAGCCGCGCCATGATCTGGGCCAGCTCTGGCGGCAGCACATCGCCCGTATCCATCGACATCAACTGCCCGATTTTCATCGCCGCGCCGCGCATCTTTGCCAATTGGTCGGCCACACGGGATATATTGCTTGGGGTGAGCAAAAGCCCCCGCATCGACGGCCGCTGCCCGCGCCCCAATTGGACAACGCCATTGGCGGCCATATTGCCTGCCACACTCGCCGTCATCGCGCCCAATTGGCCCAAGCGCGTCAGCCGCTTTGCAGGCACGGCGAGGGGGCTTCTATCATCTGGTTTCATGCTCATGGTCAGGAGATAGCCGCGGTCCGCCTCTTGTCCATGATCCAAGGGCGGAACGAGCGGTCGCGGCTATTTATATTGCGCACGGCGATCCGAGAAATCGCGCACGCGCTTGCGCCAAGCCTTGTAGCTTCCGGTTTTAAGCGTGCTGCGCATCAGCGCTTTGACATGTTTTTCGCCGATCCCGTATTCGCGCTCGATATCGGCAAAGCTGATATGATCAGACAAAGCCATCTGCACGATGTCACTGATATGCTCTTGCGGGAGGGATTGTAGCTTGCTCATTGGCGATCAAATAGCGGGCGGCCCTGTCAGGGCAAGCAGGCTAGTCGCGATAAAGCCGTAAAGATGCGATGGCGACCTCCGCCTGAAAGGCCCGACCAATGGCAAGAATACCGATCCGTATGAGCTTTGATGCGTCAAATTCGAAATCCGTGCGATGCGGCTCAAACGCCTCAAACGGAATGCGCTTGCTTTGCCACAGGGGCGTGGCCTCAAACCCAGTGCGAAAGGACTGCCAAGGGCGGATCAGATCGGAAGTGCGCAGGCGCAGATCATAGCTTTCATCATTGCCACAAACATCCAGCACCAAACCGCTCCAAGCGCTTGCATCGAAACTGCTGCCCTCGGGGTTCAGATCAAAGGCGATCTGAACAAAGCCTCCGTTATTCTCAAGCGAGACCGCGCCGCGCAATACGCAGGCCATGCGCCCGTTATAGATTTCCTGCGTCATCCTCCCTTCGGAGACACCGCCCATGACCCCGTCAGCGACATAGCTCCAGCTTGGGGTAAGGTCGAATTCCGTCATATTGCCTTACCGTCTGGCTGGTCTTTCGTTGCTCCGAAAAACACTGGCGTATCCCCGTCTGACCAAGGTTCATATTTGGTCATGATCGCGGCGAAGCGAGGGCTGTGCAGAAAGCCATCCAGCCACGTGATCAGATCGGGCCAAGCCTGCGCGTCAAACCATGCGCGGTCCGAATTTGCGAATTGGCGAATAAAGGGCAAGATCGCAAGATCGGCGAGCGTATAGCGATGGCCGAAAAGGGCTGACTGACCTGCAAGCCGTTTGTCGAGATCGATGAGATAGCTGGCCGCCTTCGCGCGTTCTGCCTCAGGGTCGAGGTCAGGAAAGCGGGAGGCATATTTGGTATGGTCCAATGCGGCCTTGAACGGCCCGTCATTGGCCGCGATCAGATGCCAGCCCTCATCTGGCATGTCCGACAGCCCCTCAGGGTCGCTGCTGCCGAGCGCCCAAGTCATGATGTCGAGGCTTTCATCCAAAATACGGTCAGGCAGGCGAAGGGAGGGCACCGTGGCCGAGGGCGATGTCTCAAGAAAGGCCTGTGGTTTATCGCGCAGCAAAATCTCGCGCAGTTCAACGACAAGCCCTGCGCTGCACACAGCCAAGCGCGCCCGCATGGCATAGGGGCAACGACGGAAGGACCAGAGAATCGGAAGCTGGGACATCAGGCAACCTATGAACCGAGCGCTAGGTAGGTCAACGCGGCAGCGAAGAAATAGCGCGCTGGCGCAAGGCAGGCGGCCTCATCCTTTTGGCCCTTCGCCCCGTGCATAGGCATCTTCATACCGGATGATATCATCCTCACCCAGATAGGCCCCTGTCTGAACCTCGATCAGGATCATCGGCACCTTGCCGGGGTTGCGCATGCGGTGAACAGCCCCAAGCGGGATATAGACGGATTGGTTTTCGCTCACCAATTGGACCTGATCATCGATCGTCACCTCGGCAGTGCCCGAAACCACTATCCAATGTTCCGCACGGTGGTGGTGGCTTTGCAAAGACAGCGCCGCACCGGGATGGACATGGATGCGTTTGACCTGAAACCGATTGCCGATTGCAAGGCTCTCGAACCAGCCCCAAGGGCGGTGATCTTTGGGGAAATCTGTTGCCTGTGCCGCGTCCTTGGCCTTGAGCGCATCAACCGCCATTTTCACATCCTGAGCGCGCGACATATCGGCCACCAGAACCGCATCATTCATCGCAACCGCCATAATGTTGTTCAGCCCGATCCCCACAATCTCCAGATTGTCACTGTCGGAGCGCAGGAGGGTATCGCCGCAATCAATCGCCGTGGCTGTGCCACTGGTAACAACGCCTGTGGCATCGGCTGCGCTTTCGCGCCAAACGGCATCCCAACCACCCAGATCCGACCAGCCACCCTCGAACGGGACGACCGACAGGTTCGCAGCTTTTTCCATTACGGCATAATCGATCGAGATATCCTTGGCACCCGCCCATGCCTCCGCCCCGAGGCGGCAAAACCCCAGATCGACATGACCTGTTTCAAGCGCATCCGCGACTGGGGAAAGCAAATCAGGCGCATATGTTTCAAAAGCAGCGATGATGTCACGCGCGCGGAAAAGGAAAATTCCCGCGTTCCATAGAAAGGAGCCGTCAGCCAGCATCTGCGCAGCACGCGCAGCATCGGGTTTCTCTACGAAGCGTTTCAATGCCACGGGCTCGCCCGAGGAGGTTTCGGATAATTCAAGATAGCCATAGGCCGTTTCAGGACGGGTAGGTGTGATGCCGAAGGTCACGAGTTGCCCTGTCTCTACAGCCTGCATCCCCTTGGATATGACAGATTTGAAGGCGGTAATACCGGGCACGACATGGTCGGACGGCGCCACAAGCAATACCGCTTCGGGGTCACTGCGCGCCGCGTAAAGCGCTGAAGCCAAAACGGCTGGCGCGGTGTTGCGCCCTTCGGGCTCAATCAAGATCGCACCAGGGTCAATCCCGACCTCTTGAAGCTGTTCGACAACGATGAAGCGAAAATCCGAATTGGTGATCACGATGGGGGCTGCAAATTCCGCGCCCGCCATTCGCAAGGCCGAGCTTTGAAACAGGGTTTGTTCCCCGACCAGCGGCACGAATTGCTTTGGGTAGGACTTCCGAGACAAAGGCCAAAGCCGCGTCCCAGAGCCGCCGCAGAGAATGACTGGCGTAATCAACATGCCGACTTCCATACCCCAAAAATCTGGCCATGTATTTAATGCAGAGGAAAAAAGTCATGTCTCCCGTTTGGGAACAACATGGCTTGAAGCTGAGAGCTATTGTTGCGCAGCGACATTTGTCTAGGGAAGCGAGGCGGTGATTGTACTGAAACGCGATCGGAAAACTAACGGTTCTACGATAGGCGGCGATCGTAAAGCTCTCTCACGGATTCGAAAAACGCCAGCATCTCTTTGCAAAGCCCTAGCGCAACACAGCCAGTACGCGCTCTCGCTGGTACGAGGCGCGCCTCAATCAAATCAATGACTTAAGGGAAATCTGGCTGGGGTGGTAGGATTCGAACCTACGATACACGGTACCAAAAACCGATGCCTTACCGCTTGGCTACACCCCAACCGTGCCGCGCTAGTTACGCTGGGCTTGGGTTAGGATCAAGGCCTCACCTTTAATTTTTATCGGTTTTTTTATCTGCCGAACTCAGATCGTTTGATCATAGGCTCCGACAGAGGGTTCGGTGCGAATAACGGCATCGATATCGGCGAAAATCGCGCGCATTTCGGCTTCGCTTTCGGGGCTTTCACAGACCACCACAAGATTGGGCGTATTCGAGGAGGCCCTAACAAGGCCCCACGCGCCGTTCTCCAGCATGACGCGTGCGCCATTGACGGTCACAACGCCTGAAATCTTGCGCCCGCCTAGGCTGCCGCCATCTTCATGCCGTGCCACCAGCTTTGCGACCAACCGCTCCAACACGTCGTATTTCTCGGTATCGGCACAATAGGGCGACATGGTTGGTGTGGCCCATGTCTGGGGCAGGGCGCGGCGCAGGTCCGACATGGATTTGTCGGGGTTGCGGTCCATCAATTTGCAAATCTCGACAGCCACCCGCAAGCCGCAGTCATAGCCACGGCCAATAGGTTCGGCGAGGAAGTAATGCCCTGATTTCTCGAACCCTGCCAAAGCGCCCAATTCATGAACGCGGCGCTTCATATGGCTATGGCCTGTCTTCCAGTAATCGGCCTTTGCCCCATGCTTGAGCAATTCGGGATCCGATGCGAATAGGCCCGTCGATTTCACATCCGCCACAAAGGTTGAGCCAGGGTAGAGTTTGGCCAAATCACGGGCCATGATCACGCCGACCTTATCGGCGAAAATCTCCTCGCCCTCGTCATCCACAACGCCGCAACGGTCGCCGTCGCCATCAAAGCCAAGCGCGAAATCCGCGCCGCTTTCTTTGACTGAGGCCGACATATCATGGAGCATTTCCATCGCTTCGGGGTTCGGATTGTAATTGGGGAAGGTGTAATCAAGCTGGTTATGGGAGGGCACAACCTCAACGCCGATCCGCTCAAACAACTCAGGCCCAAAGGCAGAGGCCGTGCCATTGCCAGTGGCGCAGACCACGCGCAATTTACGGGTCATGCGGAAATCACCGACCAGATCGTCAAGATAGGCCTCGCGCACGCCCTCGACAAATTCATACCCGCCACCCTCACGCGCAACGCCTTCGCCGTTCAGCACGATATCGCGCAGCCTGCCCATCTCGGCGGGGCCATGGGTCAAGGGGCGCTGGAAGCCCATTTTCACGCCCGTCCAGCCATTCGGATTATGGGAGGCCGTGACCATCGCCACAGCGGGGGTGTTGAGGTGGAATTGCGAGAAATAGGCCATCGGGCTGACGGCGGGGCCAATATCCTTCACCTGAATACCTGCCTGCATCAGGCCAAGCATCAGTGCGTTTTTCACCGAGAGGGAATAGTCGCGATAGTCGTTGCCGACCGAGATCACAGGCTCGATTCCGGCCTCATGCATCTGCGTGCCAAGCCCAAGCCCAAGTGCTGTGATGCCTGGCAGATTGATCTCATCGGGAAACCGCCAGCGCGCGTCATATTCGCGAAACCCTGTCGGCGTGATCATCGGGTCTCGCAAGAACTCCCATGTGTTTTGGGTGACGGTGTTCTGCGGTTTCGCCATGAGTATCTCGCTATCTCTTACTTAAATTCGAATTGGGTTGGCCTTAGCCAAGCGATCAAGCTCCATAAGCATGCTGATCAAATCGGGCATATCCGATAGGCGGATCATATTTGGCCCGTCGCAGGGGGCATTGTCAGGGTCCTGATGGGTCTCGGTAAACAAAGCCGCCACACCAATGGCAACAGCAGCCCGTGCAAGGACAGGCGCAAATTCGCGCTGCCCGCCCGATGCGCCGCCCAATCCACCGGGTTGTGCGACGGCATGGGTGGCATCCATCACGACCGGATAGCCTGTCTTTGCCATCTCGGGCAGGGATTGCATATCAACCACCAAGCGGTTGTAGCCAAAGCTGACACCGCGTTCGGTTAGCAAAATACGCTCATTGCCCGTGCTGGTGATTTTCGCGACCACATTGGGCATATCCCAAGGGGCCAGAAACTGCCCCTTTTTGACATTGATTACCGCGCCCGTTTCACCCGCCGCCAAAAGCAGCGCTGTCTGGCGACACAAGAATGCAGGGATTTGCAGCACATCTGCAACTTCGGCCACGGGGGCGCATTGCTCTTTCTCGTGGATATCGGTCAGGACAGGCACGCCGATTGCGGATTTGACCGAGGCCAGAACGTCGAGCCCCTTTTCGAGTCCCAAAGGTGGGGCCGCATTCAACGACGTGCGGTTCGCTTTATCAAAGCTGCCCTTGAAAATATATTGCGCGCCCGCCTTGTCACAGGCTTCTTTCATGACACCTGCAATCATCTGCGCATGATCTGCGCTTTCCAATTGGCAGGGACCGGCGATTAGGGTCAGCGGCTGGGAATTGCCAACCGTGAGTTTTCCGACTGAAACATCATGCATGGGTCTTAGGCTGAAACCTGTTCTTTAAGGATTGAGGCCGTCATTGACACCATGAGGTAGATGCCAGCGAAAACCAAGAAAGCAAGCAGCGTATTTTCAAGGGACCGCGGATAGGCCGCCTCATCCGGAGCAACCGGAAATACGCCTGTCGACAGGTATAGTGTCTGGCGGTTTGCTTCAACCCGAGAGGTTTCCATCTGTTGCAGAGCCTGACCCAGCATATCCTGACGGGTCTGCAAATCGGATTCGGCAATAATGAGTTCCGATTGGACGCGGGCCAAAGACGCGCCTCCTGTCTCGGATTCGACGAGGCCCGAGCGCAATTGCTCGATCAAGGCATCAAGCCGCGCGATATTGCGTTCAGCCACCTCGACGCGGGTCGCGTTTGGCCGTGCATTGGAATTCAGTTCCGACAAGCGCAGGCGTTCTTCTTGTGCCTGCATCTCGAAATTCGAGATTTGCTGGAACACGGTGGATACTTCGGCATCTGCGGATAGAACACCGCGCCGCTCCTGCAATTCCAGCACACGGTCCTGCGCCTCGCGCATGCGCTGCTCGGCTTCGTCATAGCCTTCGCGCGCGCCTGCCATCTGGTCTTCACGCAGACGCTGGCTCATCTGGTCAACGCGTTCCTCGGCATATTGGATCAGGGCCTCCGAGAAGCCTTGGCTCACCACAGGATCGGCGGCTTGCACTTCCATGCGCACCAAACCCTCGGTTGGATCATAGCCGATCGTGAGGTGGCGGAGATAGGTTTTATAGACTTCCTCATCGGTGGCATCGGGGGCCAGCCGTGTCAGAGGGTCCATGTCAGGGCCTGAGAAATGCGCGCGGAAGCCAAGCTCTTCGTCGAGGCGCAACATCGCTTCGCGGCTTGTGAGGTAGCTCTGTACGGTGATGCTTTCCTGCACGGTGGCAAAGCCGCCCCCCGCCATCAAACCGCCAAGCCCGCCTGTGCTGGGGCTGGGCGCTTCGGCTTTCTGGATGATGAATTCCGAATTCGTGGCATACATTGGCGTTGCAACGGCGAAGAAATAATAGCCCACGATGAGTGTCGGCAACAAAACAAAGAACAGCAGTCGCACACCGAGCAGCGCCAAACGTTTGCGGCGGCGGCTGGCAATATCGCGTTGCACGCGCATGATTTCCATCGCGCGGCTGGCCTCGTCCATGGGCATGGGCGGAGCGCCGACTTGGGTTGAGGGTAATTGGGGCTGGCGCACCGTCGCGGGCAGATTTTGCGGCCCGTTACCTGGCGCAGGCGCTGCGATGCGTCCCAAGGGGGCACCCCCGCCGCCTCCAGCGCCGCCCGCATTGGATGCACCAAGGCCGCTTTCGGTCTGGATTAGCTCCAGCATATTGCTGCGGCCAAACGGGTCGATGCCCCGTTTGCGCAGAAGCCTGACAGCGTCGAAATCGGATGCAGGCGACAGGCCCTGTTTTTGTGCGGCGCGGCGCGCCATTCTCAATTGGCGGCCTGTCAGGCCTTCTTGGCGAATAGCGGCCAATTCCTGCTCGGGAGAGATTTCCATACCGTCTTGGGCCGCTTGGGCCCGCGGTTGCGCCTGAGCCTGTGGTTGCGCCTGAGGTTGAGGTTGAGCTTGAGCCTGCGCGCGTGCATGGGCTGCCGAGCCGGGAAAGCTCTGATTGCCAAAACCATCCTCGGTTGGCGCGAAGATCTCGGGCTGCGGTGCGGCGGCGTTTGCTGTGGGCTGTTGTGCAGGCTGTGGAGCGCCAGCGGGATCGGCAATTGGCTGCGCCGCACCGCCCTGAGGGAGGGAGCTGGCGCTTCTGCGAATGCGATATTTTCTGGCTTTAGGTGGCGTAGTCATAGAGCTGCTGAGCCTCTTCGAGGGTGTCAAACACATAGACCTTTCCATCCCTCAGGACGGCGGCTTGTTTGGCAAATTTTTCAATTGTTTGTGCTTGGTGCGATACGATGATCACAGTCGATTTCTGCAAGCGGTCGGCAAGGATACTGCCCGCGCGGCGATTGAATTCGGGGTCCGTGGTTTGCGGCATCCCCTCGTCGATAAGGTAAATCTCGAACTCCAGCGCCAGCATCAGCGCAAAGCTGAAGCGCGCCCGCATGCCCGAGCTATAGGTGCCCAAGGGCATGTCAAAATATTCCTCAATACCGCAGAGCCAACGGCAGAAGGCTTCGACATAATCGGGATCAAGGCCGTAAAGCTCAGCGATATAGCGGGAGTTTTCGGTGCCGCTAAGCTTGCCATTCACACCCCCCATGAAGCCAAGCGGGAAAGACACGCGTGAGGTGCGCACGATCTCGCCCTCATCAGGTTTTTCAAGGCCCGCCATCATATTGATCAGCGTTGTCTTACCCGTGCCATTGGGCGCAAGGATGCCAAGCGATGCTCCGACCTCAACGCGAAAGGACGCGCGATCAAGGATGACCTTGCGCTGCGTTCCGGTCCAGAAAGACTTCGAGACATTGATGAATTCAAGCATCGGATGTTTATGCCAGTACAACTGCTACGTGAGTGCCGTGTCTTAGCGCGCGGCTGACTCGATGTATCTAAAGAACTAATTTGTCACCATTATGTCCAATGGTATCAAATGTTCCAAGGAAATAACGAAATGCCACTCCAGACGCCGTCTGACACGCCCCAAAGCCTGCAAGTAATGGGCCAAAGGCAGCCCGCAAGCGCTGGCTTTTCGCCATGTTTCTAAACTTTGATCAAGTTTCCGACATAAGATCGGGCTTTGGCCCTGCCACAGGGTCTTGGCACGACCTTTGGCGGCTTGATCCCGCTGCGTTTGAACCTGCTGGGATGTTGATTTAGCAAAGGGCATGCGTGATCAATCCGATCTTTCCGAGGCCATCGCCAGCTGCACGCTCTGTGCGGGGCGTTTTGCCCAGACAGCAACGGCCCATATCCCGCGGCCTGTTTTCTGGGTCAGCCCCAAGGCGCGGGTCTTGATTGCAGGGCAGGCTCCGGGGCTGCGGGTGCATCAATCAGGGCGGCCCTTCTCGGACCCCTCGGGCGATAGGCTGCGCGACTGGATGGGTGTGGGGGCGGATGTTTTCCATGATCGTGCCCGCATCGCCATTCTGCCCATGGCGTTTTGTTTTCCGGGTTATGACGCCAAAGGCAGTGATCTGCCGCCACCGCCCATTTGCGCCGCAACATGGCGCGCGCAGGTCTTGGAGCAGCTTAGAGACATAGAACTGACCCTGTTGGTCGGCGGATATGCTCAAAAATGGCATCTGGGCGGAAAATCGTCCGTTACCCAAACCGTGGCCGATTGGCGCGCATATGCGCCCGATGTCTTTCCCTTGCCCCATCCGTCTTGGCGCAATACGGCTTGGCTGAAGAAAAACCCGTGGTTCGCCGAGGAGCTTTTGCCCGCTCTGCGCACCCGACTGAAGGAGGTGCTTTCTTGATCACGCCGCTTGATGCCGCCCATGAGGCCATGGAGGCCGCCCCTCAGGATGATGCAGCGCGGCTGCGTTTCTATGACCGACTGGCAGGGGTGGAGTTGTTTCTGCTGCTGGCCGAGGAGCCTGAGGGCGACAATATCCGCCCGCAGGTATTTCCCGTTGATGGGCAATCGCTTGTCTTGGCCTTTGATCAGGAGGAGCGCCTTTCGGCTTTTGTCGAAGGGGCGGCCGCGCCTTACGCGGTTTTGTCGGGGCGGTCTTTGGCCCAGATGCTGGCGCCCCAATCCATGGGGCTTGGCCTTAATCTTGGCGTCGCGCCCTCGTCGATCATTCTGGATGGTGACGCGATGGTTTGGCTTGCGGAAACCCTGTCTACCCGCCCCGATGAGATCGAAGAGGCCCCTGAAGAACTCAGCGCGCCTGCGGGTGTGCCCGAAGCCGTGTTGACAGCGATTGATGCCAAGCTTGCCGCCGCAGGTGGCTTGGCCAAGATGGCCTATCTGGCTTTGGCGCAATATTCAGGCGGGCGAAAAGCGCATCTGGTGGCCTTTATCAACCCGCTTCCCGGGGCTGAACCCGCGCTGGCGCGTGCGGTTGCCGAAGCCCTGACCTTTTCGGGCATTGAGGCAGGCAGCCTTGATGTCGCGTTTTTCAAGGCGAGCGATCAGGTCGCTGCCAGTTTGGCTCGCGTTGGCTTGCGCTTTGACCTGCCCGAGCCTGAACAGACAAATCAAGTGCCAGGCTCTGCCCCTGGTATGGACCCTTCAAAACCGCCGAAATTGCGGTAAGCAGCCAAGGAAAGTTATGCGTTATGCCTGTTGAAATCCATGTCTTGGGCCTCGCCCTGATCCTGCAATTTGTTCAATTCATCCTTTATTCCGTTTCGGCAAATCTTCAGGTCGGACCGAAATACGCCATGAGCGCGCGGGATGAGCAGCGCCAGCTCACAGGGCTTGCAGGTAGATTGAAGCGGGCGATGGATAATCATTTTGAGAGCCTGATCATGTTCGCCATCGCGGTCTTGGTGGTCACTTTGGGCGAGGGCTCAAATACCCTGACGCAGACCTGCGCGCATATCTATCTCGGCGCTCGTATCCTCTATGTCCCCGCTTATGCGCAGGGTTTGGCACCTTGGCGCTCGGTGATCTGGATGCTGGGGTTCGGTGCCACCGTTGTGATGACATTCGCGGCCCTTTTCTAATTTGTGATCACAAGCCGCTTCAAATTGGATTTTTTGAAGCAAATCGGCCATAAGCACTATAAAAGCGGGTTGTTTGTGCGTTGTCACAAGCGTATTCCGCCAAACATGCAAAGCCTAAAGGAGGCCAGATATGGCAAGCTATGACGTGATCGTAATCGGCAGCGGACCAGGCGGCTATGTTTGTGCCATTCGGTGTGCACAGCTTGGCCTGAAAACAGCTTGTGTCGAAGGGCGCGATACGCTTGGCGGAACCTGCCTGAATATCGGCTGTATCCCCTCCAAGGCGCTGCTCCATGCCAGCCACCAATTGCATGAAGCCGAGCATAATTTTGCGAAAATGGGCCTCAAGGGCAAAAGCCCCTCGGTCGATTGGACCCAGATGCAGTCCTATAAGGATGACGTCATTGGTCAGAACACCAAGGGCATCGAGTTCTTGTTTAAAAAGAACAAGATCGACTGGCTGAAAGGCTGGGGATCGGTGCCTGAGGCTGGAAAAGTGAAAGTCGGTGATGAGGTCCATGAGGCCAAGAATATCATCATCGCATCCGGCTCTGAGCCATCTGCCCTGCCTGGTATCGAGATTGATGAGAAGGTTGTTGTCACTTCGGAAGGCGCGTTGAGCCTGCCGAAGATTCCAAAGAAAATGGTTGTGATCGGCGCAGGCGTCATCGGCCTCGAGCTTGGCTCGGTCTATGCGCGGCTTGGCACCGAGGTGTCGGTTATCGAATTCCTTGATCACATCACTCCGGGCATGGATGGTGAAACCGCCAAGCAATTCCAGCGCTTGCTGACCAAACAGGGCTTGTCCTTCACATTGGGCGCTGCGGTTCAGAAGGTTGATGCGACGAAGTCCAAGGCCAAAGTGACCTATAAACTGCGCAAAGATGACAGCGAGCATGTGGTTGATGCCGATGTTGTCTTGGTGGCGACAGGGCGTAAACCTTATGTTGATGGTCTGGGACTTGCCGATCTTGGCGTTGAGATGACCGAGCGCGGCCAGATCAAGACCGATGCGCATTGGGCGACCAATGTAAAAGGTGTCTATGCGATCGGCGATTGTATCGCGGGTCCCATGCTGGCGCATAAGGCCGAGGATGAGGGCATGGCCGTGGCCGAGGTGGTCGCCGGCAAGCATGGCCATGTGAATTATGGCGTCATCCCTGGTGTGATCTACACCCATCCCGAGGTCTCCACGGTTGGCAAAACCGAAGAACAACTGAAGGAAGAGGGCCATGCCTATAAGGTTGGCAAGTTCTCCTTCATGGGCAATGGCCGCGCCAAAGCGAATTTTGCAGGCGATGGCTTTGTGAAAATTCTGGCGGATAAAGATACGGACCGTATTCTGGGCGCGCATATCATCGGGCCAATGGCGGGCGATCTGATCCATGAGGTGTGTGTTGCGATGGAATTTGGCGCTTCGGCCCAAGACCTCGCCCTGACATGTCATGCGCACCCGACCTATTCGGAAGCAGTGCGGGAAGCGGCACTTGCCTGCGGTGATGGGGCGATCCACTCCTGATTGAGGCAGGATTGCTAGATTTAGAGCGCCTTCCGTTCAAAACGGGAGGCGTTTTTTCGTGGTAGGTGATGGTGTCTTGGGTCCGATCTTGTCGTGCTGTGGGGCGGCCCGTCGATACGCTCCCATTGCCAAAGCATGGCTTTGGCAGCGCCCGAACCGCCCCCACGGGGCGGGCGCTTTTCGCCCACCCCTCGGTTCGGGCGCGGCGTCGATCTGATGTTTGAACTTTAGAAATCCCCCCACCTTCAAAAACGGGCGATGCCGGATGCAGGGTCGGCATCCGGCATCGATTGCTGGATCTGGCCATTTTGGTGGGGTAGGGGACCCGACCAGAACCAAATATCCAGTGCGCGGCTTAGACTGGGGAACGCTGTATCAAATAGGGAACGCTATATAACCGCCCCCTCACTAAACAGCATTACGGTTAACGGCGCGTTAATGACAAACACGATGTTTTTTAACTGGCCAGCAAGCGCAGCCCTTGGGTTACATCTGCCCGAACCGCCAGCCTCAAACCGGGCTCATCACCGGCTTTGAGTGCTGCGAGGATCAGGCGATGGTGATTGGGCGCTTCTGTTCTGTTCAGCCGCCCGTAAAGCGCGCGCATTGTTGGCCCGAGTTGCAGCCAGACCGTTTCTGCCAAAGCCAGCATCGCAGGCGCTTGGGCGCGCAAATATAAGGTGCGGTGGAATTCGAGGTTGGATTTCAGATACCCCACAGCATCGCGCCGCGCGATGGCGGTCGAGATGGTGGCATTGGTGGCCTCCATACGCTCGATCAACGCCATATGGGCGCGCGGCAGCGCACGGGCTGACAGCTCAGGCTCAAGCAGGGCACGAATAGCGGCCAGTTCCTCGATCCGTTCATTGCTCAATTCCGGCGTCGAGACGCGCCCCGAGGCCGAGAAAGACAAAGCCCCTTCGCTGACCAATCGGCGCACCGCCTCGCGGGCGGGTGTCATGGAAACGTCGAATTCCTTGCCAAGGCCGCGCAAAGTCAGCGCCTGGCCTGGCATGATTTCCCCATGCATGATGCGCGTGCGCAATGTGCGGTACACACGTTCATGCGCAACGGCTGCGCCAGTTTCATGGGGGCGAGGATTTAACAGCATGGAGAAATGTGATCACATTTTGGGTGTCTCTGGCAAGCTGTCAAATCGCCATGCCAGCAATTCCGAGCCATGTTTGCGCAGCCAAGCCCGCTGAGCCTTGTAATCAGGGTAGAGCGAAGCGCAGGTTTCCCAGAACCTGTCGGAATGGTTCATCTCGGCCAAATGCGCGACCTCATGGGCGGCCACATAATCGAGCACCTCGGTTGGTGCCATGATCAGCCGCCATGAATACATCAAATGCCCCGCTGTCGAGCAACTGCCCCAACGGCTTTTGGTATCCCTGAGCGCAAGACGCGCATAGGGCAGGCCGAGCATCGCGGAATAGCGGTCGCTTGCCTCGATCAGCCGCTCGCGGGCGAGGGATTTGAGCAAAGCCGCCACCAAAGGGGCCGTGCGATGTGTATTTGGCACCGTGATCTGGCCATCAACGAATCGGGCTACCCGCCCTGTTGCGGGCAAAATCGACCTCAGGGTTCCACAAACGGGAATCGTTCCGCCTATTTCGGGGCGTTTCACATCGGGCCGCTTGGCCAATTGCGCGCGCACCCAATCCTCGCGGCTCTGCAAGAACTCCAATGCTTCGCGTTCGGGGGCCCATTTGGGCAGGCTCAGGCTGACTTGCCCATCTGCATGGGACACACGCAAAGAAAACCGCCTTGCACGCGGCGAGCGGCGCAATTTCACCTCGACAGGCGGGTCACCTGACAAGACATGCAATTTAAGCTCTTTCCCTGTCGTCATCACACACCTATATAGCAGCAAGCCTGATCGGGGTGGATCAGGGCCAAAAGCCTTTGACACCCCAAGCACATTGTGGCAGGTGACCGCAATTCTCTCGATACCTATGATTGAAGGGGGTGTCATGCCCAAAGAGGAATGGGGCGTTAAACGCTTGTGCCCAACAACTGGCAAGCGCTTCTACGACCTTAACAAAGACCCGATCGTCAGTCCCTATACTGGCGAAGTAGTGACCTTGGACACAGGCAAAGGTTCTCGCAGCCTTATGGCTGAGAAACCTGCTGCTGCGTCCGCGGCCAAAGAAACAAAGTCTGATGACGAAGAAGTCGTACTCGACGACGACGATCTCGAAATCGACGTAGAAGACGATGTAGATATCGACGGCGATGATGTGCTTGAGGATGACGATGATGATACCGTCGCCCTTGACGACATTGCAGATGTTGCCGGCAACGACGACGATTGATCTTCGTTTTTAATTGATGATGCGTCGGGCGGATTTTTCGCTTGATCTGCCCCACGCGAAACCCTACACCGCACCCGTTGCTGAAACGGAGTTTTGGTGACCAATGATGGGGCCTTAGCTCAGCTGGGAGAGCGCCTGCATGGCATGCAGGAGGTCAGCGGTTCGATCCCGCTAGGCTCCACCATCATCCTCTATCCCAAAAATTCCGAGCAACCGAGCCTGCGCGCGCCATAAGCGACGCGGTGGTTTATTCAATCACTTTGGCCTCGTGTCATCGCGACCTTCTGAGATTGCGCGCGCCGCTCCCTCCTTGGCCTGAATGTTGCAAATTCTTTCTCTAAATGGAGCGTGATCCTAAAGGATTGCGTCTCCGTGACGTTCTAAGCCAAGACATTTCAGCAAAAAAAGAGACCGGCATGAAGCAAGTTCGTTCAGACGATATTCGTGATGTACAAGCAGCGACAGATGCCGCGCAGGAGTCCGAGACGATCACCAAGATCGCGCGAAAGATCGGGGACCTCGCGGTTTCGATTGCCGCCGTCAGTGGGGATGTTCAGGATGTTTCGGCCGTTTCTGTCCATCAGCGCGACGGGTTCCGGACAATCCGCGACCGCATGGCGCGCATGGCAGATAGCGGTGCGCATGTCATCGTCTCGGCCTCGTCTGCATTGGAGACATCGAGCCAAGCTGAAGAGCGTATCATCGGCACGACCAAAAGCCTGACGCGCATGGTTGATGATGTGACCCAATTGACCGAGCAAGTCTCGCTGATCAATGACCACCTTGCCAAAGTGACTGAGACCTTGGGCCGCGTAGCCAAAGTGTCTGATCATGTCGCGGGTATTGCACGCCACACCAACCTTCTCTCGCTCAACGCCGCCGTTGAGGCCGCTCGTGCGGGCGCGCATGGGCGTGGCTTCGCGGTTGTTGCGGGCGAGGTAAAGAATCTCTCCACACAGGCCAGCAGCGCGACCGCTGATATTGGCCAGACGATCGAGGCTTTGACCGCAGAAGTGCAGCGCGTCATGAGCTATGTGACCTCGGCCACGGAACTGGCCACGGGCATTCGCGAGCAGACCGACACCGTTGGTGGCGAAGTCACGTCCCTGCCGAGCACGCTGCATGAGGTGCGCGTGTCGCAGGAACAGATCGTTGAGGAAGCAACCCATATCGAGCAGTCCATCACGACGACCCAAGATGAAGTGGGCGAGTTGACCGATATGGTGGAGCGCTCCACCCAGAGCATCACGCAGGCAACGTCAAAGCTGCTTGATATCACTGATAGCTCGGAAGCGATCACAGGCATGTTCGCACGTCTGGGTGTTGAAACCGTCGACACGCCTTATGTCGAAGCCGTAAAGAAAATGGCGGGTTTGGTCTCGAACATTTTCGAAGAGGCGGTTTCTAAAGGGCAGATCTCGATCGCGGCCCTGTTTGACGAGCGCTACAAGCCGATCCAAGGCAGTGAGCCGCTCCAGCATATGACGCAATTCGCGCATTTCACCGATGCAGTTTTGCCCGCCATTCAGGAGCCGATGCTGCAATTCTCGCCACAAGTGGTCTTTTGTGCAGCGATTGATCGCAACGGCTATATCCCGAGCCACAACCTCAAGTTCAGCCAGCCCCAGCGTGCGGGCGAGCCAGCTTGGAACGCGGCCAATTCGCGGAACCGTCGGATTTTCGATGACCGTGTTGGCCTTGAAGCGGGCAGAAGCCAGCGGCCTTTCCTTTTGCAGGCCTATCGCCGCGATATGGGCAATGGCGATTTCCGGATGATGAAGGATGTCTCGGCTCCGATCACTGTGAATGGGCGCCATTGGGGTGGTCTGCGTTTGGCTTATCTGATCGACTGAACTTGCGCTGTGTGAGCTGACGCACAGAACATGATGATTTCTGCGGGTTGATTACACAGGCAATCGGGCTCCATTTAGAGGCCTGCACGTCCTTGTAACCAACCCGCAGGTAATCCAATGACCAAGACGATCCCAGGGCTTCATCACATCACGGCGATTTCCGGCCCGCCGCAACCCAATGTTGATTTCTTCACGGGCACACTTGGTCAGCGGCTGGTCAAGAAAACCGTGAATTTCGACGCGCCTGATGTCTATCACCTCTATTACGGGGATGAGGCGGGCTCTCCCGGCACGATCATGACCTTCTTTCCCTTCGTGAATGCCAAGAAGGGCAGTGCGGGGTTCGGCACGACCGATACTTATGCCTATGCGGTGCCGAAGGGGAAATTCGACGAATGGGTTGCCCGTTTGCAGGCAAGCGGTGCGCAGTTTGATGTGCAGCCAGACCGCTTTGGCGCGCGGGTCATAAGGCTCAGCGATCCCGATGATGCAATTGTCGAATTGATTGAAACAGATAGCACGGCCTCAAGCGCACTTGACGGGTTTCATTCCGCAACGCTCTGGGTGGAAGATATTGCGCCCACGGCCAAGGTGCTGACCGAGGTTTTCGGCTATGAGGAAGCAGGCCATGTGAACGAGGCGGGCGAGGAACGCCTGCGCCTTCAAGCCCCGGGTGACGCGCGCGCGCGGATCATTGATGTGATCCGCAAGGATGGTGCGACCAAGGCCAAGCAAGGGGCGGGGTCGATCCACCATATCGCCTTCCGCGCGGAAACAGACGAGGTGCAGCTGCATTGGCGTGACGCATTGCTGGCGCAAGGCCATGCCGTCACCCAGGTGCGTGACCGCCAGTATTTCAATGCAATCTATTTCCGTGAACCCGGAGGTGTGTTGTTCGAGATCGCAACCGATCCGCCAGGATTTGCAGTGGATGAAGATCCATCCAGCTTGGGCGAGGCATTGAAACTGCCGCCCCAATATGAGGCCCGCCGCGCCGAGTTGGAGCAGGTTTTACCCCCGATCAAACTGGCTTGAGCAGCCCCATCGCGCGCTTCGCGTCGCGTTGGGGCCGCCCGTTTTTGTATGATTAGCCGAGCACTTCTGTGAGTGCGTCCTTGGTGGCCGAAACTACGGTATCGGCTTCCTCACGGGTCAGGCAAAGCGGCGGTGCATAGCCCAAGATATCACCTTGCGGCATGGCGCGTGCAATCACGCCGCGCCGCCCCATGGCCGCAACGATCTGTGGTGTGATCTTCTTGGAGGGGTCAAAGAAGGTTCGGCTGTCGCGATCCTCGACCAGTTCCACGGCTGTCAGCATGCCTTCACCGCGCACTTCACCAACACAGGCATGCTCGCCCACGGCTTGGCGCATCTGTTCGGTCAGATAAGGGCCGACATCGCCTGCATTCTCGACCAGATTGAGGCTATCGACCAGTTTGAGATTGGCCACACCCGCAGCCGCCCCGATGGGATGGGCCGAATAGGTCCAGCCATGGCCGATCGGGCCGTTTTCATCGGTGCCTTGTTCCAGAACCTTCCAGACCTTATCCGAGATAATCGACCCCGAAAGCGGCGCATAGGCCGAGGTCAGACCCTTGGCGATGGTCATGATATCGGGCTTCAATCCGTAATGGGGCGAGCCGAACATGCTGCCAAGACGGCCAAAACCTGTGACCACTTCATCGGCGATCAGCAAGATATCATGCTTGGCAAGGATCGGCTGGATCGCTTCCCAATAGCCCGCAGGCGGGGGCACGATGCCACCTGTGCCCAACATCGGCTCGGCGATGAAAGCCGCGATTGTATCTGCGCCCTCGCGCTCGATCATCTCTTCAAGATCGGCGGCGCATTTGGCGGTGAATTGCGCCTCGCTCAGCGAAAGGTCATCGCGGCGGAAATAATAGGGCGATGTGGTGTGCAGGATGTTTTCCAGCGGCAGATCGAATTTCTTATGAAACAGCGCCAGACCCGTCAAAGACCCGCTCACCAGACCCGAGCCATGATAGGCGCGCCAGCGGCTGATGATCTTTTTCTTTTGCGGCAGCCCACGGATATTATTGTAATACCAGACCATCTTGATGTTGGTCTCGTTGGCATCCGAGCCACCCAAGCCGAAATAGACCTTCGACATGTGATCAGGCGCGCGGTCCATGACCATCTGCGCCAAGGTGATCGACACCTCGGTGCCATGTCCGACATAGGCGTGGTAATAGGCCAGCTCGCGGGCTTGATCGGCAATCGCCTCGGCCACTTCCATGCGCCCATAGCCTATATTCACACAATAAAGCCCCGCAAAAGCATCCAGCATTTTATTGCCGTCGCGGTCGGTGATGAAACAGCCCTCAGCGGTCTTCATGATCTTGCTGGGTGTTTCGCCGCGCGCATGTTGGGCCAGATGTGTCGAGGGGTGGAAAAAGCTCTCCCGATCCCATTTCGAAAGCGTGTCATTGGTGAGCATGGTCTTTCCTCCTGTCCCGCTATTGCGACCAGTCTAGCATTTTTAATTGCGACTTCGATTGTTTTATCGCGACGCTTTTTGACCCTTCTATGACGTGTCTTCACATACTTTGCCGTGGGCGTGCTGCCAGAGTGGGGCAAAACAAGGAGGCCCGCGCCCATGTCCCGCATCGTCAATTTCCCGACCGAGGAATACCTCGCCCGTATTGAGCGCACCCGCGCCGAGATGGCCAAGCGCGATCTGGATTTTCTGATCGTTACCGACCCATCCAATATGGCGTGGCTGACGGGCTATGACGGCTGGTCCTTCTATGTCCACCAAGCGGTGCTGTTGGGGCATAGCGGCGAGCCATTGTGGTGGGGGCGGGCCATGGACGGGCTTGGCGCGCTTAGAACTGTCTGGATGCGCGACGAGGCCGTGATTGGATATGATGATACCTATGTCCAGAACCCTGCAAAGCATCCGCATGAAACCTTGGCCGAGTTGATCCGCCAAAAAGGCGGTGAAACGGCGCGGATCGGGGTGGAGTTGGACAATTACTATTATTCAGCCGCTGCGCATAAAACGCTCGAGGCGGGCTTGCCCGAGGCGGAATTGCGCGATGCCACAGGCCTTGTGAACTGGCAGCGCGCGGTGAAATCCGAGCAAGAGATCACCTATATGCGCCGCGCGGCCAAGATTGTTGAGCGGATGCATCAGGTGATCCTCGAGAAGGCCGAGCCGGGCTTGCCGAAAAACGCGCTTGTCGCCGAGATATCGCATGCCAGCATCCAAGGCGCGGATGGGCATTGGGGGGATTACCCCGCCATTGTGCCTTTGACGCCTTCGGGCATGGATGCGACCGCGCCACATCTGACATGGGATGACAAGCCGATGGCGTCAGGCGAGGCGACCTTCTTCGAGATCGCGGGCTGCTATCGTCGCTATCATTGCCCGCAATCGCGTACCCTGTTTCTGGGTGAGCCGCCCGAGACCTACCGCCGCGCCGAGGCCGCCGTTCTTGAGGCGGTTGAAGCGGGTCTTGCCCAAGCAAAGCCCGGAAATTTCTGTGAGGATATCGCCAATGCCTTCAATGCCAAACTCAATGCATTGGGGTTCGAGAAGGACAGCCGCTGTGGCTATGCAATCGGGCTGAGCTACCCGCCTGATTGGGGCGAGCGCACGATGAGCTTTCGGCGTGGCGATAAATCGGTTTTGCAGCCCGGAATGACCTTCCATTTCATGCCCGCGCTTTGGCTCGATGATGGTGGTCTGGAAATCACCGAGCCGATCTTGATCACTGAAACTGGCGTCGAATGCCTGTCGAGCCTGCCACGGGAGCTGTTCGTCAAATGACCCCCACAATCTCTTTGGAACGTGATGGCAAGCATCACGGCTTCCTGAAATTCCCCCATAGCCGCGATGATAGCGCTTGGGGGCATGTCATGGTGCCGATCTGTGTGATCCGCAACGGGGACGGCCCCACAGCCCTTTTGACGGGCGGCAATCATGGCGATGAATATGAAGGGCCGATTGCGCTCAGCGATTTGGCCCTGACGCTTGAGCCTGCCGAAATCGAGGGCAGGGTGATCATCCTGCCGCAGATGAATACGCCCGCATTTCGGGCTGGCGCGCGGGTCTCGCCCATTGACCAAGGCAATATGAACCGCGCCTTCCCCGGTGATGCGCGGGGCAGCATGACCCAGAAGATCGCGGCCTATTTCACGCAAACGCTGATCCCGATGGCGGATGTGGTGCTGGATTTCCACTCAGGCGGTAAAACCCTTGATTTTCTGCCCTTTGCGGCTTCGCATGTCCTTGATGACAAGGCGCAGGAGACCCGCTGCGCCGAAGCCGCTTTGGCCTTCAGCGCGCCCTATACGGTCAAGATGCTCGAGATAGATGATAGCGGTATGTATGACGGCGCGGTGGAGCGCGCGGGTAAAACCTTTGTGACCACCGAATTGGGCGGCACAGGGGCGGCACGCGCCCAAACCGTGGCCATTGCCAAACGGGGCGTACGCAATCTGCTGAAACATGCGGGCATTCTGGGCGGCGAGGTTGTGATGACCCCGACCCAGCATCTGGACATGCCCGATGCCAGCTGCTTCACCTTTGCCGAGACGGACGGCATGTATGAGCCATTGGTCGATCTGGGGGCAGAGGTTAGCGAGGGGCAGGATATTGCCCATATCTGGCCACTGGATTGCACAGGTGCTGCCCCGCGCAAGCTATTTGCAGGCCGCGATGGCCTATTGGTGGCGCGCCATTGGCCTGGGTTGATCGCTTCGGGCGATTGCGCCGCTGTTCTGGCTGTCCCGCAGGGTTAACCCTGCTCGGCGATATCGCGCATCAATACGGGGTGCTTGCCTTCGGCCACAGCCGTCGACATGCGGGTTGCGATCTCGAGGGCGGTTTTGCGCGCCAGCCCCACATCCTTGCGGTCTTCGCCGCCTGTGAAGGTCGATAAGATGTTGTCGCAGGCGATCAGACAGCCGCGGATCGCTTCGGCGGCAGGCAGATCTGGCCAATCACGCGCAAGCGATGCCACAGCGCTGCTTTCCGATGCGCCCGATGTCATAATCGCTTCGAGCACGGCTTCGGTGAGCCGTTCTTGTTCATGTTCCATGAAAATCTTCCGGCAATAAGGGTGTTGGCCGGATTCTCCGGGCCTTGGTTAGAGGGGTTTTCCTCTCCAACGGACCGAGACAGGGTCATACTAGGCCCCGCACGCACAAAAAATGTTAGAATTTGAAACGATCTGTTTTGATGACTTGGTTAACGGGCCGCGCAGGCGCGTTTTCGCGTGGCGTGTGTCATGGCCACGGGGTAGGGTCTGGCCATGACATTACCTGCTGTGACCTTCTCTCTTGATCAGGCCGAAGCCTATGACCGCATCACCGAAATGCTGCTGGGAATGGGGGTTGATCTGGACAATGAAACGACCCAACCCGCCAGTGAGGGCAAGGCCAGCGTTGTGGCGGTTGTCGGCAAAGCGGGCTCGGGCAAAACCCTGCTGCTGGCGCATTTGGTCAAAGCCTTGGAAGGTGCGCGGATTGATCTGATTTCAGGTGATTGGGAAGGGCGCAAGCGCAAGGATCGCCGCACAGTCGCCGTGCTGGCCCCCACCAATAAAGCGGCTAGCGTTTTGCGCACGCGCGGTGTGCCCGCCACCACGATCCACCGCATTCTTTACACGCCAGTCTATGATCCCGAATATGAAAAGGTCGCGGAATGGTTGGCAGGCCAAGGGGAACGCCCCGAGATCGAGGGCCTCAGCGATGAAATGCTGGACCGCGCAAAGGCGGTCTATGAGGCGCATAAATCGGTGCCTGCGGCCTTGGCCTCGGCGGGGGTGCGCGGCTCGGATTTTATCACAGGCTGGAAACGGCGCGAGGACCCGCTGGATATCGGTCTGGTCGATGAAAGCTCGATGCTCGATCAAAAGCAATTCGATGATTTGCGCGAGATTTTTCCAACACTGATCCTGTTCGGAGACCCTGCGCAATTGGCCCCTGTCGGGCAATCGGGCGAGATGGTGTTTGACAAGCTCGGGGCCGAGCGGCGTCTTGAATTGGGGCGCATCCACCGACAAGAGGCCGATAACCCGATCCTTGATCTGGCCCATGCTTTGGCGGACCCAAATCTCAGCTTCGAGGATTTCGAGCGGATGATCGAAGACGCCGCCCGCCGTGATGAGCGGGTGGTCGTCTCGCCGCGTGCCGATAGCGATCTGATGGCGCGCAGCCCCGTGCTGGTTTGGCGCAATGCCACGCGCGTGCGCCTGATCAACGGGTTTCGCCGCGTGCATGGTGCCTCCGATACCGAGCTTTTATCGGGCGAGCCGCTGATCTGTGACGGGATCGAATTGCCGATCAAACACCGCAAGAAACGTATTGATCTTGAGGCGCGCGGTTTGATCAAGGGCGCGCAGGTTGTGTATCTCGGGGCAGGCTCCAAGCCTGGATTTTCGAAATTGCATGTGGTGGGGGCCGAAAGCCCGCGCCTGTCCGCCGCTTCGATTGTGAAGATCGAAAAACCCGATGAGGAAGAACCCTTCATCCCATATGCCGCCCGTATGGGGGCTGCCTTTCTGCATGGCGCGGCCGTGACGATCCATAAGGCGCAGGGCAGCCAGTGGCGCGATGTGCAGGTCTTTGCCCCTGATCTTTACGCGGCGTCTCGGGCAGGACGGATCGAGGCGGGGCAGGCCTTGTGGAAACGCTTGGCCTATGTCGCCATCACCCGTGCCGAGGAACGGTTGATCTGGGTGCAGCGATACATGCTGTCGAAGCCGACTGCCCCTCTCTCGGCGGATGATCTGGAAGCACCTGTTGCCCCTTTGACTTTGGAAGCGGAGAATTCGGAATGAAAACAGCAATCGTCACAGGTGCCAGCGCTGGAATTGGCCGTGCGGTCTCCGAAAAGCTGCTGGATGCTGGCTGGCAAGTGGGCCTGATTGCCCGCCGCGCAGAGATGCTCGAAGATATCGCCGACCGTTATGAAGGTGCGGCGTTTGCTCTGCCAGCCGATGTCACGGATGAAGAGGCGGTTGAGGCCGCCTTTCAGGGCTTTGTGGGTGAGACAGGCAGGCTGGATTGTTTGTTCAATAATGCAGGTGTTTTCGTGCCCGCTGCGATGATTGATGAAATGCCCGTTGCCGATTGGAAAAAGGCTGTGGATGTGAACCTGACGGGGATGTTTCTATGCGCGCGCCAAGCCTTCGGGATCATGCGCCATCAAGACCCGCGCGGCGGGCGCATCATCAATAATGGCTCGGTTTCGGCCCATGCCCCGCGCGAGGGGGCCGCGCCCTACACGGCCACCAAACACGCGATTACGGGGCTGACACGGCAGTTGGCGCTGGACGGGCGCGCCTTTGATGTGGCCTGTGGCCAGATCGATATCGGCAATGCGATGACTGAGCTTCTGGAGGGTATCGTCGAGGCCGCGAAAGCCCGCGGTGAAACCCCGCCACCAAGCATGGATGTGTCCCATGTGGCTGATGCGGTTCTGGCGATGGCGGATTTGCCGCTTTCGGCCAATGTGTTGTTCCAGACGATCATGGCCACCCAAATGCCCTTTGTCGGGCGGGGCTAGCGCTAGGTCCTGATCAAGCGGAAGGCTGCCGAGGCCAACCAGCCCGCCGCGATTGCGATCAGCAGAGACAAGATACCGTAAAGCAGCGGTTGGTTCTGTGCGAGATTATAGGTCAGCCGCTCAAGGCCTACTTTGCGCACGCTGATATCGCTTTCCAATTGGCTGATCACTTCACCACTGCGGGTCAAGAAAATGCGCATGCGGTAATCGCCTTCGACCAGATTGGCGGGCAATTGAACGGCCGTATCGAACAGGGTTGATTGGCGCAATGTCACCGCAGCTTCGTTATATTGGTAAAGGTCTTCGTCCTGACGGATGCGAATGAGCGCCTCGATGAATGCGCTTTGATCTTCCACACCAGAGCTGACAGCGCGGATCGCGCGCGGCACCGAGATGCGGTGGCGCTGGTCATTGGCATCGCTCAACACCTCCTCGAAGGGGCTGGTGGTTGAGACGGCATAAAAGGTAGGGGCTGCCGCCACATCCACCATCTCGGTATTGGCCCAAATCCCCAACACGCGATCCTTGCGGCGCACGACAACAGGGCGGCTTGGCCCCTCAACCGTAATGATCACCTCAAGAGGGGCATCAAGCGGGATTGGCGCTTCGCGGCGCACAGCCCCAAAGATCAGAATCTCCGAGCCGTTGAAATTTGTGGTGATGGCCACTTCATTGCTGCTGAGGCTGGCCACGACATCTTCCGCCGCCACAGGCGCGGCCAAGAACAATAACAGGGCAAGGGCTAGGCGGCGCATGCTCACATCCCTCCCAGAGAATTGGACAGCGAGAACAACTCGGTCGGTTGCAAGAGCAGGTCGAGGGCGATTTTCGCGCAAACCGCCAGAACGATTGCGGCCAGCAGAATGCGAAGCTGCTCGGCCCGCAATTTGGTCCCAAGCTGCGTGCCGATTTGCGCGCCGATCACCCCGCCAAGCAGCAAGAACAGCGCAAGGATCAAATCAACAGTGCGATTGGTGGTGGCATGCATGATCGTGGCAAAGCCCGTGACAAAGATGATCTGGAACAGCGATGTACCGATCACGACCTTGGTGGGCATGCCAAGCAGGTAGATCATTGCAGGCACCATAATAAACCCGCCGCCAACCCCCATAATGGCCGACAATACCCCGACCAAGAGCCCCACCAGTAGCGGCGGGATCACCGAGATATAGAGGCCGGATGTGCGGAACTTCATTTTCAGGGGAAGGTTGTGAACCCAATTATGCTTGCGGCGCGGGGCAACCCCGCCCGCGCGCGTCTTGCGCAAGGCCTTGAGGCTTTCGACAAACATCAAGCTGCCGATAATGCCTAAGAAAACCACATAACAAAGCTCGACCAACAGATCGACTTGGCCCCTTTGCCGCAGAATGTTGAAAACCTGCACACCCGCAGCCGCCCCGATCAGGCCGCCCGCCAAAAGCACACCGCCCATTTTCAGGTCAACCGTGCGCCGTTTGAGATGGGCCAGCACCCCCGAGACCGAGGAGGCCACAACCTGATTTGCCGATGTCGCCACAGCCACTGCGGGCGGGATGCCAACGAAAAACAACAGCGGCGTGATCAGAAAGCCGCCACCCACGCCGAACATGCCCGACAGAATGCCAACAATCCCCCCGATGCCAAGCAGCAGGAAGGCATTGACGCTGACCTCGGCGATGGGAAGGTAAATTTGCATTTGCGAACTATGGGAAACCGTTGTGAAGGCGTTCGCTTTATCAAAGACAGTGCATCACGCCCATTGTCAAACCATGCGACATATCGGATCGATTTAAAGGTCTCGTAAATAGCGCCTGAGAATGCGTTCCAGCTTGGCTGCACCCAAAGGGGCCATCGCTTTGGTATGCTCATGGCTGATATTCTCATCCGAGAGACCCGCCGCCATATTGGTGATGGTCGAAATCGCGGCCACATTCAGCCCAAGGAATCGCGCAAGGATCACTTCAGGCACCGTCGACATGCCAACCGCATCGGCCCCAAGCATATTGATCGCGCGAATCTCGGCTGGGGTCTCGAAGGAGGGGCCTGAATACCACGCATAGACACCGCTCCCGAGCGGCAGATCCTCGGCCTTAGCGGCGGCCATTAGCCCCGCACGCATCGCGGGGTCATAGGCGTCTTTCATCGGCACAAAACGCGCATCTGTCTGCTCGCCGATCAGCGGGTTCAGGCCCGAGAAATTGATATGATCGCTGAGCAGCATCAACTCACCAGGTTGAAGATCATCCCGCATCGAGCCTGCCGCATTGGTCAGGATCAGGGATTGCCCGCCAAGCGCCTTTAGCACCTCAAGGGGAAAGCGCATCGCGTCACCCTTGCCGCTTTCATAATAATGCGCCCGCCCGCCAAAGACGGCAACGCGCACGCCTTCCAGATCGCCGATCACCAGTTTGGGGTTATGCCCCGAAACGCCTGCATGCGGGAAACCGGGCAGGTCGGAATAGTCGATCGCGACGCCGTCAACAGCCTCGGCCAGATGGCCAAGCCCCGACCCCAGAACCAAGCCCAAAACGGGCGGTTCATCCCCCGCTTTTGCGCGGATGACATCCGCCAGCGTCTCAACGTTCTTTGACATAGGGCTCGCCTCCTGCGCGCGGTGGGATGGCTTTGCCGACAAAGCCCGCCAGAATGATCACGGTCAGAATATAGGGAAGCGCCTGCATGAACTGGACCGGAATGATCACGATGCCGCCCATTCCAATGCCAACCATGACAAGGGCTGCAACGACCAGCAGGATCGCGGCCAAACCGCCCAAGATGGCCAGATCAAGCTTGGATTTGCGCGCCGTCCAGATCAGGGCAGCAGCGGCCGCGACAAGCAGGATTAGGATCAGGGTCGAGGAGGTCTCGATATTCTGGAAGCGGCTGCCAGCTGCATCAAGAAAGCCGAAGAGCAGGCAGGCCATCAGCGCATACCAAGGCCGCCATTTCGCAAAGATCAAAGCAGCCAGCGCAATAAAGCCGCGTCCTGCGCTCATGTCTTTTACAAAGCCTGCGGCAAGCCCTGTCGCCAGATAGGCCCCCGCCAAGCCGCAGAGCAGCCCGCAAATCAGCACGGCCGCATAGCGCATCGCCACCACGGAAACCCCCGCCGTATCCACCGCCGCAGGGTTTTCCCCGACCGCGCGCAGGCGCAGGCCGAAACGGGTCTGGAATAGGATCCACCAAGTCAAAGGCACGATCAGCAGCGCCACATAGACCAGAATGGAATGGCCCGAGATCAGCTCGGAATAGATCGGCCCTATCACGGGCACAGAGGACAGCGCCTCGGCTCCCGGAAGGGTGATTTCCTGAAAGCGCGCAGCCCCGCTCAGCGATGGGGTGCGGCCGCCTTGGTTGAACCATGTCTGCGCAATCACGACTGTCAGGCCAGCGGCCAGAAAATTGATCGCAACGCCCGAGATCAGCTGGTTTCCACGGAACGTGATCGAGGCCACCCCATGCAAAGCCGCCAGCACCATGGAGGCCGCGACCCCTGCCAGTAGCCCCACCCAGACCGAACCCGAGGTGAAGGCCACGGCTGCCGAAAAGAAAGCCGCCGCCAGCATTTTGCCCTCCAGCCCGATGTCGAAAACGCCTGCACGCTCGGAATAGAGCCCCGCAAGGCAGGCCAGCAGAAGCGGCGTTGCCAACCGGACGGTTGAATCGAGGATTTGAAGGATGGTCAGAAAATCCATGTCGATTACTCCCCCGCCACGCGTGTATGTGCTTCGCGCCGCAAGCGCAGGCTCTGGAAAATCTTCTCCATCGGCATGCGCACCATCGCATCCAGCGCGCCTGTGAACAGGATCACCAGCGCTTGGATCACCACGATCATCTCGCGGCTGATGGCGGGCATCTCAAACTCAAGCTCGGCACCGCCCTGATACAAGGCCCCGAATAGAAGGGCCGCCAAAATTACCCCAACAGGATGCGAGCGGCCCATCAAGGCCACGGCGATCCCCACAAAGCCCGCGCCTTGGACATTGTCGATCACCAGACGTTCCGCCTCGCCCATCACGGCATTGGTTGCCATCAACCCCGAAAGCGCGCCCGAGATCAGCATCGTCACCATCACGATCTTGACGGGATTGATGCCTGCATAAACTGCGGCAGTCTCGGAATGGCCATAGGCGCGGATTTCATAGCCAAGCCGCGTGCGCCAGATCAAAAGCCAGACGAAAAGGCAGGCCAGAAGCGCAAGGAAGAAAGACACATTCAAAGGGGTTGAGGGGCGGAACCCCAAAAAGCCCGCAAATTGCGAGGCATTGGGCAGATGCATGGTTTCGGCAAACCGCGCGGTTTCAGGCGCCATGGAGCCTGGAACGCGGAAGACATTCACAAGCAGATAGACCAAAAGCGCCGAGGCGATGAAGTTGAACATGATCGTGGTGATCACGATATGGCTGCCGCGTTTGGCCTGAAGCCATGCAGGCACCGCCGCCCATGCGGCCCCGAAAACGGCCGCGCCAAGCGTGGCTGCCAGCAAGGCAATGGACCAATGCGGCCAAGGCACTGACAAACATACCACTGCCACCCCGAGGCCACCCAAGGCCGCTTGCCCCTCGCCGCCGATATTGAACAGGCGCGCGTGAAAGGCCACGGCAACGGCCAGCCCTGTGAAGATGAAATTCGTGGCGTAAAACAGCGTATAGCCCCAGCCATAGCTCGACCCGACCGCGCCGCGCACCATGACCGCCATCGCCTCAAGCGGGTTTTCCCCGATATAGAGAACCACCAATCCCGATACGATCAGTGCCAGCAGCACAGAGACTAGGGGGACCAGAACCACATCCGCCCATTTTGGCATACGTTCCATTATGCGGCCCCCTCTTTCATGCCGGCCATCAGCAAGCCCAGTTCTTTTTCATCAGTCTGATCGGGCAAACGCTCGCCCATGATCTGTCCATCGAACATCACGGCGATCCTGTCGCTCAGCCCCAGAATTTCATCAAGCTCCACCGAGACCAGCAAGATCGCCTTGCCCTGATCGCGCAAGGCGATGATCTGTTGGTGGATGAATTCAATCGCCCCGATATCGACGCCACGCGTGGGCTGGCCCACAAGCAGCAGGTCGGGGTTGCGCTCCATCTCGCGGGCGACGACGATTTTTTGCTGGTTTCCACCCGAGAAATTGCGCGCAGGCAGGCGGGGATTGCGCGGGCGCACATCGTAGCGCTCCATCTTATCGGCGCAATCGGCCTTGATCGCCGCGTGATCCATCAAAAAACTGTTGAGCTGGTATTTCGGATCATGGTGATAACCGAAGGCCACGTTTTCCCATGCCTCATAGGGCATGATCAGCCCTTCGGCTTGGCGATCTTCGGGCACATGCGCGATCCCGCGGGCGCGGCGCGATCCTGCATCCGAGGCTTTGCCGGTCAGGTCGATGGATTGACCATTCAGGGTCACCGTGCCGCCCGATGCGGGGATCATGCCGCCCAGAACTTCCAGCAGCTCGGATTGGCCATTGCCTGCAACACCCGCAATCCCGAGGATTTCACCCGCACGGATTTCAAGCGAGATGCCTTTCAGCCGTTCAACACCCGCCTCATCGCTGACCGTAAGGTTCTCGACCGTCACGATGGTGTCCTTGGGTTGGGCCGGCGCTTTGTCGACGCGCAGCAAGACTTTGCGGCCCACCATCAATTCAGCCAATTGCTGCGGCGAGGTTTGGGATGTTTTGACCGTGGCCGTCATCTCGCCACGGCGCATGACGCTGACGGTATCGGTGACATCCATGATCTCGCGCAATTTATGGGTGATCAGGATGATGGTCTTCCCCTCTTCCTTCAGCCGCCCCAGAATGCGGAACAACTGATCGGCTTCGGCAGGGGTCAGCACGCCTGTAGGCTCATCAAGGATCAGGATATCGGCATGGCGGTAAAGCTGTTTGAGGATTTCGACGCGCTGTTGGTGCCCGACGGACAGGTCTTCGACCACCGCATCAGGATTGACGTCCAGCCCGTATTCTTCGGCCAGTTCGGTCAAAAGCCTGCGCGCCTTGGAGACCGAGGGGCGCAATAGCGCACCATCTTCAGCCCCGAGAATGACATTTTCGACGACGGTGAAATTTTCCACCAGTTTGAAATGCTGATGCACCATGCCGATGCCCGCACGGATCGCGGATTGGCTATCGGGGATGGGCGTCAACTCTCCGTTGATCCAGATTTCACCACTATCGGCTTTGTAAAAGCCGTAAAGGATCGACATCAGCGTTGATTTGCCAGCGCCGTTTTCGCCCACAATACCGTGGATCGTTCCGGGCTGAACCGAAAGCGAGATGTCTTTATTGGCCTGAACAGGCCCGAAGGCTTTCGAGATGCCTTTGAGTTCGATCGCGGGGGAGAGGGACATTTCAGATACTCATCTTTGGCTAGGGCCCCGCAACGGAGCAGTCTGCCTTTGAAAAGGGCCGCCTCCTTGCTGCGGCGCGGCCCTTTCTGACCTTGTGGGAACAAAAACGGCGGGCGCGGTCAATGACCAAACCCGCCGATCAAGTCCGTTTTACTGCATCTGCACGGGGCAGGTGCCGTCTTCGGTGTAGTTATGAACCGCGATCTCGCCCGCGATGATCTGGGCGCGCGCTTCATCAACAGCGGCCTGCATATCGGCTGTGATCAGCTCGGCATTGTTGTCATCAAGGGCATAGCCCACGCCTTCTTCGGCAAGGCCCAGAACTTGGATGCCAGGCACGAGGTCATCACCTTCGGTGAAGGCGTTATAGACGGCTACGTCTACGCGCTTGAGCATGGAGGTCAGAACCGCGCCTGGATGCAGGTAGTTCTGGTTGCTGTCCACACCGATGGACAAGATGCCCTCATCGGTTGCGGTTTGCAAAACACCCAAGCCCGTGCCGCCCGCGGCTGCAAAGACAACATCAGCGCCTTGGCTGATCTGGCCACGGGTCAATTCGCCGCCGCGTACGGGATCATTCCAAGCGGAGGGTGTTGTGCCCGTCATGTTGGAAATCACAACCGCATCAGGGTTCACCGCAACAGCCCCTTGGGCATAGCCGCAAGCAAAGCGCGAGATCAGCGGGATATCCATGCCGCCAACAAAGCCGACCGTGCCGGATTCGGAGGCCATAGCCGCCAGCATGCCTACGAGGTAGGAGCCTTCATGTTCCTGAAAGATCACCGATTGCACATTCGGCTGGTCCACGACCGAGTCGATGATGGTGAAATCTGTATCGGGGTATTCGGCGGCCAAGACATCAAGGACGGAGCCCCAAGCAAAGCCTGCCATCACGATCGGGTTGGAGCCAGACTCGGCCAGACGGCGGATCGCTTGCTCACGCTGCGCGTCCGATTGCAATTCAATCTCGCGGTAGCTGCCGCCAGTTTCTTCTGCCCAACGCTCGGCACCGTTGAAGGCTGCCTCGTTGAAGGACCTGTCAAACTTGCCGCCAAGGTCAAAAACCAGCGCAGGATCGGCCAAAGCGCCCGTGGCAGAAAGAGCCAGAGCCGCGCTTGCGCCGAGCAATTTTGTAGTAACTGTCATTTACTTACTCCCGATTGGTGGCGGGCCGGCGTTTTCCTTCACAAGAAGGCAGCCAAACCTCGCTGAACATAGATCATGAGATCCCCACGTGAATAAGGACAAAGCGCGGGCTGGGGGTCAACCGGATTCTCTTGCAGCTTTACGTTGCGTCGGGTGGGCTTGGGTTAGTTTTTACCTTGTTTGCCTGTTTGTTCGGCATCCAAAGGGCGGGTCATGAGAATTGCATCACCTCGTGACCCGTCAGGGTGGCGGTAATAGGCAGAGCGAATGCCGCTCTGGGCGAATCCCGTTTTCTCGTAGAGGGCACGTGCGGCTGTGTTGCGCGCATCCACCTCAAGAAAGACATGCACCGCGCCATTTTCCACCGCAAGCGCACAAAGCTTCTGCATCAAAACGCGGCCCAATCCTTTGCCTTGATGCTTCGGATCCACGGCAATGGTCAGCAATTCCACCTCGGGCGGGAGAAGCTGGATCACGGCAAAGCCGTGGTCAGTGGTGATCAGGTGATTGACCTTGGCCGATAGCAATTGCTCGAACTCGGCCGCGCTCCATGGTCTGTCATGGATAAAGGCCGCGCGGTGGATATCGGCCAGCTCAACCGGTGTCATGGCAGGATCACGACCGGTGTATCGCGTGATGGCGCGGCATCGGCTGATCTGAGGTAGAGCGGCGCTGGGCGCGGCATATCAGGTTGGGTGTAACGCTCCGCTGCAATCCGCGCGATGGCAGGCGCGGGCGAGCTGGGTGTAGCGATTTGTACCGCGTCGAGTTGGCCCACAAGATCAGGGCTTGGCCCGCCAATCACGCGCAACCCAGCCATGCGCCAACCCGAGATGTCATGGATGCTGGTCAGTTCAGGCCCGCGTTGGGCATCTTTGCCAAAGCGTTGAAGATAGACATGGTCGCGCCGCGCATCAACACAGGCAAGAACTGGATCGGTCTGGCCATGGGCCAGCGCTTCAAGCGAGGAGACACCAACGGCTGGAATGCCAAGCGCCAATGCAAGCCCGCGTGCGGCGGATACAGAAATTCGAATACCTGTAAAATTGCCAGGCCCGATCCCGACCCCGATGGCCGATAGCGCGCTCAAGCTAATGCCTGCCGAGGCCAGCATGTCTTCGACCAAAGGGATCAGATGTTCAACCTGACCTTTGCTCATTGGCTCAAAGGCTTCGGCGATGATCTTGTCGCCACGTAGCAAAGCGGCCGCGCAATGCGCGGCCGATGTATCAAAGGCAAGAATGATAGGGTCGCTCATTGGCCTATATCGCTGGTCAGACAGCGACGGGGCGAACTTCGAGCACTTCTGGGATGTAGTGGCGCAGCAAGTTCTCGATCCCCATTTTCAGCGTCAGGGTCGAGGATGGGCAGCCAGCGCAAGCCCCCTGCATATGCAAATAAACCACGCCGCGATCAAATCCGTGGAAGGTGATGTCACCCCCATCTTGTGCCACAGCAGGGCGCACGCGGGTGTCGAGCAATTCTTTGATCTGTCCAACGATTACACCGTCTTCGCCGTGATGCTCGGCATGGCCGCCGGATGCATCAGCCTCACCCTCCATCACGGGGGCGCCAGATTGGAAATGCTCCATCACCGCGCCTAGAATGGCGGGTTTCACATGATCCCATTCAACGGTCTCAGCCTTGGTCACGGTCACGAAATCTGTGCCGAAGAAAACACCCGTCACACCGTTCACACCGAAGATACGCGAAGCAAGCGGTGACTTCTCGGCGGCCTCGGCCGATGGGAAATCAGCGGTGCCGGCTTCCAGCACGGTCTGGCCGGGCAGAAACTTCAGCGTTGCGGGGTTCGGAGTGGATTCGGTCTGGATGAACATATGCCATTTCCTTAGCGGTTTTGTCAGATATGCGACCGCAATACCCGAAAGTCAAGTTTTGGAATCATTCTAAACGAGCGCGTTTACGTGATATGTTCCAGCTGTTCTTTCGACAATTCGCCTGGAACAATCGTGATCGGCACGGGAAGGCTGCCCGCTGTCTTGGTCAATTGCGTCACCAAGGGCCCCGGCCCCCCCTTATCGCTGCCAGCGCCCAAGACCAGAATGCCGATTTCGGGGTTTTCGCGAATTTGGCCAAGAATTTCCTGCACAGGCTCGCCCTCGCGGATCACAAGGGTCGGGTCAACGCCTTGGCGGTCGCGCATCCATTTGGCGAAGACATTGAAATGCGCCTCGATCCGTTCACGGGCCTCGGCGCGCATCACTTCGCCTACCCCGATCCAATGATTGAATTCCTCGGGTGAGATCACGGAAAGAATTTCCACGCCGCCGCCCGTTTTGGCAGCGCGCATGGCTGCAAAGCGCATGGCATTGAGGCATTCGCGGGTATCGTCGAGCACAACCAGAAACTTACGCATGGCATTTATCCCTTCGGCCATGCAGCATGGCGTGAAGCGGCGGGTCTTGCAACGGGTTTGAGCAGCAAGCTGTGCACTCTAGGCCGCGTCTGTCTTGGCCCAATCCCAATACATCTCGCGCACAAGGCGGGTGATCGGGCCAAGCTGGTAATGCGTGCCATCAAATTCCGAGACGGGTGTGACCTTGTTCAGATTGCCTGACAAAAAGACCTCATCGGCCTGTCTGAAATGATCATAGCTCATCACGGTTTCGACCACCTCGACCCCGTTCTCGCGCAGGTTTTTGATGTGCCGCGCCCGCGTGATGCCTGACAAAAAGGTGCCATTGGGGATCGGCGTGAAGACAACGCCATCCTTGGCCATGAAGACATTTGCGGTGGCTGTTTCCGCGACATTGCCAGCGGCATCACAGACCAGTGCATTGGAATAGCCTTTGGAGCCAGCCTCGGCCAGCATCCTTGCATTATTGGGGTATAGGCAGCCTGCCTTTGCGTTGACGACATTATCGGCCAGCACGGGGCGGCGGAACTGGGTGGTTGTCAAAGTGGCGGCTTGGTCGGGCTTCGCCATCGGGATTTCTTCAAGGCTGATGCAAAACCCAGTTGAGCCCGCTTGCGGCAGAATTCCCATATGCCCGCCATGGATCGCCCAATACATCGGGCGGATATAGACGGGCGTGCCCTTTTCAAAAAGTTTGAGACCGGCCCATGCGATATCGAAAATCTCTTGGGCGGTGTGATTGGGCGTGATCATCAGCGCCTCGGCCGAGCGGTTGACCCGCTCGCAATGGGCCATCAGGTCAGGGGCCAAACCATCGATATGGCGCGCGCCGTCAAAAACGGTGCTTCCCAGCCATGACCCATGGTCAGCGGCGTTCATCACGGGGATGTCGCCGTTATGCCATGTGCCATTGAAATAGGTTTTGATATTGGTGCCGGTCGCCATGGATCATTCCTCCTGACGCCGACAATAGGGGCAGGCTGGTGTTAACGTCCAGCCGCAAAACCCTGCTGATATTGCATCGAGGGCGCTGTTTTTTCTGTTTTCCCAGCAGCAGGCTTGGGCGCTTTGGTGGCTTCATCCATGCCAAGCTGCAAATTGGTCTTCGTATGCGTATTCGTCATTTGTTGCCTCCGTTCAAAAAGGAGCCCTTTGGCCGAACATCCGTAAGGACGCGCCATCAAGCCTTTGGAAAGCTGTTGAGTGCCGTTAATATAACGGCAAACTTAACGATCATTTAATAGGAACGACCCCAGTGTCAGGCCGGATGCGGTATTTGCCCCAAAAGAGCGTCGAGGTCAAGGCGCGCATTGGTCATGGCGATTGATCCATCCTCGCGGCGGGGCCAATCCTCCATCGGACGATCCCGATAGATTTCGATGCCATTTCCGTCAGGATCGCTGAAATAGATCGCCTCGGACACGCCATGATCAGCCGCGCCTTCAATGCGAACGCCCGAATTGATGACATTCGCATAGGCCAAGGCGAGATCAGCCCTATCGGGATAGAGAAACGCCACATGATAGAGCCCGGGGCTGCGCCTGGAGGCAGGCGGGCCATCAAGGCTGGACCATGTGTTCAGCCCGATATGGTGGTGATACCCACCCGCGGAAAGAAAAGCCGCCTGATCGCCGAAACGTTCCTGAAGCTCCAGCCCCATCACATCGCGGTAAAACGCAATGGAGCGTTCGAGGTTCGAGACCTTCAGGTGGACATGGCCAATTGTCATGGCCTTGGGTGCAGAATAGCTCATGGTCAAAACTCCTTATGCACCTAACTTGGAGTTGCGCGCCAAAAAGCAAAAGCCCCGCAGATGCAGGGCTTTTGTGCTTTCATGAACAGATCAGGTTTAGCTGCTGACCATGCCCACAATGTCGTAAGTGCGTTTGAGAATGGGCGCTGCGATCTCGCGGGCGCGCTCGGCCCCGCGGCCAAGCAGGCGGTCAATCTCGGCCTGATCTTCCATCAAACGCGCCATTTCAGATGAAATCGGCGAGAGCTTGGCCACCGCCAGATCGGCCAAAGCCATTTTGAAATGGCCAAATAGCGCACCTGCATGCTCGTCCAGAACCACCTGCGGCTCCACCTCGGCCAAGGCCGCGTAGATATTGACCAGATTGCGCGCCTCGCCACGATCCTTCAGGCCGTCCATCGCCTCTGGCAGCGGGTCGGGATCAGTTTTGGCTTTGCGAATTTTCTTGGCAATCGCATCGGCATCGTCGGTCATATTGATACGGCTGGTGTCAGATGGGTCGGATTTCGACATTTTCTTGGACCCGTCCTTTAGGCTCATTACCCGCGTTGCGGCGCCTTCAATTACAGGCTCGGTCACGGGAAAGAACTCCACGCCGAAATCATGGTTGAACTTATTGGCAATGTCGCGCGTCAGTTCCAGATGCTGCTTCTGGTCCTCGCCCACAGGCACATGCGTGGCGTGATAGGTCAGGATGTCGGCGGCCATCAGCGCGGGATAGGCAAACAGCCCGAGCGAGGCATTTTCGGCATTCTTGCCTGCCTTATCCTTCCATTGCGTCATGCGGCCCATCCACCCCATGCGCGCCACGCAATTGAACACCCAGCCAAGCTGCGCATGTTCTGGCACTTGGCTTTGATTGAAGAGAATGGATTTTTCGGGATCGATCCCCGCCGCGATAAAGCCCGCGCATAACTCACGCGTGTTGCGCTTGAGGGCCTCTGGGTCCTGCCATGTGGTGATGGCGTGCAGATCAACCATACAAAAGATGGTTTCATGCGTGCCCGCATCCTGCATATCCACAAAGCGCTTCATCGCGCCCAGATAATTGCCAAGGGTCAATCCGCCCGAGGGCTGGATGCCCGAAAAGACGCGGGGTGTAAAACTCGTCTCGCCCATATGTCACAGGATCCTTGTGGCTGCCTTGGCCAATCCTCTGGCCAATCTTTGCCGCATCGCTTACCCACGGGGCGCGGATGCGTCAACCAAAGGGACTGATCATGCAAGATTACAACGTCTCGCCTTTCAACCAATTGCCCAAGGTCATCATCGCCTTGGCGGCGGTGATTTTCGGCCTTGAGATGATGTTTCAACTGGCCACGGCAGGCCTGCTTGGCGGGCAGGGCGGTGTTGGATGGCGCTTGGCGGCGATCAATGATTTCGGTGTATTCAACGAGATCGTGGATTGGATGATTGCCAATAATGGCTATCCGAGCGAATTCCTGATCCGCTTTGTGACCTATCCATTGATCCATCAGGGTTTTGTGCATGCGCTGTTTGTGACGGTCTTCATTCTTGCGATTGGCAAAATGGTGGCCGAGGTCTTTGCCGCTTGGGCCGTTTTGGTGGTGTTTTTCGGTTCAGCCATTATCGGCGCTTTGGGCTTTACGCTTCTGCTCAACAGCCCCTATCCGCTGATTGGCGGCTATCCCGGTGTTTATGGCTTGATCGGTGCTTTTACCTTTCTGCTTTGGGTGAACCTTGCAGGCACGGGGGCCACGCAATATCGCGCCTTCAGCTTCATCGGGATCCTACTGGCGATCCAAGTGCTATTTGCGCTTTTGCAGGGGGATTTCGGCAGCGTTGTCTCGGACCTAAGCGGCTTTGTCGCGGGGTTCTTGATGTCCTTTGTGGTCAGCCCCGGCGGCTGGTCGCGCGTGGTTGCAAAGCTGCGCAACCGCTAGGCATTACGAAAAATGGCGGCACATAAGCGCCGCCATTCTCTTATATAGTCCCGTCATTCGATCAGGCGTCGAAGAAGGCCACCACTTCCTTGGATTGGGCTTCCAGCGACTTGCGCATCTTGATCAAGGCCGCAGCTTCCAACTGGCGCACGCGCTCCTTTGACAGCTTCAATTCCTCGCCAAGGCTTTCAAGGGTGCGGGGCTGATCCAACAACTTACGTTCCCGAATGATGAAGCGTTCGCGGTCATTCAGCATGCTCATCGCATTGAGCAGCCATTGGCGTAGCTTTTCGCGATCACGCGATTGCTCAACCGCTTCCGAGGCCTGCTCGGCATCATCTTCAAGGGTTTCGATCCATTCGCGCCCCTCATCATCCGAGGATTGCGTCGCATTGAGCGAATAATCCGAGCCCGAAAGACGCCCTTCCATCATTTCCACATCATGCAGCGGCACGCCGACCTCTGTGGCAATCATCTGGCGCAGCTGGTGTTTGTCCAACCGCTCGCCCGAGGCTTGGGCCTCACGCTCAAGGCGGGCCTGAACGCGGCGCAGATTAAAAAACAGAGATTTCTGCGAGGAAGTCGACCCTGTACGCACCATCGACCAATTGCGCATCACATAGTCTTGGATCGAAGCCTTGATCCACCAAACGGCATAGGTCGAAAACCGTACCCCACGATCGGGGTCGAATTTATCGGCAGCCTTCATCAGGCCCAGACCCGCCTCCTGAATGAGGTCATTCATTGGCGCGCCATAGCGCTTGAACTTTGATGCCATCGAGATTGCAAGCCGCATGTAGGCAGTAATCAGCCTGTGTAATGCGGCCTCGTCCCGATGATCGCGCCACGCATAGGCGAGGCGAAGTTCGGTTTCTGCATCCAGTAACTCGGCTTTCATTGCACGGCGCGAAAGCGAGTGGTCACTACTCATATCCAAAGCCATTTTGAACCCCCCAAGGTCGGCGATGTTCTTGGCCCGCGTGATTTGCGGTTCTAAGAGTGTTACGGAGCGACTATTGAGTTGGATCACTTTCAGGAGAAAATTAACTTGGCCCTTCCCGCAATAACTCTCGTCATCGGTGGCGCGTCTTCGGGCAAATCGGCTTTTGCCGAAGCCATGGTGCATGACAGTGGTCTCGCCAAAACCTATCTCGCAACGGCGCAAGCCTTTGACGATGAGATGAAAGCCAAGATTGAGGCACATCGCGAGGCTCGCGCGGGCTTTGGCTGGCGCACGGTCGAGACGCCGCTGGAGCTGGCAAAGGAATTGGCGCAGCTTGATAGCGATGAGGTGGCCTTGGTGGATTGTGCCAGCCTCTGGCTCAGCAATATCATGTTCGCGACCCGCGATTGGGAAGGTGAGGCGGAAGAATTATGTGAGGTGTTGGAGCTGATGCCCAACCCCGCTGTCATCGTCACCAATGAGGTCGGGCATGGAATTGTACCCGAGAATAAACTCGCCCGCGAATTTCGTGATGCGCATGGCCAACTCAACCAGATTTTGGCCGCGCAGGCTGATTTGGTGGTCTTGGTGATTGCTGGCTTGCCGATGGTGCTCAAAGGTAATCTGCCCGAAGGCTTCGGCCCATGGTAACACGCTGGTTCTGGGTGCGGCATGGCCCGACCCATCAAAAGGCCTTCACAGGGTGGCGCGATGTCCCCGCCGATTTGTCAGATAGTGCTGCGATTGAACGTTTGAACGCGTTTCTGCCAGCCGAGGCACTGATTATTTCCTCGGATTTGGATCGCGCGGTCACGACCGCTGACAGGTTGTCGCGAGGGCGCAATCGTTTGCCGCATGACCCCGATATTCGCGAGTTTGATTTCGGCATATGGGATGGACTGCATTTCACCCAAGTGGCTGAGCGCGACCCCGATCTGTCCCGCAGTTTCTGGGAGAATCCCGGCGATATCGCAGCCCCTGAGGGCGAAAGTTGGAACGCAGTGGAGCGCCGCACCTCCGCCGTGGTTGACCGACTTATGGCCACCCATAAACCCCGTGATATCATCGCGGTGGCCCATATGGGCACGATCATGACCCAGATTGCGCGCGCAGGAAATATGACACCCTATAAAGCGCTCGGGCATGTCGTGGACCCGCTTTCGGTAACCTGCCTGATCCATGAAAACCAAAACTGGCGGATCGAGCGGGTCAATCACCTCCCCTGATCCTATCCATCAGAAAACGAGATTTGCACTGCTTGAACGTTTTGGATCTTATCGGGCTGCGCAGTTCTCAAAGGAATTTTTTAAATGACGTATAAATTATTGATTGGCCAAAAATCCTACTCCAGTTGGTCTTTGCGCGGCTGGTTGCCTTTCGCGATTTTCGACATCCCTGTCGAAGTCAGCTTGGCCGTGATCTATTCCGATGCATTCGCCGATGATGTCGCAGCTTTTGGGGGCAGCAAAACCGTTCCCGCCGTTGTCACCCCTGACGGTGGCATGCTGAGCGATAGCCTCGCCATCGTATGGCATTTGGCTGAAGCGTTTCCAGAAAAGCAGATGTTGCCAAGCGACCCGATCTTGCGCGCGAAAGCCATGAGCATCACCGCCGAGATGCATTCAGGCTTCACCGCCTTGCGCGGGGCCTGTCCGATGAACCTACGCAATGGATGGGAGGGGTTTGTGCCCTCGCCCGAGGTGCTGGCCGATCTGGCGCGGATCGAAGCCATTTGGAAGGACGCGCTTGATATGTCGGGCGGGCCGTTTCTTTTTGGCGGCTATAGTATCGCGGATGCCTTCTATGCCCCAATCGCAACACGGATCGTGACCTATGATTTGCCCGTTTCCGCGCAGACCCAAAGCTATATCGACGCCCATCTCGCCTTGCCGCAAATGAAGAAATGGCGAGAAGACGGATTGCGCGAGGATGACGAAGTGCCCCTCTATAATAAACCTCTGGAGCGCCGCCCCTTCCCGATGCCGTCCTGAGTTGGTTTTGCAGGTCTCACCGGTTTTCTTAACCCTTTGCTAACCAAAGCTGCGTAGCGGTGGAGTATGTTTGATACTGCCCGCTCCGACAGTCTTGCCAAGACCCATACCGTGGCTTTCGAGGGCCTCGTCGCGCGCCGCGTCGAGGTGCAATGCGCCGTGACCCCCGGTTTGCCGGGATTCTCGATTGTGGGGCTGCCTGACAAAGCGGTCTCGGAAGCGCGGGAACGGGTGCGCACGGCGCTCTCGACCATGGCGATTGCGCTGCCTTCCAAGCGGATCACGGTCAATCTCTCGCCTGCGGATATCCCGAAAGAAGGCTCGCATTTCGATCTGCCGATCGCGCTGGCGCTTCTTGCAGCCATCGGGATCGTGCCGCGCGAACGGGTTGAGGGCGCGCTGGCGCTTGGGGAAATGTCACTTGATGGGAAGCTTGTGGCGGTTCTGGGCGCACTGCCCGCAGCCCTTGCCGCGGGTGAGGATGACCGCGTCTTGCTCTGCCCCGCCGCCTGTGGTGCTGAAGCTGCTTGGGTTGGCGCCACATCGGTTTTCGCGGCCCACGATCTGACAAGCCTTGTGGGGCATTTGACCGATCGCAACCCGCTGCCCCCGGCAATTCCGGGTGAGGTGGTTGAGGCGCAAAGCACCAAATGCATGTCGGAAGTGCGCGGACAGGAACGCGCCAAGCGTGCCTTGGAGATCGCGGCGGCAGGGCGGCATCATTTCCTGATGGTCGGCTCTCCCGGGTCAGGGAAATCCATGCTGGCCGCCCGCTTGGCGGGACTTCTGCCTGATCTGACCGCGGCCGAGGCGCTTGAGACATCCATGATCCACTCCTTGGCAGGGCTGATCTCGCAGGGTGGCATTTCCCGAACGCGGCCCTACCGTGCGCCCCATCACACCGCGTCGATGGCCGCCATTGTCGGCGGCGGGCGCGGCGCGAAACCTGGGGAAATCAGCCTTGCCCATAACGGCATCTTGTTTCTGGACGAGTTTCCCGAATACCCGCGTACCGTGCTCGAAACCCTGCGCCAACCGATCGAGACGGGGGATGTGGTGGTGGCGCGCGCCAATGCCCATGTCACCTATCCCTGTCGTTTCCTGCTGATTGCGGCGGCCAATCCCTGCAAATGCGGGTATCTCTATGATGCCAATCAAGCCTGTGGCCGCGCACCGATTTGTGGTGGCGATTATCTTGGCCGAATTTCTGGCCCCTTGATGGATCGATTTGACCTGCGTCTTGAGGTGCCGCCCGTAAGCTATCTTGATCTGGATTTGCCAGCAGGCGGTGAAACCTCGGCGCAGATTGCTCAAAGGGTGAAGGCCGCACGCGATATCCAGAGCGCGCGTTTTGCAAAATTGGGCGTGTCAGCACGGGTGAATGCAGATGCCGAAGGCAAGCTGCTCGACCAGATCGCCATGCCAGATGCAGAGGGAAAAGCCTTTCTTGCGCGGGCTGCCGAAAAGCTGAACCTGACAGCCCGCGGCTATCATCGGGTCATGCGGGTGGCGCGCACGATTGCCGATCTCGAGGGGCAAGAAAATGTGGGCGCGGACCAGATCGCCGAAGCTGTCAGCTACCGCCTGATTGGCGCATCAAACTAGCGGCGCTCTCGGCGCAAATCAGCCCTCACCACGGCGGCGTGCTTCGATCCGTTCCCAAATCATGGCAGCCACATTGATCCCGTCAAAGCGCTCAAGCTCCTGAATGCCGGTGGGCGACGTGACATTGATTTCGGTCAGATAATCGCCAATCACGTCGATCCCGACAAAAATCTGTCCCTTCTCCCGCAGCAATGGACCAATTCGCGCGCAGATCTCGTGCTCGCGCTCGGTCAGGCCAATTTTCTCGGCGCGCCCTCCGACATGCATATTCGAGCGAGTTTCGCCCACGGCAGGCACGCGGTTGATCGCCCCGACGGGTTCGCCATCCACAAGGATGATCCGCTTATCTCCCGAGGAGACATCGGGCAGGAATTTCTGCGCGATCAAGGGCTCGCGGTTCATGCCTGTGAAAAGCTCATGTAGCGAATTCAGGTTGCGGTCATTTGGATCGAGGCGGAACACACCTGCTCCGCCATTGCCGTAAAGCGGCTTGAGAATGATATCGCCATGTTTCTCGCGGAAGGCTTTGATTGTGACAAGATCGCGCGCGATTGTGGTTGGCGGGGTCAAATCGGGGAAGTCGAGGACCAGCAGTTTTTCAGGGTAGTTGCGAACCCAGAAAGGGTCATTCACCACCAAAGTGTCGGGATGAATGCGCTCGAGGATATGGGTTGTCGTGATATAGCCCATATCGAATGGGGGGTCTTGGCGGAGCCAGACCACATCCCAATCGGTCAGATCGATCTCGGTCTCGGCCCCAAGGCTGAAATGGTCGCCTTTGACACGGCGCACCTCCAACGGCCATCCACGTGCTGTTACCCGACCCTCTGAATAAGCGAGCTTGTCAGGCGTATAATAGAAAAGCTCATGCCCTCGGCTCTGCGCCTCTTCGGCAAGCCGAAATGTGCTATCCGCTTCAATATCAACTGGACCGATAGGGTCCATCTGGATCGCGACCTTGAGGGGCATATGCATTCTCCCGTTTTGCGTGCTCTAGACTACATGGCCCGCGACGCGAGGGAGTTCAATGCCGCCGCATCACCCTTGAATGGCATTCTCGCAAATATCGATCTGGCCGATATTGTTCACAAGGGCCACGTCAAAGCGGCAGGCCGTATTCAGACCTGTTGCCAATCGACCAAGATAATCCTCGGCACTTGAATAAATGCGTTTGATCTGGCGCGCGGTAAGACGTTCGGCTGCGGCGGCAAAACTGCGCGCCTTTTTCACTTCTACAAAAACCACTTCACCATCTTTTTGGGCCACGAGATCAATCTCGCCCAATGGGCCGCGCCAGCGTCGAGACAATATTTCATGGCCGCGGCGCAGATAATCTTCGGCGACTTGTTCTTCGGCGGCCAACCCCGCGAGGTAAGATACCTGCCCAGTCATTCCTCATCCTCCAAAGCCAAACCCATTTGATACACATCCCGCCGCGCCAGTCCGTATTTGGCCGCGACCTCAGCGGCTGCATCTTTCAGGCGCAATCGCCCCATCGCATCACGAAGGGCGGTCGCGACCTCGACTTCGTCCGCCTCACGCGCTGAGGCGCGATCAATCACCAAGACAATCTCGCCCTTGAGGCTGCGAGACGCGATTGCCTCTTGGACATCATGCAATGGGCCGCGCAGAATTTCCTCGAATCGTTTTGTCAGTTCGCGGCAGATCGCAATCTGCCTGTCATGTTCCATCACATCGCATAAAGCATCTAACAAACCATGAATGCGCTTTGGGCTTTCATACAATATCACCGTCGCCTCGACATTGGTGACCTCTTTAAGCCAAGTCCGCCGCGCGCCTTTTGATGTTGGAGCAAAGCCTGCAAAAAGAAATTTGTCGCTGGGCAAGCCAGAAACCGCCAAAGCTGCCAGAACGGCCGAAGCGCCAGGTGCGGAGAACACATCAAGACCCTCCGAGATCACGGCGCGGCCCAGTGGAAAACCGGGATCGGCCACCAAAGGCGTGCCTGCCTCAGACACATAAGCGACCGATTTTCCCTCTTTGAGTGCTGCGATCAGTCTTGGCCGCACTGCTGGCCCGTTATGGTCGTGATACGCGACAAGCGGTCTGTCGCCGAGTGGCACGCCATGTATCTCCATCAGATGGCGTGCAGTGCGGGTATCTTCGGCGGCGATCACATCGGCGGATGCAAGAATATCCAATGCTCGCAAGGTGATATCGCGTGCCGAGCCAATGGGCGTGGCAACAAAATACAGACCCGGAACAAGCGTGGTTTTTTGCGCGGCCCCTGAGGTGTTGCGTGTCACTGGCGAGGCATCTGGGCTGTTATTCATCGAATGATCCATTGGTGGCGTTTACTTGGTGACGGCGAAGCTTTAGGTTTTGCCCATCGAATTTGAACTGCCCCTTTGATGTGCCCCTAGGAGACGTATTGATGATCTTCGCTTTGTCAGCGCTGCGCAAGTCGTGGCAGATATCCTTGCTCATTTTTGCGGGCTTTGTTTTGTCCGCCTGTCAAATGGGCGGGACGACAGGGTCTACTGGCCCGCGCGTTGGCCAAACCGTGCAGGTGGCGATGTTGCTGCCCTATGGCTCGCCTAATGCAGGCGATGATCTTGTCGCCCGAAGCCTTGAGAATGCCGCGCGGCTCGCCATGGGGGATGTCCAAGGGGTTCAGGTCAATCTGACGGTCTACCCGACAGCCGCTGATGCAGCACAAGCGGCAACGGTGGCACAGCAAGCGGTTTCGGAAGGGGCGGATGTGATCATCGGGCCGCTCCGCTCGGATGCAGCGGCTGCCGTTGGGGTGGCTGTTGCGCGCAATAATATCAATGTTTTGAGCCTGTCTAATAATACCGAGATCGCGGGTGGAAATGTATTTGTGCTGGGGCATACCTTTGCCAATACAGCGCGCCGGATGGTGGGGTATACAACCCTGCAAGGCCGCAACCGCTTTGTGATCCTGCATGCCCGTAACCTTGCAGGCGAAATTGCACGCGACGCGGTGCGCGATGCGGTGGCCAGCTCGGGCGCTATTTTGACAGGTGAGGTTGGATATGAATTCAGCCAAGCAGGCGTTGTCGGGGCTTTGGAGGCAGTGTCCTCAACGGTGCAAGCGGGCGATGCAAATGCGCTTGTGCTGACATCGGACGCAACGGGGGCCTTGCCGCTTTTCGCGCAGCTGTTGCCTGAAAACGGCCTCGATACCGAAGCCACACGATTTGTTGGCCTGACCCGTTGGGACACGCCGCCTGCGACTTTGGAAATTGCGGGCCTTCAAGGTGGATGGTTCGCCATTCCCGATCCGAATGCAGATGCAGCCTTTAGGGCGCGGTATAGCACGGCTTATGGCGAAACCGCCCATGTGCTTGCGCCAATCGGCTATGACGCAATGCGCGCTGTTGTTGAAACGGCTGCAACACAAGGACGACTTGGTGGCGTGGAATTGACGAGTTCCTCTGGCTTTAACGGAGCCAACGGAGTATTCCGCCTGGTAGCAGACGGTACAAATGAACGCGCCATGGCCGTCATTCAGGTGCAAGAAAATCAGATGGTAGTCGTTGACCCCGCCCCAGGTGCCCTTGGAAGTGCCGGTTTCTGAACAGAACCCCAGCCTCCCCCTCATCCCATCCACGCCGGGCGAATTGATTTGCCCGGCTGATGCTATTTTTGACGAAGAGGTCGTGGCCTCTGCGATCGATGCCTCGATTGCCAATGAGACAGATCCCTCAAAAATTCGCGCGGCCGTCGTGCAGGTCTTGTCGCAGGCACAAAAGGATGGCCGCCAAGCGATAGAGGAGGCGTTCTCGGTCACCCCGCTTTCGGCACGACGTGTCACGCGCGCCTATACATTGCTGACCGATGGCCTTGTGCGCCAAGTGCTGCGCGTGGCGGTTGAAAAGCTTCACCGCAATCCCAACCCGACTGAGGGCCAGCGCATGGCTGTGATGGCTGTGGGCGGGTATGGTCGGGGGGAAATGGCGCCGCATTCAGATGTGGACCTGCTTTTCCTGACCCCGTGGAAGGTCACGGGCTGGGTCGAATCCGTGATCGAGTCGAGCCTTTATATGCTGTGGGATTTGCGGCTGAAGGTGGGCCATTCCAGCCGCACGATCAAGGAATGCCTGCGCTTAGGTCGAGAGGATTTCACGATCCGCACAGCGCTTCTTGAGATGCGGTTTCTGACCGGCAATGAAGCACTTGGTGAGGAGTTGCGGGCAGCGCTCGAGAAGGACCTGTTCTCAGGCACGGTTTCGGAATTCATCGAGGCGAAGCTGGAAGAACGATCAGACCGGCATAAAAAACAGGGTGGCCAGCGCTATATGTTGGAGCCCAATGTCAAAGAGGGCAAAGGCGGTTTGCGCGATCTGCAAACTCTCTATTGGATCGCGAAATACCAACATGGTGTGGCGCGTGCCGAAGAATTGGTGGGCCTTGATGTTTTCACCCGCGAGGAGTTCGATACCTTCGACGCGGCCGAGCGGTTCTTGTGGTCGGTGCGGTGCCATTTGCACATTCTGGGTGGCCGCGCGCAGGATATCTTGAGCTTTGACATGCAGGTGCAGGTGGCTGAACGCATGGGGTATGTCGATTATGGCGGACGCCGCGCGGTCGAGCATTTCATGCAGGACTATTTCCGCCATGCCACGCGCGTTGGCGAATTGACCCGTATTTTTCTGACGGCCCTCGAAGCCAGCCATATCAAGCGCGCGCCTGCGATCCTTGGCTTTTTGCGCGGGCGCTCGCGGCGCAAGAAGGTCAAGGCGGGTTATGACGTCAAACAGAACCGTCTGACCGTCGCCGATGAGGCGGAGTTTCTCTCGGATAAGGTCAATCTGCTGCGCATTTTCGAGGAGGCCTTGCGCACGGGGTATCTGTTGCACCCCGATGCGATGCGGATGATCGCCAGCAATCTGGACTTGATTGACGACGATATGCGGCGCGACCCCGAGGCCAATCGCATTTTCCTCAATCTGATGCTGAAAAACGGCAACCCTGAGCGCGCTTTGCGGCGCATGAATGAATTGAATGTTCTGGGGGCCTTCATCCCCGAATTTGCCTCGATCGTCGCGATGATGCAGTTCAATATGTATCACAGCTATACCGTGGATGAGCATACCATTCAGGTGATCTCGACCTTGGCGCAGATCGAGCGCGGCGAATTGGTTGAGGAATTGCCCGTTGCCAGCCGCGTTCTGGATCAGGGTGTGAACCGCAAGGTGCTTTTTGTGGCCTGTCTGCTGCATGATATCGGTAAGGGCCGCAAGGAAGACCATTCCATTCTGGGGGCTCGCATGGCGCGTGCAATTTGCCCGAGATTGGGGCTCAAGCCTGATGAATGTGAAACGGTGGAATGGCTGGTGCGCTATCACCTGCTGATGTCCGACATGGCGCAAAAACGCGATATCGCCGATCCACGCACCGTCAGGGATTTCGCAAAAGCCGTAAAGACCAAGGCGCGGCTTGATCTGCTGACGGTTTTGACGGTGTGCGATATTCGCGGTGTCGGGCCGAATGTCTGGAACAATTGGAAAGCCACGCTGTTGCGGGGGCTTTACCGTGGCACGGCTGATGCGCTTGAAACGGGATTGGAAGATATCAATCGCGACAAATTGGAAGGCGAGGGCAAGAAGGCCTTGCGCTCGCAGCTTGCTGATTGGCCCAAGCCCGCCCTCAAGACCGAGATCGACCGCCATTACGGGCCCTATTGGCAAGGGCTTGATCTGGCCAGCCATGTAACCTTTGCGAATATGCTGCGCGAAATCTCGGAAAATGAAATCCGTGTTGATACGCGTTTGGACAGTGACCGCGACGCAACCCGCGTCTGTTTTGCTTTGGCCGATCATCCGGGCATTTTCAGCCGTCTGGCGGGCGCGCTCAGCCTTGTCGGGGCCAATGTTGTTGATGCGCGCACTTATACATCCAAGGATGGCTATGCCACGGCGGTGTTCTGGGTGCAGGATTCGGATGGCAACCCCTTTGAAGAGGCCCGTTTGCCCCGCCTGAAATCCATGATCGACAAGATCCTCGCGGGCGAGGTTGTGACCTCGGTTGCGCTGGAAGGGCGTGACAAGATCAAAAAGCGCGAGCGCCCCTTCGAGGTGGCAACCAATATCACTTTCGACAATGAAGGCTCCGAGATTTACACGATTATCGAGGTGGATACCCGCGACCGTCCGGGGCTGCTCTATGATCTGGCGCGCACGCTTGCCAATAATAACATCTATATCGCCAGCGCCGTGATCGCGACCTACGGGGTTCAGGTGGTTGATACCTTCTATGTGAAAGACATGTTCGGATTGAAACTCCATGCGAGCGCGCGGCAGGAAAGCCTAGAGCGCAAGCTGCGTGACGCGATTGCGCGCGTGGCGGAACGGGCAGGGGGCTGAACGGATGGCAGCGCGCCCGATCCGATTGGCGTCGAGCTTTTTGACCGTTGGGGTCTGGACCCTGCTAAGCCGTGTTTTCGGGTTTGCCCGCGATATCATGATTGCGCTGTTTTTGGGGGCAGGGCCCGTGGCCGAGGCGTTTCTGGTGGCCTTTTCCCTGCCCAATATGTTCCGCCGCTTCTTCGCAGAAGGCGCGATGAACACGGCCTTTGTGCCGCTTTATGCCAAAAAACTGGAAGGGCAGGAAAACGCGACCGAGTTTGCACGGGATGCGTTTTCTGGGCTGGCCTCGATCCTGATTGTCTTCACCCTGATTGCGCAGCTTGCCATGCCGTGGTTGGTTTTCGCCATGGCCTCAGGCTTTGTGGGGGATGCGCGTTTTGATCTGGCGGTCAGCTATGGCCGTATTGCCTTTGCCTATATTCTGTTCATTTCGCTGGCAGCGCTTGCCTCGGGCGTTTTGAACGCCTCGGGGCGGTTTGCGGCGGCAGCGGCCGCTCCCGTTTTGTTGAATATGATCCTCGTGGCAGCACTCTATGCGGGCCATCTGATGGTGTCGTCGGGCGATATCGCCAATGCGCAGGAAGTGCAGGGTTTAATCCTTGCTTGGGGCGTGCCGATTGCGGGCGTTGCGCAGCTTGTCTTGCTTTGGGTCGCGGCGGCACGGGCAGGGGTCAGGCTGATCCCGCGTCGCCCGCGTCTGACACCAGAGGTCAAACGTCTCGCGATTATTGCTGCACCTGCCATGCTGGCGGGTGGCGTGATGCAGATCAACCTGCTGGTTGGCCGCCAAGTGGCCAGTTTCTTTGATGGTGCGATTGCATGGCTCAGCTATGCCGACAGGCTTTATCAACTGCCCTTGGGGGTTGTCGGGATCGCAATCGGTGTGGTTTTGCTGCCCGAGCTATCACGCCGTTTGCGCGCCGAAGATGCCACCGGCGGACGCGATGCGCTCAGCCGCGCAGGCGAGATTTCCATGGCGCTAACCCTGCCTGCCGCGGTGGCCCTCATCGTGATCTCGGTGCCTTTGGTGTCGGTGCTGTTCCAACGCGGGGCTTTCGGGGCAGATGATACGGCTGAAACGGCCCTTGCACTTGCTGTCTATGGGGCGGGCCTGCCCGCTTTTGTGATGCAGAAGGTTCTGCAGCCCCTATATTTCGCCCGTGAAGATACCAAATCCCCTTTCCGCTTCGCTGTGGTGGCAATGGTTGTGAATGCGGCGGTGGCCATTGGTCTGGCCTTTGTGCTGGGATTTGTGGGCGCGGCCATTGGCACAACTGTTGCGGCTTGGGTCATGGTTTGGCTGTTGCGGCGGGGGGTAAAGCCTATGGGCGAGGTGGCGCAATTTGATGCACGCTACCACAGGCGTTTGTGGCGGATCGCGCTTGCGGCAATCGGAATGGGGGGCGTGCTATGGGCTGCAGGTCTGGTCTTGGGGCCAAGCCTTGGCACCGAAGGCTGGCGCTATCTTGCATTGGTGCTTTTGGTGGGGCTTGGGCTTATCAGCTACTATCTTTTCGGACGTCTGCTGGGGGCCTTCAACCTTTCTGAGATTCGTGGTGCTTTGCGCCGTTGATCCGCTCTAGCGCTTAATTATTCTCGTGCTTTCTCCCGACGCGGGCTAGGTTTTTCCCAAAGGCAGTGGGGAGGTTTATTGGTGAGATTTCTGGTTCTTCAGGTTTTATGCGCGTTTCTCGCCTTTTCTGCCTCGGCTCAGGGAACGGCCCAGGATGTGCTGCGCCAGATTTCAGATCGCGCGCCTGATGTCATCTTTCTGGGCGAAATCCACGATAACCCGACCCATCATCGCAACCAGCATGAGATTGCACTGACCCTCGCGCCAAGCGCCCTTGTCTTTGAGATGATCACGGCTGAGAGCGCTGGTGATGTCGCGGCAACGCTTGCGGAGGGTGGTCGGGATGGCCTGCGCGCCATGCTGGATTGGGACAATTCCGGCTGGCCCGATTTCGAGTTTTACGCCCCCCTTTTCGAGATGGCCGAGGATGCTGCGATTTACGGGGCATGGGTGGACCGCGATAGCGCGCGGGCGGCTTTTGATCTTGGGGCGGCGCAAGCTTTTGACGGGGATGCCGCGCGGTTCGGCTTGGACCAGCCGCTGCCGCCTGAAGAACAAGCCACCCGCGAGGCCGAGCAAATGGCCGCTCATTGTGACGCGCTTCCCGCTGATATCCTGCCCGCTTTCGTTGAGGCGCAACGCCTGCGCGATGCAGAGTTGGCCGCCCGCGTGTTGGAGGCGCTGGATACGGTCGGTGGGCCAGTTCTGGTGATTACGGGCAATGGTCATGCGCGTCTGGATATCGGTGCGCCCCGCCTTTTGGGACATGCGGCCCCTGAGGTTTCGGTTTTCAGCCTTGGTCAGACCGAAAACGGGCGTGTGCCCGATGCGGCCCTTTTTGATGCATGGTTGAGCGCGCTTGCTCCTGACCGCGCTGACCCCTGCGTGGTCTTCCGCTAGGCGCATTTCGGCATTGCCCCGCTTTCCTCCCGCCCCTAACCTAGCCGCATAAAAAGGGACACTTGGCCATGCTCAGCGGCAAACGCATTCTTCTGATTATCGGCGGTGGTATTGCCGCTTATAAATCGCTCGATCTGATCCGCCGTCTTCGGGATCAGGGCGCTCAGGTGACGCCGGTTCTGACCCGCGCAGCCGAGGAATTCGTCACGCCCCTTTCGGTTTCTGCACTGGCCGCCCAAAAGGTCTATCGTGATTTGTTCGATCTGACCGATGAGGCCGAAATGGGCCATATCGAATTGTCACGCGCCGCCGATCTGGTTGTGGTGGCGCCTGCCACCGCGGATTTGATGGCGAAGATGGCAGGCGGGCATGCCAATGATCTGGCCTCTACGCTGTTGATGGCGACCGATAAGCGGGTGCTGATCGCCCCGTCGATGAATGTTCGGATGTGGGAACATCCCGCCACACGGCGCAATCTGACCTGTTTGCAGGGTGATGGTGTTCTGGTGGTCGGCCCTGATGAAGGGAATATGGCTTGTGGCGAATTCGGCCCCGGTCGGATGGCCGAGGTGCCTGCGATTATAGATGCCGTTGATACCGCTCTGGGGAATGGGCCGCTGAGAGGCAAGCATGTTCTTGTGACCTCCGGCCCCACGCATGAGCCGATTGATCCAGTGCGCTATATCGCCAACCGCTCGTCAGGGGCGCAGGGCACGGCCTTGGCTGAGGCGCTGCGCGATCTGGGCGCACGGGTGAGTTTTGTGACAGGCCCTGCCACGGTTGCGCCCCCCATGGGTGTTGAAGTGATCAAGGTGGAAACCGCGCATGAGATGGCTGATGCGGTTGAGGCGGCTTTGCCTGCGGATGCGGCAGTTTTTGCTGCCGCGGTCGCAGATTGGCGCGTCGAGAATGCCACTGACAAGAAGATGAAGAAAGACGCCAGCGGCAAGGCACCTGCTTTGGCCTTCTCCGAGAACCCCGATATTCTGGCGGCTGTCGCGCAACGCGCCTCCAACCGCCCTGATCTGGTTGTGGGCTTTGCGGCCGAGACCAATGATGTGGTCGAGAATGCAACCGCCAAGCGTTTGCGCAAAGGCTGTGACTGGATCATCGCCAATGATGTTTCGCCCGAGACGGGGATTATGGGCGGGGCCGAGAATAAGGTCATATTGGTCAGTGATGCGGGGGCCGAGGAATGGCCGCGCCTGTCAAAAGCGGAAACTGCCCGCAGATTGGCCCTGCGGATTTCCGAGGCGATTTGAGTAAAAGTGCTGGACCCTGCGCGGGTTCGGCATAGCTCTTTTTTGAGTATTTATGGGATAGAGAAGAGAGCCAGGATGCGCATCACATTGCATATGACGCATGAAGATTGGGCCGATCAGGCGCTCGGCCTTCCCAGCTACGCAACGCGTGGGGCGGCGGGCGCGGATTTGCGCGCGAATTTCCCATCAAAGGAGCGGGCAGCGGGGATTGTTCTTGCGCCATTGGAGCGGGTGCTGGTTCCCACTGGTTTGCGGGTTGCGATCCCCGAAGGGTATGAGATGCAAATCCGACCTCGCTCGGGGCTGGCTTTGAAACATGGAATATCGATTCCGAATGCGCCTGGAACTGTGGATAGTGATTATCGCGGCCCGCTTGGGGTGATTTTGATCAATCTCGGGGCAGAGCCTTTTCATATCCAGCATGGTGACAGGATTGCCCAAGCCGTGATCGCGCCCGTTGTGCAGGCGGGTTTCGAGCGGGTTGATGTTTTGGAGGATACCGCGCGCGGGGGCGGTGGTTTTGGCTCAACGGGTCGCAGCTGATGGTGTTTATCGCGATCATTGCGGGGGCGATCTGGGGGCTGGGGCATCTGATGAAGGCGCCTGTTCAAGCGCGGCTCTATATGCTGGGGCTGCTTTATCTGGCGATTTTGGCGCTGCATGTGGTCTTGCCCGAGGGGCATCCGCTGTTAGAGAGCACGGGTGGCTCGCTTGGGGAATGGCTGCTTTTGGGCGTATTGGGCAGTGTGTTTCTGGGGTATCGCACGGTGTTGCGGCGGGTGCGCGGCAGGGCCGAAACGATTGAGGCCGCGCGGGACGCTGCGGTGGAGCCGCGCGCGAGAGGGCTGTTTTCTGATCAGGAATTGGAGCGCTATGCCCGCCATATCACCTTGCCCGATATTGGCGGACGGGGGCAGCGGGCGCTGAAAGAGGCCAAGGTGCTGGTCGTGGGGGCAGGGGGGTTGGGCTCACCCATTCTGCTGTATCTTGCGGCGGCGGGTGTCGGGCGGATCGGGGTTATTGATGCCGATCATGTGAGCCTGTCAAACCTGCAAAGGCAGGTGATCCATACCGATGCACGCCAAGATATGCCCAAGGTTTTTTCGGCCGAGATGTCGATGAAAGCTTTGAACCCAAGTATTGAGATCCGCCCCTATAACCGTGCCTTGAGCGAGGACATCGCCGAAGACCTGATCGGTGAATATGATCTGGTGCTGGATGGTACGGATACGTGGGAGGCGCGCGCCTTGATCAACCGCGCTGCTGTGGCAACGGGGCGACCTGTTCTGGCGGGCGCCATCTCGGCTTGGGAAGGGCAGGTGACATTGTATGACCCCGCGGCAGGCGCGCCTTGTATGGCCTGCGTCTTTCCGCAGGCCCCCAACCCCAGCATGGCCGCGACCTGTTCCGAGACGGGCGTGATCGGGGCCTTGCCCGGTGTGGTGGGCACGATGATGGCTTTGGAGGCTGTTAAAAGCCTGACAGGCGCTGGCGAGGGCTTGCGCGGGCGGATGCTGATTTATGATGGCTTGAATGCGGAGACGCGCATCCTGACGCTCAAGCGTAAGGCCGATTGCCCTGTCTGCGGTGATATCTGAGCGGAATATGGTCGTATTTTTGGAAAGATGAAGGAGCGGGCCTCGCAAGATGGGTGGTCTGGCTCTATCTCTGGGGAGAAGGAGATTTGACCCGATGACAAACCCGCTTTTGCAAGACTGGCAAACCCCGTTTGAACTGCCCCCTTTCGAGCAGATCACGGATGAGGATTTTGGACCTGCGATGGATGCAGCCCTTGAAGAGGCGCGCGCGAAGATCAAGGTGATTGCGGAACAGGCGGACATCCCGAGTTTTGCCAATACGATTGAGGCTTTGGAACAGGCGGATGGCTTGTTGGACCGCGTGGCGGGGGTGTTTTTCAATTTGGCGGGGGCAGACTCCACGCCTGCGCGCGAAGCTTTGCAGCGTGAATTTGCGCCGAAGTTTTCGGCCTTTTCCTCGGAGATCACCAATAATGAAACGCTTTGGGCGCGGATTGACGATGTGTGGCAGCGCAAGGACAGCCTTGGCTTGAGCGCGGAGCAGGAGCGGGTTCTGTACCTGACGCATCGCAGCTTTGTACGGTCAGGCGCTGCATTAAAAGGTGAGGCGCGCAGCCAGTTGACCGATGTGAAGGGCCGATTGGCCGTGTTGGGCACCCAGTTTACGCAAAACCTTTTGGCGGATGAGCGCAGTTGGTTCATGGAACTTGAACCCGCTGATCTGGAGGGCCTGCCCGATTTCGTCGTGGCGGCCGCCCATGCCGCTGGCAAGGAAAAAGCGGTGGATGGCCCAGTTGTGACCTTGTCACGGTCTTTGATCGTGCCGTTTTTGCAGTTTTCTCCAAGGCGCGATTTGCGTGAGCGGGCCTTCAAGGCTTGGGCCGCGCGCGGTGCCAATGGTGGGGAGACGGATAACCGCGAGATCGCGGCCGAGACGCTGGCCTTGCGCGAGACGCGCGCGAAGCTTTTGGGGTATCCGAATTTTGCCGCCTATAAGCTCGAAACCGAAATGGCAGGTCGACCCGAGGCTGTGCGTGATCTCTTGATGCAGGTTTGGGAGCCTGCAAAAGCCCAAGCCGAGGCGGATGCCGATGTGCTGACATCCATGATGCATGCGGATGGGATCAATGGCGATCTTGAGCCATGGGATTGGCGCTATTACTCTGAGAAACGCCGCAAGGCCGAGCATGATCTGGATGAGGCAGCCCTCAAACCCTATCTGCAGCTTGATTCGATGATTGAGGCGAGCTTTGATTGTGCGGGGCGCCTCTTTGGTCTGGAATTCCGCCCCTTGGATGTCACCCTTTACCACGAAGATGCACGCGCATGGGAGGTGACGCGGGGCGGTGAGCATGTGGCCGTGTTCATCGGGGATTACTTCGCGCGCGGCTCCAAGCGCTCGGGCGCGTGGTGTTCGGCGATGCGCAGCCAGAAAAAGCTTGGCGGCGAGACACGCCCGATCGTGGTGAATGTGTGCAATTTCGCCAAAGGGGAGCCTGCGCTTCTATCCTATGATGATGCGCGCACCCTGTTTCACGAATTTGGTCATGCGCTGCATCAGATGCTCTCGGATGTGACCTATGGCTCGATCTCGGGCACCTCTGTGGCGCGGGATTTCGTGGAGCTTCCAAGCCAGCTTTATGAGCATTGGCTGGAAGTGCCCGAGGTTCTGGAAAAGCATGCCCGCCATGCGGAAACAGGCGCACCAATGCCGGCCGATTTGCTGGAGCGGCTTTTGGCGGCGCAGACCTATGATATGGGGTTTGCAACCGTGGAATATGTGGCCTCGGCCCTTGTTGATCTGGATTTCCATGACGGGGCCGCCCCAAGTGATCCGATGGCCGCCCAAGCCGAGACTTTGGCGCGTATTGGGATGCCCAAGGCAATCACCATGCGCCATGCGACGCCGCAATTTGCGCATGTCTTTGCGGGTGACGGATATTCCTCGGGTTATTACAGCTATATGTGGTCGGAGGTCATGGATGCTGATGCCTTTGCCGCCTTTGAGGAAGCGGGTGGCGCGTTTGACCCTGAGATGGCCAAGAAGCTTGAGACATTCATTCTGTCAGCGGGCGGCAGCCAAGAGGCAGACGCGCTTTATACCGCGTTTCGCGGGCGCATGCCGGGTGTCGAGGCGCTGTTGAAAGGGCGTGGCTTGGATAAGGTGGCGTGAGGGGCAGGCGTTATTCGAAGACTTCGTCTGGCTCCACGCCCCAGATCGCTGTTTTGGGCACCCAGCCCGAATAGCCGCCAACCTCCATCAGGCACCACTCGATCTGGCATTCGGCCAGCCGACCGATCACGCCGCGCTCGACTTGGGCGCGGGGCGATCCATCAGCGCTGGGGCGGTGCCGCAACTCGACCAGATCAACCTCAACGATTGCGGAGCGCGCGCCTGACAGCAATGCGTAATGCATCCAGCCGCCTGCACCATCACGATCCACAACGCGCCGCCAATGGCCATGCTCGGCCACGACCATCATTGGCATGCTGCGGCGCTGGAAGACCCAATCGATCCGATGGCTTCGCGAGGGGCCGCGCCTTGCATTGCCCGTGGAGGCATCAAGCGAGACAAAGCGGGGAATTGGGTAGCCTGTGACGGGGCCAACCCGCCGCTCGGGCGTGGCCATGGAGGCCACTGCGATATCAATCGGTGATGGCTCGGAAGCGGTGGTTTCAGGCCGTTGTTGGGGGGCGGTTGATGACACATCTTGCGCCATGGCCGAGACAGCCATCACACCCAAAACACCCGCCAGAACCATAAGGTACACGCGCTGCATTCTACTCTACCGCCTACAAATCCCGCGCGGCGTTTTTCCACCGCGTCCTAAATCTTTCATAGTCGCAGGCGCGCCTTCTTCTTGCACCTCGCCTGCGGATCAGAGAGTGTCATGAACAACGGCAAAATGCTAGCGAGGGAGAACGCGACATGCCAGGACAGCGCTTGAGTGTTGTCGTTACGCGACGGTTGCCCGAGGCGGTCGAGACGCGGATGAGCGAGCTTTTCAATGTCGAGCTGAATTCCGATGACCGCAAGATGAGCAAGGCGGAGCTTGTTTCGGCCATGCAGCGTGCGGATGTCTTGGTGCCTTGTATCACCGATACCATTGATGCGGGCATGCTGGGGCAGGCGGGTGAGCGGCTCAAACTGATTGCAAATTACGGGGCAGGGATCGATCACATCGATGTCGCCACCGCGCGCCAGCGTGGGGTTCTGGTCACCAACACCCCTGATGTGATGACGGATGATACGGCTGATATGACGATGGCTTTGATGCTGTCGGTCTTGCGCCGAGTGCCTGAGGGCATGTCGGTGATGCAGGAAGGCCGCTGGTCGGGGTGGGAACCCACGGCCTTTATGGGCGGGCGCATCGGCGGCAAGCGCTTGGGCATTCTCGGAATGGGACGCATCGGGCAGGCGGTTGCCCGCCGTGCATCTGCCTTTGGCATGCAGGTCCATTATCACAATCGCCGCCGCCTTCATGAGGAGATCGAGGGCGCGCTGGAGGCCACCTATTGGGAAAGCCTTGATCAGATGTTGGCGCGGATCGATGTCTTGTCGATCAATTGCCCGCATACGCCTTCAACCTTCCATTTGATGAATGCGCGTCGGTTGAAACTGATGAAGCCCTCAGCCGTGATCGTGAATACCTCGCGCGGGGAAGTGATTGATGAAAACGCATTAACGCGGATGCTGCGCGCCTCTGAATTGGCGGGTGCGGGCCTTGATGTGTTCGAGCATGGGCATGAGATCAATCCCCGTCTGCGCGAATTGCCCAATGCGGTTTTGTTGCCTCATATGGGCTCAGCCACTTTGGAGGGGCGTGTGGAGATGGGCGAGAAGGTGTTGATCAATATCAAGACCTTTGATGACGGCCATAGGCCGCCCGATTTGGTCTTGCCATCCATGTTGTAAAGGCCCTGCCAAGGGCGGAATGAGACCGCGTGGCTGTCGATGTCGTTTTCCAGCCGATTTGCGTCGGGCGGGTGGGGCTTGGCGGGGCTCTCTCTGGCATGACAAGATCACGTCACATCCCTCTGCCGGAGCTCTGAGTCCCCGATGAAAACCAATGTAAAAGCCCTTGTCGTTGGCGGCGGTGCCGTTGGCACCTCGATCGCCTATCACCTTGCACGTGCGGGTTGGGACGATGTGATGCTGCTGGAACGCGACGAGCTGACCTCGGGCTCGACATGGCATGCGGCGGGGCTGCTGCCCTTGTTCAATATGGGCTATGCCACGACCCATATTCATGACTATTCGGTCAAGTTCTACAAAACCCTCGAGGAAGAAACCGGCCTGAATGCAGGCTTTGCCGTGGTGGGCAATTTGCGGATGGCCCAAACCCAAGAGCGTATGGATGAATATATGCTCTATGCCTCCACCGCCGAGACCGTGGGCATTCCCTATGAATGGATGACGCCTGACGAGATCAAACAGCGTTGGCCCTTGGTGCGAACCGAGGATTTGAAAGGCGCGATCTATCACCCGACCGATGGCTATATTAACCCCGCCGATGTCACCCAAGCCATGGCCAAAGGTGCCCGTCAGCGCGGTGTCACCGTTGAGCGGAAATGGCAGGTTGATGGCTATCACTGGACGGGTGAGGCATGGGAGGTCACCGTCACCAAGATGGTTGAGAAGGGCGGCAACCTGATCCCGTCCGACGAGCAGCAGGTGATTACCGCCGAGCATGTCGTGACCGCAACAGGCAACCACGCGCAACGCACCGCGCGGCTTTTGGGGATCAAGATCCCTGCCATCCCCGTCGAGCACCAGTTTATCGTGACCGAGCCTGACCCCGCCTTGGTCGAATATCGCAATTCGGGCCAGCCTGAGCATCCTGTTCTGCGCGATGCCGATGCCAAATGGTATGTGCGCGAGGAGCGCGGCGGCTGGATTCTTGGCCCCTATGAGCGCAACGCGCCCGCGCGCTTCCTCTATGATGTGCCTGAAAGCTTCCGCGCCGATCTCTTCCCGCTTGATCTGGATCGGATCGAGGAAGAATATATGTCGATGATCCACCGCATCCCGTCTTCCGAGACGGTGGGTTTGAAGGATGATTATAACGGCCCGATCTGCTACACGCCTGATGGTAATCCGCTTGTCGGCCCCGCACCGGGCCTGCGCAATATGTGGCTGGCCGAGGGCTTCTCCTTTGGCATCACAGCGGCGGGTGGCACGGGCTATTATCTGGCGCAATTGATGGTCGAGGGTGAGGCCGAGATCGACATGGCCTCGCTTGATCCCAAGCGCTATGGCAGCTGGATGACCACGGAATATGCCGCGCGCAAGAATGAAGAATGCTATGAGCATGTCTATATTCTGCACCACCCCGATGAAGAACGCGAAGCCTGCCGCCCCTTGCGCACAGCCCCTGCCTATGACCGCCAAAAGGCGCTTGGCGCGCAATTTGGCTGCGTGAATGGTTGGGAACGCCCGAATTACTACGGCCCCAAAGACGCGCCCGAAAATTTTGACCACGACAGTCGCAGCTTCCGCCGTGGTGCATGGTGGGACTATGCCAAGAACGAGGCGCAAGCGATCCGTGCAGGTGCGGGTTTGATCGATGCCACCGCCTTCACCAAACATCTGGTGCGCGGTCCGGGCGCCACGGATTTCCTTGACCACTTTACCTGCAATAAACTGCCCAAGGTCGGGCGCATCAACCTGACCTATGCGCTGACCGCACATGGCACCACGCGCACTGAATACACAATCGTGCGCTTGGCCGAGAATGAATACTACCTTGTCTCCGCAGGAGCGTGGACCGCTTACGACGCCGATTTCCTGGCGAAAGCGGCCGAAGATTTCATGGGCGAGGGCGGTGGTTATATCGACATCCATGATGTCACGACCCAATGGGGCGTTTTTGCGATCGCAGGCCCCAAGACGCGCGATATCCTCAATGAATTGGTCAAGGATGCCGAGCCCGAAACCGTGCTCAGCAACAAGCGTTTCCCGTGGCTGTCCATGCGCAATATCGAGTTGGGCATGTGCCCTGTGCGTGCGATCCGCGTGGCCTATACGGGCGAATTGGGTTGGGAATTGCACCACCCGATTGAAATGCAGAGCTACCTCTGGGACCAGCTTTTGGCAGCGGGCGAAAAGCATGGGCTAAAGCTTGTGGGCGCGCGGGCGCAGAACTGGTTGCGGCAGGAGAAATCCTATCGCGCCTTTGGCACCGAACTTGGCCGCGATGCGACCCCGCTGGAGGCGGGCCTAGACCGCTTTATCGACCTTGAAAAAGAGTTCCACGGCAAGGAAGCGATGCTGGAAACGGGCATCCGTTCCAAATGCGTGACGCTTCTGATCGACGGCCCTGAGGATGCCGACCCATGGGGACGCGAGGCGCTCTATGACGGCGAGACCAAGGTTGGGCGTCTGACCTCGGGCGGGTATTCGGTGCATTTCGGCAAACAGATTGGCATGGGCTATGTCAGGCCTGATCTGGCGGTTACTGGCACAAAGCTGAAAGTTCGGATGCAGACCAAACTCTGGGATGCTGAGGTGGTTGAAGACAGCCCCTATGACCCGACCAATGCGTCCATCCGCGTGAATGGTTAAGACCTGTTAGCTCGGCTTTTCGAAGACAAGCATAAGGTTATTGGCAGGCATCTCGATGCGGGTCAGCTGCGCAAGGCCCGCCGCGTTCAGGCGGGCCTCGATATTGCTGACATCCTTATAGCCGATCATCGGGTCCTGCGCGCGTAGGCTGGCATCGAAGGCCGCATCGCCCTCGCTGGTGGCGATCCCGCCGCGCAGGAACGGCCCGTAGATAAAGGCCACACCGCCAGTGGCCAAAGCCTGCCCGATCTCGTGCAGAATGACACCTGCTTCGCTGTCCGAGATCAGATGCAGCAGGTTCACAATCAGGACTAAATCAAACGGAGCCTCGGCTTGCGCCCACCCCGCTTTGGCCGCGTCGAGACGTTTGGGCGGCAGGATATTGGGCAGCCCCTCGGCCTCTACCCATGCTTTGATCGAGACCAGCCGCTGCGCGTCCAGATCGGTGGGGTGCCACTCGATATCTGGCATTACTGCTGCCAGATGGATCACATGCTCGCCCGTGCCCGAAGCAATCTCCAAGGCACGGCCTTGGCGCGGGGCATGCGCTTGCAGTGCCTGTGCAATCACTTCGCGGTTGCGCAGCGCCGAGGGGGCTGACATCCGCCCGTCCACCTCGGCCTCAGGGGCATCTGGCAGCTGAAGTTTGCGGCTCACGCGAAACGGGCAGGGGATAAGCCCGCCACGATTTCGGGTGCCAGTTCCGAAGACCGTCCCGCCACGATATCGGCCAAAAGTTGGCTGCCTGCAGGGGCTGTCTGGAAGCCGTAGCCGCCTTGCCCTGCGAACCACAGGAAAGACGGATCATCATTGGCTCGCCCGATCACCAAAGCCCTGTCGGGCGCAAAGGTGCGCAAGCCCGCCCAAGTCGAGGTGATCCGTGTGACCTCCTCGGTGACGCAGTCCTGATAGCGCGCGATCCCCTCGGCCAAGACCATATCATCGGCCCATGCATCATGCGGGGCATCGACGGGGTCTTCCTCGGCGGGAGAGACGATCCAAGCGCCTGTATCGGGTTTGGCATACCAAGCCTCGCCTGCGCCGATCAGCATGGGCCAGCCGCTGACGTCATGACCACCAGGCGCAGGCATCCGCGCCATGGAGCGGCGCAAAGGCGAAAATCCGGGGCTTGCGACCCCCGCCATCCGCGCAATTTCATTGACCCAAGCGCCTGCCGCATTAACCAGCATGCGCGTGGTGTATTGCCCTGTCTTGGCCGTAACTTGCCAAAGCGCGCCATCCTTGGAGATTGCGCTGACCTCAGCGCTACTAAGGATCTCGGCCCCGTTGCCACGCGCTTCTTTCACGAAATTCTGGATCAGCAAATCAGTGTCGATATCCCAAGCGGCATCATGATGGGCGGCCAGCGTCACATGATCGGGGTTGAGGATGGGCACCATGGCAATCGCCTCATCCACCGTGATCTCGTTGAGATGCATGGTTTTCACATCGCGCGCAAATTGCGCGCTATCCGCGGCACCGCCCAGAAACATCAAACCACGCGGGCTTAGCACGCCGCCATTGGCGCTCATGTGATAGTCTTTCGATGCCTTGTTCAGCTCGACCGTGACGGGATGCCCGTAATTGGCCTCGAACAAAGCCGCCGAGCGGCCTGAGGCGTGATAGGCCAACGCGCCTTCGGCCTCGAGCAGAAGAACCTTGCCAAGATGCGAAAGGCGGGCCGCCGCCGAGGTGCCCGCGATGCCGCCGCCGATAATTATGAAATCATATGTCATGGGGGAACTGCTGCATGCTGGCGGGGGGAGTTTCAAGGGGGCAAACCCAACATTCGTGTCACGGCAGCGAAGGGCTGGTCTTGAGGTCAGAATGACGGATGCAGCGACTATCCAAATTGCCCGTGCAAAGCACGGGCAGCGCCCGAACCGCCCCCACGGGGCGGGCGCTTCTCGCCCTCCCCTCGGTTCGGGCGCGATGCGCTTCGTCCCGCACAGCTGCCCTCGGTCCAGCCTATAGACGCCGCAAAAAGAAAAGGCCCACCAATGGCGGGCCTTTCCAAAACGCTATCCAGTCAGGATCAGTTTGGGATATCGCCTGTGATGCCCTCAACGTAGAAATCCATGCCGAGCAAGGTGCCGTCATCGGCTGTTTCGCCCTCGGCCAGCCAGACCGAGCCGTCTTGGCGGTTGATCGGGCCAGTGAAGGAATGCACCTCGCCTGCCGCGATCGCCTCCATCAATGCCGTTGCCGAGGCGCGGACCTCTTCGGGGATGGTCTCGGTCATCTCGCCGATGGCGACCATGCCTTCGGCAATGCCTTCCCAGACATCGGATTGCTCATAGGTGCCGTTCATCGCTTCACCGACGCGGCGCACGTAATAGGGGGCCCAATCATCGATGATCGAGGAGACGCGTGGCGCAGGGGCGAATTGATACATATCCGAGGCTTGGCCAAAGGAGATGATGCCCGCTTCCTGTGCAACGGTTTGGGGCGCGGTCGAGTCGGTGTGCTGCATGATCACGTCTGCGCCTGCATCGATCAAAGCTTGGGCGGCATCGGCTTCGGCGGCGGGGTCAAACCATGTGAAGGCCCAAACGATGCGCATTTCCACATCAGGGTTCACGGCTTTGGCCGCCAGATAAGCCGAGTTGATGCCGCGGATCACTTCGGGGATCGGGTAGGATGCGATATAGCCGATGACATTGCTCTCGGTCATATGGCCCGCGATATGGCCGATGACGGAACGGCCCTCATAGAAACGCGCCGAATAGGTCGAGACGTTATCATGGTCGCGGCGATAGCCGGTGGCATGCTCGAAATAGACATCGGGGAACTGGCCCGCAACATTGTTGGTCGGGTCCATATAACCAAAGGACGTCGTGAAGATCATATCGGCACCGTTAAGCACCATCTGGGTCATCACACGCTCGGCATCGGCGCCTTCGGGTACGGCTTCCACGAATGTGGTTTCAACGGCATCGCCATAGGCTTCTTCTACGGCCAAGCGGCCCTGATCATGCTCATAGGTCCAGCCGAGGTCACCGACCGTGCCAACATAGATAAAGCCGACCTGAAACGGGTCGTCTTGAGCAGCGGCGCTGCCTGCAAGGCCGATGGCCAGCGCGGCCGAGGCAAGAAGTTTCGTCATGGTTTTCATTGAGTATCCTCCAAGTTGGATTGTGGTGTTTTGGGTAGTGTAAAGCAGTTATCGGGTCGAATGGAACACACGCCCCAAAGCGGCAGGCGCATTGAGCGCGGAGCGTGTCTTGTCGGAAGAGATGATCACAAGCACTATGATCGTCACGATATAGGGCGAAGAGTCCAGCACCCAGACGGGTACGCTGATTTCGGCGGCTTGCAGGCGCAATTGCAAGGCCGCAATGCCGCCAAACAGGTAAGCGCCGATCAGGGCGCGCCATGGCTTCCAGCTTGCAAAAACCACGATGGCCAGCGCAATCCAGCCTGCCCCTGCGGTCATGCCTTCGGTCCATGAGGGCACGCGCACAAGGCTGAGATATGCCCCGCCAAGCCCCGCACAGGCCCCGCCAAAAGCGATGGCCATAAAGCGGATGCGGATCACCTTATAGCCCAAGGCATGGGCGGCATCATGGCTTTCGCCAACCGCACGCAGGATCAGCCCTGCGCGGGTTGAATACAGAAAGACCCACACCGCCGCGACCAAAAGGATCGAGAAATAGATGATGATGTCATGGCCGAACAGGATCGGCCCGATCACAGGGATCTCGCGCATCGCTTGCGGGAAGAGGTCGGGCATCAATGGCGGGTTGATGCCAGAATACCCCTCGCCAATCAGTGAGGCGAGGCCAAGCCCGAACAAGGTCAGCGCCAGCCCTGTCGCCACCTGATTTGACAACAGCACTTGGGTCAGGAAGGCAAAAATCATCGACAAGGCCGCCCCGCCAATGGCACCCGCCACAAAGCCGATCCAAGGTGAGCCTGTATTGACCGCAATCGCAAAACCGCAGACCGCGCCCATGATCATCATCCCCTCAACCCCGAGGTTCAGCACGCCTGATTTCTCGACCACCAATTCCCCGATCGCTGCCAGTAGGATCGGTGTAGAGGCGGCGATTAGGGCCACAATAAGCGTGACGGGATCAATCATGCCTTGGCCTCCGCGCCGAATGTGATGCGGTAATTCGACAAGACGTCCAGCGCCAGAAGGAAGAACAAAAGCATCCCCTGAAAGGCCTGAATTGCGCTTGCAGGAACCCCCAGCATCAATTGCGCCAACTCACCGCCGATATAGGTCAGCGCCATCAGCAGGCCTGCCAGCAAAATCCCCACGGGATGTAGCCGCCCCAGAAAGGCCACGATGATCGCCGTAAAGCCATAGCCGACACCAAAATCAATGCTGATCTGACCCGCAGGGCCCGAGACCTCGAACAAGCCCGCCATGCCCGCCAAAGCCCCTGAGACGCCAAGGCATAGGATGATCAGGCGTGTCGGGTTCACACCCGCAAAACGGGCCGCGCGCGGGGCTTGGCCTGCAAGCTTGATCTGGTAGCCCAAGATATGACGGTTCAGCAGCACATAAGCCGCAATCACGGCGACGAAGGCCGCGACAACCCCCCAATGCATGCCCGTATTGGCGATTAATTCAGGGTTGTCGGTGCCCGCATGGCGCGCCAGATTGCGGCTGCCTGGAAAGCCCGAGCCTTCGGGATTGCGTAAAAAGCCAGTGGCAGCCGTCGCCAGAATGGCCTCGGCCACATAGACAAGCAGCAGCGAGACGAGAATTTCGTTGGTCCGAAAACGCGTTTTCAAAATTGCAGGGATCATGGCCCAAGCCCACCCCCCAAGCGCGCCCGCAATCACCATTCCCGGAAAGATAAGTGGATTCTCAGAAGGGTAGAAGGCCAGCCCAAAGGCTGCGCCACATATCGCGCCGATGATATATTGCCCCTCGGCCCCGATATTCCAGATGCCCGCCCGAAACCCGAGGCTCAAGCCGATCGCGATAAGGATCAGCGGCCCTGCCTTGATCAAAAGCTGCGGGCGCGAATAACTGGCAAAGCGTTCATGAAACAGAGGGTCCCAGAAGATCACGCGGATCGCTTCAATCGGGTCCTTGCCCAAAGCCGCAAACATGATGCCGCCCGCGATCATCGTCAGGATCACCGCCACAATAGGGGTGGCAAGGCTCCAAAGCCTCGAGGGGGTGGGGCGTTTGACAAGCCTGATCATGCGACCACCCCGCTCTCGACGCCTTGCAAATCATGGGCGCCGCCAAGCATCAGCCCGATCTCTTCCATGGTTAGCCCACGTGCAGGGCGCGGCTCGGATAGCCGCCCTTCATTCAACGCGCAGAACCTGTCCGAGACCTCCAGCAATTCATCAAGGTCTTGGCTGATCACAACAACCGCCGCGCCACCTTGCGCCAGATCCAGCAGGGCCTGTCGGATTGCGGCCGCGGCACTCGCATCAACGCCCCATGTGGGCTGGTTCACAATCAGAACAGTCGGGTTCTGCAAGATTTCACGCCCGATCACGAATTTCTGCAAATTGCCGCCAGATAAGGCCCTTGCCGCCACATCAGCACTTGGCGTGCGCACGTCGAATTGCTGGATAACCTGCTGCGCAAAGCTCTTTGCGCCTGCCCAGTTTACAAAACCCTTCTGGTCCAAACCCTGCCTGACCCGCGCCGTCAGCACGGCGTTTTCTGTCAGGCTCATATCAGGGGCGGCGGCATGGCCAAGCCGTTCCTCAGGCGCACAAAGAAGCCCCGCCTTGCGGCGCGCATTCGGGCCAAGCCCGCTGATGGAGATGCCATTCAAATTAACAGCGCCCGCACCGGTTTTCACCTCGCCAGATAGTGTGGCCAGCAATTCATCCTGCCCATTGCCTGCAACCCCGCCGATCCCCAAGACCTCGCCCGCGCGCACCTCAAAGGAGATATCGCGCAAAGGAGTGCCAAAAGGGGTGGCGGGCGACAAGCTCAATGCTGACACACCAAGCAAGACATCGCCCGCATCGCTGGCCGCGCGTGCAGGTGTTGCCAGTGATTTTCCGACCATCAATTCGGCCATATGTGCGGCTGATACATCGCGGGGCGTACAAGTCGCCACAACCTTGCCAAGCCGCAGGATCGTGGCCTCATCGCAGAGCGCGCGGATTTCTTCGAGCTTATGCGAGATATATAAAATCGCCGTGCCCTCGGCCGACAGCTTGCGCAGCGTCTGGAACAGAATCTCGACCTCCTGAGGGGTCAGTACACTGGTCGGCTCATCCATGATCAGCAATTTGGGGTCTTGCAGCAGACAGCGGATAATCTCGACCCGCTGGCGCTCGCCCGCGCTCAATTCACCCACCAGCCTATCGGGATCAAGCGGCAGGCCATAGGTTTCGCTGACATCGCGGATTTGCTTGGCAAGATCGCGCGGCTTGGGCGGGTTCTCCATGCCAAGCGCTACATTCTCGGCGACATTGAGCGCCTCGAACAGGCTGAAATGCTGAAACACCATTGCAACGCCAGCGGCCCGCGCCGCGCGCGGCTCGAGCGGCGCGAAGCCATCGCCCTTCAAGCGCATCTCGCCCGCATCAGGGCGCACAAGGCCATAGATCATCTTGACGAGGGTGGACTTGCCCGCCCCGTTTTCTCCCAACAAGGCATGCACTTCACCTGGCTTGATCTGGAAGGAGACATCGTCATTCGCGACAACACCGGGATAGGCCTTGGTCAGCCCTTTGATCTCCAAAAGGGCCGCGCTCATGCCAGACCCTCGCGGGCTGCCGTATCTGCCAGATTCTTATGCATCGGATCACTGAGTAGACGAGAGGCCACGCCTATCGCAATGGCTCTGGGGTGTTTCCCGAGATTTGGCAGCCCGATTGGGCAGCATATGCGCGAAATTTGTGCATCTTCATGCCCGAGCTGGCGGAGCCGAGATTTGAAACGCGCCCATTTCGTATCTGAGCCAATCACCCCACAAGAGGTGAAACCGCGCAAAAGGGCGGCATGGCAGAGCGCGAGATCAATCTCGTGGCTATAGGTCACGATCAGATGTTCGGCATCGATTGGCGCATGGGCCATCGCGCGTGCGGGCTCCGCCGCTATCAGTTGCACCACCCCGTCAGGGATGTGGTCGGGAAACCGCGCGGGGCCAGTATCCACCCAAGTGATCGCAAAATCGGGGAGCGGATGGAGAACTTCAACCAAAGCGCGGCCCACATGGCCTGCGCCCCAAATCCATAGCGCTTGCCCCTCACGCGGGCTCAACCCCGATGCCGCTTCGAATAACAGCGTCACCGCCCCGCCGCAGCATTGCCCGAGCGCGGGGCCAAGGGCGATCTGGCGCTCGCTACGTTGCTTGCCATCGGCCAACATCTGCCGTGCGGTGCGCAGCGCCTCCCACTCCAATGCGCCACCGCCGATTGTGCCCTCAAACCCATCGGCGCGCACAAACATCTCGGTGCCCGCATCGCGCGGCGTGGACCCTGCATTTGCCAAAATGGTGACCCGAATACCCGTCATGCTGTCGCTCTCCTGACGGCTGCCAGTACGGCCTCGGCTGTGGCGGGGGCTTGCAGATCAGGCCAATTGGGCCCCGCCGTGCAGCAGGCATCGCTCAAGGCAGACCAGACGCTGATGCCCAACATAAAAGGCGGCTCGCCCACGGCCTTCGAGCGGTAGATCGTGGCCTTCGCATTTTCACCGTCCCAAAGGGCCACATTGAAGATATCGGGGCGATCCGAGCAGGCGGGAATTTTATAGGTGGAGGGCGCATGGGTGCGCAGCACCCCCTTATCGTCCCAAACCAGCTCCTCGGTGGTCAGCCAGCCGGCACCTTGCACAAAGCCGCCCTCGATCTGGCCGATATCCAAAGCAGGGTTCAGGCTGGCGCCGCAATCATGCAAGATATCCGTGCGCAAAATGCGGTTCTCGCCAGTGCGGGTGTCAATCACCACCTCCGAGCAAGCCGCGCCATAGGCAAAATAGAAAAACGGCATGCCCTTTCCGGCGATCCTGTCCCAAGCGATCTCGGGTGTCTTGTAAAACCCCGTTGCACTCAGGCTGACGCGGGCCTGATAGGTCTTGGCCACGGCCTCCTCAAAGGGCATTTCAGCAGCGTGCGCCCGCACCATTCCGTCCTGAAAGACCAGATCCTCCGCCTTGGCCTGCAGCTCAGGCGCCACAACATCGGCGATCCGAGCCCTGATCGTGTCACAGGCCGCCTGCACCGCCATCCCGTTCAAATCCGACCCGCTTGATGCCGCCGTAGCTGAGGTATTGGGCACTTTGCCCGTATCGGTCGCCGTGATTTTTACGCGCTCCAGCCCGACCCCGAACCGCGCTGCGGCCACTTGCGCCACTTTCTGGAAAAGGCCCTGACCCATTTCCGTCCCGCCATGGTTCATATGGATCGAGCCATCCTGATAGACATGCACCAAAGCGCCCGCCTGATTGAGATGGGTGAGCGTGAATGAAATCCCGAACTTGACGGGCGTCAGTGCAATCCCTTTCTTCAGGATCGGCTGCGCGGCATTCCACGCCGCCACCGCCTTTTTCCGCTCCGCATAATCGCAGCTCTCGGCGAGAGCTTCGGTCAGATCCTGCAAGATGAAATCCATGACCTCCTGCCCGTAAGGCGTGGTATTTGCCAAATCCAGCGGCACAGGAGAATGCGCCCCGCCAAATCGCGCGGCCTGGCCTGATCCCGTCTCAAGCCTCACAGCGCCCTGACCTTTGAGCGTCGCCAAATCCACGACCCCGTCTTTCATCTTTCCAGAAATACGAAGATCAGACCTCGCGGAGCGGTAATAATTGAGGCGCCGCAGCTCCAAGGCATCCATGCCGATGACTTGGGCGGCGTGATCCATCACCCGCTCTATTCCCACCATGCCTTGCGGCCCGCCAAAGCCCCGAAAGGCCGTTGCACTCTGGGTATTGGTCTTGAGCCTGTGCGAGGTGATCCGTGCATTGGGCAGCAGATAGGCATTATCGGCATGCAGCATCGCGCGATCGGCCACAGGCAAAGATAGGTCCATTGCCCATCCGCAGCGCGCATAATGGATGAAATCGACACCCAAAATCTGGCCCGCTGCATCAAACCCCGCGCGATAGGTGATCCTGAAATCATGTCTCTTGCCCGTGATGATGAAATCATCATCGCGGTCATAGCGCATTTTCGCGGGGAGCCCCATGCGTGCGGCCGCGATGGCGCAGGCGATGGCAAGATGGTTGCCTTGGCTTTCTTTTCCGCCAAAACCGCCCCCCATCCGCCGGACCTCTACCCTGACCGAATGCATCGGCTGCCCCAAAGCATCTGCCACCTTATGCTGAATTTCGGTCGGATGCTGGCTGGAGGAATGCACCACCATATCCCCGCCTTCCTGCGGCAGAGCCAAAGCTGTTTGCCCTTCAAGGTAGAAATGCTCTTGCCCGCCAATTTCAAAGGAGCCTTCCACCAGATGCTTGGCCTTGGCCAAAGCGGTGTCGATATTGCCTTTGGTATAGATGCGTGGCCCATCCTCAAAGATCGAGCCCGCCTGCATCGCATCCTCAATGCTCAGGATCGGGGGGGCTTCGTCATAGGTGATCTTGGCCAAACGCGCGGCTTTGCGGGCTGCAAGATGGCTTTTTGCGATCACCAGAAATATCGGCTGGCCCGCAAAATGGATTTCCCCATCCGATAAAAGAGGCTCGTCATGGGCCGAGGGGCTGCAATCGGGGATTGTGTCGAAATCCTGTGCCGATAGCACCTCCAATACCCCGTCAGCAGCGCGCACAGGCGCAAGGTCCAGCGTGGCTATTTTGCCCTTCGCGATGCTTGAGAGGCCAAAGGCCAGATGCACCGCGCCTTGGGGCAAGGGGATATCGTCAATATACCGCGCCTCGCCCGTGACATGGAGCTTGGCTGCATCATGGGGCAGGGGCTTGTGAACGCTCATACCCGCACCTCCAAGACATGATGGGCCTCGCCCATGGCAAGCTCGGGAAAGCACCGCTCCAACATCGCTTGGGCCGTCTCAAGCCGATATGTGGCCGAGGCCCGCATATCCGAGAGCGGTTGGAAATCCTTGGCAAATTCCGCTTGTGCCGCTTGGACCGTCTCGGCGGTTACGGGCTGACCGATCAGCGCGGCCTCGACATGGCGGGCGCGTTTGGGAATGCCTGCCATGCCGCCAAAGGCAATGCGGGCCTCCTGCACCACACCATCTGCAACGCGGATGTTAAACGCCCCGCACACCGCCGAAATATCCTGATCAAAGCGTTTGGAGATTTTGAACACATGCAAATGATCCGCCTGCACGGGGATCGAGACCGCTTCGACAAATTCGCCCTTTGCGCGATCCTGTTTTCCGTAATCGATAAAGAAATCTTCAAGCGCGATCTCGCGTCGGGCATTGCCTTTGCGCAGATGTAGCCGCGCGCCCAAGGCGATCAGGGCAGGGGGGCTGTCTCCGATCGGCGAGCCATTGGCGATATTCCCGCCAATCGTGGCGGCATTGCGCACTTGCTGCGATCCGTATCGGCGCAGCATCTCTGAAAAGCTGGGATGTCTATCGGCCAATACTTCGCGCAGTTTGGAGATGGTGACCATCGCACCGATGCGGATCATGCCGTCCTGCTGCACGATGGTTTTGAGGTCGTCGCAGCGGTTCAGGAAGGCAATATCGCCAAGCTCGCGAAACTGCTTTGTCACCCAAAGCCCCACATCCGTGGCCCCCGCGATCAAGGTCGCAACGGGGTGGGCTTCATACCAAAGGGCCAATTCATCACTGGATTGCGGCACGAAAGCCGAGGTTGGCCCCGTACCCGGACCACCCAGTTGCGAGAAGTCGGGCTTGAGCCAATCGGCTTTCGGCGCGTTTTCCGTGGCCTTCGCCGCACGGATAATCGGCGCATAACCTGTGCAACGGCATAGATTGCCCGCCAATTGGTCATCATGATCGGTGTCGCCATTGAGATGGGCTGTCGCCATCGACATGATGAAACCGGGGGTGCAGAAACCGCATTGGCTGCCATGATGGGCGATCATGGCGTCTTGGACAGGATGTAAAGCGCCATCGGGGGCGGCCACGCCCTCTACGCTGGTCAGCGCCATGCCGTCGATCTGGGGTAGGAACAGGATACAGGCATTCAGCGCGCGGGCCTCGCCTGTTTCACTTTGCACCATCACGGTGCAGGCTCCGCAATCGCCCTCATTGCAGCCTTCCTTGGTGCCTGTCAGCCCACGCTCTTCGCGCAACCAATCAAGAAGCGTGCGCGTCGGATCACACGCCACCTCCTGAGGTTCTCCATTGAGAAGAAACCGGATCGTCATATGGAAATCCGCCGCGTTACCTTTTCCGAGGTGGTCATCCTACCTTCGATGCGGCGTAGAAGGCGGCCTCTGTCTTGTGGGACCTCGAATAGAAAAGCCAGTTTTGCCGCGCAATGCAAGCTTTGCGCCCTTCGCGAATTACCCATCTTTGCGCAAATGCCTAAAACTTGTGCGATGTGGCGGGCGGGCTTTGTGCTTGGCTTCCCAGAATGGGGGCTGGAACGGCTGGCAGTCTTGGCGCGAAATTCACGTCGCACCCCTTCCTTCTGACGCGCTGAGCGCCTAGCCTTGGCGTATGAGCAAACCTCGATTCATCCATCTTCGCCTTCACACCGAATATTCGCTTCTTGAAGGGGCGATGCGGGTCAAGAAACTGCCTGACATGGTGGCCAATGCCAAAATGCCTGCAGTGGCGGTGACGGATACGAATAATATGTTCTGCGCGCTGGAGTTTTCCGAGACAGCGGCAAAAGCGGGTGTTCAGCCCATTATCGGGTGCCAGATCGATCTTGAATACGAGCAGGTCGCCCAAGGCGAACGCGCCAAACCCCCTGCAGGTCTTGTTCTTTTGGCACAGAACGAGGCGGGCTATCGCAACCTGATGAAGCTCAATTCCAATCTCTATCTGCGTGGAGATGGAACGCTGCCCCATATCACGCTCGCAGAGCTTGAGGCGCATAACACAGGCCTGATTTGCCTGACGGGTGGGCCTGACGGGCCTGTGGGGCGGCTGTTGCAGACGGGCAATCGCGGCAAGGCCGAGGCGCTATTAAAGCAATTATCCGCGATGTTCCCGCAGCGCCTTTATGTGGAATTGCAACGCCATCCCGAAGAGGGGGGGCTGCCCGAAGCTGAGCGCCTCTCGGAACCCGGACATGTTGAGCTGGCCTATGCGCTGGCTTTGCCGCTTGTGGCCACGAATGACGTCTATTTCCCCAAATCTGATATGTATGAGGCCCATGACGCGCTGATTTGCATCGCCGAGGGTGCCTATATCGATCAGCAGGAACCGCGCCGCCGATTGACGCCGCAGCATTACTTCAAAACACCCGAGGAAATGGCCACGCTTTTCGCGGACCTGCCCGAGGCTTTGGAAAACACCGTCGAGATTGCACAGCGCTGCGCCTTTCGGGCGCGCACCCATGATCCGATCCTGCCGAAATTCGCCGAGAACGAGGTGGAGGAACTCCGCCGTCAATCCAATGAAGGTCTGCAAGCCCGCCTTGCCGTTATCCCGCATGCGGCCTCGGTCGAGGAATATCAAAAACGCCTCGATTTCGAATTGGACATTATCGAAGGCATGGGCTTTCCGGGATACTTCCTGATCGTTGCGGATTTCATCAAATGGTCCAAGGATCACGATATTCCGGTGGGGCCGGGCCGTGGCTCGGGCGCGGGCTCGCTGGTGGCCTATGCGTTGACCATCACCGACCTTGATCCGCTGCGCTATAGCCTGCTGTTTGAACGTTTCCTCAACCCTGAACGTGTCTCGATGCCGGATTTCGATATCGACTTCTGCATGGATCGTCGTGAGGAAGTGATCCAATATGTGCAGGAAAAATATGGCCGCGACAGGGTGGCCCAGATCATCACCTTTGGTGCGCTTTTGTCAAAAGCGGCCGTGCGAGATGTGGGCCGTGTTTTGCAACTTCCCTTCGGTCAGGTTGATAAACTGTCCAAGATGATCCCTGTGGAAGGGGTCAAACCCGTCTCGATCCAGCAAGCTCTTATACAAGAAGATCGCCTGCGAGAGGCCGCCCGCAGCGAAGAAGTTGTGGACCGCTTGCTCAATTACGGCATGAAGCTCGAGGGCTTGCTGCGCAATGCATCAACCCATGCGGCGGGTGTGGTGATTGGCGACCGTCCGCTGGATGAATTGGTGCCGCTCTATCAAGATCCGCGCTCGGATATGCCCGCGACCCAATTTAACATGAAATGGGTTGAGCCTGCGGGCCTCGTGAAATTCGACTTTCTGGGTCTCAAGACCCTGACGGTTGTGCAAAACGCGATTGATCTGATCCATGCCTCAGGGCGTGATCTGCATATAGGGCCTGATGGCTCGGAACTCTATGCGCCGCCTGAGGGGGCCGAGAACCAGATCAACCTGATCCCGCTGGATGATGTGCCAACCTATGAGCTTTATGCCTCGGCCAAGACGGTGGCGGTGTTCCAAGTTGAAAGCTCGGGCATGATGGATGCGCTGCGGCGTATGAAACCCACCTGTATCGAGGATATCGTGGCGCTTGTGGCCCTCTATCGCCCTGGCCCGATGGAGAATATCCCCACCTATTGCGAGGTGAAAAACGGCCTGAAAGACCGCGCCTCGGTGCATCCGCTGATCGACCATATCCTTGAGGAAACCCAAGGCATCATCGTTTATCAGGAACAGGTGATGCAGATTGCGCAGGTCATGGCGGGCTATTCGCTTGGCGGCGCTGACCTGTTGCGCCGTGCGATGGGTAAAAAGATCAAAGAGGCGATGGATGCCGAGCGTCCGAAATTCGAAAAAGGGGCCGCCGAGAACGGGGTCGAGGCCAAGAAAGCCTCGGAGGTTTTTGACCTTCTGGAGAAATTCGCCAATTACGGCTTCAACAAATCCCACGCGGCCGCCTATGCGGTGGTCAGCTATCAAACCGCTTGGCTGAAAGCCAACCACCCTGTCGAATTCATGGCGGCTGTCATGAATTGCGATATCCATCTGACCGATAAGCTGAGCGTCTATAAGCAGGAGGTTGACCGCCTCGGGATCGAGACAATCCCGCCTTGTGTCAACCGCTCGGCCGCGACCTTCACGGTCGATCAGGGCCGCGTCGTCTATGCTTTGGGCGGCCTCAAGAATGTGGGCGTCGAGGCGATGCGCATGATCGTGGAGGCGCGGCGCATGGAGGACGGGGCCGAAAAACCCTTTGTCTCGCTGTTTGATTTTGCCCGCCGCTGCGATCTCAAACGGATCGGCAAGCGCAGCCTTGAAATGCTAGCGCGCGCAGGGGCCTTTGACGAGCTGGACCGCAACCGCCGCCGCGTCTTTGAAAGCCTTGATGCATTGAGCGCCTATTCCGCCGCGATCCATGAACAAAAGGGGTCCAATCAGGTGTCGCTCTTTGGGGAGGCGGGCGATGACCTGCCCGAGCCACGTTTGCCGAACCCCGCCGATTGGCTGCCCAATGAACGCCTTGCGCATGAGCATATGGCAATCGGCTTCTACCTCTCGGGGCATCCTTTGGATGACTATATGCCAAGCCTGAAACGGCGCGGCTGCCTGACCTTGGCTGAAGTGGAAGACCGCGTGCAGGGCGGTGCATTTGCGGCCAAGATAGCGGGCGCTGTCTCCTCGCGGCAGGAGCGCAAAAGCCAGCGCGGCAACCGTTTTGCCTTTGTGCAGCTCTCGGACCCCACGGGTCTGTTCGAGGTTGTGATGTTCTCGGATGTGCTGGAGGTTTCGCGCGATCATCTGGAAACAGGTGCGAATGTGGTTTTGACCGTCGAGGCAACATTCGAGAGCGACCAGCTCAAGCTTCTCGCACGGGGTGTGCAACCGATTGATTCCGTTGTGGCCGATGCGGGCGGGTCCGGTCTGCGCATTTTCGTGGAAGACCAAGAGGCCATCACAACAGTTGCAGGCTTGCTGGAGCGCGCGAAATCCGAGGCCAAGCTGAAAGGGCGCGGGCCAGTGCATCTATGCCTGATGCATCCCGATCTTCCCGGTGAGGTGGATGTTCTCTTGGGCGAGGATTTCCCCGTAAACCCGCAAATCAAGGGCGCGCTGAAAAGTCTGGGCGGGGTTATGACGGTCGAGGAAGTCTAGGGTCCCGCTCCTAGCGGTTGCCTGCGGTCTCAGCACCCGCCGGATCGGCCAAGTATTACCAATGCGGTGGTTTTTGATCGGCCAAGGGCACGGTGCCGCCTGCATCGAATTCGCGCGTCGCCTCGCGTGACATCAGCATCTCGACCCGTTTGGTGAGCTTGGCAATCTCGCTATCCTGTCGTGCCACCACATCCGAGAGGTCATCAACCATCCGCACCAGATGGGCCATTTGCTCTTCCAGCTCCATGCGATCTGCCATTCTTGTCTCCACCAATTCTATTTCTGCAGTCTATACGCGTAATCGCGCGGGATATGCAGCCCCCGCTTGCCCCTTTCGCCCCCCTCCGCTACATCTCGCGCGACCCAGAGGACAGACTATGGCCAAAGTTAAAAAACAGCCCCGCCCTAAGGCAGAAGCGCCCAAAGGCTTCCGTGATTATTTTGGTGCGGAGGTGACCGAGCGCCAAGAGATGCTGCGCCAGATCGGCGAAGTTTATCATCGCTACGGGTTTGACCCTCTGGAAACATCCGCTGTCGAAACGGTCGAGGCTTTGGGCAAGTTCCTGCCCGATGTTGATCGCCCCAATGCAGGCGTGTTCGCGTGGCAGGAGGAAGATGACGCATGGCTGGCGCTTCGCTATGACATGACGGCCCCTTTGGCGCGGGTGGCAGCCCAGTTTCGCAATGATCTGCCCAACCCTTACCGCCGCTATACAATGGGCCCTGTCTGGCGCAATGAAAAGCCGGGTCCGGGGCGGTTCCGCCAGTTTTATCAATGCGATGCAGATACGGTCGGAGCCTCCAGCGTGGCCGCCGATGCCGAGATTTGTGCGATGCTGTCGGACACGCTTGAGGCTGTGGGCATTCCGCGCGGGGATTACATCGTTCGGGTGAATAACCGCAAAGTCCTCAATGGTGTGCTTGAGGTTGCAGGGCTTGCAGGCGAGGACAAGGAAGAGGCGCGCGGCATTGTTTTGCGCGCCATCGACAAGCTGGACCGTTTGGGCGAGGGGGGTGTTCGCGCGCTGCTCGGGGAAGGCCGCGAAGATGAGAGCGGCGATTTCACCAAAGGCGCGGGCCTGTCGCCTGATCAGGCCGAGATCGTGATGGGTTTCATGTCGGCCAAGCGCGAAACCGGCAGCGCAACCGTCGCGCGTCTGTCGGAATTGGTCCAAGGCTCGGATATCGGCGCGCAGGGCGTGGAGGAGCTGGAAACCATCGCAGCCCTTTTGGCCGCGCAAGGCTATAACGCGGACCGCATCGAGATTGATCCATCGGTTGTGCGTGGCCTCGGCTATTATACAGGGCCCGTCTATGAGGCCGAATTGACCTTCGAAATCCTCGATGAAAAAGGCCGCCCGCGCCAGTTTGGCTCGGTTGCAGGCGGAGGGCGCTATGACGATCTGGTCAAGCGCTTCACGGGGCAGGAAGTGCCAGCAACAGGTGTGTCGATTGGTGTTGACCGATTGCTTGCCGCATTGCGCGCCAAGGGCCGCATTGGCCATGAGACTGCAGGCCCCGTGGTTGTGACCGTGATGGATCGCGACCGCATGACCGAATATCAGGCGATGGTGTCGACCCTTCGCAGCGCAGGCATTCGCGCCGAGGTTTATCTGGGCAATCCGAAAAACTTCGGCAACCAGTTGAAATATGCTGATAAACGGCAATCCCCTGTGGCCATTATTCAAGGCTCGGATGAAGCCGCGCGCGGCGTTGTCCAGATCAAGGACCTCGTCTTGGGCGCGGAAATCGCGCAAGAGGCAAGCCTTGAGGAATGGAAGGCGCAGCCCGCACAGCGCGAGGTGGCGATGGCTGATCTTGTGCAAGAAGTGCGCACCATTCTGGACCGCCGTGGATGAGCGATAAACGCGCCATAAGGGCCGAGGGCGAACGCCTGTTTGCCTATCTTCAGGAAAGCGGCGGCGTTCCTGTGGAGGCGGATATTCTGCAACCTGCGGAAACGCTGCTTGATCTTTACGGCGAAGATATCCGCGCGCGCGCCTATACCACCCAAGACCCGAACCGTGGCGAATTGATGATGCGCCCCGATTTCACGGTGCCTGTGGTGCAGATGCATATGGCCCAAGGGGCCGAGCCTGCGCGCTATACCTATCTGGGCGAGGTGTTTCGCAAGCAAGAGGCCAGCGCCGCGCGGGCCAGCGAGTATCTGCAGGTCGGCTATGAGGTGTTTGACCGCGACAACCCCGCCGCCGCTGATGCCGAGGTCTTCGCGCTCTTCTCCAAGGCGCTTGCGCCGCTGAACCTGCGCCCTGTCACGGGTGATATCGGCATCTTGATGGCGGCTGTGGAGAGCCTCTCAACCTCTGATCGCCGCAAACGTGCGCTGCGCCGCCACATCTGGCGACCACGCCGTTTCCGCACCCTGCTGGATCGGTTCACAGGCCGCAGCGCCGCGCCCGCCTCCCGCCTCGCTTTGTTGGAAAAAGCGGCCTCGGGGATCGATGCATTGCTCGAGGCGGAAGGCCCGCAAATCGGTTTGCGCAAGCCCGAAGATATCGCCCGCCGTATCCGTTTTCTTCAAGAAGATGCAGAGGCTGCGATGATTTCCTCATCCGAGGCTGAGGTTCTCGATACAATCCTTGCGATCCGCGAAACCCTGCCCAATGCCTATGAGCATTTGCGCGATGTGGCTGTTGATTTATCTGGGCTGACCCCCGCTCTGGATCGGCTTGAAGCGCGGATAGAGGCTTTGGGTCGCGCGGGTGTCGATGTCGAACAACTGCCCTTCGAGGCGAATTATGGCCGCACCACGATGGAATATTATGACGGCTTCGTCTTTGGCCTGATCTCCGAGGATCGCCCCGATCTGCCACCGGTTGCCTCGGGCGGGCGCTATGATGCGCTGACCCGTGTGCTCGGTGGCGGGCGTGAAATTCCTGCGGTGGGTGGTGTGATCCGCCCCGAATTGGTCCATGCCTTGAGCAAGCGGGAGGGGAACACATGACCGTCAGGCTTGGGGTGCCCTCCAAGGGCCGATTGATGGAAAAAACCTTCGACTGGTTTGCCGAGCGGGGCGTTGAGATGCGCCGCACGGGATCAGATCGGGAATATGCTGCCGAAGTGAATGGTGCCGATGTCACCCTGATGCTGCTCTCAGCGGGTGAAATTCCGCGCGAATTGCAGGCGGGCCGCATTCATCTTGGTGTGACGGGCTCGGACCTTGTGCGCGAGAAAATCCCTGCATGGGAGCAGGCCGTCGAGGAATTGGAGCCGATGGGGTTCGGTTTTGCCGATCTGGTCATCGCCGTGCCGCGGTGCTGGGTGGATGTCGATAATCTCGATGATCTGGATGCCGCTTCCGCCGATTTCCGCGAAACGCATGGCCACCGCTTGCGGATTGCCACCAAATACCACCGCCTTGTGCGCGAATTCCTGCGTGAGGCAGGTGTGGCCGATTACCAGCTTGTTGATAGCCAAGGGGCGACCGAGGGCACAGTTGTTCACGGCACGGCTGAGGCGATTGCGGATATCACCTCAACGGGTGAGACCCTGCGCGCAAACCACCTTAAAATTCTGGATGACGCCTTGGTGCATCGCAGCCAAGCCGTTCTGTTCCGCGCGCGTCATGCTGAATGGGGCGATACGGAGCGCACCGCTCTCGCAGGGCTTTTGCGCCAGCTTGGCCTAAACGCCTGAGGCGCGGTCGTTAGAATACACCGATTTCGGCCAAGGCATTTTGCAAGTCCAGCGGCAGGGTTTCTTCGTTTTCGCGGCCCTTTGGCAGATCGCGGGGGCTATCTTCGGGCTTGAGGTAGCGCCAGCCTTGAAAAGGGCGCTTGGTGGTTGCGCTCACGCGGATCACCTCAGGGTCAAGCACAATGCCACAGCGCCTGATCCCATCACCGCGATCCACCTCGTCCAGACGAACAACGCGCTGGCGGCAAAGGACTGATCCTTTGAACACCCAATAGAGCGAGCCGCCATTCAGGATTTCCTCGGCGCGCTTAGGCCACATGCGTGTGACATGGCGGGGCAAACCGTCGGGCCCATGGGCGCGCGGGTTGTTTTGCCAGTGCAAAAGGTCTTCAACCCGTTCGGCCCCAACGCAGAGTTTTACTAGGTTTATGTGTTTATCCACAGGTTAACCCCCAAGTGTTGCGCATAAGGTAACCTTTTTGAGCGAGTCGGCAAGTTGACCAAAGCCATAAACCGCCCTAGCTTATGAGGCCTCCATCAAAGATTGGGATATCGTCCAATGAGCCGTTTCTCTGCCCCCATTGCTGAACAGATCTGGGATATGAAATATCGCCTCAAAGGCGCCGATGGCGCGGCGATAGACCAGACAGTCGAAGATACATGGCGCCGCATCGCGCGTGATCTGGCCTCGGTTGAGCAAGACCCCACCCATTGGGAAGGGGTGTTCTATGAGGCGTTGGAGGATTTTAAATACTTGCCTGCAGGGCGAATTACGGCGGGTGCGGGCACAGGCCGCGCGGTTACGCTGTTCAATTGCTTTGTGATGGGAACAATTGCCGACAGTATGGGCGGCATCTTTGATGGGCTGAAAGAGGCCGCATTGACCATGCAGCAGGGCGGCGGGATTGGCTATGATTTCTCGACCATCCGTCCCAAGGGCGCTGATGTAAAAGGGGTGGCCGCCGATGCATCGGGGCCGCTTTCTTTCATGGATGTCTGGGATGCGATGTGCCGCACGATCATGTCGGCAGGCAGCCGCCGTGGCGCAATGATGGCCACCATGCGCTGCGACCACCCCGATATCGAGGATTTCATATCGGCCAAATCCGATGCCGCACGCCTGCGGATGTTCAATGTCTCGGTGCTGGTAACAGATCCGTTCATGGATGCGGTGAAAGCGAACGGCTCATGGGATCTGGTCTTTGATGGCAAGGTCTATCAAACCGTTCAGGCCCGCGATCTGTGGAACAAGATCATGCGCTCGACCTATGATTATGCCGAACCTGGTGTGATCTTTATTGACCGCATCAACGAAGCCAATAACCTCAATTATGTCGAGACGATTGCCGCAACCAACCCCTGCGGCGAGCAACCTTTGCCCCCTTATGGGGCCTGCCTGCTTGGCTCGATCAATATGGCGCGGCTGGTGAATAACCCGTTTGAAGCCGATGCCGAGCTGGACCCGCAGGCGCTGGACGAGCTTGTGCGTGTCGCTGTGCGGATGATGGATAATGTGGTGGATGCCAGCCGTTTCCCGCTTGAGGCGCAAGCGGCTGAAGCCCGTGCCAAGCGGCGGATCGGGCTAGGTGTCACAGGGCTTGCCGATGCGCTTTTGATGCTTGGCCTGCGCTACGGGTCGGACGCTGCGGCAGCCAAGACCGAAGAATGGATGAAGCAGATCGCGCGCGCTTCCTATCTGGCCTCGGTTGATCTGGCCAAGGAAAAAGGGGCCTTCCCGCTTTTTGATGCAGATGGCTATCTGGCCTCGGGCAATATGGTTGGCATGGATGAGGATGTGCGCGAGGCTGTGCGCAAACATGGCATCCGCAACGCGCTTCTGACCTCTATCGCGCCCACGGGCACGATCAGCCTCTATGCGGGTAATGTCTCGTCAGGGATCGAGCCTGTCTTCGCCTATAGCTACACCCGCAAGGTCTTGCAGCGGGACGGGTCCAAGACCGAGGAAGAGGTCGTCGATTACGCCGTGCAAATGTGGCGCGATAAATTCGGTGAGGTTGAACTGCCCGATTTCTTCGTGAATGCGCAAACCCTTGAGCCGGGTGCGCATGTAAAGATGCAAGCCGCCGCACAACGCTGGATCGACAGCTCGATCTCGAAAACGATCAATGTGCCCGAGGACATTTCTTTCGAGGATTTCAAGGATGTCTATATGCAGGCCTATGAGACAGGCTGCAAAGGCTGCACGACCTATCGCCCGAATGAGGTAACAGGGTCGGTCTTGACTGTGTCGGAGGGCGAAAAGAAATCAGCAGGCGCCGAGACGACCGAGGCGCGCGATGGCGAGGTTGTCTATATCTCGGAACCTTTGAGCCGTCCGCAGACGCTTGAGGGGCAGACCTATAAGCTGAAATGGCCCAATACCGAGCATGCGATATATATCACGGTGAATGACATCATCCTGAACGGGCATCGTCGCCCCTTTGAGGTGTTTATCAACTCCAAGAATATGGAGCATTTTGCATGGACGGTGGCGCTGACGCGGATGATGTCGGCGGTGTTCCGTCGCGGGGGTGATGTCTCCTTTGTGGTTGAGGAATTGAAGGCGGTGTTTGATCCGCGTGGCGGGGCGTGGATTGGCGGCAAATATGTGCCATCCATTCTTGCGGCCATCGGCGGCGTGATCGAGCGGCACCTGATCAATATTGGCTTTATTGGTGGCGAGGGCATGGGCCTCAAAGAGGACCCGCATGCCGAGATCGTCGAGATGGGCCAGCAGACCCGTGCTGCGGGCCCAAGCTGTTCATCCTGCGGCAGCTTCGAGATGCGGATGGTCGAAGGCTGCATGACCTGCGCCAATTGCGGCTATTCGAAATGCGGCTAGGCCTATATGGCTTGGCCTTCCCTGCTCTGGTCAAACGGGCAGGATAGTGCGGATGAAGAATTCAAAAACATGGCTGTTCTTGCAGTCGCACTAAGCCATTGCAGCAAGATGGCTGTGAAACAAATAGGGCGCGCTCGATCTGCTGATCTTGCGCGCCCTCGATGTTAGATCGGCTTGGCTGTTTACGCGCTCAGACGCCTTGCAGGGTCCGAGGCCTCAACAGGCACCAAGGCGCGCACGAGGTCGCGCATATGCAGCAGGCCGACTTGCTCGCCATCCTGCATCACACGGTAATGGAGGTTTGTGTCGCCTTCGGACAGGGCGATGACCTGTTCGAGGTTTGAATTTGCATCCACCTCACCTGCGATTTTGGTGCCCTTCTTGGTGGTCTCTTCCATGACCGAGCGAACGCGCAAAACCCGCGCGCGGTTAATATCGGCGATGAAATCCATGATATAGGGATCATTGGGGTGAAGCAGGATTTCCTGCGGTTCACCCTGCTGGATCACCGCACCATCCTTAAGGATCACGAGGTGATCGGCCAGTTTCAGCGCCTCATCCAGATCATGGGTGATGAAGACGATGGTCTTGTGCAATTCACGCTGCAATTCCAAAAGAAGGTCCTGCATATCTGTGCGGATCAGGGGGTCCAGCGCTGAAAAGGCCTCGTCCATCAGCATGATATCACTGTCGGAGGCCAAGGCGCGGGCGATGCCCACACGTTGCTGCATCCCGCCAGACAGCTGGTTGGGGTAATGGCCGCCATAGCCTTCAAGCCCCACACGGTCGAGCCATTTCTGCCCTTCCTTATCGGCCGCCGCCGCATTCTCGCCGCGCACACGGCGCGCCATGCCAGCATTCTCCAGAACGGTACGATGCGGGAAAAGCGCGAATTTCTGGAAGACCATCGACATGGTGTTCTGGCGCAATTCGTGAAGCTTTTGCTCGTTATAGGAGAGGACATCCTCATCATTGACCACGATCTCGCCCGCTGTGGGTTCGATCAATCGGTTGAGGTGGCGGATCAGCGTGGATTTCCCCGAACCCGACAGGCCCATGATCACGGTGATCTCGCCAGCGCGAATATCGACATTGATATCCTGCAGGCCCAGAACATGGCCATGCTGTTCCAGAAGCTCGGGCTTGCCCAAGCCTTGGCGGACATGTTCCAGCGCCGCTTTGGGGTCGGAGCCGAAGATTTTATAAAGGTTGCGGATTGAAACCTTGATCTCGTTGCGTTCGGTCATGGTTTCAGTGCTCACTTGTATTGATGCGGCTCAGGGCGGCTTTGGTGACGCGGTCAAGCAGGATCGCCAGAATGACGATACAGAAGCCCGCAACCAGACCTACGCCCAGTTCAAGATTGTTGATGCCGCGCAGAACCAGTCGGCCAAGGCCCGGTGCAGAGACCAGCGAGGCGATGACAACCATGGCCAAGCTCATCATGATGGTCTGGTTGATACCCGCCATGATATTGGGCAGGGCGAGCGGAATTTGAACGCCAACCAGTTTCTGGCGGTTGGACATCCCAAAGGCATCCGCCGCTTCAATCACATCTTTATCGACCAGTCTGATGCCCAAATCCGTCAGGCGGATCACAGGCACAATGGCGTAAAGGATGATCGCAATACCGTAGAGTTTACTCTCGGTGACCGAGAACAGGAAAATCAGCGGGATCAGATACACAAAGGTCGGAAGCGTTTGCAGCATATCCAGAATGGGAATGGTAATGCGCTGAAGCGTGTTGCTTTTGGACATGGCAATGCCGATCGGCACACCAAGCGCCACCGAGAACATCGTACAGACAAAGACAATCGAGAGCGTCGCGATCGCTGCATCATAATGGTCAATCGCGGCCATAAACAGGAATGCACCTGTGACAAGGGCCAGCACACCAAGCGAGCGTGCGGCGAACCATGTCACCAGCATCAAAAGCGGGATCATGAAGAACCAAGGGATAACCTGAAACCAGATCAGGGTTTGGTCAAGCAACCAGCCAAGCGGGGCCGTGATCGGGTCGAGGACAAAGCGCAACTCGTCCTTGATGCCGATAAAGCTCTGCTCAACGGCTTCGGTCATGTCGCGGGTACGCGGGATCGTGTTGCACGAGCCATGCAGCACATCAAGAGACGGGAAGGGGGTTTCCATAAAAGGCGTTGGGGCATCCTCGGCGGCGGCACCACCGCCGCTGCTTTGCGCCAGCAATTCGGCCATTGTCATCGGGCCGCCGCTGTCCTCACCACACCAGTCCTGTAGACCGAGGGTTTCAAAAATTCTGTCGTAAAAGGCCATATTCTGCCTGTCCCATCCCGAGCATCACAAAGGCCCCATAAGCATAATCTGGGCCCTTTGCTGATTGTAAAAAGGGCCCCTGCGATGCAGGAGCCCTATGAGGTGATTATTGGATCAAGCCGGCAAGATTGCCGCGCGCTTCATCATTCAACCATGTCGACCAGATGTCGGAGTTGTTGGAGATGAAATACACAGCGGCTTCTTCAGCAGAGGCGTTATTGGCCTCTTTCCATGCGAGGATTTCACCCATCTGCGCATTGGTGAAGGACACATTGGCCATCAGCTCTGCGATTTGGGGGAATTCTTCCTGGAAGGTTGTGGTCACGATGGTTTTAACCGGACCCACTGGATAGGAGCTGAGACCAACTTCTTCACATTCGGGGTTGGAGTTACACATATGGATCTCTTCGTTATAGGGACCCAAATCCACCAAGGTCATGTCATACTGGCCCAGAACCGAAGTTGGCGCCCAGTAATATCCGATCCAAGGCTCTTGGTTCTCGAATGCTGCTGCGATCGAGGCGGCCATTGTCTCGCCCGAACCGTGCTGGAACACTTCATAGCCGTTTGCTTCAAGCTCGGCGGCTTCGGCCAATGCGGCGTTCGTGTTGCGGCAGCCCCAGCCATCGGGGCAATTGTGGAAACGGCTGCCAAGCAGCTCTGGGTTGGCCTGAACACCTTCCAGTGTTGCCAGCTCAGGATGTTCGTCCACAACATAAGTCGGGATCCACCAGCCCTCAACGCCGCCATCGGACAGAACATCGCCCAATGTGACGATGCGGCCTGCTTCAGACAGCTCGCCATAAGCAGGTGTGCCGTTGATCCACAATTCGGTCACGATGTCAGGTGTGCCGGTTTCGGCAACGGATGCCAGCGAGGTAACAGTCGCGGATGGCACTGTGGTCACGGTGCAGCCATAGCCCTGCTCCATCAGGAACTTGGACACATAGGTCACAACTGCGGAGGAGTCCCAGTTCATCTCGGTGATCGATACTTCGCCGCATTCAGCGAACGCAATGCTAGGCGCGGTCACGGCAACGGCAGCGGCCAGAATAATCTTTTTCATTTCTACTTCCCTGTTTTGTAACGCGCAGGTCCAACTGTGGACCCGCATCAGCGCCAGATTTCATCAATGAAAGACGCTTTCTCATCACCTAACGATCAGACAATAGCAGGCACCGCAATGCAACCCTTCAAGGGGAAAGATCTGTAAGCTGCTGAAACATAAGTAAACTTTTTCTAGATTTCACTCATTAATAGAATCGGAAATTTTCCATCGGGTTGATGTGGGTATGACAGGCCCACATCTGGGCGCGCCTCAAATAGGCGGCTTGTGACGTGGATTGGGGGTGTAAATGCGGCGCATTTCGTCGCAAGGAGAACAGCGCCAATTTCTGCGCAATGACACATGAAGACCAAGACCGATTTTATCTCGCAAAAAGGAGCGCATGCGATGACCCGCCCCAATATCCTGATCATCATGGTGGACCAGTTGAATGGAACACTTTTTCCTGATGGTCCGGCGGACTGGTTGCATGCACCCAATCTCAAGAAACTGGCCGCCCGCTCGGCGCGGTTTGCCAATTGCTACACGGCCTCTCCACTTTGCGCGCCGGGGCGGGGCGGGTTCATGTCGGGGCAATTGCCCTCGGTCACGGGCATCTATGACAACGCGGCCGAGTTCCCGTCTGATATCCCGACCTATGCGCATCATTTGCGCCGCGCGGGCTACCAGACCTGCCTGTCGGGCAAGATGCATTTCGTAGGCCCTGACCAGATGCATGGTTTTGAGGAACGCTGCACCACCGATATCTATCCCGCCGATTTCGGCTGGACCCCCGATTACCGCAAACCAGGTGAGCGGATCGATTGGTGGTATCACAATATGGGCTCGGTCACGGGCGCTGGTGTGGCCGAGACCACGAACCAGATGGATTATGATGACGAGGTCGGGTTTCATGCGGTGCGCAAAATCCGTGAATATGGCCGTGGGCTTGATCCGCGCCCTTGGTGTCTGACAGCCAGCTTCACCCATCCGCATGACCCCTATGTCGCGCGCAAGAAATACTGGGATCTCTACGAGGATTGCGCCCATCTCGAACCCGATGTGCCCGCGATGGATTACGCCGATCACGATCCGCATTCACAGCGGATTTTCGATGCCAATAACTGGCGTGACTATACCATCACGGATGAGGATATCCGCCGCTCCCGCAGGGCCTATTTCGCCAATATTTCTTACCTTGATGACAAGATCGGCGAGATGCTGGACGCGCTGGAAGCCACACGTCAGGAGGCCGTCATTCTCTTTGTCTCGGACCATGGCGATATGCTGGGTGAGCGGGGCTTGTGGTTCAAGATGAGCTTCCTCGAAGGGTCTTCGCGCGTGCCGATGATGATCAGCGCACAAGGTATTGAGCCGCGTCTGGTCACGGATGCGGTCTCCAATATTGATGTCTGCCCGACCCTATGTGATCTGGCTGGAATTTCGATGGAAGAGGTCATGCCATGGACCCAAGGTGAGAGCCTTGTTGGCCTAGCAAAAGGTGGCAAACGGACAACGCCCGTGGCGATGGAATACGCAGCCGAAGCCTCGCAAGCGCCGATGGTGGCATTGGTGCAGGATGGCTGGAAATATACCCGCTGCGCGCTTGATCCTGAGCAATTATTCAATCTGCGCCGTGACCCGCATGAATTGAACAATCTCGCGCAGGATCCTGACGCTGCCGAACAGCTTGAGAAGATGCGCGCCGAGGCCGATACCCGTTGGGATCTTGAGCGTTTCGATGCCGATATCCGCAAATCCCAAGCGCGCCGTTGGGTGGTTTACGAGGCCTTGCGTCAGGGCGGCTATTACCCTTGGGATTACCAGCCCCTGCAAAAAGCTTCCGAGCGCTTCATGCGCAATCATATGGACCTCAACGAGGTCGAAGAACGCGCCCGCTTTCCGCGCGGTGAATGACGCAGTTTATCCAAGAGGCGGAGTTTCGGAAGGACAGGCGAGGCGTGATGGCCCCGCCTGTTTTCAGGTTTACTGGTCTTTCAGATAGTGCCGCCAGTCATGCTGCGGGGCGAAGCCCAAAAGCTCTTTCGCCTTGGTGTTGGAGTAAAAGGTTTCCTCCTCACCGATTTCTTTTTTGACAGGAATGCCCGCGTAGAACTGTGAGATGATCTCTGATGTCGGCAAAGCAACCGAGTGGTTGTCATTGGCGACATTGAACACTTCATAGCCTAAACCATCGGTCTTGAGGCAGCGATCCACGAAATGCCCGAGGTCACGGGCATCGATATAGGCAAAGATATTGCGTTCGCGCAGGCCGGGCTCCTTCATGAAGGCAGGGAAATTCGCCGCATATTCATGCGGCTCGATCACATTGTTGATCCGAAGCCCGTAGATATCAAAGCCCGTGCGGCGCTGAAAGCTGCGCGCCGTCACCTCATTGACGACTTTTGACATCGCATAGCTGTCTTCGGGAACGGTGGGGTGGTCTTCATCAACGGGCAGGTAGTCGGGCTTGCGGTCGCTATCGGAGAAACACACGCCATAGGTCGTCTCGGAGGAGGCAAAGATAATTTTGCGAATGCCAAATTTCACGGCCGCATCGATGATATTATATGTCCCCAACGTATTGACGCGGAAACATTCATTATCGCTTTTGACCAAAATACGCGGGATGGCCGCGAAATGGACAACGGCATCGAATTTCGGCGCGCCCTTGCCTGTGCCAAGCTCATCAAGGCCCGCATAGCCCGACATGATATCGTAGATTTGTCCCGCATCGGTGATATCGGCGATCCGGTTATCGACGCCGTCCATCTCGATCGGGGTCAGATCCACATTCAACACGCGGTGCCCTTGGGCGACGAGATAGGCAATGGCATGCTTGCCTGCCTTGCCCGACCCGCCTGTAAATAGAACTCTCATTGCCGTCTCTCCCTTTTGGCTTGGGTCAACCGTTAGCAGCCATGCAAGGCAGGGTCTATCCGCCCCGCGAAAGAGGTCATCAAGCTGGCGGTGTCATCGCCTGTTGGCCATAAAGATGCTCGGCTGATTGGCGCACGATCTCGGCAATCTGGTTGAGTTGGTCGGCCAGCGGGCTTTTCTTGCGCCAGATCATCCCGATTGTGCGGGAAGGCTGGGGGCTGGCAAAGCGGGCGATTGAGACCGAGGCCGAGCGGGTTTCCACAGGCACCGCCATTTCAGGCACCAGCGTAACGCCGATGCCCGAGCCTACCATTTGCACCAATGTTGACAGCGAACTGCCTTCCAGCAATTCGCGCGGCAGGTTTGATTGCATATTGCAAAAGGACAGGGCTTGGTCGCGAAAGCAGTGGCCTTCTTCTAGAAGAAGCAAACGCATCTCATGCAACGCATCACGGTCGGGAACGGGTTTGTCTTTGTCGACGCTAGGGCGGACCAGCACGAAGCTCTCTGAGAACAGCGACACCTCGTTGAAAGACGGCTCGGAGACGGGCAGGGCGACAATGGCCGTATCCAGCCGCCCGCCTGCCAATTCCTCGATCAGTTTCGGGGTGACCGTTTCGCGGATGTGAAGATCAAGCTCGGCATTGTCCTCATTCAGCTTCCCGATCAGGGTAGGCAAAAGATAAGGCGCGATCGTGGGGATGACGCCAATCCGCAAGCGCCCCACCAAACGGGTTTGCGCGGCGCGGGCCAGATCACCCAATTCATCCACCGAGCGCAGAATCTCGCGCACGCGCAGCGCGAATTGCTCACCGAAACTGGTCAGCCGCACCTCGCGCGCACTGCGCTCGAACAGTACGCTTCCAAGGTTTTGTTCCAATTCCTTGATCTGAACGGATAGCGCAGGTTGCGAGATCGAGCACATATCTGCCGCCCGTCCGAAATGGCCGGAATGGGCTAAAGCCTCGAAATACCGCATCTGTCGCAGGGTGATGTTGTTCATAATGTGAAGTTATCGCGACAATCACAAAATGCAACTTAAACCAATCAATCTAATTTGTTAGAACGGTTCCAAGAAAAGGGGGGCTGACATGAGTCGCAGGGTTTGCGCCCGATCCCCCTTTCGCAAAATCACCGGCCTTTCACCCTATGGTGGCGGGCCATGCAAGGAGAGGACCCTGAAATCGCCGATGCATGCTGAGTGAACTCAGTCCGGTATTCGTGAGATCAAAGCCCTTCCTGAAACCGAAAAACGCGCAGATAATCTGGAGAGAGAGACATGGACGGAAACAACGTCGCACAATGCCCTGTTATGCATGGCAGTAGCACTGAAATGGCAACATCCCCTTTGGCTTGGTGGCCAAATGCCCTCAACCTCGACATTCTGCACCAGCATGATGGCAAAACCGACCCGATGGGCAAAGGCTTTGACTATCGCGAGAAGCTGAAAGAGCTGGATGTCGAGGCGCTCAAGGCCGATATGCACAGCCTTCTGAAGGACAGCCAAGATTGGTGGCCTGCGGATTGGGGCCATTACGGTGGCCTGATGATCCGCTTGGCATGGCACTCGGCAGGCTCCTACCGCTTGTCGGATGGCCGCGGTGGTGGTGGCACGGGTAATATCCGCTTTGCGCCCCTGAACTCTTGGCCTGACAATGCCAGCCTCGACAAGGCGCGCCGTCTTCTGTGGCCGCTCAAGAAGAAATACGGCAACAAGGTTTCCTGGGCCGATCTTATGATCCTTGCAGGTACGATTGCCTATGAATCCATGGGTTTGAAAACCTTCGGCTTCTCCTTTGGTCGCGAAGATATCTGGGGCCCTGAAAAGGACGTCTATTGGGGTGCCGAGAAGGAATGGCTCGCGCCCTCCGACACGCGCTATGAAAATGTCGAGAAGCCCTCGACAATGGAAAACCCGCTGGCTGCTGTTCAGATGGGCCTGATCTATGTAAACCCCGAGGGTGTGAACGGCGTCATCGACCCGCTCAAAACAGCCGAGCAGGTGCGTGAGACCTTCGCGCGCATGGCGATGAATGACGAAGAAACCGCTGCTTTGACCGCGGGTGGTCACACAGTCGGCAAGGCGCATGGCAATGGCGATGCAAGCCTTCTGGGTGCCGAGCCTGAAGGTGCCGATCTGGAAGAGCAGGGCTTTGGCTGGACCAACCCCAAAGGCAAAGGCGTGGGCCGTGAGGCCGTGACCAGCGGCATCGAGGGCGCGTGGACAACCAACCCGACCGAATGGGATATGGGCTATTTCAAGCTGCTCTTCGGGTATGAGTGGGAGGTCAAGCACAGCCCCGCAGGTGCGCAGCAATGGCAGCCGATCGACATCAAGGAAGAAGACATGCCCGTCGATGTAGAGGATCCTTCGATCCGCTGCATGCCGATCATGACCGATGCCGATATGGCGATGAAAATGGACCCGATCTATAACGAGATTTGCCAGAAATTCATGGCCGATCCCGATTATTTCGCGGATACCTTTGCGCGCGCTTGGTTCAAGCTGACCCACCGCGATATGGGCCCCAAAGCCCGCTATTTCGGACCTGACGTTCCTGCCGAGGACCTGATCTGGCAAGACCCGATCCCTGCGGGGGCGACCTCCTATGATGTCGATGCGGTCAAAGCGAAAATCGCGGCTTCTGGGCTGTCGGTTTCGGATATGGTTGCCACTGCATGGGATAGCGCACGGACGTATCGTGGCTCGGATATGCGCGGCGGTGCCAATGGTGCACGCATTCGTCTTGCGCCGCAAAAGGATTGGGAAGGCAATGAGCCCGACCGTCTGGCCGCCGTGCTCAAGGTGCTTGAACCCATCGCAGCCGAAAGCGGCGCATCCATCGCGGATGTGATCGTGCTGGCGGGCAATCTCGGTGTCGAGCAAGCGGCCAAAGCGGCTGGCTTCGATGTTGATGTGCCCTTCACCTCAGGCCGTGGCGATGCCACCGATGAGATGACCGATGCGGCATCCTTTGACGTGCTCGAGCCTCTGGCAGACGGGTTCCGCAACTTCCTCAAGAAAGACTATGTCGTCAGCCCTGAGGAAATGATGCTGGACCGCGCACAGCTTCTGGGGCTGACCGCCGCAGAGATGACTGTTCTGCTCGGTGGTATGCGTGTGATCGGCACCAATTATGGCGGCACAAAGCATGGTGTCTTCACCGACCGTGAGGGCGCGTTGACGACAGATTTCTTCGTGAACCTGACCGATATGTCCAATGCTTGGATGCCAACTGGCAAAAATAGCTACGATATCCGTGACCGTAAGACGGGCGACACCAAATGGACAGCAACACGCGCTGATCTGGTGTTTGGCTCGAACTCGATCCTGCGCGGCTATGCCGAGGTTTATGCGCAAGACGATAATGCCGAGAAATTCGTCACTGATTTTGTGGCGGTTTGGGCAAAGGTCATGAATGCGGACCGGTTTGACCTCAAGTAAGTGGTGAAATTGAGTACGAGTGGTCAGACAGGTGGGCGCGGTCGAGAAATCGGCCGCGCTTTTTCTTTGCGGGGGAACACTGTTGTCTATGGGCCGCGCTTTTTGCAGGCCTGACCCTGTTAGCCGCTTTTTTCCTGCCGAAACGCAGATCACGTGATATTTCTGCCATTATTGAAGGCTAGGCCATTCTCTAACAGACAAAAACGAGCAAGCAGTGCGCCCTCTATCGGCCCGCGACATACAAGACCGAGAAAGACCGTTCCATGTTTAAATTGTTTAGTATTCCACGCCTTGTGTTCTTGGGTTTGGTGGCAATTGCCCTGTCGGGAAAGGGCGAGGCCCAAGAGGCAATGACGCAAGATAGTGCAGAGCCCACGACCCAAACGCTTGGGGTGGGACGCTTGTTCAACAATGATTTGATTGGTGACGGGCGCGACCGCTGGCGGACGGGGTCCTATTCCATCAGTCTGCTGCGCGGCGAGGCTTGGAGTGGAACACTAGGTTCTTTCGGCAATGGTGTTGTCGAATACCGGTTTCGCGGTGAAGTGATCTCACCGGCCAATGTCACGACACCAGCCGCAGGCGACAGGCTCTATGTCGGCGCATTGTCAATGGGCGGGCATTATCATTTCAACACCTCTGGCTATGACATTTCGGCGGGTGTCGATCTGGTTGCCTTGGGCGAGCAAACCGGACTGCGTGATCTCCATGCCGATATTCATGATGCTTTTGACCAACCCGTGGTGAACAGCCAGAATTTTCAGGTGGAAGATGAGATCAGGCTACACGGAACCTTCGAGATTGCGCGAGAAGCGGATCTTGGCGGCAATGCGCGGGTGCGCCCCTTCATCGAATTGCAAGCCGGTGTCGAGACATTGGCGCGGGTTGGCTATGACGTCACTTTAGGTAATTTTGGTCAAGGCGGCCTGCGTCTTCGTGATCCGATTACGGGCCAACGTTTTGCGGGCATCTCTGCAGCTGAGGATCAGGGTTTTTCCGTCCTGTTCGGCGGTGATCTGGCCTATGTCGATAGCTCTGCCTATCTGCCTGAAAGCCGCGGTTATCAGGTCGAAGACACCCGCTACCGTCTGCGTGCGGGCATGAATTACGCGATTGGCGGATATTCTTCTTTTTACGGTTTGACCTATCTCTCCGAGGAGTTTGTGGGTCAGTCCGAGGGGCAGGTTGTTGGGTCTCTCGCATTGCGGTGGGATTTCTAAAACACCACCACGTCGCAAAAGGGATTCACAAGGCGAATCACCCGTGCTACGCTGCCTTCAACGCTGGACAAATCAGCGAAGAATAATGACGGCAGACGAGGCGAGCAAATGGGCACGGGGGCACTGGGCTCGTTCATGATTTCATGGGCGCAGACCTTTATCGACGGAGATCTGGCTAAATATAATCAAGAACTGGCTGAAGGGATGACTTGGAGCTGGCATGGCCGCGCTCTTCCTTTGGAAGGCGATGGCGCCGCCCTTCTCCTGACAGCCAGCCAGGACTACGACGATCTTCGTGAACGGGCGGCGCGGGCTGTGCGAAAAATGCTGCATATGCCCGCGCTGACGCCCGAACAGGTGGCAGCTGAAGATGCAGACCCGTTGTTCAAGGGCGCATTTGTGCTGTCGGATGGTGTCAGGTTCTACAATGTGGTGCCAATCGAGATCGCCGATGGTGCAGCGCCGATCTTGCTGTTCCCCGATGAACTCCCGCCTGTCAATAAATCCATGACGATCATCCATGCGTCCAAACGCGTGACGCCTTCGCGTGACACCGAGGCGGCTTCGGTCATCTGCTTTACGCCCGGCACGCGCATTCGCACCACCGAGGGTGAAATGGCGATTGAAGACCTTGGCCCCGGCGATCGTGTGCTGACGCGCGATGATGGGGATCAGGAAGTTCTGTGGTCCGGCCATCGCCGTATGTCGGGTGCACGTCTCTTCGCGATGCCCGAGCAGCGCCCCATCCGCATGCGTCGTGGCGCATTGGGTGTTGATCGTCCCGATAGTGATCTTATCGTATCTCCCGACCACCGTGTGATGGTGCGTGGCCCACAAGCGCGCGAGCTTTGGGGCGAGCCGGAAGTGCTGGTGCGCGCCGCCGATCTGGTGGGCGACCGCTTTGTCACCGTCGATCATTCCTTGCGCGAAACATGGTATGTGCATCTGATGCTTGAGCGTCATGAAGTGATCTGGGCAAACGGGCTGGAGGTTGAGACCTTCCACCCAGGCTATATGGGGCTGGACCATCTTGAAGATATCCAGCGTAGTGCGCTTGTAGAACTGCGCCCCGAACTTGCCTCGGACCCGCAGAAATACGGTGCCCCTGCGCGCCGCATGGTCTCGCGGGGGGAAGCGGCCATCCTCATGGCCCATATGGCCTGATATTCCCAATAAATGCTGGTAGAGGCATTGACTCGCGCGGCTGACATTGTAAAAGCCGCCAAGCCCGAGGTTTTGCCTCGGGTGTTTCATTTGGTGTTGGTGGCTCCCGCAAGGGAAAGCCTGTCGGCCGCAAGGCAAAGGACAACGCCCTTCATAGCTCCCGATTGGGGGCGCCCGTTAGAAGGAGAACAGCCGTGACCAAACGCACGTCTGCCAAGTATAAAATTGACCGCCGGATGGGTGAAAACATCTGGGGTCGTCCAAAATCCCCAGTCAACCGTCGTGAATATGGCCCCGGCCAGCACGGTCAGCGCCGCAAGGGCAAACTGTCCGATTTCGGCATCCAGCTGCGCGCCAAGCAAAAGCTCAAGGGCTATTATGGCGACATGACGGAAAAGCAATTCAAGCGCATCTACGCAGAAGCTGCCCGTGTAAAAGGCGATACAGGTGAAAATCTGATCGGTCTGCTCGAGCGCCGTCTGGACGCGGTCGTTTACCGCGCGAAATTTGTTGCAACCGTTTTCGCTGCGCGTCAGTTCGTGAACCACGGCCATGTGCAGGTGAACGGCAAACGCGTCAACATCCCCTCCTACCGTGTTAAGGAAGGTGATGTGATCTCCGTTCGTGACAAATCCAAGCAACTGGCCTTCGTTCTGGAAGCGGTCCAGCTGGCCGAGCGTGACGTTCCTGACTATATCGACGCGGACCATTCCAAGATGACAGCGACTTTCGTGCGCACGCCGTCCTTGGCTGATGTGCCTTACGCCGTGATGATGGAACCAAACCTCGTCGTCGAATATTACGCCAAGAACTAATCTTTTTGGTGTGTTACTGCTCAAGGGCTGCGCCGATCCGGCGTGGCCCTTTTTCGTGTTAGGCCCTGAGGCAGGAGCACAGTATGACGCAGAATTACCCCCTCTATGGGCATATTGATGGCCCGATCATTATCATTGGTTTCGGCTCGATCGGTAAGGGGACATTGCCCCTGATCCAGCGGCATTTCGAATATGACGCTTCGAAACTGGTGGTGATCGAGCCCGACGCGGCCGCGCATAGATTCCTGAGCCAGCACCAGATCACCCATCTGCAAATGGCGATCACCCGCGACAATTACCGCGAGGTTCTGGGCGGTCTGATCGAGCCTGGCAAAGGGTTTGTGGTGAACCTTTCGGTCGATACATCCTCCTTGGAACTGATGCGCTTTTGCCGTGAACAGGGGGTTCTTTATATCGATACCGTGGCCGAGCCATGGGAAGGTTTCTATTTTGAGACCAAGAGCAATGCCGAGCGGACCAATTACGCGCTGCGCCAAGCCATTCGTGATGAAAAGGCTGCCAATCCCGGCGGCACAACCGCGGTGTCATGTTGCGGCGCAAATCCCGGCATGGTCAGCTGGTTCGTCAAGGAAGCGCTTTTGACCTTGGCCCGCGATACGGGGCTGAAAATGAAAATGCCTGTCGAGCGCGAGGGATGGGCCAGCCTGATGCGCGACCTTGGCGTGAAGGGCGTCCATATCGCCGAGCGTGACACCCAAGCCCGCCGCCTGCCGCGCCCCCGCGATGTCTTTGTGAATACATGGTCGGTCGAGGGGTTCATCTCGGAAGGTTTCCAACCCGCCGAGCTTGGTTGGGGCACGCATGAGCCGTGGTTCCCCGAAAATGGCCATCGCCACGAGACAGGCTGCAAGGCAGGGATCTGGCTGGATCGGCCCGGTGCGATCACGCGTGTGCATACATGGTGCCCGACCCCGGGGCCGCAATTCGGGTTTCTCGTGACCCATAACGAGGCAATCTCGATCTCGGATTACTACACATTGGGCGAGGGCGATGCGCCTGAGTATCGGCCAACCTGCCATTACGCCTATCACCCTTGCGATGACGCGGTGCTCAGCCTTCATGAGATGTTCGGCTCGGGTAAAACGCAAAGCGCGCATCATATCCTGACCGAAGACGAGATCGTCGAGGGGATCGATGAATTGGGCGTGCTTCTTTACGGGCATGCCAAGAACGCGGTCTGGTTCGGCTCGCGCCTGTCGAATGAAGAAACGCGTGAGCTGGCCCCTTATCAGAATGCGACGGGGTTGCAGGTGACATCGGCGGTGCTTGCGGGCATGGTTTGGGCCTTGGAGAACCCGCAATCGGGCATCGTCGAGGCGGATGAAATGAACCATGCCCGTTGTCTGGAGGTCCAGCGCCCTTATCTAGGACCTGTCGAGGCCCATTATACCGATTGGACGCCTTTGACGGATCGGTGGGAACTATTCCCTGAGGATATTGACGAAAACGAGCCTTGGGCCTTCCGCAACGTGCTGGCAAGCTGAGGCGCAGAGCTTTGGGGCCGGCTTTGGTTTCTGGCTGAGAGCTATGCAAGTAAGGAGAGATCATTGGCTGATCGCAAAGGCCCTGTCTTGATCGAATTGGACGAGGCCCCGTCACAAGGGCCCGAAAGCGCCCCTCCTGTACCTGATGCGGCTTTGCCGGCAGGGCAGGCGATGCAGGTTGTCGCAAGCCTTGGCGCAAAAAGACCTTCGCGGATCGGAAGATTGTTCTGGGCGGCACTGCTCTCATTGGTGGGGTTTGTGGTCTCCCTCGCGGCATGGAATTTTGTCACGGGCCTTTTAGCCGCCAACCCCGTTCTGGGGTGGATAGCGACGGGCCTTTTGGGGTTGGTTCTATTTGCGGCCCTCGTGATTGCCTTGCGCGAATTGGCGGCATTCTCGCGTCTCGCGCGGCTTGACACGATACACCAATCCGCTGAAAGCGCGCGCGCCTCTGGTGATCTGCGTCAGGCCCGCGCCGTGGTGGAGAAGCTTGCGTCCCTGTATCGAGGACGCGCGGAATTGCGCTTGGGGCGGGATGAATTGGCCAACCGTCAGGGCGATGTTTTCGAGGTTGATGATCTGTTTTCCTTGACCGAGGCACATCTTTTGACCCCGCTGGATCAGGCCGCAACCCGTGAGGTCGAGGCCGCTGCGCGCCAAGTGGCGACAATCACAGCGCTGGTTCCGATTGCATTGGCCGATGTGATCGCGGCCCTGACATCGAACTTGCGGATGATCCGGCGCATTGCCGAGATCTATGGCGGACGCTCGGGCACATTGGGGGCATGGCGGCTGACGCGGGCTGTGCTGACCCATCTTGTGGCAACAGGGGCTGTGGCCGTTGGGGATGATCTGATCGGCTCGCTTGCGGGTGGGTCTGTTTTAGCCAAGATTTCGCGTCGCTTCGGGGAGGGTTTGGTCAATGGGGCCCTAACCGCGCGGGTCGGAGTAGCCGCGATGGAGGTTTGCAGGCCCTTACCTTTTGGGGGGGAGCGTCGCCCCAGCGTGACAGCGCTTGTGCGCCGCGCCCTGACAGGATTGTTTGACCGTAAAGGGTAGCTAGGGGGGCGGGGGCGCTGCCCCCTCTTGGCCAAAAGGCCAATTCACCCCCGAAGTATTTTTCAAGCAAAGATGATCGGGTCTTGGTGTTTTGAGGGCTGCTATGCCAAGACATGGGGCATGAGTAGCCCCGCCGCAGATAGACCCCTTTTGGGCATCTTGTTGATGCTGGGATTTTGCGCGGTCATCCCCTTTGCAGATGCTTTGGCCAAGCTCTTGGGAGATACGGTTCCGCTTTTGCAGATGATTTTGGTGCGTTTCGGGTTTCAGGCGTTTTTGCTGGGTCCGATTGCGCTTGCTATGGGGGCGGGATTGTTTCCATCAGCGCGCGTGGCGTGGCTGACGGCCTTGCGAACCGTTTTGCATATTGCGGGGCTTGGCATGATGTTCACCGCGTTGCGATTTCTGCCCTTGGCGGATGCGGTCGCGATTGCATTTGTGATGCCCTTCATCATGCTTTTGCTTGGGAAATATGTTTTGGGTGAGGAAGTGGGGCCGCGCCGCTTGGCGGCCTGCGCGCTGGGGTTTGTCGGCACGCTCTTGGTGGTGCAGCCGAGTTTTGCGCAAGTGGGCTGGCCTGCACTCTTGCCACTTGGGGTGGCGGTGAGCTTTGCGTTTTTCATGTTGGTGACCCGCCATATCGCCAAAGAAATCGACCCGATTGCGTTACAAGGCGCATCGGGCCTGATCGCTTTGCCGCTGCTGCTACCGCTGTTGGCCCTGCCGCAGGGCGAGGCGGCTTTGCCCGTTTTTGCATGGCTTGGCTTGGATGCCATCAGTTGGGCCTTGCTGGCCGCGATGGGGGTGGCGGGTGTCATCGGGCATTTACTGATGACATGGTCCTTGCGCTTTGCCCCTGCGGCCACGCTTGCCCCCATGCAATATCTGGAAATTCCATTGGCCGCCGTGGTGGGCTTTTTCTTCTTTGCGGAATGGCCCAATGGGTTGGCGGCTTTCGGCATCTGCCTGACAATCGCGGCGGGGCTCTATATTGTCGCGCGCGAACGCAACCTGTTGCGCAAGGCAATTGCTGCATCCTGACATCTTTACCCCAAGCCTGCGGGGCGATATACGGGCGCCATGTTGATTTCAGCCCTGCGCATCATCATTCGAATTACAGGCCCGGCGCTCTGATACCAAGAGACGCCGGGATTAGGTGTTGATCAATCGCACCGCCCTGATATTCCCCTGACCAAATTGACAAACAGGATGGCTCCGATGTGCGCCGAGACCCCCGACTATAAAGACACCCTCAATCTGCCCCGCACCGAATTTCCAATGCGGGCTGGCCTGCCCAAGCGCGAACCTGAATGGCTGGCGCGTTGGGAGAAAATCGGCATTTATGACCGCCTGCGCGACAAGGCCGAAACCCGCCCGCCTTTCGTGCTGCATGACGGCCCGCCCTATGCCAATGGCCATCTCCATATCGGCCATGCGCTGAACAAGACGCTCAAGGATATGGTTGTGCGCAGCCAGCAGATGATGGGCCATGAGGCGCGCTATATCCCAGGCTGGGATTGCCACGGCCTTCCCATCGAGTGGAAGATCGAAGAGCAATACCGCGCCAAGGGCAAGAATAAGGACGAGATCGATGTGGTCGATTTCCGTCAGGAATGCCGCCGCTTTGCCGAAGGTTGGATTGACATCCAGCGCGAGGAATTCAAGCGGCTCGGCATCACTGGCAATTGGGAGCAACCCTATCTGACGATGGATTTCCATGCCGAACGGGTGATCGCCGAGGAATTCATGAAATTCCTGATGACGGGCACGCTCTATCAGGGCTCCAAACCTGTGATGTGGTCTCCTGTCGAGAAAACCGCTTTGGCCGAGGCGGAGGTCGAATATCACGACCGCCAGACCGACGCGATCTGGGTGCCTTTCGCGATCACCAAGGGCGCGCCTGCCGATATGGAGGGGGGCAAGGTTGTCATCTGGACGACAACCCCTTGGACCATCCCGCAAAACCGCGCGATCTGTTTTGGCCCCGAAATCAGCTATGGTCTCTATGAGGTCACAGGCCGCCCCGAGGAATGTTGGGTGCGGATCGGGGATCGCTATCTTTTGGCCGATGCCTTGGCCGAGGATGCGCTTGGTGCCATGCGGCTTGAGCCCTCAATGCATCGCCGTCTGCGTGATGTCACGCCCGAGGAACTGGCAGGGCTTACCTGTGCGCATCCTCTCAGCGGTGCCGAGGGCGCGAATGGCGAATGGGATTATGCCGTGCCTCTTTTCGCGGGTGATCATGTCACGGCCGATGCGGGTACGGGCTTTGTCCATACCGCCCCCAGCCATGGGGATGACGACTTCCAGATCGGTGTGAAACACGGGCTGGAGATGACCTATAACATACTCGACAACAGTGCCTATCGTGATGATTTGCCATTCTTCGCGGGCGAGCAGATCATCCGTGACAATGGCAAGCCGGGCAATGCGAATAAAGTCGTGATCGAAAAGCTGGTCGGTGAAAAAGGCCTGCTTGCGCGGCGTCGCATCACCATCTCGGATGCGCATAGCTGGCGCTCCAAGGCCCCTGTGATCCGTTTGAACCGCCCGCAATGGTTTGCCTCCATCGACCGCGCGGTGGGTGACGGGCAGGACACGCATGGCACAACGATCCGCGAACGCGCGCTGACCTCCATCGACACTTTGGTGGAATGGACACCGCAAACAGGCCGCAACCGTCTTCATTCCATGATCGAGGCGCGGCCCGATTGGGTGCTGAGCCGCCAACGCGCTTGGGGTGTACCGCTGACCTGTTTCGTCAAGAAAGATGCGCAGCGCTCGGATGAGGATTACCTCTTGCGTGATCCCGCCGTGAATGCCCGCATTCTCGAAGCCTTTGAGGCTGAGGGAGCCGATGCGTGGTATAAGGCAGGGGCCAAGGCGCGTTTCCTTGGTAATGAGTATGACCCCGAGGCCTATGAGCAGGTCTTTGACATTCTCGATGTCTGGTTCGATTCAGGCTCCACCCATGCTTTCGTGCTGCGCGACCGCGAAGACGGCTCGGAAGACGGGATCGCCGATCTCTATCTTGAGGGCACAGACCAGCATCGCGGCTGGTTCCATTCCTCGATGTTGCAGGCCTGCGGCACGATTGGCCGCGCGCCCTATCGGGGTGTGCTGACCCATGGGTTCACGCTGGATGAAAAGGGCATGAAGATGTCCAAATCGCTCGGCAATACAATCGCCCCGCAACAGGTGATCGACCAATATGGCGCGGATATTCTGCGGCTTTGGGTGGCGCAATCCGACTATACTTCTGACCTTCGGATCGGGCAGGAAATCCTCAAAGGGGTGGCTGACAGCTATCGCCGCCTGCGCAACACGATGCGCTTCATGTTGGGCAGCCTTGCTGATTTCACGGAATCGGACCGGATGGACCCCGCCGATATGCCCGAGCTGGAGCGTTGGGTGCTGCACCGCCTGTCCGAATTGGACGAGACGGTCCGCAAGGGCTATGCCAAATACGATTTCCAAGGCGTGTTTCAGGCTTTGTTCAATTTCGCCACCACCGATCTGTCGGCCTTCTATTTCGACATTCGCAAAGATGCGCTCTATTGCGATGGCGATACCGAGCGCCGCCGCGCCGCGCGGACCGTGCTGGATATCCTGTTCCACCGTCTGACCACTTGGTTGGCCCCGATCCTTGTCTTCACAATGGAAGAGGTCTGGCTGGAACGCTTTGAGGGCGACAACAGCTCTGTCCATCTGGTTGATTTCCCGCAAACCCCCGATGCTTGGCGCGATGCAGCCTTAGCCGAGAAATGGAGCAAGATCCGCAGCGCCCGCCGCGTGGTGACGGCCGCCCTCGAGGTTCAGCGCCGTGATAAGGTCATCGGGGCCTCGCTTGAGGCTGCACCCGTGGTGCATGTGGCGGACAAAGCCGTTCTTGACGCGCTCACCTCCGTTGAGTTCGAGGATATCGCCATCACATCGGCCATCACTCTGACCGATACGCCTGCCAATGACACGGGCTTCACTCTGCCCGAGATTGCAGATGTTGCGGTGGTCTTCGACATGGCCGAGGGGCAGAAATGCCAACGCTGCTGGAAAATCCTGCCTGATGTCGGGCAGCACAGCCATGCAGGCGTCTGCGGGCGTTGCGACGGCGCGCTTGGCTAAAACCATTACGGTCTGGCGGCCCCGTGATCGCCAGACCTTTCTTTGTTTTCAAAATACCTCGGGGTGAGGCGGCTTTGCCGCCGAGGGGCAGCGCCCCTTACCCCATTGCCTCTCTCACGCCTCTGCAAAAATGAACACAGACCTGTGCCTTGGGTTTGCCCGCCATTGCGTCTAGCCTGCAGGAAATCCGAAACGCAAAGGGATACCCCAATGACCACAGCCAGCTACGCGCCCCCCAAAGTCTGGGTTTGGGACCAAGAAAGCGGCGGCAAGTTCGCCTCGATCAACCGCCCCATCGCAGGCCCAACCCATGACAAGGAGCTGCCGCGCGGCAAGCATCCTTTCCAGCTTCATTCCTTGGCCACGCCAAACGGGGTGAAAGTAACCGTGCTGTTCGAAGAGCTTCTCGCCGCAGGGCATAGCGGTGCGGAATATGATGCATGGCTCATCAATATCGGGGAAGGGCATCAATTCAGCTCGGGCTTTGTGGATGTGAACCCGAATTCGAAAATTCCCGCATTGATGGATTATTCGGGCGATACGCCAATTCGCCTTTTCGAGTCGGGCGCGATCCTTTTGCATCTGGCTGAAAAATTCGACGCCTTCCTCACTCATGAGGCCCGCGCCGAGATGTTGGGCTGGCTGTTCTGGCAAATGGGCTCTGCGCCTTATCTGGGCGGCGGATTTGGCCATTTCTACGCCTATGCGCCCGAGAAATTCCAATACCCGATTGACCGTTTCACCATGGAGGCCAAGCGCCAGTTGGATGTGCTGGACCGTCATCTGGCCGAGAGAGACTGGATGGCAGGCGATACCTATACAATCGCGGATATCGCGATCTGGTCATGGTATGGGCAATTGGTTTTGGGCAGGCTCTATAATGCAGCCGAATTCCTTGATGTGGCCTCTTATAAGAATGTCATGAAATGGGCCGAAACAATCGATGCCCGCCCTGCGGTGCTGCGTGGACGGATGGTGAACCGTGCCTTTGGTGAGCCTGAATTGCAGCTTCATGAACGTCATGATGCCTCGGATTTCGACACCAAGACCCAAGATAAAATCGGAGAGAAAGCGCCCGAGTGACGCAACAGGCCACCCTTGCCAGCCCCTTGGGGGATCTAACGCTGACCGAGGAAGATGGTGCGGTGACCCAGCTGTCATGGGGCGGGCAAGCTGGCCCGCCCTGCACAGCCCTGCTCGAGCGCGCGGCGCGGCAATTGGAGGCCTATTTCGAGGGCCGTCTTACCCAGTTTGATCTACCGCTCAGGCCGGTTGGCTCGGCCTTCCAGCAGAGCTTTCTAACCGCGCTCTGCGCGATCCCTTTTGGCGGGACCGTGACCTATGGCGATCTGTCCAAGACGCTTGGCCGCCCCGCACAAGCCATTGGTCAGGCTTGCGGTGCAAACCCCATTCCGATCATCATCCCATGCCACCGCGTGCTTGGGGGCTCCACCCTCGGCGGGTTCTCCGCGCCTGGCGGGGTCGAGACCAAAGTCTGGCTCTTGAAACATGAAGGGGCGGCGGGGTTGTTGATCTGACGCAGAATTATGTGTCGGGCACCCATGTCACCTGCGCCTCACCTGCCTGCATCTCGCCGCTTGCGCGGTCAAAGCGGAGATAGGCGATGGCTTTGTCGCCCGCGCGGGTCAGTAATTTCCCCACTGAACGCTCGCCTGTAAAAATTTCCGTGCCGAAAGGCGCGTCTCCGGACAGGTCCACTGTGACAAGCCCTTTCCGAAGTTCGGTCTTGTGCTTCATCCGCGCGGTGACCTCTTGCCCGACATAACAGCCTTTGCGGTGATCCACACCGCCAAGCGCCTCAAACCCTGCTTCAAGGATGAAGGTCTCATTCGGGATCAGTTCCAACCCTGTCTCGGGGATGCAATGGGCAACGCGGATTGCGTCCCAATCGATGCTTGGGGCATTGCCCTCAAGCCCGTAGCCGCGCCAGCCAAGCGCGTGATGCCTCGGGTCGGCCCAAGCCCCTTGAGGCGGCAGCCCAAGCCCGCGCGTGACGCCAAGCCCGCTGTCTTCAATGCTCACATCCGCGCGCAGGCGGTACATCGCCAGCCGTTGCGCCAATGCAGGTGCAATCTCGGATTTCACATCCAGCAAGATGTCATCGCCGCGATTGAGCAGGAAAAAATCAGCCAGATATTTGCCTTGCGGCGTCAGGAGCGCCGAATAGACCAAGCCATCCTCGGGGGCTTGGATGTCACGGGTGACAAGCCCTTGAAGAAAGCCCGCATGATCCGCACCGCCGATCTTGAGAACCATCCGATCTTTTGTTGCTTCACCTTGCATCATCATGCCTCCTGATATCGCATGTCACAGGTAATCATGACCTGCGCGCTGGCAAGACGTGACGGCGCAATTGCGCCTCTTGCATCTTGGGTTTACGCCTATTCCAAGTCGTCAGAAAGGAACATCTCCATGAGCCTCGCAAATGGCCGCCATTATCTCGCGATCCCCGGACCATCGGTTATGCCCGATCGGGTCTTGCAGGCGATGCACCGCGCGGCGCCCAATATCTATACGGGTGAGCTGGTCGAGATGGTCCATGGGATCGTACCTGACCTGAAAGCGGTTGCGCGCACCACCACGGCGCAGGTCGCGATGTATATCGCCAATGGCCATGGCGCTTGGGAGGCCGCGATCTCTAATACCATGAGCCGTGGCGATACGATCCTTGTGCTTGGAACGGGCCGCTTCTGCCTTGGCTGGGGCGAGATGGCCGCGACCATGGGCGTCAACTGCCAGATCATCGATTTCGGCACGCAATCCGATATCGATATGGCCCAAGTCGCCGAAGCGCTGGAGGCCGATAAATCACATCAGATCAAAGCGGTGCTTACCGTTCAGGTCGATACCTCGACAAGCGTGAAAAACGATATCGCGGCTTTGCGTAAAACCATGGATGCCGCCAATCATCCCGCCCTTTTATTCTCGGATAATATCGCCTGTCTGGCCTGTGACGAGTTTCATATGGATGACTGGGGCGTGGATGTGATGGTCACAGGCAGCCAGAAAGGGCTGATGACCCCGCCCGGGATGGGCTTTGTCTATTTCTCGCCCAAGGCCGATGCCGCGCGCGAAAACGCCGATCTCGTAACCTCATATTGGGATTGGCGCCCGCGCGTGAACCCCGATGAGTTCTACCGCTACTTCAATGGCACGGCTGCCACGCATCATCTCTATGGGCTTCGCACAGCACTAGATATGATTGTGCATGAAGAGGGGGTAGAAACTGTCTGGAAGCGCCATTCCGTTCTGGCGCAAGCGATCTGGAGTGCGCTTGAGGTTTGGGGGCAGGCGGGCCCCATCCGCCCCAATATCGCCGAGGCCGATAAACGCTCCTGCGCAGTGACAACAGTGGATTTCGGGACAGGAAACGGACAGCGCTTGCGCGATTGGATGATTGCCAATGCGGGCGTGACGCTTGGCATTCCGCTTGGGGGCATCAGGCCCGAGCCCGAGGCGGCGGCCGATTTTCTGCGCATTGGCCATATGGGTCATGTGAATGCCCATATGGTTCTAGGCGTGCTCGGCTCGCTTCAGGCGGGCATGGTGGCGTTGGATATCCCGCATGGACCAACAGGGCTGGAAGCCGCGGCCAAGGTCATTGCTGATGGCTCAAAGGCCTTTCTGGCGGGCAGCGTCCAAGGCAAGGGGCAGGGCTGCTGCTAGGGCCTCAAGCTCGGCCCCGCGCCCGCAAGAGACACGGATGCAGCGATCCTGTGGTGCCGTGAAGGGCATGCGCACAAACACCCCGCGCGCCACGAGCTCGTGCAGGACAGCGCGGGCGAAATCGCCATCGGCACCGCAATCAATTGTGACGAAATTGGTGGCGGAGGGCAGAGGGGTAAGCCCGTTTTCCTCAGCGATCCGAGCGATGCCTTCGCGCGCGGCTGCAATGCTTGCGACGGTTTTAGCGAGATAGCCTTGATCCTTGAGGGCGGCGAGGGCTGCGGCTTGTGACACGCGCCCCATGCCGAAATGGTTACGGATTTTGCCAAATGCTGTGATGAATTCCGCCTCGGCCAGTGCATAGCCCACCCGCATCCCCGCCAGACCATAGGCCTTTGAGAAGGTGCGGAAACGGATCACGCGGGGATGGGTGACATCCATCTCGGGGATGGCCTCAGGCGGGGCGGTATCGGCATAGGCCTCATCCAAGGCCAGCACGCAGCCCTCAGGAAGAGCGTCGATCATATTTTGGACGGTGGCGGCATCATGCCAACTGCCCATAGGGTTATCGGGATTGGCGAAATAGAGCAGCTTGGCATCGACCTCATGGGCCTTTGCGATCAAAGCCTCGGGGTCTTCATGATCGCCCTTATAGGGCACCCTATGCAGCGCCCCGCCAAAGCCCGCGACATGATAGTTGAATGTGGGATAGGCCCCGTCCGAGGTGACGACATGCGAGCCTTGGTCGATCAAGAGCCGCACCAGATAGCCCAAAAGCCCGTCTATCCCTTCGCCCACCACCACGTTTTCCATTCCCACCCCATGATGCAGGGCGAGAGCCATGCGCAACTCATGCAATTCTGGGTCGCCATACATCCAAGCCTCGGTCGCGGCTTCTTCCATAGCGGCAATGGCGCGAGGCGAGGGGCCAAACACGCTTTCATTGGCACCAAGGCGGGCGGCGAAAGCTGCGCCGCGGGCGCGTTCTTGTGTTTCAGGGCCGACGAAAGGGACCGTGGCGGGAAGGGTTTGGCTCAGCGGGGTAAAGCGTGGTTTTGTCATGGGGAAGGATTGGAGTTTTTCGCAGCCACACGCAAGAGGGAGCTGCGGGGCAGGGGCATCGAGCCCCTTTCCCGCATTGCGCCCGAGGGCGCGCGTATTTGAAGAAAGATGAAAAAACGGCCCCGCATTGAGGGACCGTTTGTTTGTTTCGGATCAGTCGAGCTCGGCCAGTCGCGCGAGGGCGGATTTGATCTTGGCCTCTTCTTCCTCGCGGGCGGCGAGGTTTTCGCGGGCCTCGATCACGACCTCTTCAGGGGCGCTGGCAACAAATTTGGGGTTGTTGACCCGCCCTTTGAGACCACCGATTTCCTTGGCGAGTTTGCCCAAAACCTTTTCGAGGCGCGCCTTTTCTTCGGCGACATCGATCAGATCGGCGATCGGCAGGCAGAAGGTACCGCCCTCGACCGCGACCGTAACCGCCCCTTTGGGAACCGCGTCGATTTTGGTGATCTCGGAGATGCGCGCGAGCCGCGTGATCATGGCTGCATTGCGATCCCATGCTTGTTGGCCCTTTTCATCCAGCTCCAATTGTTGAAGCTGGATTTTGAGGCCAACGGCCACATGCATTTGGGCGCGAACCGACCGGATTTCCTCGATCAATCCGATCACCCAGAGCATTTCGCGCTCGGCCGTGTCATCGATCAGTTCCGCGCCATAGCTTGGCCAATCGGTTGTGACGAGCATGGAGGGACGCGTGGCGATCTCGCCCCAGAGTTCTTCCGTGATGAACGGCATTGTGGGGTGGAGAAGGATCAAACATTGGTCGATCACCCATGCCATTGTGGCGCGCGTTTCAGAGATCACGGCCTCATCGCCTGATGCGAAAAGGGGCTTGGCGAATTCGAGATACCAGTCACAAACCTTGCCCCAGACAAAGGCGTAAAGGCCGTTGGCCGCATCATTAAAACGATAGGCGGTCAAGGCCTCGTCATGGGCCAAGCGCGCCCGCGCTGTCTCGGTCACGATCCATTTATTGACGGTTTGGGTCACAGATGCGGGGTCAAACCCGTCAACGGGTTTGCACTCGTTCATCTCGGCAAAGCGCGCGGCGTTCCAAAGCTTCGTGCCGAAATTGCGATAGCCAGCGATGCGATCCTTGGAGAGTTTTAGATCACGCCCCATTGCCGCCATCGAGGTCAGCGTAAAGCGCAGCGCATCCGCGCCGAAATCATCGATAAGGTCGAGAGGGTCGAGCACATTGCCGATGGATTTCGACATTTTGCGGCCCTTCTCATCGCGGACCAGCGCATGGACATAGACATCGCGGAAGGGGATGTCATCGACCACGGCCAGCTGCATCATCATCATCCGTGCAACCCAGAAGAAGATGATGTCAAAGCCCGAAATCAGGACCGAGGTCGGGAAATAACGCTCCAGCTCGGGTGTCTCTTCAGGCCAGCCAAGTGTGCCAATCGGCCAAAGCCCCGATGAAAACCATGTATCAAGAACATCGGGGTCGCGGGTCAGCGCCTTGCCGCCCGCCATGGCCTGCGCCTCAGCCTCGGACGCCGCGCAATATTCCTTGCCATCCTCGTCATACCAAACAGGGATTTGATGCCCCCACCAGAGCTGGCGCGAGATTGTCCAAGGCTCGATATTTTCCAGCCAATGGAAATACACCTTCCGATGCTGCTCGGGCAGAATATTGGTGCGCCCCGTGCGCACGGCGTCCAGCGCGGGCTCCACGATTTTCGCGGTATCGACAAACCACTGATCGGTCAGCATGGGCTCGATCACCACTTTGGAGCGGTCACCGAAAGGCTGGGTGATGGTTTTTTCCTCGACCAAAGGCACCATGTCATCAGCACCTTCCGCATCAGCTTTCAAAGCGGCCTTGCCAAGGCGTGGGTCGGTGGCTTGCGTCGTGACGGCAAGGCCTTCCGCGGTGATCTCGGCGATCACGGCCTCACGCGCGGCGAAACGGTCAAGCCCGCGAAGATGGTCGGGAACGAGGTTCAGCTCATCCACTTCAATCTCGCTGAGGCGCCGCTCGCCTTTGGCCACGGTCTGGGCGATCTGCGCGACCTCGGCGTAAGGCGCACCATCGGCGCGCAGCTGCGCGCGGGTATCCATCAGGCGGTAGCAAGGAATGCCCGCCCGTTTGGCCACGCCATAATCGTTGAAATCATGCGCGCCGGTGATCTTCACGGCACCCGAGCCGAAATTGGCATCGGGGTATTCATCCGTGATGATGGGGATCAAGCGGCGATGCTCTTTCGGGCCGACAGGAATTTCGCACATCATGCCGATAATCGGCGCATAGCGCTCGTCATCAGGGTGCACGGCCACTGCGCCATCGCCAAGCATGGTCTCGGGGCGCGTTGTCGCGATGGAGATATAGTCACGCTCTTCTTCGAAGATCACGTTCCCGTCTTCATCTTTCTCCAAATACGAATAGGTCGCCCCATTCGCCAGCGGATATTTGAAATGCCACATATGGCCCGTTTGGTCGATATTCTCGACTTCGAGATCCGAGATCGCGGTTTCAAAATGCGGGTCCCAATTGACGAGCCTTTTACCGCGATAGATGTAGCCTTTGTTATACATCTCCACGAAGACCTTGATGACGGCATCGTGGAAATTGCCCTCTTCGCCTTCGGGCGCTCCGGGGGCGCCCGACATGGTGAAGGCATTGCGCGACCAGTCGCAGGAGGCGCCAAGCCGCTTGAGCTGCTCAATGATCGTCCCACCGGATTGCTTTTTCCAATCCCAAACCTTGTCGAGGAATTGCTCGCGGCCAAGCTCGCTGCGGGAGGGTTCGCCATTCTTGGCCAGTTCCCGCTCCACGACCATTTGCGTGGCGATGCCCGCATGGTCCTGACCCGGCTGCCAGAGCGTGTCAAAGCCGCGCATGCGGTGCCAGCGCACCAGCACATCTTGCAGCGTATTGTTGAAGGCATGGCCCACATGCAGCACGCCCGTCACATTGGGTGGCGGGATCATGATCGAGAATGTTTCCCCATTCGGGGTGGTATGCGCGCCAGCCTTGAAAGCGCCTGCTTCCTCCCATTTGCGGGAGATGCGGGCCTCGGCCTCGGTGGCGTTGAAGTTCTTTTCCATGGGTCCTGCCTTCGGGTGGTCCTCAGAGTTTGAGATCATCTAGCGAATGGGGGCGGCAAGGCCAAGGGGTGTGGTGGCGGCACATGCATTTGAGGGGCGGATTGGCGTCGAATTCAGCGCGCTGGTGTAAGAAAAAGCCGCTGCGCGGGGCTTGGCGCAGAAATATTGCGATTTGGGCGGAGACGCGGCGTTCTGTGTCGGTCTGAGGACTGGACAGTTGCGCCGCCGCCGCTAGTGTCCCAATCACAGCATAACGGGCGAGGATCTAGTCATGAGCAAATTCGGAACGAGCCAATCGGTCAAGCGCCTTGAAGACTCGCGCCTTGTGACGGGGCATGGCCGTTATGTCGATGATATCACCCCTGATGGCGCGCTGCATGGCTATGTGTTCCGCAGCCCTGTGGCCCATGGCATGATCACCACCCTTGATGTGTCGCAGGCCCGCGCAGCGCCCGGTGTGCATGCCGTTTATACAGCCGCTGATCTGGATGCGGCGGGCGTGGCCAATAAGATGAAATTCTCCACAGTGAAAAATCGTGACGGCTCCATGGGGGCCGCCCCCCAACGCCCCATCCTTGTGACAGATCGGGTGCGGTTCGTGGGCGATACGATTGCCTTTATCGTCGCTGATACGGTCGCCCAAGCCAAAGATGCGGCCGAGTTGATCGAGTTTGATTTCGACGAATTGCCAAGCAAGACAGATGTGGCGGCAGGCGGGCAGGTGGTGCATGAAGAAGCGCCTGACAATGTGGCTTATGATTTCGAGCTTGGCGATGATGATGCCGTGCAAGAGGCGCTGGCCACAGCCAAGCATCGGATCAAACTGACGATTGATGATAACCGTGTGATTGTGAACAGCATCGAGCCGCGCGGCTGCTTTGCCGAAATGGTCGGTGAGCGGGTGCATATCTCGGTCAATGGCCAAGGCGTTTGGGGCACCAAAACGGACCTGTCGAAATTCTTTGGCGTCGATCCCGAGATGATCCATGTCACCACGCCCGATGTGGGCGGTGGTTTTGGCATGAAGGGCATGGGCTACCCTGAGCATTTCCTCGTGTGCTTCGCCGCAAAACAGCTTGGCCACCCCGTGCGCTGGATGGCTGAGCGGACCGAGTCGATGCTGTCCGATAATGCAGGGCGTGATCTGGTCACCACCACCGAGATGGGCTTTGACGAGGATCACCGCCTTGTCGCCTATCGCTGCGAAAGCTGGTCCAATATGGGGGCCTATAACTCGCAATTCGGGCAGGCGATTCAATCCAGCCTGTTTTCGCGCGTGTTGGCGGGCACCTATGACATCCAGAACACCTATTTCCGCAACCACGGCATCTATACCAACACCACTCAGGTGGATGCCTATCGCGGCGCTGGCCGCCCTGAGGCGATCTTCTGCCTTGAACGCACGATTGATTTTGCCGCGCGCGAGATGGGTGTCGACCCGCTTGATCTGCGCCGCAAGAATTTCATTAAGCCCGAGCAGTTCCCCTATAAGACCGCCACGGGCGAGCTTTATGATGTGGGCGATTTCCACCGTCTGATCGACAGCGCCGAAAGCAAGGCCGATATGAAAGGCTTCGACAAGCGCCGTGCGGCTTCTGAGGCTGCGGGTAAATTGCGCGGGCTGGGGGTGTGTTACTACATCGAGTCGATCCTTGGTGACCCCGAGGAAACCGCCGCAATTGAGATCACCCAGACAGGCGCCAAGGTCTATGTCGGCACGCAGTCAAACGGTCAGGGCCATGAAACGGTTTATGCGCAATTGCTGCATGACCAGACGGGTCTTCCGCTGGACAGCATCGAGATTATTCAGGGCGATAGCGACCTGATCGCGACGGGTGGTGGCACGGGCGGCTCCCGCTCGGTTACCGTTCAGGGCATGGCGATGCGCGAGACGGCTGATGTATTGATGGCAGGCCTGACGGAGTTCATGGCGGATCATCTCGATAATGCAGATGTAAATTTTGATGTGGAAGAGGGCGTGTTCCGCGCACCAGGTTCCAATGTGGTGATCACCTTGCTGGAGGCAGCTGAGGCCGCGCGCGCGTCGGGCAAGGCCGAGCTGACCAAAGCCACCAAGCGGATCAAACTGCCAGGCCGCTCTTATCCCAATGGTTGTCATGTCGCCGAGATCGAGATTGATCGCGACACGGGCCAGACGGCGGTTGTCAGCTACACGGTTGTTGATGATTTCGGCAATCTGATGAACCCGATGCTGGCCGAGGGCCAAGTGCATGGCGGTGTCGCCCAAGGGATCGGGCAGGCCATTACCGAGCACACGGTCTATGACAGCGATGGCCAGCTTCTGACGGCGACCTTCATGGATTACGGCATGCCGCGTGCGGATGATGTGCCCTTTGTGGCCTTCTATACCGAGCCTGTGCCATCGGTGCATAACCCGCTTGGCATGAAGGGCTGCGGCGAGGCAGGCACGGTTGGCGCTTTGGCGGCTGTGGCCAATGCGGTGCAGGATGCGCTCTGGCCTTACGGGTTGCGTCAGGTGGATATGCCCTTCACACCATCGCGGATGTGGGAGCTTCTCAATCAAGGTAAGGCGGTTGCTGCGGAATAGCGCTCTTTGGAAACGCCTTCGCGGATTTCGAAACCCGCCGCCACCTGAACCGGCGGGCCAAAATCCGCGTGTGCTTGTCGTCTTGATGGACGGGACCCTATCCTCCCTCAAAAGGGGGGAGAAAACCAATATTGGTCGCACCTATAGTCTGCTTAGCCAACCAGGTGCAGTGCCTGATCTGGCGCTTCATTATGAGCCAGGTATCCAATGGCGCGGGTTGCGCCATGCGCATGAGGTGATTGCAGGCGTCGGTATCAACCACCAGATCAAACGCGGCTATGGCTTCTTGGCCAAGAACTACAGGCCTGGTGATAAGATCATTCTTATGGGCTATTCACGCGGGGCTTATGCCGTGCGCTCGCTGGCAGGCCTTATTGACCGCATGGGCTTGCTGCGGGCAGATGAGCTGAATGACCGATCGCTTGAGCGGGTCTATTTCCACTACCGCAGTGATCCTGACACCGAGGCCGCGCAGGATTTCAAGGCCGCAAGGTGCCATGCGGAAATCCATATCGATTTTCTGGGGGTCTATGACACTGTGCGCGCCTTGGGAATTCGTTGGCCTGGCTTGTGGCGTTTCCTTCCGGTGCCCCATCCCTATCACAATCACAAACTGGGGGCTTGCACGCGCGTGGGGCGTCAGGCGCTGGCGATAAACGAGTCGCGCAACCTTTATCAGCCTGTCATTTGGGAAACGGATGCCACACTGGCCAATGACGTGGTTCAGATGTGGTTTCGCGGGCGGCATGGCGATATCGGCGGGCAACTCAGCGGCTTTCACGCGGCCCGTCCCTTGTCGAATATTCCGCTTGTCTGGATGTTGGAGGAAGCCGAGAAACAAGGGCTGAAACTGCCGCATCACTGGCAAATGCGTTTTGTGACCGATCCCGATGCGCCCTCGACAGGCAGGTTTCATGGCTATGCCAAATATTTTCTGATCCGCCGCCGCAGAACCATTGGCGCAGACCCGTCCGAGCGTTTGCACCCATCGGCTCGGGATGCGGCGCGGGCAGCGGGTATTGATGTGCCTGTTGCGGCCTAGCTCCCGCGGGGTTTGGCGCGCAGGGTCGGGTCGGCCTCACGTGGGTTTTCGGGCCAAGGATGGCGCGGATAGCGCGCGCGCATATCCTTTCGAACATCGGCATAAGACCCGTCCCAAAAGCCTGGCAGATCATTGGTCACTTGAATGGGCCGTTGCGCAGGCGAGAGCAGCGTGACTTTGAGGGGTAAACGCTCAAGCCCGATAAGGGGATGCTGGGTTGTGCCGAAGACTTCTTGTAGACGAACCTGAACTTCAGGCTGGTCGCCTGAATAATCAATCGCCGCACCGCGCCCCAAGGGCGTGGTCCAGCGCGCGGGCGCAAGGCGGTCCAATTCGGCCTGCTTGTCCCAGCCCAGATAGGCCGTCAGCGCATCGGTTGGATCAAAACGCGCCAAATCCGCGGCGCTGCGTTTGCCCGAGAGATAGGGCAGGGCCCAGTCCTCCAGCCCGTCCAGAAGGGCCGCATCGCTGACATCCATCAGGCCTGAGAAACTGATCCTTGCTCGCAGCAGCTTTGCGGCTTTCGACCAATCAAGCACCTGCAAACCCAGATCACGAATGCCCGCAAGCAGGGCCCGCGCCACGGCATCGGGGTCGGCGTCTTTCCACAGCCTGTCCTCCAGCACCAAAGCGCCAAAGCATTCCTGCCTGCGTGTCACCACCTTGCGCTCGCGCTTGGACCAGTCGCAGATATCCCGCCATTCAATCTGATCGGCAAAGAGGTCGCGCATCTCGCCCTCGGATAGGGCAATGGCTTGGCGAATGCGCGCCTCGCGCGGGTTGCCATCAAGGTCGCTGGCCACGATCAAACGCTGCCCCGCAAGACCATCGCCATCAGGCATCACCGCCCCTTTGCCGCCCGATAACACATAGCGCGGTGCATCTCCCTTGCGGCGCAAACCGATCCTGTCGGGATAGGCGAGGGCGGCTTGCGCGGCAGGGCTGCGCGGTGCGCCGCTCTCGAATTTGGCGAGGCGTTTGGCCTCTTGGCGGATGCGCGCAATCACGCCGCGCTCTGCGTTGAATTTCTCGGGCGTCTCGATGGCGCGCAGGCGCAGGGTTAGATCGGTGCCGCGCCCGCGCAGTGGATCACGCTCGGCCATAAGGGCAGCCAGCCGCGCCGCGCCCTTACCGCCGTTCGCCAGCATATGCGCCAGCCTCGGGTGCAGCGGCATTTTTGCCAAGGCGCGGCCATGCTCGGAAATGCGGGCTTGCGCGTCCAAGGCCCCCAAACCGCGCAGAAGCGCGCGCGCCTCGGCCAATGCGCCTTCAGGTGGCGGGGTCAGGAAGGCCAAGCCCTCATCCGAGCCCCAAAGGGCCAGTTCCAGTGCGAGGGATGCCAGATCAGCGGCCTCGATCTCGGCGGGAGGGAAGGCGGGCAAGGCCCCTTCAGCGCCTTTGGTCCAATTGCGATAGCAGATACCTTCGGCCACGCGGCCCGCACGGCCACGGCGTTGCGCAGCCTCGGCGCGGCTGACGGGGTCTGTGATCAGCCGTGTCATGCCTGAGCCTGCATCAAACCGCGCGCGTCTTGCGCGGCCTCCATCAACCACGACACGGATATCTTCGATGGTCAGCGAGGTCTCGGCGATTGAGGTGGCAAGCACCAGCTTGCGCCCTGTCTCGGTGGGTTTGATCGCTGCGCGCTGATCCTTGAGCGGCATCGCGCCAAAGAGGGTATGAAGCTGCACAGTTGCGGGCAGGCGCAGATGCGCGGCCACGCGCCTGATCTCGCCCTCACCGAGAAGGAAGGCGAGGATGCCGCCTTTGGTCTCGGCCATGGCCTGTTCTATCAGGCGCGCCATGGTGATCTCGAAGCGTTCCTCACGCGGGGGCGGGGCCTCGCGCCAGCGGGTCTCGACCTCGAAGGCGCGCCCTTCTGAGGTAATTAGCGGCGCATCCTCAAGCATTGCGGCAACTGGGCCTGCATCCAGCGTAGCCGACATCACCACAAGGATCAGATCATCCCTGAGCGCGCTGCGCACTTCCCAAGCCAAGGCCAATCCCAGATCGGCATTGAGCGAGCGTTCATGGAATTCGTCAAAGATCACCGCACCAATACCGGGCAGATCGGGGTTGTCTTGCAACATTCGGGTCAGGATACCCTCGGTCACAACCTCGATCCGCGTGGCCTTGGACACGGCATGCTCACCACGCACACGAAAACCGACAGTCTGGCCAACCTCCTCGCCCAAGGTTTGGGCCATGCGTTCGGCGGCAGCCCGCGCGGCAAGGCGGCGCGGCTCTAGCATGATGATCTTGCCTTGTGTCAGCCCCGCCTCCAGCATCGCCAAGGGCACACGCGTGGTTTTGCCCGCCCCGGGTGGGGCTTGCAAAACGGCACGGCCATGATGGGCAAGCGCCTCGGTCAGGCTGGGAAGGATATCGTCGATCGGCAGGATCATCGGGCTGGAGAGAACCTTTTAATATATCGCAGGGCTGGACGCCTTGCGGGGGAACAGGCAGAAAAGCGTCTCTAGGGTCAAGGAAATTCAAACAAGATGAACCGCCGCGACATTCCCGATGATATAGCCGAGCGCATTCTTGCAGGCGAGCGTCGTGCCTTGGCGCGTGCCGTGACGCTGGTGGAAAGCACGCGCGCCGAGGATCGGGCGCAGGCCACCGATTTGCTTGAGCGGCTTCGCGGCCATGGACGACAGGCTTTGCGCATTGGTCTTTCGGGCACGCCGGGCGTTGGCAAATCCACCTTTATCGAGGCCTTCGGGATGATGCTGACCGCCCAAGGCTTGAAGGTTGCGGTTCTGGCGGTTGATCCAAGCTCGACCCGTTCGGGCGGCTCGATCCTTGGGGATAAAACGCGGATGGATCATCTGAGCCGCGAGAAAAACGCCTTTATCCGTCCCTCGCCCTCGCTGTCGCATTTGGGTGGTGTGTCGCGCCGCACGCGTGAGGCTGTGGCGCTATGCGAGGCGGCAGGCTTTGACGTGGTGCTGATCGAAACCGTAGGGGTGGGCCAATCCGAGACGATGGTGGCCGAGATGTGCGACCTCTTTGTTTTGCTGCTGGCTCCTGCTGGTGGCGATGAGTTGCAAGGCGTCAAACGTGGCATCATGGAGATGGCGGATTTGATCTTGGTGAATAAGGCCGATGGCGATCTGAAAGCGGCGGCCACCCGCACCACCGCTGATTATGCAGGCGCGCTGCGGCTTTTGCGCAAACGCCCTCAAGACCCTGAAGGCTTTCCCAAGGCGCTGCCCGTCTCGGCGATGGAAGGCGATGGCTTGCCTGAGGCTTGGGCGCAGATGCAAGAGCTTGGCGGCTGGCGCAAGGATACAGGGCTTTGGGATACGCGCCGTGCCGAACAGGCGGCCCATTGGTTCGAGCAAGAGGTGCGCGAGGGCCTTTTGGCGCGGTTGCGCAGTGACGCGGGCGTGAAGGAGGCGATGGCCGCGATGTCGGATCAGGTGGCCCAAGGCGCGCTGACCCCTGATATGGCAGCCGCTCAAATGCTGGCGCAACTCAAGGGTTAACGCGTGCCTGAAGGCGAGACGTTTTAGCCGAAAATCCGCTCACCCTGTTCGTCGATAACCTGTTTGGCTTTGCGGATCGAAAAGGCAATCGCCTCATCCTCGGATTGAACAGTATCGGCGCGCAGCAGGTTATGGATTTTGGTCTCGCCAGCCACATCCTTTTCGATCCGAGCGGCAATGCGGTAGCCGCCCGCATCACGTTGAGGGGCTGCGAAAATCCGAAAGTCTTTGTGGATTTCGGGCGTTGGTTCGGCTTTGGCGCCGCCGCCAAAAAGCTTTGAGAAAAGAGACATGGGGCTACACTCCGCAGGTTTGGAGGTGAGTTTAGACGCCGCGCCGCCTGAGCGCCAGTTTCAGCACCAAAACCAAGAAAGGCGTGCCGTGGAGCGCGAAGTCGAAGATATCGACCGGACGGGTAAGCCCGCCCGCAGCCAGCATCTTGAGCTTCTCCCAAATATGTGGCTCGGGCGTGAACGGGGCAAGGCCAAGGGTAAGGCAGAGAGCCAGAACCACCCAAAGCGGCAGAGCATCGAGAAGGCGGCGGAGCTTGTTCATTTAAACTCCGAGATCACAAGACCGACCGCCATCGCGGAACTCACTGATCCAGGAAGCTCCGCAATTTGCGGCTGCGGCTTGGGTGCTTCAGCTTGCGCAAGGCTTTCGCTTCGATCTGACGGATACGTTCGCGGGTCACCGAGAATTGCTGGCCGACTTCTTCCAGCGTGTGGTCGGTGTTCATCCCGATGCCGAACCGCATGCGCAGCACGCGTTCCTCACGCGGGGTGAGGGAGGCCAGAACCCGTGTTGTCGTTTCCTTCAGGTTTTCCTGAATGGCTGAATCAAGGGGCAGAACCGCGTTCTTATCCTCGATGAAATCACCAAGCTGGCTGTCTTCCTCATCGCCGATTGGCGTCTCAAGGCTGATCGGCTCCTTGGCGATTTTCATCACCTTGCGGACCTTGTCGAGCGGCATTTGCAGCTTTTCGGCCAATTCTTCAGGCGTTGGTTCGCGGCCAATTTCATGCAGCATCTGGCGGCCCGTGCGCACCAGCTTGTTGATCGTTTCGATCATATGAACCGGAATACGGATCGTGCGGGCTTGGTCGGCGATCGAACGGGTGATCGCCTGACGGATCCACCATGTCGCATAGGTCGAGAATTTATAGCCACGGCGATATTCGAATTTATCAACCGCCTTCATCAGGCCGATATTGCCTTCCTGAATAAGGTCGAGGAATTGCAGGCCGCGATTGGTGTATTTCTTGGCAATCGAAATCACGAGGCGCAGGTTTGCCTCGACCATCTCTTTCTTGGCCTGACGGGCTTCTTTTTCGCCCTTCTGAACCTGTGCCACGATACGGCGGAATTCGCTGATATCAAGGCCGACATATTGGCCGACTTGCGCCATATCGGCACGCAGTTCTTCGACCTTGGGGCGCGAACGCTCCATCAAAGCCTGCCAGCCACGGCCCGCTTTTTCGGCCATGCGGTCAACCCAAGTTGGGTCCAGTTCATAGCCGCGATATTCGCCCACAAACTCGTGGCGGTTGATGCGGGCTTGGTCGGCCAGCTTCACCATATTAGAGTCGATCGACATGATCCGGCGGTTGATGCCATAGAGCTGGTCGATCAGCGCTTCGATACGGTTGTTATGCAGATGCAGCTCATTCACCAGCTCCACAATTTCCGAGCGAAGCTTCTGGTATTTGGCTTCGTCCTTTTTGTGGAAGCTTTCATCTTCATTCAGGGTCGCTGAGATACGCTTATCCTGCATCTCGGCCAGCTGGATGTAGTTTTCAGCAATCACATCGAGGGATTCGAGAACGCGCGGCTTGAGGGCAGCCTCCATCGCGGCAAGGCTCATATTGGCCTGATCGTCCTCATCCTCGTCGTCGTCATCATTCTTGATGATCGGGTTGCCATCGGCGTCCAGTTCAGGCTCGCCCTCGGCTCTCGGCGAGGCTCCACCATTGGCAGGCACCGCGCCCACAACAGGGGCTTCGCCGTCTTCATCTTCGCCCATTGCATTGCCGAAGGTCGCGTCGAGGTCGATCACATCGCGCAGCAGGATGTCCTCTTCTAGAAGTTCGTCGCGCCAGATGGTGATCGCTTGGAAGGTCAGCGGGCTTTCGCACAGCCCTGCGATCATCGTGTTGCGGCCAGCCTCAATGCGCTTGGCAATCGCGATCTCGCCTTCGCGGCTGAGCAGTTCGACCGAACCCATTTCGCGCAGATACATGCGAACGGGGTCATCCGTGCGGTCAAGCTTTTCGGTGCCTGTGGTCGAAATGGCCACTTCACGCGCGCTTGAGGTTTCGACCAGATCGGTCGCGCCCTTATTCTCTTCTTCTTCGGCCTCATCATCCTCGATGATATTGACGCCCATCTCGGAGAGCATCGACATCACGTCTTCGATCTGCTCCGAGCTGACCTGCTCGGGCGGGAGGACGGAATTCAATTGGTCGTAAGTGATGTAGCCACGAGCGCGCGCATCCGCGATCATCTTTTTGACGGCGGCTTGGCTCATGTCGAGCCCATGTTCTGCGTCTTCGCCGTCCGGTTTGCGATCGTCGGTGTCTTTAGCCATTGCGCGATTATCCTTTCGCTCAAGAGTGATTCGCACCCTCGGATATGTACCCTATAAAGTGCGAATCACTGATTCGCACTCCCAGCTACCTCGTTTTCTTCTCCCAGACGCGGGCTTCTATCAACCCACGAAGGTAATTGGACAGCTCAGTTCGGTCTTCCCCTGTGTCCGCTTGGTCCTCGTTTTGGCTCCGCTCGGCGTTCTGGCGCGTGCGGATCGCGTGATTGAGGCGCCATGACAGATGCGCGTCGTCTTCGGTGCGGTCGATATCTTCCAGCGCCTCTGCCATCTCATGCTCGATCCCGCGTTTTGCGGCGAGCTTTGCGAATTCTTCCGTCAGGCATTGCGCCGATTTCTCGGGGTCACCCGCCGCCAGAGTGCAGGGTGCTATCCGCACATGGCCAAGCGTCTGTATGTTTCCAAGGGTAGCGCGAAGATTAGCTGTCTCAAGTTCGGCCAGAAGCGGTTCATGCTCCCGCGCGGATGTGCGCAGCAAAAAGCTGCAAAGCTGCGCGTATTCAGGGTTTTCAGGCTCCAGCCGTTCAAGCTGCGCCTCAAAACGGTCGATCAAGGCGGGTGTTCGGCACAATGTTGCAAGGATCAGGGTGATGCGGATCTCGGCCTCGCTGCGCAGACCCGAGGCAAGGGCCGAAGCGCGTGTGGCGGCCAAGGGCACCACTTGCGCCTCGCCAAAGCCAAAGCGCTTGCCGCCCGCGCGCGGGCCGCGCTGCTCAAACCCGCGTCTTTGCGGGTTGAACAACTGCCTACGAAGATCGTTGATCGCCTCGCCGTAATGGCGGCGCAGGAACGGGTCGGGGATACGGCTGATGGCTGTGCGCAGGGTTTTATCAAGGCCTGCACGCCGCTCAGGGCTGTCAAAGCTTTTGCCTTCGGTTTCGCGTCGCCAGAGCAGGCTGACCAAGGGTTGTGCCTCATCCAGCAGCTTTTGCATGGCAGCGGGGCCTTTGCTGCGGATCAGGTCATCAGGGTCCAGACCCGCAGGCATGATGCAGAACCGCAGGGATTTGCCAGCCTCAAGCAAAGGAAGCGCCAGATCAATCAGGCGCATGGCTGCGCGCAGGCCCGCCGTGTCGCCATCCAGCGCGATGATCGGTTCATCCGCGATGCGCCATAGCAGGCGCAACTGATCCTCGGTGATGGCGGTGCCCAAGGGGGCCACAGTCGCAGGAAAGCCGCCGCGCACCAGCGCTATGACATCCATATAGCCTTCGGCCACGATCAGGGGCTGGCCTTTGCCTGCAGCTTCGCGGGCGGGGCCGTGATTATAAAGAGCGCGGCCCTTGTCGAACAAAGGTGTCTCGCGGCTATTGAGATATTTGGCGCGCGCATTCGCGGCCATCGCACGGCCCCCGAACCCGATGCAGCGCCCGCGCGGATCACGGATCGGAAAGATGATACGGTCACGAAACGCGTCATAGGGCGCGCCGCCATCATCGGGTTTGCTGGCAATTCCAGCAGTAATGACGCGGTTTGCATCCAGCCCCTTGGCGGTCAATTCGGTAAAGGCCCCTTGGCGGGTTGCAGGGGCAAAGCCGATCTCGAATTGATCAAGGGCCGCCTGATCAAGCCCGCGTTTCTCCAGATAGCTGCGGGCCTCGGCTGCGGCGGCGGTTTTGAGTTGCAGGCGGAAATACCCAACGGCGGCTTCGGTGATCTTGGCCAGTTCCGCGCGTTCGTCCGATTTTTCCTGCGCGCGCGGGTCACGGGCTGGCATCGTCATCCCTGCCTCACGGGCAAGGATTTCAACCGCTTCCATGAAGCTTACATTCTCGGTTTCCTTGATGAAGCCTAAAGCATCGCCTTTGGCGTGGCAGCCAAAGCAATAGTAAAAGCCTTTGCGGTCATCGACATGAAAGCTGGCGGTCTTTTCCTGATGGAAGGGGCAGGGCGCCCACATATCGCCCTTTGCCTGATTGGATTTGCGATTATCCCACATGACCTTGCGACCGACCACTTGGGACAGCGAAACACGATTGCGCAACTCGTCAAGGAATCCAGGGGGCAAGCTCATGGAGCGAGTATCATTGGCCTTTGGCGCGAAGTCCAGTCAGCGCGGGGGCGGGTCTGTGGATAAGGCCCGCAAAATTGTGCGTAATCATGCTCTGGCGCGCGCTCTGGCTAGAGAGAAGCCCGTTTGGCCACATTTGTCATAGCATCCGTCAATTCATGCAAAGCGGTCTGGGCCATGCTTCGGAACACCATAATCAGAAAGCTTTGCGGGGCGGTTTTCACCAAAATCATCTGCATATGGCCAAGGCTGCTGCGCAGGGTCTGACCTGTTTTGAACTGCGTCTTGCGCAGATCAGCAGGCACCAAGCGCGCCAAGACATCCGCCGCCTCCGCGCCGCTCAACTCAAACCGCGCCCAAGCATCGCTTTGATCCGTAAGGGCTGCGTCTTTTGCCAGTTTGGATGAGGCCTCCACCCCCGTCAAAAAGGCCAGATCGAGCCCTGCCCAGATCACGCGCGCGCCCGCATGTTCGTTTGTCTGACCAGCGGCGGACCATTCCAACCCGTGTTCGGCCTTCAGTGTCTTTGCCAGCGCGGTCTCCTTGCCCGCAAAGGGCGCGATTGAGGTGATGGATGTCATCTCAAGCTCGGATAAGGTCACCGTGCCGATTGTGCTGCTTGGGATCCCGTGTGCGGGGCTTTGTGCGATCAGTTTAGCCACGAAGACGCCCTCCCTCTGGGTCGAAAAACACGGGGTCGCAAACCTCCAACTCGGCCTCTAGCCCACGCAGATGATCGACCATTCGGATATGCTCGCCCACCCTGTTGCGACCATTGCGCAGGAAGCCAAGCGCGATGGAATGGCCAAGCGTCGGCGAAAAGGCGGTTGAGGTGATATAGCCTTGGTCATGCTCACGGTCGGCAGGCTCCCCCGCTGTGAACAAGCGCCCGCCCGCAATCACCTGTTTGACCAGACCTGCGGGTTTGAGACCCACCAGCAGTTCACGCCCCTCATCCAGCAAGCCCTCACGTTTGGAGGCCGCATTGCCGATGCAATCCTTCTTGGCAGAAACCATCCTGTTCATACCGATATCAAAAGCTGTGACACGCCCGTGAATTTCGGCATGGGTGATAAAGCCTTTTTCAAGGCGCAAGACATTCAAGGCCTCCATCCCATAGGCACCGCCGCCCATGGTCTCGGCACGCGCGACCAGATCGCGAAACAGCGCCGCGCCAAAGCGTGCGGGGACGGCCAATTCATAAGCATGCTCGCCCGAGAAAGAGATGCGGAACAAACGCGCCTTGGTGCCCAATAGGTTGACCTCGCCACAGCCCATATAGGGAAAGCTTTCATCATCAACGGGCGTGTCCAAGAGCCCGTTCAACAGCGCGCGGGATTTGGGGCCTGCAATAGCGAATTGCGCCCATTGTTCGGTTGCCGAAATGAAACGCAGTTTCATCTCGGGGCGCAGGCATTGATGCACGAAATCCAGATGGGTCATGACCTGACCCGCCGCTGCGGTTGTTGTTGTCATGACGAAATGATTGGGGCCAAGCCGTGCGGTGGTGCCGTCATCCATCACATGGCCATCTTCACGCAGCATCACACCATAGCGCACGCGGCCTTGCTTGAGCGTCGAGAATGTATTGGCATAGACAAAATCCAGAAATGCGGCCGAATCTGGCCCTTGGATGTCGATTTTTCCAAGCGTCGAGACATCGCAAATCCCGACGGCATTGCGGACCATATCCACCTCTCGGTCGCAGGATTGCCGCCATGTCGTCTCGCCTGTGCGGGGGAAATAGGAGGGGCGATACCACAGCCCCGCTTCCACCATCGCGGCACCGCGATCCAGACTTGCCTGATGCGAGGTGGTGAAGCGTTCGGGCGCGAAGCCTTTGCTTTTGCCACCCGCCCCGAGGGCCGCCATTGTGACCGGCACAAAGGGAGGGCGGAACACCGTGGTGCCCGTTTCGGGAATGCCGCGCCCCGTTGCATCGGCCAGTACGGCGAGGGCTGCGATATTGGAGTTCTTGCCCTGATCAGGGGCCATGCCTTGGGTGGTATAGCGCTTCATATGTTCGACCGAGGCATAGTTTTCCTTGGCCGCGAGGCGCACATCCTTGGTGGTGACGTCATTGGCGAAATCAAGCCATGCGCGGCCTTTGCCCTCGACATACCACAGCGCCTGCAACGCACCCGCCTCGGAGCTGGCTTGCGGCAGTTGCGTGGCTTTCGCTCGCTTGCCAAGCGCCTTGAGGGCGGCCTTTGCCGCCTCGGCCCCTGCGCTCAAACAGCCTTGTGTATCGAACACGCCGTTGCAGGCCCCCGCAGGGGTCATGTTTGGCACGGCTCCTTGGGATGGGATGAAGCCTTTGATCGCCTCATTCCAGACAGGGCGCGCGCCAAGATGGCAGGTGAGATGCACATTGGGGTTCCAGCCGCCCGACATCGCAAGTGCGTCTGTCTCGATCTGCTGTTCCTGCCCGCCATGGCGCACGGTGATCTGCGACAGCCCGTGCCGCCCCTTGGTGCCAATCACTTGGCCACCCTTGATCAGCTTGTAGTCACCCTGCGCTTCTGCATCCAAACGGCTGTCAATCACAGCCGCAACCTCGACGCCTGCCTCCTGCAGGGCAAGCGCGGTTTTATGGGCGCTGTCATTGGTGGCAAACAGGGTCATCTTGCGGCCGGGCACAACGCCAAAGCGCGCCAGATAGGTCCTGACGGCTGCGGCCAGCATGATATTGGGGCGGTCATTCAGCGGAAAGGCGATGGGGCGTTCCAAGGCACCAGCCGCCAGAACGGCCTGTTTGGCTTGGATGCGCCAGAAACATTCGCGCGGCAGGCCATCTTCTGGCGGCAAATGCAGCGAAACGCGCTCCAGCGCGCCATAGGTGCCGCCATCATAGGCCCCTGTCACGGTGGTGCGGCGCATCAGGCGGACATTTTCCATGCCTTCCAATTCATGCAAGGCCTCAGCCGCCCAGAATGAGGCAGGCGCGTCGTCGATCGTATCCTCATCCGACAAAAGCCGTCCGCCGAAACGGTCACTTTCCTCGGCAAGGATCACATCCACGCCCGCACGCCCCGCCACCAAGGCCGCCATCAATCCCGCAGGCCCGCTGCCAATCACCAACAGATCGCAATGGGCATAGGCCTTTTCATAGGTTTCATCATCCGCTTTGCCCGACAAACGCCCAAGCCCTGCCGCGCGGCGGATCACGGGCTCATAAAGCTTTTCCCAAAAGGCGCGGGGCCACATGAATGTCTTGTAGTAAAAGCCCGCGCTTAGAAATGGCGCGGCCAGATCATTGATCGCCAGAAGGTCGTATTTGAGAGGGCCGAGATGGTTCTGGCTATGGGCTGTCAACCCGTCGAACAGCTCCTGCATGGTGGCGCGGGTATTGGGCATGATCGCATCGCCACGCCCGATCTCGACCATGGCATTGGGTTCTTCCGAGCCTGCGGTCAGCACGCCACGCGGACGGTGGTATTTGAAGCTTCGCCCGATCAATTTGACATCATTGGCCATCAAGGCCGAGGCCAGCGTATCGCCCGGATGACCTTGGTAGTATGTGCCGTCAAAGCTGAAGCCGATTGTCTTGCTGCGATCAATGCGACCCTTGCCTTCAACCCGCATTGGTTTTCTCCTTCACAACGTCGCGCGCCAATTCGGCACCGCTGACCTCATGGGTGATGGTATTGCGGCTGACAACAAGCCAAGCGCCACAGCCAAAGGCGTGATGCCATAATTCGCGCGTGTCGCCTGCGGGGTTGTCGCGCAAATGCAGATAGGCATGCCACTGCTCAGGCGGGGCATCGGCTGCGGGCCGGTCCAGATAGGTGTCATGCCCCTTGGGGGAGAACTCTCGCAGGTCGCGGGTGCCGCATAGGGGGCAGGGGATTTGCATTTTCAGGTCACCAAGTCTGGGGGCTGTATCTGTTGCGCTCAATCGAAATTTCTAATGCAGGTTATGCTGGGACCCAGTCCCTTCTTCATCCATCAAGCCGATCCCTGTCTCAAAGCGATCCATGCGGAATTTCGCAGCGGGCGCGTGGTGGGTGTCTGTGGCCAGAAGATGGGCGAAGGAATAGCCTGATCCGGGCACCGCCTTGAAGCCGCCATAGCACCAGCCGCCATTGAAATAGAGCCCCTCGATATGGGTCTTGTCGATGATCGGCGATCCATCTGCCGACATATCCATGATCCCGCCCCAAGAGCGTAGCATCTTGGCCTTGCCGATCATCGGCATCAGCGTCATGCCCGCCTCGATCACATGTTCGGCCATTGGCAGGTTCCCGCGTGAGGCATAGGAGGCGTAGAAATCAAGGTCGCCGCCAAAGACGAGGCCGCCCTTGTCGGATTGGCTGATATAGAAATGCCCCATGCCATAGGTGATGACATTGTCGATGCAGGGTTTGAGGCCTTCGGTCACGAAGGCTTGCAGGACATGGCTCTCGATGGGCAGACGCATGCCTGCCATCGCCGCGACCTGTCCTGACCTGCCCGCCACGACTATGCCGACCTTTTTGGCGCGGATTGCCCCTCGGCTAGTTTGCACGCCTGTGACCTTGCCGCCCTCAATATCGATGCCCGTCACTTCACAATTCTGGATCAGATCAACCCCGCGCTGATCGGCCCCGCGCGCATAGCCCCAAGCCACGGCGTCATGGCGCGCTGTGCCGCCGCGCTTGTGGTAGAGCCCGCCGTAAATCGGGAAACGCGTCTGCTCGTAATCGATATAGGGCACCAGTTTGCGCACGCCTTCGCGATCAAGCAAAATGGCATCATCACCCTGATTGATCATCGCATTGCCGCGTCTGGCATAGGCATCGCGCTGACCATCGGAATGAAACAGATTGATGATCCCGCGCTGGCTGTGCATCACATTGTAATTGAGCTCGCTTTCCATCCCTTCCCAAAGCTTGAGGGAATGGGAGTAAAACTCGGAATTTCCAGGAAGCCCGTAATTGGCGCGCACGATGGTGGTGTTGCGACCGATATTGCCGCCGCCGAGATAGCCTTTTTCAAGCACGGCGATATTGCTCAGGCCATGTTCCTTGGCCAGATAAAAGGCCGTTGCCAAGCCATGGCCACCGCCGCCGATGATAATGATATCGTATTCCGCCTTTGGCGCTGGATCACGCCAAGCAGGTTTCCAACCCTTATTGCCAGTCAGGCCTTCCGCCAGCACACGCCAGCCAGAGTAACGCATCTTTCAGGCTCCTTCTCCGCCCGCAAAAGCGCGCGTCCTAGAAGACCTAAGCAAAGCATTCGGAACAGGAAAGAGCAATGCTCATCAGACCCGATGTGATGCGGCCCAATTCGACGAAATTATTAGTGTCGAGCGGGCTGTCGCCAGAAATTTAGGCAGGTCAGCCAGAGCCACCTTCGGTTTCGCCGCCACCGCCGCCTTCTTCCTCGTTGAAATCATATTCAAATGCGGCGTCCCAATCAAAGCCCGAAGGGTCTTCGCCAGCATCATCCATGCCATCGCCCTCACCAGGAGAGCAGTTTGCGACGCAGAAACTGGGGTCAGTCCCATCATCGAAATCAACGCGGTCGACAAAGCGCGGGCGTGTCACTGAAACAAAGTCAAATTCCATCTCGCCCATGCCGATGCTGAAAGCGGGTGTATAGGGAAGAAACGTCTCCACAACCAAAACATGCGACCCAATTTCCATCAATGGAATTCGGTCGGTGACGGCACCAAGCGTTTCATTCGTATGCCTCAAGCGCCCTTGTGTGCCGTAAGACCAGTCAACAACAAAGCCCTGATCGGTGCGCCGCACTTGAGTTGCGCGCATTTGGGTGATCTCGGGGCTGCGGGTGATGTGCTGGAAGATATTCGACAGGCCCTCGATATCGGATCCATACATGGTGACCTCGGCCCGCGACAGCACGTCTGATACCGCGTAATTGGCCTTTACCGCCCCGTTATATGTCCGAAAGCCGTCAAAAAACACGAAGCTTCCGACAAAGACCCAAGCCAAAATAGGCGTCAGGATGATGGCCTCAAGCGCGACCGCAGCGGTCTCGTCGCGAAAGAATTTTCTTACTGATCTAGCAATATTCATAAGTCCCATCCCGCTTACGGCTCATTCACGAAGATCGAGGCTGAAATCATATGGAGGCCACCTGTATCATCGCGCGTCAGGTTCAACCCAAAGCCCGAGAAGGGCAGGATGCGGTCAACAACCACGCAGGCGCGGATAAGCATCAATTGGTTTACTTGGCCCACATCGAAGGTATTTGCGGGGCGGACCCAGCCATCCCTGTCGACACAAAGTGAGTCTTGATCAGGAAGGAAGTAATTGGGGCCCACGATAGGTCGCAGATCAAGCGTCAGCAGTTGATCGCAATCATTGATCACCACAGTTTGCTGGCAAATGACACTTGCGATCTGGTCATGTGTTGCCGTCAGGCCCGGTGTTACCCGCATGACGCGCACGGTTGTATCAAGGGCGCGTTCTAGCATCACCTGACGCGTCAGGATCATCGCGGTCTCGAACACGGCTGTGAACAAGATCATGACAATCGGGAAGACGATCACGAACTCCAACGAGGCTGTCGCCGTCTCGTCGCGCCAGAACTGTCGAATGGTGTGGTGCAATGCCATCTCCAACCCCTATTGAACCAGACGAAGACGGTTGATCGAGGTTGCGATCGACGCGAAAGCATCAGCAATGTCCAGCGATCCGCCATCGATGATCGGGTAGTAATGTGCTGGCGTTGTGGCGCAATATTGCATCAATTCCTGTCCGACGCGCGGGGCTTGGAAACCGATTGTAAACACAATGATCCCTTCGGCGCGGGCCGCATCGCAGCTTGCACGCGTGTTGCTATTAGCGATTTCGGGGGTGGCATGGGCTCCAAAGGCGGCCCAGCGTACCCAGTTGAAGTAGTCGTAATTTCCAGACCGCTGGGCGGGTCTCAGGTAGAATTCGGCTGCGACTTTGGCGGCTGTGTATTCGCCAAACAATTCTAGCCAATCAAGTGCCTCGGACTCATCCCCACGATAGGGCTCGTCTGACCAAATTCCCCAGTAATTGTTGGGTTGATTGTGCTGCGGGTCCCACCAATGTGTTTGCTCCGGTATCCAATAACGATCATGACCGGGATAAAAGATTGACCAGCGATGATGGTCATCATGGTAGAAAACATTTGATGGTCCGTGGCGAAACTCATCCCATAGATCATGTTGCTCGCTGTTCTCTCCATCAGTCATCAGGACGACGACTTTGAGGGTCTCATCATTGTCATAGTCAAATGGGCGCCCTTCGAAATCAGAATTGGCAGCGCCTGTATCAATGAGCTCTGACAGTGCGGGTCGTGCAACTGGATCGAGAAGGCCAACGGCCCATTTCATGCCCAGGTCCATGGCTGTCCAGCCGCTTTGCGTAAGCGCACGAATGGATTCCACAAGCTCTTCTTGGTTCGAGGACCAAGGTATGATGGCGTGTCTGTCAAGCGGTCCGCCATTGGGGTTTGCGCGGGTCCTTGAGGAGTAACAATGGCTGTATAGAAGGTCGGAATGCCATTCGCGGTGGTAATAATCCGCATGTGCAAGACGAGCCAGAGGGGTTTCAGGATCAATTGCTGTATTGTGAAACTCTTCTGGAGGGAAGCGCGCGCAATTTGACGCGTCATGTTCATCGCTCAAGGTGAATACGCTGGCCAGCCTCGTGCCGATATTGACCCGACCGTTGTAAGGGATCAGCGAGATCGAGACGGTGTCGCCATTCGGGGAGTTTTGGTTCATCGCAAGGAGGTCGACAACGAAGTCTTCGGCGGCATCGCGCATCTGAACAATTCGGCTGCCCCCCATGGAGCCAGAGACATCCAGCGCCAAGGAGATTTCTAGATTTCCGACGCTCTCTTCGGCGACCGCAGAGGCGGGGGAGGTCAAGGAGTTCACACCGAACATATTCATGAAGAGCAGATTGATATCCGCCTCCACAAATGCCTCAACCCGGGTTGAGGTCATGGTGCTTTGCGGTGTGACCCGAAGGCGGTAGTTTTCAAGTTCGGATCGCGCGAAGTAATCTCGGACCACGGCTTCGGCATCGGCGTTCTGATCTAGCGAGGCGGCGGCCAGAACGGCGCGGTCCAGCGTGTATTGCATCTGCACGCGTTGGGTCTCGTAGCGCAAAATATCAATCGCAACACCGCCAACGGCGATCATGATGACAAACATGATCAGCCCGAAAATGGTGACTGTGCCGTCTTCGGCCCGCGCAAAACGATTGGCGAGAGTGGATGGTGTCTTTGGTTTTTGTGGCGTGAAAACTTGCGCCATTTTGCTACCCCTCTTGATTGGGCCCCTAAAGTCAGAGTTCGCCCATGGCCTGTTTTCGGCGGGAAGCTAGGCGAAATTACGGCAAATCGGGGCGGCATTCGCGGCCATTTAGGACAATAAAAAAGGCAATTTCGGGCCGAATGCCTGGTCTTTTTGGTTGAACCCGCGCCCTCTTAAGGATTGTTCTACGCCTGCCAGCTAAAAAAATGCGGGATTATCCGTTGTGGGATGAGTCAAAAGGAGGAACTTCCATGACTACCACGAACCCTACTGAGCCCAGCTTTCGCGAGTCAGTTGATTTAATGTTTAATCGGGCAGCGTCACTCATGGAGTTGCCCCCTGGCCTTGAAGAAAAAATTCGTGTCTGTAACTCCACCTATACCGTGCGCTTTGGCGTGCGGCTGCGTGGGCAGATGCATACATTCACCGGCTACCGCGCTGTTCATTCCGAACATATGGAGCCTGTGAAAGGCGGCATTCGCTATGCGATGAATGTCGATCAGGATGAGGTTGAAGCGCTTGCCTCGCTGATGACCTTCAAATGCGCCTTGGTCGAAGCGCCTTTCGGCGGATCGAAGGGCGGTTTGTGCATCGACCCGCGCGAATGGGATGAGCATGAGCTGGAGCAGATCACCCGCCGTTTCGCCTATGAGCTGATCAAGCGCGATTTGATCAACCCATCGCAAAACGTGCCCGCCCCCGACATGGGAACAGGCGAAAAAGAGATGGCGATCATCGCGGATCAATACGCGCGGATGAACACCACCGATATCAACGCCAAGGCCTGTGTCACCGGCAAGCCGCCTCATGCAGGCGGTATTCAGGGCCGTGTCGAGGCGACAGGGCGCGGCGTGCAATATGCGTTGCAGGAATTCTTCCGCCATCCCGAGGATATCGCGGCAGCAGGTCTGTCTGGCAGCTTGGATGGTAAGCGTGTCATCGTTCAGGGTTTGGGCAATGTGGGCTATCACGCAGCCTTGTTCCTTGCACAAGAAGATGGCTGCCGTGTTACTCATGTGATCGAACGGGACGGCGCGCTGTCTTCGCCCGATGGCCTTGATGTCGAAGCGGTGCGTCACTGGATTGCGCAGCATGGTGGCGTCAAAGGCTGCCCGCATGGCACTTATTCCGAGAATGGTGCCGCCGCGATGGAAGAAGAATGTGATATTCTTATTCCCGCAGCCCTTGAGGCCGTGATCAACCTGTCCAATGCAGATCGTGTGCAAGCGCCTTTGATTATCGAGGCGGCCAATGGTCCGATCACCGCGGGTGCCGACGAAGTCCTGCGGCGCAAGGGAACGATCATCATCCCCGATCTTTATGCCAATGCGGGTGGTGTGACGGTGTCCTATTTCGAATGGGTCAAGAACCTCAGCCACATCCGTTTTGGCCGGATGCAGCGTCGTCAGGAAGAGTCGCGTCACGAATTGATCGTGAACGAGCTTGAACGTCTGTCCAAGGATAGTGGCATTGGCTGGTCCCTCTCGCCGGACTTCAAATCGCGCTATCTGCGCGGTGCGGGCGAGTTGGAACTGGTCCGCTCGGGCCTCGATGACACGATGCGCACCGCCTATCAGGCGATGCGTGAGGTTTGGCATGATCGCTCGGATGTGCCTGATTTGCGCACGGCAGGCTATTTGGTTTCGATCAGCCGAATTGCTTCGGGCTATCGCGCCAAAGGCCTCTAAACCACAGCGCGGCGGGGCTAGGTTTTGGTCCCGCCGCGATTTTGCACCAGAAGAACAGAAATCAGATCAGCAACTGATTTCGACTCGCGTGCCGCCGTTACACCGCCCACAGCCACACGCCGTCCGCGCCGCCACCACAATCCCGGCGCATAGGCTTTGGCGCCTTGTGGCTCCTTCAAGCGGATCAGAAAGCCACCGGCTGGCTTGAAGGCGAAAAACCCACGATCGACGCTTTCGACATTGTCGATGGTGAACAAAACGCGCCCTCCGATCTCACGCAATTCCAATCGCGTCAGCTCCAGCGTGCGCGAAGACACATCCCATACTACCCATGCGAGCCAGAGGCTGCCTGCCCCCATCAGGATCAGAAAGATAAGCCAGCCGATATCCACGGGCGGTTGCGTGGCCGCGATCCAGAGCAACAGCACCCCAAGGCAGCCCAAGCAGCCCGTCGCCATCACCCGCCGCGCCGTATTGGGCGAGATGCGTTCCAAAACTTCATCTGGATTATTCATGGCTACATCCCCGATCCTTTGCGCAAAGGCCTAAAGGCTTCACGCGAAACGCCATAAACCACGGGCATTAGCCGATGGCCAGAGTGCAGGCTGAAGTCTCTATGCCTCGCGGCGCACTTCATAGCCCTGTTCTTCGGGTTCATCATCGACCATCTCAGCAGGGAAACCATCTGCGCGAATATCCAGACCTGTCGCCTCTTCAAGGCGGCGGATGATATTGGGCGAAAGCTCCCGCTCCCCGAACCGCGCGATGCCATCTTTGAATATCTCGATCATCAGCGGGCTGATTTCCAAAGGCACGCCCGCGGTATCGGCAACCTCTTGGAACAGGCCAATATCCTTGAGAACAAGATCCATCGTGAAGGAAATATCGCGCGAGCCGTTCAGGATAACCTGACTTTCGGTTTCATGCACAAAACTGGTGCCCGATGAAATCCGGATCGCCTCATAGCTTATGCCCAAATCCATGCCAGCGGCCTTGGCGACGGTCAGGGCTTCGCAGCAACTCAGCAGATTGGCGGTGGCCAGATAATTGGTGATCACCTTGAGAACCGAGGCCGAGCCGACCTCGCCCGTATGCAAAACCCTGCGCCCCATCTTGGTCAGCAAAGGCAGGACACGCTCGAAAACATCGCGCTCGCAGCCTGCAAAGATCGAGATATTGCCGGTATCGGCCCTGTGGCAGCCACCGGAAACAGGGCAATCCACCGCCGCACCGCCAGCCTGTGTCACCAATGCAGCCAAACGTTTGATCTCGGCCGCGTCCGTTGTGCTCATCTCCAGCCAGATCTTGCCCTCAGTGATCCCTTCCAGCAGCCCGTCTGGCCCTTCGACAATGGCGGCAGATATTTTGGGATGCGGCAGGCAGGTGATAACGATATCGCAATCGCGCATCATCTGGGCAGGGGTTTTGCCGATTTTGGCCCCGCGCGCTTCGAACTCGGCGCATTTTGCGGCATCCAGATCATGGACGCTCAACGCCACGCCATTGCGCAGCAAAGAGCCTGACAGTTTCGCACCGACATTGCCGAGCCCGATAAATCCTACATTCATATGCTGTTTCCCTTCATTCCTGCCGCAAACCTTCCAGCCTGCCCTGCGCCTGTCTGTGCCGAAACCGACCCCTGCAATGCCGCACAGAGACCGTGTGCAGGCTCAGAATTGCCTAAAGACGGGCTGCGGGCTACCTCTTGGCGCAAGTTAACAGGAAAGGTGCCACCCCATGTCGATCCGTCCCATTCTTGAAAGTCGCAATGCCATGCCCACCATGGAAGGGGCAGGCGTGCATCTGCACCGTGCGTTCGGGTTCCAAGACCCGACCGAGCTGGACCCGTTCCTGCTCTTTGATGATTTCCGCAATGATGATCCTGCCTTCTACCAAAAGGGCTTCCCTTGGCACCCGCATCGCGGGATCGAAACGATCACCTATGTGCTTGCCGGCACGGTCGAGCATTCCGACAGCCTTGGGAATACAGGCAAGCTGGGGGCAGGCTCGGTGCAATGGATGACCGCTGGGCGCGGGATTTTGCATCAGGAAATGCCCTATGGAAACGGCAAGGGGCAGATGCACGGGTTCCAGCTTTGGGGCAATCTTCCCTCCAGCCTGAAAATGACCGACCCGCGCTATCAGGATGTCGAGGCGGCCGAGATCCCCGAGATCATCGATGATGACGGCACCCGTGTGAAAGTGATCGTGGGTGAGTTCTGGGGCAAGAAAGGCCCCGTGGATGGCATTGCTGCCGATCCGCAATATCTTGATATTTCGGTGCCCGCGGGTGTGAAAAAGACCTTCAAGATTGATACCTATCGCCGTGCCTTTGCCTATGTATTCGAAGGCGCAGGTGCCTTTGCCGATGCCAGCCAGCCCTCGGGTGTTTTGCTGGAAAAAGAGGTGATGGGCGAGGAGGTCAATATCCGCGATCTATCGGGGGACCGGACCTTGATCCGCTTTGGCACGGGCGATGAGGTCACGGTTCAGGCGGGCCCTGAAGGGCTGCGCTTTTTGCTGATCTCGGGCGCGCCGATTGAGGAACCCGTTGCTTGGCACGGCCCGATTGTGATGAACACGCAAGCGGAATTGCAGCAAGCCGTGCGGGATTTGCGCAATGGAACCTTCGTGGCCCCCGCGCATTAGGGCTAGATGATATCGCGCCAGACCAGCAGCACGACGATCAGGACCAGCACAATCGCAATGCGAAAAGCGATTTCGCCAAAGAGAAAGGCACGCTCTCGGGCCTGCCTTTCGCCTGCTTTGAGCGTCATAAGGTGGCGCTTTACCGTCTCGGCCTCGGCCTGCACCAATGCGGGGTCGGTGCGGGCGGCCAGTTTGGGATGGGCGGCACGCGCCTGAAAGGCCAGCAGCGCCTGCGCTGAATTGCGCACAGGCGTGGGCAAAAGCCTGTTGGTGCGCTTTATCGCTTGCGCGAAACTTTTGGCGCGGATGCCAAGCCGCTCGGCGATCAGACCGCGCAATTCATCGGTAAGGGTGTCGATTTCCTCAAGGGTCATCTTCGCATCATCCTTGCTGGGCCAGCCTCAGGTTAGAAGGGCGCGGGCGCGCGCTCAACCCCTCTGGTTCATGATCTGCGGCACTGGTAGAAAGCGGCTATGCTGGAAACATATACAATCGGGTCTGATACGACCCAACCGCCCGTCCTGATCGCGCATGGCCTGTTTGGCTCGGCGCGCAATTGGGGTGTGATCGCCAAACGCCTGTCCGATCTGCGCCGCGTGGTGACTGTCGATATGCGCAACCATGGGCAAAGCCCTTGGGATGACAGCAATACCTATTCCGATATGGCCGCTGATCTGGCCGAGGTGATTGAGGCACAAGGCGCGCCGATGGATGTGGTGGGTCATTCCATGGGCGGCAAGGCCGCGATGATGCTTGCGGTTACCCGCCCCGATCTGCTGCGCCGTTTGATCGTGGCCGATATTGCGCCTGTGGCCTATGGCCATAGCCAATCCCATTTGATCGAGGCGATGCGCAAGATTGATTTGGCCGAGGTTACAACGCGCGGAGATGCCGACCGCCAGCTTGAACCCCATGTGCCCGAGGCTGGTGTGCGCGCCTTCTTGCTGCAATCGCTGGATGTGAAGGCCAAGGCATGGCGGCTCAACCATGATGTGCTGGAGCGTTTCATGGATGACATCGTCGGTTGGCCCGACGGGGTCACAGGCCAGTTCGAGGGGCCCACCCTGTTTTTGTCAGGGGCCAGCTCGGATTATGTTTTGCCCGATCATCGCCCGCTGATCAAAGCGCTGTTCCCGCAGGCGCGTTTTGCCAAAATTCCGCAAGCGGGCCATTGGCTTCACGCCGATAAGCCACGCGAATTCGAGGCAAGCCTGCGCGCCTTTTTCAGCTAGGGCGGCGCATGCGGTCCATCAGATTGGTCTTCCAGGCAAATTGGTGAATAAGCGCTGCGATGATATGGGCGATGATGAGAAGCAGCATCAAGGTCTTGAGGATTTCATGAACATCGCCCGCCGCTTCGATCTGGCCGCCCCATGCGGCCATCCCTGACAGGGGCAGCAGCACCAGCAACCCGTAAAATCCCATATGCGCCAGATGCGAAAGCTTCTTGAAAATCGCAGGTTCGCCTTCGGGGGGCAAAGGCGCGCCATGGCTGCGGCGCAGGCTGAAGCGCCAGATCGTCAGGATCAGGATCACCACACCTGGCAAGCTATGCGCCATCACCGCAAAGGAGGGTGCATAGACGCCCGTTTCAACCGCGCGGTCATAGGCGGTCGAAATCCCTTCATGAAAGACAAATTGCAGCGCGACCAAAATCGCTGTGGCCCAGTGGAGCCTGATTTGCAGGCGGGAATAACCTGTTGGATGGGACATGGGCAAAATGCTCTGGCTTGTGAAATTCAACTGGGGTGAGTTTAGGCACCGCGCGGTCGGTTTTCCAGCGCGAAGCGCGCAGGCCAGCCAACATTCAGCCCATATCCGGTGACGATATGGGCTGATCAAACTTTGAGAGTGGGACACAAAAGGGAAGAGGGCGCGTTTAGTCGTCCATCTTCAATGCATTGATGAAGGCCGATTGCGGGATCTCCACCTTACCGAATTGGCGCATTTTCTTCTTACCCGCTTTCTGCTTGTCCAGCAGTTTGCGTTTCCGTGTGGCATCGCCCCCATAGCATTTCGCGGTCACGTCCTTGCGCATCGCCGAGAGGGTCTCGCGCGCGATCACGCGGCCCCCGATCGCGGCTTGGATCGGGATTTTGAACATATGGCGCGGGATCAATTCCTTGAGCTTCTCGCACATCATACGGCCACGGGCCTCAGCTCGGTCGCGATGCACCATTGTTGAAAGCGCATCCACAGGCTCGTCATTCACAAGCACCTGCATCTTCACCAAGAAGTCCTGACGATAGCCGATCATCTGGTAATCGAAGGAGGCATAGCCCTTGGTCACCGATTTCAGGCGATCATAGAAATCAAACACCACTTCATTCAGCGGCAGGTCATAGACCACCATCGCACGGGTGCCCGCATAGGTCAGGTCCAACTGCTCACCGCGACGGTCTTGGCACAGCTTGAGCACATCGCCGAGATATTCATCAGGCACAAGGATCGTGGCCTTGATGCGTGGTTCCTCGACATGGTCGACATAGGTCAGGTCGGGCATATCGGCGGGGTTGTGCAACTCCACAATCGACTCGTCCTTCATATGGACATGATAGATCACGGAAGGCGCTGTGGTGATCAGGTCGATATCATATTCGCGCTCAAGCCTGTCGCGGATCACTTCAAGGTGCAACAGGCCCAAGAAACCGCAGCGGAAGCCAAAGCCAAGGGCCGCCGATGTTTCCATTTCCGAGGAGAAAGACGCGTCATTCAGGGCCAGTTTCTCGATCGCGTCGCGCAGGTCTTCGAATTGCGCGGCATCAACGGGGAACAGCCCGCAGAACACCACGGGGATCGAGGGTTTGAAGCCCGGCAATGCGGTATCGGTGCCCTTTTTCTCATGGGTGATCGTGTCACCCACGCGCGTGTCGCGCACCTGTTTGATCGAGGCCGTCAGGAACCCGATCTCGCCTGGTCCAAGTTCGGGGATGTCTTTCATCTTTGGGGTGAACACGCCCAAACGGTCGATCTGATAGAGGCCGCCCGTCTTCATCATGCGAATGCGGTCGCCCTTTTTGATCTTGCCATCCACCACGCGGATCAGAACCACAACACCCAGATAAGGGTCATAATAGCTGTCGATCAGCATGGCTTTCAGGGGGGCATCTTGCTCGCCGCTGGGGGCGGGCAGGCGGGTGACGATGGCCTCGAGCACATCGGGAATGCCGATGCCTGTCTTGGCCGAAATCTCGACAGCCTCGGAAGCGTCGATCCCAATCACATCCTCGATCTGTTCGCGCACGCGGTCAGGTTCCGAGGCAGGCAGGTCGATCTTGTTCAGAACGGGGACGATCTCATGATCGGCATCAATGGCTTGATACACATTGGCCAAGGTCTGTGCCTCGACCCCTTGGGTGGCATCCACCACCAAAAGCGATCCCTCAACCGCCCGCATAGAGCGCGAAACCTCATAGGCGAAATCGACATGGCCGGGGGTGTCGATCAGGTTGAGGATATAGGTATTGCCGTCTTTCGCAGGGTATTCGATGCGAACGGTATTGGCCTTGATCGTGATCCCGCGTTCACGCTCGATATCCATGCTATCAAGCAATTGGGCCTGCATATCGCGTTCGGCGACTGTTCCAGTCAATTGGATCAGACGGTCGGCAAGGGTGGATTTGCCGTGGTCGATATGGGCAACAATCGAGAAGTTGCGGATACGGGAGAGGTCGGTCATGGCGGCCAGCTTTCTAAGGGTCAGATGGGGAGATAGCCCAAGCAGAGCAGGCTGAAAAGGGGGCGCGTTGCAATAGCGCGCCTAGTGGTGAAACCGAGGCCCCGCGCGGCTTGCCGAGATCGGCGCGCCATGGCTATCGGCAGAAGCTTGCCGCTCCCCTTAGATATATTGAAAAATGCGCCATTTCTGGTCATGCTGGTCTAATAATAGCGGGCGAAGATCCGCATCAACCTGAGGCATGACAGATGAAAACACCGATTCTTGCGGCTCTTTTATCCCTATTGATGGCCTCGCCCGTTGTGGCGAACCCGATTGAGCGGGCCTGCAACCAATCCGACAGGCGTGCCGCTTCGGCGCGTTTATGTTCCTGCGTGGGCATGGCCGCCGAGATAACGCTTAGCAATTCCGAGCAACGCCAAGCCGCCCGTTTTTTCCGCGACCCCGATCAAGCTCAGAGCGTTCGGATGTCGGACCGGCGCAGCGACGAGAGGCTTTGGGAAAACTACCGCCGCTTTGGTGAAACAGCCGAAGAGATGTGCGGCTAAGGCCCAAGCCCCTGATCAGGGAAGCATCTCGGCCCAAGCCTGTGCGCCGCGCTCGATCAAATCCAGCGCTGCGTCGAAATCCCTTGTGTAATAAGGGTCGGGCACGTCTACGGGGCTGTCCGCCAAAAGGCCCAGATAAAGCGCAACCTCGGCTTTATGGCCTTGTGGGGCCAGCGCTTTGAGATCGCTCAGGTTCTGGCGGTCCATCGCAAGGATCAGATCAAAGCGCTCGAAATCCTCCACCTGCACTTGGCGCGCGCGCATCTGCTCCATGTCATAGCCGCGTGCCTTGGCAGTTTGCGCGGCAGGGCCATAGGGTGCATCCCCCACATGCCAGCCCCCTGTGCCTGCGCTATCGATCTGCATATGGGGCAGCAGATGCCGCAAAACCGCCTCGGCCGAGGGGGAGCGGCAGATATTGCCCAGACACACACATAAGATACGATACGGCTCGGTCATGCAGATGTTTTCGCGCGTGGCAGGCGGCTTGGCAAGAGAAGGGGCAGAAAATGGAGCGGATCGTTATTCTGACGGGGGCAGGGGTCTCGGCTGAATCGGGGCTTGGCACCTTCCGCGATAAGGATGGGCTCTGGACGCGCTATGATCTGACCGAGGTTGCCACCCCTGAGGGATTTGCCGCCAATCCCAAGCTGGTGCATGATTTCTATAATGCGCGCAGGGCCAACACTTTGGATGCCGAACCCAATGCCGCCCATCACGCTTTGGCGCGTCTCGAAAGGGTGTTTTCGGGTGAGGTTTTGATCGTCACCCAGAATGTCGATGACCTGCATGAGCGGGCAGGCAGCAGGCAGGTCATCCATATGCATGGCAGCTTGATCGGGGCGCTATGTGCGGGATGTGCGCATCGCTGGCCTGCGCCGCGCGTCATGGATCACAAGGCGGCCTGCCCACAATGCAACCAAATCGCCACGCGGCCTGACATCGTATGGTTTGGAGAAATCCCCTACCAGATGGAGGAGATCCAAGCGGCCCTGTTTGCAGCGGATTTATTCGTGTCTATTGGAACCTCGGGCGAGGTTTATCCCGCCGCAGGCTTTGTCGATCTGGCGAATGCAGCGGGTGTTGAAACGCTGGAAATCAATCTTGAGCCAACACCGCGTCCAGACCTGTTTGATCGTGTCATCGAGGGGCCCGCGACCCAAGCGGTGCCTGCATGGGTCGCGGAGGTTTTGAGCTAAAGCGCGAGGCGCCTTAATTATCCATCTGGCCGTGATCCATATCGCCATGGTCCATAGTGCCATGGTCCATATCGCCACCATGTGTCGGCTGGCGTTCCAGATCGACGGGGATGGTCACGGTCAGGGGGGCGGCATGTTCAAAGCTGAAGGTCACTTCAACCTCGCCGCCCTGTTCCATAGGCGCCTCTAGCCCCATGAACATCACATGCTTGCCACCACGTTCCAGCAGAATGGTTTCACCTGCTGCGATGGGAAAGCCTTCCTCGACATGGACCATACGCATCACGCCGTTCTCGCCTTCGAGATGGGTGTGCAATTCAACCCGCACCGCCGCCTCGGATGTGACGCCAGTGATGATGTCATCCTGATCCGAATGGTTGGTGATCTCCATGAAGGCAGCCCCCGTGGGCGCGGTCGGGCCTGAGGATCGTGCATAGGCATCCTCGACCATGATCTGGGCGGCTAGAATGGTTGGTGCCGCAGCAAGAAGCGCGGCAAGAGCAAGGGATTTGAAGGACATATCTGTCTCCGACTGTCTGTTGTGTCTTTGGTAAGGGTGGGAAAACTTACGCCGCCTGCGGCGGGTCACGTCCCTGACCGCCTTGCAAACGAACCGCATGATTGTCGGCGCGATAGGCGGTTTCATCAACAGATGTCAGAAAGACAGGGTTCAGATCCGGCGTATGCGCCCCCTGCGGCAAGGCCAAAGACCCGATAACGCAATCAGGGCAAGGCGCATCATGCGCGGAAGGATGGCCGTTTTCATCCAGCAGCGGCTGGCCGTCGGGCCCGACCGAGACACGGATTTGATCCGCCCCGATACACAGCACCATCGTCTGGCCAAAGGCCATATCCGCGCGCGCCACGGCCATGCTGACACTGCTCAGTGTCATCACAAGCACAAGGCAAAGCCCAAAGATATGTCGGAGCGTTTTGATCACAGGGCCAACATGGTCTGTCCCAAGCCGATATGCGAGGCGACAAATCGCACCATGCAAAGGCTTGAAAGGGTGCAGAAAACGCGAACAGCCCCGCGCGCATGGCACAGGGCTGTCAGCAATTCATACCATCAAAGGATCAGGCCTCGGCCTGTGCCTTTTGCAGATCGCGCTTGATCTTGAGAGCTTTCGGCGAAAGCTCTGCATCCTTGGCTTTGCTCAGGAATGCATCAAGGCCACCGCGGTGATCCACAGTGCGCAGAGCGGCATTGCAGATGCGCAGCTTGAAGCGGCGATCAAGTGTGTCGGAGCCAAGTGTGACATCCGTCAGGTTCGGCAAGAAACGGCGCCGTGTTTTATTATTGGCGTGGCTGACATTGTTGCCAGTCATCGGACCCTTGCCGGTCAATTCGCATACGCGCGACATCGGTTCATCCTCGGTCTAGAAACGGAAGGGGCGTAGGAGGAGCTCTCCACGCCCGTAAATCTGGCGGGTGGATACGAGCGTGGGCGTGGGGTGTCAAGCGATTCATCTGCCCCAGATGCGCTTTTGCGGCCTGACACAGGCCCCAGACAAGGTTAGCACTGTCATATGGTTCAGGAAACAGAGCTTTCTGCCCCCGTAAAGGCCTATTTGGAAAAAATGGGCTATGAGGTGAAGGCCGAAATCGGTGCCGCCGATCTGGTTGGTCTGCGCGAGGGCGAAGACCCTGTGATCGTGGAATTGAAAACGCGGTTTTCCTTGGCGCTGTTCCATCAGGGCATTGCGAGGCTGTCCGTCTCGGATTGCGTGTATATCGCGGTGCCGCGCGGCGCGGGCAAACCATGGCAACGCGCCATTCGGGAGAATGTGAAACTGGCCAGACGGCTCGGCCTTGGGCTTTTGACGGTGCGGCTGCGCGACGGTTTTGTCGAAGCCCATTGTGACCCTGGCCCCTATGCACCGCGCAAATCCAAACCCAAACAGGCCCGCCTTCTCAAGGAATTTGCCAAGCGTCAGGGCGACCCCAATCTGGGCGGCACGCGCGGCGCGGTGGTAACAGCCTATCGGCAGGACGCCATCACTTGCGCGCTGCATTTACTACAAAATGGCGCGTGCAGGGGGGCGGCAGTCAAAGCCGCAACAGGGGTAGAGCGCGCAACGACGATCATGCGCGACAACCACTACGGATGGTTCGAGAAGGTGGATAAGGGCATCTATGACCTGACCGAGGTAGGACGGCTCGGCCTTCAAGGGCTGCCCAGTACACCAAAGGCGTAACTCTCTCCTCGTGTGGTGCCTTGAAACCGCGCAAGCCGCGGGTCATGACTATGCCATGCAAACCGATTTCATCATCGAGACAAAGGGCGTAGGCTCCTACGAGTTTACGGGCCATGTCAGGCGCTGGCTTCAAGGGCATGGTGATGGCCTGCTGAGCCTCATGATCCGGCATACATCGGCCAGCCTTCTGATCATGGAAAATGCCGACCCCGAGGTGCATCACGACCTCAAAGCCTATTTCGACCGTCTCGTGCCGCGCTCCGATCACCCCTCCATGGCCTATCTGACCCATACCTATGAAGGCGCAGATGACATGCCCGCCCATCTCAAGGCAGCCTTGATGCCTGTCAGCCTGTCGATACCCGTCAGGCAGGGCGTGGCGCGGCTTGGGACATGGCAGGGGATTTACCTGATCGAGCATCGCGACAGACCCCATCGGCGCGAAGTGGCAGCGCATTTTCGCGCCGATTAGCGTTTCGTGCCATATGCGGGGTGCTTCAACCGAGTCCCGCGCGCCACAGGTTGGCTCTAAATACTGTGGTATCGAATACCCACTACCCAAGCCCTATTGGTCGTCCTATAGTCACGGTAGAAACTTGGGCAAAAGACCCAATCAGGCAAGAGCATCCCCTGCGTCGCAGCAGGGTCGAGACAGATAATGAGGGGACGGACATGCGCTGCCCGTTTTGCGGAAATGTAGATACACAAGTGAAGGACAGCCGTCCTGCCGAAGATCACGTTGCGATCCGGCGTAGACGGTTCTGCCCTGCATGTGGTGGACGTTTCACCACCTATGAACGCGTGCAATTGCGCGATCTGGTCGTGGTGAAAACCAATGGCAAACGCGAAGATTTTGATCGCGACAAGCTGGAACGCTCGATCAGGATCTCCATGCAGAAACGCCCTGTGGAGCCTGAGCGGATTGATCAGATGATCTCGGGCATCGTGCGGCGCTTGGAGAGCATGGGCGAAACGGATATCGCCTCCAAGACCATCGGTGAGATCGTGATGGAAAGCCTCGCGCGGATCGACACGGTGTCTTATGTGCGCTTTGCCAGCGTCTATAAGAATTTCCAGGCGACCGATGATTTCGAGGATTTCCTCGCCGAATTGCGCCCGCCTCAGACCGATAGCTGAGCGATGCAAAACGATGACGTCCGTTGGATGCGTGCAGCCCTGAGCATGGGCGCACGCGGGGCGGGCAGGACTTGGCCCAATCCATCGGTCGGCTGCGTAATCGTCAAAAACGGCGTCCTTCTGGGGCGCGGCTTTACCCAAGCGGGCGGCAGGCCACATGCCGAAACCCAAGCCCTCGCTCAAGCAGGTAGCGCCGCCAAGGGCGCCACAGCCTATGTCACCTTGGAACCTTGCAACCATCACGGCCAGACACCGCCCTGTTCTGGAGCTTTGATCGCGGCCGGAATTGCGCGTGTTGTGGTGGCCTTGCGCGATCCCGATCCTCGCACTGATGGCGGCGGTCTGGCGCGCCTAACCGAGGCTGGCATCTGCGTTCAAACAGATATTTGCGTGGCCGAGGCCGCCCGCGCGCATCGCGGCTTTGTGAACCGCATTCTCAAAGGGCGCCCGCAGGTCACGCTTAAACTTGCCAGTTCTTTCGACGGGCGGATCGCAACAGGCTCAGGCGAGAGCCGCTGGATCACAGGGCCAGAGGCCCGCCGCGCGGTCCATGCAATGCGCCTGCGCCATGATGCAGTGATGGTGGGCGGAGGAACCGCGCGCGCCGATGATCCCGATTTGACTGTGCGTGATATCGGGGCCAGCCATCAACCTGTTCGGGTGATCCTATCGCATAAGCTGGACCTGCCCAGTCAGGGCCGATTGGCGGCCAGCATTAATCATGCGCCACTCTGGCTGCTCCATGGCGCGCATGCGCCAGCCCCAGCCCGCAAGGCATGGGCCGCGCTCGGCGCAGAACTCATCGAGATCGAGACAGACAGCACCTCTCACCTCGACGTCTCGGCCGCGCTCCACGCGCTTGGCCAAAAGGGCCTCACATCCGTGTTTTGCGAAGGCGGCGGCGCGCTTGCGGCCTCCTTGCTCAAACATGATTTGGTGGATGATCTATTGGGCTTTACGGCAGGCCTCGCATTGGGCAGCGAAGGCCAGCCAGCGATCGGCGCTTTGGGGCTAGGGCAGCTTTCCAGCGCGCCCCGCTTCCAACTTCGCGACAGCCGCGCCATTGGCCCCGATATCCTGCATGAATGGGTCCGCCATCGCGCATAGCGCGCCTTTGCCCATCTTTGCTTTAGCAATACTTCGGGGGTTTGGGGGCAGCGCCCCCATGCCTCATCTCCGCCAGAGCCATGCATAGCCTTTGAACCAGCCCTGCAATTTGGCCAAGGCCCTGAGGCTATGTTTGCCGCTTTGCCCCTCGCCAGACACCAAACGCTCCACAGCCACCTCGACCGAGCAAGGCGTACGCGTGACAGGGTCCAGATAGCGTGGATAGGCAATCAAAACGGCATGCACCAATGCGGCCAAGTCAGGCCGCGCTTGGCGGCGGGCGGGTACGGGCCCCAAATCCTTTGTCAGCCCCCAACCTGCATAAAACGGGGTTCCGAGCGTGGTCACGGGTTTGCCGCGGATCAGTGCTTCAAAGCCCAAACCTGATGTCATGGTGATGACCTTATCGGCCAGATCGATCAATCGCGCAGGGTCCGCGCTATGGGCTACATAATCGACGAGGCGCGATACCTCTTCTGCGGGTACTTCACCTTTGCGCAACCCTGCCTCCACATCTGGATGCGGTTTGTAGATGATAAAAGCCTTGGGCGAGAGGCGGCGGGCGGTTTCCAGAAGGTGAAGGTTGCGCGTTACTTCGCTTGTGCCAAGCAGGATCGAGGCGTCATCCTCCACCTGACCTGGAACCAAGATTACCTGTCGCCCGTCGGTTTCGGGAAGCTCTGGCGCATCTCCGAGATTGTATTTGGTCACCCCGAGCGAGTTTAGTCGCGCCATCAAACGCTCGGCCCGCAACAGCCTAGAGGCGGGTAGTTTCGCGGCTTGGGCGATCAGCCGTTCAAGGCGGCTTTCACGGCTGGGGTCGTAGTAAATCCCCAGATCATCCGCCACGAGGCTGAGTGGCGGTACCAGATCGGCCCCCAGCCCGCGCGAGCGCAAGAAGCCATCCTCAACCCGTATCAGCTTCACATCCGAACTTTCGGCAGAATTGACGATGTCATCGCTCACACGGCTGGACCAGATCATCACATCTCGCCCGTCATCCTTGGCGCTGGCAATGGCCCTCTCAGCGCTGTCTTCAAACGTGATGGAGCGGCCTGAACTGCCGAAAAACGCCTGCAAATGCCCGCGTTTCCATGCCCTCATGCCAAAGGCGACATGCCCCTTTCGGTCCTCACGCCATGCGCGGCTATTGGCTTCCAATTCCGCAAGCACATCTTCCAGACCGCAGAGCCTGTCGGCATGTGGATCATACCAATGCGGATAAAGGATCAAACTGCCGGCCACCAATTGCGCGCGGCTCAGCTTGCGCTTGCGCCGCGAAGGCGGTTGGCGATCATCGGCCAGACCCCAACCTGCGTAAAAAGGCTGCCCAAAGACAACAGGTTTATGCTCGGCCAGAATGGCTTCAAACCCCAATTGGCTGGAGACTGTATAAACAGCCACAGCCCCCTCCATCAGCGTCCATGGCGAGATGGGTTGATCGAAAAGAGAGATCTTGTCCGAGCAATCCGCCTCCGAGAAATGCCCGTCGCGATGGCCGTCTTGGGTCTCGGGATGGGTTTTGATCACGATGCGGGCGGCGGGGAAATCCTCCTGCGCCCAATATAGCATCTCGCGGAAACTATCGGCATTTGCGCCGCCAAGCTTGATCGAGGCATCGCCGCGGGTCTGGTCGATCACCAAAACATATCCCGGTGGGGGTGGGGCAATATCGGGGTCGACGGCGGCATATTTTGTCAGGTGGTTCTCGCGCATTCTATCGGCGGCATCGCGGGCGCGGTTGAGCAAGGCGGTATCATCCAGCGGATGGGTGGCCAGAATATCTTCCAGCTCTGAGGGCTGGCGCGCATCGAAAAACGCGCCCTTGCGGTCGATGGTCAGCCCCAAAGGCGGCTCACCCGCACGGCCCGGAAAGAGCGAGCGCAAGAAGGCATCTTCCACGCGCACCACGCGCGCCGATGTGGCCTCGGCAACCTTCTCGCCACGGCCTGCATAGGGCGAATGCCCCCAGACCAGCACGTCATCCTGCGCAGATGGTTTGCCAAGCTTCAGCTCATAGCCCGCCAACTCCAAAATGCGCCGCACGCGGCTTTGGGTGAAAAACCCTGCATTGAAATAGAAACCCCGCCGGATATCTGCTCCGGCGGGGTTTTCTGTTATTGTATCAAGCGGCTTGGCCACTGGGATCAATTGCCGAGGTTGGAGATCGCTCCTGCGGTGCTCAACGTGCCTGTCAAAGCGTTCAGAGCACGCGACCATTGGGCGAAAGGTGCCTCGGTCACATAAACAGTGTCGCCATCGCGGATCGCAAAATCACGCGCCTCGAACATGCCTGTGGGCGCTGTCAGATCAAGCACATAGATCATGCGCTGCACACCTGTCAGATCGCCTCGACCCAGAACGGATCGCGCAATCGCCTCAGGCTCGTTGCGCAGAACGAAAACGCCGGTTGGGTCGGCAAGGCTCGGGTTCAATCCACCAACAGTTGCAATGGCTTCGATCACCGAGATGGTGCGCGATTCGAATGGCACGCGGGCTTGGGTGCCTGTTGCACCAAGCGAGGTGAAGGAGCGGGTGTCCTCTTCCACCAAGATGCGATCCCCGCCGCGAAGCGCGATATCGGTTGATGGGTCATTATAGAGATCTTGGAACCAGACCGAGCCGCTGTGATTGCCGCGCACAACGGTGACGCGGGCAATTTCAGGTTCGATAGAGACACCGCCAGCCGCCGCCAGCATGCCCGACAAAGTGCGGGTCGGGCGCGAGATCGGATATACGCCTTGGCTGGAGGCCGAGCCAGTGATCGACACGGTCGAGCCATCGCCCGCTTCACGGTTCACGATGACCTGCGGGTCTGGTGTTTGCTCATCAAGATTGCGGGTCAGGATCTGGCGCAGCGCCTCAGGCGTATTGCCTGCGGCACGGATGCGGCCTGCATATGGTATGAAAATATGGCCTGAACTGTCGACTTGCACGGAATCGATGCGGGCTGCGTTGCCGCCTGCGCCTGCAAGCAATCCGTCCTCGACGTTTTCATAAATCGTCAGGGTCAGAAGGTCGCCTGGGCGGATCACATCGGTATTGGTGACGCCTGCATTCAGGAAGGCGGATGTGAAGCCAAGCGCTTCGACAACAGATGTGGCCTGCGTCACGCGTGAGTTCACTTCAACGACGAAAGCATCACCTTCGCGTTGCACGGAACCTGCGAAAATTTCGTTGCGGTTGGGCCCGATACGGGGAAGGCCGCAGGAAGCAAGAATGCTCACCACGACCAAGAGTGCGACTGCGCGCGCACCTCGGGAAGCCAGTAATGTCACGGAGCGGCTCCTTAATTGCCTATAACTGCCTCAGATTCTTTTTTTGTTACTTTAGCGAATCTATCTAGCTCACGCTAGTCTTTCGATTATTTGATAATCCGTAGGTGTTGCCGTGGTGCAGGATGGCCTTCGCGCAGCGCATCATAAGGGTCCTGTTTCGAGAGCATCATATCCACGATCTGGCGCAAAAGCTGCCGCCTGCCGCGCGCTGAATAGAAGCTGCCTGTGATCTGTGAGGTTTCCAGCAGGAAATGCCTGTAGTCGCGATAGGCGCGGCTATCGGGGCGGGTCGGGTTTTGGAAAAACGCATCCAGCGCTTGGGTCGAGACGAATTCGGGCTTGAGATAGACTGCCTGCCCGAATGCCTTGATCGGCAAACCGCGCCAAAGCGCCTGTTGTGCGGCGGTGGAGTTGACGGTCACCGCCGATCTGGCATCATTCAAAAGCCGCGCAAGCTTGCCCCCACGCACATAATGAACCCGATCAGCGACACCGTGTTTGCGGGCCAGATCCCGAATGATCTGGCGGATCGGTGTGCGCCCGTCTTCCAGCGGATGCGCTTTGAAAACGAGATGGTGATGCTGGGGCGCGCCTGCGGCAAAGCCTTCAATCAGGACTTGCAGGAAATCCCCCATCGTCTCGAAAGGGCCATGTTCGCGAAAGCTTGCATCATGTTCGAGTTGCAGCAGCGCCAGATGATAGGGAAACCCGCCTGTCTTGATCCGCCAAGTTGCCTGCGCGCGGTCGGCCCAATGGATGGGACCCAGCAGAATGCGGCGCAGATAAAGGCGCAATTCGCGCGCGACCGTGATGTTGCGATGCGGACGGAAGCTGCGATAGCGGAAGTTCAGGAACATCACGAACCAATGATAAAGCGCGCCGTAAAAGATATGTTGGCGCATATCGCCCCATTTTGCAGGGGTGTCTGGCAGATCCAGATCGAGGCCCTGCAACGCTTCGCGCATTTGTGGCACCGACATCTCCATGATCCGCGAATGCCCATTTGCACCACCGCGCTCATACGTCACCCAATAGGGGCGCAAATAGCCTTCCTCGAAGACATGGATGTTGAGGCCAAGTGATTTGGCAATGGCGATCGCATCGGCATGGACAGGGCGCGTGTCGCCATAAAGGACGATATCTGTGACCTGTTTTTCTTGGCACAGGGTTTGGAAGGTGTCAGGCCATGCATCGACCTTGCCACTATAGGCAATATAGCTTTCACGGTGATGCCAGAATGCGCTATCGCCTTGGTTGAAGCCCACGCGCCAAACTTCAGACCCTGCGGCGCGCAGATGGCGCCCCAGTTTATGAAAGAAGGGGCCATGCGGCCCTTGGAGAAACAGAAAAACCCTGCCCATGGCTAAGTTGATGCCTTTTACCTGCTCGCCCGTAGGCTTTGTATTGGCCTCTGTATCATCCTGAGGCATGTTCGTACTCTTTCATAGAGGGTGGCATAGGCTTCGGGCAAGATAACGGCCCGATTTGGTCCAATTAAAGGCATCTGGGTGGATTTCCGTTGCGATGGGCTTGCCGCATGCGCAGGCCACCGCTAGGTCAATTGGTAAGAGTAAAACGGAGACCGATCGCATGTTCACGGGTATCATCACCGATATTGGCCGCGTCGTGGCCCTAGAGCCTCGGGGCGATCTGCGCGTGCGGATTGAGACGCAATACGACACATCGGGCATTGATATCGGGGCCTCAATTGCAAGCGATGGCGCCTGCATGACCGTGGTGGCACTTGGCAAGAACTGGTATGAGGTGGATGTCTCGGCTGAATCCCTGTCCAAGACCAATCTGGGCGGCTGGGAGATTGGTACACGCGTCAATCTCGAGCGGGCTTTGAAGGTTGGTGATGAATTGGGCGGGCATATCGTTTCGGGCCATGTCGATGGCGTGGCTGAGGTGGTCGCCCTGCAAGATGAAGGCGAATCTACTCGTGTCACCTTGCGTGCGCCGAAGGATTTGGCGCGCTTTATTGCTCCGAAAGGATCGGTTGCGCTGAACGGAACATCCCTGACCGTCAATGAGGTTAATGGTTGCGATTTCGGGATTAATTTCATCCCGCATACCAAGATCGCAACGACTTGGGGCGATGTGGCCATCGGCGACCGGATCAATCTCGAGATCGATACCTTGGCGCGCTATGTGGCGCGGCTGCAGGATTGGCAGCCCTGAGGCTGAGGTCAGGCCGCCTCCGGCGGAAGTATTTTTGAAGCAAAGATGGGCATGGCTGCGGAGTAGAGGTGATGATCGGACATAATGGCGGGCCGTCAATGGAGGCGGGGTTCGGATTTCGTAAGGTCGCTTGGAAGAAAGCGCGCCGCGCGCTTTTGCCGAGCCTGCCTTTGGAGGTTGTGCGCCTGCATGTCGCGCGCGCGAAAAGGCTGGGGCTGCCCTACCAGACCTATGCCACGATCAGGGCCACCAGCGGGCGCGATATTGTGGCCTTCTTGTTTTCAGGAAATGCGCTTGAAATGACCCCACGCCGGATCAAGTTGCCCGAGCCTGTGGCCGCGCGTATCGAGGATTTGCCTGCAGGGCGGATTGCGGCGGTGTATGCGCCCTCCCATCCGCAAGCCGTGTTGCAGGCGAATGGAGGCGTTTTGGATCACGCCTTTGCCGCGCCGCGTTTCACAGAGAGCTGGTCTGAAATGCGGGCGCGTTTGGGTGGTGCGCTGCGTGACCATGGCATGCCGAAGGACGGTGTTGTGCTGGTCGCGGCCACGGCTGTGGAGCGGGAATGGTGCGGGGCGGCTGATTTGGCGGGCATCGTACCGGCCGAGCGGTTTTTCGGCCAGGCATCTGCATGAGCAGGGCCTTTGCTTTCTGGACGTAGCGTGCAAGCCGTGTCGCGCCCTAGAAATGGAGGGTGGGATGGTCTATGTCGCGATGGACTGAATATAGCGACATCCAGAAAGACATCATGACCAAAGAGTATGAACACCCCGGCCCCGTGGAACGCGATTGGTCAGATGCGATTTCTTCTGTGGAGGAAATCATCGATGACGCGCGCAACGGGCGCATGTTCATTCTTGTGGATCACGAAGATCGCGAGAATGAGGGCGACCTTGTGATCCCTGCGCAAATGGCGACACCCGAGGCGATCAATTTCATGGCAACGCATGGGCGGGGCCTGATTTGTCTGTCGCTGCCAAGCGCGCGGATCGATGCGCTGGGCTTGCCTTTGATGTCGAGCAATAATTCCTCCCGCCACGAGACAGCTTTCACCGTGTCGATCGAGGCGCGGGAAGGGGTTTCGACGGGCATTTCCGCCTATGATCGCGCGCGTACGGTTGCTGTGGCTATCGACCCCTCCAAGGGGCCGCAGGATATCGCAACGCCGGGCCATGTCTTTCCGCTTCGGGCAAAGGATGGTGGCGTTTTGGTGCGCGCCGGACATACCGAGGCCGCAGTTGATATCTCACGACTGGCGGGGCTGAACCCGTCAGGTGTGATTTGTGAGATCATGAATGAGGATGGGACAATGTCGCGCCTGCCCGAACTGGTGGCTTTTGCGCAGCGTCATAACATCAAGATCGGGACGATCTCGGATTTGATCGCCTATCGTCGTCGCAATGACAATCTGATCAATGAGACCAGCGTCAGGGCCGTGACCTCGGCTTTTGGCGGGGATTGGATGATGCGGGTTTTCGCGGATGAGACCCATGGCGATGAGCATATCGTTTTGAGCAAGGGAGATATTGTAGGGTCTGAGCCGCTTTTGGTGCGGATGCATGCGATGAACCCGATGCAGGATGTTCTGGGGCTGGTTCCCGGGCAGGAAGATGAATTGGCCCGCGCGATGGGGATCATCGCGGAGGAAGGGCGGGGCGTGGTTGTGTTGCTACGTGACACGCATATGAAGCTTGATATCGGTGGTGGCGCCTCGCCGCAAAAGCTGCGGCAATACGGGCTTGGGGCGCAAATTCTGGCCGCTCTCGGCGTGAGCGAGATGGAGCTTTTGACCAATTCGGGCCTGCCTAATGTGGTGGGGCTTGAGGCTTATGGCCTGTCCATCACGGGCACGCGCCCGATCAGCAAAGGGGCGTAGGCCATGGCTGGAACCGAGAGCCATCATATTCTGGATCTGCCCGATTTCGACCAGCCTTTGAAACTGCTGATTGTTGTCTCGCCTTATTACAAGGATATCGCCGCTAATCTGGTGGCGGGCGCATCGCGTGTTCTGGAAAAGGCAGGCGCAAGTTTTGAGATCGTCGAGATGCCCGGCGCATTGGAAATCCCCACGGCCATCCGCATTGCGCATCGCCAGTCCAATTTCGATGGTTATGTCGCCTTGGGCTGTGTGATCCGAGGTGAGACGACCCATTACGAGACCGTATGCAATGACAGCTCGCGCGCCTTGACCCTTTTGGGTTTGGACAGCGCCTGCATCGGCAATGGTATCCTGACGGTCGAGACACGTGCGCAAGCGGTTGTGCGCGCGGACCCTGCTGATCAGGACAAGGGTGGAGGGGCGGCAGCTGCTGCTTTGCACCTGATCGCGTTGACGCGGAAGTTCGGGAGGCCTAAAGGCGGGATCGGATTCAAACCCCGCGCCGATAACATCGAGATTGCGGGCGATAGCGAAGGACCAAGCCGCGCATGAGCGATGATAAGCCGAAAGGCCCCAGCATAGAGGCAAAGCGCCAAATGAAATCGGCGGCGCGGCTTTATGCAGTGCAGGCATTGTTCCAGATGGAGCATTCCGGCCAGACCCTTGACCTGGTGCGGGCCGAGTTCGAAACTCACCGCTTTGGCGAGGTGTTCGAGAGCTATGAGATGGCTGAGGGAAATGTGACCCTGTTCCGCAGATTGCTGGAAGATGCCGTGAATTGGCAGGCCAAGATTGACCAGATGACCGATCGTGCTTTGGTCGCGAAATGGCCGATTGACCGTATCGATCCAACCTTGCGCGCACTGTTCCGCGCGGCAGGGGCTGAATTGGTTGAAGGCAGCGCGCCCCCCAAGGTTGTGATTACCGAATATGTGGATGTGGCGCGCGCGTTCTTTCCCGACGGGCGTGAGCCGAAATTCGTGAATGCCGTGCTGGATCACATGGCGCATGAGGCCAATCCCGAAGGGCTCTGACCCCGATGCGTGTGCTTGAGAATATCATCAGTGACCGTGGCTCGAAATACGCGGTCTCTGGTGGTCCTTGCGACAGTGCCGAGGCCGCAGCGGATTTTATCAAGCAGCTCAAAAAGACCAAGAAATTCGCCAAAGCGACCCATCATTCATGGGGGCTTCTGACAGGGTCAGGCCCGATCAAGAATGATGATGGCGAGGCAGGGGCAGGCATGGTGATCCTGCGTATGCTGGAACGGGCTGAGTTGCGCGACCATCTTGTTGTTGTGACGCGCTGGTATGGGGGCAAGCATCTGGGCGGCGACAGGTTTCGCCATGTCCAAGATGCCGTGCGGTTATATCTAGAGGCGCTGTAAGGTGCTATTGATCGAGGTCTTTTCGGAAAAACGGGATGATAAAGACCAAACAGGCGATCAGAAAGAACAGGCTGCCTGCCATCGCCCAGAAATGCCCGATACTGGCGATCACAAAACAGGTCGCGGAGAGGGTGAACAAGATCCATCCCAGAAAATCGATCTGGCGGTTTGTAACCCTTCTGTTCCCATCGGGTTTTCTATGAAAGCCAAGGCTCATGGTTGCGCGTCTCCCCGTCTCAGGGCGCAAAGGTGGCATAGCGCTTGGGCAACGGCAACGGCTCATGCTGGCCTGCGGCGTTCTGTTTGGGGCATGGCAAGAGGTGACGGAACCAACCAACCGTAGAGGCGTTAATTCCCGGGGACCTGTATGTACAGGTGGGCGCCAGATAACTGAACCAGGGTCCAGACAGAGCCAGCTCCCGTGGAATTGCTTAAGGCCACTGGAATTTTGCCACAGATACAAGAAGGGCAGAACCGTCACTCGCTACTTAGGCTTGGCGAGGCCCTGCGGCAAGGGGAGACTGCGTGCTTGCCTGTGTTCTTAAAATGTTCCAGATTGTGGATATGACCGATATGGATTCAGAAATTGCCTCTCTCATGCCGGGCCAGCGGCTGGCCCGTGGCGTCTGCCGCCATCTGCGCAGCCATGATTTTATGACGATTGAGGAATTCACGCCCGAGCGGGGCAAACGTGTGGATGTGATGGCGCTTGGCCCCAAAGGCGAGATTTGGGTGATTGAATGCAAATCCAGCCGCGCCGATTTCACCTCGGATGGGAAATGGGATGGCTATCTGGAATGGTGTGATCGCTATTTCTGGGCGGTAGATGACGGTTTCCCGACCGAGATGCTGCCCGATGATACAGGCCTGATCATTGCCAATGCCTTTGATGCCGATATCCTGCGCTATGGCCCCGAGAGCAAGCTTGCTCCCGCCCGCCGTAAGGCCCTGACCTTGAAGATCGCCCGCTATGCCGCAATGCGTTTGCAGGGGCTGCGTGACCCGCTGGCGCGGGTCTAGCGGCGCTTAGCCTTTTTTGCCCATCTTGCGGGCAGCCGTTGCAGCGGCTTGCAATTCTTCCGCGATTTCTTCGGCCTCGTCTGGGTCGAAGTCCAAGGGCAGGTCCAGCCCGTCGCCTTCGAGATAGATTCGCACCATTCCAAGCGTGGTGGGACCAATCTGAATATTGGCCGCGATATCGCTTTCTTTGTTGATACCCATGAGAGCCTCCTGAAATCTGAGCTAGGGCCTAGTCCTTTGATGCGCGCTAGGCAAGTTCGATGCGCATGGCCCTGCATGCCGCGGCCTGAAATTTTCATGGCGATCTTTGGTGATGAGAGGCCTTGCAATCGGGGTATGGCGACTGTATTGCACCGCGCAGTGCCGCCTTAGCTCAGTTGGTTAGAGCGCTGGATTGTGGATCCAGAGGTCCCCCGTTCAAGCCGGGGAGGCGGTACCATCAACCCCACTTTAGATTATGATGATTTGGCCCTATCTGCGCTAGTTTTGGGCGTCGATTGTCACGGTCTGGCGCAATGCGCCGCTCAGGCGGTCAAAGATCATAATCTCGTTTGCGCTTGTCACCACCGCATACCATCCTTCACCTTGGGTGAAAGCGACTGCGCTTGTTCCTTCGGGAAGTGTTATCGTGTCGGGCAGGGTAATCTCGTTTGTCTTCGGGAAGCGGGTGACAAAAACCGTGACGAGGGTTATCAGGCCTCCAATCATGACCACGGTCAGCACGAATACCAAATTGCGCAGCCATTTCAGGCTGGTCGGCAATTCCTGAACTTCTTGGGGCTGGGAAGGCTCATCCATGCAAAACACTCGTCTTGTGACAGTCCTGATCGGCCCGGACCCGGCGCCCCGCCTTGATAAGGCACTGGCCCGTGAGGTTCCAGAGGCGGAAAGCCTGAGCCGCTCGCGCCTGTCGCGATTGATCGCGGAGGGGGCTGTTGCCTTGAATGGCAAGGTCACCACCGATCCGCGCGCCAAGCTGGTTGAGGGCGATAGCGTCGAGATTACGGTTCAAGACGCGGTGGATGTCGAAACCACGCCCGAGGATATCGCGCTGGATATCCTGTTCGAGGATGATGATCTGGTCGTCGTCAACAAACCCGTCGGCATGGTGGTCCATCCCGCACCCGGAACGCCGTCTGGCACTTTGGTCAATGCATTGCTGCATCATTTCGGCGGCAACCTCTCGGGTATCGGTGGCGAAAAGCGGCCCGGTATCGTGCACCGCATTGATAAGGACACATCAGGCATTCTGGTGGTCGCGAAGTCTGATCGCGCGCATCACGGGCTGGCGGCCCAATTCGAGGCCCATAGTGCCGAGCGTCACTATCTGGCGATCTGCCACGGCGTGCCCAATGCCGCTGATCCCCGCTTGCGGGGCGTGAAGGGGACAAGCTTTGAAGAAGGCGGGATTTTAAAGATCACCACCCAGCTTGCCCGCCACAAGACCGATCGCCAGAGGCAGGCTGTTTTGTTCCAAGGCGGACGCCACGCGGTCACACGGGTCAGGGTGCTGGAAAGCTTCGCGGAAACGATCTCGATGGTGGAATGCCGTCTTGAGACAGGCCGCACCCATCAGATTCGCGTGCATATGTCCCATGTCGGGCATGGGCTGGTGGGCGATCAGGTCTATGGGGGGCGGCGCAAAGTATCCGAGAAAGTGTTTGGCGCGACAGCCCAGATCATCGCAGGCTTCCCAAGGCAGGCGCTGCATGCGGCCAGTCTGGGCTTTGATCATCCCGTAAGCGGCGAATTCATGCGCTTCGAGGCGGATTTGCCCGAGGATATGGTGGAGCTGCTTGAGGCATTGCGCGGCAACGGCCTGTAATATGTGCGCACATGCACGTTACCAAAGTGAAATCAGGATTGCGGTGCGTTTGTTTTGAGGCGTAGTCTGGCTTCAAGAAAAGTCAGGTTTTCACCTCCCAACCCTTGAAGCCTGCCGAACCCGTCCCCATCTTAACTCTAAGTTAAGAAGATTTACATTATCCGAGCTGCTGACACAGGGAGTTCTCATTATGAGCAACTACGCAAATTTACCCGCACCCTCCCCCGAACAGGGGTTGAACCGTTATCTGCAGGAAATCCGGAAGTTCCCTCTTCTGGAGCCGGAAGAAGAATACATGCTGGCCAAGCGTTGGGTCGAAGATGAAGATTCAGGCGCGGCGCATAAAATGGTCACAAGCCACCTGCGTCTCGCGGCGAAAATCGCCATGGGTTATCGCGGCTATGGTCTGCCTCAGGCCGAGGTGATCTCGGAGGCCAATGTGGGCCTCATGCAAGCGGTCAAACGCTTTGATCCCGAAAAGGGGTTCCGTTTGGCGACCTATGCGATGTGGTGGATCAGGGCCTCCATTCAGGAATATATCCTGCGGTCTTGGAGCCTTGTGAAACTGGGTACGACCTCGGCGCAAAAGAAGCTCTTTTTCAATCTGCGCAAGGCCAAGGCCCGTATCGGCGCGTTGGAACATGGCGATCTGCGGCCCGAAAACGTGGCCCGTATCGCGCATGATCTGGGTGTGACCGAAGCCGAGGTGATCTCGATGAACCGCCGTATGTCGGGCGGGGATGCATCGCTGAATGCGATGGTGGGCTCCGACAGCGATACCGCCACCCAGTGGCAGGATTGGCTGGAAGATGAAGGGGCCGATCAGGCTGGCGACTATGCCGAGCGTGACGAATATGAACAGCGCATTGCCCTGATGCGGGACGCGATGGATGTCTTGAACGAGCGCGAGCGTGATATCCTGACACAACGCCGTTTGCAGGATAACCCGATCACCCTCGAAGACCTCTCGGGCGTCTATAATGTCAGCCGCGAGCGTATTCGCCAGATCGAAGTGCGCGCATTTGAAAAGCTCCAAAAGCGCATGCGCGAATTGGCCAAGGAACAGGGCATGATGCCTGCCTAAAATACAAGGCTGTGTCGTCTTGAGGGCCCCAGTTGGACCATCCGACTGGGGCCTTTTTATTGGATCAGCACAGATTTGGCATGTTGGCGGAGCGCCTTGCTCAATGGGGCCATCGCCTCGGCCATTTGGCGGGGCACCTGCCAGTATAATGGCGTTGTGATTGCGCGTTGGGGTTCCAGCGCAACCAGCCGCCCCGCCGCTATTGCAGGCTCGGCAAGGGCGAGAGGGTTCAATCCCCAACCAATCCCCAATTCCGCAGCTTCCACGAAACCATGGGTCGAGGGAAGGTAATGCGTGGGCAGAGCGAGCTGTTGGCCCGTGACCTCGGCTACCCATCTCTCCTGCAAACTGTCCTTGCGATTATAGGTCAGGGCAGGGGCCTTGGCCAAACTCTGAGGGGTGATCCCCGTTTGGAACCATAGCGCAAAAAACGAAGGCGCGCAGGTTGCGGCATAGGGCAAGGCGCCAAGCGGATAGGCGTTGCACCCCGGAATAGGGGCAGCATGCGAGGTGATCGCGCCTGCAACATCGCCCGCGCGCAGCCAATCGGCGGAATGGTCCTGATCATCGACAATCACATCATAGAGCAGCCCATGGACCTGCGCCAAAGCGGGCAAGACCCATGTGGCCAGACTATCGGCATTCACGGCAATGCGCACCGGCCTGTGCTCTTGCGGAAGCAACCCGCCCAGATCATTGGACAGAGCCGCCTCCAGCAGCCCCACATTCTCGACATGGCGCAACAAACGCGCCCCCGCCTCGGTTGCGGTGGCAGGCCTTGTGCGCCGTACCAAAGCGGTTCCCAGCCGTTCCTCCAGCCCTTTGATCCGTTGCGAGATGGCCGATTGCGTGACGCCAAGCGACAAGGCTGCCCCTTCAAAGGAGCCTGTGCGCAAAACTGCGCTTAGCGCGGAAAGGGCGGCATAATCTAACATTAGAAATTCTTATCAATAGTAAACCAGTTTAACTAGAGGTCATAAGTTAGCTCGGCTAAAGCCTCTGCTCATGACATCAGATATTTCGATACTCACATCGGTCCTTCAGGGTTTTGGCTTGGGCTTTTCCCTGATCCTCGCAATCGGGGCGCAAAACGCCTTTGTCCTGCGCCAAGGCATTCGCAGGGCGCATGTGGCGCCGATCGTGCTGACCTGTGCTTTGTCAGATGCGGTGCTGATCATTCTGGGGGTGACGAGCTTTGGCGTGGTCTCGGATCTCCTGCCATGGCTTGTGCCCGTCTTGCGCTATGGTGGGGCTGCGTTCCTCTTTGCCTATGGCGCGCGGGCCTTTTGGTCGGCATGGCGGGGCGGCGCCGCGCTTGAGGCAGCGCAGAGCGAAAAGGGCAGTTTGCGCGCTGCGATCCTGACCTGCCTTGCGCTGACTTGGGCCAATCCGCATGTCTATCTTGATACGGTGGTGTTGCTCGGCTCGGTCTCTACGCAGTTCGCGCCCTATTCGGGCTGGTTCGGCTTCGGCGCGGTGGTCTCGAGCTTTGTGTTCTTCACCGCGCTTGGCTTTGGCGCGCGCGCTTTGGCCCCCGTTTTTGCAAAACCTGTTGCGTGGCGTATTCTGGATGTGGTCATCGGCGTTGTGATGTGGACCCTTGCGCTCGGTCTGCTGCGGATGGGGTGACCCCCCTTGAACATCCCTGCTGCATGGGGTTCCCTCGCATCATGGCAAACACCGCCGATCCCATTCCCGCGACACGCGCAAAAAAGCCCATCATAGGCGTCATCTGGATGCTGGTGACGGGCTTGTGCTTTTTGGCGGTTACAGCGCTGGTCAAGATTGTGGGCGCGGATGTGCCGCCCGCGCAATCGGCCTTTTTGCGCTATGCTTTGGGGCTGGTTTTTTTGATCCCGATGATCCGCCCCATGCTCAAGGCCAAGATGGACCGCAAGGCGTTTTCCCTTTTCGGCATTCGCGGTGCGGCGCACACATTGGGCGTGATCTGCTGGTTCTATGCGATGACGCAAATCCCCATCGCCGAAGTGACAGCGATGAATTACCTCAACCCCGTCTATGTCACAGTTTTGGCGGTGTTTTTCTTGGGCGAGCGCATGGCCCTGCGGCGTATCTTGGCCGTTGGTGTCGCGTTATTGGGGGCCTTGATCATCCTGCGTCCAGGGTTTCGGGAACTCAGCCTTGGGCATTTTGCGATGATCTTCACCGCGATCTTCTTCGCGGTCAGCTATCTCGTGGCCAAGATCATGGCCGACAAGGTCGAGCCTTTGGTGGTGGTGGGCATGCTCTCGGTCACGGTTACCATTGGCTTGGCCCCTTTCGCCTTCGCGGTCTGGGTGCCGCCCACGCTTGAGCAATTGGGCTGGCTTTTCCTTGTGGCCTGTTTCGCCACAGCGGGGCATTACACCATGACGCTGGCCTTTCAGGCCGCCCCATTGACGGTGACCCAGCCCGTCACCTTCCTGCAACTGGTTTGGGCCACTTTATTGGGGGTTATCATGTTCAATGAACCTGCTGATGGCTTCGTCATCTTCGGGGGCGCGCTGATCATCGCCTCGATCAGTTTTATCACATGGCGTGAATCCGTGGTGGCGCGCCGTGCCATTACCCCTGCCGTGGCGCAGACCAAACACTAGGCCTTGGCCACATTTGCAACCCGCTTAAATCATGGGCGTTCCGCCTTCTGAATGCTCATCAGAGATTCATCTCGCACCGCTGCGACGCGGCGTTAGCGCAGTTAACCTTGCTGTTACAATTTGCGTCCTTTGCTCTGGTTATACGGAGGTCAAAAAATGCAATTGAAAGCGTTGGTATGGGGTGGACTTGGTAGTCTGGCAGATTGCGCCGATCTTGATCTGGCAGCATGGAATGGCGCATTTCGCGCACAAGGTTTGGATTGGTCTTGGAATTGGGACACCTATGCCGAATTGATGCGGCCTGGTGGTGACCGTCAATTGGCGGCACGGTTCGCAGCCTTTCGGGGTGAAGTCGTCCAAGCCGAAGAAATCGACAAAATACATCAAAAGCTCTTTGCAGCACGCCTGTCAGCGGGCATTCATTTGCGCCCCGGCGTGATTGAATTGCTCAAATGGTCGGCGCGGTCTGGCGTCAAGCTTGCGATGGTCAGCCGCTCGGAAACCGAGCCTGTGCGCGCCTTGCTCAGCGCAACCGCCCGCGCGCGTGAGGGGATCACCTTTGACGTGGCCGTTTTGCGCGGTGATGTCACGCGGATGGCCCCTGATCCCGACGCGATGGAGCGCTGTCTGGATCAATTGAACCTTCAACCCTCGGAGGTTCTGGCAATTGTGGATACGCCCGCAACCGCACAAGGCGCGCAGGCAGCAGGCATACCCTGCTTGGCATTCACGGGGCGCTTGGCCAGTTCGGAAGATTTCCCGAGCGATATCCCGCATGCCAATGTTCTGACGGTGGCCACCGCCATGGAGGCATGGCAGCAAACATCCAGTCAGGCCGCCGAATAAAAAAGGGCGGCCCGCAGGCCGCCCCGTCATACTTCCTGAAACTAGCGCAGATCAGAGCTGCGCCATCACCTCGTCGGAGATTTCGAAATTGGCCGTGACGGATTGCACATCGTCGTCATCTTCCAGCGCGTCGATCAGCTTTAGAAGCTTTTGCGCATCCTCAAGGCCCAATTCGGTGATGGTCTGAGGACGCCAGACCAGCTTGGCCGAGTCCGAGTCGCCTAATTCCGCCTCAAGCGCTGTGGAGACATCGGAAAGATCGGTATCGGCGCACCAGATGATATGCCCGTCATCCGAGCTTTCTGCATCTTCCGCGCCTGCTTCGATTGCGGCCATCATAACGGTATCGGCATCTCCTGCATCGGCGGGGTAGGACACCTGCCCCTTGCGGTCGAACATGAAGGAGACTGAGCCCGTTTCACCCAGATTTCCGCCATTCTTGCTGAAGATCGACCGCACCGAAGAGGCTGTTCTGTTGCGGTTATCGGTCATCGCCTCGACGATCACGGCAACCCCGTTGGGGCCGTATCCTTCATAGCGGATTTCTTCGTAATTCTCGCCTTCGCCCGCCATTGATTTCTTGATGGCGCGATCAATCACATCCTTGGGGACGGAGTTCGATTTCGCTTCTTTCACGGCCATACGCAGGCGCGGGTTATTCTCGGGATCGGGGTCGCCCATTTTGGCGGCAACGGTGATCTCCTTGGACAACTTAGAGAAGAGCTTCGCGCGCAGCTTGTCTTGCCGACCTTTGCGGTGCTGGATATTTGCCCATTTTGAATGGCCTGCCATGGTCCCGTCCTCATATTCGGATAACGGCTGGGTTTTACCTTTGGCACCCCGTTTTCGCAAGTCGCGATGCTCAGTTTCGGGGGCAGGCCCATAGTTCGGGTTTCCCCGCTTGGGCCGAGCGGGTAGGAATACCCCCATGACCACAGATCAAATCATATTATTTTCGCTTTTTGCCGCCGTATTTGCCCTGCTTTTATGGGGGCGCTTCCGCTATGATCTTGTGGCCTTTTCGGCCTTGATGGCGGGTGTTGTTCTGGGGGTTGTCCCCTCATCTGATGCGTTTTCGGGCTTTGGGCATCCCGCGACTTTGGTGGTGGCGCTTGTGCTGGTTGTCTCGGCTGGCTTGGTGCGCTCGGGCGCGGTGTTCTTGATCACACGCACCTTGGTTGATGCCACCCGCAGCCTTGGCGCGCATATCGCGATTATGGGGACCATCGGGGGGGTCTTGTCGGGCTTTATGAATAACGTGGCGGCGTTGGCGCTTTTGATGCCCGTCGATATCGCCACCGCCCGCAAGGCGGAACGCGCCCCGGGCCTAAGCCTGATGCCCCTGTCCTTCGCAACCATCCTTGGTGGCATGGTCACCCTGATCGGCACGCCGCCCAATATCATCATCGCCACGATCCGAGAGGACGCCTTGGGCGAGCCTTTCTCGATGTTTGATTTTGCCCCTGTTGGCGGGGTTGCCGCCATTATGGGCATTGTCTTTGTGGCGTTGATTGGCTGGCGTTTGATCCCCGTGCGGGATTCGGGCGTGGGCGGGGACCGCAAGCGCGATCTGGCGCCTTATATCGCCGAGTTATCCATTCCCGCAGAAAGTGCTCTGATCGGCAAACCGCTGCGCGACATGCTTGAGCCTGCCGAAAAGGTCGATGTTGCGGTGATCGGCGTGGCGCGGGACGGGACGCGGCGCTTCGGGGCGCGGCGCAATCTGAACCTGCGCGAAGGCGATGTGCTTATTCTGGAAGCGACCCCAGATGCGCTGGATGAATTTCGCACGACCTTTTCCCTGAAGCTGGTTATGGCAGAAGGCGCGGATGCAGCAGCGCTTGGCGACAATACAAGCCTTGTGGAAATGGTGGTCTCGGACGGGGCGCGGATTGCAGGCAAAACCACGCAATCCATCGGGCTTGGTTGGCGCAAACGCACCGTGCTTTTGGGGATCGCGCGTCAGGGCGAGACAATCCGCAGCCGCCTGCGCAAGACCGTGATCGAGCCGGGCGATACGCTCTTGCTGCTGGTCCCCTCGGATAGTGCCGAGGAGGTGGTTGAATGGTTGGGCGGTCTGCAATTGGCGGATCGCGGCCTCAATGTGACCCAAGACAGCAAGACATGGCTGGCCATTGGCCTGTTTGGCGGGGCTGTGGCTGTGGCCTCTTTCGGCTGGCTCTATCTGCCGATTGCTTTGGGGATTGTTGTGGTCGGCTATGTCTTGGCCAAGATCATCCCGCTCTCCGAGATTTATACCCATATCGAATGGCCCGTGGTGGTGCTGCTTGGCTCCATGATCCCGCTTGGGGTGGCTTTGGAAAGCAGTGGCGGCACCGAGTTGATTGCGGGGGCTTTGGTCGGGTTGACCGAAGGCTTGCCCGCTTGGATGATCCTGACGGTCTTGATGGTCGTGACGATGACCCTGTCAGATATCCTCAATAATACGGCCACTACGATTGTTGCGGCCCCTGTGGGCATCCAGATGGCCAATACACTTGGCGTCTCACCCGACCCGTTCTTGATGGCCGTAGCGGTGGCAGCCTCGGCGGCGTTCCTGACGCCGATCGGGCATAAGAACAACACGCTGATCCTTGGCCCGGGCGGGTACCGTTTTGGCGATTACTGGCGGATGGGATTGCCTTTGGAGATAATCATCATCGCCGTCTCGATCCCTGCCATTCTGGTGTTCTGGCCGCTCTAGGCCTCACTCCTCCAGCGGCGGGGGTGGCGAGGCGAAGCTGTAGCTGCGCCCTGCTGCATCCGTGATCTCGACCATGGCGATCGGGGCCAAGCCATCTTCATAGCCGATGGCGTCGAAAATCTCCTCCAACACGGTGCGCAGGATATTGGAGCGGCTGTCGATGCGCGCCTCATAGGCATATGGGGTCGCGCAGCCTTCAAGCTGGCCTGACCATGCGAGCGCCGCATCAGGGCGCGGCCCAAGGCAAAGCGCGCCATCTGACATCCGCGCCTCGACCCCGCTGCTGGAGACCGTGACGCTTTCGGGGCGTGGGTCAGAGAAATTTGCGCAGCCTGCAAGGAGGATGAGGCCTGCACATGCAGTGATCAGCGGAGCGCGCAACATGGACTATCCTTTTACAATGGCCAGATCAGCGGGATTGTCAGGCAGACAACCACACCAAGCGACAGGTTCAGCGGAATACCGACTTTCATGAAATCGGTGAACTTATATCCACCCGGACCATAAACCAGCATATTGGTCTGATAGCCAATAGGTGTTGCGAAACAGGCCGAGGCCGCGATCATCACAGCCACGACCAAGGGGCGGGGATCAACGCCTGTGGCTTGTGCCAAGGCAATCGCAATCGGGGCCATGATCACGGCAATCGCGTTGTTCGAGACCAGCTCGGTCAGGATGGTGGTGATGAAATAGACAGCCCAGATCAACACAATCGGGGGCATGCCGCTCAAGGCGGGGGCGACGGCCTCGACAATTAGTGAAATCGCGCCCGTATGATCAAGCGCGGCCCCTACGGCCAGCATGGCAAAGATCAGCGCCAGCAGGCGGCCTTCGATAAAGGAGAATGCCTCTTCGGCATCAATGCAGCCCGTGGCCAGAACAATCGCCACGGCAATGATCGCCAGCGCCAGAATGGGGGCGAGGTTGAAGGCCGCAAGCGCGACGATGCCCGCCATGGCTGCAATTGCGATGGGGGCTTTCTCACGGCGATACGCCCGCTCGGAGGGTTGTGAGACATCGACCATATCCATATCCGCCGAGAGGCGTTCGATATCTGCGGGATCGCCTTCCAGCAAAAGGGTATCACCGACACGGACCACCAGATCATCCAGTTGCATGCCGATATTCTGGTTCCTGCGATGCACCGCCAGCGGATAGACACCATAGCGCCGCCGCAGGCGCATCGACCCGAGCGACCGGCCCACCATACGGCAGCCGGGGGTGATCAGGACCTCGACGGTGGTGGTGGCCACCGAGGATAGTTTATCGATGGTGCGAAGCTCTTTGGATTGCTGCAACCCCAGAACCTCTGACATGTCGGTGCGCAGAACCACGCGGTCCCCTTGGGCAAGCTCGACCCCGCTCATGTCACGGCGCAAGGAGGCATCGCCGCGCAACACATCGATCAGGCGCACACCATCGCGGCGGAACAAATCCACCTCATTCACATTCTGGCCGATCAGGGCGCTGTCCTCGGGGATGGCGACTTCAGTAAAGAATTTCGCCTTGCTGCGCCCCGCCCCCAAAAGGGCCGCCATCGAGGTGCGCTCGGGCAGCAGATGCCGCCCGAAGAGGGTAAGGTAGATCATCCCCCAAATGACCACCACGATCCCGATCGGCGTGATCTCGAAAATCGAGAAAGGCTCCAAGCCTTGGGCGCGCGCCACACCATCCACCAAAAGGTTGGTCGAGGTGCCGATCAGCGTCATCGTGCCGCCCATGATCGCGGCATAGGAAAGCGGGATCAGCAGCTTCGAGGCCGATTGCCCAAGGATACGCGCGATCTGCACAAAAACGGGGATCATCACGACCACGATCGGGGTGTTGTTCATGAAAGCCGAGGCGACCATGACAAAGCCAAGCAAGGTCACCAGCGCCAGTTTGGGGCGCGATTTCGCTTGGTTCTCGGCATATTTGGTGAAGCGGTCGAGCGATCCTGTGCGCACCAAAGCGCCCATCACGATGAACATCGCCGCGATGGTCCAAGGGGCGGGGTTCGACAAAACGCCAATCGCTGCGTCATAGGGCAGCAAGCCCATGATCAACAAAACCGCGACCCCCAGAATGGCGGTGACCTCGGTGGGGAAATGCTCCTTCAGGAACATGGCGAACATTGCCAAAAGGATGATCAGCGTGGCGATACCAGAGGCCGTATCAGACAGTCCAAGATCGATCATTCGCCTGCCTTACACTGGGGAATTGGATCTATCATCCCTGACAGAGCCTGCGCCTGCAAGCGCATCTTTGCCGCGTGGCTGAACAAGGAACAGGCCCGCAAACATCAATGCGATGGCGGCCCAGACCCATGGGGAATAGGACTCGTCCAAGATCAGCTTGGCCCAGAACACGCCAAACCCCGTCACGAAATAGCTGACCTGTGCCGCAAAGACGGGCCCCGCATGCTGCACCAGCCAGACATAGGTGGAATAGGCAAAAACATGCGCGATGGAGCCCGCGATGATCGCCAGATCAGGCATGCCATAGGGGGGCAAAGGCATGATCCATTGCCCCGTCATCAGGGCCAGAGGTGCGGTAAGGACCACCCCGACAAGGGAGGCCCCAAAGAGCACTTGGATAGGGTCCAGCCCTTCGGTGCCATAGCGTGCAACAAAATTCCCCTCAAAGGCGTAAAAGAAGGGTGCGATCAGGGCCATGGGAAGCCACCATATCATCGCGGGATCGGGTAGGCTTGCTTCGGGTAGTGCGATCAGCAACACCGCGCATAACCCCAGACAGAGGCCAAAAAGGCGGGCCAATGAAAAACGGTCCAACCCCCATAGCAGCGCAATCGGGAAGGCGAGCATCGGGATCAGCGACAAGACAATCGACAGAATGCCTGATGGCAGATGGATAGCGGCGGTATAGCTGGCCGAATTGGGCAGCAGCGTCCCGATCAGGGCGATGATCACAAACAGTGCCAGAATACGCGGTTTCAGCCGCAAGGGCTTGCCGCGTATCCACGCGATCCCACCCAGCAAGACCGCGCCAATCACGAATTGCCAGAAGATGATGCCATAATGGCGATACCCTTCCGAGACCGCGATTTTGGAGAGCGGCTGCGTGATGCCCCATGCCATTCCCATCAGGATCAGCACGCCGAACAGGCCCAGTTTTTGACGTGTCACGGAGTCGCCTCAGCCAGACGCCCGCCAATGCGGATCGGAGCAATGCGTTTGGTCTGGCCGCTGCGATCATCGGTTTCGATGAAAACGCCAGATAGTGTCGCCTCGCCATTGGCGGGGGTGAACCGTTCTTTCTGCATGCCAGTGATAAAGCGGCGCATCGGTTCGGCTTTTTCCATGCCTATGACGGAATTGTAATCGCCGCACATGCCTGCATCGCTCAGATAGCCTGTGCCACCATTGAGGATTTGCGCATCCCCTGTCGGCACATGGGTATGCGTGCCAACAACAAGGCTGGCGCGCCCGTCGCAGAAATGACCCATGGCCATTTTCTCCGATGTCGCTTCGCAATGCATATCCACGATTACGGCCTGCGCCATGCCGCCAAGCGGGTGGGATTTCAGAACAGGGTCCAGTGCCGAGAACGGGTCATCATAGGGTTGTTTCATGAAAACCTGCCCCAAAGCCTGCGTGACCAGCACTTTCCGCCCGCCTGTGGCCGCAAACAGCCGTGCGCCACGGCCGGGAGCCTGTTTGGCGATATTGAGCGGGCGCAGGATGCGCGGCTCATGTTCGATGAATTGCAACATATCGCGCTGGTCAAACGCATGATCGCCCAAGGTCAGGCAATCGATGCCCGCTTCTAGCAGCGTTTTGGCATGGCTGCCCGACAGCCCCATGCCCGAGGTTGCATTCTCGCCATTGACCACGACAAAATCGAGCTTCCACTCATCGCGAAGCTTTGGCAGGCGTTGGGTGATGGCGGTGCGACCCGCGCGGCCCATCACGTCTCCGAGGAAGAGTATTCTCATGACAAAGGGGCTTAGGCCCTTCGCGCGTTTCGGGCAAGCGAAGAAGTCAGGGGCGGATCACGCCCGTCTCCGTGACGATGGCATCAAGGGGCTGGTCGGTCGGCTCTGGCGTGAGAGGGGCAAGTTCTTGTGCGGCATAGGAAAATCCGATTGCGCGCAAGGGGCGTTGCGCGCGCAATTGCTCCAATGTGCGATCGTAAAACCCGCCGCCATAGCCAAGCCTGTTTCCGCTTTTGTCAAAGCCCACCAAAGGCACGATCACGATATCGGGGGTCAGCCAGGGCCCCGCGACGGGGATCATCGCGCCAAATTGGCCTGCGGTCATTTCCGCATCAGGGCTCCATTCGCGAAAGCGCAAAGGCGTGGCCTTAGCCTCGATCACGGGAACGCAAATGCGGTTTTCCTCTGCCAGTGCCGCCATTGCAGAAAGCGGCGATAGCTCCGAGCGCATCGGCATATAGCCCGCGATGACCTGCCCTGTGATTGGCCCGATCTCATCCAACAAAGCTGCTATGGCCGCTGCAAGCTCGGGGCCATGGGCGTCAAAGGCCTGCTTGCGCGCGGCAAGGGCTGTTTTGCGGGAAAGCTGCTTGTCTGGGGCGGTGCTCATGATTGCGGGTCTCGGTGAATTTGCACTTTCCCTCTTGGCTTATCGCTTTGATCAGGGAACACAATGTCTGTGACCGACAAGAATAACGAAAGGCCCGACCATGCTGACGCTTGATCATATCGCGATATCGGCGGAAACCCTGACCTACGGGGTGCCCGATGTCGAAGAGGCTTTGGGCGTGGAACTGGCCGCAGGTGGCCAACATGAGGCCATGGGCACGCATAACAAACTGCTCTCGCTTGGGCGTGAGGAATATCTCGAAGTGATCGCGGTCGACCCTGAGGCCAAGCGCCCGAACCAGCCGCGCTGGTTTGATCTGGATAATTTCATCGGTGCCACGCGCGCCACGACATGGATTTGCCGCGTGCCTGATCTGGATGCTGCCTTGGCCGCAAGCCCTGAAGGGGCGGGGGCGGTCTGGCCCTTGCAGCGCGGTGATCTGAGCTGGCGCATGGCGATCCCGCAAAATGGCAAGCTGCCCTTTGACGGCCTATTCCCCGCCCTGATCCAATGGGAGGGAAGCGCACATCCCGCCCCGCGCCTGCCTGATCGTGACATTCGCCTTGCCCGCTTGCGGCTTGTCTCGCCCGAGGCGGGGGCTTTGAAGGCCGCCCTTGCGCCCCTGATACAGGACCCGAGGCTGGAGATTGTGGGCGGGGCCACGGCCGATATGACGGTTGTTTTGCAAACGCCAGCGGGGCAGGTGGCCCTGTGATCCGGCTTGCACAGGCAAAGGATGCAGCGGCGATCGCGGATATTTGGAACCATGCGATCCGCGATACCGCGATCACCTTCACAACTGCCGAGAAAACGCCGCAGCAGATCGCAGACCAAATCGCGCAACATCCCTTCTTTGTTTGTGAATTGGAGGGGCAGGTGGCGGGGTTTGTGACCTGCTCGCAATTTCGCAACGGTCCGGGCTATGCCCATGCGGCTGAGCATTCCATCCATGTTCTGGAGGCTGCCAAGGGCCGTGGGCATGGTGCGGCTTTGATGGCCGCCCTTGAAGAGGCTGCCCGCGCGCAAGGTGTTCATGTGATGGTTGCGGGCATTTCAGGCGAGAATATCGCAGGCCAGAAATTTCATGCCGCAATCGGCTATCAAGATGTGGGCCGCATGCCTGAAGTGGGGCATAAATTCGGGCGCTGGCATGATCTTGTGCTGATGCAGAAATTCCTCTGACAAATCAGGCGGGCCTGTCTAAAAGGGACCCATGTCACTTTGGACACGCATATCCGAGGCGCTTGCGGCGCTGGCCAGCGGGGAAGGTCTCTCGGCGGTTTTCGAGAAGCTGCGCACCCCGCCTGAGCGGACGGTCGGCTTTACGATTGCGGTGATTGCGCTCAGCGCCAAGATGGCCAAGGCCGATGGTCAGGTGACCCGCGACGAGGTGACGGCGTTCCGCGAGATTTTCCATGTTCCGCCCGAGGATGAGCCTGCCGCGGCACGTGTCTTCAACCTCGCACGAGAGGATGTGGCAGGTTTTGAGGAATATGCCCGCAGGATCGCGCGGATGTTCGACCAAGGCAGCGAGGTTCTATCGGATCTGATGGAGGGGCTGTTCCATATCGCCTGTGCCGATGGCGAATATCACCCCAATGAGGACCAGTTTCTTGAGCGCGTGGCCGAGATTTTTGGCATTCCCGCGCCGCGCTTTAACAGCATGCGCGCGCGCAATGTGCCTGATGCGGCACCTGACCCCTATGCCGTTTTAGGGGTCGAGACGACGATGAGCCTTGCCGAGATACGCGATGTTTACCGCCAATGGGTGCGCGAGACCCATCCCGACCGCATGCAGGCGCGCGGGGTGCCTGAAGAAGCCGTCAAACTGGCGGAATCCAAAATGGCCGCGATCAATCAGGCATGGGATGAAATCTCTGCCCATCACGGGGGCTGAGCGCTCATGCGGATTGCCACCTATAATGTTGAGTGGTTCTCGAACCTCTTTGACGATGAGGGGCAGTTGATTTTCAAGCATAGCTGGTCGGGGCGGCATAATGTGCGCCGCCATGAGCAGATCGAGGCGCTTGGCCATGTGTTTCAGGCGCTGGATGCGGATGCGATTATGGTGGTCGAGGCGCCCGATAGCTCGCGGCATCGCGACGGGCGGGTGGCGCTGGAAAGTTTCGCGGCACATTTCGGGATCAGGGCGCGCAAGGCGCTGATCGGCTATGCCAATGATACGCAGCAGGAAATCATGCTGCTGTTTGATCCTGACAAGATGGGGGCCCGCCATGATCCGCGCGGGGCATTTGCGGGGAAACAGGGCAGTAAGACATCGCCCCGTTTCGATGGCACATTCCGGATCGATCTTGATGTCGATGCCTCCGAGGATCTGGTGACCTTTTCCAAGCCGCCCCTTGAGGTGGCGCTGGAGACTGCAGGGCAGGCCCTGCGGCTGATCGGGGTGCATGTGAAATCGAAAGCGCCACATGGCGCGCGCAACCGTGATGAAGCGATGCGCATTTCGATCGCCAATCGACGCAAGCAATTGGCGCAATGCATCTGGTTGCGGGGCCGAGTGGAGGAGCATCTGGAGGCACGCGAGCCTTTGATTGTGCTGGGTGATTTCAATGATGGCCCGGGTTTGGATGAATATGAGGAATTATTCGGCCGCTCGGGCATTGAGATTGTTTTAGGAACAGGGCCGGGCGGTGAGAGCCGCCTGTTTGATCCCCATGCGGCACAGGCTTTGCAGAGCCGTATTTCGGCGCAACCCACAACAGCGCGGTTCTTTCTTAAACATGAAGATCGCTTCCTCTCGGCCTTGCTGGATTACATCATGGTCTCGCCCGATCTGCGGCCCAAAGCGCGGGGCTGGCGCATCTGGCATCCTTTCGATGATCCGTATTGCTGGCAGGATCAAACCTTGTGCAAAGCGCTTTTGACGGCCTCGGATCATTTTCCTGTGGTTTTGGATATTGACCTTACGTCCTAGCGCCTACGGCGCTGTGATTTTGCCAAGGCAAAATTCCTTTCGTATTTTTGGAAAGATGAAGCCGATGGCTGCGCTTTTTGTCCCTTGGGGTTGAGGCTGGCGGGGTTGAAGCGCATATCTTGGAGAAATGTGCCAAGACCCATAAAGGATATCGCCCCATGACGTTGAATTTTCCAAACCCTCTTCGTGACGCCACTGCAGATATGGGGGCGCGGGATTTGGGGGATTTGCCGGAATGGGATTTGAGCGATCTCTATAAGGCCGAGGATGCGCCTGAATTGCTGCGTGATCTGGACTGGCTTGAGGCGAGCTGTGCGGATTTTGCCAAGACCTATGAGGGACATCTGGCCAGCCTTGATGGCAAGGGCATGCTGGATTGTGTTCTGAAATACGAAAAGATCGATGTGGTTGCAGGGCGGATCATGTCCTTTGCCGGTTTGCGCTACTACCAGCATACGACCGATGCGGATCGCGCGAAATTCATGTCGGATATGCAGGACAAGATCACGAGTTTCACCACGCCGCTTGTTTTCTTCAGCCTTGAGTTCAACCGTATTGAAGATGCCGACTATGACCGCATGATGGGCGAGAATGCGGATCTGGCGCGCTATAAGCCTGTTTTTGACAGAATGCGCGCGTTGAAACCGCACCAGCTGTCTGATGAATTGGAGAAATTCCTGCATGACCAATCGGTCGTTGGGTCCTCGGCTTGGAACAAGCTGTTTGACGAAACGATTGCGGGGATGAGCTTTGATGTCGAGGGGGAGACACTTGGGATCGAGGCGACCTTGAACCTGATGACGGACCCAGAGCGGAGCAAGCGGGAGGCGGGTGCGCGCGCCTTGGCCGAGAGCTTTGGCAAGAGGCTACCGCTATTTGCGCGGGTCCATAACACGCTGGCCAAAGAGAAAGAGATTTCGGATCGCTGGCGCAAACTCTCCTCACCGCAGATGTCGCGGCATCTGGCCAATCATGTGGAGCCAGAGGTGGTCGAGGCGCTGCGCAATGCGGTTGTTGCCGCCTATCCGCGCCTGTCGCATCGCTATTATGCGCTTAAGGCCAAATGGTTGGGGCTGGAGACATTGGAAGTCTGGGATCGCAACGCGCCGCTTCCGATGGAGGATCAGCGCATTGTGGCATGGGAAGATGCGCGCAAGCTGGTCTCGGAGGCCTATCACGATTTTGACCCACGAATGGCGGAATTGGCCGAGCCGTTTTTCACCGATGGCTGGATTGATGCAGGCGTGAAAGAGGGCAAGGCACCCGGCGCTTTTGCGCATCCAACGGTTGTGGATGTGCATCCTTATGTGATGCTGAATTATCTGGGCAAACCGCGTGATGTGATGACCTTGGCCCATGAATTGGGCCATGGTGTGCATCAGCGTTTGGCAGCGGGGCAGGGCGAATTGCTGTCGTCGACGCCGCTGACCTTGGCCGAGACGGCAAGTGTGTTCGGCGAGATGCTGACCTTCAAGAAAATGCTCAGCCAAGCCAAGGATGACGCCGCGCGCAAGGTGATGTTGGCGGGTAAGGTCGAGGATATGATCAACACCGTGATCCGCCAGATCGCGTTTTATGATTTTGAGTGCAAATTGCATGAGGCGCGCCGTGAAGGCGAGTTGACGCCTGATGATATCAATGCGCTCTGGATGAGTGTTCAGGCGGAAAGCCTTGGCCCCGTGTTCAACTACATGCCGGGTTATGAGACCTTCTGGGCCTATATCCCGCATTTCGTCCATTCGCCCTTTTATGTCTATGCCTATGCTTTCGGAGACGGCCTCGTGAACGCGCTTTATGCGGTTTATGAAGAAGGCGGAGAGGGCTTTGAGGAGAAGTATTTCGAGATGCTCAAAGCGGGCGGCTCAAAGCATCATAAGGAGCTGTTGGCCCCCTTCGGGCTTGATGCCTCGGACCCTGCGTTTTGGGATAAGGGCTTGAGCATGATCGAAGGCTTTATCGACCAATTGGAAGCCATGGAGGCGTAACCCTCCGGCGCGGCTTGGATTAGTCGAGTTCGGTCCATGGCCATGGTTTTACCTGCGAGGCCGCCGTTTGATAACGCGCGGCCTTGGCGATCCAGATGCCAAGATCGGTTCCAAATTCGGCCAGACGTTCATTCGGTTTGCCGCCATTGGCCAGCATGATCACGAATTGGATCACGGTGAGCACCGACAGGATGGTCTGGGTAAAGCTCAGCATGATCCAAATCAGGATCATATAAAGCGCCCGCATGCCCAAGCCTTCACGGGCCTCGGGTTCGATCTGATCGCCATGCAGGCGGCCTTCGAGCTTGTCATCATTGGCATCCGTCATTGGCAGGCTCCTGTATCTCTATCTCACCAGTTTAGGTGGGCGGGTTGCCCATTGCAAAGGCTGCGTCAATCACGGCCTGCGTGCCGCGCGAAAATTCCAGCGGGCAGGGATAGGCCGTGCCATCCAACAGGGTTGCGCAGAAGTTTTCGACCTGCAGGGCATATTGGCGCGTGCCGGGATAATGGGTATGGGCTTCTTCCAGATCGCCCTCGCCCTCAATGCGCAGGATCACGCTGCCATGGAAATCCGTTCCGGGGTTGAAGGGGGCGGTGGCGCGGAGCGAGCCTTTGGTGCCTTCAAAGGTCATCTCCTGTCTACGGGTGGTGCGCATAGAGGTGTGGAAGGAAAACCGTGTCTCGCCAGCCCTTGCAGTGATCCAAGCGGAGGCATCAACACCGTCTTCCCAGATGAAATCGGCTGATGTGATCTGCGGCTCTAGCCCTGTTGCATAGCGGAAGGTGCCAATCGGGTAGACGCCGACATCGCGCAAGCCGCCCCCGCCAAGATCAGCCTTATTGCGCACATTTCCCTTGGCATGCAGCCCGTAGGAAAAACAGCCTGTGACGGTGTGAAGGTCACCGATGACACCTTGGGCAATAAGGCTGCGGATACGGGACCATTGCGGGTGATGCACTGGCATATAGGCCTCGGCAATCAGGCAGCCGCTTTGTTCGCGGGCGGCAATCAGGCGGTCGAAATCGGCCTCCTGCATGGCGATCGGTTTTTCGCAGAGCACTGCCTTGCCCGCAGCGGCCGCTTTGAGCGACCACTCCACATGCAGCGCATTGGGAAGGGGGATATAGACCGCGTCAATCTCGGGGTCGGCAAGCAGGGCGTCATAGCTGTCATGCAGGCGGAGGCCCGGGGCCAGATCCGCAAAGGGGCGGGCCTTATCGGGGCTACGGGTGGCCAGCGCAACAAGACGCGAGCGGCGGGCCTCGTTGATTGCGGGCCCCATTGTCTTTTGGGCGAAATTGGAGGCGCCCAAAATGCCCCAGCGAATATGATCGGCCACGATATCCTCCCTGAAAATCTCGGGCTCAGCATAGAGGTCTGGGGCCTGACGGAAAGAAGAAACCACGCCTGCCTTGGATGGCCGCGTGGCTTTGGGAGCTTTTGTTTTGATGGGTGAAGTTTACGCCTCGGCCTCAGGCTCGCCTTCTTCCACGCGGGTTTGAAAGGCTTCGAAAAACTTATCGGCCATTTTGGTGGCGAAACTGTCGATCAGCCGCGAGCCAAGCTGCGCGATCTTCCCGCCAACCTTGGCCTGCACATCATAGCTAAGATCGGTGCCGCCCTCGGGATTATCGCTGAGGGTGACAACGGCGCTGCCATTGGCAAAGCCTGCAACACCGCCCTTACCTGCACCTGCGATCTTGTAGCTTTCATTCACCACGATATCTGAGAGCGTGACCTCACCCTTAAAGGTCGCCTTAACGGGGCCGACCTTTTGTTTGACTGTGGCTTGGAACCCGTCTTCGGGGCTGCCCGTCAGCTCCTCACAGCCTGGAATGCAATCCTTGAGAACCTCGGCGGAATTGAGCGCGGCCCAAATGGTTGCGCGGTCGGCGGCGATGGTGCGGGTTGCTTTCATTTCCATGGGGGTCGTCCTTTTACCTGTGTCTTATTGACTAGTGCGGCGAGGGGCGCTGCGTCAACGTTCGATCTCATAGGGGAGGGTGTCGCGGTGATGCGGGTCGACATGCAATTTACGCTCGAGCGGTGGCACTGAGCGTTGGTGGCAGCCGATGCGTTCGCAAATCCGGCAGGAAATTCCGATGGGTTGATAGGTCGCGTCATCGCCAAGCGGCATGCCATCGGCATAGACCAGATCGGCGGCATGTTTGACCTCGCAGCCAAGCGAGATCGCAAAGCGGCGCAAGGGTGCGCCCCATGCCCCGCCTGATTTCGACACATCGCGCGCAAGGATGAAATAGCGCGCGCCGTCTGGCGTCTCGGCCAATTGGCGCAGGAACTGGCCTGGCGTCTCAAAGGCGGAATGCACATTCCACAAAGGGCAGGCCCCGCCAAAGCGGGCAAATTGCAATTTGGTGGCGGAATGGCGTTTGGTGATGGTGCCCGCCTGATCGACGCGGGTGAAAAAGAACGGCACCCCTTTTGCGCCGGGGCGTTGCAAGGTTGAGAGGCGATGCGCGATCTGTTCGATCGAGGCGCCGAACTGGATCGAGAGGCGTTCGAGATCATGGCGGGTCTCGCGGGCGGCCTCGGCAAAGCGGGTATAGGGCATCAGAACCGCGCCTGCGAAATAATTGGCCATGCCGATCTGAGCAATGGAGCGCGCCGTGTCGGTTTTGAAGCGTGCCAGATCAAGCGTTGCCTCCAGAAGCTTCTCTTGGCCCAAAAGTGCATATTGATGCAGAAGCTGGAAGCGTTGTGTCTCAGGCGCGGCGCGGGGCGACAGGGTCAGCTTGCGGGTGGCGGGATCATAATGGCGCACGCCAGATCCTGCCTCATAGCGGATGGTGATGCCCATATTTTCAAGAACGCGTGCGGTATAGGCGGCCAGATCCCCCTTGGCGTTTTGTGCAAAACGTTCTGCCGCGCGGTCCACGGCATCAATGTAATTGTCGCAATAATGAAAGAAATCGCGAACCTCTTCCCATGGGCTGGGGCTTGCAGGTGCGCCTTCGCGGCCCAAGGCCTCATCCAGCGAGGCCAGCCGTTCATGGGCTTGGCGGTAGCCTTTGTGCAAATCTAGAAAGGCCCGCGCGAGGGCAGGCGCGTTGGAGGCCGTGAGGCGCAGATCGGCCAGCGGGGGCATGCTTTCGGCAAAAACCGGATCGGCCAAAGCCTCGCGCATATCAGAGACCAATCGCTCGGTATCGCCCGAGGACAGCTCGGTCACGTCAAAGCCGAATTCCTGCGCCAGCCCCAGAACCACACCCGTGGAGACGGGGCGGTTATTGTTTTCCATCTGGTTGAGATAGGGCAGCGAAACCCCAAGCTTGGTCGCGAATTCCTTTTGCGTCAGATCAAGCCGCGTCCGGATTTCGCGCAGTTTCGCGCCAGCATAGAGTTTGCGTGTTGCCATCTTTGACCTCAGGTTTTGCAAAGATGAGTTTCACAGTTTGCAAAGCATTCGGCAAGTTTAAGTATTTATGAAAGCAAAGATGGGATCAGCTGGGCGCGATAGCGCGTTCGCGGCGGATCGTATAGAGGATGGAGACAACGGAGCAGGCGGCGGGGATCAGCATGAGAATGATCAGTAAAAGCGCGCCATCGCCCAAGGTGAGCAGCGCGCCTGCAAGGGCCGAAAGGCTTGCGCCCCCGCCTAGCATGATCGCGCCGCCAAGCCCTGAGGCAGTGCCCGCCAGATGCGGCCTGACCGAGAGCATGCCTGATGTGGCATTGGGCAGAACCATCCCATTTCCAAGCCCGACAAACATCATCAGGCCGAAATAACTGGGCGCGGTCTGGATGCCTGCCAGATAGATCAGCAGGGAAATCGTAAGCCCGCCCATCGTCAGGACGGTGCCTGCAAGGATCATTGTGTTGATCCCGAAGCGCACCGAATAGCGCCCCGAGATGAAATTGCCGAAGAAATAGCCAAAGGCAGGCGCGCCAAAGAAAAAGCCGACGGTTGCGGGCTCCAGCTGGAAGACCTCCGCGCCGACATAGGGCGCGCCGCCGAGATAGGCGAAGAAGGCCCCCGAGGCGAAGGCGGCGGCAAGGCAATAGCCCCAAAAGCGGCGTGAGGTCAGAAGCTCGGGGTATTGTGCGATTTGTTCGCGCAGGCTGGAGGTTCCAAGTTGGGCTGTCTCGCCAAGGTCGCGATAGACAAGAGCGATGACCATCATCCCCAAAATCACCAGCACCCAGAAATTCGCCTGCCAATCGAAAACCTGCTGCAGCAGCCCGCCAAGCATCGGCCCGATCATCGGCACCACGGCCATGCCCATGGTCACATAGCCGATCATCGAGGCGGCTTGTTCCTGCGGATACATATCGCGCACCACGGCGCGCCCCAGAACCATGCCCACAACGCTGGAAGCCTGCACCATGCGGAACAGCAGGAAGACCTCGATGGATTGAGAAAACAGGCAGCCGATGGAGGCCAGCACAAAGATTGCAAAGCCGCCAAGCAGGACAGGGCGGCGGCCATAACGATCCGACAAAGGCCCCACGATAATCTGCAGCACAGCGTTTACGGCGAGATAGAGCGCCACCGAGAGCTGCATGAGTTGATAATCGGCCTCGAAATACTCGGCCATCCGCGGCAGGGACGGCAGGAACATATTCATCGAGAGCGCGCCCAATCCGGTCAGCACGATCAAGGTGAAAATATGAGGCGCGGTGGTCCTGTCGAGAAAGCGGACCTTAGGGGGAGGGGTCATTCCCATATCGCTACGCCTCGAATGCGCTGGCGTCTAGCCCTGATCAGGCGACGTCACGTCCCGCGTCCCGTGTCTTGGGTTTGCTGTTTTGCAGTTTTCCAAATTGGATAGCTAAATATTTTGCAAATATTCTAGATCGGACTCGCAGCAGCGGCATTGCCTCGCTAGGCTAGCGCAAATTTCGGACCGGATCACGCCCGAAGGGCGGCCGACAGGGGACATCACATGAAAGATATTCTTGAGGAATTGGAAAGCCGACGCGCCGAGGCGCGCCTTGGGGGCGGGCAAAAGCGGATTGATGGCCAGCATGCCAAGGGCAAGCTGACCGCGCGCGAACGCGTTGAATTGCTGCTCGATGAGGGCAGTTTCGAAGAATATGACATGTTCATCACGCATCGCTGCACCGAATTCGGCATGGCCGAAAGCAAGCCGCGCGGGGATGGTGTGATTACGGGCTGGGGCACGATCAACGGACGCCTTGTCTATGTCTATAGTCAGGATTTCACGGTTCTGGGCGGCTCGGTTTCCGAGACCCATGGCCAGAAAATCTGCAAGATCATGGATATGGCGATGCAGAACGGCGCGCCCATTATCGGGATCAATGATTCAGGCGGCGCGCGCATTCAGGAAGGTGTTTCCTCGCTTGCGGCCTATGGCGAGATTTTCCAGCGCAATATCGAGGCCTCGGGTGTTGTCCCCCAGATCAGCCTCATCATGGGGCCTTGTGCGGGCGGCGCGGTATATTCGCCTGCGATGACGGATTTCATATTCATGGTGAAAGACAGCTCCTATATGTTTGTGACGGGGCCTGACGTGGTGAAGACCGTCACCAATGAGGTGGTGAGCGCCGAGGAGCTTGGCGGGGCTTCGACCCATACCAAGAAAAGCTCGGTCGCGGATGGCGCGTTTGAAAATGATGTCGAGGCTTTGGCCGAAGTGCGCCGTTTGGTGGATTTCCTGCCGCTCTCGAACCGTGAAAAGCCCCCTCTGCGCCCCTTCTTTGATGATCCCGAGCGCGTTGAGCCGAGCCTTGATACGCTTGTGCCCGACAACCCGAACACGCCTTATGACATGAAAGAGCTGATCCTGAAGATCGGCGATGAGGGGGATTTTTTCGAGATACAGGAAGAATTCGCCAAGAATATCATCACGGGCTTTATCCGTCTGGAAGGGCAGACTGTTGGTGTCGTGGCCAATCAGCCGATGATGCTGGCAGGCGTTCTGGATATTGATGCCAGCCGCAAAGCCGCGCGGTTTGTGCGCTTTTGCGATTGCTTCGAGATCCCGATCCTGACGCTTGTCGATGTGCCAGGCTTCCTGCCGGGCGTCACTCAGGAATATAACGGCGTGATCAAACATGGTGCCAAACTGCTTTATGCCTATGGCGAGGCGACCGTGCCGATGGTTACCGTGATTACGCGCAAGGCCTATGGCGGGGCTTATGTGGTGATGGCCTCGAAACATCTGCGCGCGGATGTGAATTATGCATGGCCCACTTCTGAGGTTGCAGTGATGGGGGCCAAGGGCGCGACCGAGATCCTCTATCGCTCGGAATTGGGCGATTCTGATAAAATCGCAGCCCGTGCCAAGGAATATGAAGATCGCTTTGCCAATCCTTTTGTGGCTGCCGAGCGGGGCTTTATTGACGAGGTGATCCAGCCCCATAGCACGCGCCGCCGCGTCAGCCGTGCATTTGCGATGCTGCGTCGGAAATCGAAGAAGATGCCGTGGAAAAAGCACGACAATATCCCGTTGTGATCTGAATGAACCTGACCGAGCGAGAAAACAGGGATGGATAGCAGCAGCCCCATTTTCCACATGATCCAAGGTGGCCCGCGCCCCGTGGCGCCTTTCTCGCATGCCGTGGAGGTGGATGGCTGGGTGCTGCTGACAGGCCAGATGCCGACAGACCCAGAAGCGCCCGATGCCCCCCTGCCCGAAGGGGTTGCCGCGCAAACCGCGCGGGTGATGCGCAATCTTGAACTGGTGCTCAAAGGTGTTGGCCTTGATTTGAGCCATGTGGTGCAGATGCGCGCCTATCTGACCGAGTTTGACCGCGATTATGCGGCGTTCAACGAGACCTATCAGAGCTTCTTTCCAGTGGATCGTCGGCCCGCGCGCACGACGATTGGCGTGACAGGCTTGGCCGTGGGCGCGTTGGTCGAGATTGATTGTGTCGCCAAGCGCCCAACCACGGAGGGCGCGTCATGATCAATGCGGCGCGTCTCGCGGCTCTCTTGTCGCTCTGTGTTCTCGCACCAATGGCCCATGCAATGCCGCCCTCGGGGCAGGCCTTGGAATTGGTGGAAACCCTGCCCGAGACCCAACCCGGAACGGGAGAGCTTTGGCTGGTCGTGCGTGTCTTGGCCCCCGCGATCGGACAGGAGGGGTTTGACCCTGATGATGCGCAGGTTGATCTGGATTGGATTTGTGGCACATGGGGGCTTGAGGCGGCGGCAAATCAGGCCGAACAACCCGCCATGGTCGTGGTGCAAATGATGGACAGGATCGTGCCGCGCGGGCAGGCAGCCCCTGAAGCAACGCAGTTTTTTGCGGGATATACCCTCGAAAACGGCGACTGCATCTGGGAGGTTTTTTAATGCAACCACAATATGTTGCGAGACCACTTTCATGTGGACAAGTATTTGATGCAGCGCGGCCACAGCATGGCCCAAGCGCTCAATTCCAGTGGGGAAAGATGACAATTCAGGTTATTCTAGCGACAGGTTGCAAGACTGCACCCGATACCTCTGCCATGCGCGGGACGTGCCCACGCGTGGTCCATAATAACAGGAGAGCAAGATGTCCAAGAGCATCAAAGCCCTTCTTGCAGTGGCCGCTTTGGCCAGCGTTGCAGCATGTTCGCGCGCACCGCAGCAGGAAGAAATCATCTATGTCGAGCCGGCACCAATTGTTCAGGAACCGGTGTACAACAAGTACAACTGATACCGCTTTGTCCGGACGGGCCACGCTGCCCGTCCGGACCATTCCCGCCGCAAACGCTCCCCTCCAAATGCGGAGCGTGCCATGCTGAAACATCGTGGATTTCCAGGGCGGCTTCCCAGCAGCGATTTTCAATTCACTATCAGGCGGGCCAATAAAGACGGGGCCACGCCTTTGAAGGCGCGCGAGCGTTTTCCCGACCGCAGACCCGCCGATCGTCGCGCCGATGCAGGTTTCATGGAAGCGCTGTGGCGTCATTTCGGGGATCAGCCTTTTGAGCGCGGCAATCTCGATGCAGGCCGCCTGTCATGGTTGTTCGAGCGCGAAGTTGTGCCCGCAGAAGACCCGTTTGACCCAGAAAGCTATGACGCCCTTCTGGTCATCGATGTGGCGCGTGCCGAAGCCTCTTTCCCAGAAGCCTTTGACGGCTCGGGCGTTTGGGAGGATTGATCGGCGTGATTTTGCCCATGCCCATAGGAATTGCGCAAAATAGCGCTCAGATCGATGCGGATCAGCGCAAGCGGTTTGCCGAATGTATGGGCTGTGCAAGCGTGATCTTGTCGGCGATCGTCCCCAGCTTTGTGAGAGCCGATGCCCTTAAAACGGCGTGTTACCCTTCCCCTTCAAGGCGGTCGGTGCGTCTTGCGTTCCGACCGCCTGTTTTTCAGGGGCAATTTAAGGTATGGTTATGCCTCAGAGGCAATAATTCTGCAGGAGAAGACGCAAAATGCGCGCAACCTTTAAAATCATTCTCGTGGCAGCAGCCACAGCAACCCTTGCGGGCTGCAACACATCCGACCTTGAGCGGGCGGGTGTTGGCGCGGCAGCAGGCGGTGTCACAGCAGCCGTTCTTAACGGCAATGTCGCAACGGGCGTCATTGTTGGTGCAGCGGGCGGCGCACTTTGTGACGATGTGGGCGTGTGCAACTAAGCCACGCGCTGACCAGCTAACTCAATTCAACCTGATAACGGACCATCGCGGGGCGCAGATGCCTTGCGGTGGTCTTTTGCGTTCTGTGTGGCCTGTGATGGCCAGGGAAGAGGGACAGACCTAAATGTTCAAGAAACTGCTTATCGCCAATCGTGGCGAGATTGCCTGCCGTGTGATCAAGACCGCCCGCAAAATGGGTATCCAGACCGTAGCGATCTATTCGGATGCGGACCGCAACGCGCTGCATGTGCAGATGGCGGATGAAGCGATCCATATCGGCCCGCCCCCTGCCAATGAAAGCTATATCGTGATCGATAAGGTCATGGAGGCGATCAAGGCCAGCGGGGCCGAAGCGGTGCATCCGGGCTATGGGTTTTTGTCCGAGAACATGAAATTCGCCCAAGCGCTGGAGGCCGCAGGCGTGGCCTTTGTTGGCCCACCCGCAGGCGCGATTGAATCCATGGGGGATAAGATCACCTCCAAGAAAATCGCCCAAGAGGCGGGCGTCTCCACTGTGCCCGGATATATGGGGCTGATCGCGGATGCGGATGAGGCTGTGAAAATCTCGGGCGAGATCGGATATCCCGTTATGATCAAGGCCTCGGCGGGCGGCGGCGGCAAGGGCATGCGGATCGCGTGGAATGACGAGGAAGCGCGCGAAGGCTTCCAATCCTCCAAGAACGAGGCGGCAAGCTCCTTTGGTGATGACCGTATCTTCATCGAGAAATTCGTCACCCAACCCCGCCATATCGAAATTCAGGTCTTGGGCGATGCGCATGGCAATTGCGTCTATCTGGGCGAGCGGGAATGCTCGATCCAGCGTCGCAACCAGAAGGTCATCGAAGAGGCACCCTCGCCCTTCCTTGATGAGGAAACGCGCAAAGCCATGGGCGAGCAGGCCGTCGCCTTGGCACAAGCCGTTGGCTATACCAGCGCGGGCACCGTCGAGTTTATCGTGGATGGGGATAAGAACTTCTTCTTCCTCGAGATGAACACCCGCTTGCAGGTCGAGCATCCCGTCACCGAGTTGATCACTGGCATTGATCTGGTTGAGCAGATGATCCGCGTTGCGGCTGGCGAAAAGCTTCCCTTTGCGCAGGGCGATATCAAACTCAACGGATGGGCGATGGAAAGCCGCCTTTATGCCGAAGACCCGTATCGCAATTTCCTACCCTCCATCGGGCGGCTCACCCGCTATCGCCCGCCCGCCGAGACGGCATCGGAGACGCAGGTCGTGCGCAATGACACAGGCGTTTATGAGGGGGGCGAGATCAGCATGTATTACGACCCCATGATCGCAAAGCTCTGCACTTGGGCGCCCACGCGCGGGGCGGCCATCGAGGAGATGCGGATCGCATTGGACAGTTTCGAAGTGGAAGGGATCGGCCACAACCTGCCGTTTTTGTCCGCCGTGATGGATCACCCGAAATTTGCATCGGGTGATATCACCACGGCCTTTATCGCCGAGGAATATCCAGACGGGTTTGAGGGCGCGAGCCTGCCCGAGGCCGAGATGCGCCGCGTTGTGGCGGCAGCCGCGGCCATGTATTTTGTCAGCGAGGTGCGCCGTACCCGTGTCTCGGGGCGCATGGATAACCATGAGCGCCGCGTTGGTAGCGACTGGGTGGCGCGGATCGGCGAGGCGGAATACCCGCTTTCGATTTCTGCCGATCATGAGGGCTCAACAATCACGCTTGAGGATGGCACCGCGATGCGGGTCACCTCCGATTGGACACCGGGTGATCAGCTGGCCAAGCTCAGCGTCGATGGCAGCCCATTGGTGCTCAAGGTTGGCAAGGTCCCGCAGGGCTTCCGTTTGCGGACGCGCGGCGCTGATATCAAGATTGCCATCCGCAGCCCGCGCGGCGCTGAACTGGCGCGTTTGATGCCTGAAAAGCTGCCACCTGATACCTCGAAGCTGCTGCTATGCCCGATGCCCGGTTTGATCGTGAAGGTCGATGTCGAGGTGGGCCAAGAGGTGCAGGAAGGTCAGACGCTTTGCACGGTCGAGGCCATGAAGATGGAAAATATCCTGCGCGCCGAGCGCAAGGGTATCGTCAGCAAGGTCAATGCTGCTGCAGGCGATAGTCTGGCCGTTGATGACGTGATCATGGAGTTCGAATAACCCCATGACGGCTTGCGCTTGGCATATGGATCAAGGCGGTGGCGCGGCGCATCAGTTTGCGCTGCGCAATTCCTCCTGCCTGAGCGCAAAATTATCAATGCCTCGCGTGATCTCGCGCACATCGCGGGGGCTGGGGCGTCGGAAACCGACAGCACCATCCTTGGTCATCACAACGAGTGCAAAGCCGCGCGGGCGCAATTCCTGCCGCAAATCTGAGCGCGCTTCGGGATCGGTATCGGTGATGATCACCACGTCACGCTCCAATAGCGGGTCGGGTCGTTCGGCCAGCAGTGAAAGCTGTTCACGAAAGCGCGGGTCGGCGGGGGTGTCGGCAAAGATGATGATCGGGCGGGCCACCCATTGGAAATCGGCCAGCGTCACCTCAGTGGCATCAATAGGGGCCAGCGGGTCAATTTCCTGCGGCTCAACCATTTCGGCGCTGGCGAGTTCGGCCTCCTGCGCGAAAACAGGCAGCGCCACGATCATCGCGATAACAAATGCAAAAGCTTGGTTCATATCGTCTCCGTTCGGATGTGATATAAGCAGCGCGCGGCGGAAAGCGAAGGTTTTTGCAAATATTCCGTGGCGTTTCTCTCTTCACCCTATGTTTAAGGCTATGCCCTATGCCCTTGCGCGGAGATCGCGAAAGGAAAGGGCAGGGCAGATGGATGTCATCCTGCATCTTGGTGCACATCGCACGGCCAGCACCACGCTTCAGCGGGGGCTCAAGCTGTCGCAACACGCGCTCAGGCAGGACGGGGTTGCCTGCTGGGGGCCGTGGCGCACGCGAAACGGGTTATTTGCGGGGCTGATCGGCCAGCCTGATCCGGTTTTACCGTGGCAATCGGAACGGATTTTGCGCTCAACTGGTTTGATCCGGATGGAAACCTTGCGGCTTGAACAGGCGGGCTGTGCGGCTTTGCTGATCTCCGAGGAAAACATGCTTGGCAAGGTTGGTGAAAACCTGCGGGAAGGGGTGCTTTACCCCTATGCCGCACAACGTTTGGAAAGGTTCCGCGCAAGTCTTGCCGACCGTGTGCGCGTGGTTGCGCTGGCCATCCGCAGCTATGACAGTTTCTGGGCCTCCAGCATGGCGTTTGCGCTGCCCAAGGGCGGGCCATTGCCGACACCGCAGCTTTGTGCGCGGCTGGTGCACCAGCCGCGTCGCTGGCGCGATATCATTGGCGATGCAGCCCGTGCATTCCCCCAAGCGCGCGTCATCGTCTGGAGCTATGAGGGGCTTGGCAACAGCCCATGTTCACAGATGCGCGCCATGTTGGGGCGTGATCTGCCGCTGGATATCTCGCCGCAATGGCACAACCCCGCCCCGACCCCTGCCAAACTGGCGCTTGCATTGCAAAGCCGTGGCGAGGGTGAGGGTTTGGTGGATACCACTGCGCGGCGCTTTTCGCCTTTCACACCCGAACAGCGCGGCGATTTGCGCGCGGATTATATCGATGATCTGGCTTGGTTGCGCGCTGGCGCAGACGGGCTGGCAAGCTATTTTGGTGACCCGAGCGAGATAAAAGACGCGGGCACCACAGGACAAGGAAGAGGAAACCCCGATGACGCAGAGCACAGACGCTTGGCGTAAGCTGGCCGAGAAAGAACGCAAAGGCGGCTCGCCCGATGATCTGAACTGGCAGACGCTGGAAGGGATCGAAGTCAAACCGCTCTATACCGAGGCCGATAGCGCGGGCCTGCCCCATATGGGCAGCCTGCCCGGTTTTGCGCCCTTCACCCGTGGGGTCAAAGCCACGATGTATGCGGGCCGTCCTTGGACGATCCGGCAATATGCGGGCTTCTCAACCGCCGAGGAAAGCAACGCTTTCTACCGCAAGAACCTTGCGGCGGGCCAGCAAGGCGTCTCGGTTGCGTTCGATCTGGCCACCCATCGCGGCTATGACAGTGACCACCCCCGCGTGGAGGGCGATGTGGGCAAGGCAGGCGTGGCCATCGACAGCGTTGAGGATATGAAAATCCTCTTTGATGGTATCCCGCTGGATAAGGTCTCGGTCTCGATGACGATGAATGGTGCGGTGATCCCAATCCTTGCCAGTTTCATCGTCGCAGGTCAGGAGCAGGGCCATGATAAATCGGTCCTCTCGGGCACCATCCAGAATGACATTCTCAAAGAATTTATGGTGCGCAACACCTATGTCTATCCGCCCGAACCCTCGATGCGGATCGTGGCTGATATCATTGAATACACCAGCGCCGAGATGCCCAAATTCAACTCTATCTCGATCTCGGGCTACCATATGCAGGAGGCGGGCGCGAACCTTGTGCAGGAGCTGGCCTATACGCTGGCAGATGGGCGCGAATATGTGCGCACGGCCATCGCGCGCGGCATGAATGTGGATAAATTCGCGGGGCGTCTGAGCTTTTTCTTCGCGATCGGGATGAATTTCTTCATGGAGATCGCCAAGCTGCGCGCCGCGCGCCTGCTTTGGTCGCGCATCATGGATGAGTTCGAGCCGCAGGATCCGCGCTCGAAAATGCTGCGCACCCATTGCCAAACCAGCGGCGTCAGCCTGCAAGAGCAAGACCCCTATAACAACGTGATCCGCACCGCCTATGAGGCGATGAGCGCGGTTCTGGGTGGCACGCAATCGCTGCATACCAATGCGCTGGATGAGGCGATTGCGCTTCCCACCGAATTCTCGGCCCGCATCGCGCGCAATACCCAGCTTGTCTTGCAGGAAGAAACGGGGGTGACCAATGTTGTCGACCCGCTGGCTGGCTCCTATTACGTCGAGAAGCTGACCCATGATATCGCCGAGGCCGCTTGGGCCTTGATCGAAGAGGTCGAGGAGATGGGCGGTATGACCAAGGCCGTGGCCTCGGGCCTGCCCAAATTGCGGATCGAGGAATCGGCGGCCAAACGCCAAGCTGCGATTGACCGTGGCGAGGATGTGATCGTCGGGGTCAATAAATACCGCAAGGAAACCGAAGACCCGATTGATATTTTGCAGGTCGATAATGACAAGGTCCGCGAGGCGCAGATTACGCGGTTGGCCCAAATTCGTGCAAGCCGCGATGAGCAGGCCTGCCAAGCCAGCCTCGATGAGGTCAGTCGCCGCGCCGAGGCGGGGGGCAATCTGCTGGAGGCCGCAATCGAGGCCGCGCGCGCACGTGCAACCGTGGGGGAAATCAGCATGGCGATGGAGAAGAAATTCGGTCGGCACCGCGCCGAGGTCAAAACCCTCGCAGGTGTTTATGGCGCGGCCTATGAAGGCGATGAAGGCTTTGCGCGCATCCAGAAGGATGTGGAGCAATTTGCCGAAGAAGAGGGGCGCCGCCCGCGTATGCTGGTGGTGAAAATGGGGCAGGACGGCCATGATCGCGGTGCCAAGGTGATCGCCACCGCCTTTGCCGATATCGGCTTTGATGTCGATGTGGGCCCCTTGTTCCAGACCCCTGAGGAAGCCGCGCAAGATGCCATCGACAACGATGTGCATGTGATCGGTATTTCGAGCCAAGCGGCAGGCCACAGAACCCTTGCGCCGAAACTGATCGAGGCGCTAAAATCCGAGGGCGCGGGCGATATCCTTGTGATCTGCGGCGGCGTGATCCCGCAGCAGGATTACGACTTCCTCAAGAAGGCGGGGGTGAAGGCCATTTTCGGGCCGGGAACCAATATTCCTGATGCGGCGCAAGATATTTTGCGCCTGATCCGCGCCGCGCGAAGCTAAGCCGCCTTGATCCCTGCCGCAGAACAACGCACATATGTGGCAGGTTTCAGGAGAGAGCGATCATGGCACTGCCGGTGAGGCAACAGATCATCTATTGGAGCGTCGCAGCCGCGGCGTTCCTGTTTATCCTTTGGTTTTTGGGCGATGTGATCCTGCCGTTTCTTGTGGGCGGCGCCATTGCCTATTTCCTTGATCCTGTCGCGGATCGCCTTGAGAAATTCGGGCTGAGCCGCGTGCTTGCCACCACGATCATCTCGCTTGTGGTGCTGTTTATAGTCGTGCTGGCGGCGCTGGTCGTTATTCCTTTGCTAATCGCGCAGACCACCGATCTGTTTCAGGCCGCACCCGAGATTTTCCGCCAATTGCAGGTCTTCCTGATCGACCGTTTCCCCGATCTGATGGATCAATCCTCGACCTTGCGCCAATCGCTCGTCTCGGTTGGCGAGACATTGCAAGCGCGCGGCGCGGAGTTGTTGAACACGGTGTTAAGCTCGGCCGTTGGGGTCGTGAATGCGCTGGTCTTCTTGGTCGTTGTGCCTGTCGTGGCCTTCTACATGCTGCTGGATTGGGACAATATGGTCGCCCGCGTTGATGAATTGCTGCCGCGCGATCATCGCAAGGTGATCCGCAAACTTGCCACCGAGATCGACCAGACACTGGCTGGTTTTATTCGCGGGCAAGGCACAGTCTGCCTGATCCTTGGTACCTTTTATGCGATTGCGCTGATGGTGATCGGTCTGCAATTCGGGCTGGTTGTCGGGCTGATTGCGGGGCTTTTGACCTTTATTCCCTATGTCGGCGCTTTGGTGGGCGGCGCGCTGTCAGTCGGGTTGGCCCTGTTCCAGTTCTGGGGTGATTGGTGGATGATCGTGGCGGTCGCACTGGTCTTTCAGGTCGGACAAGTGGTTGAAGGCAATGTGCTGACGCCCAAGCTGGTCGGCTCCTCCGTTGGTCTGCACCCTGTCTGGTTGATCTTCGCGCTCTCGGCCTTTGGCACGGTGTTTGGATTTGTGGGCCTTCTGGTGGCTGTTCCGATTGCGGCAATGATCGGCGTGCTCGTGCGGTTTGTTCTGTCGCAATACAAGCAGGGTTTGCTCTATCGCGGTTTGGGCGAGCAGAAAGACGACTGAGCCATGTCAGAACAACTGAGCCTGGATTTACCCTATCGCGCAGCCATGGGGCGCGAAGATTTTTTCGTCTCTCCCGGAAATGCGGCGGCTGTGGCGGGCATTGATGGCTGGCGGGATTGGCCCTTTGGAAAAATGGTTTTGACGGGCCCAGAAGGCTCGGGCAAAACCCATCTGGCGCTTGTCTGGGCGGCGCAGGTTGGCGCTGAATGTGTTTGGGCGGGTGATCTGGAAGAATCCCGCATTGAAGACCTGAGCGCAGCACCTGCGCTGGTCATCGAAGATGCCGACCAGATCGCGGGGCAGGCCGCATCGGAGGAGTTGGTTTTTCACCTTCATAACGCCATGGCCGCGCGGCAGGCCCCCTTACTGCTGACCGCGCGCGATGCGCCGCAGCGTTGGGGCATCGGGCTTGCAGATTTGGCCAGCCGGATGAGCCAATCGGGCGTCTTGCGGCTTGAGGCCCCTGATGATGCATTATTGATGGCGGTCTTAGTCAAACTGGCGGGGGATCGTGGTATCCAGCTTACGCCCAAGGTGATCGGATTCGTTTTGCCGCGTATCGAGCGTAGTTTTTCGGCCGCTCAAAGCTTCATCGCCGAGTTGGATGCCCGCGCTTTGGCCGAAAAACGCGCACCGGGTTTTGCCATTGCCCGTCAAATAATTGGTAATGAAAGATAAATAATTGTCATAAGACTGACATTTTAACCCCATAATGGCACTGTCATGACCATATCTGCCGATTTCCTGAATGCCCCCTATCCTGATCCCGTGGAACTTCCCGAGGACAAGACCAAAGGGCCCAAGCGTTTTTTCAACCGCGAGCTGAGCTGGCTCAACTTCAACTGGCGTGTGCTGGAAGAGGCGCAGAACCCGCGCGTGCCCTTGCTGGAGCGCTTGCGCTTTGTCTCGATCTCGGCGGGCAATCTGGATGAATTCTACACGGTTCGCGTGGCAGGTCTGCGCGAATTGGCGCGCGAGGGCAATGTGACGCCCTCCGATGATGGCCGCACCCCCGCCGAGCAGTTGAAGCTGATCAATGAAAATGCCCGCAAACTCATGCAGCACCAACAAGCGGCATGGGCGGATATCAGGGATGAAATGGCCGAGAAAGGGGTTGTCGTGGTCTCGCGCGGTGATCTCGAGAAGGAGGACCGCGCCTATCTCGAAGAGTTGTTCTTGGCCGAAGTCTTTCCCGTTCTCTCGCCGCTTGCGATTGATCCTGCCCATCCGTTTCCCTTCATTGCGAATGAAGGATTTTCGCTGGCCTTGAAGATGCGCCGCGAACGCGATGGCCGCGTGCTGCGCGCGCTTTTGCCCATTCCGGGCCAGATTGACCGCTTTGTGAAACTGCCCGCGCCTGAGGGCACATCGCGGTTTCTGCCCATGGAGGAGCTGCTGCTTCTGCATCGCGGGCGGTTGTTCCCGGGCTATGAATTGACGGGCTCCTGCTCGTTCCGCGTGCTGCGCGACAGCGATCTGGAAGTCGAAGAAGAGGCCGAAGACCTCGTGCGCGAGTTTGAAACCGCCCTCAAGCGCCGTCGTCGTGGTGAAGTGGTGCGCTTGCAAATCTCCGAAGGTGCGCCCGAGGACCTGCGCGCCGAAATCATCGATCAGCTCGGAGTTCGCGAAGAAGAAGTGGTTCAGTTTAAAGGTATGATTGGCCTTGTTGGCCTGAAAGAACTGGTTGTGGATGAGCGCACCGATCTGATGTGGCCCGCCTTTTCCCCGCGTGTGCCTGAGCGGGTGCAAGACCATGAGGGCGATATGTTCGCCGCGATCCGCCAGAAGGATATGCTGCTGCATCACCCCTATGAGACCTTTGACATGGTCATCCGCTTTCTGGCGCAGGCCGCCCGTGACCCCAATGTGGTCGCGATCAAACAGACGCTTTACCGCACTTCGAATGAAAGCCCGATTGTTGCTGCTCTGTGCGAAGCGGCTGAGAATGGCAAATCCGTCACCGCTCTGGTCGAGTTGAAAGCGCGTTTTGACGAGGCCGCGAATATCCGCCAATCGCGCAAGCTGGAGCGCTCGGGCGCGCATGTGATCTATGGTTTCATCAATTATAAAACGCATGCCAAGATGTCTGTGGTTGTCCGCCGCGAGGGCGACAAGCTTGTGACCTATACCCATTACGGGACGGGCAATTACCACCAGATCACGGCGCGGATTTATACCGATCTCAGCTTGTTCACCTGCGATGATGCGCTTGGGCGCGATGCCACCAAGGTGTTCAATTATGTCGGCGGATATGCCGAGCCTGACGGGCTTGAGAACCTCAGCATCTCGCCCATCAGCCTCAAGGCCCGCATCCTTGAAGGCCTCAAGGCCGAGGCCGCCCATGCCAAAGCGGGCAAACCTGCGGTGGTTTGGGCCAAGATGAACAGCCTGATCGAGCCGGATGTTATTGATGCGCTCTATGAGGCAAGCCAAGCGGGCGTGAAAATTGATCTGGTCATTCGCGGCATCTGCGGCCTGCGGCCCGGTGTGAAAGGCTTGTCCGAGAATATTCGCGTGAAATCCGTGGTTGGGCGGTTTCTCGAGCATTCGCGGATCATGTGTTTTGGCAATGGCCACGGCCTGCCGTCCAAAAAGGCGCGGGTCTATATCAGCTCGGCCGATTGGATGGGGCGGAACCTGAACCGCCGTGTCGAGACCTTGGTTGAATGCAAAAACCCGACTGTGAAGGCGCAGATTGTGGGTCAGATCATGGCGGCCAATCTTGCCGATACCGCGCAATCATGGGTGCTGCAGGCCGATGGCAGTTTTGCGCGGCCTGATCTGTCCAATGTCGATAACCCGTTTTCCTGCCACAGGTTTTTCATGGAAAACCCTTCCCTGTCTGGCCGCGGCAGTGCAGGTGCGAAAGACGTGCCCGAGTTAACACATAGTGAAGATTGACGATCCCCTCGCGGGTGTGTGAGATCACCCGATGATGGTCGAGGGATTCTCCAGCAGTGGTTTGACCGATGAATTGCACCCCGAATGGGGTCCTTTCGGTGTGCCGCTTTTCGATGGGCCAGATGCCCGCGCGCTCTCTAGGGTCGGTGTGATTGATATCGGGTCAAACTCGGTGCGTTTGGTGGTGTTTGACGGTGCCGCGCGCAGCCCTGCCTATTTCTACAATGAAAAAATCCTCTGTGGCCTTGGCGCGGGCTTTTCCGAGACGGGGCGTCTCAACCCTGAGGGGCGCATCCGCGCGCTCAAAGCGCTCAAACGCTTTGCGACGCTGACGCGCTCGATGGATGTCTCACCCTTGGTGACGGTTGCCACCGCCGCCGTGCGCGATGCCGAGGACGGGCCCGAGTTTCGCCAAGAAGTGGCCGACGCCACGGGGCTTGATATCAAGGTTGTGGATGGCGGCGAGGAAGCCCGCTTGTCGGCGCAAGGTGTTTTACTTGGCTGGCCAGGTGCGCAAGGTTTGATTTGCGATATCGGCGGCTCCTCCATGGAATTGGCCGAGTTGCAGGGCGGCGGTGTTGTCGGCGAGCGCCGCTCCTCTGATCTTGGCCCTTTGAAGCTGATGGGCATCAAGGGCGGGAAGAAGGCGCTGCGGGCCCATATCAAGGCGCGTCTGGCTGATTTGCACCAGCATTTCCCCGAAAAGCCCAAACGTTTGTTCCTTGTGGGTGGCTCATGGCGGGCCATCGCGCGGGTGGATATGGAGCGGCGCGGCTATCCCCTGAAGGTGCTGCATGAATATATCATGACGCCCAAGGCCATCCTTGAGACGATCAAATATATCAACCAATGCGATATGGACGAGTTGCGCGCCCGCACGGGCACAAGCGCCGAGCGGATGCGCCTTGTGCCGCTCGCCTCGCAAGTTCTCAAGGAATTGGTACGGACAATCCGCCCGCGCGAGGTTGCGATTTCCAGCTATGGTATCCGCGAGGGGCTGCTTTATGAGCAGATGGGCGAGCAATTGCGCCATCGTGACCCCCTGATCGAGGCCGCGCGCCATGCCGAGGCTTCGAATTCGCGCATTCCAGGTTTTGGGCGGGCGTTGTTCCACTTTGTGGAGCCTCTTTTCCCGCGTGCAAAACATAGCAAAAAGCGCCTGATCCGCGCGGCCTGCCTGCTGCATGATGTGTCATGGCGCGCCCATCCCGATTACCGCGCCGAGGTGTGTTTCGACAATGCCACGCGGGCCAATCTCGGCGGCTTGAACCACCCTGAACGGGTCTATCTGGGCTTGGCGCTGCTGCACCGTTACAAATCTTCGCGCGATGGCACAAATTTCGATCCACGGCTTTTGGAACTGCTGTCTCCGCCGCAGGTCAGGGAGGCCGAAATTCTTGGCCGTGCCATGCGTTTTGCAGCTATGTTGACGCTGGAAAAGCCGATGAACCATGCGGGTCTCAAACTGTTTCCGAAAAAGCAGAAGCTACAGCTTACCCTCAAATCCAAAGATGCAGCCGACCTTTTTGGCGAGGTGGCCGAGGCGCGTTTCAATGCATTGGCGGCTGCCATGGGCTGCGAGCCACATGTCGTCTATCCCCGCAAAAGAAAGTCTTAGGCTTTCGGGCTGTCATCGCGGGTGCATCCCAAAAAAAGCAGATCGCCGGGGTCTTTGGGGAAGCTGTATTCGCTGTCGATAACGCATTGGCTGCGTTTGTCGGCCAATGCTGTCGTGATGATATCATTGCGATAGGCGTCATAGGCCGCTTCGCTTGGAAAGGCGAAAACGGAATGCGAGTCCGGCGCGTTTTCGGTCCGCTCAAGATCACAGCGCCCCAGATATTCCCCACCATGTAGGCGCATGACGGCAACCGACCAATAGGCATAGGCCTGCCACAACTCTCTTTGATCGGGGTTTAGCCATAGGCTGATCTCAACATAAAAGGGCGCGCGCCCCTCAGCTTGCACCGGTTTGGACGCATCAAGAGCGGCCAAATCGACCGCAACAGGGTCTTTCAGATCAACAACGAATGAATTCATAACTCACCAATTTCAATTTCTTCACATCACGGCCTTGGCTTGTGATCGAAATTCAGTGGCGCGGCTTGAACGTGGGGATAGCACAAATTTGGGCAGCTTGCTTGCGATTTCTCAAAGCTTCATTGCGTGTCGCCGCGCCCTCGCTTAGACCGTTCGGCAACCTCTTTTGCTGATCTATTGGACAATACCCATGCGCCTTTCTCGTTACTTCTTGCCTGTTCTCAAGGAAACGCCCTCTGAGGCGCAGATCGTAAGCCACCGTTTGATGCTGCGGGCAGGCATGATCAAACAGGCCTCTGCTGGCATCTATTCATGGCTTCCCCTCGGGTATAAAGTGCTCAAGCGGATCGAGCAGATCGTGCATGAAGAGCAAATTCGCGCGGGTCATATCCCGATGCTGATGCCCACCTTGCAATCGGCTGACCTCTGGCGCGAAAGCGGACGCTATGATGCCTATGGCCCCGAGATGCTGCGCGTGCGGGACCGCCATGACCGTGACATGCTGTATGGCCCCACCAATGAAGAACAGATCACCGATATCTTCCGCGCGCATGTCTCGAGCTATAAAGACCTGCCGCTGACGCTCTATCACATCCAGTGGAAATTCCGCGACGAGATCCGCCCCCGTTTCGGCGTGATGCGTGGCCGCGAATTCCTGATGAAGGACGGCTATAATTTCGACCTCACCAAGGAAGACGCGCTGCATGCCTATAACCGCCATCTGGTCAGTTATCTGCGCAGCTACGAGCGTATGGGCTTGCAAGCCATCCCGATGCGCGCCGATAGCGGCCCGATTGGCGGCGATGACACGCATGAATTTCTTGTGTTGGCTGAAACAGGCGAGAGCGAGGTCTTTTATGACAGCGAAATCACCGATCTGAAATTCGGTGATCGCGAGATTGATTATGACAGTGTCGATCAATGCCAAGCGGTGCTGGAGGAGTTCACCTCGCGCTATGCCCGCACCGATGAAACCCATGACGCAGCCGTTTTCGCGGATGTCCCCGAAGACCGCCAGCGCGTGGCTCGTGGCATTGAAGTGGGCCAGATTTTTTACTTCGGCACCAAATATTCCGATGCCATGGGCGCAAGTGTCACCGATAGCGAAGGCAACCGTGTGGCCGTTCATATGGGCAGCCATGGCATTGGTGTCAGCCGCCTGTTGGGCGCGATCATTGAGGCCAATCATGATGATAATGGCATCATCTGGCCCGAAGGCGTGACGCCCTTCCATGTGGGGATTGTGAACCTCAAACAGGGCGATGAAGAGGCTGATGGTGCCTGTGACGCGCTTTATAAGTCGCTCACCGCTTTGGGGCTTGAGCCGCTTTATGATGACCGCTCGGAACGGGCGGGCGCGAAATTTGCGACGATGGATCTGATTGGTCTGCCTTGGCGGATTACCGTTGGCCCACGCGGTTTGAAAAATGGCGTGGTTGAGCTGACCTCGCGCCGCACGGGCGAAAGCGAAGAGATGACACCAGAGGCCGCCATCGCGCGCTTGGGCGAGATCTACGCGCCCCATATGGGCGGCTGAGATGGCAACGGATTGGTCAGCGCTGCCCGCCCCTGAGGATGACGGCGCGGCCCGCCATCTTGCGGGAATGGCGCTGCCTTCGATTGATCTGCCTGCAACTGACGGGCAGGCGGTTGACCTTTCGGGCTTGTCGGGGCTGACGGTCGTTTTTGCCTATCCCAAAACGGGCCGCCCCGATACGCCCACCCCCGATGGCTGGGATATGATCCCGGGCGCCAAGGGCTGCACACCGCAATCCTGCGCCTTTCGCGACCTCTATCAAGACCTCAGGTCGGTTGGCGTTGATCATCTGTTCGGCCTCTCGACCCAAGACAGCGCGTGGCAGCAAGAGGCGGTGTCGCGCTTGCATCTGCCTTACCCGCTGCTCTCGGATGCTGATCTGGTATTTGCGAATGCGCTGAACCTTCCTGTTTTCCAGCCCACAGGCGAGGTTTTGCACAAGCGTTTGACGTTGATTTTGCGTGATGGTGTGATCGAGGATGTGATTTATCCGGTATTTCCACCTGACGAAAACGCGAGGGACGTTGTGGCGCGGCTATCGAAAGGGTAAATCCTAGGGCGAGCAGCAAGCCCAAGGAGGCCAGATGGCCCAGTCCGGACATAAGACCCCAAAACCATTTGCAGGTTTCGAGTTTCTGATTGCATGGCGCTATTTGCGCGCACGGCGTGCCGAAGGCGGTGTCAGCGTCATGACATGGATCAGCTTTCTGGGCGTAGCCTTGGCTGTGGCGGCGCTGATTGCAACGCTGGCTGTGCGCTCGGGCTTTCGGTATGAATTCGTGGGCACCATTCTGGGCGCAAACCCGCATATGAGCGTCTATGGCGCGGCCACCGTGTTGGAGAATGGCCAGCTGGATCGCAGCGTGTCCAATTACGCGGAAATCGCCGAAGCCGTCGCGGTTGTGGATGGCGTTGTCCATGCAGCCCCCACCGTGACGGGGCAGGTCATGGTCACGGCCAATAGCCGCAATTCGGGCGTGGAGGTTGTGGGCATCCGCTATGATGATCTGATCGAAGTGCCCCTGATCGCCGAGCCTGAACTGGCGCGCGGTGATCTTGGCCGCTTCAATGAAGGCGTTGCCATTGGTTCGGGTGTGGCGCGTGAATTAGGGGTGAATGCGGGGGATATGATCCGCCTGATCTCGCCTGATGGTGCGCGCACCCCGTTTGGGACCAGCCCGCGTATCTCGGCCTATGAGGTTGTTTATATCTTTCAGGTCGGACGATGGGATATCGACCGCACGCGGGTCTACCTGCCTTTTGAAGAAGCGCAGAGTTACTTTAACCGTGACGGAACCGCCGACCGGATCGAGGTGATGTTGCAAGACCCCGAAGCCGTGGATCAGATGATGCTGCCTGTCTTTCAGGCCGCAGGGGATGGTGCTGTGATCTGGACATGGCGCGACAGCTCGGGCGCGTTTTTGCAGGCTCTGCAAATGGAAGACAATGTGATGTTCATCATTCTGTCGATCCTCGTGATCATCGCCACGCTCAATATTGTTTCGGGGCTGATCATGCTGGTCAAGAACAAGGGCCGCGATATCGGTATTTTGCGCACGATGGGTTTGTCCGAGGGCTCGGTCTTGCGGGTCTTTTTCATCTGCGGCGCTTCGGTTGGCGTCTTTGGCACCATCGCGGGTGTGGCCATGGGCTGCGCCTTTGCAATCTGGATCGACCCGATTTTCCAAGCGGTGAACTGGATTGCGGGTGGCGGTGTCTGGGACCCTTCGGTGCGCTTTTTGTCCACATTGCCTGCGCGGCTGGAATGGGGCGATGTCGGATCCGCGGTGACCTTATCGCTCGGCCTGTCCTTCCTCGTGACGATCTTTCCCGCGCGCCGTGCCGCGCGGATGAACCCCGTGGAGGCTTTGCGCTATGAATGATCCTGTGCTGCGCCTGAGAGAGATCGAGAAGGGCTATAATATTGGCCGTGCCAATGAGGTGCGCGTGCTGCGTGGGGCCAGCGCCGAGATCGCCTCGGGCGAGGTGGTAGGCCTGATCGCGCCCTCTGGGGCGGGAAAATCAACGCTTCTGCATATCGCAGGGCTTTTGGATGTCGCCGATCACGGCAGTGTCGAGATTGCGGGCGAAAACCTGAGCGGCGCCTCGGACCGAGTGCGCACAAGCGCACGGCGCGGCTCGGTCGGTTTTGTCTATCAATTCCATCATTTGCTGCCTGAATTCTCGGCTTTGGAGAACATCACCCTACCGCAGTTGGCCCATGGCGTGCCCGCGCGTGAGGCGGCAGATCGTGCCGCGATGTTGCTGGATAAGGTGGGGCTGTCAGAGCGCTCGGATCACCGCCCCTCGGCGTTGTCTGGGGGCGAGCAACAGCGCGTTGCCTTTTGCCGCGCATTGGCCAATGCGCCCAAGCTGCTTTTGGCCGATGAGCCGACAGGAAATCTGGACCCGACCACATCGGATAAGGTGTTCGAAGTCTTGATGGAGCTGGTGCGCAGCACGGGCATGTCGGCACTGATTGCCACGCATAATCACGCTTTGGCCGATCGCATGGACCGTGTCTTGGTGATGGAAGACGGGGTTTTGACCGCGCGCTAAGCGTGGCGTGAAAACCAATCTGCGATGCCATCCACCATGGGTGTGCGCATCTGGGCGGCCTCGAATAGAATTTCGTGCTTGCCGCCCTCTATGATCTCCAAACGCCCGCCTGCCCAATTCGCCATGCGGGTTTTGATGCGGTCGGCCCGTACGATCCCTTCCTTGCTGCCCAAATAGGTCACGGCAGATTGCGCGGGCGCGGGCATATCCATCAAGAGTTTGGCCTCGGACAAGGCGGATAATAGCCAGCGGATGGAGGGGCCGCCCAAGGCCAGATCAGGATAATGCTGGGTCTGGCCCCACATGTAATCGAATTGCTCACGGTCATGGGTCAGGGGGTTGCCCTCGAACTCCATCGCGCGGGAAGGACCCGTTGATGGCGCATAGCTTTTATCAAGGCCCAAAGGGGCGCTGAGATAGCCCAAAAGATGCGCCCCGATCTGCGCAGGCAAAGACAGCCTGATCCCCCACATCGGTGCGGAAAATACGGCCGAGGTCACAGGAAACCCGTCATGCAGGGCGCGCAACCCAATGGCCCCGCCCATGGAATGCCCGATCAGAAACCACGGTTTGGGTGGGTTGATCTGCTCCAATGCATCCCTGACGGCGGCCACGTCTTGGCGATATTCATCAAAGCTGGTGACATGGCCCATATCGCGGTTATGGGCGGGGCGGTCGGCCAGCCCCTGTCCGCGCCAGTCGATAGCCGCCATGCCAAAGCCGCGCAGGGCCATTTCCTGCGCGATACGGCCATATTTCTCGATATATTCCGTGCGGCCCGGGAACATGATGATAGTGCCTTTGGGGCCGTCGGGCCAAAGGCCCATCCGGATGCGCGTGCCGTCTTGCGTGCGCAGCCAGAATGCCCGCCCGCCTTTCGGCCCTTGCGCAATATCGTCCAGAAACGTGGCGTCTTCCATTCGCAAGGTCACATCGAAAATCCTGTTGTTCAGGAGAGAGCCGATCCAAGCCGCATCGCAGCACCCATATCGCCATCCACTTTCAGCTTGCCCGTCATGAAGGCCGAGGTCGGGTTCAGATCACCCGACAGGATATCTTGGAAGACATCCGCCGAGGCTGTCATCGTCACATCAGCGCCATCGCTTTCCTCTGCGGCATGCACGCCCGCGCCATCGATCATCACAGCGCCTTCGCCTTCGATCACGAATTTGGCGCTTCCATCAAAACCGCCATCAATCTTGGCGCTGAGGGCCGTGACGGCTGCGTCAATTACGGTACTCATGAAAAATCTCTCCTTGAATTGATCGCAGTCCGCGTCTTTGCGCTGGATCGGTTCTGCGGGAATGCTACACTTATCTCCATCATGAGGTTTTCGGCCCCCATACTCAACACTCTCGTCGCGGCAGCTTTCGCTTTAAGCGCAACTGCGGCAGGGGCGCAAAGCGATCCCGACCGTCTGCAAAGCCTGTTGGAGCAATTGCGCGAACCCGATCTGCCGAATTGGCAACTTGTCGAAGAGGAAATCTTTCAGAGATGGGCCCTGTCAGGCTCGCCTGCGATGGACCTGCTGCTGCGCCGTGGGCAGGATGCCTTGGATGCGGGGGATATTGATGCAGCACTGGACCATCTGACCGCGCTGACCGATCACGCCCCTGATTTTGCCGCAGGCTGGAACGCACGGGCCACGGTTTATTTCCATGCAGGCCTTTATGGTCCTTCGATTGCTGATATTCAGCGCACACTGGCGCTGAACCCCGATCATTTCGGCGCTTTGACAGGGCTGGGGCGCATGCTTGAGGAGTTGGGCGAGATCGACGCGGCATTGAGCGCCTATCAGGCGGCGCATGCTATACATCCCAACCGTCCCGACCTAGAAGAGGCCATGCGCCGTATCGAGGCGCAGGTCGAGGGGCAGTCTCTCTGACGCGAGAGGCAAGGCGGTGTGAACATGACCAAAGGGCGCATTGCGGCTGTTCTAGGCCCGACCAATACTGGCAAAACCCATTATGCAATTGAGCGGATGCTGGCGCATCGCACGGGTGTGATCGGTCTGCCTTTGCGGCTTTTGGCGCGCGAGGTCTATGACCGGATCGTCGCTTTGCGCGGGCCATCCGTGGTGGCTTTGGTCACGGGCGAAGAGCGTATCATTCCCGAGCGCGCGAAATATTGGGTCTGCACCGTTGAGGCGATGCCTGTGGATACGGGCATGGATTTTCTGGCGATTGATGAAATCCAGCTTTGCGCCGACCCTGAGCGCGGCCATGTTTTCACCGACAGGCTTTTGCATGCGCGCGGCCTTCACGAGACGCTGTTTTTAGGCGCGGATACGATGAAAAGCGCGATTGCCGATCTGGTGCCGCGCTGTGAATTCATGCGCCGTGAACGGTTCTCGGAGCTGACCTATACGGGGTCGAAAAAGATCAGTCGGATGGTCCCGCGCTCGGCAATTGTTGGGTTCTCGGTTGAGAATGTCTATGCGATTGCCGAATTGCTCCGCCGTCAAAAGGGGGGCGCGGCTGTTGTGATGGGCGCGCTTAGCCCGCGCACGCGCAATGCACAGGTCGATCTGTACCAGAACGGCGATGTGGATTTTCTGGTGGCGACAGATGCCATCGGGATGGGGCTTAATCTTGATATCCGTCATGTCGCTTTTTCGGGGCTGAGGAAATTTGACGGGCGGCGGATGCGTGAGTTGGCCCCCAATGAGTTGGCCCAGATCGCAGGGCGCGCAGGCCGTCATATGCAGGCGGGCACATTCGGCGTGACGGGCGAGGCCAGCCCTTTGGATGATGGGGTGGTCGATGCGATCACCAGCCACAGGTTTACACCTGTTCGCAAGCTGCAATGGCGCAATTCCAAGCTGGAGTTTGGCTCGGTCAAACGGCTGATTTCCTCGCTTGAGGAGCCCACAAATGATGAATGGCTCAGCCGCGCGCGGGCAGCCGATGATCTTTTGGCGCTGCGGACAATCTCGGATCGGCCTGAAATTGCTGATCGAATTCGGGATGCGCGGGATGTGAAATTGCTCTGGGATGTGTGCTGCGTGCCCGATTTCAGGGGCATCAGCCATGCCGAGCATTCCAGCCTTTTGTCTGGAATATTCGAGTATTTACATGAACTTGGCCGTGTCCCCGATGATTGGCTGGCGACGCAGGTCAAGCGGATTGACAGGATCGATGGTGATATTGACACATTATCGAAACGACTGGCCTATATCCGGACATGGACCTTTGTTGCGCAACGAAGTGCTTGGGTAGATGATGTAACCCATTGGCGAGAGGCCACGCGTGCCGTAGAAGATCGCCTGTCAGATGCGCTTCATGAGCGGTTGACGCAAAGATTTGTCGATCGGCGCACATCAGTGTTGCTGCGCCGGTTGAAGCAGAAGGAGGGCCTTGTGGCCGAAGTAAATGATATGGGTGAAGTGATGGTCGAGGGCGAGTTCGTCGGCCGTTTGGAGGGGTTCCGTTTCCGGCAGGATGCGTCAGCGACACCGGATGAGGCCAAAACCCTGCGCCAAGCCGCGATTGCTGCGCTCAAGCCCGAGTTAAGCCTGAGGGCGGATCGGTTCTATAACGCGCCCGATACCGAATTTGACTATACCGAGCAGGGTGGCCTCATGTGGGGTGATCAGGCTGTTGGCAAATTGGTGGCAGGCTCCGAGCCGTTGAAGCCCACGGCCGAGGCCTTCGTCGATGACGAAGCAGGCCCCGAGGTGATCCAGAAGGTCCAGCGCCGTCTGCAGCATTTCATCGACCGTAAGATCGCCGCTTTGTTCGAGCCGATGCTTAAAATGCAAAAGGATGAAGAGATCACAGGGCTTGCCCGTGGTTTTGCCTTCCGCATAGTTGAGGCTTTGGGCGTCGTGCCGCGCGCCGATGTCGTCAAAGAGGTGAAGGAACTGGATCAGGACGCGCGCGGCTTGCTGCGCAAACATGGCGTTCGTTTCGGTCAATTCACAATCTTCATGCCGCTTCTGCTCAAGCCTGCGCCGACAAGGCTGCGCTTGGTTCTGTGGTCCTTGGCTGAAAAGCTGGAGGAATTCCCAGAAAGCCCCCCACCCGGTTTGGTGACCATTCCCAATGATACGGGCTCGGCCAAGGGTTATTATACCATGTCGGGCTACCGCGCGGCTGGCGCGCGTGCGATCCGCATCGATATGTTGGAACGTCTGGCCGATATGCTGCGCAGCCAAGACACGCGTGGCGGGTTCGAGGGCAATGCAGATATGCTCTCGATCACAGGCATGACGCTTGAGCAATTCGCCGATCTGATGCAGGGCCTTGGCTATGCTGCCGAAAAAGGTGAACGGCCCAAGGTCAAACCTGCTGCTGTGGACGCTGCAAGCCCTGCACCTGAGGGAACGGACGCCGCAGTTGAGGATAGCGCGGAAGCGGCCCCTGCTGAGGCACTCGCGTCAGACACGCCTGCGGCGGATCCTGCCAGCGAGGATGCACCCGCTGGCGAAGGGGCCCCCGAAATGGAGGTGTTCTACACCTTCAAATGGGCCCCTCGTCGTGCGCCGTCTGGGGCTCCGAACCGTCGTGGTGGTGAGCAAGCGGGCAAGCCAGGTGGTAAGCCTGCGGGCAAGGGCCGTGGTGATGGCGGCAAACCCCGTGGCAAGGGCGGCAAGCCCTTCGAGCGTGTCGAGAAAACCCGCAAATTCTCGGCCCGTCCCGAGAAGAAGGACAAGATCGATCCCGATAATCCGTTTGCACAGGCGCTTATGGGCCTGAAGGACAAATCCTGACAGAACCCCGCGCAACAGATCGGCTGGATAAATGGCTCTGGCAGGCCCGCTTCTTCAAGACGCGGAGCCTGTCATCCAAGCTTGTCTCGGCGGGGTCTGTGCGGGTGAATGGCAATAAAGTGTCCAAGCCTGCAACGCCAATCGGGGCAGGGGATGTTCTGACCTTCCCGCAAGCCAAACAGATTCGCATTGTCAGGCTGATTGCTTTGGCAAAAAGGCGCGGCCCCGCCTCCGAGGCGCAGGCGCTTTATGAGGATATGTCACCCCCGAAGGAGGACGTTCCCCAAAACCCCGCTTTTGAAGGAAAAGGGCGCCCAACCAAGAAGGAGCGCCGTCAAGCCGATCCTTTCCGCCGCAGCATGCTTGATTGATGTCTGAGCGCGTTCTAAACCCTGTGGGACGCGCGAATAAGAGTGAGTGCCTATGACCTATGTGGTGACCGAGAACTGCATCGCCTGCAAATATACAGACTGCGTTGAAGTCTGCCCCGTGGATTGCTTCTACGAGGGTGAAAACATGTTGGTGATCCATCCCGATGAATGCATCGATTGCGGTGTCTGCGAGCCCGAATGCCCCGCAGATGCGATCCGCCCCGATACCGAGGCGGATATGGAAAAATGGGTCGAGTTCAACCGCAAATACTCGGAAGCCTGGCCTGTGATCATCACCAAGAAAGATCCATTGCCCGATGCCGAAGAGATGGACGGTAAAACGGGCAAGATGGAACTGCTCTCTGAGGCGGCAGGCGAAGGCGGTTAAACGATTCGCACCTGTCTGGGGACGGGCCTCTTGGGCTGCTCGGATTAATGTGACAGATACGTGAATTGCCTTAAGAAAAAGGGCAATTTCGCTGGTTGAATGGCCAAAACTTTAAATTGGTCAGGAATCATGCTATGTTGCTTCGGTAAATACTGTCTGTAGCGATGCATTTGGGCCTGTAAGCCCGATCTATCAGAACATCGACAAACCCGGTTGTGGAAAGGGTAACTTTTCCGCCGGAAATTTTTGTCGCCTGAGCATTGGCTGCTGCACCGGTTGTAAAAGGAATACTTGATGAGCAAGTCACGGAAATCGCAGGACTTCAGCCCAAATGAATTTGTCGTTTATCCGGCACATGGTGTGGGCCAGATCGTTTCAATCGAAGAACAGGAAATCGCCGGCATGACGCTGGAGTTGTTCGTGGTCTCGTTTGAAAAGGACAAGATGACCCTGCGCGTTCCAACCGCCAAAGCGACCGAAGTGGGTATGCGCGCGCTCTCGAACCCAGATGTGGTCTCGAAAGCGCTGGATACGCTCAAAGGCAAGGCACGCGTAAAGCGCGCCATGTGGTCGCGTCGTGCGCAGGAATATGAACAGAAGATCAATTCGGGCGATCTGATCGCCATCGCGGAGGTGGTGCGTGACCTGCACCGCGCCGATGACCAGCGTGAGCAGAGCTATTCCGAGCGTCAGCTTTATGAAGCAGCGCTTGAGCGTCTGACCCGCGAATTGGCTGCCGTTCAAGGCATGGATGAAGCAGGCGCGCAAAAGCGTGTTGATGACGTCCTGACGGCCCGCGCTGCTGCCTGATTGGCAAGCGCAGCCCCAAAGATTTAAACCGCCGCAGCCTGTCTGCGGCGGTTTTTTGTTGGGCGGATGGGTGGATTTAGCATGATACCGCTCAAACCTGTCGTGATCTGATTGAAAGGATGCCTGAAGGGGCAAAGCCTGTCTTGATCATCGGAGTTTCCATTTCGATGAAAGGACCTCTCGCATGTCGAAATCACGGACGGTGTTTTTCTTGATCGGGGCCATGAGCCTTGCTGCGTGCCAATCTGGCCTGACCGCGAATGACCGCGCGACCTATGGCGGGCTGACGGGCGCTGCGGCGGGATATTTGGCGGCGGGGGCTTTGGATGCCAATCCGCAATGGACCATTTTGTCTACCTTGGGCGGGGCCGTGGCGGGCACCATGGTCGCCCGCAATACCCAGACCCAGCAATGTGCCTATGCCAATGGGGATGGCACATATCGCACAGGCAATTGCCCTTGAGGCGCGCGGCTCGGTTTAGCCGAGCATCGCCACAATAACCGCCAGCGCCGCGATCTCGGCCAATTGCTGGCTTGCGCCCAAAATATCCCCCGTTTGCCCGCCGATCTTGGCCTTGGCGACCAGCCCCACACCTGCCGCGGCAAGGAAGGCCATGATCAAGGCGGGGGCAGCGGCGGGGCCGATCAAGGTGATGGCCGCGACAAAGGCAAGAGCGGCTGCAAGGGCTGCGGGCAAGGCGTCTGAACGGCCCACGCTATGGGACAGCCCTTCCCCCCGCGCATTGGGCAGCCAGACCGTCAAAGCCACCATAGGGGCGCGGCTGATCATGGCGGCGGCCAACAAGGCGCTTGCCCCAGCACCTGCTTGGATCGCCACCACCAGCAGCGACCACCGCGCCAGCACAGACAGTACCAGCGCCAGAACCCCATAGGTTCCGATCCGGCTGTCCTTCATGATCTCGAGGCGCCGCACCTTTTCCCAGCCGCCCCAGAGGCCATCGGCGCTATCTGCCAGCCCGTCTTCATGCATCGCGCCGCTGGTCATGATTGTGGCGGTCAAACCAAGGGCTGCCGCAACCCCCGCTGACAAGCCAAAGGCATTTGCCAAAATCAGTGCAACCGCGCCGCATAGCCCCACGGCAAGACCCGCCAAAGGATAGGCCCAAGCCGATTTTCCACCCCGATCACTGATCGGGCGCGCGGGCAGGGGGAGGCGGGTCAGCAGGCCAAGGCTGGCAATCACATCATCCCAGTGAACCCGTTTGCCTTCGATGTCGTTTTCGCTCATGCCTAGGCCTCTTTGCCGCTTTCAAGCTGGTGCAGGTTTGATACATCTGCTGCTGAGTAAATCTTCTGAACGACGAGTGACCGAATGTCCAACCCTCCCCAGAGCTTCGATGATATCCGCAATGCGCTGTCGTGCGCCCCCCGCGCAGATGAGGCCGTGCGCAAAGACGCTGAGGCGCGCAACGGGCAATTGACCAAGCCGCCTGGTGCTTTGGGCAGGCTTGAGGATCTGGCAATCTGGTATGCCACATGGCGCGGCACGGATCGCCCGCAGATCAAACACCCTCAGGTGCTGGTTTTTGCAGGCAATCACGGCGTGACCGCACAAGGCGTCAGCGCCTTTCCTGCCGAAGTCACCGTGCAGATGGTGGCAAATTTCGAAGCAGGCGGGGCCGCGATCAACCAATTGTCCAAATTGGCAGGCGCGCAGATGACGGTTCATGCGCTGTCTCTCGAGACGCCGACCGCTGATTTCACCCAAGGCCCTGCGATGACCGAGGCAGAGTTCTTTGAAGCGTTTGGAGCAGGCTGGTCAGCGGTGAGCGCCGAGGCCGATCTATTGGTCACGGGCGAGATGGGCATTGGCAACACGACCGCTGCGGCGGCTGTGGCCTGCGCGCTATTTGGCGGCAGCGCCGAGGATTGGACAGGGCGCGGCACAGGCGTGGATGATGCGGGGCTGGCCCTGAAAGCGCGGGTTGTGGCCGAAGGTCTTGCGGCCAATCCATCGGCCTTAACGGACCCGCTTGAGGCGCTGCGCTGCCTTGGTGGGCGGGAATTGGTGGCGATGGCGGGCGCGATTGCGCATGCTCGGGTCTTGCGCATTCCGGTTATTCTTGATGGCTTTATCTGCTCGGCCTCGGCTGCCGCACTTGAGAAGGCCGCCGCAGGCGCGCTGGATCATGCTGTTGCAGGCCATGTCTCGGCCGAGGCTGCGCATGGCGCGGTTTTGCAGCATTTGGGCAAGCCCCCCTTGCTGTCGCTTGGGATGCGCCTTGGCGAGGGCAGCGGGGCGGCGCTTGCGATCCAGATCCTCAAAGGGGCGATTGCCTGCCATTCGGGCATGTCGACCTTTGCTGAGGCCGGCGTCTCGGACGGCTAAGGCACGCTCCGTTCGTTTTGCACCGCTGCGCGCCGTCTCAGGTCCCGCGCGCAACGTGTCAGGACGTGGTCTTGCGCTTGCCGGTCATTGCCCCGTGCAGGGCGCTGGCATCGCCTTGGGCGCGGCGCCTCTCAGAGGCGGTGCGGTCTTCCTCGGCTTCATCAAGCTGGCTGACCAAGGCGCTCTCGATATTGTTGTTCAACTCGCGGGCGCGTTCCATATAGGCAGTGTTCTCGGAGATCGGTTTACCAGGCTCCCATAGGCGGGCCAGTTCACCAAGCGATTGACGGTCATGGCGATAAAAGGCCACTTCCATATCATGCGCCTCGTAATCCGACAGGCCCATATCCTCCAGAACATAGCGCCCTGCACGAAGTGAGCTGTCAAACATCTCGCGCACGATATGATCGGCGCCCGCTTGATAGAGTTCATAGACATGCAAACGGTCATGCGCGCGGGCGGTGATGGCAATATCGGGGCGCGTTCGGCGGGCATAGGTGACCAGATCAATCGCGGATTTCTTGTCATCAACGGCCACGACCAACACCTTGGCATGCTCCAGCCCTGCGGCGGCCAAAAGCTCGGGTCGCGTAGGATCACCGAAGAAGGCCTTGAAGCCGAAGCTGCGCATCAGCTGGATGGTGCGCAGGTCACTGTCGAGCACGACCGTATTGAACCCCGCAGCTTGTACCAATCGGTTCACCACCTGACCAAATCGGCCAATGCCTGCGATAATCACAGGCGCGCCGCCTGAGATATCGTCGGCCTCGGGCATGTCTTCGCTGTCCTCACTCATGCGTTTGCCCATGCGTTCATAGAGGATGAAGAAAAGCGGTGTCAGCAGCATGGACAGGGCCACAATCAGCAGCAGCAATTCCCCCAAGCGGGCTGTTATGACGTTTTGCTGTAGGGAAAAGGAGACCAGAACGAAGCCAAACTCCCCTGCCTGTGCAAGGCCTAGGGTAAAGAGCCAGAGGTTGCGTTTGCGCAGTTTGAACACCAAGCCAATGACAAACAGGATCGCGCCTTTCAGCGCCATGACCGCAAGGGTCAGCCCGATCACGGCCAAGACATTGTCAAAGAGATAGCCAAAATTAATCCCCGCCCCCACGGTGATGAAAAACAGCCCCAGCAAAAGGCCTTTGAACGGCTCGATATCGGCTTCAAGTTCGTGGCGGAATTCGGAATTGGCCAAAACAACGCCCGCCACAAAAGCACCAAGCGCGGGCGAAAGACCCACAAGGATCATCAAAAAGGCAATGCCGACAACGATGACCAAAGCAACGGCGGTATACATCTCGCGCAGGCGCGCCATATGCACAAAGCGGAACAGCGGGCGCGACAGGAAATGGCCTGCCAGAATGACGGCGGCGACGGCGGCCAAAGTCACCAAGGTCACGCCCCATCCCGGTAGGCCTTCGACCAGCGACATTGTGTGATGGGCATCCTCTTCGATCCCGCGCTGGATCGATCCATCCTCTGCAAAGCTGACCATGCCTTGTACGGCCAGAAGCGGCATCAGGGCCAGCATCGGGATCACGGCGATATCTTGGGTAAGTAGAACCGAAAAGGCCGATCGCCCGCCGCTGGTTTGCATCAGCTTTTTCTCATTGAGCGTTTGCAACACAATCGCGGTGGAACTGAGCGTCAGGATCAGGCCCACGGCCATGGATTGCTGCCAGTTGAGCCCCAGAAACATCGCCCCGCCTGCCAGCGCCAAAGCGCTGAGGATCACTTGCGCCCCGCCAAGCCCGATCAGCTTTTTGCGCATATCCCAAAGCGCGCTTGGCTCCAGCTCCAGCCCGATGAGAAACAGCATCATCACCACGCCAAATTCGGCATAATGTTGCAGGTCTTCCGTCTCGGAGACCAAACCAAGAAGCGGGCCGATCAGGATACCCGCCAAGAGATATCCCAGTACCGATCCAAGCCCGAGCCGCACCGAAAGCGGCACCGCGATCACCATCGCCACAAGATAGATCGTTGCCTGAAGTAGAATGCCTTCCATCATGGACCTTTCGGATGGCTAGATCGGTAAAGGGGCGTCCGGTTTCATCTGATCCATCACGATCTGGGATTGAACCCGCGCAACAGCCGGATGTGGCAAGAGTATCCCTTGGATAAGATTGTGCAATCCCGCAAGATCGCCGCACCAGACCCGCAGCAGGTAATCTGCCTCTCCGGTCAGGGTGAAGGCGGCGGTGATGGCGGGGGTGTTGCGCACGAGGCGGGCAAAGCTTTCGTCATTTTCTTTGGAATGGCCCGCCATCTGCACTTGGATGAAGGCCTGCACATCAAGCCCCAAAGCGGTCGGATCCACGCGGGCATGTGCGCCTTGCATGATCCCGCTGCTTTCAAGCCGCTGGCGTCTGCGCCCTGCCTGACTGGCCGAAAGGTTGAGCCTCTCGCCCAAATCCTGCGCGGTCAGCGTGGCATCTTGCTGCAAGAGCGCGATGAGCTTTCTGTCGGTTTTGTCCATCATATGCGGGAAACTCGCGCAAATATTAAGTAATTTGCGTGATAATTGCATAATTTTGCGGCTGTAGCCAGTAGAACGCGCAAACGCCGCGACAGGTTTGCGTTAGGCTGACACTGAACACGACACAGCCTTGAGGAGATATCACAATGGGCCCCTTCCCGCATGACGCGCCGCGCGCCACGATCACCGCCGAGAACCCTGCGGGAACCGACGGGTTCGAATTTGTCGAATTTGCCCATCCCGACCCGCAGGTGCTGCGCGATCTTTTCGCCAAGATGGGCTATATCCACACCGCGACCCATAAGACCAAAGCGGTCGAACTGTGGCAGCAGGGTGATATCACCTATGTGATCAATGCCGATCCCGACAGCTTTGCCGCGCGTTTTGTGCAAGAGCACGGGCCCTGCGCCCCGTCCATGGCTTGGCGCGTCGTGGATGCGCAGCATGCTTTTGAACATGCGGTTGCCAAAGGGGCCGAGCCCTATGAGGGCGCGGATAAAACAATGGATTGGTCTGCGATCAAGGGGATCGGGGGAAGCCTGATTTACTTCACCGACCAATATTGGGACAGCTCACCCTATAATGCCGAGTTTGACTGGGTGCATGACGCCCATCCTGCGGGGGTTGGGTTCTACTATCTCGATCACCTGACCCATAATGTTCATAAGGGGAATATGGATGTCTGGTTCGACTTCTACGGGGATTTGTTCAATTTCCGCGAAATCCGCTTCTTCGATATCGAGGGTAAATTCACGGGCTTGCTGAGCCGTGCGCTGACCTCGCCTTGTGGGCGCATCCGTATCCCGATCAATGAGGACCGTGGCGAGAAAGGCCAGATTGTCGAATATCTCAAACGCTATAATGGCGAGGGTATCCAGCATATCGCGGTCGGGGCGCAGAATATCTATGCCGCGACAGACCAGATTGCCGAGAACGGGATCAAGTTTATGCCCGCCCCGCCTGATGCCTATTATGATTTAAGCAAAACCCGTGTGGTCGGTCATCAAGAGCCGCTGGAGCGGATGCGCAAACATGGTGTCTTGATTGACGGTGAGGGCGTGTTGGGCGGCGGGGAGACGCGGATATTGTTGCAGATTTTCTCAAAGACCGTGATCGGGCCGATCTTTTTCGAGTTTATCGAGCGCAAGGGCGATGACGGTTTCGGAGAGGGGAATTTCAAAGCCCTGTTTGAATCCATCGAAGCCGATCAGATCGCGCGCGGCGTGCTGGACGCGGCGCAGTGATATCCGCCTCCCGCGCAGTCGTATTTTTGGAAAGATGAAAGACAGGCGCGCGCGGTGGCTATCTGGTTAGAGGGCGCGCCATCCGATATCGGAGCGGCAAAAGCCCTCGGGCCAGTCGATTTCTTCCACCATTTTATAGGCGCGATCGCGCGCCTCTTTAAGGCTTGAACCGCGCGCCGTGACATTAAGCACGCGCCCGCCAACCGCTTGGATCGCACCATCGGATTTTCGCGTGCCGGCATGAAACACCATATGGCTGGCATCTTCTGGAAGCGTATCAAGCCCTTTGATGACAGAGCCCTTTTCATAGGAGCCGGGATAGCCTTTGGCGGCCATCACGATGGTCAGGGCATGGTCATCGGCCCAATTGACTTGCGCCTCGGCCAAGCGGTTTTCGGCGCAGGCCAGCATCAGATCGAGGGCTTGTGCGCCAAGGCGCATCATCAGCACCTGACATTCTGGATCGCCGAAGCGGACATTATATTCGACAAGACGGGCTTGGCCGTCTTTGATCATCAGCCCTGCATAGAGAACGCCGCGATAGGGTGTGCCGCGCCGCGCCATCTCGTCGATGGTGGGCTGGACGATTTCTTCCATGGCAGCTTTGGCTATGGCGTCTGACAAGACGGGTGCGGGGCTATAGGCCCCCATGCCGCCCGTATTGGGGCCTTCATCATTGTCAAAGGCGCGTTTGTGATCTTGTGCGGTGCCGATGGCCAAAGCGGCAGTTCCATCGGTCAGCACGAAGAAGGAGGCTTCTTCGCCCTCCATGAATTCCTCAATCACGACCTCGGCACCAGCCACGCCGAATTCGCCGCCGAACATATCGTCTATGGCCGCGAGTGCCGTGTCTTCATCCATGGCCACGATCACGCCTTTGCCAGCGGCAAGACCATCGGCCTTGACCACAATCGGCGCGCCTTGGGCGCGGATATAGGCGCGGGCGGCCTCGGCATCGGTGAAATGCGCGTAGTTGGCGGTGGGGGCTTTGGCCGCGTCGCAGATTTCCTTGGTGAAGGCTTTGGAGGCTTCCAGCTCGGCGGCGGCTTTCGAAGGGCCAAAGGCCAGAATGCCGGCACCGCTCAAGGCATCGACAATGCCTTCGACCAGAGGCGCTTCGGGGCCGACGATCACGAAATCGATGGCGTTTTCAGCGGCGAAATCAGTGACGGCGGCAGGATCGAGAATATCGAGATCGGCGCATTGGGCGATCTGGGCGATACCGGCATTTCCGGGGGCCACGATCAGCTTGTCACATTTGGGGTTTTGCAGCACGGCCCATGCGAGCGCATGTTCCCGTCCGCCACCACCGAGGATCAGAATATTCATCTTTGCCGCTCCACCTTGGCCTTCTCTGCGCCGCGTTCTAAGGTCAGGGCGCACGCAACACAAGCTTGAGCGGAACCGCGCAGAGATGTCTGACCTGATTGATGACGAACCCGAGGGCAATGCGCCCGAATTTACCGTCTCGGAACTCTCGGGTGCGGTGAAGCGCACGGTCGAGGGGTCCTTCTCCTTTGTCAGGGTGCGGGGTGAGGTCGGGCGGGTGTCGCGGCCTGCCTCGGGGCATCTTTATCTTGATCTGAAAGATGACCGCGCGGTTCTGGCCTCTGTGGTTTGGAAAGGCGTGGCGTCGCGGTTGCAGCATCGTCCCGAGGAGGGGATGGAGGTTATTGCGACAGGGCGTTTGACGACTTTCCCAGGGCAGTCGCGCTACCAGATGGTGATTGAGGATATCCGACCTGCGGGCGCGGGGGCCTTGATGGCCATGTTGGAAAAGCGCCGTACGGCTTTGGCGGCGGAGGGGCTTTTCGCCGAAGAGCGCAAACAGGCGCTGCCTTTCCTGCCCGAGGTGATTGGGGTTGTGACCTCACCGTCAGGGGCGGTGATCCGCGATATCCTGCACCGTTTGCGCGACCGGTTTCCGCGCAAGGTTCTGATCTGGCCTGTGGCTGTTCAGGGTGAGAAATGCGCAGGGGAAGTGGCCAATGGTATCCGCGGGTTCAATGCATTGCCGCAAGGTGGTGCTATCCCGCGGCCCGATCTGATCATTGTGGCGCGGGGCGGGGGCAGTCTGGAGGATCTTTGGGGCTTCAATGAGGAGATCGTAGTGCGGGCCGCCGCTGAAAGCGCTATCCCGCTAATCTCGGCGGTGGGGCATGAGACCGACACGACCTTGATCGATTTCGCCTCGGACAGGCGCGCGCCCACGCCCACGGCAGCGGCCGAGATGGCGGTGCCTGTTCGGATGGATATGCTCAATTGGGTGCAGGACCAAGGCGCGCGGATGGGGCGGGCGGCGCAAGCGGCTTTGCAGATGCGGGCACAACGTTTGGGAGATTTGTCGCGCGGCTTGCCACGGCCCGATGCGCTGCTGGAAACGCCGCGCCAACGGCTGGACCGCGCGGGCGACAAGCTGGGGCCAGCGCTGCGCAGCGCCACCCAAGCACGCCGGATCACATTGGACAGGTTCTCGGCCAATTTGCGGCCCGCCTTGGACCGTGCGGTTTCGGTCAAGCGGATCGCCTTGGAGCGGACAGGGGCGGGGCTCTCGCCTTCGGCTTTGCGCCGCACCACGCGGGAGGGGCGCAGCAAGCTGGATAGTCTGGAGCAGCGCCTCTCGCCCGAGCGGATCGAGATGCGCCTTGCCCAGATGCGGCAGCGGCTGGAGGAGCAGTCGGGGCGCTTTGCGCATGTGGCGCAGGGTGCCTTGGCCAGTCGTCGTGACAAGCTGGAGGCTTTGGAGCGGTTGCGCCAAACGCTTGGCTATAGGGAAACACTTAACCGTGGATATGCGGTGATCCGTGCGGGGCAGGAGGTGCTGACCAGCAAGGCGGGCGCGGAAAGCCATCCTGCACTAGAGATCGAGTTTTCCGATGGCAGCTTGTCCGTCACGCCCACAGGGGCAAGCACGGCGCGCGCGGCAGCACCCAAACGGGCAGCAAAGGAGGCGCCCCGCAAAGCGGATGGCAGCGATCAGGGAAGCCTGTTCTAGCGCGGGTGGCTTAGACGCGTCGATAGGGGCGTCTTGGTGCTTCGCCACGGGCCATCATTAGATGCTCATGCAGCGGTGGCATGACCAGAAGTGCGAAACCTGTTTGCGAGAATAAAAACAGCATCATCGGCACCCAAAGCAGCGCCATGGCAACGCCAAACCCGCCTGCGATGCGTTGTGCGCTGTCGCGGTCGGTGACGCGGTTGAGAAGCAGCTCATACAGATAGCCGCCTTCCAAGGGGCGCACGGGCATCAGCGAGATCAGCAGCAGGAAGAGATTCACCTCGGCGGCCATCGCAACAGCATGGTCGAGGCCAAAGGGGGCCAGAATAGGGGCGAGGATTGTTCCCGCAGCCCAAAGCGACAGATAGCTAAGCGGCCCCATCATCACGATGAATTCTTCGGCCTCGGCAGGTACGGGTTCATGTTCGCAATAGCTGCCCGCGCCATAAATCAGGACGCGCTGAACGGGAATGGCCTGCACATGCGCGGCCCATGCCTTGGCCAGCCCGCCAAAGGTGACGGAGGCAAAGATCAGCATCAGGAAAAGCATGGCATCGACCAGCCCCACATTCTGCTGGATCAGCGGCAGCAGCAGGACGGCGAGGAAAAAGATGGTCGAGCCGATATGCAAGGGCACACCACGTGGACCATCAAGGTCCAGTATCACATTGTCATGCCGCATCATTCACACCTGTTTTGCCCGTCCGATTCGGATCGGGCCTTCCTTAAAGCCTCTGTTGGGTTAACCAATTGGCAGGGAATTCAGGCGGATTTCGCACGAATTATGGCGCAGAATGCGGCCATGTTGAGGAAAAGAAACGCCCCGCTGGCAAAGCTCGGCGGGGCGTTTGAATGGTCTTAGGCGGATTTATCGGGTCTCAGCGGCCCCGAATGCGCGGGTCGAGGGCGTCGCGCAGGCCATCGCCGATATAATTCACCGACAACACCGTCAGCGAGATTGCCAAGCCCGGCCAGATGACCCGTTCGGGGTTTTGTTGCAGCCAGTCGGTCGCATCAAACAGCAAGCGGCCCCAAGTTGGAAAATCGCTCGGGAAGCCGAGGCCAAGGAAGGACAGGGCGCTTTCGGTGATGATCGCATTGGCAATACCAAGCGTTGCCGAGACCATGATCGGCGACATCACATTGGGCAGCACATGGCGGGTGATCATTCGGCGGGATGGCGTGCCGATGCTTTTGGCGGCCAGCACGAATTCGCGCTCTTTCAGGGCCAGCACATCACCGCGCACAACGCGGGCGGTTTGCATCCAGCTTGTGATCCCGATGACGAAGACGATCAGGATGAAGATGCCGCCCTCAGGCCCGAAGGCCGCGCGCAACTGGTCGCGGAAGAGCATGATGATCACCAGCAGAAGCGGCAGCAAGGGCAGCGCAAGGAAGAGATCGGTGGTGCGCATCAAGATGCCATCAAGCTTGCGGAAATAGCCCGCCAAAACGCCGATCAACGTGCCAAGCAGCAGCGAGAGCAACATCGCAGTCAACCCCACAGCGATCGAGGTCTGCCCGCCCATCATCATCCGCGCGAATGTATCACGGCCCAATTGATCGGTGCCCAAAGGATGGGCCCAAGAGGGGCTCGAATTGCGGGCGCGGATATCGATATATTGCGCATCAATGGTCCAGACGAGTGGGCCCAGAAACACGAAGAGCAGAATGAAGATGAAAAAGGCCAGCCCCATCAAGGCGCCTTTATGGGTCTTGAACTGGTCCCAGACATCCCACCACTGGTTGCGCGGCGCGCGGTAGGTTTCCAGCTCGACTGCGGGTTTTGCGGTATCAGTCATAGCGGATCCTCGGGTCAAGAACGCCGTAGAGAACATCGGCGAGAAGATTGAAGAGAACGATCAGGACAGCGAAGATAAAGCTCACTGTTTGAACCACGGGAATATCTCCGCCCTGAATGGCGATGATCAGCAATTGGCCAATGCCATTTACCTTGAAGACCTGCTCGGTGATGATCGCGCCGCCAAAGACGGATGGTACATTCAGCGCGATCACCGTGATCACGGGGATCAGTGAGTTACGCAACACATGGACCAAAACCACGATTTTTTCGGTCAGGCCCTTGGCGCGGGCAGTGCGCACATAATCCTGATTGAGGTTATCGAGCATCGAGGCGCGCATGAAGCGGCTGATCTGGCTGGCATTATAAAGGCCCAACACCATAACAGGCATGATGATCTGTTTGATCTGGACGATGAAACTGTCCCAATCCGTCACCTCATGGGTGGTGTCATAGACACTTGGGAACCAGCCCAGATGGACCGCGAAGATCACGATGAACAAAACGCCTGTGAAAAAGGTGGGAACCGAAAAGCCAAGCATCGAGATGAAGGTGCCGACCTGATCGAAGACCGAATATTGCTTATAAGCCGAGATGATGCCGATCGGCAGCGCGATCAGGATGCCAACCACATAGGACGTCCCCACAACCCAGAGCGTCTGGGGCATGCGCTGCATGATCAGCTCCATCACGGGGCTGCGCGTCTGGTAGGAGATGATGCGCGGCCCATCTGGGGCAACCTCAAGCCCTGTCCAGCCCTGTATCAAATGCAGCGGCTCGTCCCACATCATGAGTTTGAGCCATTTGAAATACTGGAAAAATAGCGGGTCATTCACGCCAAGGCTTTCGCGGATTTGTTCGCGGACCTCGGGCGGGATCGTCATGGGCAGACCTGCGGTCGGGTCCGAGGGCGACAGTTTTACGATCAGGAAGATGATGAAACTGATGAACAGAAGCGTCGGTATCGCCAGCAGCAATCGGCGGATTGTAAAGGTCAGCATGGGGCGGCGCCTCGGTTCATCAGTTTGCTATTCGGGAAATCGGGGGAAGACGGCACGCCCCCGCGACAGGGGCGCGCCAGAGATCAGGGTCGCGCGATTACTCGGTGCGATGCCAATCCATGATGTTCCACAGCTCGCTGTCCCAATCGGACATGCGGATGCCTGCCAGAGTATTGGCATGGGCGGAAACACCACCACGGTGGATCAGTGGGATGATCGAGTAGGACTGAACGAGCATGTCGTTCATCGCACGCGCCAGACGGCCACGCTCTTCGAGATCGGCAGTGCCGGCCATCTCGGCGATCAGGGCATCATATGCAGGGTCGCAGAAACGCTGCATGTTCGATCCCTGCCACTGGCTTTCAGGGCTCGGCCATTCCGAGCAGGCCCAGTTCGCCATATAGGCCTGTGGGTCAACACCAGCGAAGTTGTTGGTGTACATTTCGACATCTGCAAAGAACTTCTGGAAGGTGTCTGGCGAAGCAGGATCACCACCGAAGAAGACAGATGCATCAATGTTGCGCAGTTCGGTGTCGATACCGATTTCGGACCACCACTGTTTTACCAGCGCTTGGGTGTCCTGACGGACGGCATTGGTCGAGGTCTGGTAGAGAACGCTCAACGGTGTGCCATTTGCTTCACGGATGCCATCGCCATCGGTGTCCATATAGCCCGCTTCATCAAGCAGGGCATTGGCGGCTGCGATGTCTTGTACGAGGCATGCGTCATTCGCGCTTGAGGCATAGAGCGCAGGCGCTGGAAGCACGTTACAGGTTGGCTGACCACCAGCACCATAACCGATCTCAACCAGAAGCGCGCGGTCGATGGCCATCGACATGGCTTGTCCGATGATCGGGTCGGTCAGGAAGGGGTGTGGCCCACCTTCCGCTGTTGCGCGAAGATCGCCCAATGCGGCATCAGGGTTGGTCTGGTTGAGATGCAAACGCTCGACCGAGGTGCCGAAGGCGGTCACAACAGTGCCAAGGCCTGCTGCTTCCATCTCGGAGAGAATGGTCGGGTCGATCTGGAGGTTCCACGCATAGTCGAACTCGCCGGTTTCAAGAACCGAACGGGCCGCCGCTGCTGCATCGCCGCCACCTTTGAAGGTCACAGAGGCGAAATAGGGACGATCAGGGAAACGGAAATTATCGTTTGCAACCAGTTCGATCACGTCATTTGGACGGAACTCGGAAACAACGAAAGGACCTGTGCCGATCGGGCCGAAATTGGCCTCGGTGCATTCAGGGGCACGCGCGCCAAGACAATCGGCGAATTGTGCGGCCTGAATGATCGGGCTCTCGGAGCCGACAAAGGCTGTGTAGGGGAAGGGGGTGGGGTTTTCGAAATTCACCCGCACCGTGCTGTCATCAATGGCTTCCACACTGGTCACACCATCGAAATAGCTGGCCTGCGCACAACCGCCTTCAGGATGGGTGCAGTATTCCCATGTGAAGATCAGGTCGGCAGGCGTCAAAGCGGTGCCATCCGACCATGTAACGCCCTCGGCGATTGTCCATGTGATGGAGGTCAGGTCTTCGGCAATGCCGCCATTTTCAACGGTCGGAATATCCGCAGCCAGCCAAGGCACCATGGTGCCGGACTCGTCGAAACGTGCCATCGACTCCAGAACCAGCGAGGCCGATTCAACTTCCTTGGTGCCACCCGACAGATAGGGGTTCAGCGTAGAAGGGGCTTGCCAATAGATGATATTGAGATGTCCTGATGACCCGCGGGTCATGTGGCCATCGGCCATTGCCGCAAGCGGTGCCAGCGCAAGCGCTGCTGCCGTTCCGGCCAATAGATGCTTCATTTTCATTTGGTACTCTCCTTGTTGGATGCTCACACCTTTGATGCTGCTGTTTGTTCAGCAGTCATTTTTGTGTCGTTATGCAGGTGGCAGGCCACAAAACGGCCGGGTTGCACCTGACGAAACTCGGGGTCGATCTCGCGGCAGATATCCATCACCTTGGGGCAGCGCGTGCAGAAATTGCACCCCTTTGGCGGGTTCGCGGGCGAGGGCACATCTCCTTGCAGGATAATCCGCTCAGCGGTTTCATGGCTGGCGGGATCAGGCTCGGGCACGGCTGATAACAGCGCCTCGGTATAAGGGTGCAAAGGCGCATCATAGAGCGGGTCACGCGGGGCCAGTTCCACGACCTTGCCAAGATACATCACCGCCACCCGATCCGCGATATGGCGCACCATCGAAAGATCATGGCTGATAAACAGATAGGTCAGCCCAAGCCGTTCCTGCAAATCCTCCAGAAGGTTCACGACCTGCGCTTGGATCGAGACATCAAGCGCTGCAATCGGCTCATCACAGACAATGAATTTCGGGTTCAGCGCCAAGGCGCGGGCAATGCCGATGCGCTGGCGCTGGCCGCCCGAAAACTCATGTGGATAGCGGTTGGCGAAATCGCGGTTCAGACCCACCGCATCCATCAATTCGTAAATCCGCTCAAGACGTTCATCTGCCGAGAGCTTGGTATGCTCCATCAGCGGCTCGCCAATAATGCCCGCCAATGTCATGCGCGGATTGAGGCTGGCCTGCGGGTCTTGGAACACCATCTGCATGGTGGGGCGCATCTTGCGCAGATCATCAAAAGGCGCATTCGCGATTTGCACGCCATCCACCATGATCGAGCCATCGGTCGGCTCATAGAGGCGCAACACAGCGCGCCCGCAGGTGGATTTGCCACACCCAGATTCGCCCACCAACCCGAGGGTTTCGCCCTCATAAATATCGAAGCTCACCCCATCCACGGCTTTCACATCGCCCGTATGCTTGCGGAAGATGCCCGTGTGGATCGGGAAATACATCTTGAGGTCTTTGACCTCGACCAGCTTTTTGGCATCGGTGAAATCAAACATTGCGCGGCGCCCCCTTTGCGGCATCCCAGAAACAGGCCGCGTCATGTTCAGGGCCGACATCGATGCGTTTTGGGTTTTCGGTGGCGCAGCGATCAAAGGCGTTCGGGCAGCGGTCACGGAACGGGCAGCTAGAGGGGGCAGCACTCAGGATTGGCGGTTGGCCTTGGATCACCTGCAGGCGATCAGCGCGGTCCCCGCTCACACTTGGCACGGTCTCAAGCAGCATTCTGGTGTAGGGATGTTGCGGGTTGGCAAACAGCTCTTTCACAGGGCCCTGTTCAACGACCTGCCCGCCATACATCACCATGACGCGATCCGCGATGCCCGCGATCACGCCCAGATCATGGGTGATCCAGACAATCGCCATACCCAGCTTTTGACGCAGGTCTTTCACCAGTTCCAGAATTTGCGCCTGAATCGTCACATCCAGCGCCGTTGTCGGCTCATCCGCGATCAGGACTTTGGGGTCGCAGGCCAAGGCAATCGCGATCATCACGCGTTGGCGCATACCGCCCGAGAATTGATGCGGGTAATCCGCCAGCCTGCGATCCGCATCGGGAATGCCGACCAATTCCAGCAGCTCAATCGCGCGAATGCGGGCGGCGGCCTTGTTCATGCCCATATGTTTGCGCAGCGGCTCCATCACCTGAAAGCCCACATTGAACACAGGGTTGAGTGAGGTCATCGGGTCTTGGAACACAAAGCCGATCCTCGCGCCGCGAATGGCGCGCAATTCGTCATCCGTGGCGGTCAGAAGGTCTTTGCCTTCAAAGATTACCTCACCATTCCGGATTTCTGCAGGTGGTGTTGGGAGCAGCTTGATCAGCGACATCATGGTCACGGATTTGCCCGAACCAGATTCGCCCACCACCCCCAAAAGCTCCCCTGGTTTGAGGTGGAAGCTCACATCATTGACCGCGTGGACTTCTCCACGTCGCGTTTTGAAAACGGTGTTCAGGCCCTTGACATCAAGGACTGAGGCGGTGCCTCGATCAAGCATCAAACGACGCTCCTTACCCTGTTGCATGTCCGTCATCTCGGTCAGATGCGGATCATTATGCCCTTCACGCTATCACGGAAATTCGATCCCGCAAGACAGAATGCATCGCAGCCTGTTCTGATTTTGATCAAATGCTCAAATTCTACGCGCATATACTTGACGGTTGATCAATTCAGGCACAGGGTCAGCGTAACGCATCATCGGAGACGCCCATGGCCACCGTTCTATCCGCGCGGGAACTGCTTGAAAAACTTGTATCTTTCCCCACCGTCAGCCGCGACAGCAACCTGCCTTTGATCGATTGGGTTGAGGAGTATCTTGGCACGCATGGCATCCATTGCCAGCGCGACTATAACCTCGAAGGTAATAAGGCGAGCCTTTATGCCCATATTGGACCCGAGATTGACGGGGGCGTTATCCTGTCGGGGCATACCGATGTTGTGCCCGTGGATGGGCAGGCTTGGGTCACGGACCCTTTCGCCGTCACGGAAAAAGACGGCAAGCTTTACGGGCGTGGCACATGCGATATGAAGGGGTTTGATGCCTTTGCGATCTGGGCCGCTGTGGAGGCGAAATCACGCGGCGTGTCGCGACCCATTCAGCTATGCCTGTCGCGCGACGAGGAAATCGGCTGCACAGGCGCGCCACCGATGATCGAACATATGCAGGGCCGCATTCCCCGCGCGAGCCTCGCCATTATTGGCGAGCCGACGGAAATGGGGATTGTGACAGGCCATAAGGGTGGCCTTGGGTTTGATCTGCATTTCAAGGGTTTCGAGGTGCATTCCTCACTGCAACACACGGGCGTCTCTGCGATCATGGAGGGGGCCAAGCTGATTGATTGGGCCAATCGCATGAATGATGAAAATCAGGCGAAGGCTGATCCTGAAAATGGCTATGAGCCGCCTTGGACCACACTGCATGTCGGGATGATTGAAGGCGGCACAGCGCATAATATCACCGCCAAGGATTGCCAATTCGTCCTATCCGCACGCTGCATCCCGAACGAGTCGCTGGAAGAGTGGCGCGTCAAAATTCGCGCCGAGATTGCGCGCATCGAGGCGGGTATGAAGGCCATCCGCCCCGAGGCCGAGATTGTCGTGGATGAACGCTGGGAAGTGCCCGGATTGGTGGCCGAAGAAGATGGTGAGGCCGAAGGTCTCGTGCGCAAGCTCACAGGTCTGAATGCTCGAAATGTAGTCAGTTACGGGACAGAGGCGGGTCAATTTCAGGCAGCGGGCTATTCTTCTATTATCTGTGGTCCTGGAAATATTGCCCAAGCCCATCAACCCAACGAATATCTCAGCCTTGAGCAATTCGCGCTTGGTCAGCAATTCATGGACCGATTACTGGACACACTCGCCTGAAGGAGCAGTGACACAAGATGCCCGTCAAAAACCGCCTCGCCGAAATGGCCTCCGAGATAACCGAGTGGCGCCAGCATCTGCACCGCAACCCTGAGCTGATGTATGAGGTCCATAAAACGGCCGCTTTCGTGGCCGAAAAGCTGCGCGCCTTTGGCTGTGACGAGGTTGTGGAAGGTATCGGGCGCACGGGTGTGGTGGGCGTGATCCATGGCAAATCCAAAGGGTCTGGCCGCGTGGTTGGCCTGCGCGCGGATATGGATGCGCTGCCCATTCATGAGGAAACAGGCCTTGAATATGCCTCACAGGTCGAAGGCTCCATGCATGCCTGTGGCCATGACGGGCATACCTCGATGTTGTTGGGCGCTGCCAAATACATGGCCGAGACCCGCAATTTCGATGGCTCGGTTGTGCTGATTTTCCAACCTGCCGAAGAAGGCGGGGCAGGGGCCAAGGCAATGATAGATGACGGCTTGATGGACCGTTTCGGCGTGCAGGAGGTCTATGGGCTGCATAACGAACCGGGAATTCCGGTTGGCACCATGGTGACTTGCCCCGGCCCGCTTCTTGCGTCCTCGGATGAGTTCGAAATCAAGGTGACGGGTGTGGGCGGCCATGCCGCTGAGCCGCATCGCACAGTTGATACCACGCTTGTTGCTGCACAAATTGTGGTCAGCCTCCATTCCATCGTGTCGCGCAATATCGACCCGCTCCGCTCGGTCGTGCTGACGGTTGGCACCTTCAGCACTGATTCAGGGGCCTCGAATGTCATTGCGCACACGGCTGTGATGGAAGGCACTGTGCGCTGCCTTGACGAGGGGGATCGCGCCGTGGCCGAGGCGCGCGTGCGCCGCGTGGCCGAGGATACGGCCAGCGCCTTTGGTGCGCAGGCCGAGGTGATCTGGATGCCGGGCTATCCCGTGACAGTCAACACACCCGAAGGCGTTGAGCGTGCCGTCGATGCCGCCCGCGCGGTCATGCAGCATGTCGATGGCAATTCCCTGCCGATCATGCCATCCGAGGATTTCTCATATATGTTGCAAGAGCGTCCCGGCGCGTATCTCTTTATTGGCAATGGGGATAGCGCCATGTGCCACCACCCGAAATACAACTTCAATGATGATATCATCCCCTATGGGTCCAGCTTTTTCGCCGAATTGGTGGAACGCCGGATGCCATCGGCCTGACCCTTCCCACCGACAGGAGAGACCCCCATGCCCGTCAAGAACCGCTTTGCCGAATTGCTGCCCGAGATCACCGAATGGCGCCGCGATTTGCATGAAAACCCCGAAATCCTATTCGAGACCCATCGCACCTCGGCCATTGTGGCAGACAAGCTCAAAGCCTTTGGCTGTGACGAGATCGTGACAGGGATCGGGCGGACAGGCGTTGTGGCCATCATCAATGGCAAGACCAATAAATCGGGCAAAACCATCGGTCTGCGCGCCGATATGGATGCGCTGCCGATCCATGAGGAAACGGGGTTGGACTATGCCTCTAAAACCGATGGCGCGATGCATGCCTGCGGCCATGACGGCCATACCGCCATGCTGCTGGGGGCTGCGAAATATCTGGCCGAGACGCGCAATTTTGATGGCAGGGTCGCCGTGATCTTCCAGCCCGCCGAAGAGGGCGGCGGCGGCGGTCGCGAGATGGTCGAAGACGGCATGATGGAGACCTTCAAGATCGACGAGGTCTACGGGATGCATAATTGGCCCGGATTGCCGACAGGACAATTCGCGATCCGCTCAGGCCCGTTTTTCGCAGCCGCCGATCAATTCGATATCTATGTGACGGGTCTGGGTGGCCATGCCGCCAAGCCGCAAGAGACGATCGATACCACGGTCGTGGCCTCCCATATCGTGATTGCGCTTCAGTCCATCGCCAGCCGCAATCTGGACCCTGTGAAGCAGCTTGTCGTTTCGGTCACAGGCTTTGCCACGGGCTCCATGGCGCATAACGTGATCCCCGAGACTGTGCATCTCAAAGGCACCGTGCGCACCATGGATGCGGATGTGCAGGACATGGCTGAAAAGCGCCTCAAGGAGATTGCCGAAGGCACAGCCGCGATGATGGGCGGCAAGGCCGAGGTGGATTACCGCCGCGGCTATCCTGTGATGGTCAATGCCGACGCCCAAACAGAATTCGCAGCCGAGATTGCCAGATCGGTCTCAGGCAGTTGCGAAGATGCGCCATTGGTGATGGGCGGCGAAGATTTCGCCTTCTTGGCCAATGCGCGTCCGGGCGCTTATATCCTTGTGGGCAATGGCGACACGGCGATGGTCCATCACCCCAAGTATAACTTCAATGATGAAGCGATCCCTGCGGGCTGTTCTTGGTGGGCCGAGATCGTCGAGAAACGCCTGCCAGCTGCGTAAAGGAAATTAAGATGTGGGAAGATCGTTACGCCGCCGAGGATGGGTTCCTGTTCGGGCGCGCGCCAGCCGCATTCCTTGCTGAAAACCCGTGGCTGACGCAAGGCGCCGAAAGCGCGCTTTGCGTGGCCGATGGCGAAGGGCGCAACAGTGTCTGGATCGCGGGTCAGGGGCTTGATGTCACCAGCTTTGATCTTTCATCCACCGCTGTCGCCCGCGCCAATGGGCTGGCCGCTGAGCTTGGGGTGTCGCTTAACGCCCATGTCTCGGATTGGGAGGCATGGGACTGGTCGCGCCAATTCGATATGGTTGTGGCGATCTTTATTCAATTCGTGGGCCCTGAGGGCCGCGCCCGTCAATTCGAGACGCTGAAACAGGCCGTTCGTCCGGGGGGACGGATTGTTATGCATGGCTATACGCCTGAGCAGATTGAGCTTGGCACAGGCGGCCCACCCTCGGCGGCCAATATGTATACGCCCCAGATGCTTGCGCAGGCTTTTGATGGATGGAAGATCGAACGCTTGGCCGCTTATGAGCGCGAGGTGCAAGAAGGCCGTGGCCATTCCGGACGCTCGGCCCTGATTGATTTGGTCGCGCGTAAACCTGAATAGGGTGTTAGCCGCCCGTATGGCTCATATGCCGTGATACCTGGCCATCCACCGTCTGGCGGGAATAGTCGAAATCATGGCCTTTGGGCTTGCGGGTGATCGCATCACGGATCGCGGTCTCAAGCACTGCATTGTCGCTTGAGGCCCGCAATGGCGCGCGCAGGTCGGCCATATCCTCTTGTCCCAAACACATATACAGCTCGCCCGTGCAGGTCAGGCGCACACGATTGCAGCTTTCGCAGAAGTTATGCGACAGCGGCGTGATAAAGCCGATTTTTTGCCCGCTTTCTTGAAGCTGTACATAGCGCGCAGGCCCGCCCGTGCGTTCGGCCAGATCAATCAGGGTGAATTTCTCGGCCAGTCTTGCGCGCAGATCATTGAGTGACCAATATTGATCAAGACGGTCCTCATTGCCCAAATCCCCCATTGGCATCACTTCGATGAAGGTCAGGTCCATCTCTTCGCGCGCGCACCACTCTTGCAGGGTGAACAGCTCGTCTTCGTTGAACCCTTTCAGGGCAACCGCATTGATCTTGATCTTGAGGCCAGCAGCCTTGGCAGCCTTGATCCCCTCCAGCACTTGGGGCAGCCGCCCCCATCGGGTGATCTCGGCGAATTTCGTGTCGTCCAATGTATCAAGCGAGACATTCACCCGCCGCACACCCGCCGCGTAAAGCTGCTCGGCAAAGCGGCCAAGCTGGCTGCCATTGGTGGTCAGCGTCAACTCCTCCAAAGCGCCTGATTTCACATGCTCGCCCATGGCCTCGAAGAAGGTCATGATATCGCGGCGGACCAAAGGCTCACCCCCCGTGATACGCAGCTTTTTGACGCCCATATTGATGAAGGTGGAACACATGCGGTCCAGCTCCTCCAGCGTCAGAAGCTCCTTCTTGGGCAGGAAGGTCATGTTCTCGGACATGCAATACACACAGCGGAAATCGCAGCGGTCAGTGACCGAGACACGCAGATAGGAAATCGCGCGCGCAAAGGGATCGATAAGTGGAGGCGTGGTCGTGCTCATGACGGAAACCTAGTGGGCCTAAGACAGCGCCGCAAGGCCTGTCCTTGCTACTCCATACCTTTGCGAATACGCCGCACGATCAGCCAGACCAATAGCACAACAGGGATGACAGCCATGCCCGTGACCAGCGTCTTGGACAGGCCCGCCGCCTCGGCCATGGGCGCAAGGATATAAACCACAAGGTTGACCGCGTAATAGCTGATCGCCACGACCGAGAGGCCCTCAACCGTCTTTTGCAATCGCAATTGCAGGGCTGCGCGTTCATCCATGCTTTCCAGCAATTGCTGGTTCTGGGCCGAGCGGTCCACATCAACCCGTGTTCTGAGCAGATCGCCCGCGCGAATGGCGCGTTCGGTCATTTGCTGCAACCGCCGCTCGGTGGATTTGATCGTTCGCATCGCGGGGTCAAAGCGGCGCATCATGAATTCGCCAAAGGTTTGCCGCCCCAGAAAACGCTGCTCGCGCAGCACTTCGATCCGCTGGTTTACCAAGGCCTCATAGGCGCCCGTTGCGCCAAACCGAAAGGCGGTTTCGGTCTGGATTTTTTCCAGCTCGGCCGCGATGGATAAAAGCTGGCTGAGGGTTTCATCAGGCTTGGACAGATCACCCGTCATATCGCTGACCAATTGCGTGAGATCCTCGTCAATCTCACCCATACGCCGCCCGATTTCGCGCGCGCGTGGCAAGCCCAACATGGACATGGCCTTATAGGTCTCGATCTCGCAAATGCGTTGGACAATGCGGCCCTTGCGGCGCTCGCCCGTATCGCTATGGGTGAACAGCGCAAAGCGCATATGTCCTGCGCTATCAATCCTGAAATCACCTGCCAGTATCGCCGTGTCATCCAGCACATGGCTGACCGCAAGGCTTTCGGGCACAAACCATTCCGACAACATCTCTTCGATATCGGCGCTTTTTTTCGGTGCAGCCGTGATTTTAATATGGGCCGAGGTGATGCGCTGACCGGGTGCGGCTTCCAGCCAGTCTTCAGGGAAAATATCCCAATTGGCGGGGTCAAAATCGCGCTGCGTCCCGTTTTCCATAAAGGCCGTGTAGGACACGAACTCGGTATGCATTTCCCATTTCAGGCTGAATTTCCCCAAATTGCCGAAATAATGCGTGGCATCGGGTTGCGGATGCTGCGCTCCGAAGCGATCCAGCAATTGCAGCAAATGCGCGCGGTCGAGATCACGGTCGCGCTGGGCGGCATCCTTTGGCTGTTTGAAGGCCACAAAAAGGGCCTGCCCCAGACCTTTGAGCGAAGGAAACGGGCGCGCGTGAAGCTCATTGGCCAGCGCATACCTTAACGGATGGTCTTCAATCGGCGGCATAATTTTGTTTTTCCAAATCTTTCCTGCCTCATGAGATACCCTGAAAATTCAGCAAGTAAACCAAAAATGCTATATAAAACCGTAACTTGGCGGCATGCATTGGCATGCTGATCGGGCTATAAAGCTGGGAAACTGGCCATTCGGCGCCTTAAACAGGGCCCAGAACAGGGTCAGGTGACCGCCTGCCTTGCGTGAAATTCAGGGCGATCCCACAGACGGTTTTGCATGATATCACCGATATGGCGGACGGCGGCATCAACCTCTGCATCCCCGATGAACAGGGGCGTGAAGCCAAAACGCATTGTATCTGGCGCGCGAAAATCACCAACAACCCCGCGCGCAATCAGCGCTTGCATCGCGGCATAGCCATGCTCGAACCGAAACGAGACCTGACTGCCGCGCAGGTCGGGATCACGGGGTGAGGCCAGCACAAGATCAGGACAGGCCGCTTCAACCCCTGCGATGAAACGTTCGGTCAATGCGATGGATGCGGCACGGATATCGGCCATCTCGACCCTATCCCAGATATCAAGCGCCGCTTCCAAAGCACGCATTTGCAAAATCGCGGGCGTTCCGATCCGCATCCGCGCAATGCCGCCCCCGGGGCGATAGTCTGGGTCAAAGGCGAAAGGCGCTTCATGGCCCAACCAGCCGTTCAAGACAGTATGAGCCGTGTCACTATGGCGGGGGGCTACATAGATGAAAGCTGGCGCACCTGGCCCGCCATTGAGATATTTATAACTGCACCCCACAGCGAAATCGGCACCAGCACCTGCCAGATCAACCTCGATGGCCCCTGCGGAATGCGCCAAATCCCAAATTGTGACGATGCCACGCTCCTGCGCCAATCGTGTAAGCCGTGCCATGTCATGTTTGCGGCCCGTGCGGTAATCCACCTCCGTGAGCATCAAGACGGCCACATCGTCACTAAGCGCGCTCTCAACCTCTTCGGGTTCCACCACACGAAGCGCGTAATCCCCGCCCAAGCTCTGCAATAATCCTTGCGCCATATAGAGATCGGATGGAAAATTCCCCCGATCCGACAACACAATTCGGCGCGGCGTCATCGCCAAAGCTGCGCCCAAAGCCTGATAGACCCTGAGCGACAGCGTATCGCCCACAACAACCGATCCAGCCTCGGCGCCGATCAGGCGGGCAATGCGATCGCCGAGCTGTTGGGGCAAATCCATCCAACCCGCCTTGTTCCAACCCGTAATCAGCATTTCCCCCCATTCAGCGTTCATTGACGCGCCCACCCGCTCGGTGGCGGCTTTGGGCAAGGGACCAAGCGAATTGCCATCAAGATAGATCATCCCATCAGGCAGATGGAACATCTCGCGGGTGGCTGCAAAATCACTCATGATACTCTTTGCTTTCCAAATACTTTGGGGGCGCGGGGGCAAAGCCCCTGCTGGGTGCTCATTATCAAAACCCTGCGCATGTGTTGAGCGTGGATTTCGTATTTTTGGAAAGATGAAATCTGTTTCCTCAGGACACTTGCCCGCCCGCGATCTGGATAGTTTGACCATTCACCGAGCGCGCGGCATCCGAGCAGAGCCAGAGCGCGCTGGCTGCAATCTCATCCACCTCAAGTAGGGTTCTATGCCGATTGCCTTTCGCCAGATAGGCGCGGGCGTCTTCATTCGAGATACCTTGCCGCTGCGAAATCTCTGCAGCGTTGCGGGTTACGATAGGGGTATTCACATAGCCGGGGCAGAGCGCATTGAAGGTCATTTTGCGGCCCATATATTCCTCTGAGAGGCCGCGGATCAGGCCAATGACGGCATGTTTCGAGGCCGTATAGGCAACGGCACCTTTTAGCCCGCGCACGCCCGCGATGGAGCTGATGGCGATGACACGTCCCCAATCGTCGCGGGCCAAGCTTTCCATGCAGGCTTGTATCGTGAGGAAGCAACCGTCGAGATTGGTGGCCATGATGCGCCGCCAATGGGTCATATCGATCTTGGACCATGCCATGGGCTCGGCCAGCCCTGCATTGGCCACGCAAATCGCGATGGGGCCGCGCGCCTCACAGGCCGATTTGATGCCTGTGCGCAGATTGCTCTCATCTGTGACATCCATTGCAAGCGGGTGGAGGCGGGGATTGCCTTGGGCGATATCGCGTAAGCGAGCCTCGTCGCGGCCGGTGATGGTGACATTGGCCCCTTGCTCGGCGAGAGCTTCTGCGATGGCCAAGCCAATGCCCGTGCCGCCGCCTGTCACAAGCGCATGACGCCCTTGATGCTCCATTCCGCTATCCTCCCTTGGTGCTTCCCAAACCCTAGCGGTCTGGAAAGGCGCGACAAGGGTGTATTTGCGTCTGCCAGAGTTCGGCTGTAGCAAGGCTGACGGATAGGAGGATTGCATAAGTTGCGCGGTATACCATTGTGCACGCAATAAATTGTCGCGAGCCGCGTTGTGAAGCGCGCTCGAGCTTGGTATGGGACATTCCGAGGGATAATAAAGAGGGATTTCGCGTGAAAATTGGCGCTCCTAGAGAGATTGAACCGGGCGAATCGCGGGTAGCGATGACGCCTGAGAGTGCAGCTCAGCTGCAGAAACTGGGCTATGACTGCGTTGTCGAAACTGGCGCTGGTGTCGCGGCAGGTTTCTCGGATGCGGCCTATAAGGCGGCTGGTGTGCAGGTCGTGAAGACGGCAGCGGCGCTGTGGAAAGCGGTTGATGTGGTCGCCAAGGTGCGCCCGCCGCTGGAGGCAGAGATCAAGCGCTTCAAGGAAGGCCAGCTTCTGATCTCCTTCTTCTATCCTGGTCAGAATGAAGAGCTGATGGAGCTTGCCAAATCCAAGGGCGCGAATGTGATCGCGATGGATATGGTGCCGCGTATCAGCCGCGCGCAGAAAATGGATGCGCTTTCCTCGATGGCCAATATCGCGGGCTACCGCGCGGTGATCGAAGCCGGCAATAATTTCGGCCGTTTCTTCACCGGACAGGTGACAGCAGCCGGTAAAGTGCCCCCCGCCAAGGTTTTGGTCGTGGGCGCTGGTGTTGCAGGGCTTGCTGCGATCGGAACGGCGACCAGCCTTGGCGCGATCACCTATGCCTTTGATGTACGTCCCGAAGTGGCCGAGCAGATTGAATCGATGGGGGCCGAGTTTGTCTTCCTTGATTTCGAAGACAGTCAGGACAGTGCAGCGACTGGTGGCTATGCGGCCCCTTCCAGCCCTGAATTCCGTGAAAAGCAGCTTGAGAAATTCCGCGAGCTTGCCCCCGAGATCGACATTGTCATCACCACGGCCCTGATCCCCGGACGCGATGCGCCTGTGCTCTGGACCAAGGACATGGTCGAGATGATGAAGCCGGGCTCGGTGATTGTCGATTTGGCGGCCGAGCGTGGTGGCAATTGCGAGCTAACGCAAATGGATGAGCGGGTTGTCTCGGACAATGGTGTGGTCATCGTTGGCTATACCGATTTCCCGAGCCGCATGGCCGCGCAATCCTCGACGCTTTATTCCAACAATATCCGCCACATGATGACGGATTTGACCCCTGAGAAGGATGGTCAGGTCAATCACAATATGGAGGATGATGTGATCCGCGGGGCGACTGCGGTCTTTGGCAGTGAAATCACCTTCCCGCCACCGCCACCCAAAGTGGCCGCGATTGCGGCAGCACCCAAGAAGGAAAAAGCCAAAGAGCTGACGGCTGAAGAAAAGCGCGCGGCTGAAACTGAAGCCTTCAAGACCCAGACCCGCAATCAGGTTGGCCTTTTGGCTGTTGGTGCGGCTTTGGTGCTGGGTGTCGGCTTGATCCCCGGCATGCCTGCAAGCTTCATGCAGCACTTTATCGTCTTTGTGTTGTCGGTCTTTATCGGGTTTCAGGTCATCTGGAATGTGGCGCATTCGCTGCACACCCCTTTGATGGCTGTAACCAATGCGATCTCCTCGATCATTATCCTTGGTGCGCTGATCCAGATCGGGTCCTCCAGCGCCTTGGTTACGATCCTTGCTGCACTTGGCATCTTCATGGCGGCCGTGAATATCTTCGGCGGCTTCCTTGTCACTCGGCGCATGCTCGCCATGTTCCAGAAATCGTAAGGGGGCAGGCGAAATGGAAAACGCATTCACCATCGCGGCCTATGTTGTTGCCGCAATCTTGTTCATCCTGTCACTGGGCGGGCTCTCGGGCCAAGAAAGTGCCAAGCGTGCAGTCTGGTATGGCATCGCTGGCATGGCGATCGCTGTCTTTGCCACAATCGTTGGACCGGGTTCGGGGCTTTGGCTTTTATCGCTGGTTCTGATCGCACTGGGCGCAGGCGTTGGTTATCAATTGGCCACTAAGGTCGAGATGACCCAGATGCCCGAGCTTGTGGCGATCATGCATAGCCTTGTCGGTCTTGCGGCTGTCTTTGTGGGCTTCAACGCCCATATGCAGATTGAGCTGATCACATCGATCTTCAACGCGGCCGAGCTGGCCTTCCCTGTTGCGGGTCATGCCGCTGATCAGGCCGCACAACATGCTGGATTGATGGAAGGGCTTTCGGCCTTCGGGCAGCTCATTGCCAAGAAAAGCAGCGTCGAGATCGGCATTTTGCGGGTCGAGCTGGTGCTTGGTATCTGGATCGGTGCTGTGACCTTTACGGGCTCGGTCATTGCTTATGCCAAACTGGCGGGCAACTCCTCGCTTCTGCCGTTCTCGATTGATACGGGCGCAAAGAAACTGCCTGGCGGTCATTTCCTGAATGCAGGCGCGGCTGCTCTGTCTGCCCTTTTGTTGGTGATCTATCTTGCCAATGGCGGCACTTGGGCGCTGATCCTGTTGGCTTTGGCAGGTCTGTTCATCGGCTACCACCTGATCATGGGGATCGGCGGGGCGGATATGCCTGTGGTTGTGTCCATGCTGAATTCCTATTCGGGATGGGCGGCGGCTGCGATCGGCTTCTCGCTTGGCAATGATCTGTTGATCGTTGTTGGTGCTTTGGTTGGCTCCTCGGGCGCGATCTTGTCCTATATCATGTGTAAGGCGATGAACCGTTCCTTTGTCAGCGTGATCTTGGGCGGCTTCGGCACCACGTCTGGCCCCGCGCAAGAGATTGAGGGCGAGCAGGTGGCCATTGATGTGGATGGCGTTGCCGCTGCTTTGAATGAGGCCGATAGCATCGTTATCATTCCGGGCTACGGCATGGCCGTCGCACAGGCGCAGCAATCGGTGTCGGAATTGACGCGCAAGCTGCGTGCGGCTGGCAAAAACGTCCGCTTTGCGATCCACCCTGTGGCGGGCCGTTTGCCTGGTCATATGAATGTTCTGCTGGCCGAGGCGAAAGTGCCTTATGACATCGTGCTGGAAATGGACGAGATCAATGATGATTTCCCATCGACGGATGTGGCCATTGTTATCGGCTCCAATGACATCGTGAACCCCGCCGCCCAAGAGGACCCGAATTCCCCCATCGCGGGCATGCCGGTTCTGGAATGCTGGAAGGCGAAGCAGGTCTTTGTATCCAAGCGTGGTCAGGGCACGGGGTATTCCGGCATCGAGAACCCGCTTTTCTACAAAGAGAATACGCGGATGTTCTATGGCGATGCGAAAGCATCCATCGACAGCCTTCTGCCAAAGATCGATTAAGACCTGCAAGCAGGACTATCGGAAACGGGGCGGCCTTGCGGGGCCGCCCTTTTTGCTGTGAGGTGTCGGATGAGGGCGCGCGCGCGCGCATCTTTGGCGTCACTTGGTTTGGGATCGGCTGCATGGTTTTGGAAGATATTGTGGATATGGAGCGTCACCCGATCACGCAGGCGGAGTTCGGGGCCACATGCGGTACAGCGCTGGATCGTGACGGGGTCTTGGTGCTGCAAGGCTTCATCCGCCCTGACGCGTTGGCCATCATGCGGGACGAGGCCGAGGCAGGCCAAGATCGGGCCTATTTCTGTGCGCAGGATCACTCGGTTTATCTCACACCTGATGACACAAGCTTTGCGCCCGACCATCCCGTCAATCGTAAGGTTGTCTCGTCCAAAGGCTGCATCTGCGATGATGTTCTGGATGCAACTTCGCCCTTGCGCGCGCTTTATGATGACGCGGTTTTTCGGCAGTTTATTTGCCGCGCAACGGGCCAATCCGAGGTGCATCCTTATGCAGACCCGCTCTCATCGATCAATATCCATTATGCCAATCGCGGGCAGGAGCTTGGCTGGCATTTCGACAATTCCTCCTTCGCCACGACATTGCTTATCCAGAAGCCCGAAGCGGGAAGCCGTTTCGAGTATATCAAGGATCTGCGGGATGCCGATGCGGGCGAGATGAATTATGAGGGCGTTGCGGCGTTGCTTGATGGCAAGGTTGCGCCGCAAGTCCTTCAAATGGAGCCGGGGGATTTGGTGTTGTTTCGGGGGCGCAATTCCATCCACCGTGTCTCGCCCAATGAAAGCGATACTACTCGGATTTTGGCGGTTCTGGCCTATAATTCCGAGGCTGGGGTGGAGCTGTCACCCAATGCGCGGATGACGTTTTACGGACGTTTGACGTAGCAGGCCCAAGCTGCCCTGCACCCGCTTTCACTTCGTCAGGATCAACTTGCCAGCCCGCGTGATGCGCAGGGTATAGGTCTTGTCATCCAGCGTGATCAGCGCGGTGCCGTCTTCGCCGGTCAGGGCGTGTGCCTCATGTATTGGCAGGCGGGAATGGGGGCGGGGTGTGCCTTCGGGATGAACGGTGGAGGACGGATATGACATCTACACTAGGTCTCGTGTTGAATTGGCAGGAGTGGGCTCAACTTTGCCGAATCTCGCTTTGAATGTCAATCCTGACTTTTTTTGTCGGATTAAGATTTTTGCGCGGTGACACGGGCTTTCAGACTACCCACGCGCGCTCTGACCTCGTCGCGGATCGGCCCGTTGCGGGGTGCATCGCGTAAGGTGGTGAACCAATGCTCGGGCGGGGCTTTGCCTGCGCGCGATTTTTCCCAAACCAAATCGCGCAGCACGGCCTCGCCTTCAGGGGGGAGGCGCTCGGGGATGTCGAAGCCATTCATATTGGCCCAAATCCCCGTCCAGAGCCTGCCGACCGACCACGGGTTATACCCGCCGCCACCAAGCACCAGCAGCCTTGGGCAGCCCAAGCCCATCAGGGCGCGCAAGACGGCCCAATGCGCGTTATTGGACATTGTTAGCCGCGAGAGAGGATCTTCCTCGACGGCATCGGCCCCGCATTGCAATACGATGGCATCAGGAGCAAATCCCGCGATGGCGGGCAGGATCAATTCATCCAGAACCATCGCCATTTCGCTGTCGTTGAACCCGCGCGGCACAGGCAGGTTCAGGCAATTGCCGCCGCCATCTTCCTCCAGCTTGCCCGTAAAGGGCCACCGCTTTTCTTCGTGGATTGAGATCAAAAGGCAATCGGGGTCACCCGCCAATCCATGCTCCACACCGTCGCAATGATGCGCGTCGATATCGAGATAGACGATCCGTGCTGCACCCGCGCGGCGCAGTGACAGGATCGCAAGCACGGGATCATTGAGATAGCAAAACCCGTTGGCACGGTCGGGAAGCGCGTGATGCGTTCCACCGCCCGGATGGTAGATCATCCCGCCTTGGGCCAGCAGCTCGCCTGCCAAAAGCGCGCCGCCAGCCCCTGTTGCGGGCCTGCGGAACATCTCGGGGAAGATCGGGTTTGACACCGTTCCAAGCCCGTGAAGCCTTTGCGTCTCCTCGCTGGCCTGCTGTGTTGCCTCACAATCCTGCAAGGCGCGCAGATAGTCAGGGCTGTGCCAGATCGAAAGCGCCTTGGCTTTCGCGCGAGGGCTTATGCGGAACTGTTCGCGCGGCAACCACCCCATGGCGCGGGACAGGTCCATTACCGTGGACACACGCGGCACCCGCAAAGGATGCCATGCCCCATAGCTGGAGCTGCGGTAAATCTCCGATCCGAGGAAAAGGGGTTTGGTCCGCGCAGTCACTGCGATAGCATCGCCTCGATTGCGCCGGTGATCTGCCCGCTCATCGGGCTGGTTCTGCTGCCCCATGTATCCATGACCTGCCCCTCGCCATCCAGCAAAACCTTGTTGAAATTCCAGCGCGGGCGGAAGTCGTGATTTTGATCAAGCCATGCAAAAAACGGATGCGCATCAGGCGCGCGGATACGGGTGATTTCGGTCATTGGCAGGGTCAGGTTGAAATTCAATTCGCAGAATTCCGCAACATCGTCTTCGGTGGCCAATTCCTGCGCGAAATCATCCGAGGGTACCGCCAAAACGACAAGCCCGCGTGGGCCATAAGCCTCATGCAGGGCCTGTAATTCGTCATATTGCGGGGTGAAGGCGCATAGCGACGCCGTGTTTACCACCAAAACAGGCTGCCCCCGCCAATGCGAGAGCGCATATTCCCCGCCATCAATAGAGGCAAAGCGGAAATCATCCGCTGCAAAACCCATGATCGGCACGAGGCTGAACAAAAAAGAGGCAATGGATATGCGAAAAAGATGGGGCATTGGGCGGTCTCCGATCACTTTTTAACCTATGTCGCGGCAAGGTGCGGTCAAGCGGCGTGATATTGATAGTCTCGCTACCTAGAATCGCATAATCTGGTGGGAGATTTGCACATTCACACCAAATCATGCGATTATAGGCTCAAATGAGCAGTTTATTGACCCATCAGGCCCCATTAAAACTGGGCAGCGCTGCAAAGCGCGATCCGCGTATTCAATGCGCGGCCTTGTGCTATCGCGTGAAGAAATCGGGTGCGGTCGAGGTCTTGCTGGTCTCTTCTCGGGAAACGGAACGCTGGATTGTGCCCAAGGGCTGGCCGATGAATGGCAAGACCCCTGCGGAGGCTGCAGCCGTTGAGGCATGGGAAGAGGCTGGGGTAAAAGGCAGGGTCATTGATCTGTGCATCGGGCTCTATTCCTATAACAAACTGCTCAATGACGGGTCGGCGCTGGCCTGTGTGGTCACGGTTTTCCCGATCCGCGTAAAAACCCTTGAGGATGTTTTCCCCGAGGCGGGCACGCGTAAACGCAAATGGTTCAAACCTGCGAAAGCGGCCAAAAAGGTGCGAGAGAAAAGCCTCAAACGCCTCTTAGAAAATTTTGACCCTTCGGGTTTTCACAAGACCAAGTGACACCCTTTCGACAGGGGGGCTGATCTATCTGCCGCTTGAATCTGCGGGGTAAGACTATAAGTATCGGCTCTCATGATCAGATATAGATTGAAATGCTCCCAAGATCACAGCTTTGAAAGCTGGTTCCAATCCGCCGAGGCCTTTGAGGGGTTGGCGGGTAAGGGGCTGGTTGCCTGTGCGATCTGCGGGGATAGTGATGTCGCCAAAGCGATCATGGCCCCCAATCTGTCCCGCAAGGGGGATGCGGGTCAGGACGCGCCAACCTTGGCCGAGCCGTCGCATCCTGCGGAACAGGCCTTGAAGGACATGCGCGAAAATCTGGAAAAGAACTCCACCTATGTGGGGGGCAAATTTGCCGATGAGGCGCGCAAGATCCATCTCGGCGATGCGCCTGAGCGCCAAATTCACGGCGAGGCCAAGCCTGAAGAAGCCAAAGCCTTGATCGAGGATGGCGTCCCCATCCTGCCGATCCCGTTCTTGCCCAAATCCAAAGCTAATTGAGTCGATATAGAGCCACTATCTGCGGGTAAACGCCCGAGGTTGGATGCTTTAGGTCAAGGGAATGCCCATGGCGGCATATTCGGCGGCATCCTCTTCATCCGTGGCGCGCTCGATCTGTTTGATCAGGTGGGATTGCGCGATCATCTGCGCGATCTGGCTGTCGGGCACCCCCTTGGCCTGCAAGCCCGCCACCTGCGCCTTGGCCTCGGGCGGTAGGGATTGGGTATAAAGCACCTGAGACAGCGCCTCATAAGGTACAGCGCCTGCGGTGCGCAGGGCTTGCAGCCGCGCGCCATAATCTGCGCGGGCTTTGAGCCTATCCAAGCGCGCCTGATGAAACGCCTCTGCACGGGTTTGCAACTCGGCAAGCACGGGGTCAGCAAGATAGGCATCGCGCTTGTCCTTGAGCGCTGGCAAATGCTGTTTCAGCCCGTCATGGGGGTCTTCATTCCGATCAAAGATCGCGAAATAGGCAGGGTCATATTTGCCCGTCTTATTATTCACGTTCCCTCGGAGATCGCGCAGTAGGAAATTCTCAAGACTGCGGGTCGCGAAATGCTTTACCTCGGCTAGATCATACCCGACTGTATGCGTCGAGGAACGCCAAGCCTCGGCCTTGAAGCGCTTGGTCAGCGGGCGGCCTGAGCCATTGACCCATAGCTGGTCCAGCAAAGCGGCCTCCCGCTGGGGGGAGGTTTTACGCTGCTTGATGCTGGGGCGGTGGATGCCGAGTTTCATATTCTCAAAGGGCCGGAACAGGGTTTTCACGCCCCAACCTTTGCGGAAATCATCGCGCGCACCGCGTGTGTACTGCTCGGTCACAAGGCCTGGGTTCCATGCCTCAAGCCCGTTTGAGCCCATGATCCGCCATGTCAGGGCAAGGGCATCCGTGCCCTCAGGCAAAGCCGCCAGCAGGTCGCGCAGGTGACCATCGCCAGTTTTGATATGCAGGAATTCATCGACATCCATCACAAGCACCCAATCGCTTTGGGTGATGGCTGGGTTTTTCTCGGCGAGGGTCAGGGCGTTTGGCTGGGGTTTCTTTCCCTCTGGCACCAGATTGGGGAAAGCGCGCAGCTCGCCCATTTCCTCAAGACGCGCAAGCATCTGGGATGTGCCATCCGAGCAATCATTGAAATAGACGCAAATATTGTCGAACCCGATAAGCCGATGGAATGCCACCCATTCCAGCAAATAGGGGCCTTCATCCTTCATCATGGTGACAATGGTTGCGGTATGCGGGGCGTTTGCCATCGGGCCTCAAAGGTCTTTGTTCGTTTTGAGCAAGGATGTCTGGCATAGGCGCAACGGGCAAGGTGAATTTGCCCTCTTTGCAAATGCCCGATGTTGTCTCCACCCTGCTTCTGTAGAATTCGGGCACATGGACCATTTCCACTGCAAACGGGATCAATGCCTGCGGCACGCGGTCTGCCGCGCGGCGCTCCATCAGGTAATCGACCAGATTGCTGCCGTGATCGGGGTCAAGAACCACCAATTCGTCGACATCATTGCAGATAACCCAGTTATAAAATTGGGTCAGGCCCGAGGTGAATAGCGACAGGATCTGCCACCGCCGCTGGTTCACATTCCGCTTGGTTTCATCATAGGGCAGGCTGATGACATTCACGCCAAGCGCGATCTCGGCAACTTCGGGGTCACCACCATGGTTGAGCACATAAATATGCTCGTCAGGCAAGAATTGGCGATAATAGGCCAACCAGCGTTTGAGGAAAAAATCTTCGCCACGCACCATCGTCAGGGCGGCTACGGGGGCTTTTGCATTTTCGATCAAGGAGTGGTCCGCTCAGGCTCAGGTCTATCCTTTGATTCAGCCTAGCATAGAGCCGCCGATTAAATCCAGCGCAAGCCCGCCGCGATCTAGGTATATTGAGAGGGGGTAAATGGAGGCGGGTACCGGAATCGAACCGGTGTACACGGATTTGCAATCCGCTGCATAACCACTCTACCAACCCGCCTCGGGTCACGTGTGGTGGAGGTGGAGGTAGCCCAAGCGCGCAGGTCGTGCAAGCGCTTATGCGGCGTTTTATTGCGCAACTTACGGGGAAATACCGCGCAGGCTTGGTAATCAGTTGCGCGCGCTGCGGGGTTATGCGAATACGGGTCAACATAACTAGACTCATTGGTTCAGTTCGATGCAAAACTTCTCCACACTCCGCGAAACGATGGTCGACACTCAGGTGCGGCCCTCTGATGTCACGAAATTCCCGATCATTGATGCAATGCTTTCTGTCCCGCGCGAGGCGTTCCTGCCAGACGCGCTGCGCGACGTTGCCTATATGGGTGAAAACATCGATCTGGCACCGCAGCGTTGCGTGCTTGAGCCGCGTACGATTGCCAAAATGCTTGATGGTCTGAATGTCGAAGCGGATGAGCTGGTGCTCGATATCGCGCCTGCTCTGGGGTATTCGACAGCACTCTTGGCGCAGCTGGCAGAAGCGGTGGTTGCGGTTGAGGAAGATGAAGACATGGCCAGTGAGGCCGAGGCCAATCTGGGCGCACTCGGCATCCATAACGCAGCCGTGATTGCAGCACCTCATGGCGAAGGTGCTGCCAAGCACGGCCCTTATGATGTGATCGTCATCCAAGGTGGCGTTGTTGAGGTGCCGCAAGCGATCCTTGATCAACTCAAAGAGGGTGGCCGCATCGCGGCGATCTTCATGGAGGGGGCTTTGGGCGAGGTGCGCATCGGCCACAAGATCGAAGGCGCTGTGAACTGGCGGATGGAATTTAATGCGGCCGCACCCGTCTTGCCGGGCTTCAGCCCTGCACCAAGTTTTGTTTTCTAGAACCGCAGCACCATATATTTCAGGGTAAGAGTTTTCGGGCTGAGCACGGGCTCACATCCGCTACCAAGGAGACTATGCATGGCAAAGAAGGTGTATAGGGGCGTTGCGGCGGTTGTGATTGGGCTTGCGGTCAGCCTCGGGGCTGCGCGCGCGGATACGTTGAACGATGCCTTGCGCGATGCCTATGTGAACTCGGACCTGCTGGAACAGAACCGGTATCTCCTGCGTATTCAGGATGAAGGCGTTGCACAGCAAGTGGCGGGGCTGCGGCCTGTGGTGAATTTCATCGCCTCGCGCCGTTGGGACCGCCCCACAGATGTGCAGACCTCGACGGTTGGTCTGACGGCTGATCTCCTGCTTTTTGACAATGGCGGAACGCGGCTGGCTGTTGAAGCCGCCCGTGAAAGCGTCTTGGCCGCACGTCAGCAGCTTGTCGGGCTGGAAAGCAATGTCCTGCTTGATGCTGTTTCGGCCTATATGGATGTCTGGCGGGATGCTCAGGTCGTGGGCGTGCGCGAAAGCAATGTGCGCGTGGTAACCCAGCAATTGCGCGCCGCGCGGGACCGTTTCGAAGTTGGCGAGGATACCCGCACCGATGTGGCGCAAGCCGAGGCCCAATTGGCCACAGCACGCTCCAACCTTGCGGCGGCCCGTGGCCAACTCGATATCAGCCGCCAACTCTTCGAGATTTCTGTAGGCCGCGCACCTGGCGCCTTGTCTGGCCCAGGCAATACGCCTGCGCTGCCCGCAAGCGAGGCCGATGCCGAGGCGCTCGCGCGTCAGAACCACCCCGCCATTCTCGCACTTCAGCATCAGGTTGCAGCCAACCAGCACAATCTTGAAGCCGCCCGCAGCGATTACGGGCCAACGATCAATCTGCAAGCGCAGACCACTGATACCTTGTCAGGCCGCACAACAGGCCGCGCAGATGTCCTAACGCTGAGGCTGACCCAGCCGATCTATCGTGGCGGGCGGCTCTTTGCGCTGGAACGCGTGGCCCTAGCCACTTTGAGCGCGTCACAATCCGAGTTGAACCAGCAAACCCGCGTTAATCTGCAATCGGTTGGCAATGCCTATGCGCGTCTGCGGATCGCCTCGGCCCAGATACAGGCGACAGATCAGGGCATTCGGGCCGCGCAAATCGCCTTTGACGGTGTGCGGGAGGAAGCCTCGCTTGGCGCGCGGACAACATTGGATGTGTTGGATGCCGAGCAGGACCTTCTGGATGCCCGTATCGCGCGGATTCAGGCGCAGGCCGATCTCTATACGGCCTCCTATGCCGTTCTATCTGCGGCGGGGCTTTTGACTGTCGAGCATCTCAATCTCGATGTTCCCAGCTATGACCCGCAGGCCTATTCCGATGCGTTCCAGAATGCGCCCGCCCGTTTGCAAAGCGTGCAAGGCGATCGTCTGGATTCCCTGATGCAGCGGATCGGGCGCGACTGATTGGGCACAGGCATTTTCTGCTTCTTTACCAATCCATTGTAACAAACTGTTTTTGACGCTATTGTTTCGCTTAGAATAACAACCGTATCAGCGGTGTTCGAGACAATTGAGGAGTTTGGGGCGTGAGTGAAGCGATGAAATCCGAGGCTATTGAAGATGTGCTGTCCTCAGTGCGCCGTCTCGTCTCTGACAATACACCCAGCCAAAACCCCGATGTTGAAATCGCCGTAGACAGGCTGGTTTTGACGCCTGAGCTACGTGTTTCCGAGGGCGCTGAGGACGAGGCCGAGAGTGACGCGAAAGCAGAGCTTTCTATTGTTGACCTGCCCAGTGAAGCTGATGATGACGCTGATGTTGACGGCGCGGATGGTTCAATCGGCCTTGAATGGTCGCCTGATGACCGCATGGCCAATTGGGATGATGTTGGCGGCAGCTCCGATAAAGCTGATAGCTTCGAGCCTGAGCAGGGCGATGAGTTTTCTGCGGATGAAACGAGCGGCGCTGTTGCGCGCGCCGTTGCTGAAGCACGGTTTATAGACCTTGATCCCGTTGATGCGGACCAGCCCGAAACCGAAGATGAAGCCGCTCTTGATGAGCCGTCTGATCCCGCCACTGACGAGGGCGCATCAGATGAGGATGACGCCTTGCCCGATGATTTGGAGCAAGAGCTGGCAGCCCTCAACGGCATCGGTGATATCGATGATACCCTTGAGGCCGCGCCCGAGCCTGAGGCCACGACCGAGGCCGAGCCTGCACAAGAACCCCCCGTTTTCGCACGCATCAACCGCGCTGCAAAAAACCCTGAGGTTGAAGCCGAGGCCAGTGCCGAAGAACGTGTGGTCGAGTTTGGTGCACAGATTGATCAAGCCTCAGGTGATGATGCATTGGAAGATCAGGTCGAAGATTTGGGCTACCGCGGCGCAGCCTTTGGTTTTGGCGATGACGATAGTGTTCTGGACGAGGAAGTCCTGCGTGAGATTATCGCGCAGGTTGTTCGTGAGGAATTACAGGGTGTTTTGGGGCAAAGGATCACTCGAAATGTGCGCAAAATGGTGCGCCGTGAAATTCGTTTGGCCCTTGCCGCCGAAGAGCTCGAGTAAGAAATTGCTTTGTGAGGGCTTGGCCTGCGCGGAGATTGCTCCATCGTCGGAGAGACATGTTTCCGATACGTGATCATAATCCGTCTGACCGGACGCCCTTTGTCACATATGCGCTGATCGCGCTGAATGTGCTGATCTTCCTGTCCTATTATCCTGCCCTCTCCTCGGATGGCCGCGCCTTGTCGGCCTTCTATACCACTTGGGGTCTGGTGCCCGTTGACCTGTTTCGCGCGGGCGAATTCCAGACTTTGGTGACCTCGCAATTCCTGCATGGCGGCTGGATGCATCTTGCGGGCAATATGCTGTTTCTTTGGATTTTCGGCGATAACCTCGAAGACCTGATGGGGCATTTGGGGTTTTTGGTCTTCTATCTCGCCTCGGGTATTGCTGCGGCCATGGGCCAATACGCGGCGGATCCTTTCTCAGGCATTCCGATGGTTGGCGCATCAGGTGCGATTGCGGGGGTGATGGGGGGGTATCTGTTGATTTTCCCGCGCGCGCGGATCGATATTCTGGTGATCATTGTGATCATCTTCAAAGTTTTCACCGTTCCGGCTTGGGTGATGTTGGGCCTTTGGTTTGGCCTTCAGGTCTTTAGCGGGGTGGGGGCCGATGCGGCTGGCGGTGGCGTGGCCTATTGGGCGCATGCGGGCGGTTTCATAGCAGGGGCAATCCTCGCCTTTCCGCTCTGGATGCGGATTGGTGGGCCTGAATATTGGAAAAAGACCCATGGGCATCCCCCGCATGAAGATGCGGAATATGAGAATGTTGGGGCCAGCCGTATCCCGCGTGTCAAACGCCGCCGAACATCGGCACCCCCTCCCGCCCCTGATCTGAGCCGCGTGCCCCCTTCAGGGCGGCGGCGCGGCTCTCGCAACCCTTGGTCGGGCAGGCGGGATTGATCCAAAGGAAAACGCCGCGCAGGGTGTCCTGACGCGGCGTTTGCAAATTTTACCCAGATCGCTGTGGTTACGCGCGCTCAGAATATTCCATTGTCTCGGTGTTCACGACGATATCCTCGTCCTGTCCGACGAATGGTGGCACCATGACCTTCACACCATTATCCAAAATGGCGGGCTTGAAGCTATTGGCCGCTGTCTGGCCTTTCACCACAGGCTCGGTCTCGACGATCTTGCAGGTCACTTTTTGCGGCACGGTCGCGTTCAGCGCCTCTTCTTCGTAGAATTCCACGATGATGGTCATGCCATCTTGCAAGAAGGGACGGCGGTCGCCCAAAAGCTCGGAGGGCAGTTCGATCTGCTCATAGGTTTCGGCATCCATAAAGACCAGCATGCCATCTTGTTCATATAGGAATTGTTGGTCTTTTTGCTCCAGACGCACGCGTTCAACCTTGTCGGCGGAGCGGAACCGTTCATTGAGCTTGGAGCCGTTGCGCAGGTTGCGCATTTCGACCTGAGCAAAGGCACCACCCTTACCAGGTTTTACGTGATCGACCTTCACAGCGGCCCAAAGACCACCATTATGTTCCAGCACGTTTCCTGGGCGGATTTCGTTGCCGTTAATCTTTGGCATGTGTCAAAACCTTGGCAAAAACTTGAGAATTTGATGACCGCACCTATATCTGGCGTGTGGTGGGGAGGCAATACACTGGAATCTGTTGGTTGATTTTTTAAGCTATGCGCTGTACGCAATGCACATATGCCGAGATTGCATACCAGAATCGCACAGAATCTGGGCATAAGAGCCCTCACGCCTAAAACACAAGAGCAAAAAAGGACGACGAAATGCGAGATTTCGTTGATGGCACCGCCTTCAACTACGAGCAAGGTCAGCGCGCACGCAAACTGTTTGCCGCTGTAGTTCTTGCCGCTTTGGATGACGCTATTGCCGACGACAAAAAATTTGGAAACGGTCCTGAGCAGATCGCCCGTTGGGCGCGGTCGCGCGATGGTCGTGAAGTACTGAGCTGTGCCGGTATCGACCCTAACGAGCGGGTTGTGCAGGGTCTTATGCGCTTTGTTGCATCGGGTGTACGCACCTCGGTTGCGCTGAGCCGTGAAGAAAGCGAACGCCGCAGTCAGGCCGAAGCCGCCTGAGTGCATCTAAAAAATCTGCCAAGAAAAAAGGTGCGCCCTGCTCGGCGCACCTTTTTCGTTTGAACTGTGAGATAGGTGGTAGCCGCTGTGGGACTCGAACCCACACGCCCGAAAGCAACGGATTTTAAGTCCGGTCTGTCTACCAATTCCAGCAAGCGGCCACTGATACTGCAATACCCAAAGAGGCGCGCGCCGTCGAGAGATGGTCTTGCATTGAATGCAAGAAAAACGCCCGCCCCGCCGGGGTTGGCGGAGCGGGCAGCTGTCATGAGTGCAAGCAAGCTGTCTGCTGGGGATGCAGACAAAGCCAATAAAACCCCAATCTCTGAAGATTCCGTTACCAAAACACGCTTTGAGCCAGATCAAGGTCGGGCATAAAAGGCCTCGCTTATGCTGGGGCCAATGTCGCCCCAAGCGGATACCTGTTCGAATGCCTCACCGCGCACCACGTCTGACTGTTGTTTCACCTCCCATGATGCAGCGATCTGGGTTTGACGCGTTGAATCACGAACTGGCTCCGTCTTGGGGGGCATTTCGCAAGGGCTGGCTGAAAGCCCGCTTTGAGGAAGGCCTGCATATTCGGATGATGACCACGCCTTGCCCCGCCTATATCGCGTTTTTCTCGGGCGGCAGCCGGTGGCACCTGATCGACGGCGACGGGCAAGCGATTGTCGTGCAAGCCATCTCCTTAACCTCTGCCAAGCCAGAGATCGCGCGTAGTGCTGTGCAGGAGTTATGGGACGGGGTTGAAAGCTTTGCGCGGCATTATGATTTCTCCTCCATCTTGTTGCCCGTTGGCCAAGGGGCGGGTTTGTCACCTGTCTGGATAGCGGATGAGTTGGGTTTGACCCGTGTAGATCAACTTGAAAACGAGGCATCGCTTTATGCCTGTTTTATGAATGGCCCTGCTGAAATGCCCCGTTTCAAGCGCGGTCTTGCAGAACGCAGGCAGGCTTTGGGGCAGGGGCTCGTGGTGCAGGACTGTGGCATGACAGAGCACCTATCCGCACTCAGCGAAAGCTTGATCGCACGCGCGGCGCAGATCGGCTTGGCCGCGCGCCATGATCTGCTGCGCACGGCACGCGATGTGGCAGCGCGCGGCGCGACGGTTGCGCCTGTGTTTGGCGTCTATCTGGATGGGACTTGGTTGGGCGGGGCCGAAACCTCGCCTGATGTGTTATGGCACAAGGTGCAAATGCGGGCTCAAAGCCCCTCATAGGCGCAAAGCGCATGTACGGATTGCCCCATGCCCTCAAGCCGTTTGCGCCCACCCAGATCAGGCAGGTCCACGACAAAGGCGCAGCCCATGACTTGTGCGCCCAAACGCTCGATCAAATGGATGCCCGCCTCGGCGGTGCCGCCAGTGGCCAGCAAATCATCAACCAGCAGAACCTTTTCGCCTGCCTGAAAGCTGTCATCATGGATCTCGACCGTGGCGGTGCCATATTCGAGGGTGTAATCCTGACTGATGGTCTTGGCGGGCAGTTTGCCCTTCTTTCGGATCGGGACAAACCCCTTGCCCAATTGATGCGCAACTGCGCCGCCCAGAATAAAGCCGCGCGCCTCAAGCCCCGCGACCTTGTCGATTTCGGCACCCACATAAGGGGCCAGCAATTGATCCACGGCCAGACGGAACCCGCGCGGATCTTGGAACAGCGTCGTGACATCCCGAAACAGGATACCCTCATGCGGGAAATCGGGGATGGTGCGGATATAGTCCTGCACGGTTTTGGTATTGATCATCAGCTTGGCTTTCATGCGAGTGTCAAAGGGGCGGCCCGCGCCGACCATAGTCAGGCAGCCGTGAAAGGCAATTGGATCAAGGGGTCAATCGCGCGGATAATGCCTGCGCAGCGCCTCGGCATCCTGCCCGCGCAACCAGACAACTGAATTGCTGGTCTCGGAAAACACCGAACGGGTATAGGCGGGCGAGGAAATATCGGTGGGAAGGCCCATGGCTTGCACGAGTTCCTCCAGCATCACGGATGCGATTTCGCGCCGTCTTACATCGCGGCTGATCGCGATTGCGGCCCCCGTGATCTCTCCGCCGCGTGAGCGTAACACAACACGGCCCACAGCAATCCGAGATCCGTCCAATTCGGGCCGTCCGGTGCCGCGGATAATACCCCCTTGGGCGGTATCGGTCAGGTAAACGGGGATGTCGAATTCACCCTCATAGGCGCGTTCCAGAAACAAGCGTGCGCCCGAGCGGTTGATCTGCTCAATCGCGTCATCCAAGGCGCGGTCCAGAATATCGAAGCGGTAATCGGCAAAGCTCTCACCCACATCGGCAATGCCCACGCGCAATTGCAATTGCCGATCACTAGGCCAGCGGATGATGGGTTTGGCGCAGTCTCCCTCAGGGGCGGCCCCGCAGGCCACCACCCTATAGAAGGTCTCGTCATCCAAGGGGCCATCCACTTCGATGAATTCCTGCGCCGCTGCGGGTTGAAGCGCCCCGATCGCAAGCAGGGGGGCACAAAGAGCCGTGACCACCAAAAAGCACAGGCCGTTCATTTACAGCACACGTCCCGCAACAGCTTGCAGTTTTTCCACCATCGCGGGGTCGCGTTTGTCAGGGGCGGTCATGACCGCATAGTCCAGCGCACGGTCACAGCCATGCGGGCAGGGCGCGCGTCCTGACCCCAGCAAGGCGGGCAAGCCCGCCACAAGGGCGCGCGCCTTATCGGCATTGCCCGACAGGGTTGCGATAATCTGGCTGATATCGACGGTTCCATGTTCGGGATGCCAACTGTCAAAATCGGTGATCATGGCGACGCTGGCATAACAAAGCTCGGCCTCGCGCGCGAGTTTGGCCTCGGGCATATTGGTCATGCCGATCACATCGGCACCCCAGACATCGCGGTACATTTTGGATTCCGCCATCGAGGAGAATTGCGGCCCCTCCATCGCCAGATAGGTGCCGCCCTCATGCACTTTTGCGCCCGCTGTGCGCGCGGCCTGCGCACATGCGGCGCGCAGACGCGGGCAGGTGGGATGCGCCACGCTGACATGCGCCACAAGCCCCGTTCCGAAAAAGCTTTTATCGCGGGCAAAGGTGCGGTCGATGAAATCATCTACAATCACAAAATCACCCGGTGCCATGTCCTCGCGGAAAGAACCGCAGGCCGAGACCGAGATCACATCGCTGACCCCCAGCCGTTTCATCGCATCGATATTGGCGCGGTAGGGAACCGTGCTTGGGGAATGGACATGGCCGCGCCCGTGACGTGGCAGAAAGACCATTTTGACGCCATCCAGCTCTCCGGTCAAAAGCGCGTCGGAGGGGGTGCCGAAGGGGGAGGAGACCTCGACCCATTTCGCGTCTTTCAAGCCGTCAATCTCGTAGACGCCTGAGCCGCCGATGATCCCGATCACTGTCTGTTCCATGTCATGCCCTCATGATCTCGCATTGCGTTGCGGGCTTTATGGCCTGTTTGCCTGCTGCAGAAAATCCCCATCCCGCCTGCGCGCGGAATTTATGCGATCTGGCTTTGACGCGCCTCATTTTAGCGGGCTTGGCGGGGCAGGGTTGAAAACTGTTCTTCATGGGTATGATTTCGGGGGCATCCCTGTTAAGCCCCGCGCGACTAGCACGCCCATGGCGTAACCGAAAATCTGCATACTCCCGCAAGAAAGCCCGATCCCGTGCCCTTTGATTTCTATTCCCAATTCGCCCGCAACCTTGTCTCCAATATTCCGGGCGTGAATGCGAGCGGCGCACAATCCTCACGGATTTCGCCTGCGCAAATAAAGACCGAAATCCTGTCAGGCCTGACGGTCGCGCTGGCTCTGGTGCCCGAGGCTGTGGCCTTTGCCTTTGTCGCGGGCGTGCATCCCCTTGTGGGGCTTTACGCGGCCTTCATGGTGGGGCTGATCACAGCCGTGTTTGGTGGCAGGCCCGGAATGATTTCGGGGGCGACGGGGGCTTTGGCCGTTGTGATGGTGGCCTTGGTGGCCGAGCATGGGGTGGAATACCTTTTTGCGACCGTCGTGTTGATGGGGATTATCCAGATCGGCGCGGGCATCTTCAGGCTGGGGAAATTCATCCGTCTGGTGCCCCATGCGGTGATGCTGGGGTTTGTGAATGGCTTGGCCATTGTGATTTTCCTTGCGCAATTGACCCAGTTTCAGGTTCCCGGCACCGGTGAGGCCTCGGGGCATGGCATTGGCGGGGGGGAATGGCTCTCGGGCATGCCGCTTTATACCATGCTGGGGCTTGTGGCCCTGACCATGGCGATCATTTGGGGCATGCCGAAACTGACCCGCGCGATCCCCGCCCCGCTGGCGGGCATTGCGATTGTCGCGGTGCTTGTCATCGTCTTCGACATCAATGTGCCGCGCGTGGGCGACATGGCCTCGATCGAGGGGGGCTTGCCCTTGTTCCATATTCCGGCCGTGCCCTTCACGCTTGAGACGCTTTATATCATATTGCCCTATGCGCTTATTCTGGCCGCGATTGGCCTGATCGAGAGCTTGCTGACATTGAACCTCGTGTCCAAGATCACGGGTGAGCGGGGCGGGGCCTCGAAGGAATGTGTGGCCCAAGGTCTGGCCAATACCGCAACGGGCCTGTTTGGCGGCATGGGCGGCTGCGCGATGATCGGACAATCCATGATCAATGTGCGCTCGGGCGGGCGGCATCGCTTGTCGGGGATTGCGGCGGCCTTGTTCTTGCTGAGCTTTATCCTGTTTGCCTCGCCCTTGATCGAGCAAATTCCGCTGGCAGCCCTTGTTGGTGTGATGTTCATGGTCGTGATCGGCACATTCGCTTGGAACACCTTCCGGATCATGCGGGTGGTTCCGATCCATGCGACCTATGTGATGGCTTTGGTGACCGTCGTCACCGTTATGTCTGATCTGGCCACGGCCGTGGTGGTCGGCGTGATCGCTTCGGCGCTGCGCTATGCATGGGAGAACTCCAAACGTATCACCGCGAAGACCGAAATGAATGACAAGGGCGAGAAGGTCTATTCCATCCAAGGTCCGCTATTCTTTGGCTCGGCGGCGGGGTTTCAGGAAATCTTTGATCCCGAGAATGATCCCGAGATGGTCATTGTCGATTTCGATGACAGCCGCGTGGCGGATCAATCTGCGCTGAATGCCATCGAGAATATGGCCGAGGAATACCGCGCCTTGGGCAAACAGATGAAGCTGCGCCATCTCAGCCATGATTGCTATCGCTTGCTGTCACGCACGGGGCTGCTGTTCGACGAGCAGGATGATGATCCCGATTACCAGATCGCAACCGATTATTCGGTGCGCGTGGGGTTGTTTGCGGGCGGCCATTAAGCCTGAGGATTGCGCATTTAGAAAAGCCCCGCCATGCAGCTTTGCAGGCGGGGCTTTTTCGTATTTTTGGAAAGATGAAAAGGGGCGCGGTGCTATTCGCCCGGACGGTTGAGTGAAAAGACTTCGGTGATGTGGGAATAGTCGCGATAGCCAAGCCGCGTGAGTGGCTGGAAGCGGGTCACATCAAACAACCCGTCTTTCATGCAATCATCGCGCATATGCACGCCTGTGACCTCGCCGAAGACGGCGATATTAACCTCGCCCTCAAGCTTGACGATTTGTGTGACCTTGCATTCGAGGCTGGCGGGGGCTTGGGCCACGCGCGAGCAGGCAATGGTTTCACATTCACTGCGCGCGATTTGGGCCAGATCAAACTCATCCACGTCGCGCGGCCATGGGCCCGAGGTTTGGTTCATCGCGTCACGCATCGCAAACTCCACGATATTGACGCAGAACACGCCCGTGTCGCGGATATTGGCGACGCTGTCTTTGGTGCCATCACGGTCAGGCTTGGCCGAGGTGGAGGCAAACATCACCTGAGGCGGGACATAGGCGACCGCGTTGAAGAAGGAATAGGGTGCGAGGTTTTCGGTGCCATCGCTGCCGCGCGTCGAAATCCAACCAATGGGACGCGGTGTGACAATCGCGTTGAAGGGGTTATGCGGCAGGCCGTGGCCTTCTTCGGGACGGTAGAACATGGGCAAATCCTTTTCTCACATTTGCAATGGCGTAATGCCATGCTAGCGATGTGACCAGAGGAAAACGGGCAGTTTAAGGCATGTTTCAGGTCGCGCGCGAAGAGGCGCAGGATTGGTGGGAAGTTGAGGCGCTATATGATCTGTGCTTTGCACCGGGTCGGACGGCGCTGAGCAGCTACCGTTTGCGCGATGGCGTGCCTGCGGTGCGCGAGCTTTGCCTGACAGCGCGGGACGGGGATGGTGTGCTTGGCGCAGCGATCCGTTTCTGGCCTGTGCGGGTTGGCCGGTGGGAGGCTTTGCTTTTGGGCCCGATTGCCGTGCATCCCACGCGCCAAGGTGAGGGTTTGGGGGCCTTGATGATGCGCGAAGGGATGGAGCGCGCCGCGCAGTCGGGTTGGCCGCGCACCCTGCTTGTCGGTGATGCCCCTTATTATTCGCGCTTCGGGTTTTCCAAGCTCAGCGGGGTGGAAATGCCGCCCCCCACCAATCCCGACCGTGTTTTGGGCAATGGCGCTTGGGATGGTGTCTCGGGGCCTGTCACGCGTTGGGGCGTTCAAGGCAGCTGAGCCACCCGCGCGCCACAGGCTTTAGGCCCGCAATCTTGCAAGGATCATATCGGCGGCTTTTTCCGCGATCATTGTGACGGGGGCATGGGTATTGCCGCTGGGGATGCTGGGCATGACCGAGGCATCCGCGACCGAGAGGCCTTCAATGCCGCGCAAAACCAGCTCGGGCGTTACGACTGCGTCATCATCATTTCCCATGCGCGCGGTGGCGACAGGGTGGAAAATGGTGGTTGAGATATCACCTGCGGCGTTGAGCAAATCCTCTTTGCCGTCAATCTCGGGACCGGGTTTGATCTCGACGGGTTTGAACTGGGCCATGGTTTTGGTGGCCATCAGGTGGCGGGCATGGCGGATCGAGTCGACCGCGACACGCCGATCGGTGGGGGCTGCGAGGTAATTGGGTTTTATAGCAGGTACGGCCAGCGGATCGGGGGAGGTGATATGGCAGCTCCCACGGCTTTCGGGGCGCAGATTGCAGACCGAAACCGTCAGCGCGGGGAAGTCATGAAGCGGTTGGCCAAAGGCCTCAAGCGAGAGGGGTTGGACATGATATTCGATATTAGGTGTCTCATGCTCAGGGCTGGAGCGGGTGAAAATTCCGAATTGCGAGGGGGCCATGGCAAGCGGCCCTGACCGTTTGAGCGCATATTCCAGACCGATTTTCACTTTACCAAGCGCGGAGGCATAAAGGGTGTTCAGCGTCTTTGCCCCTTGGATACGGTAGATCGTGCGGATTTGGAGATGGTCTTGCAAATTCTCGCCAACTTCGGGGGCCTCATGGCGCAGGTCAATGCCCATATCCTGAAGGAGATCACCGCGCCCGATGCCGGATAGTTCGAGGATTTTCGGCGTGCCGATTGCGCCTGCGGACAAGACGACCTCGCCCTGACAGCTTGCATGTTTCAACGCACCCTTATGGCGGAACACCACGCCCGAGGCGCGTTTGCCCTCAAAGCTCAGATGCGCCACTTCCGCCCCTGTCACAATGGCAAGGTTGGAGCGGGATTTGACGGGGTCCAGAAATGCCTTGCGCGCATTCCAGCGCAGACCGCCCTTTTGGTTCACCTCGAAATAGCCCGAGCCTTCATTATCACCACGGTTGAAGTCAGAGCTGGGGGGGATACCGATCTCGGCGGCGGCCTCTTGGACGGCATCCAGAATGGGCCAGCCGAGGCGTTGTTTTTCAACGCGTAATTCGCCTTCACCGCCATGATCGGCATCGCCGCCTGCATGGTAATTCTCGGAGCGTTTGAAATAGGGCAGGACATCATCCCAACCCCAGCCTTGGTTGCCCATCTGCCGCCACAGGTCATAGTCGCGGGCCTGTCCGCGCATATAGATCATGCCATTGATGGAGGAGCAGCCGCCAAGCACCTTGCCGCGCGGATAATTCAGCGTGCGCCCGTTCAATCCAGGCTCTGCCTGTGTCTTGAGGCACCAGTCGAGGGCAGGGTTGCCCATTGCATAGAGATAGCCCACAGGCACATGCACCCAAAGCTTGTTATCGCTGCCACCTGCCTCCAGCAGCAAGACCCGTTTGCTGGGGTCTGCCGAGAGGCGGTTGGCCAAGACGCATCCCGCCGAGCCTGCGCCGACAATGATGATGTCGAACGCGCCGAAATGCTCTGCCCTATTGGTCATGTCCGGCCTCCCCGCCATCCCTTGCCGAAACCCTATGAGAGGGTGAGGGCGAGGTCCATCACCTTGATCGGCACTGGCCCATATCGGTTGGGTCAGCCTTGCTGGCGGAGCCAATCCATCACGGCTGGGCGCACGGATTGCGCGCCTTGGGCGCGGGCTTCGGTGATGACCGCGCGCGCTTCACGCAGATCGACACGCCGGATCAGGCTTTTGACAGGGCCGATCGAGGCAGGCCGCATCGACAGGCTGCGCAGGCCCATGGCAGCAAAGCACAAAGCCTCGACGGGGCGGCCCGCATCTTCGCCACAAAAGCTGAGTGGAGTATCGGTATCGGCGCAGCGATGCACGATCTGCTCAAGAAAGCTCAGGAAGCTGACATTGAGCGTGTCATAGCGGCGGCGGACCTGTTCGTTCTCGCGGTCGGCGGCAAAGAAGAACTGCTTGAGGTCATTCCCGCCGATTGAGATGAAATCGGCCAATTCAAAGAACTGGCGTGGCGCGAATGCCAGTGACGGGGTCTCAAGCATCGCGCCGATTTTCAGATCAGAGGGCAGGCTGTGGCCAAGGGCTGCCTCGCGGTCCATTTCGCGCAAGAGGTGATCGCGCGCTTGGGTGAATTCATCGAATTGCGCCACAAAGGGGAACATGATCGACAAGGGCCTGCCATTGGAGGCGCGGATCAGCGCTTGCAATTGCATCCGCATCACACCCGGCTTGTCGAGGCCCACGCGGATCGCGCGCCAGCCCAAAGCGGGGTTCGGTTCATCCACACGTTTCATATAGGGCAGAACCTTGTCAGACCCGATATCAAGTGTGCGGAAGATCACCCGTTTGTCTTCGGCGGCATCCATGACACGCGCATAAAGTGCTGCCAATTCACCGCGTTGAGGCACTTTATTGCGGGTCAGAAACTGCAATTCCGTTCGGAACAAGCCCACCCCTTCCGCGCCCGAGGAGGGCAGGGAGGGCAGATCGGCCATAAGGCCTGCATTCATCTGTAGCGAGATGCGCGTTCCGCATTTTGTCTCGGCTGGTTTGTTGCGGATCGAGGCATAGCGTTCCTGCGCTTGGGCCTGCATCTCGATCTTGTCGCGGAAGGCGGCGGCAACGGTATCTTCGGGGCGCAGATGCACGATGCCCTGTTCGCCATCGACAAGAATTTTATCGCCATTAAGCGCCTCGGTGGTGATCCGCTTGGCATGGATGATCAGCGGAATGGCAAGCGCACGTGCAACAATCGCGGCATGGCTGCCGACCGAGCCATCTTCCAGAACAACGCCTTTAAGTTTGCGCCCGTATTCCAACAATTCGCCTGGCCCGATATTGCGGGCAACAAGCACGGGGTTTTCGGGCATCTCGGCGCCAGTATCTGCGCCTTGCCCTGTCAAAAGGCGCAAAAGCTTGTTGGACAGATCATCCAGATCCTGCAGCCTTTCGCGTAAATAGGCATCGGGCACCGTTTCCATGCGGGCGCGTGCGGAGGATTGCTCTTTCTCCACGGCGGCCTCGGCCGAGAGGCCGCGCTTGATGTCTTCTTCCATGCGGCGCAACCAACTGCGCGAATTGGCGAACATGCGATAGGCTTCAAGCACCTCGCGCTGTTCGCTATCGGCGGGGCCGCCAATGCGTGTCATCATGGCGTCAAGCGACAGATGCAGCTTGCCGATCGCCTCATGCAGGCGCTCAAGCTCCAGTTCGGGGTCATCTGCCACGGGGCGGGTGACGACAACGCGCGGCTCATGCAGATAGACATGACCTTCGGCCACCCCATCCTGCGCAACGCCACCACGGATCATGAATTGCGATTGGTGCCGCTCGGACAGGGCCTCGCCCTCACCGACGAAGGCGCCAAGCTCGGTCATTTCGGCCAACACCATGGCGACCACTTCGATCGCATAGACCTCATCTTCGGAATAGCTGCGCTCATCCTTGGATTGGACAACCAAAACCCCAAGCCGTTCGCCAAGCCGCATGATCGGCACGCCGAGGAAGGAGGAATACCGTTCCTCGCCTGTCTCGGGCATGTAGCGAAAGCCCTTGGCGGCGGGCGCATTGGCTGTGTTGACGGGGCTGGCACTGCGCGCGACGCGGCCCACAAGACCCTCGCCCATACGCATCCGTGTGACATGGACAGCTTCGGGGGCCAGACCCTCGGTTGCACAAAGTTCAAGCGTGTCGGGGTCGCGCAGCAGATAGATCGAGCAGACCTCGGTCTTCATCGAATCGGCGATCAGGCTGGTGATACGGTCCAGCCGTTCCTGCCCCGCGCCCGCTTCCGCAAGCGTCGCCTGCAAGCGTCGCAGGAGTTTGCGGCTCTCCGTATCAGCGCGTTCTGCCATCTGCCCTCGTCCCAGCCGACATTGTGTCGGTTCACTATTCTCAAAGGAATAGCCGCGTGGTGGGGGCCTGCGCAACAACGGAAACGGGGGGCTAAATATTGCATGTGCAGAATTTTAGCCCTGAAAGGTGTATTTATTCGTCCATGCCGCACCCTCGGCGTGTTGACCAGCGCGGCCAGCAGCGCTATTCCCCGCCTAGACCGGATACCCCCACGAAGGTGGTTCCCACGATCCGAGGGAGAGCCGCAGTGCCAGAGCTTCTTTCAGAATACGCCCCGATCCTGATTTTTCTCGGGATGGCGATTGGTTTGGGGCTTGTCTTGCTCCTTGCCGCAATCGTTGTGGCGGTGAGCAATCCTGACCCTGAAAAGGTCAGCGCATATGAATGCGGTTTCAACGCTTTTGATGATGCGCGGATGAAATTCGATGTGCGCTTCTATTTGGTCGCCATCCTGTTCATCATCTTCGATCTCGAGATCGCCTTCCTCTTCCCTTGGGCTGTTGCCTTCTCGGAAGTGTCGATGACGGCTTTCTGGTCGATGATGGTCTTCTTGGCGGTCCTGACGATCGGCTTTGCATATGAGTGGAAAAAAGGAGCGCTGGAATGGGAGTGATGACAGGTCAGAACACCGCTGGTGTCGACAAGGAAGTCGCAACCCAAGCGCTCAACCGCGAATTGCAGGATAAAGGCTTCCTGCTGACCTCGACCGAGGACATCATCAATTGGGCGCGTACAGGCTCGCTGCATTGGATGACCTTTGGTCTGGCCTGCTGCGCCGTCGAGATGATGCACACCTCCATGCCGCGCTATGATGCCGAACGTTTCGGGATCGCGCCGCGCGCCTCTCCGCGTCAATCCGATGTGATGATCGTGGCGGGCACGCTGACCAACAAGATGGCGCCTGCCTTGCGCAAGGTCTATGACCAGATGCCCGAGCCGCGCTATGTGATCTCGATGGGATCTTGCGCCAATGGTGGCGGATATTATCACTACAGCTATTCCGTAGTGCGTGGCTGCGACCGGATCGTGCCCGTGGACATCTATGTTCCCGGCTGCCCTCCAACAGCAGAGGCGCTGCTTTACGGTATCCTTCAGCTTCAGCGTAAAATCCGCCGCACTGGCACGATTACCCGCTAAGGGCTGACCCGAACGATTTTGCGAGGCAGGGCCATTTGATCGGACCCAACCCCGCCATAGGAGAGACGCGATGAGCGATCAGGCCCTAGAAGAACTTGCCGCCTATATTGGCGAGAAACAGGCTGATGCGATTGTAAGCCATACAATCACGCGCGGTGAATTGACTGTCGAGGTCGCGCCGAACTGGATCGTTGAATTTGTGGAATTCCTCAAAACCGACGTGACCTGCAAATTCTCGACGATGATCGATATCACCGCCGTTGATTATCCGGGCCGTGACAAGCGCTTCGATGTCGTGTGGCATTTCCTTTCGATGCATCAAAATCACCGCATCCGCGTGAAAGCGCAACTGCGCGAGGATGAGGCCGTGCCCTCTATCGTTTCGGTGCATCCTTCGGCCAATTGGTTCGAGCGCGAAATTTTCGATATGTTCGGCATCCTGTTCACAGGCCATCCCGATCTGCGTCGCATTCTGACTGATTACGGCTTCCGCGGTCATCCGCTGCGCAAGGATTTCCCGACAACAGGCTATGTCGAGCTGCGCTATGATGATGCGCTCAAGCGGGTTGTCTATGAACCCGTCAGCCTTGTGCAGGAATACAGACAATTCGATTTCATGAGCCCATGGGAGGGTGCCGATTACATCCTTCCCGGTGATGAAAAAGCCGAGGAGGCTGCGAAATGATGGACGGGTCCAAAGGTTTCGAAGACGCCCTGACGGGCGAGCAGCAAATCCGCAATTTCAATATCAATTTTGGCCCCCAGCACCCCGCCGCACACGGCGTGTTGCGTTTGGTGCTGGAACTGGATGGCGAGATTGTCGAGCGTTGTGATCCCCATATCGGGCTTCTGCATCGCGGCACCGAAAAGCTGATGGAAAGCCGCACCTATTTGCAAAACCTGCCTTATTTCGACCGGCTTGATTATGTCGGCACGATGAATCAGGAACATGCATGGTGTTTGGCCATCGAGCGGATGACAGGCACAGAAGTGCCACGCCGCGCGCAATTGATCCGTGTGCTTTATTGCGAGATTGGCCGCATCCTGAACCATATCCTCAACGTGACCACACAGGCCATGGATGTCGGCGCGCTGACGCCGCCGCTCTGGGGTTTTGAAGAGCGTGAGAAACTGATGGTGTTCTATGAGCGCGCCTGTGGTGCCCGCTTGCACGCCGCCTATTTCCGCCCCGGTGGTGTGCATCAGGACCTGCCGCCAGAACTGATCGCGGATATCGACGCATGGGCCACCGAATTCCCCAAAGTGCTGGATGATATCGACGGGCTTCTGACGGAAAACCGTATTTTCAAGCAGCGTAATGTCGATATCGGTGTTGTCTCCGAACAGGACATTCAAGATTGGGCCTTCTCGGGCGTCATGGCGCGCGGCTCGGGCCTTGCATGGGATTTGCGCCGTGCGCAGCCCTATGAATGCTATGACGAATTCGAATTCCAGATCCCCGTGGGCAAGAATGGCGATTGCTATGACCGCTACCTGCTGCGCATGGAGGAAATGCGCCAGTCGGTCCATATTATCCATCAGGCCTGCGCCAAGCTGGCTCTGCCTGAAAATCAGGGTGATGTGATGGCACGCGGCAAGGTGACACCGCCCAAGCGTGGCGAGATGAAAACCTCGATGGAAGCACTGATCCACCACTTCAAGCTTTATACCGAAGGCTTCCACCTGCCCGAGGGCGAGATTTATGCAGCCGTAGAAGCGCCCAAGGGTGAATTTGGTGTCTATCTCGTGTCGGACGGGTCGAACAAACCTTACCGCTCTAAAATCCGCGCTCCGGGTTTTGCGCATTTGCAAGCGATGGATCACCTGTGCTGCGGCCATCAATTGGCGGATGTCTCTGCCATTCTCGGCTCGCTCGACGTGGTGTTCGGAGAAATTGACCGCTGAAGGGCGGATGAAACAGGGGATGCGCGCATGAGCTTACGCATCTCAGACCAGATTATCGACGGAATCGACCGATGTTGAGACGCCTTTATCACGACCAACCCGAAAGCTTTGCTTTCACGCCTGACAACCAGAAATGGGCCGAGGCGCAGATCACCAAATACCCTCCGGGGCGTGAGGCCTCGGCGGTCATCCCGCTTTTGTGGCGTGCGCAGGAACAAGAGGGTTGGCTCTCGCGCCCTGCGATCGAGACCGTGGCCGAGATGTTGGGCATGGCCTATATCCGTGCGCTCGAAGTGGCGACCTTCTATTTCATGTTCCAGCTTCAGCCTGTTGGCTCGGTCGCCCATATCCAGATTTGCGGCACCCTGTCCTGCATGATCTGCGGTGCGGAAGATCTGATCGGCGTTTGCAAATCCAAGATCGCCGAGCAGCCGCATGCGCTTTCAAGCGATGGCAAATTCTCTTGGGAAGAAGTTGAATGTCTGGGCGCTTGCGCCAATGCGCCCATGGCCCAGATCGGCAAGGATTATTACGAAGACCTGACCGAAGAAAAACTGGCATGGATCATCGACGAGATGGCGGCAGGCCGCGTGCCTACCCCTGGCCCGCAGAACGGGCGCTATGCGTCTGAGCCTGCAATGGGCCTGACCAGCCTGACTGCGCATGAAGCGGGACGTGATGAGTTGAACATCTCGGCGCGGATGGCGGCGGATATTGGCGATACAGTCAAACGCATCGACGGCACCGAAGTGCCTTTGCTGGCCCCTTGGGGCAAGCAATCGGGCAGCGGCGTGCCAGCCGCTCCCGAGCGGCCCGCGCCTGCAAACCGTGCCAAGGCAAAAGCGCCCAAATCTGACGCGAAATCCACGGCCAAGCCGAAATCCAAGCCAGCCGCTGCGCCCGCCGCAGATGCTGGCGTTGAGGAAAGCGCGCCCGAGACCCTGTCCGCCCCGCGCGGTGGTCAGGCCGATGACCTCAAGAAGATCAGCGGTGTTGGCCCCAAGCTTGAAGGGCTGCTGAACGAGATGGGCTTTTGGCATTTCTCGCAAATCGCTGCTTGGACACCCGCCGAGATTGCATGGGTTGATGCGCGCCTGAAATTCAAAGGCCGGATCGAACGCGATGGCTGGATTGCGCAAGCCGCTGAATTCGCGGCCTCCTAAAGCCGATTTGCCCAAAAAGTTGACTGGCCCGCCACAGTGGCGGGCCTTTTTGCATTTTTATGCGAGAAATGAAGACAAAATTTCTCAGAAACGCTAAAACCCGCACGAAGAGCAAAAAAGCTCGTCATGAATAGACAGGGGGATTTGGTATGAAATCGAAAATTGGTTCGCTCGAATGCGCGGCAACATGTGCTGGTGTTTCGGTGCTGGCAGGGATCGCAGGCGCAGCTGCCTTGATGCTGCTCGGGGACTGGACATTTATGCAGGCGATTTTCGCAGCGATCGTGATTGCTGTGATCATGGCGCCGATTTTGATCATCACGATGTGCGGCGGCTCGACCATGACGCCTGCCGAGGCCAAAGCGGCCGCAAACAGAGCGGGAACCGCTGGCAAAGCGGGCACCGCCCCAACAGCCGCAAGCGCCGCCGCGGGCGCGGCTACCGCCTCCGCAGCGCCTGCCGCCGCAGCGCCGAAAGCAGCCGCCAAGCCAAAGGCCGCCGCGAAGCCAAAAGCGGCTGCGAAGCCCAAGGCAGCGTCCAAATCCAAGGCTGCCTCGGGAAATTCCGCCGCGAGCGAAACAAAATCAGCCGCCAAGCCTAAAGCCGCTGCCAAGCCGAAAGCAGATGCCAAGCCAAAAGCAGACGCGAAGCCAAAAGCAGACGCGAAGCCAAAAGCGGATGCAAAACCAAAGGCCGCAGCCAAGCCCAAAGCGGCCGCCAAGCCCAAGGCTGCAAAAGCCGCAGCCGCTGCACCCGCAGCTGCCGCAGCAGCAGAAGGCGCTGGCACCCGCCCCGAGGCTCTGAGTGCAGCGCGCGGTGGTCAGGCGGATGACCTCAAGAAAATCAAAGGCGTTGGCCCCAAATTGGAAAGCCTTTTGAATTCGCTTGGCTTTTATCACTTTGATCAGGTCGCAGGTTGGAACGCGGATGAGGTTTCTTGGGTTGATCAGAACCTCGAAGGCTTCAAAGGCCGCGTAAGCCGTGACAATTGGGTCGATCAGGCCAAAACACTGGCCGCAGGCGGCGAGACCGAGTTCTCCAAGAAGGTTGGCAAAGGCGGCGTCTACTAAGCCACGCGCCCGAAGCTATGATATCGAAAGAGGGGTCTGAGCTTTTTCCGGCCCCTTTTTTATGGGCTAGGGTGGGATTTACCTGCCTTTTGGCTTGCGTCTTGGCCCTTGAGGTTGGAATAAGCAGCCAAGGCGCCTAGGTCTTAACAAAGACCACGCCTTGACCGGACCAGAGGCACTCGCGCGATGCGCAACGACAATGATCAGGACAGACGCTTTGTAGGGCAAATTAGGGTTGCCGCCATCGTGATGGCGGGGGCGATGTTGCTCTGGATGGGCGGGCAATATCTGGGCGGCCAATTGGGGTGGCCCGTAAGATTTGTGTTCTTGTTTGATCTTGCGGCAATGGCAGCACTGGTCTGGGCGCTTTTTGTGACGTATCAGGTGTGGAAAGCCCGCCGCCAGAACGACAAGGACTGAGACATGCTTCAGGATCAAGACCGCATCTTTACCAATCTCTACGGCATGCATGACCGCAGCTTGGCTGGTGCCAAAGCGCGCGGGCATTGGGACGGCACCAAAGATATCATTGCTTTGGGCCGCGATAAGATCGTCGATATCATGAAGGCCTCGGGCCTGCGTGGGCGCGGTGGTGCGGGTTTCCCGACAGGGCTGAAATGGTCCTTCATGCCCAAGGAAAGCGATGGCCGCCCTGCCTATCTGGTGGTCAATGCCGACGAATCCGAGCCCGGCACCTGTAAAGACCGCGAGATCATGCGCAATGATCCCCATACGCTGATCGAAGGCTGCTTGATCGCCTCTTTCGCGATGCAGGCCCATGCTTGCTATATCTATATCCGCGGCGAATATATCCGCGAGCGTGAAGCCCTTCAGGCCGCGATTGATGAAGCCTATGAGGCAGGCCTTCTGGGTAAGAATGCCGCGAAATCGGGTTGGGATTTCGATCTGTATCTGCATCACGGTGCAGGCGCTTACATCTGCGGTGAGGAAACCGCGCTTCTGGAATCGCTGGAAGGCCGCAAGGGCATGCCACGTATGAAGCCGCCATTCCCCGCAGGGGCTGGCCTTTATGGCTGCCCGACCACTGTGAACAATGTGGAATCAATTGCTGTCGTGCCAACGATCCTGCGTCGCGGCGGGGAATGGTTTGCCTCGTTTGGGCGTCCCAATAACACGGGCACCAAGCTTTTTGCGATCTCGGGCCATGTGAATAACCCTTGTGTGGTCGAAGAAGAGATGTCGATCAGCTTCGAGGAACTGATCGAGAAGCATTGCGGTGGCATTCGTGGCGGTTGGGATAACCTCAAGGCTGTGATCCCGGGCGGCTCCTCCGTGCCATGTGTGCGCGGTGAGAAGATGCGCGATGCGGTGATGGATTTCGACTATCTGCGCAATGACCTGCAATCGGGCCTCGGCACGGCTGCGGTGATCGTGATGGATCAATCCACCGATATCATCAAGGCGATCTGGCGTCTGTCGAAATTCTACAAGCATGAAAGCTGCGGCCAGTGTACGCCATGCCGCGAAGGCACAGGCTGGATGATGCGCGTGATGGATCGTCTGGTCAAAGGCGAGGCCGAGGTTGAAGAGATCGACATGCTGTTTGATGTCACCAAGCAGGTGGAAGGCCATACGATTTGCGCCTTGGGCGATGCAGCGGCTTGGCCAATTCAGGGCTTGATCCGCAACTTCCGCGACGAGATCGAAGATCGCATCAAGCATAAGCGCGGCGCGCCCATGGCGGCTGAATAAGCCCCGAGCACTCAACCGCGAAGCAAAATGAAACACGGCGTCCCGAGACAGGGCGCCGTTTTCTTTTGGACGGCTCTGTGTCCGAAAGGACTCAACTGTGACTGCATCTTTTGAACACGAAGGTTAACTTTAGTTGATGGATCGCGTGTTTTCCCTTAAGCTATCTGCAAAGAAAAAGCCGTTTCACAGCCCCAATGGGCCGAAGAAAACGGCATAGAGGTTTAAAGAGGGCAGGACGATGATGAACATCTATCGTTTCGGGCTGACATTTATCTATGTTGCCTTTTGTGGAACGGGTCTGATTTTCGGCTATTCATGGGGCGTCGGCGGATCGATCCTTGGCTTTGCGCTTGGGGCGATGATCGCATCGATGGTCTCGGTTCTGGTGAATACGCCCGAGCGAATGGAGGCCGCATTCTATTCGATCCTTGCAATCCTCTTTGTCAGCTTCCTGATCTATCTTATCGTCAGCTTCTGGGGTGTCCGCCTTTAGGGGCAGGGCTCAATTCTTGGTGAAACAGCGCTATGATATTGGATATCATCGCCCTTTGCCCCCAGATCATCATCAACGAATACAGTTTTCGTGAGGATGGTTATGACCCGATACACTCAAATACTTCTGATCTGCGCCATGGTGGCGGGCTTTGGCTTGGCGACTGCGGCAGCCACAACAGCGGCGCATGCGCAAAGCGATGATTTTGATCCTTTGCGGGAGGACGAGACGATCCATCAAGGATTGACCGTCATTTCCATCGGCCGCTTGATCCGAAATCATTGCCCCACACTTGATGCCAAACGCATCCAGTCTTTCGCCTTTGCGCAGCGCTTGGTGAATCGCGGGCATGCACTGGGGTTTTCCCGCGCCCAGATGGAGGCCTATGTTGATAGTGATACTGATCGTGATCGGTATCGCGCCATAGCAAATACCTATCTTTCGCAGCGCGGAGCCAGTGTAAATGAGCCCGAATCCGTCTGTCAGTTGGGGCGAGATGAAATTTCTTCGGGATCAGCGATTGGCAGATTGCTCAGAGAGGTTTAGAAGGCCCTCGAAACGATCCGCGTCCCATGCGTGAATACCAGACCTGCTGGGGCGAAACCGAAGGACCGCACGCATGAGCAATCTGCGCAAACTTGTTATTGATGGCAATGAAATCGAGGTTGATGGGGCGATGACCCTCATTCAGGCCTGTGAAGTGGCGGGAATCGAAGTTCCGCGCTTCTGCTACCACGAAAGGCTCACCATTGCCGGCAATTGCCGCATGTGCCTTGTCGAGGTGGTTGGCGGTCCTCCCAAACCTGCGGCCTCCTGTGCGATGCAGGTGCGGGATCTGCGCCCGGGTCCTGAAGGCCAGCCGCCTGTCGTCAAAACGAATTCGCCTATGGTCAAAAAGGCCCGCGAAGGTGTGATGGAGTTCCTACTCATCAACCACCCGCTGGATTGCCCGATTTGCGATCAGGGCGGCGAGTGTGATTTGCAAGATCAGGCCATGGCTTATGGCGTGGATTTCAGCCGCTACCGCGAACCCAAACGCGCCACCGAAGATCTCGATCTCGGGCCGCTGGTCGAAACCCATATGACACGCTGCATTTCCTGCACGCGCTGTGTGCGTTTCACCACCGAGGTCGCGGGCATCACCCAGATGGGCCAGACAGGGCGCGGCGAAGATGCCGAGATTACCTCCTATCTGAACCAGACCCTCGATTCGAACCTTCAGGGCAATATCATTGATCTGTGCCCCGTGGGTGCGCTGACCTCCAAGCCTTATGCTTTCACCGCCCGTCCTTGGGAATTGAGCAAGACCGAAACCATTGATGTGATGGACGCGCTCGGCTCCAATATCCGTGTAGACACCAAAGGGCGCGAAGTGATGCGTATCCTGCCGCGCAACCATGATGGTGTGAACGAGGAATGGATTTCCGACAAAACCCGTTTTGTTTGGGATGGCCTGCGCCGCCAGCGTCTGGACCAGCCTTACTTGCGTGAGAATGGCAAGCTGCGCCCCGCCACTTGGCCCGAGGCGCTTGGCAAAGCCGCCGCCGCGATCAAGGGCGCGAAGAAAGTTGCAGGCCTGATCGGTGATCTGGCCCCTGTTGAAGCGGCCTTCGCCCTCAAAGCCCTTGTCGAAGGGCAGGGTGGCAATGTCGAGGCCCGCACCGATGGCGCGAAATTGCCTGAGGGCAACCGCTCGGCCTATGTCGGCACCGCTTCGATCGAAGATATCGATAATGCGAAATTCATCCAGTTGATCGGCACCAACCCACGCAATGAGGCACCCGTTTTGAACGCGCGTATCCGCAAAGCTTGGAGCAATGGTGCCGAAGTGGGCTTGGTCGGTGAAGCGGCTGACCTGACCTATGATTACGCCCATATCGGCACGGATCGCGCGGCGCTACAGGGCCTTTTGGGGCAAAAGCACAAGGACGTGCTAGACGCGTCCTCCGTTGTGATCATTGGCCAAGGTGCCTTGCGTGAGGCCGATGGTGAGGCTGTTCTTGCTGCCGCAATGCAACTGGCCGAAGAAACCAAATCAAAGCTTCTGGTGCTCCATACTGCGGCCAGCCGCGTTGGTGCGATGGATATCGATGCTGTGACTAAGGGCGGTTTGACCGCCGCCATCGATGGCGCGGATGTGATTTATAATCTGGGTGCCGATGAGGTCGAGATCGAGGCAGGTGCCACGGTGATCTATCAGGGCAGCCATGGGGATCGCGGGGCGCATCGCGCCGATATCATCCTGCCTGCCGCTGCCTATACAGAAGAGCAGGGCTTGTTTGTGAACACCGAAGGCCGCCCGCAATTGGCGCTTCGTGCAAGCTTCCCTCCGGGGCAGGCCAAGGAAAACTGGGCGATCCTGCGCGCGCTTTCGGCTGAATTGGGCGCGGTCTTGCCTTATGACACGCTTGCGGCCCTGCGCGCGGCGCTTGTGGCACAGGTTCCGCATCTGGAACTGATCGATGAGGTTATGGAAAACGAGTGGCAGCCGCTAAAGGCGGGCAAGCTTGGCAAGGCGGATTTCGTATCGGCTGTGAAAGACCATTTCCTGACCAACCCGATTGCACGTGCAAGCAGCCTGATGGCCGAGCTGTCGGCAGGGGTGAAAGCCCGCGCCGATACCGCGATTGCAGCGGAATAGGGGCGATGACGATGCGGCGCCCCTTCGTGACCCTTTGGGGAGCGATTGCTGGCGTCATTCTGGCGGGTTGCAATATGCCTCACCATCAAGAGGGGCCGCCCGCATTTTATGACGGTGTCGAGACAAGATTGCTCGACGATGATTTGGTGAATTTTGTGGTGAATATGAGCGGCGCAGCAACACCATCCAATGTCGAAGATTACGCAAAATGCGCCGCGGCGCAGTATGCGTTGATCCGCGGCTTCGGATTTGCGCGTCATGTAAGAACAAATGTGCTCGAAGAGGGTGGCGTTTGGCGCGGGGATGCTGTTTACACCATCTCGTCGGCGCTCCCCCGCGGGTTGCAGACGATCGACGCTGAAGTGATCGTTGCCGCGTGCGCAGAGCAAGGCATACCTACGGTTTGAGGACGACATGGACGGTTTCTTTTCCACCACACCCGGGCTGATGCTGATCATCGTGGCGCAATGCCTTTTGGTCATTGGCTTCGTAATGGTTTCGCTGCTTTTCCTCGTCTATGGCGACCGGAAAATCTGGGCGGCTGTACAGATGCGCCGTGGCCCGAATGTTGTGGGTATCTTTGGCCTGCTGCAAACGGTGGCCGATGCGCTGAAATATGTCGTCAAAGAAGTCGTGATCCCCGCAGGGGCTGACAGGCCCGTCTTCCTGCTGGCCCCTCTGACCAGCTTTGTGCTGGCGATGGTGGCTTGGGCGGTCATTCCCTTCAATGATACTTGGGTTCTGTCTGATCTGAACGTGGCAATCCTGTTTGTCTTCGCGGTCTCCTCGCTTGAGGTATATGGCGTGATCATGGGCGGTTGGGCGTCGAACTCGAAATACCCGTTCTTGGGCTCGCTGCGCTCGGCCGCGCAGATGATCTCTTATGAAGTTTCGATCGGTCTGATTATCATCGGTGTGATCATCTCCACGGGCTCGCTGAATTTCGGTGATATCGTGCGGGCGCAGGACGGCTCCTATGGGTTGTTCTCATGGTATTGGGTCGCCCATTTCCCGATGGTCTTTTTGTTCTTCATCTCGGCTTTGGCGGAAACCAATCGCCCGCCCTTCGATCTTCCCGAAGCGGAATCGGAATTGGTTGCGGGCTATCAGGTTGAATATTCCTCCACGCCCTTCCTGTTGTTCATGGCTGGTGAATATATCGCCATCTTCCTGATGTGCGCGCTGATCACCTTGCTGTTCTTCGGCGGCTGGCTGTCCCCGATCCCGGGTGTGGCGGATGGTGCGCTGTGGATGGTTGGCAAAATGGCCGTGTTCTTCTTCCTCTTCGCGATGGTGAAGGCGGTAGTGCCGCGCTACCGCTATGACCAGTTGATGCGCCTTGGGTGGAAGGTGTTCCTTCCGATGTCGCTGGCTTGGGTTGTTCTGGTGGCATTTGCCGCGAAATTCGAAATCCTCGGCGGTGCCTATGCCCGCTGGGCGGTTGGAGGCTGATCCATGACGCAGATCGATTATACACGCGCGGCAAAATACTTCCTGCTGCTGGACTTCTTCAAAGGCTTCAAGCTGGGGTTCAAATATTTCTTCGCGCCCAAAGCGACCTTGAACTACCCGCATGAAAAAGGCCCGCTAAGCCCGCGCTTCCGTGGCGAGCATGCGCTGCGCCGCTACCCCAATGGTGAAGAGCGTTGCATCGCCTGTAAGCTGTGCGAAGCCGTCTGCCCTGCACAAGCAATCACAATTGATGCCGAGCCGCGCGAGGATGGCAGCCGCCGCACCACGCGCTATGACATCGATATGACAAAATGCATCTATTGCGGCTTCTGTCAGGAAGCCTGCCCTGTGGATGCGATTGTCGAAGGCCCCAATTTCGAGTTTGCCACCGAAACCCGCGAAGAACTGTTCTATGACAAGAACAAGCTTCTGGCCAATGGCGAGCGTTGGGAAGCCGAGATTGCGCGCAATCTGGAACTGGATGCGCCCTACAGATGACCGATACCCCCGCAAACCCTTTTGAGGCGCTGTTTAAACAGACGCAGGATATGGCTCAGGAATGGGCCAAGGCGGTTAATCCCGCTTTGGGTGGGGCTGTGTTCGAGCAGAACTGGCCAACTGTGCCTGCCGAGATGCTCGAGGCGATGTGGGGCAAACAGTTCAATCCAGAAGGGTTGGATGCAAAGACACGTCTTTTGCTGACGCTACAGGGCCTGACCGTTCAGGGTGCGAATGCCGAGACACAAATCCGTTTGACGGTGCGCCACGCCATTGAGGCAGGGGCCACCGAACAGGAAATCGCCGAGACGATCGGCATGGCCGCCTTGTTTGGCGGTGTGCCTGCAATGACCAAAGCGATGGAGCTTGCCAAACAGGCCATCGACGGGACCGAGGAGTAAGACATGGGTGTAGCCGATCTCACCTTTTACGCATTCGCGGTGACGCTTGTAACAGCGGCGCTGCTGGTTGTGGTGGCCAAGAACCCCGTTCATTCGGTGCTCTGGCTAATCCTCAGCTTCCTGTCTGCGGCGGGGCTGTTTGTTCTGCTCGGGGCTGAATTTGTCGCGATGCTGTTGATCATTGTTTATGTCGGCGCGGTCGCGGTGTTGTTCCTATTCGTGGTGATGATGCTTGATGTCGATTTCGCCGAATTAAAGGCCGAGATGGCGCGCTATGTGCCCTTGGCCCTGCTGATCGGGATCGTCTTGCTGATGCAATTGGGGCTAGCCTATGGAACATGGGTCTATTCAGACGGCATCGATGCCCGCCTTGGCAATCCGATCCCGCCGATTGATCAGGTTCATAACACCCAAGCGCTTGGCCTCATTGTCTATGACCGCTTCTTCCTTGCCTTCCAGCTTGCAGGTTTGATCCTGCTGGTGGCGATGATTGGTGCAATCGTTCTGACGCTGCGCCATCGCAAGGATGTCAAACGCCAGAATGTCTTGACGCAGATGTATCGTGATCCTGCCAAGGCGATGGAATTGAAAGACGTAAAACCGGGGCAGGGGCTGTAACAGGTCACTTGCTCAAGCCTTCGGGCACCATATCAAAGCGCAGCATTGCGCCAACAGACCAAACGACCATGGGGCGGTGCCAGCCCCGGAGGGACGAGACGAGATGAGTATCGGATTGGAACATTACCTGACGGTAGCGGCAGCGCTTTTCGTCATAGGGATTTTCGGCATCTTCCTGAACAGGAAGAATGTCATCGTGATCCTGATGTCGGTGGAATTGATGCTGCTGGCGGTCAATATCAACCTTGTCGCCTTCTCGGCCTATCTGGGCGATCTCACGGGGCAGGTCTTCACGCTTTTCGTGCTGACCGTCGCCGCCGCCGAGGCCGCGATCGGCCTTGCGATCCTTGTCTGCTTCTTCCGCAACCGTGGCACCATCGCGGTTGAAGATGTCTCGAATATGAAGGGCTGATCAGATGGAAACGATCCTCCTATTCGCCCCGCTGGTTGGCGCCCTTATCTGCGGCTTCTCATGGCGCTTGATCGGTGAACAGGCCGCCTGCATCACCGCAACGGGCTTCTTGTTCCTCTCGGCTTTGTTGAGCTGGATCTTGTTCCTCAGCTTTGATCCTGCCGCCCATGCCAATGGCTATTACACCGAGAGCCTGTTCCGCTGGATCGATAGCGGGTCGTTCTTTGCCGATTGGGCGATCCGTATTGACCGCCTGACGGCCATCATGCTGATCGTGATCACCAGCGTCTCGGCGCTCGTGCATCTCTATTCCTTCGGCTATATGGCGCATGACGAGAATTTCCGCGAAGGCGAGAGCTACCGCCCCCGTTTCTTCGCCTATCTGTCCTTCTTCACCTTCACGATGTTGACGCTGGTCACAGCCGATAACCTGCTGCAATTGTTCTTCGGTTGGGAAGGCGTGGGCGTGGCCTCCTATCTCTTGATCGGGTTCTATTACCGTAAACCAAGCGCGGGTGCGGCGGCCATGAAGGCCTTTATCGTCAACCGTGTGGGTGATTTCGGCTTCCTTTTGGGCATCTTCGCCCTGTTCTGGATGACCGACTCGATCCAGTTCTCGACGATCCTGCCCATGGGGGCAGATCTGGCCGAGATGACGATCACTTTCTTGGGCCTTGAGCTAAACGCGGCCAATACAATCGCGATGCTCCTGTTTGTGGGTGCGATGGGTAAATCGGCGCAATTGTTCCTGCACACATGGTTGCCAGACGCGATGGAAGGCCCGACACCGGTATCGGCCCTGATCCACGCCGCGACCATGGTGACCGCTGGTGTCTTCCTTGTATGCCGTATGTCGCCCATCATGGAATACGCGCCTTATGCGACGAATTTCATCATCATCGTGGGCGCGGCGACTGCGTTTTTCGCGGCGACTGTTGGCCTTGTTCAGAACGACATCAAACGCGTGATCGCCTATTCGACCTGTTCGCAGCTTGGCTATATGTTCGTGGCCGCAGGCGTTGGCGTCTATTCGGTCGCAATGTTCCACCTCTTCACGCATGCTTTCTTCAAGGCGATGCTGTTCCTTGGCGCAGGCTCGGTCATCCATGCCATGCATCATGAGCAGGACATGCGGAATTACGGCGGTCTGCGCAAAAAGATCCCCTATACCTTCTGGGCGATGATGTTGGGCACGCTGGCCATCACTGGTGTCGGCATTCCATCCGTGGTGCTGACACTGGGCGGCATTCCTTTGGGCTTTGCGGGCTTCCTGTCGAAAGACGCCGTGATTGAAAGTGCCTTCGCCTTTGGCGGTGGTCTGGGCTCCTATGCTTTCTGGATGCTTGTGATTTCGGCTCTGTTCACCAGCTTCTACTCATGGCGCCTGATGTTCCTGACCTTCTATGGTGAGCCTCGTGGCGACAAGCACACCCATGAGCATGCCCATGAAAGCCCCAAGGTTATGCTGATCCCGCTTGGCGCATTGGCGGTAGGCGCGGTCTTCTCGGGTATGGTCTGGTTCAATCCCTTCTTTGGTCACACCGATACGGTGGGTAAATTCTTCGGCGTGCCTTACGCGGAAGAGGGCCATGGCGACGAGCATGCTGATGATCATGCGGATGAGGCCAGTGATGACCATGCCGCCGAGGATGATGCCTATGCCTCTGACGGCTATGGCGAGACGCATCACTATGTCTTCACTGGTGCCCCTGGTGAGGGGGCGATCCATGCCGCACCGGGGAACAATGTTCTCAACGATGCCCATGAAGTGCCGAAATGGGTCAAGGTCTCGCCCTTTATCGCGATGCTGATCGGACTTGGTACGGCCTATGTGTTCTATGTTGCGAACCCGTCCCTGCCGCGTCGTTGGGCCGAGACGAACCGTCCGCTTTATCTGTTCTTGCTGAATAAATGGTATTTCGACGAAATCTATGACGCTGTCTTCCTGCGCCCCGCGCAATGGCTTGGCCGCTTCTTGTGGAAACAGGGGGATGGACGGGTGATCGATGGCGGCATCAATGGGCTGGCGATGGGGATTATCCCCTTCCTCACCCGCCTCGCGGGTCGGGCTCAGTCCGGCTACCTTTTCCACTATGCATTTGCCATGGTCATCGGGATCGTTCTCCTGATCACTTGGGCAACCCTCGCGATTGGGGGCTGAGACGGACCTATGGACAACCTACTTTCCATCGTCACTTTCCTGCCGCTCGTGGCCGCGCTTATCATGGCGGTCTTCCTGAGAGGCGATGATGAGGCCGCAAGGCTGAATGCCAAACGGCTGGCCTTTGCGGCCACCTCGGCCACTTTCCTGATCTCGCTTGCGATCCTTGTGGAGTTCGACCCGAACAACACAGGCTTCCAACTGGTCGAGGAACGCGCATGGCTTATGGGGCTGACCTATAAGCTGGGTGTGGACGGGATCAGCGTTCTCTTTGTGATGCTGACAACCTTCCTGATGCCGATCACGGTTGCGGCCTGTTGGGGCGTGAACCACCGCGTCAAAGATTACATGGTGGCGCTGCTTATCCTCGAGACGCTGATGATCGGTGTATTCGTCGCACTTGATCTGGTGCTCTTCTACCTCTTCTTCGAGGCGGGCTTGATCCCGATGTTCATCATCATCGGTATTTGGGGTGGCAAGAACCGCATCTATGCGGCCTTTAAATTCTTCCTTTATACCTTCCTCGGCTCGGTGCTGATGCTGGTGGCCATGGTCGCGATGTTTGTCGAGGCTGGCACCACCGATATCCCAAGCTTGCTGATGCACCAGTTTGATACAGGGCCGATCAGCCTGATGGGCTGGCAGATCGCAGGCGGCATGCAGACATTGCTCTGGCTGGCCTTCTTCGCAAGCTTCGCGGTCAAAATGCCGATGTGGCCTGTCCATACATGGCTGCCCGATGCCCACGTTCAGGCGCCCACGGCAGGGTCTGTCGTTCTGGCGGCAATCCTGTTGAAAATGGGCGGCTACGGCTTCTTGCGCTTCTCGCTGCCGATGTTCCCTGTGGCCTCCGATATCATGGCGCCCTTGGTTCTCTGGCTGTCGGTGATTGCGATCATCTACACCTCGCTTGTGGCGATCGTGCAGGAAGATATGAAAAAGCTGATCGCCTATTCCTCGGTCGCGCATATGGGCTTTGTGACCATGGGCATCTTTGCGGCCAACCAGCAGGGTTTGGATGGCGCGATTTTCCAGATGATCAGCCACGGCTTTATCTCGGGCGCGTTGTTCCTCTGTGTGGGTGTCATTTATGACCGTATGCATACCCGCGAGATTGACGCCTATGGCGGCCTTGTGAACCGCATGCCTGCCTATGCGACGGTGTTCATGTTCTTCACCATGGCCAATGTCGGCCTTCCGGGCACCTCGGGCTTTGTCGGTGAATTCCTGACATTGATCGGTGTTTTCCAAGTCAATACTTGGATCGGCGTTCTGGCCGCGACGGGTGTGATCCTGTCCGCAGGCTATGCACTATGGCTCTATCGCCGTGTGGTTTTTGGTGATCTGATCAAGGAAAGCCTGAAATCCATCACGGATATGGACCGCCGTGAGCGCGCCATTTTCGCGCCCCTAATACTCATGACGCTTCTTCTGGGCGTCTATCCGAGCCTCGTGATCGATATTATCGGTCCTTCCGTCGAGGCGCTCCTGACACAATATGACACCGCACTTGCCCATTACGTTCCGGGCACGTCCGCTGTCGACAGCCACTGAGGTGATCCGATGATCGGTGCTGATCTTGCCATCCTGATCCCCGAGATCGTCCTGTCCATCTATGCGATGGCCGGTCTGATCCTAGCGGTCTACACGACCAAAGACGGCATGGCCCCTGCGCTTACATGGAGCACGGCGGCTGTCTTCGTCATCATGGCCTTTTTCATCGGTGTCACCGGTGAGGGCAGCAATGCAGCCTTTAACGGCATGTTCATTGATGACGGCTTTGCCCGCTTTGCGAAGGTAACTATCCTGCTCTCAGCCGCCGCTGTTCTAATCTTGGGCCAAGATTTCATGGCGAAAAACGAGATGGGCCGCTTTGAATACCCGATGCTGGTGACACTGGCTGTTGTCGGCATGATGATGATGGTATCCTCGGGCGATCTGATCGCTCTTTATATGGGGCTCGAGCTTCAATCGCTGGCGCTGTATGTGGTCGCCTCGATCCGCCGTGACAGCGTGCGCTCTACCGAGGCTGGATTGAAATATTTCGTGCTTGGCGCTCTGTCCTCGGGCCTTCTGCTCTATGGCTCCTCGCTGGTCTACGGCTTTGCGGGCACAACCCAGTTTGCAGGCATCATTGAGGCCGCAACCGCCGAGGGCGATCTGTCGCTTGGCATGTTGTTCGGCCTTGTCTTCCTGCTTGCAGGTCTGGCCTTCAAGGTCTCGGCCGCGCCTTTCCATATGTGGACACCCGATGTCTATGAAGGCGCGCCAACACCTGTGACGACCCTGTTCGCCACAGCCCCGAAAGTGGCGGCCATGGCGCTGTTTGCGCGCGTGGTGCATGACGCCTTTGGCGGCGCTGTTGGCGATTGGCAGCAGATCGTGGCCTTCTTGGCAGTTGTGTCGATGTTTGTTGGGGCGATCGCTGCAATCGGGCAGACCGATATCAAACGCCTGATGGCTTACTCCTCGATCTCGCATATGGGCTTTGCGCTTATGGGCCTCTCGGCGGGCACCGCACAGGGTGTCGAGGCGATGCTGATCTATATGGCGATCTATGTGACGATGAATATCGGCGTCTTCGCCTTCATCCTGTCCATGAGCAAGGATGGCCGCCCCGTGACCGAGATTTCCAGCCTCAACAGCTTCTCCTCGAAAGAGCCGACCAAAGCTTTGGCGATCCTGCTTTTGATGTTCAGCCTTGCGGGCGTTCCGCCTCTGCTGGGGTTCTTCGGCAAATATGCGGTGCTGGTTGCTGCCGTTGATGCGGGTCTGACATGGCTGGCCATTGCTGGTGTCATCGCGTCCGTGATCGGCGCGTATTATTACCTGCGCATCGTCTATTTCATGTATTTCGGCGAAGAGCGGGATGGCCTTGATGGCAGCATGGATATGATCCAATGGGTAGGCCTTGTGGGCGCTGCCGTGATCATGCTTGCGGGTATTGTGAACCTCTTCGGGATTGAGCCTTTGGCTGCCATGGCGGCCGAGGCCTTGGTCCGCTAAATGACAGGCTGGCCCACAGGAGTGGGCCGCCGCGTCTTGGCGGAAATCGACAGCACCATGACCGAGGGCGCACGCATTGCGCCCCAGCTTGATGGCCCTGAATGGGTGCTGGCCCTCTCGCAAAGTGATGCACGGGGCCGCCGCGGCAGGCCTTGGGTCATGCCTAAGGGCAATTTCGCGGCCTCGCTTGTCCTCCATCCGAAAGAACCACCCGCCGAAGTGGCATTACGCTCCTTTGTGGCGGCGCTTGCCTTGCGTGAGGCCTTTGTTGCCGCGTCAGGGCAGGAGAAAGCCTTTTCGCTGAAATGGCCCAATGATGTTCTTCTCAATGGCGGCAAGGTGGCGGGTATCCTGCTGGAAAGCCATGGCGTGGGCAGCCGCGTCAACCATCTGGTGATCGGTGTCGGGGTCAACCTTGCCGCAGCGCCTGATAAGGATGCCGTTGAAGAGGGGGCGGTGCGCCCCGTCAGCCTGAAAACCGCCTTTGGCGTCTCCATTACCCCCGAGGCGTTCCTTGAGCTTCTCGCGCCAGCCTATGCCCGCTATGAGGCGCAATTTCTGACGCAAGGTTTCGGCCCGATCAGGGAGGCATGGCTTGCCCATGCCGCCCGCTTGGGCGAGGTTATCACCGCCCGCACAGGGAAGTCCGAGACAACGGGCACTTTCCGAGATGTGGACGGGCAGGGTAATCTGGTGCTTGAGACATCTGAAGGCCGCAAATCCATCGCGGCGGCAGAGATCTTTTTTTGACGAGACAAGAAAGGGAGCGGCGCATGCTTCTGTGTATCGATTGCGGCAACACGAATACCGTGTTTTCGGTGTGGGACGGAACCAAATTTCTGGTGACCCTGCGCACCTCGACAGAACATCAACGTACGGCGGATCAGTATTATGTCTGGTTCTCCACCCTGATGGCCCATAACGGGGTCAAGATTGATATCCATGAATGCATCATCTCCTCGACGGTGCCGCGCGTTGTCTTCAACCTGCGCGTGCTCTGCGACCGCTATTTCAATTGCCGCCCCTTGGTGGTTGGCAAAGCCGATTGCGCCTTGCCCGCTCCGCCGCGTGTGGATCAAGGCGTAGCTGTCGGGCCGGACCGTCTGGTCAATACGGCGGGTGCCTTTGACCGTCATGGCGGCGATCTGATCGTTGTGGATTTCGGCACCGCTACCACCTTCGATGTGGTGTCGCAGGACGGGGCCTATGTGGGCGGTGTCATCGCGCCGGGGGTCAACCTGAGCCTTGAGGCATTGCACCATGCGGCAGCAGCTTTGCCGCATGTCGATATCAGCAAACCGCAAAACGTGATCGGCACGAATACGGTGGCCTGTATGCAATCTGGCGTATTTTGGGGCTATGTCGGCCTTGTGCAGGGCATTTGTGATCGAATTCGTGCAGAACGCAACGTTGAGATGCGAATAGTCGGCACCGGAGGGCTTGCGCCGCTCTTCTCGACAGGTGATGTACTGTTCAACGTGATCGAAGACGATCTGACAATGCATGGCCTGACGGTCATCCATAAATATAACAAGGACATGATTGGGCAATGACAGACCGTAACCGGCTTATCTATCTTCCCCTCGGCGGCGCAGGCGAGATCGGGATGAATTCATATGTATATGGCGTAGGTGAGCCGGGAAAAGAGCGCCTGATCCTTGTCGATGTCGGTGTCAGCTTTCCCGATATGGATGGCCAGCCCGGGGTGGATTTGATCCTGCCTGATCTGTCTTGGCTGGTTGCGCGCAAAGACCAGTTGGAAGCGATCTTCATCACCCATGCCCATGAAGACCATGTCGGCGCTTTGGGCCATCTCTACGGGCAGTTCGAAGTGCCGGTCTATTGCCGCGCCTTCACCGCGATCCATGCGCGCCGCAAAATGGATGAAGCAGGCCATGATCCCGATAATGTTCGGGTCGTTGGCGCTCTGCCCGAAACCGTGAAGGCAGGTCCGTTCAGCGTGCAATTCGCCCCCGTCTCGCATTCCATCCCTGAAAGCTCGGCGCTGGTGATCGACACTGATCATGGCCGTGTTGTGCATTCGGGTGATTTCAAGATCGACCGTGACCCTGTCGTGGGCGAGGCCTTTGACGAAGATATGTGGCGCGCAATCGGGCAGGATGGCGTGCTGGCCTATGTCTGCGACTCGACCAATATTTTCAGCCGCCATGCAGGCCGCAGCGAAAGCCAATTGCCCGAGCCGATTGGTGCCTTGATCTCTGAGGCGAAGGGCATGGTCGTGGCCACGACCTTCGCCTCCAATGTGGCGCGTCTCAAGACCTTGGCGGATGCGGGCCGTGCCAATGGCCGTTCCATCTGCCTTTTGGGGCGGGCGATGCAGCGCATGGTCAAGGCCTCGGTCGAGGCGGGCGTGTTGACCGATTTCCCAAGCACGGTCAGCGCCGAGCAAGCCAGTGAAATCCCGCGTGAGAACCTCATGCTGATTGTCACAGGCAGCCAAGGTGAGCGGCGCGCGGCCTCGGCCTCGCTTTCGCGCGGCTCTTATCTCGGCTTGGAATTGAAAGAGGGGGATACATTCCTCTTTTCCTCGAAAACCATTCCCGGCAATGAGATCGGCGTTGGCCGCATCCAGAATGCGCTGGCGGAAAAAGGCGTGCAGATCGTGGATGAGCAGGCGGGGTTCTATCACGTCTCGGGCCATGCCAATCGCCCCGATCTGGAAGCGATGCATGACCTCGTGCGTCCGCAAATCCTCGTGCCATGCCATGGCGAATTCCGCCATCTGCGCGAACATGCGCGGATCGCGATGGATAAGGGCATGCTTGGGGTGGTTGCAGCCAATGGCACGATGGTTGAGCTGTCTGGCAACCAACCTGGACCCGTTGAGCATATCGATGTGGGGCGGACCTATCTGGACGGCACAGCCCTTGTGGGGGCCTTTGACGGTGTCGTGCGGGACCGGATGAAACTGGCCCTGAACGGTTTGGTCGTGGTGGCGTTGATCGTCGATGAAGATGACGAAATTCTAGCGGATTCATGGGTGGAGTTGCGCGGCCTGCCCGAAACAGTGGGCAAAGGCGAGTCGCTGGCCGATATGATCGAGGATGATCTGTCCGAATTCCTGCCTGTCTTGAAACCCAAAACCATCTCGGATGACAACAAACTGCAGGAGGAGGTGCGCCGCAAAGTGCGCCATCTCTGCCAAGGCGAGATCGGAAAGAAACCCGAAGTGACCGTGATTGTCAGTCGCCTGATGGCGTGAGGGCAGGTCACATCCAGCATTAAAAAGGGCGGCCTCGCGGGGCCGCCTTTTTCATGATCTGAATGATATTGCGCGTTTTATGCGGCCGTCTCACCACTGTTCTCGGCGGTCTCGGTTGGCGTGTCTGCCTTTGCCTCATCCGATGTCACCACGTCAGTCTGGGCATCATCAGCTTTGACCTCATCGGTTTTAGGCTTGCGAGCACGCGGTGCGCGTTTGCGCTTGGGCTTTGGTGCGGCTTCTGCCTCGGGTGTCTCAGCGGCCACGGTCTCGGCTTCGGCAGGGGCGTCGTTTGTATCCTGATCTTCCGCGCGCGGGGCATCGCCACGGCGTTCATCAAAGCTGAGCGCAATGAAGCTTGGCATATGGTCGCCCAAGCCAACCACCCGATTGCCACCACCACCATCGCGGCCACGGCCACCACGTCCGCCACGGCGGTTATCGTCACGCTCACGCGGAGCCGCGCGCTGTGGCTGTTCGCCATCGCTTTCGGCTGTTGTGCTACGATCCTGACGGGGCTTGCGGCGCGGGTCCTGCTTTTGTGCAGGGGCCTCGGCCGCGTCCTGTGGTGCCTCAGTTGCGGGCGCTTCGGCGTCCTTGGCCTCAACCACCTCAGGGGCTGCTGTTTCGTCTTTGGCGACAGCGTCTTTCCGACCACGACCGCGTCCGCCACGGCTGCGGCCACGGGGTTTGTCATCCGAGCTCTCGGCAGTCGCTTGGCTGGAACGGCCACCCTCGGGCGACCAAGGCAGTTCAGCGCGTGGGATCGGGTTGCCGATCAGGCTTTCAATCGCCGCCAAGAGCTTGTCATCGGCAGGAATTTTGATCGTGATCGCAGCGCCTTTACGGCCCGCGCGACCTGTGCGGCCAATACGGTGCACGTAATCCTCGGCATGGGAGGGGACGTCATAATTGAACACATGGCTGACGCTTGGAACATCAAGCCCGCGCGCGGCCACATCGGAGGCCACAAGGAAGCGCAGCTTGCCTTCGCGGAAGCCGTCCAGCGTGCGTGTGCGATGCGCCTGATCCAGATCACCATGGATTGGTGACGCATCAAGACCGTGCTTTTGCAATGACTTGGCAACGATATCTACATCCACCTTGCGGTTGCAGAAGATAATCGCATTGGTGCAGGCATCGCCTTCGGCTTCGATGGATTTGCGCAGCATCTCGCGCTTTTCCTTGGCGGTTTGGTCACGGCGCGAGGGCGTGAATTCCAGCAAGGATTGCGTGATCGTATCCGAGGTTGTGGATTGCCGTGCCACTTCGATCCGTGCGGGGTTCGACAGGAAGGTCGAGGTGATCCGCTCGATCTCGGGTGCCATGGTGGCCGAGAAGAAGAAGGTCTGGCGGGTAAAGGGGGTCAGGCTGAAGATGCGCTCGATATCGGGGATGAAACCCATATCCAGCATCCGGTCGGCCTCATCCACCACCATGATCTGCACGCCCGTGAGCAGCAGTTTACCGCGCTCGAAATGGTCCAGAAGACGGCCAGGTGTGGCGATCAGAACATCGACGCCACGGTCGATCAACTGGTCTTGTTCCTTGAAGGAGACACCACCGATCAGCAGCGCTTTGGTCAGTTTGACGTTTTTGGCATAGATGTCGAAATTCTCGGCAACCTGTGCGGCAAGCTCACGTGTCGGGCAAAGCACAAGGCTGCGCGGCATCCGTGCACGCGCGCGGCCACGGGCCAGAAGGGTGATCATGGGCAGCGTGAAGCTGGCTGTTTTTCCGGTGCCGGTTTGCGCAATTCCCAATACATCGCGGCCTTCAAGGGCGGGGGGAATTGCACCTTCCTGAATAGGGGTCGGTGTTTCATATCCCGCTTCCTCAATAGCTTTGAGGACCTTGGGATTAAGGTTGAGTTCAGAAAATTTTGTCATATGCGTCCAGTCTGGCCGGAACCTGTTCCGGCTGATGATGAATGGAGCGCATAGGCCTCGCGCTCCGCGATGCGTTCGGGCCGGATCGCCCACAACACAAGGCGTGACCTACTGCAACTGGGTGGATAGGTCAAATCTGCACCTTAGGAGGCAGAAAAATAAGCTCGATTTGTGGCTTTTTCAGCGCGAAACGCCCTAAAGCAGCCCCGCCGCCGAAGCCCGTGCAAGCGCATCGGAGAACAAGGCTGGTGGGGCCGAGATGGCAAGGGTCACATCTGTTCCGATCACTTCGGCCTGCAGGCCCTGTTGCGCGGCAGCGGTGAACATATCAGCCGACATGAGGATCGCGCCAAGGCTATGGCCCAAGCAATCGCCCGCGGCCACGCAAAACCGCGTGCGGCGCGGAGAGGGGGCAAAGGGCAATTCGACCCCGTCCATCCAGACAGAGGGGCGCGTGATTGGACGCGCCACCCCGTCCCATCTTTGGCCGATCTGAAGAAGATAAACAGGTGAACCACCTTGGGTGATCACCCGCGCCTCGCCGATCAGAACGCGGTGCCGCCCCGTGGCGATCACGGCTTGGCCCGACCACGCACCCGCGACACCACTGGCCGCGCTACGCGCCACACCTCCTTGCGGCAGGATCTGACAGGCAGGAAGGCAAAGCAGCAGAATGATCAGCGCGCGGAACATAGGGCCGATATGCCCTTTGCATGGTTAAGGCCGCGTTAACCTTGGCCTGCGCTTGGATGCAGCATTAAGGTAAAGCCCGCTTGCAGCACGGCCACCATTGGCAGGGGTGTCAGAACCGTGACCACCCTTTCAGGCAGGCCGCGCGCTGCGCCGTATCCCGTGGGGCTATAGGGGGTGCAATCGGCCCCTCGAACCAGATGGGGGAGGCCTTCAAGGCTGATGAAACAGCCCTTGGGCAGGGAATTTGCATTGGCCCGATGGGTGATTTGAACGCGGTCCCGCCCCACGCGGGATCGATGCAAGCATCGGTCAATCTCGCGATGCAGCGCAGGTCCATAAACCTTTGCCCAAGCGGATTTGAACGCGGCATAGGCGGCGGGGCGGCAATAGCCGCATGGCCTGTGACCCGCGGCCAGCGCCACGGCTTCGTCCAGAAAGAACAAGGGCGTCCAGCGCCCTTCGGGTTGTGGGCCCTGATAGCGCCCTTTGGGGTGGTCCAGCGTGCAACTGATCCAATGCGGGTGCTTCCAGCGCGAGGTGCCAAGCTGGCCGCTCTCGTCAAACCCCAAGACCCCACGATTGCCCGTCAGCATCCCACGCGCCCGATCAGCGATGATCTCGCCCGTTGGCTGCACGCGGTTTTGAAGCGGGGAAGGCCTCAGATCATCAATTCCTTTGTCGCACTGAGTTTGACCTCTGGGTAGTCGCGCTCAACGCGGTCGATATCCCATTGCAGGCGGGTCAGATAAACGGGGTCGCCATCATTATCGGTCGCGATATGCTGCTTGTTTGCCGCCGCGAATTCCTCGACCTTGTCTTTGGGGCCATGCACCCACCGCGCCGAGGTGAATTGCGAGGCCTCAAACCGCACAGGCAGCCCGTATTCCAGCTCGATCCGGCTGGCCAGAACCTCGAATTGCAGCGCGCCCACGACGCCGACAATAAAGCCCGAGCCGAATGTGGGCTTGAACACTTTGGCAGCCCCTTCCTCGGCGAATTGCATCAGGGCCTTGTCCAGATGCTTGGCCTTGAGCGGGTCACCCGCACGACAGGTTTGCAAAAGTTCAGGCGCGAAGGAGGGGATGCCCGTGAACCGCAGCGCCTCGCCCTCGGTCAGGGCATCGCCGATGCGCAATTGGCCGTGGTTGGGAATGCCGATGATATCGCCTGCCCATCCTTCCTCGGCCAATTCGCGGTCCGAGGCGAGAAACATCACGGGGTTCGAGATGGCCATCGGTTTTTTCGTTCGCACATGATTGAGCTTCATGCCGCGCTGGAAATGGCCCGAGACGAGCCGCACGAAGGCCACGCGGTCACGATGTTTAGGGTCCATATTGGCCTGCACCTTGAACACAAAGCCCGATACCTTGGTCTCCTCAGGGGCCACTTCACGCGGCTCTGCGGGTTGGATTTGCGGCTCGGGGCCATATTCGGCGATGCCGTCCATCAATTCCTTCACGCCAAAGGAATTGATCGCGGAGCCGAACCAGATCGGAGTGAGCGAGCCTTGCAAAAAGGCGTCACGATCCAGCGGCGGCAACAATTCACGCGCCATCTCGATCTCTTCGCGCAGTTTGGCGAGCATCTCGGCGGGGATGTGATCATCAAGACGCGGGTCATCAAGCCCCTCCATCTTGACCGATTCCGCAACACGGTTGCGGTCGGCGCGGTCCATCAACTCCAAGCGGTCATGGATAAGGTCGTAGCAGCCCAAGAAGTCGCGCCCGACCCCGATTGGCCAACTGGCAGGGGTCACGTCGATTGCGAGGTTTTCCTGAATTTCGTCAATGATCTCGAATGTGTCGCGGCTCTCGCGGTCCATCTTGTTACAGAAGGTCAGGATCGGCAGGTCGCGCATGCGACACACTTCGAACAGCTTTTGGGTCTGGCTTTCGACGCCTTTTGCCCCGTCAATCACCATGATCGCGGCATCCACAGCGGTCAGGGTGCGGTAGGTATCTTCGGAGAAATCCGAGTGGCCGGGAGTGTCCACAAGATTATAGCGGTAGTGTCCGAACTCAAAGGACATGGCCGAGGCCGAGACCGAGATACCACGGTCTTTTTCCATCTGCATGAAGTCCGAGCGCGTGCGCCGTGCTTCACCCTTTGCGCGCACTTGTCCCGCCATCTGAATAGCCCCGCCAAAAAGCAGGAATTTTTCAGTCAGCGTGGTTTTGCCAGCATCGGGATGCGAGATGATCGCAAAGGTGCGACGACGCGCGATCTCGGGCGGCAGGGCGGGGCGGTTTGTGGCTGTGTCCAACATGGCGCGCGGTATAGGCCGCGTTGGGGCATTTTGGAAGAGTGCTTGACGCGCAGCGCGCGGCACTCAGCTCTTTTTGCGCGGTTTGGATGGGGCGCCTTTACTGGCCCGCGTCAAAGCTTGGGCCATATCATCATCGGGATCGGCCAGATTGGGGATGTCGATTTCGATGGACGCGGCCATGCCGCTATCTGAACCCACATCACGCAATTCCTCAGGCAAAATCGCGCGGGTCTGGCCCGTCACCATCAGGCTTTCGACGGCCACACCTTCGGCATAGATGATCTGGTGGCGATCAAAGAGGATATTATAGGTGTCGAAAAACCCGCCCTCTTCTTGCAGCACCGTATCTGCGTTGACCAGATTGCTGGCCTTGATCATCACCTCGGACCGGCCTGCGCCGATTTCATCGCTGCGTTGCCAGATGAACAGGCGGTGATTGGGCATCAGCACAAGGTCATTGGCCACGCTCATAGTGCCTTGCGTGATACGGATTGGCGCGAGTGCCCCCATGGCGCGCATGGTTTGATGGCCGACCCATAAAATCGGCTGAACGCCATGATCGCGGGTGAGAACACGGTCGCCTTCTACCAGCTCCTCAACGAGTTTTTGTGCGCCCGTTGACAGCGTGACATGCGTGCCCGCGATAAAGCTGACACAGGCGATATCGGCAAAGCGTTGCGGGGCGCTTTCGGTCTCGCTGCTGACCAGCATGTAATCGCGATTGGGCACCATATCGGCCAAGGGCAGGAAGTATCGCGCAGGTCGCGCATCGCCCCAAACCGTCAGCAAAAGCAGCTCGGCAAGGCTGCCATCGGGTGTCATGACCGTATGGCAGGCATCAATGGTAAGGCTATCGCCCACATATCCGATCTGTGATCCCGTCGCGATAATCTGATCGGCTTTTGGCCCGTCTCTAAGGGCAAGTTTCAAGGTCGCGGCTTGGCGTGACAGACGGTATTCATCGCCCTGCACGACATCTTTGGGCAGGCCAATCGGGTCGCCTTCATTAGCACCTGTCGACACACGGAAATCGGAAATCGGGTAAACTAGAAAACTATATTGTGCATCAACGCTTGACATAAATTACTCCCGTTTATCTTCCGTAGAAACTGGCAAGCTTATGGTCAAGCGCTCTGGCTCAATTAATGGGCGCCTGATAGGGCTTTTCGAAAGATGTGTAGCAAAGGGAGTGCATGCAATGGATTTGGGTATTTCAGGGAAGCGTGCATTGGTTTGTGCATCCTCCAAAGGATTGGGTTTGGGCTGCGCACAGGCGCTCGCAGAAGCAGGTGTTGATCTGGTGATGAATGCGCGCGGGGCCGAGGCCTTGGAAGCATCCGCCGAAGATATTCGTGCAAAATACGGGGTGAATGTCACCACCGTGGCTGCTGATGTCACCTCGGAGGAGGGGCGCGAGGCGGTTCTTGATGCGGCCTCAACTGTCGATATTCTGGTGACCAATGCGGGCGGCCCCCCTCCGGGTCTGTGGGCCGATTGGACGCGGGATGATTTCATCAAGGCGCTGGACGCAAATATGCTGACCCCGATTGCGCTGATGAAAGCGCTTTTGCCGTCGATGATCGACAAGGGCTGGGGCAGGGTTGTGAATATCACCTCGCAATCCGTGAAAGCTCCGATCCCGCAGCTTGGTCTGTCAAACTCGGCGCGGGCTGGCCTGACGGGCTATGTCGCGGGAACTGCGCGGCAGGTGGCCGAGCATGGGGTGAATATCAACAATATGCTGCCAGGCATTCACGCAACCGACCGCGCTGTGATGCTGGATGGCGGTGTTGCCAAGCGCGACGGCATCACCTTGGACGAGGCCCGCGCAGCGCGCGAAGCCTCGATCCCTGTGCGCCGCTATGGCACGGCAGCCGAGTTCGGCCAGACCTGCGCCTTTTTGTGCTCGCAACATGCAGGTTTCATCATCGGGCAGAATATCTTGCTTGATGGTGGGGCCACCAACGCGACGCTTTAGGTTGAAACGGGGCGGAGGGGCTGCTACCTGCCTAATCCGATGGAATTGATCAGGTATGTCAGCAATGCCCTCCGCGCCGCGCCTTGAGGTTGAGACGATAACTTGCTGCTTTGACGGGCGCGAGGTTCTCAACAACGTCTCTCTGCAGGTGGCATCAGGGCAGGTGATGTGCCTGCTCGGGCCGTCTGGCTGCGGCAAATCCACAACCTTGCGGGTGATCGCAGGCATTGAACGGCAGGAAAAAGGCGCTGTGCGCGTTGATGGAGACACGGTCTCGGACGCATCTGTGCATCTGCCGCCCGAAGCACGCTCAGTCGGGTTGATCTTTCAGGATTTCGCGCTGTTTCCGCATCTGAATGTCGAACAGAATATCGCCTTTGGCCTCAAAGGCACAAAACCCGAGAAAGCCGCGCGGGTGGCGGAATTGCTCGAACGGGTTGATCTGCAGGGCTATGCCAAGAAATCGCCCCATATGCTTTCAGGCGGTGAACAGCAGCGCGTGGCCTTGGCCCGTGCGATTGCCCCACGTCCGCGCGTTATGTTGATGGATGAGCCCTTCTCGGGGCTGGATAACCGTCTGCGCGATGGCATCCGCGACGAAACGCTCGACCTGCTTCGCGAGGAAGGCACAGCGGTGGTTCTTGTGACGCATGAGCCCGAAGAGGCGATGCGCATGGCCGACCAGATCGCCTTGATGCGGGATGGCAAGATCGTGCAGCAGGGCGCGCCCTATAACGTCTACAATACCCCCTGTGACAAAGCGGCGGCGGCCTTTTTCTCGGATGTGAATGTGATCCGCGGGCGGGTAAACGGCGCTTTGACCGATACTGCCTTTGGCCAGTTTCTGGCGCCAGGTGTGGCTGATGGCACGGAGGTCGAGATTATTTTCCGCCCCCAGCATGTCAAAATCGATTTTGACCGCAACGGGCGCGGCCCCAACCCGACCCCGCGCGATGGTGTTCCGGCGCGCGGCGTGGTGGAGCGCGCCCGCTTTATGGGCCATGAAAGCCTTGTGGAGTTCCGCATGGATTTCAACAATCAACTCCTCAAGGCCACGGTGCCTGCCGTTTTCCTTCCCAAGATTGGCACAGCCCTCTGGCTGACGGTGCGGCGGGATCGGTGTTTTGTATTCCCGAAGAAAATCGACGCTTAAGGCCGAAAACCTGCGCCAATCTGCTTGCGGTATCTGGGGATTTCACCCAAAAATGTCGCAAGTTTGAATATGAGGGCTTTGATCCGGCGATCAGAGACCATAGGTAAAGACCAATGACATCGGTTTCGGACGCGGGTCTGCGCCTCCGACACCAAAGGGAGAATATCATGTTGAACAATATCGGTCCTGTGGGCCTCGTGCTGATCGCGATTGTTGTGCTGGTTCTTTTTGGACGTGGCAAAATCGCAAATTTGATGGGTGAAGTCGGCAAAGGCATCACAGCCTTCAAGCGTGGCGTCAAAGATAGCACTGACGAAATCGAGAACGCTTCGAACACCGTCGAAGAGGCGCGTGACGTCACCCCTGAGCGTGAACGCGATAACGCCTAATTTGCGCGCTTTGCGCAGCTACGCTTAAGGAACGCCCATGCCTGATATCGGCTGGATGGAATTGCTTGTGATCGGCATTGTGGCGCTCATCGTGGTGGGCCCCAAAGACCTGCCTGTGATGTTTCGCAAGGCGGGGCAGTTCACGGGGCGGATTCGTGGCATGGCCAAGGAATTCAGCAATGCGATGAATGACGCGGCCGATCAAAGCGGAATGAAAGATCTCAACCGTGATCTGCGCGCGATGACCAACCCCAAGAAATTCGGGATGGATAAGCTGAAGGACTCGGTGAATGAGGCCTTCGAAGATATTGATCCGACGAAATTCCCCGAAGGCTCTGAGGAGCGCAAATCGGCAGACGAATATGCCGCCAAGGCCAAGGCCGCTGCCAAGAAGCGTGCCGCTGAGGATGAAAAGATCCGCTCGGCTAAGCTGGCAGCAGCCAAGCAAGCCGATGAAGATCTGATGGCGCCCGAGCCCGATATCGCGCCGAAGGCCACGCCGAAAGCCGCCGCAAAGGCAGCACCTAAGGCCGCGGCAAAGGCGAAACCTGCCAAAGCCAAAACGACCAAGGCGAAAGCCGCTAAAACCAAAGCGCCCGTGGCCGATGCCGCCTCGGACACGGAGAAGACATGAAAGAAGAAGAGCTTGAGGACAGCTCGGCCCCATTGATCGAGCATCTGGCCGAGCTGCGCACACGGCTTATCCGCTCCGTTTTGGCCTTTATCATCGCCATGGTGTTGATGTTCACCGTGGCCGAGCCTTTGTTGGAATTCATCTCGCAACCTCTGGCTGACGTGCTGCGTTCGCGCGGCGAGGATGCGCGGTTGATCTTTACCGCACCGCAAGAGAAATTTTTTGTCCTGATCCGGATTTCGGTGATTATGGGCTTTGCTGTTTCATTCCCCGTGATCGGCTACCAACTCTGGAGCTTTGTGGCGCCTGGTCTCTACAAGACCGAGAAAAACGCCTTTCTGCCCTTCCTGATCGCCTCGCCCGCCTTGTTCCTTTTGGGCGCGGCTTTTGCCCATTATGTGGTGACGCCTCTGGCGATGCAGTTCTTCATCGGGTTTTCAGATGCGATCCCCGCCCTTGCAAACCTGATCGCAGGGGATGGAACATTCTCGAACCCGAATGCTGGCAATGACGAATTGCAGACGGTGTTTTTGGGATCGGTTAAGGAATCCCTCGATATCGCGCTGAAATTCATCTTCGCCTTTGGCCTGTGCTTTCAGCTTCCCGTTCTTCTGACCCTGATGGGCAAGGCAGGGCTGGTTTCAGCCGAAGGGCTGCGCAATATGCGTAAATATGCGGTTGTTGGCATCCTGATTGTCGCTGCTTTGGTGACCCCGCCTGATGTCGTGACGCAGATGATCCTGTTTACGGTTGTCTATGGCCTCTATGAAATCTCCATCCAGTTGGTCCGTATGGTCGAGCGCAAGCGTGAGGCCGAGTTGCGTGCCGAAGGTCTGTTTGATGAAGACGAGGACGAGGCGGAGACGGAAGACCCTAAAGCATGAATGACGAGGTGCTGAACCGGATCGCGGATGCGCTGGAGCGGCTCTCACCCAAGCCTGCGGAAACACCTGATTGGGCGGCTGCAGATGCCTTCGTCTGGCATGCAAACCCTGACCATCTGGCCCCCGTGGCCAAGGTGAATGCGGTGGATTTGTCACTGCTTTTGGGGATTGATCGCTCTCGCGACACACTTTTGGAAAACACCCGTCAATTCGCGCGCGGTTTTCCCGCCAATAACGCGCTGCTTTGGGGCGCGCGCGGCATGGGGAAATCCTCACTGGTGAAGGCCGCGCATGGCGCTGTCTGTGCGGAAGGGCATGACCTCAAACTGGTAGAAGTGCAGCGCGAGGACCTCCCTTCGATCGGGCGTTTGCTGGGGCTGATGCGGGACACGCCATCGCGGATTATCCTGTTCTGCGATGACCTTTCGTTCAGCCATGATGACCAGCACTACAAATCCCTCAAAGCCGTGCTCGACGGAGGCGTCGAGGGGCGGCCCGATAATGTGATTTTCTACGCCACCTCCAATCGCCGCCACCTGATGCCGCGCGATATGATCGAAAATGAGCGCTCCTCGGCGATCAACCCGTCTGAGGCGGTTGAGGAAAAGGTCAGCCTGTCGGATCGGTTTGGCCTCTGGCTTGGCTTCCATCCTTGTTCACAGGATGAATACCTCTCGATGATCGAAGGTTATTGCGCGGCCCATGGGGTCGAGATTTCGGCGGATGTTCTGCGGGCCGAGGCAATCGAATGGCAGGCCACGCGCGGCGGGCGTTCGGGCCGTGTGGCATGGCAGTATTTCACTGATCTTGCAGGTCGCAAGGGCGTGGCCCTTTAGGGTCATGCCGCCTGTGCCGCCGCCATGACCCGCGCGGCGCGTTTATCCATATTGCGATGCCAGACAGGCGGGATCGTGGCGATCACCGCCATGATCGGCATGGAGAAAGGCAAAACGGGCTCGCCCTCGCCAACCGTAAGGCTGTCATAGGGGCGATCTGGATGCATGTGATGATCGGAATGCGAGGGGGCATTGAGCATCAGATATGAGGTGAACCCGCGCGGCGCGTTCCAGCTGTGATGCGCCCCCACAGGCTCAAGCCGCCCGTCCGAGCGCGTCAGGCGGGTCAATCCGTAATGCTGGATATAATCCGATAGCATGATCTGGATATGAGCCAAGGCGGCCAAGCCAATCATGGCAAAAAGCCCCGCAACCCCGCCCAAGGCAAGGGCCAGTATCAAGGTCAGCGCGCCGCCCGCAATCCAGATATAATAGGGGTTTTGCAGGCTATAGGCGGGCATGGATTTGCGCGCAAGTTTGGCGTTTTCCTGTGCCAGCCCTGCTTTGAAGGAGCCGATCCAAGCCCTTGGAAGATAGCGCCAGAAACTCTCGCCACTCAGCGGTGTATTGGGGTCGTCTTTGGTGCCGACAAAGCGGTGATGCACCAGCCTATGGGCAGAGACATGCTGCCCGAAGATCATGCTGGTATACACCGCCATTCCCAGCCCCGACAGCCAAGCGGGGCGGCGATGGATCAATTCATGCGCATTGGGGTGGCTGATCTGCCCCATGAAGGAGGCGACCGCGAGCAAGCTCACAAGCTTTTCGCCCACCCCATGCGCAGGGCTGGCGATATAGAGCATCAGACAGGGCAAAAGCACCAGATGTCCTAGCCCAAGGACGGCCGAGAGGCGGTCGGGCCAGTCCGGCTCGGCCTGTGCGATATCGCGGCTGATCGGTGGGGTCAGCCATTTATCCAGCACGGCCGCGAAAAGGGTCAGGTAGACAAGGGAGATTACGCCCCAAGGGCCTGCCACCAACACCTCCAAAAGCAGCAGCGCCAAGACGGGCAGCGTGGCTGTTGCATAGTGGATGAAGATCACTTGGTCCTTGGTCATGCTCTGCCTTGGAAGGGGTGCCTGTGGCGTCAGTATAGTCCCGCATCTGCATGGGGCAAAGGCGTGACTGCGACAGATTGCGTGCCGCCATGTCGCAGCCATGGGCCGCGTTTCAGGCGATAGCGGGCCTCTTGGGCTTCCCATCGGGCCGCGCGCGTATTAGGTCATTTGGATCAGGCGGAAGAGGGTTCGATGTCTTTTTTCAAGAAAATGAAAGATCGTATGTTCAGGTCCTCGTCGAAACTCGACGAAGGATTGGAGGCGATTATCGAAGAAGGGGCTGTTGAGCCTGCGCAGGAAGACGCGCTTGAGGGGCCCGCAGCTGCACAGGCCGAGCCATCCGAGGTGGCCGCCGCGCCCGAGCCTGAGGCCCTGCCCGAAGAAATCGTTGAGCCTGAACCTGCGGAGCCGCCCGCGCCCGAGGAGGAGCCCGCGCCCGAAGAGCAGCCTATGCCACAGCCCGATCTGCGCGTTGCCGCTGGATTGGAGGAGCTAGAGGCTGAGGAGCCCGCAAAATCGGGGCTGTTGGGGCGGCTTATGGGGCGCAGCGCTGCCCCGCGCCGTGCGCTGGATGACGAGATGCTGGAACAGCTTGAAGAGCTGCTGATCACCGCCGATATGGGCGTGGAGACAGCCATGCGCGTGACGGCCAATATGGCCGAGGGGCGTTTCGGCAAATTGATGTCGGCCCCTGAGATCAAACAGCTTTTGGCCCGCGAGATCGCTCAGGTGATGGAACCTGTGGCGCGTCCTTTGCCGATCTATCCCAAAACACCGCAGGTTGTGCTGGTGGTGGGGGTCAACGGCTCGGGCAAAACCACCACGATTGGCAAGCTGGCCTCGCAATTCAAGGCCGCTGGCAAGAAGGTTGTGATTGCAGCGGGCGATACATTTCGCGCCGCCGCCGTTGAGCAGCTTCAGGTCTGGGGCGAGCGCGCAGGCGTGCCTGTGCTGACCGCCGCTGAAGGCTCGGACCCCGCCGCTTTGGCCTTTGATGCGATGGTCAAAGCCGAGGCCGAGGGGGCTGATTTGTTGCTGATTGATACGGCAGGACGGCTGCAAAACCGCGCCGATTTGATGGAAGAATTGGCCAAGATCGTGCGGGTTATTCGAAAGAAAGACCCTGATGCGCCGCATAACACCTTGCTGGTGCTGGATGCGACCACGGGCCAGAATGCGCTGAGCCAAGTCGAGATTTTCCAAAAGCTTGCGGATGTTTCGGGGCTGATCATGACCAAGCTGGATGGCACCGCGAAGGGTGGTGTCTTGGTGGCTTTGGCCGATAAATTCGGGCTGCCCATTCACGCCATTGGCGTGGGGGAGCAGATTGATGACCTGCAAGCCTTTGACCCTGAGGAATTTGCCCGCGCATTGACCGGAACTGATGGATGAGCTGGCAGATGTCAGGCCGCCTCCGGCGGTCGTATTTCGGGAAAGATGAAAGCAGGGACCTTTGGGGGACCTGATCGTCGCGCTGGAGGGCACGCCGCAGGGCGAGAGATTGGCGCTGATGCTGGCGCTGATAGCTGCCTTTTTGCATGCGGTGTTTGGCGCTTTGCAAAAGGGGCGGCATGACCCGCTTCTGGCGCGCGGTGCGATAGATTTTTCTTATATGGTGATGGCCGCGCCTTTTGCGCTTTTTGTGGTGCCTTGGCCCGAGCCGCATATGTGGCCCATTTTTCTGGGCGTTTTTATCATTCATGGTCTTTATAAATGGGCGGTTTTGGCCAGTTTCAGGCGCGGGGCCTATACCGTCGTTTATCCCGTGATGAGGGGCACGGGGCCGCTTTTTGCCGTGATCGGGGCGGGGCTTGTTTTTGGTGAGAGCTTTTCTTGGGTCCAATGGGCAGGCGTGGGCGTTTTGCTGGCGGGGCTTTATGGCTTGGCGGCCTATAATATGGTGCATGTCACCGTGGATCGCGACAGGCTTGTGCCTGCGCTGTTTTTTGCCGTGGTCACGGGGCTGTTTGTGGCGGCCTATACCACCTTTGATGCCTATGGCATTCGCGCAACCGCGGACCCGTTTACCTTTCTGGCTTGGTTTTTCTTTATCGACGGGCTGCTGTTTCCCTGCATCGCGGCAAGGTTCTACCTAAGGGCCGCGGACAGGCCACCATTTGCCCCCTTGGCGCTGCGGGGTGTTTTTGGCGGTTTGGTTGCTTTTGCATCTTTTGGATCGGTCATGTTGGCCACCCGTCTTGATCAGGTGGGTGAGGCCGCGGTCCTGCGCGAGACCTCCACGGTTTTCGCCGCTTTGATTGGTTGGCTGTTTTTGAAGGAAACGGTCGGACCGCGAAGATTGGCCCTTATGGGCTTGATTGCAGCGGGCGCGGTGATAGTTGAAGCGGGCGGATAAAAGGAAACAGCATGCAACAAGACTCCAGTCCCGTTCCACAATGGTTGAAATCAGCGCTCGATCTTGGGCCTGCGCTGTTGTTTTTTGTGGTCTATCTCTGGCTGCAGGACACCGTGATCACCGTGGCGGGTACGGAATATGACGGGTTCATCATTGTCACGGCCTTGTTCATCCCGATCTTGCTGGCGGCTATTCTGGTGTCATGGAAGCTGACGGGCAAGCTGTCGCGTATCCAGATATTCACCATGATCATGGTGGTGGTCTTTGGCGGATTGACCGTGTGGTTCAACGACGAGCGGTTCTTCAAAATGAAGACGACCATCGTCTATGCGTTTTTCGCGGGCGTTTTGGGGATTGGGCTGTTGCTGGGGCAAAGCTGGCTGAAATCCCTGATGGGAGAGATGCTGCCGATGAAACAGGAAGGCTGGATGATCATCACCCGCCGTATCGCGATTGCTTTCGGGGTGATGGCGGTGGCCAATGAGATCGTCTGGCGCACCCAATCCGATCAGTTCTGGGTGACCTTTGAGACCTTTGCCCTTCCAGCCTTTTTATTCGTGACCTTCATGTCGCAAGCCAAGGTGATCGAGCGCTACAGCCTTAGCGAGACTTCGGAGACGGACGCGGGCTAGAGGGGCGCTTTTTGCGCAAGCCGCCGGGCTTGCCTGTCGGGCGTTCGGCGGATTTGCTTGGTGCACGGTCTGGTTTCTGCCCGCCCGCGCGGCGATCTGATCGGCTATCAGGTTTTGTGCCGGACCGTGCCGCCATGGGCTTTCCACCGGGTTTGCGCAATTGACGACCTGATTTTGGTTTAGCCTCGGCATGGCCTTCGACCAATTCGTCTAATCCCAGTTGATCGGCCAGAATGCGGCCTTTGATCTCTTCGACCTCGCCCGCTTTGACATCGCCAAGGCGGAACGGCCCGTAGGAGATACGCAAAAGGCGGTTCACATCTAGACCGATGGCCATCATGGCGCGGCGGATTTCACGGTTTTTGCCTTCGCGCAGGCCAACCGTTAGCCAAGCATTGGCCCCTTGCTGGCGATCAAGGGAGACCGTCATGGGCTGAAACCGCTCTCCCTCCAGCACAAGGCCTTTGCGAAGGGGGGTGAAATCCTCATCCTTGGGGGTGCCTTTGACGCGGACGCGGTATTTGCGCATCCAACCTGTGGAGGGCAGTTCCAGCTTGCGCTTGAGCCCGCCATCATTGGTCAGCAGCAACAGGCCTTCGGAATTGATATCGAGCCGCCCCACGCTCATGACGCGCGGGAGGCCTTCGGGCAGATTGTCGAACACGGTGGCGCGGTCTTTTTCATCGGCATTGGTCGTCACCAGCCCTAGCGGCTTGTGGTAGAGCCAGAGCCTCGGGCGCTCGGCCTCGGGCAGGGGGGCTTTGTCGACGGTGATACGGTCGCGCTCGGTGACATTTAGGGCGGGGCTGTCGATGATCTTGCCATTGACGCCTACGCGGCCCGCTTCGATCATACGCTCGGCCTCACGGCGTGAGGCCACGCCTGCGCGGCTCAGTCTTTTGGCGATGCGCTCGCGCTTTGGGGTCTCTTTGGGTGTATCTGTGCTCATATCCTTGCCCTAGCGGTTTGACAGGCTGTTGGAAAGCCGTGATGAAAGAGCGCATGACGGGATTTCACTCATATATGCCCCAAGCCCTTGAGGAAGCCCGCGCGGCGGCTGCGCGCGGTGAGGTGCCTGTGGGGGCTGTGGTGGTCAGGGAAGGGCAGATCATTGCGCGTGCGGGCAACCGTATGCGTGAATTGACCGACCCTACGGCGCATGCCGAAATGCTGGCGATCCGTGAGGCCTGTGCGGCTTTGGGCAGCGAGCGGCTGACGGGATGCGACCTCTGGGTGAGCCTTGAGCCTTGTCCCGCCTGTGCAGGTGCCATTTCAGCGGCGCGGATTTCGCGGCTCTATTTTGCGGCGCATGATCCGAAATCTGGGGGTGTGGCGCAGGGCGCACGGGTGTTTGACCATGCCCAATCCCATTCCCGCCCTGAGGTCTATGGCGGTATTTCCGAGGATGAGGCGGCCCTCATCCTGAAGGATTTCTTTGCCGAGCGCCGCTAAGCGCTGTTGACTTATGGGCGCGAAAGGCCCAAGTGACGCCCATCCGTGATCGGTTCCTGCCGCGTGAGCAGGCCCGTTGGCATATGGGGAAACCCCAGCCTTCGTAGACCATCACAGCACATTCCCAGGTTCCCACAGTCACGCAGGGGGTCCGCCGCGAAGACGGCATCGGGGCAATCCGGCCCCGCGACCAGAGCTTCGCGTGAACCTTGCAACCCGCGACGCCGGCCCGCTCGGGGCATCGGCGCGCTTTGATTTATGTGCACGAGGCCAAGCTCTCGGGCGCTCCGAAAGGATAATCCTTATGGATTTCGATATGTTGGGGCTTCACCCCCGTCTAATTTCCAAACTTGCCGAACAAGGCATTACTGATCCCACCCCAATTCAGGCCAAAGCCATCCCGCATGCCATGAATGGCCGCGATGTGATGGGGCTTGCCCAGACTGGCACGGGTAAAACGGCGGCCTTTGGTCTGCCTATGGCCCATATGCTTTTAACCGCAGGGACCAAGCCTGACCCCAAATCTGTGCGCGGGTTGATCCTTGCGCCGACACGAGAGCTGGCCAAACAGATTTCTGACAATTTGCGCGCCTATACCGATGGTGCGCATCTCAAGATCAATCTTGTGGTCGGTGGGGCTTCGATCAACCCACAGATCCAACGTTTGGGCCGAGGCACAGATTTGCTTGTGGCAACGCCTGGTCGTTTGATTGACCTTCTGGATCGTAAGGCGGTTCGCTTGGATCAGACGCAATTCCTTGTGCTTGATGAGGCTGACCAGATGCTTGATCTGGGCTTTATCCATGCCCTGCGCCGGATCGCGCCACTTCTGCCGAAACAACGCCAGACCATGTTGTTCTCGGCCACGATGCCCAAGCAGATGAATGAATTGGCGCAAGCCTATCTGACCGATCCTATCCGCGTGGAAACTGCCCCTCCGGGCAAGCCTGCTGATAAGATTGAGCAGGGTGTTCATTTTATTGATCAATCCGCCAAGACCAAGCTGTTGATCTCCTATCTGGATAAGCATCGCGATGATCAGGCGCTGGTATTCTCTCGCACAAAACATGGGGCTGAGCGCTTGATGAAGGCCTTGGCAAATGCAGGTTTCGCGGCTTCCTCGATCCATGGAAACAAATCGCAAGGTCAGAGAGATCGTGCGATTGTGGCCTTCAAGGCAGGTGATTTGCGCGTGCTGGTTGCAACAGATGTGGCCGCGCGAGGGCTGGATATTCCGGGCGTGCGCTATGTTTATAATTTCGACCTGCCCAATGTGCCTGACAATTATGTCCACCGTATCGGTCGGACGGCGCGTGCGGGGCGTGACGGCACGGCCATTGCCTTTTGCTCGCCCGACGAGATGTCGGAATTGCGCGCAATCGAGAAGACGATGAAAAAATCCATCCCAATTCTCGGTGGTACCGAATGGGAACCCGTGGGTGGCTTCAAAGGAGCCAAAAAGCCCGGCGGGCGCCCGGGTGGAAATGGCAATCGCAATCGCCGCTCTGGCAAGCCTGGTGGTGGCAATCGCCAACGCCGCGCGGCCTGAAGGCACGCTTTGTCTCGGGGGCCTTGCCCCCGAACCCCCAAAGTATTTCAAAAGCAAAGATGGGCCTTAAGCCCCTCTTAACCATGCGCGGTTAAGAGATGGGGTGCGGTACAGGCAGAAGTGCCGATGGCCGTAAGCGAAGATGGGATGCCCTTGCCTTGAAGCCGTCTCGGATAGAGGCAGGGCGGACCTGTCTATCTTTGCTTCGAAAAATACTTCCGCCGGAGGCATCGACAGTTGCCAAAAGAGCTGGCCTCGTCATGGTTTACAGGGTTAAGCGCGCGGAGGGCCTGTAAGCCGGATTCTGTACCCCCAAAGGGGCGATGACCATTCCTCTGGGCCGCCTGTTGCCAGACGGCTCTAGCTGCCAACCCGGACCATTGGGGCTGAAGCGGCCCCGGCGGCATTGCTGCCCCCGCATGGTCCCTATTTGGCGTTGCTCCCGGTGGGGCTTGCCGTGCCGTCCCTGTTGCCAGGGCCGCGGTGGGCTCTTACTCCACCGTTTCACCTTTTCCCCCGCAAATACGAAGGTAGTTTCTTTTCTGTGGCGCTTTCCGTCGGATTGCTCCGCCCGGGCGTTACCCGGCACCGTTGCTTCAGGGAGTCCGGACTTTCCTCTCGGACAGGTTGCCCTGCCAAAGCGGCCATCCAGCCCTCCGCGCGAGGACCGCTCTAGGCGAGGCTGTGATCACGGTCAATGCCGAAGCGATCGGCCAGATTTTTCATCACCCCGCTATCGGTCTCATCTAAGGGCCCCTTTGCCCAAGGGCGGAAGCGTTTCCGGAAGGTTGCAAGCAGGAGATCCCCCTCGATCTCGGGATATCCGAAGGAACGCGCGTAGTAGGCGAATTGGGCAGGGGCCTGTTTCGGTGCGGCTCTGTCTGGCCAGATTGAGAGGCCACGTCGCGCAAGGCGCTGCCAATCAAAACGGGGCCCAGGATCGATCTTGCGGCCTGGTGCCATATCCGAGTGGCCGATCACGCCATTTGCGGGGATGGACCAACGCGACAGCACCCCTTCAAGAAGCTCTTCCAGCGCGTCCATTTGCGGGGCCGAGAAGGGCGAGAACCCGTCATTATCCAGCTCGATCCCGATGGAGCGGGAATTGATATCCCCCCTCCCGCGCCATTCGCCCGCGCCCGCATGCCATGCCCGTTTTTCCTCGGCGACCAGCGCGTGGGGCACGCCGCAGCGTCCGATCAGGTAATGTGCTGAAACCTCGCGCGCGGGATCGCATAGCGCGCGCATCGCGGCGGCGCAGCTTGTCATTGCGGTGTAATGGATCACCACCAATTCAGGGCGCAGGCCATCGCGCCTTTCGCCGAAATTGGGGCTTTTCATCCGCCACTGCGCGCAGATTGCGCAGCGTTTCGATAGGTGTTGGGGTCCCATGAACAGGCATAGCCGTCACCATCGGGGTCCAGCCCTTGGCGGTCACGCTGTGGGCCACCTGCGGCGAGGAAGGCCTCTTGCGCCAGATCAGGCGTGCGGAAGGCCATGCAATTGGCTTCATGGCGGGCTTGCCGGAAGGGGGAGCGGGAAAAGACGCGGGTGCCAACAGGGTTATTGGTCGAGAGCGCGTATTCAATCACATTCGGGCCAATGCCTGCGGGGCGGGCGGGCACGGGGGTTGGTTGCACCACCACGAGTTGTTCTTGCATCCTTGTGCGGCGCTCAGCATCGGATTCGATGGTTTCGCGTGCGGAGACTGCCTCGAAATCCTGCTCGTCGGATATGCTGGGGTTGGATTGCACGGGCGCGCTCGGGCGCGGGCTGGCAGTGGCGACGGGTGTGGCGGCTGCGGGCTCAGGCTGGGCAGGTGTGGTTTCGGCGGCTTCAATCGCAGCGGCGGCGCGCAGGGCCACTTCATCACTGGCCGCGCTTGTTTGAACGGGTGCGGCTACCACAGGTTGGGGCGCTGCGGGTTGCGCAACGGCGGCCACTTGTGGCGGCTCAATCACCGTTTCGGCAATTTCGACGGCGGGTGCAGGTTCAGGGGGTCTGACGGTCTGTGGCGGAATTTCGCCGCGCAATTGTGCGCGCCGTGCTTCTTGGGCGGCCTCATAGCTTGCGTAATCTCCGAAGCCGACGCCTGCGGCCACATCATTGGGGGCTGCTGCATTGCAGCCTGATAGCGCAAATGTGCCGATCAGCCCCAAGCTGATTGCTAGATTCTTGCCCATAGGCTGACCCTTTACTGCTCAAAAGCGCCTGTTGATCGGCGCTTTTGAGCAGCAGGTTACCACCATTTATTGGGTTTTGCTACAAATCCTGCTGCATTTTCCAAGGCATAGGCGGTGTTGAGCAATTCACCCTCTTCCCAAGGGCGTCCGATCAGCTGCAATCCGAGCGGCAAACCATTGGCATCCAGCCCCGTGGGAACCGCAATGCCGGGCAGGCCTGCGAGATTCACGGTCACGGTGAATACATCGTTGAGATACATCTCGACGGGGTCGGCGACCTCTTTGCCAAGCTCAAAGGCGGCTGAGGGGGTGGCAGGGGTCAGGATGGCGTCAATGCCTGCTGCAAAGACCTCGTCAAAATCGCGTTTGATCAGGGCGCGTACGCGGCGTGCACGGTTGTAATAGGCGTCATAAAAGCCCGCGCTGAGCACATAGGTCCCCACCATCACGCGGCGCTTGACCTCGTCGCCGAAACCTTCGGCGCGGGTCTTTTCATACATCTCGGTGATGCCATCGCCCTGCGAGAGGGCCGCGCGATAGCCAAAGCGCACCCCGTCATAGCGCGCAAGGTTCGAGGAGGCCTCGGCAGGCGCAATCACGTAATAGGCGGGCAGGGCGTATTTGGTATGGGGCAGGCTGATATCGCGCAGCTCGGCCCCTGCATCCTTGAGCATCGCGGCACCATCAGACCAGAGCTTTTCGATCTCGGCGAGCATGCCCTCCATGCGGTATTCTTTGGGAATGCCGATAACCTTGCCACGGATATCGCCTGTCAGCATCGCCTCGAAATCAGGAACGGGGATGTCCATGGAGGTGGAATCCTTGGCGTCATGCCCCATCATGGCCGCGCCCATAATCGCCGCATCGCGCACGGTTTTGGTCATCGGGCCCGCCTGATCAAGGCTGGAGGCAAAGGCCACAATGCCCCAACGCGAGCACCGCCCATAGGTTGGCTTGAGGCCAACCGTGCCCGTAAAGGCCGCAGGCTGGCGGATGGAGCCGCCCGTATCGGTGCCAGTTGCCGCAAGGCAGAGATCGGCCGCAACCGCCGAGGCCGAGCCGCCCGAGGAGCCGCCCGGTGTCAGCGCCGTATCGGACCCTTCGCCGCGCCACGGGTTGATCGCATTGCCATAGGCCGATGTCTCGTTGCTGGAGCCCATGGCAAATTCATCCATGTTCAGCTTGCCGAGCATCACAGCGCCTGCATCTTTCAGCTTGCCTGAAACGGTGGATTCGTATTCGGGCAAGAAACCCTCAAGAATCTTGGAGGCCGCCTGCGACGGCGCGCCTTGGGTGCAGAACAGGTCTTTGATGCCCACGGGAATGCCGCACATATCGGGCGCATCGCCAGATTTGATCTGCGCATCAGCAGCGGCCGCGCGCTCCATCGCGATCTCGGGTGTTTTATGGACGAAAGCGCCAAGTGCATCTGCCGCGTCAATCGCGTTCAGGCAGCTTTGGGTCAACTCCACGCTTGTGACATCACCCTTGCGCAAGGCATCGCGGGCTTCGGTGATGGTCAGTTTGGAGAGTTCGCTCATCTTGTCTTCCTCAAATCAGCTTGGATCGCGCGGGGGCAGGCGGGGCTAAAGGGGCAGGCCGTGCCGCATCAATGCGTGGGGGTTATTCCATCACCTTGGGCACAGCAAAGAACCCTTCGCGCGCTTCGGGCGCATTGGCCAGAACGGCAGTTTGCTGGTTGCCATCGGTGACCACGTCATCACGTTGCTTCAGGCGCTGTGGGGTCACGCTTGTCATCGGTTCGATGTCATCGACATCCAACTCGTTGAGTTGTTCGATGAAGCCGAGAATAGCATTGAATTCCTCGGCCAGCGCAGGCAGTTCTTCTGCCTCCACTTTGATGCGGGCAAGCTTGGCGACCTTTGCAGCCGTTTCGATGTCGATGGACATGGCGAACTCCGTCTCGTTGTCTTTGGCGGTTTAGCCCCGAGAACCGTTCCCCGCAAGCACTCTGGCCTGCCTTTTGTGATTTGACCAAGCCCTGACATGGCCTAGGGTTGGCTTGGACATACCCCATTGGAGGAATGGCAATGATTTATACATGGCTAGGACATGGCAGCCTGCGGCTGGAGATCGGGGGGCAAGTGCTGCTGATCGACCCTTGGGAGAGTGGCAATCCGATGTTTCCGACAGCGCAGCGCGCGCAGATGTATGACGGCGCGAGCGCGATCCTGATCACCCATGGCCATGGCGATCACACAGCCGATGCGGTGGCTCTGTCAAAGGAGTTCAACATTCCGATCTATGGCATCTATGACCTGATGACATGGTGGGCCGATGCGCATGATGTTCAAGTAATGGGCTTCAACAAAGGGGGCACGGTGCAGATCGGCGATGTTGCAGTGACGATGGTCAATGCAACGCATTCCTCCTCCATCGCGGGGCCAAATGGCCCGATCTATGTGGGGGCCGAGGCAGGCTATATGATCGCGGGCGAGGGGCGCTGCGTCTATGTATCGGGCGATACGGATGTGATGGCCGATATGAAACTGCTCAATGATCTGCACCACCCCGATGTCGGCATATTGTCTGCGGGTGGGCATTTCACCATGGATATGCGCCGCGCGGCCTATGCAGCGTCGAATTTGTTCAGCTTCTCCACGGTGATCCCCTATCACTACAAGACCTTTCCCATGCTCGAACAAGATGCCGAACCCCTCAAGGCCAATGCCCGACCCGGGGTGCGGGTTCTCGACCCTGATCCGGGGCAAAGCATCGAGCTCTGACGCAAGCTCTCGCGTCATCAAACTGTCATGGGGGCCATGCTAGCCCCTGACCAGATAAGGCAATAACGGCCCCATGACGACCCAAACCCCTTTCCAAGAGTTGATCCGCGTTTTCGGGCGCATCGGGCTTTTGTCTTTCGGCGGGCCTGCTGCGCAGATTGCCTTGATGCATAAGGAATTGGTCGAGACGCGGGTTTGGTTATCCGAGCGGCAATTCCTCAGCGCCCTGTCCTTTTGCATGCTTCTGCCTGGGCCTGAGGCGATGCAACTGGCCACCTATGCAGGGTGGCGCTTGCGCGGGGTTGCGGGCGGGCTGATCGCGGGGGGCTTATTCGTCTTGCCGGGGGCGGCGGTGATCCTTGCCTTGGCGGCCCTTTATGCCAGTTTCGGGCAACTGCCTTTGGTTGAGGCGGTTTTTCTGGGCATCAAGGCGGCTGTGATCATCATTGTGATTCAGGCCTTGGTGAAGCTGTCCAAACGCGCGCTGACATCATGGCTGGCTTACGGCGTGGCGGCTGCGGGGTTTCTGGCACTGTTTGTGTTTCAACTGCCCTTCCCGCTGGTCATCTTGGCCGCCGCAGCGATCGGCGCGATGTTTATGGCTGGCGACCCACCTCAGGAGGCTTTGCCACCTGTCTCGGGCAAAGCCACGCTTGGCACGGTTCTGGTTTTTGGCGCGCTTTGGCTGCTGCCGCTGGCTGTGCTTTGGCTGCTGGCACCGGCCAGCCTTTTGGCCGAGATCGGGTTGTTCTTTTCCAAACTGGCAATCGTCACCTTCGGGGGCGCTTATGCCGTTCTGGCCTATATGGTTCAGGAGGTGGTCGGGCAATATGGCTGGCTGACCACAGGGCAGATGATGGATGCGCTCGGCTTGGCCGAGACCACACCCGGCCCGCTGATTTTGGTCACGGAATTTGTGGGCTTCCTTGCAGGGGCCGCGCAGGGCGGGGTCTGGCTTGGTGTGGCCGCGGCAATCGTGACGCTTTGGGTGACCTTCATGCCCTGCTTTTTGTGGATATTCGCAGGCGCGCCTTATGTGGAATGGATCAGCCACCAAGCCCGCCTGACAGGCGCGTTGAATGCGATCACGGCGGCTGTGGTGGGGGTGATTGCCAATCTGTCGCTCTGGTTTGCGCTGCATGTCTGGTTCGGACAGGTGGGCCGTATTGGCGAGCAGCATTTCGGGCTTTGGTGGCCCGTTGCAGACAGCCTGAATATCAGCGCCTTGGCGCTTTCTGGATTGGCCGCATATCTTTTAATGTGGCGTAAACTCGACCTTGTGCTGGTTTTGGCCAGTTTGGCGGCGTGCGGGGCAGGTCTTTCCCTGATTTGAGGTTGACACTGGCCCCCGCACGGGTAAAAGCCCGCTCTACAGTTTTCATTGCGCGCGATCTCCGCGCCGATTCATGCCTTCCGAGGAGCCGAGACAATGGCGAAGCCAACCACGATTAAAATCCGCCTTAACTCTACGGCGGGCACAGGCCACTTCTATGTGACCAAGAAAAACGCACGCACGATGACCGAGAAAATGGCCGTACGAAAGTACGATCCCGTTGTGCGGAAGCATGTCGAATATAAGGAAGGCAAGATCAAATAAGATCCCTTCCATTTTCCGACTAGAGGCCGCGCAGAAATGCGCGGCCTTTTTTATTTGTTCATCAGAAAAAATGGGTCAGGCCAATGACCGACCAGATAGATATAAGACCAACCACGGGGGCGGACCTGCCCGCCATCGATGCCCTTTTGCGCGAAAGCTATCCGGTGCTGCTCAAGCCGCATTATGCGCCTTCGGTACTTGTGACCGCTTTGCCCCTGATCTCGCGCGCGCAGCCTGCGCTGTTGCAGGCAGGCACCTATTTCATGGCCGAGGATGGGCAGGGTAGGGCCTTGGCGGCAGGGGGCTGGACCCATAGCGCCCCGCAAGGCGGGGTTGGCCCGCGTGACATGGGCCATATCCGCCATGTGGTGACCCATACTCAGGCGACACGGCGCGGGATTGCCACTCAGCTTTTACAAAAGACGCTCTGCTCGGCTTTGAAGGCTGGCATGACACGGCTGCAATGCCAGAGCACGCTGACCGCTGTGCCCTTTTACAAAACCTTGGGGTTCCGCGCCGTGGGCGAGATCGCGATCACCCTTCGCCCCGGCATTGTCTTTCCGGCAATCCAGATGGAGAGGTCGCTTTAGCGGCGAGTGCCGCAAAGAAAAAGGGCTGGCGCATGGCCAGCCCTTGAACTTGGATCATTGACCCGGCTGTTTATTCGCGGTTGCCCATGAATTGCAGCAGGAACATGAACATATTGATGAAGTCCAGATAAAGACGCAGCGCGCCCATGATCGCGGATTTCGCCAACCATTCCTGATCGCCATGCTGTGCATGATCGATATATTCCTGTTTGATCGACTGGGTGTCATAGGCGGTGAGGCCCGCAAAGATCAGCACGCCGAGCGCGGAAATTGCGAACATGACTGCAGGGCTCTGCAGGAAGATGTTCACAATCATCGCCACAACAAGGCCGATCACACCCATCATCAGGAATGTGCCCCAACCGCTGAGGTCTTTCTTCGTGGTATAGCCGTAAAGGCTAAGCCCCGCGAAGGCGATCGAGGTGATGATGAAGGTCTGGACGATCGAGACGCCCGTGAAGACGGCGAAAATCCAGCTCAGCGAAATACCCATCACGGCTGCGAAGGTGTAGAAGAACAATTGTGCGCCAGCCGCCGACAGACGGTTGATCATCGCGCCAAAGGCGAAAACCATGATTAGTGGAGCGAATGTGATCACCCAACCCAGAATATTCGGGCTTAGCGTCACTGGATCGCGGAAAATTGCCATCAGGGCAGGGTTGGTGCCGATGGCCCAAGCCGCGCCTGCTGTCAGCAACATGCCAACAGACATGGTCGCATAGACCTTACTCATATGGGCGCGAAGGCCCTCGTCGATCTGAGCTGCAGATGCGCTGCCAGCGCGGATCGTTTGATACTGTGCCATGTATCCCTCCTAAGAATACGGGCGGGCAAAACGAAACGCCCATCCTTGCGTGTAATATCGGCAAGAACGGGCGCTTTTTCAAGGGATAGGCTGCACAGTAAAAGCCTATTGTTGGATAGTTTTTACCTATTGAGCCATTTCGTGTTCACCCTCAGGCCATCAATAACCTGTCAATCGGTGAAATCTCCGATTTCAGGCCCTGTTTGGCCGATCAAGGGGATCGCGAAGCGCTTTAGCGCAGCCAGCTTTGTGGAACATCCCAAACAGGGCGGGCCAGTTCCATATTGATCTGCTCTTGGCTCAGGCCAAGATCACGGCGTGTATTGGCATCCAGATTGGCCAAAGCGCGGCGCTGACGCTTTGTTTCAAAGGCGAGAGCGATAAAACGGGCAAGCGAGATGCGGCGGGAAGTTGGCGCGCCGATACTGGTAAGTGCGAAGGCCATGGGGCGTCCTTTCGGTATATATAAATGTGATGTGACGGGGAGGTGTCATTTCGATGCTTGATATATACGGAGCGATATTGCATATATAAAACGAATATTTATTAACTGAAACATCAAGGATGTTGATATGCCAAGAACCCTCGACTTAACGGCCCTGCGCGCTTTTGTGGCTGTCTCGGATTCTGGCGGAGTGACCAAGGCCAGCGGCTTTCTCAACCTCACGCAATCTGCGGTCTCGATGCAACTCAAACGGCTGGAGGAAGCGGTTGGCGTGTCCTTGTTTGACCGCAGCGCGCGCAAACTGTCGCTGACGGGCGCGGGCGAGCAGATGTTGGGTTATGCACGACGGATGCTAGAGTTGAATGACGAAGTGCTGGGGCGTCTTACCTCGAATGAATATGAGGGGGAGCTGGTTCTGGGCGTGCCGCATGACATTGTCTATCCAGCGATCCCGCAGGTCTTGCACAGGTTTTCGGCGGCCTATCCGCGGATGAAGGTGCAATTGGTTTCTTCCTATACCTCGCGGCTCAAGAAGGATTTCGCGCGGGGCCGCATTGATCTGATGCTCACCACCGAAGATCAGGTTGATGCAGGCGGTGAGACCTTGCTGGAGCGCCCGCTCATCTGGGTCGGGGCGCAAAACGGGCAAGTCTGGAAACAGCGGCCTTTGCGTTTGGCGTTTGAGCATGCCTGCATCTTCCGCAAAGGCGTGCAGAATGCGCTGGATCGGGCGGCGATCTCATGGGAAATGGCCGTCGAGAGTGAAAGCACCCGCACGGTCGAGGCCTCGGTCAGCGCTGATCTTGCCGTTCATGCCAATGTCGACGGGACCGAGCCGCCCTATGTGGAGAAAATCATCCATAACGGCGCATTGCCTGAATTGCCGCGCATCAAGATCAATCTCTACCGTGCCGAGTTGTCAGATGGTGAACCCGCGCGGGCATTGGCCGATTTCGTGCGTCAGGCCTATCTCAGCACCTAAGCGCGCCTCGCCTCGCTCGTCTAGCCAGTTGTGACCACGACCTTGCCTGTGGATTTGCGTTCCCGCAGGAAATCCAGCGCGTCTTGTGCTTGTTCCAGCGGGAATGTAGCGCCGATATGAGGGTGGATTTCACCGCGCACATACATCTGCATCAAATCCGCTAGGGAATTTTGCACGATGTCAGGCGCGAATTTCGGGTAACCGCCCCAGTAAAACCCGATCACATCGATATTTTTCACCAAGATATGGTTCGCAGGTATCTGGGGGATATCCCCGCTGGCGAACCCGATGGTCAGAATGCGGCCCTCAGGTCGCGTGGCACGCAGGGCATCCATGAAATGGGCCCCGCCCACTGCGTCATAGACAACATCCACACCGCCAAGCGCCTTTAGCTCGGCCCGCAAATCCGCACCATCGCTATCGATCAGATGCGTCGCGCCCGCCGCCTTTGCAACCTCCAGTTTTGCTGCGCCGCGCGCCACGGCCACGACCTCGGCCCCCAAACCCACACCGATCTCGATGGCTGTCAGCCCAACCCCGCCTGCAGCGCCCAGAACCACCAAACGCTCGCCCGCGCGCAGTTTCGCGCGGCGTGTCAGCGCCAGATGCGAGGTGCCATAAGCAATCATGAAACCCGCCGCTTCCTCAAAGGGCATAGCATCGGGCAGGGTGATCAATTCATTGGCTGGAAACACGCCATATTCGGCCATCCCGCCTTGGCCCGCGAAAATGGCGACCCGAGTTCCGGGTTTTGGGCCGTCGGTGTCAGGGCCCAAAGCCTCAACCACGCCTGCGATTTCCATCCCCAAGGTGAATGGCGTGGCAGGGGTATCCTGATAGGTGCCTTTGCACATCAGCAGATCGGCAAAGTTCAGGCCACAGGCGGCAATGCGCACAAGCGCCTCTCCCTTGGCGGGCACGGGCTGTGCAATCTCCAGCAGCTCTGGTGCCGTTTCAAAATCAGTTACTCGAATGGCGCGCATGGGGTGGTGTCTCCGGTTTTCTTTGGCGCCAAGCTATCTAAACCCATTGAGAACAGCCAGAGCGCCGCAACGGCAATTTGCCACTTCTGTTGACCTGCCTTGAAATGCGCATGCTGTGCTATATCCTCAATATGAGATATTAATTTCTTTGTTTCTAAAAATGATTTTGAACAGGTTTTTGAGGCCGCGCATGCGGGCTCGTTTAAGGAGGCTATATGGGGCATCCTGTAGATATTCATGTCGGCAAGCGGATCAGACAGCGCAGATGGATGCTGAGCCTGACACAACAGCAGCTTGCCGATCAGGTGGGCATAAAGTTCCAGCAAATCCAGAAATATGAAACGGGCATGAACCGCGTCAGCGCGTCCCGTCTTTGGGATATCGCAACCGCGCTGCAGGCCGAGGTCAGCTTTTTCTTTGATGGTCTGGAAGGGCCGGAGGAGAACGCTGATATGGCCGATCTGCCCAAAGATATTCTGGCTAATAAAGAGGCCCTTGAATTGGTGCGCTGCTATTATGCAATGCCTGAAAACCAGCGCCGCCGCCTGTTTGATCTGGCGCGCGTCTTGTCGGATACGGCCTGAAACTGGGGAAGGTCCAAGCGCTTGACCCCCGCCTTGGGCCGTGCAACGTCAAATCAGCTTTGATTTGCGCCGCAATTGCCGTGAGGATTTCATTATGACCGCCCCCCAAGAGCCGACCCGCTTGGCGGTCTCCGAAACCGAGATCGCGCAGATCATCGAGACTGCCCATATCTTGGCCGATGCCGCGCGCAAGACCTCGCTTGCCTATTTCAGAAGCCCTGAGCTGAGCGCGGATAACAAGGATGCCAGCGGGTTTGACCCTGTCACCTTGGCTGATCGTGAAACCGAAGCGGTCATGCGTGCCATTCTGGCCGAGCGCCGCCCAAAGGATGGCGTCATGGGCGAAGAGCAGGACGATACACCCTCCAGCTCGGGCCTGACTTGGGTGCTGGACCCGATCGATGGCACACGCGGATATATCTCGGGCACGCCTACTTGGGGCGTTTTGATCGCGCTACAGGATGAAGCCGGCCCTCTTTATGGGATCATCGACCAACCCTATATCGGCGAGCGGTTTGAGGGCGGTTTCGGGGTGTCACGGCTCAGCGGCCCGCATGGCAACCATGATCTGGGCACGCGCAGAACCGCGAGCCTTGAAGAGGCCACGCTTTTCACGACCTTTCCTGAGGTTGGCAGCGCAGAGGAGCGCGCTGGGTTCGAAACCGTACGCGATCAGGTGAAGCTGACCCGCTATGGTATGGATTGCTATGCCTATGCGCTTTTGGCGGCGGGGCAGGTGGATTTGGTGATCGAGGCGGGCTTGCATTGCTTTGACATTGCCGCCCCGATTGCCGTGATCGAAGCGGCGGGTGGTGTCGTCACCGATTGGCAGGGTGGCCTTGCCCATGAGGGAGGACGCGTGTTGGCCGCCGCAAATCATGAATTGCATGCCGCGGCTTTGGCGCTTCTGGCCAAGGCGTAAGTGGGGTTTGAACCGTAAAGCCCCCCGCTTCGTCTTTGCGGTTTTCCGCCTGCACGGCCCTTTGCAAGATGCAGGCTTGAGTGGCCAGTCACTTGCGCGCAGGATTGCACAAAAGACAGGTTCTGGGGCAAGCAGTATGATCAGAGTTTTTATTGTGTCCTTGGTGCTGGCCCTCGCGGCCTGCGTCTCCAGCCCTGAGGCCACCCGCGTCTCCTTGGGCAGCAGTGTTGATATCGGGGCGGCTGGCACCCAATTATCGGCGCGCCGTGCGGGTAACGGGATTTTGCGCCCGCTGGTCCATTCCCCCCAACTACAAGCCGCCGCCCAAGCCCATGCCGAGGATTTGCAGGCCACAGGCCAGTTCTCGCATACGGGCAGCGATGGCTCGGATATTCGCGCACGGGTGCAGCGCGCGCGTTACAATGCGTGTTTCATGGCTGAAAATATTGCGCGGGGTCAGCCCAATGTGCGCAGTGTCGTGGAGACATGGATGGGCTCGCCCGAGCATCGCCGCAATATCCTGAATGCGCAGGTCTCCCAATTCGGCTTTGCCAATGTGGGCGATATCTGGGTTCTGGTGCTGGCACGCCCCTGCTCGTGATCTGCCAGCCCCCACGCCGCTGCCACTAGCGTCGCAGCGCCGCCATGATCGAGCGCCACTGGATCAACAAGATACCCGTCAGGATAAAACCCAAAGCATAAAACAGGGCCGCTGGAAGGGTTTCTTCCATAAGGGTTATCCCGAAAATCACCGACCAGACAGGCACCATATAGCTGGTCAGACCCATAAAGAGAGACCCCGCCGTCGAGATCACACGAACGCGAATGATGGCGGCCACGCCTGTCGGAAGGATCGCCAGATAGATCAGCGCAAGAAGGGGCAGGCCTGCCTCCAGCGGGGGGCGGCCTTCGACAATCAGCGCAATAGGAACAAGCACGATTGCTGCCACGATCATCGTCGCTGTCGCAAAAGCCACGGGCGGGGCTTTGGGCGCGCGCCGCGTCAGGATGGAACCCACCGCATAGCAGGCCGCCACGATGATACATCCGATCCGGCCCTCCAAGGTGCCCCCCTCGAATGCGCCCGGCCCCACAAGAAGGGCAAGGCCCAGAAAGCCGAGACATACACCTGCGACCCGTCTTGGCCCGATCCCCTCCTCGGGCGAAAAAATTGCGATCAGTGGCAAGGTCAGAAGCGGAACCGCCCCCATCGCAACGCCGGCAAAGGCCGAAGGCACGTATTGCAAGGCCCATGACAACACCGCAAAGGGGGCCGCAATCGCCAAAATGCCGATGATGATCGAATAGGTCCAGATCCGCCCGCCTTGCAGCCGGCCCAATCCTTGGCCAACAAGCGGGCCTGCAAGGGTCAGGGTGAGGGCTGCCAATGCTGTGCGCCCCGCCGCCACCCACCATGGGCCATACCCCTCAAGCGCGACCGCCCCGCTCATGAAAGCGGTGCCCCAGATCACGCCCAAGCCAATGACCAGCACCCAGTTCAACAAACCCGGCGCGGAAGGAGAGGGAGCGTTGCTCACAAATCATCTTTCACGGGGCAATGCACCGCTTGGGAATCCTCAGGCGCCTGATCGCGCTCGGTCATCGAATAATCTCGGGCGACGTTGCTGACCCGCAGACGGTAATCGGCGAAATGCATATTGCGGCCCGCATCCTGTGCCGCGCGGTGATCGGGAAGGTTGCGCCAATGCTTCAAAGCGCTTTCATCTTCAAAAAAGGAGACCGAAAGCAGCTTTCCAGGCTCGGTCAGGCTTTCGAACCGTTCAACGGAATGAAACCCCGGGATCTCATCCAGCGAAGGGCGAAGGGCTGCCGCCCGTTTCAAATAGGCATCTTTCTGGCCCTCTTTCGGCCAAACCTCGAAAATAATCGCAATCATCACTCTCTCCCTCTTGGCATCTTTGTCGGGTGCTGCGGGCAGGGGCGCAAGCGCATTCTTCCCTTGATCTCGGAAGAGCCTGCATAGCACCTTTGCACGATTGGTTCTTGTGACCGATGGCGCGGGCAGCAAAACTGCGCAAACGACCAAAAAGGAGACCCGATGCTAAATTATCTGACATTGATCTTTGTGTGCCAACTACTGGGTGAGATGATCACCGGCGCGCTTGGCTTGCCTATTCCGGGCCCTGTTCTGGGCATGGTTTTGCTGTTTGGGTTTCTGATGTGGCGCGGCGATGTTCCTTCGCCTTTGGGCGAGGTTGCGGGCAGTTTGCAGCGCGCGATGTCGCTTCTGTTTGTGCCAGCAGGGGCAGGGGTGATCTTGCATGCCCATCTTCTGGCGGATGCGCTTTTGCCTTTGGGCTTGGCGCTTTTGGTCAGCACGGTCTTGGCGGTTCTGGTGACGGGGTTCATCATGATCTGGCTCTCAAAGGGGCAGGCCGATGGATAACCTCTCCGATACTTGGGTCTATCTCAGCGCCTCGCCACTGTTCCATCTGACGCTGACTTTGGTTGCCTTTCAGGGGGCCTCATGGCTGTTTGAGAAGGGGAAAATGCACCCGCTCTTGAACCCTGTTCTAGGCGCAGTCATTCTGGTGGTTGCCGTCTTACTGGGAACGGGCACCGATTACGCAACCTATTTCGAGGGCGCGCAATTCGTCCATTTCCTGCTGGGGCCTGCAACGGTTTCACTGGCCATCCCGCTCTACCGCCAATGGCACCGAGTGAAGGCCTCGGCTCCAGCCATTCTCAGTGCGATCCTTGCGGGCTCACTTGCGGCCAGCGGAACGGCTGTTGCGGTGGCGTGGGCCATGGGGGCCAGCCCCGAGCTTTTGGCAACCGTCGCGCCCAAATCCGTGACAGCGCCTGTGGCCATGGCGATTGCCGAGGAATTGGGCGGCCTGCCCTCGCTCACGGCTGTGCTGGTGATTGTCACGGGGGTCATGGGGGCGATGCTGGGACCCTTGGTGCTTGATCTGGTTGGCATCAAGGATTGGCGCGCGCGTGGTTTGGCCATTGGCACAACCTCGCATGGGATCGGCACGGCTCGTGCGCTGACGGTCAATGAAACGGCGGGTGCTTTCGCAGGGTTGGCCATGGGGCTGAATGCTTTGGCTACGGCGCTTTTGTTGCCGATCCTTTGGGGGCTGTTCTTTTGATATGAAAAAGCCCCGCAAACTGGCTGCGGGGCTTTTCGTATTTATGGAAAGATGAAGATCAGTTCTTCGCTTTATCGACCATTTTGCCGTCGGAAATCCAAGGCATCATGGCGCGCAGCTTTTCACCGACCTGTTCGATCTGATGCTCGTCATTCAAGCGGCGTGTCGCTTTGAAATAGGGCTGGCCGACCGCGTTTTCCTGCATGAAGTCACGCACGAATTTGCCGTTCTGGATATCGGTCAGAACATCCTTCATCCGCGCCTTGGTTTCCTCATAAGGCAGGATGCGAGGGCCGGAGACATATTCACCATACTCGGCTGTGTTCGAGATCGAGTAGTTCATATTGGCAATGCCGCCTTCATAGATCAGGTCTACGATCAGCTTCACTTCGTGCAGGCATTCGAAATAAGCCATCTCGGGCTCATAGCCTGCCTCGACCAAAGTCTCGAAGCCCATGCGGATCAATTCGACCAGACCGCCACACAGAACCGCCTGCTCACCAAAGAGGTCGGTTTCGCATTCCTGACGGAAATTGGTTTCGATGATGCCCGAGCGGCCGCCACCAATGGCCGAGCAATAGCTCAACCCGATTTCGAGCGCTTTGCCCGTTGCATCCTGATGCACGGCGACAAGGCAAGGCACGCCGCCACCTTTGGTATATTCGCCACGCACGGTGTGGCCAGGGCCTTTGGGGGCCATCATGATCACATCAACGCCTGCTTTGGGCTCGATCAGGCCGAAATGCACATTCAGGCCGTGGGCAAATGCAATCGCCGCGCCTTCGCGCAGGTTGTCATGCACGTATTTCTTGTAGGTATCGGCCTGCAATTCATCGGGCATGGTGAACATGATCACGTCACACCAAGCGGCGGCTTCCGCGATGCCCATAACCTTCAGGCCTTCGCCTTCGGCTTTTGCGATTGAGGGCGAGCCTTCGCGCAGCGCAACAACAAGGTTCTTCGCTCCCGAGTCGCGCAGGTTCAGCGCATGGGCATGGCCTTGGCTGCCATAGCCGAGGATGGCTACTTTTTTGTCCTTGATCAGGTTCACATCGCAATCGCGATCGTAATAAACGCGCATGTCTCTCTCCATCTATGCGTGGGGGTAACTGTCTCAAGCGATGGTATAGACCGCATATTGCAGATAATGTGTAGTTTAATTGGCAAATATTTTCCTATTTGATATAAAGATATTCACATAATCAGAATTATTAGAAAAAATCATGCTAAACGATACCGACCGACGTCTCTTGCGCCATTTGCAATCCGACCCCGAACAATCGGTGGCGGATTTGTCGGAGGCCACGGGGATCGCTTTGGCCACATGCTATAAACGGCTTGAGCGCTTGCAAAGCACAGGGGTCCTCAAGGGCAGCCATGCCGTCATCGACTGGCGCGCGCTCGGGTATGAGGTCTTGGTGAGCCTGCGGATCAGCCTCGACAAAACCAATCCGCGCGCTTTTGACGAATTCATCCTAGCCGCAAGGGATGTGGCCGAGGTGACCGAGATCCAAACCTTTCTGGGGCGGGTCGATCTGCGCCTCTCGGTGATTGCACGCTCGATGTCGCATTATCAGGAAATCTACCGATCCCGCATTCTCGGCTTGCCCCATATCTCTGATATCGAAGCCTTGATGCATGTGGCCGAGATCAAACAGGCCGAGGTGCTGCCACTATGATCGATCTGGACGAGATTGACCGCGCCCTGCTGCGGGGCTTGCAAAAGGATGCGACATTAAAGGCCTCCGAACTCGGTCGCCGAACGGGTATCAGCCAACCCGCCGCATGGCGGCGCATAAAACGTCTGACCGAGGCTGGCGTTCTCACGGGCCGGCGTCTTGATCTTGATCTGGAAAAACTGGGCTTTGGGGTGACGGTTTTCCTCGGGGTGAAACTCGCCACCAAGGGACGTGTCAGTCTGGAGGATTTTGAACGCGCGGTCACAGCCATTCCCGAAGTGCAAACCGTGCAGCATGTCCTTGGCCTCTATGACTACCGCCTGCGGGTCGTGGCGCGGGATTTGTCCGATTTCGAACGCGTCCTGCGCCGCCGTATCATGACCCTGCCTGGTGTCGGGAATGTCGAGGCCAATGTTCTTCTCTCCGAGGAACGCCGCCCCGGCCCCCTTGCCTAAGGGTGCATCTTTGCTTGAAAAATACTTCCGCCGGAGGCATCGACCCTAGCCGCGCGCGCCAAGGCCTGCACGCATCAAGACCCGCCGCACAGGCGCCACTGAATAAAACGCGTTCAACGCCTTCATTCTGAGGTCACGCAACCCTTGGGCCTGCACCATCGAGGCGCGATTGAGCATGTCGATCCCTGTCACGCGGGCCATGATCTCGGGGTGGCGCTTGCGGTGATAGCATTGCAAAAGGTCGCGCCGTCCCGGATCATCGCGGTGGCTTTCAGCCAAATCAAGCAAGATGCGGATATCGGCAAGGCTCATATTGAGGCCCTGCGCGCCAATCGGCGGGGCCACATGGGCGGCCTCGGCGATCAGGGCCACGCGCTCGCCCTCCATCCTGTTTGCCGTCTGGCTGATGATCGGCCAAAGGGTGCGGCGCGAGACCAGCGTAAGGGGGCCAAGGATATAGCCCGAGCGCTCCGACATCTCGGTTTCGAAATCTGCGATATCCGCGTCACTGATCCGTTTGGCTTCCGCGCCGCGTTCCATCCAAACCACGGCAGAGCAGGGCCGCCCGTCATGATCGGGCAAAGGCACAAGCGTAAAGGGGCCGCCTGTGCGGTGAATCTCGGTTGAGACATTTTCATGCGGGATCGGATGCGTGACCGCAAAGGCAAGCGCTTTTTGGCCGTAGCGGGTGGTTCTCACAGGGATGCCTGCGGCCTCACGAATGAAACTGTCGCGCCCATCTGCGGCGATGACCAGTTTGGCTTTGACGCGGGTCCCGTCGCTCAAGCTCACGCGCGCCTCGGCCTCGCGGGTCAGCAGTGCTGTTGTGCTAATCCCTGTTCGAAAATCAACATTGGGCAATTCCGCCAAACGCGCCACCATTTCGCGGCGCAAGAGCCAATTGGGCAGGTTCCAGCCAAAGGGCAAATCCGAGATATCGGCGGAATCGAATTCATGCGCCAAGCGCGGCTCGGGCATCTTGCCGCCCGCATCGACGATCCGCATCACTTGCAGCGGCGTGGCGAAAGGGGCAAGCCGTTCCCATAGCCCTGCGCGATCCAGAAAATCGCGCGAGGGTTGCAAAAAGGCCGTGCTGCGCAGATCGGCACCCTCGGCATCCCTTTCAGTGATGGGGGGGCTTGGATCGACGCAAAGGGTGCGAAAGCCTGCGGCCCCGAAAGCAGCGGCGGCTGTCAATCCGGCGACGCCGCCACCGGAGACAAGAATATCTGTCTGGATCAAATCACTCATACGCTCCTAGATAGGACGCAGAGTGATCCGGTCCAAGCGGCAAACTGACCCGATTGGGCAGCAGCGCCGCAGAAGTATTTTTAAAACGAAGAAAGCCTATCGGGTGAGGCTTGCCAGAAACCCCGTCAGGTCATCGGTATGGTGATGGATATGGGGATGTGGGTCAGGCTCGGGGGCCACGTGAATGGTGCGCATCCCCATGGCATGCGGCTCGACCAGATTGCGGATATCATCCTCGAACATCGCGGCGCGGGCAGGCTCCAGCCCGTCGCGCTCAAAGACGGTGTCAAAGGCAACCCGTTCGGGCTTGGGGCGAAAATTGGCATGCTCCACGCCATAGATCGCATCAAACAGGCCCGATAAACCCCGATGACGCAGCACATTTTCGGCGTAATCGGCGGTGCCATTGGTGTAGATGATCCGCCGACCGGGCAGGGCTTTGATCTGTGCTGCCAGTTCTGGGTCGGGATCAAGCACGGTGAAATCAATCTCGTGGACATCGCGCAGGAAAGGTTCAGGCGCGATGCCGTGATTGTCCATCAACCCCGCAAGCGTGGTTCCATGTTCGCGCCAATAGCTGTTGCGCAGATGGTCGGCCTCGTCTTTGCTGACCTTCAGGGCGGTCATGACGAAATCGGTCATCTTTATATTGATCTGGTCAAACAGCGCCATTTTGGGCGGGTAAAGCGTGTGGTCCAGATCAAAGACCCAAGTGGCGATATGTGAGAAATCTGTTTGCGACATAAGAGCCTGTGTAGGACAGGGCAGGGCGGGCGACAAGCGGCGCACTTGCCAAGCGGGGGCTTGCTGCCTAGCGTGGCAGAACGCGATAAGGATTTCTGCTGATGGCCCAACCCAAGCCCGTACAAAAAGACGCCTATGACCTGATATTGGATGCGATTGATCAGGGCACCTATAGGCCCGGATCGCGCTTGGTTGAATCGGAATTGGCAGAGCGGTTCGGCGTCAGCCGCACCCCCATTCGGGAAGCATTGCAGCGGCTTGAAACCCAGAGCCTTCTGACCCGCGACGGACGCAGCCTGATTGTGGCCTCGCTGGATCATGCGCAAATGGCCGAGCTTTATGCCGTGCGCACCGAGCTTGAGGGGCTGGCGGCGCGCTTGGCCTCACAACATGCCGCGCGCGAGGAAATCAGGGTGCTGCGCGATATGGTGGAGGCCGATCACGCGCTTTTGGACGACCCGCAAGCATTGGCACGGGCCAATCGCCGCTTTCATAAACAGCTCCATCTGGCCAGCCATAACCGCTATCTGGTGCAGCAGCTTGATCTGGTTCACCGCTCCATGGCTTTGATGGCCTCGACATCGCTGGCCGCCGAAGGGCGTGGTGAAAAGGCCTTGGAGGAGCACCGCGCGATTGTTGATGCCATTGAGGCGCGCAATGGAGAAGCGGCGGCACAGGCACTGCGCGATCACCTGTCAACGGCCTTCGAGGTGCGGCTCAAAGAGGAAGCGGGCGCGCTGGCCTGAGGGGCGCTGAAGCGGCCATGGGCTGTTTTGGCCCAGTAAAACGGGCGCAGCGCCATTTCGGCCACGGCCAGATAGGCGGCGGCTGTCGCCAAGGGGAAATAGGCGGCCATAAAGGGAATGAAGCGGCGGTTCTTGCGCAGATGCGGGGCGTCGCAGGCGATGATCATGATCGCCCAATCCAGCACCATAGCAGCCAGAAAGATCAATCCGCAGACCAGAAACTGGGTCGAACTCAGCACATCATCCAATGGGTGGGGCAGGCCAAGCGGGTTCAGCACAAAACTCCAGAGCAGGGGCAGGGTGACAAAGCCCAAGACCGCCCCGATCAATTGAACCTGTAATCCCCAAAACCGCCAAACGCCCAGATCACGCATAAGCGCGCGCGGGTTTCGCATGGCCGTGGCCCATGTCATGGCATAGCCCTTGAGCCAACGCGAGCGTTGCCTGATCCATGGAAGCACGGCGGAATTGGCCTCCTCAAAAGTTGTGGTATCGATCAATTCGGTGCGGTAGCCGCGCCTGAACAAGCGCAGGCCAAGATCGGCATCCTCGGTCACATTATGCGCGTCCCAACCGCCGATCTCGTCCAAGACATCGCGGCGGATAAAAACGGTTGTTCCGCCAAGCGGCACGAATAGGCCCAAACGTGCAATGCCAGGCAGCATCACCCGAAACCAAGTTGCATATTCCAGCGTGAAGCAGCGGCTCATGAAATTATGCGCGGCGTTATAGTAATCCAGCCTGCCTTGCACACAGGCCAGTTCGGGCGGGGCGGCGGCAAAGGCGCGGATCACGCGCCATATCTGGTCAGGCTCGGGGCGATCTTCGGCGTCATAAATCCCCACAATCGTGCCCCGCGCGTAATTCAGCGCGTAATTCAGCGCACGTGGTTTGGTTTGCGGATGCCCTTTCGGCACGATGATAGCGCGAAAATAGGGTGGCAGGTTGCAGGCTGCGATGGCGTCTTGGGTGATGGTATCGCCAGCCTCGACGATCAACATGATGTCGAGCAATTCGGCCGGATAATCCAGTTTTGACAAATGCTCGATCAAGGTGCCTGCGATATCTTCTTCTTGGAAAAGTGGCACGAAGATCGACACAACCGGCCGCCTCCAGAGGGCGGAGGGCCGCATTTGCGCGCGTTCGGCCTCAATGCCATCGATCCGCGAGGCGCGCCCGCGCCACATCGAGGCGCCCAAGACGGCCAGCCGCAGCCCTGTATTGGTCAGGAACATAAGGCCTGCAAAGCCGTAAAGGGCGATGGCGGTCGCGGTCGGGGCGAGCGCAAGGCAGGCCAGAAGACCTGCAAGCGCCAGCAGCAGGAATTGGGCGGTTTTCATCCCGTCCCAACGGCGGCAGGACATGGGTTGCGGGGTCAGGCATTCGGCTTGACGGGCCAGCCTGTCGCCAAAGGCGCGTCCAAGCGCCAGTCGCATATCACCACGAGAGGCAAGCGCCAGAATGATCGGGCCGTCATGATCCAAAGCGCTGCGAATCTTCGGCAGGTTTTCGGGATGGCTGGTCGCCACAACCACCGCGCGCCCCACCCTGCGCAAGGGCAGCGCGGAAAGGCGGATCGCGGTGGTGGGGCGGATTTTTCGGGTAAGGGCTGGCTCAATCGGCGCATGGATCAGCGAGATTTGGCGCGTGCGGTGAAACTCGGCCTGAAGGTTGAGCAGGTCTTCCTCGCGGATCAGCCCGCGTGCGAGCAAAAGATCGGCAAGGCCAAGATCTTGATGACGCTCAAGCGCGAGGGCGGCTGCCAGTTCATCTTGGTTGATATGCCCTCGCGCAAGAAGCAGATCGGCCAAACCACGCGGATGGCGGCCCGATTTGCGGCTGGCATCAGTGCCATGATTCCGCGCATCAAAGGAGGCTTGATCCGCTGGTGTTACCAAACGGATCGATGAAAATTCTGGCTGCGCCATGTTTGTCCCCTCGGCCTGATATGGCCAAGGGTGAGTGTGCGCAAAACACAGTTAATGAAGGCTTAACACAGGCTCAGGCGGCGACGCGCGCGCGCATGGCTTCGGCAAAGCGCTCGAACAGGTAATAGCTGTCTTGCGGGCCTGGGCTGGCTTCGGGGTGGTATTGCACCGAGAAGACAGGGCGATCCGCAACGCGGATACCACAATTGGAGCCGTCAAACAGGCTGACATGGGTTTCAAGCACGCCCTCAGGAAGGGTTTGGCTATCAACCGTAAAGCCATGGTTCATCGAAGTAATCTCGACCTTGCCAGTGTCGTAATCCTTGACGGGATGGTTCGCGCCGTGATGGCCGTGGTTCATTTTGACAGTCCGCGCGCCAAGCGCCAAGGCAAGCATTTGATGCCCCAGACAGATGCCGAAAACGGGCAGGTCTTTTTCCAAAATGGCCTTGATCATGGGCACTGCATAGACGCCAGTGGCCGCGGGATCACCCGGACCGTTGGACAAAAACACGCCATCGGGGTTCTGGGCCAAAACATCTTCGGCGGTCGCGGTGGCAGGCAGCACGGTCACGTCGCAGCCCGCACTTGCCAGACAGCGCAGGATGTTGCGTTTTGCGCCGAAATCGATGGCCACAACCTTGAAGCCCTCGCCCTTGCGTTCGCTATAGCCCTCGGGCCATGCCCATCTCATTTCGTTCCACTTATAGGATTGCGCGCAGGTCACTTCTTTGGCGAGGTCCAGCCCCTCAAGGCCTTTAAAGGCACGTGCGGCAGCAACCAGCGCTTCGATGTCGAAATTGCCTTCAGGGTCATGGGCCAACGCCACATGGGGCGCGCCTTGTTGGCGGATCGCGCGGGTCAGGCGGCGCGTATCGACGCCACCGATGCAAATCCGTCCGCGCTTGGCCAGCCAATCTGTCAGCTCACCTGCGGCGCGCCAGCTTGATTGCTCAGTCGGGTCCCATTTGACGACCATGCCCGAGGCAACTGGATCAGCACTTTCGTCATCATCGTCATTGATGCCGACATTGCCGATATGGGGAAAGGTGAAAGTCACGATCTGCCCCGCATAGGACGGATCCGTCATGATTTCCTGATAGCCAGTCATCGCGGTGTTGAAGCAGAGTTCGGCCACCGTTTGACCTGTGGCGCCAAATCCATGGCCGTAGAAGATGGTTCCATCTGCGAGGGCGAGGCAGGCGGTCGGGCGGTCGGTCATCTGGCGACTCCGTCTAGGCTGAGCTTAAATTCGCGGCAAACTATGGGCGGGCGTGCTTGGGGTCAAGGCATGTTGGCGTATGTCTGCCATGCAATGCGGGGGGAGTTGTTGATCACAGGCAGATGCCTTACATGATCACCCTTGAGAGAAAACAGGATTGGACGCCAAAATGGTTTTGCGAGAACGTATCACTGCGGGCCTGAAAGACGCGATGCGCGAGAAGGATGCAACGCGGCTGTCGACCTTGCGCCTGATCAATGCAGCCATCAAGGATCAAGATATCGCTGCGCGGGCCAAGGGCGAAACCGACGGCGTCGATGATGGCGAGTTGCTGGCGATTCTTGGAAAGATGGTCAAGCAGCGTCAGGAAAGCGCGCGGGCCTATGAAGAAGGCGGACGTCTGGAACTGGCCGAGAAGGAACGTGCCGAGATCACCACGATCGAGGATTTCCTGCCGCGCCAGTTGAGCGAAGACGAAGTCGCAAGCGCGATTGATGCAGCCATCGCCGAGACGGGCGCGGATTCGATCCGCGATATGGGCCGTGTCATGGGTATCCTGAAAGGCAAATATACAGGCCAGATGGATTTCAGCGCGGCAGGCGGAATGGTCAAAGCCCGTTTGGGATAAGCCACATCTAAAACCAAAACAACAAAGGCACGCCCTATGATCGGGGCGTGCCTTTTGCTTTCTGCCTCAGGATGAGGTGCAAGCGCGCTCAAGCATGTCGCGCAACTCCGACCGTTCGCCCGCAGTCAGAAACGACCCAAGCTCGATCTCGCGCCCGCTTTGCCCCCCGCTCAGGGTCAGGTAATTGGGCACGGGGCCGCCCTTGGCATGAAGGCTGAAGCGCACCCAATAGGGGTTTGCCTCCCAATCGCGGACAGCGCCCTTGGGGTCGTGATGTTCAACGCGGAGCAGGTCATCCCATAGGGTGACTTCCTCAAACAGCTCCTTATCCCGCCAAGACCGTTTCAGCGCGGCCCAGATGCCCCATAACGCGGCCAGAATGAAGGGCAGCAGCGCCCAGAAGACGGATGTGCCAAGCAGGCTGAGAAGCGGCAGCACGATCAGCGATGCCGTGACCCCGATAAACCACACAAACCCTTCGGGCGTGAGGGATTTATAAGGGGTCAGGATCACCCGCAGACGCGGTTGGCCTTGTTCGCCACGAGAAAGGGCCCCGAATTCCTCCGGAGCCCCCATCTGTGGCGTTTCAATACGAAACGGCATGTTGTTCCTCAGTGATTGGGCTGCTTATCCCACATCTCACGTGTCGGAAGCTCTTCGAAAGTGTGCTCCGGAGGTGGGTTAGGCAGGGTCCATTCCAGCGTATCCGCATGCTCGCCCCAATAGGCGGGCTCTTCGATCTTACGGCCAGCGAGCAAGGTGTAGAACACGATGCCGATGAAGAAGAGGAAGGAGGCGAAAGCGATGAAAGCACCGATCGAGCTGACATAGTTCCACTGGGCGAAAGCCTCATGGTAGTCGATATAGCGGCGAGGCATGCCCTGACGACCCAAGAAGTGCTGTGGGAAGAAGGTGATGTTCGCGCCGATGAAGAACAGCCAGAAGTGCAGCTTGCCCGCCCATTCAGGGTACTGACGGCCCGACATTTTGCCGATCCAGTAATAGATGCCTGCAAAGATACCGAAGACGGCACCCAAGCTCATCACATAGTGGAAATGCGCAACAACATAGTAGGTGTCATGATAGGCACGGTCGACGCCCGCTTGGCTCAAAACAACGCCCGTCACACCACCAAGTGTGAAGAGGAAGATGAAACCAATCGCAAACAGCATCGGTGTCTCGAAGGTCATCGAACCTTGCCACATGGTTGCGATCCACGAGAAGATCTTGATGCCTGTCGGCACCGCGATCACCATGGTTGCGACCATGAAATAGGCCTGCTGGTTCAGCGTCATGCCGACTGTGTACATGTGGTGCGCCCAGACAACGAAGCCCAAGCCGCCAATGGCGATCAAGGCCCAAACCATTGGCAGGTAGCCAAAGACCGGCTTGCGCGCGAAGGTTGCAACCACATGGCTGATGATGCCGAAGGCAGGCAGAACCACGATGTAAACCTCGGGGTGACCGAAGAACCAGAAGATGTGCTGGAACAAGACAGGGTCACCGCCGCCAGCAACATCAAAGAAGCTGGTGCCGAAGTTACGGTCGGTCAGCAGCATGGTGATGGCACCTGCCAGAACGGGCAGGGACAAAAGCAGCAGCCAAGCCGTCACGAAGATCGACCAAGCAAAAAGCGGCACCTTGAACATTGTCATGCCGGGGGCACGCATGTTCAGGAATGTCGTGATGATGTTGATCGAACCAAGGATCGAGGACGCGCCCGATACGTGGATCGCGAAGATCGCGAAATCAACCGCGCGGCTGGTTGGCGCATCCTGCCATGAGATCGGCGGATAGAAGGTCCAACCCGGGCCTGCGCCGCCGTCAACGAAGACTGCACAGAAAGCCAGTGCCGTACCTGCGACATACATCCAGTAGGACATGTTGTTCAAACGCGGGAACGCCATGTCTGGCGCGCCGATCATCAGCGGCATGAAATAGTTGCCAAAACCGCCGAACAGCGCAGGAATCACCACGAAGAACATCATCAACACGCCGTGGCCTGTGATCATGACGTTCCACAAATGACCGTCTGCTGTACATTCGCCGACCGCTGCTGCCGTCAGACGCGCGCCTTCAACACACATATACTGCACACCGGGCTCCATGAGCTCCATGCGCATGTAAACGGTGAAGATTACGGATACGAGGCCAACGAGACCTGCCGTGAAGAGGTAAAGAATACCAATGTCTTTGTGGTTTGTGGACATAAACCACCGAGTGAAAAAGCTCGGCCGTTCGTGATCATGTCCAGAGATGGCAGCATCGGCCATGTCGATCTCCTGTTCCGATTGTCGTCGCGCAAAGTGGTCTGGCCGCTTTGGCAAATTTTCGTTCCCTGCTGTTCTAATGTGCACTCTGCTCATCCGCAACGCGCAAGCGGTCGCAGGTGTGAGAAAAATTGCCTCAGGCTGCGCGTCGAATTTTCAAGCGATTTCAGCGGGGAAAACTGGCTGCCAACCCCCGTAAAACTTCGCTTACTTGGCATATGAAACGCGCAACATTGGCACCTTTCGGGCCAAAGGCTGCACCCATATGCGGATTTACGGGAAGGCCACGCTATAGACAGCGATTCCAAGGATGGCGATCAGCGCTACCAAGGCAAAAACCAGCAAGGCCGCCTCGATTAGAGCGCCCTTACGGTTGGGTTCTTTGTCCATAACAATCCAAAACATCATTCAACTCGTTATCGCACAGCAGGATTGTGCCGCGCCTTCACTCAATATCAACGTGTAATCTTTACAATATTTTAACGCGGCGAGAAAAAGGCAGCGGTTTGAAAATTTCCGCACCTTTCAGTGCTCTGTTGCCCCAACGTCAACAAAGACCGCCTCGAACTGCTTTTTCAGCGCGATATCGAGATCATTCATCGTGACGGGCAGGCCCAGATCAACCAGGCTGGTGACCCCGTGGCCCGTGATTCCACAGGGAACGATTCCATCGAAATGGCTGAGCTCGGGCTCCAGATTGATCGAGATGCCGTGAAAGCTGATCCAACGGCGCAGGCGCACGCCGATCGCGCCGATTTTATCCTCGCGCGGGCTGCCATCAGGAAGGGGCGCTTTTTCGGGGCGCGGCACCCAGACACCCACACGGCCGTCACGAATCTCGGCTGTGACATTGAACTCGGCCAAGGCCGCGATCATCCATGTCTCAAGCTGGGTGACAAAGCGCCTGATATCGCGCCCGCGCCTATTGAGGTCGAGCATCACATAAGCCACGCGCTGGCCTGGCCCGTGATAGGTATATTGCCCGCCCCGTTTGCTGTCATAGACGGGAAAGCGGTCGGGGTCGGTCAGGTCTTCGCGCTTGGCCGAGGTGCCTGCCGTGTAGAGGGCGGGATGTTCCAGCAGCCAGATGCATTCCTCGGCCTCACCTGCGGCGATCTGGGCCACGCGTTTATCCATGAAGGCCACGGCGTCTTCATAAGGTACAAGCGCGTCTGATGTGATCCATTCGACCATTGCGGCCTCCACTAGCGCGGCAAAAGCCCCGCATCCCTGATGGCAGGCATATGCGTGCGGCTGACGGGAATGTCACCCCCAATGCTCAGGCTCAGGATCGCGCGGTCGCCATCACGGCGTGCAGCGGCGATGTGATCAAGCGCCACCCAATGCGAGCGATGCACCTGCAGGCCTTTTGCAGGCTCAGCCTCGCGGATTGCGTCTGCAAGGCGGATCAGGACCAGCTCCTCACCTTTGGTGGTGCGGATGCGGGTGTAGTGATCCTCGGAAGACAGGGCCACCAAAGCCCCGCGCTTGTCCAAGGGCAGGCGGGCCAACAAATCAGGTGCGCGGCGCTCGGGCGTGGATGAGGCCGAGAGATGGCCCGAGAGGGTCTGGAAAATGATTGTGATGATCAGCGCGATTGTCACGAATTGCGCCAGCAAGGCGGGCCATTCCGCAAGCGATGGCCAAAAGCCAAAGCTGATCAGGTTCAGCAGCGTGATCACAGGCGTGATGGCAAGGCCCGTTGCCAGCCCCACCACGACCAAGCCAACAGGTTTGGGCAGCTTTGGTGCGACATGCGGCCAAAGGGCTGTATTGACCAAAAAACCTATCGAATAGGTCGAGGCCGACATCACCAGCCAATAGGCAAAGCGCGGCGCAAGCGTCAGCATCTGGCTTGTGTTGAAGGGCCCCAAAATCGCCAGCAGCGCTGAGACGGATCCCAAGATCACGAGGGTCGGCAATTTCGAAAATTGCGCACTCCATTCACGAAGCGCGGATGGTGATTGGTTGTTATTCACGAAGCGGACCCTGCTGTTCACGAAGCTCGGATTGAGACGAGCGCACCCATGGGCAAGTCATAGCCAATCGAAACGAATAAGCCAATATTTCAGAGGTTTCCCAAATGACACTTGCCCCTTTCCTTGACGCTCCCGTCTATATTCAACTCCATGCCAGCACCGCCGCACTTGCTGTTGTGCTTGGCCCATTCGTGATCCTGCGCAATCGCCGTGATCGTCTGCATAAGACGGGCGGATATATCTGGGTGCTGGCCATGTTTGTGGTGGCGGTCTCGTCCTTCTGGATCAAGGAATTTGGCCTGATCGGCCCGCTCAGCCCGATCCACCTTCTCTCGGTTCTGACGCTTTGGTCGCTTTGGGAAGGGCTGCGCCATGCCTTTGCGGGACGGATCGATCTGCACCGCAGGGTGTTCCAGAACCTCTATTGGCGGGGGCTGTTGATTGCGGGGCTGTTCAATTTCATGCCGGGACGGGCCACCAACCGCTCGGTCTTTCCCGAAACACCCGATGCAGGCTGGCTTGTCATCGCGCTTGGCTTGACGCTGATATTGGGCGATCTGGCCCGCCGCCGTATCCTCGAAATCCGTCTTCAAAGAAACGGCGAAATTTGCCCTTGAGGTGGGCGCGCCCTTGGTCTAGAGAGCGCCTCACCAAGTCATGAGACAGTGCGGTCGTGGCGGAATTGGTAGACGCGCAGCGTTGAGGTCGCTGTGGGGTAACACCCGTGGAAGTTCGAGTCTTCTCGACCGCACCATTTCCTTCACGTTCCACGCGAAGATCATGCGGCAACCATCAGATAACATTACGTAATCTTTAAGATGCCCGCTTGGGTGTTGTCTGGGTGTTGACCAAAATGCAGACCAAAAGAGTCCGTTATACATACAACCGTGAAGGCTATTTCTACTTCTCTCGTAGGGTGCCAGATGACCTCCTTCAGCATTACGATTGCCGTCGCATTGTTCAGTCTTTGAGAACCAAGCAGCCGTCAGAAGCGCGATCCCGTGCTGCGCTGCTGGCGTCTAAGCTTGATGCATACTGGGCGCAGATGCGCCTGATGAATGCTGACATGCCCGGCAAGCACCGTCTCAGGCAGGCTGTGGTGAACTCTGGGCCTGTGTCACGCGTGGGGCCGCCTGTGGCCCACAGTGTTTCCCTAAATGAGGCCTTGGATATCTACCTGAAGCAAAAAGGTGCCGGAAAAGGCAAAACCTTCCGAATGGCCGCAGAGCGAGCTTGCGGGTATCTGATCGATGCTGCTGGTCTCAAACATTTGCATGAATACACGAGAGCGGATGGTTTGGCGTTTAGGGACTTTCTGGTTAAGCGGGGCTTGGTAGGGTCAAGTGTCTCTCGTGTCTTCAACTCCATCTCAGCGGTCTTTAATTTTACCTCATCTGAATTGGGCTTGGATCTCAAGAACCCCTTCCAAGGGATCTACCACGACCGAACGGCGGGTGTGAGTAAGCGTCTTCCCGTTCCTGTTGACGCAATCCGTAAGATCCAAAGAGCATGTGCTAATATAGATGATGACTGTCGTTGGCTTGTTGCTCTTGTGAGTGATACTGGACTTCGATTGTCTGAGGCTGCGGGGCTGCGACTGTCCGATATCAACCTAGATGCACCTGTGCCTCACGTGGTTGTTGAGGGGAACCAATATAGAGGTCTTAAAACACGCGGTAGTGAGCGGAAGGTGCCGCTTGTGGGGGCCTCTTTATGGGCAGCGCAGCAGATCCTTGCTCATGGCGATCAGCAATCTTCCGAAGCTGCGGCATTCCCTCGTTACACGAGGGGAGGGTTTGCGCAAGC
>CBFHMG010000002.1:0-438059 GCA_965656935.1 uncultured Paracoccaceae bacterium
GCGGCATGGCATTGAAAAGCGCAGGATGGCCCAAGGTGTGGTGTTCATCGGCCTCAAGACAGCCGCAGCACAGGAACGAGGGTAACGATCAATGTAGGATGTGTAGGATGTTTAGGGTTATTCTAACCATAGGATATTTTGCAGAAATATCTCTATAGGTTGAGAAAAAGCTACACACCCTGCATTTGATACACCACTTCGCCCTATTTGTTCAGATTAATAACCCCTAACAGACTGGACGCAGCTCTCCATAAGCCGACCATCTGAAAGCGCCAGCCGAACGCGGTTAGGGTCTTGAAACGAAAGTTCAATGGCGTCGTTCAGCCAGAACCAAAGCTCCCTGTTCGTGTCAAAGGCGCTATCCGCCATGTCCTTTGCAACACCAATGGGAATACCCTGATCGCGGAAATAAAGAGCCTGCTCCACTACGGGCATATAAGCTTGGCACATAGAGTTAGCTAAACCGCTCTGCGCATCGGCTCGACCGGTTGAGGTTCCGATGGCTCCGCTTAAAACTGCAAGCCCCAATGCTGCCGCGGCCAATTTGTTTGCTTGATAGCTGATGTTCAGTCCCCTTTTGGGTAGGTTAGTTCGTCTCTAAACTTGAATTGGCAATATCGTCAGCCAATTGCTAAAAGCAATTGTCCAAGATGGTTTGTCCGGCTCGTGTACTGCCACGAAAAGTAAAAGTATCTGCACGGCGTATGTCTAGTTCCTGAACCAATATTCCGAACCCGATGGGCCGCGACGCAACCAGCATATGCTCAGCTATTCTTCGCAAGGTTGCCTCGTCAGTCACCTGCACCGCAACATAAGTATCGTTCCATGAAGTAAGCAACGCTGGGGTTTCGTGACGCTGGCTTGCACTATCTTGATGAACAAATAAAGCTGGCCAATCAGAAATCCGACCAGAGGTGTCACGTATCAAGTAAGCGAGAAGCGGTTCTGACTGACTACCACATTCAAACCTTACAATGTTGCCGTTATCCCCCATGCCAGACACTGTGACATTCACGTTGCCAAACACATCTTCGCCAGATGCTTGAATGTCCCAAAAGGCCAATGCTCCATTAGCTGTTACCAAAAAAGCCAAAATTGCCAAAATTATGCTTTTCATATTGATCCCCCCAAAAACTAACAGGCTACTATAATTCTAGAATCCATCTGAACAAAACTCATAGACGTCTGCGATTCCCTCAGACGTCTCAACCCAAAGATTACCGTTCATATAAACACTGATCTTCGCAGCCATCTGATACTCATAACCCTCGCTGTTGCAGCTCAGCTGTAATGCAGCCTCTCCACCAACAAAATCTTCTTCCAAGACTTCGCAATAGGCCTCATAAAAGCTGATAGCGCCTGGCTCAATTACTAAGGTGCGTTCAGTCAAGCTTCCACATTGATCAACACTGTAAGTCCCAAAAGCTTCATCGGTTATACTGCCCCCCGCATTGGCTGCGACAGCACTAGTAGATAATAAACACGGCACAAGGATACCTAGATACATCTTTCCCAAACCCGAACCTCCTCTCAAATAAAGCAAACTACACCGAATGTTATAGTGTCGATTAAGAGTTCGTCAAAAAATAGCCAAAAGCCACTAAAAGCTCTCCTCAACATAAACTGAAACTATGCATGCGCATGGCGCAAATCATAAAGGTGAATAGGCCGCAGCGCTGTCGCTCTACAGAGATGGCGAGGCGTGGTGGTTTACACCTGATGAAGCGGCCTTGGCAGGTGCGGAGCAGGAACGCGGGTAACGATCAATGTAGGATGTGTAGGGTTGTTCTGACTATAGGAGATTTTTTGAAATATCTCTATAGGTTGAGAAAAAGCTACAAATGCTGCATTTAATACATACCCGACTAGTTTGATGTACATTATCTCACCGGCCATAAAAACGTGTTTTGAACGGCGTAATAATGACAGTAGGGTAGATCAGAATAGCGTCACTTCTGATGGATTGTAGGCCGCCAAGTAAGTACCAATTGATTCTGAGGCAAAAACTTGACGCAGTATTGTGAACTGCTAACCTTGCTAACGCAAAAAGTGAAATTTCAACAACGCTGGCACTCAATGGGAGGTTCAAATGGGATGCTTTACAAGGTTATTTTTGTCAATTTGCGCAGCAGCACTTTTCATTTTCGTTCAAGCAAGCGATGTGCGCGCGCAGGCTTGCCCTTCATATAACAACAATACCGTCTTTGGTTCGACTTCGTTGAGTGCGGGCTTCATGCCCGACCCTTACGTGCGCAACTTGACCGCCGGCGGGCGCGTTGACTTATCACGTTGTATTAATGGAGCGTTTGGTTTTGTTGTAACGCGGCCTGATTTCCGATTGTTCTACAATGGACGGTCGCCCACCGGGCTTTTGACTTTTGCTTTGGAGTCAAGGTCGGGCGTGGATCCAGTGCTGCTGGTGAACGCGCCCGATGGGTCGTGGCATTTTAACGATGACCATCGGGGATTCAACTCAGCAATCACATTCAACAATCCAATGTCAGGGCAGTATGACATTTGGACGGGCAGTTATCATCGGTCTTCGAACAACCCAGCACAATTGATTGTGACCGAATACCAGTACTAAGTGTCTGACTTCAGGCAGAGAATAAGTTCGTTTCACCTGGGCCAGCAAGTTTTGTCAGTTGAGTTGCATAATCCATATGGATCTTTACTCATTTGGATATTGTGCTGCGTACCCTAGCCTTGCAATCTGGTGCCTATTGACTTGCGAGATCAAGCAGTATCTCGTCACTAGAGATATTAGAAAAACGTAAAAATGGACTTAAAATGGATGACTTTGAGGCGATACTTTTAATCACCACGCTGGTGTTCGGCGCAATCGGAAGCCTTATCCTCGCGATGCTTCATGGGTTAGGATACAATCTGTTCGGTTTCAAAGCGGACAAGCCAGGTTTCTGGAAACGCTTCATATTTCAGGTTGGCGCTACAGTTGTATCCTACGGCGTATTTTACATCATTGGGGAACTTATGGTTTCATCCGCAGATGTCAGCGCTTCAATACTCACAACTCTGGTAGAAGCTGGGGGTATAGGCCTCTTTCTTATCATTGCCGTAGCAACAGCAGTAGTTTATCACGTCAGCCTTGGAACAGCCATCTACTTGCTTGGGTCGAAGTCTATGAACATCGCGATGAAAACGCCCAGCATATGCACTGCGGTAATATTCATCCTTATGGCTCTGCCAGGCATTCTAGCGATGTTCGCAAGCTGACAATTATTCAGGTGGTACTCCCGCTCTCGAAATGTGTATAGCTCAAGCCAGCTACACTTTAAGCGGGATGTGTCGAACCTAGAGTAGAGATAACCTCCAATGAAGTATATTTTATTAGTGATCGCGGGATTTGCGCTTTACACCACCAACCCATCAATTCAAGATTTTAATTTCTATGTGCGGGAGCAGGCTAATAGCCGCATGAGCTTAGATGACAACCTGGCAAATACATTTGTTGCCGAATTTTTGTCTGCGGCTGCAATAGAGTCCACGCATAGAACAAACTACTTTTTTGCCTCTAAATTCACCATTGATACATCTGCCGTGAGACTGTTTGCCCCCAGTATACCAATGAAAATTGAAGTCCTAGGTATTGGTGGACAGTTCATACCGTTGACAGATGTCCCGTAAGTCCAAGTCTTACTTACTTCAAGATGACATTTGGACGACAGTCGCGACTGGGCGATAAGACTGAGCAGCTGTATACCCTCGAATATTATTCAACTAAAATGTATATCATCTAGTGAGCAATCTAAAATGAGGAACCGTTTTAATGAAAAGAATACTTACATCAATGGCCGTATTAGCATCATTTACGGCGGGAGGAGCCTCTGCGCAACCATTGCAAGGAATGTGCCTAGACATGCGTGAGGCCGGTTGTATGCCCCGCTTCCTGCCTTTCGAAGGTGGCTCAATCAGTTTTTGCGAGGCAACCTGCTCACTGAATAATCCAGTAAATGTGCGCGGTATAAATGCCGCTCTTTACGACCTGTCGTGCCTGGCTGACTATGACACTCCGTTAGACGGCTCTCGAGTGATGATATTAAGCCAAACCGACTGGAACGGACGTACTGCCATATCTTGGATAGACGAGCGGACAATGTACGATATCGTTCCATGTCCTTAGGCCTATCGCGAGGACACTCAACTGACTGTGTACCCCAATTAAGTGACTCAAGTTTAATGCTAGTGTATGACTTGCGGCTGGTCCATCAGAACAATGCTTTCCGCGGCATGCGAGCGGTAGCCTAATAATAGGTTAGACGATTTTTAACCTATTCAATGGGGGTATCGTATTTTCTGGGTGTTCAGTTGCATTGATCAAAGCGGGTTTGCTCAAATTCAAGCCAGTACTCGCCATTGAACTCGAATACGAAATATTCGTTTCCCTGCTCGTCTAGCAGCGCAACTACAAAACCCTCCGGTGGCTTCTGCCTGCCAAAATACGAATAGATGGACATTGCCCTTACTGTATCGCCGGCGACGGACATGGTTACATTCCACTCCTCACCAGCGCTTGGGTGGATGATAAACTCAATCTGCCGCTCTGGAGCGCCTCCGCAGTAAACAACCCCTTCTGGAGCCTCCATGGCTGCAACTGCAAACACCACCAAGCAAAGCAAGGCAACTATAATCGCTCCAATCCTCTGCGCCATTAATTGCTGTCCTCTAAGCTCCTGGGACTATCTGATTCACGAGTAGCAGAGGCGGAGGTTTATTTCGCTCCCCTAAGTTCACTATTTTGTCAGCCTGTGATTTGCGCTCAATCAAATATGCAAATGATTGGGTAACCTCATGGAGGCGAGTCTCGGCCGTCTCAGCCCTTATGGCGTTTGCCGCAGACTGACGCTCAACGCTCTTAATATGATCTTTGAGTTGACTACGCTCTGCCTTTACGATTTCGAGGGAAACTGCATATTGAAGCAGTTCATCTTTTTTACTCTCTAGCTTTTGAGACAATTCTAGGATTTCAACTTTCTGACTGCGCTCAAACGAACCGATCTTGAACAATAGCTTTAGTGCAACATCAACATCAAGTCCGTCCTCTCCGATCTCAGTCAAATCAAAGAGACTCGTGGCCATAAAAGAAAGTGTAGCTTTGCTTCTACCCGTGATTTTTGCGAGCTTTTCCCATTGAATAACCATTAAATTTTCGTAGCCTTAATTTTAGAATTAGCGCGAAAGTGTGTCTCATCAGGGTTTTGGCATCAAGAACTGCGTTAACGAAGCGAGCGTCCAGTTCATCTAGTTTACTTCGTTACTCGCACATCAGATTGCATAAAAGTATCCATTTTGCCAAAAGAAAATACTCCAATGTCCGATCGCAAAGGCAAAGCTCAGCTATGCTGTTCCAGCTAAGCAGTCTGGCGTGTACCCGTCGGTTGGTCCACCAACGGAGACTGTTTTTTCCTGCAGATTGGAAGATTACTTTTAGAAAGCTTCTCCACGATTAAGGTCGAGTTGATCAGTTAATCAGCCTCGCTTTCGTTATTCATACGCTCAAACATAATGAACACAACGAGAGCAGAGATCACTATCCCCCCACCAACCAACATCATCATAGTTGGTTTTTCTCCCATGCCCCACCATACCCACAGAGGCCCCAATATTGTTTCAGACAACATGATTAAGCTTACTGTTGAAGATTTTATGCTCCTTGCAGCATAAGACAGTGCTACGAAAGACAGTGGCAAAATAAATATACCAGTAAAGGCAATTGAAATCATTTTAGCTATAGAGAGCCATTGTAACGTGTCAGCGAACAAAAAGCCCACCAAAGCTGCACACATTGCTCCAATAGCCAATGCTAGTGGAAAAGGTGCTTCGCTATCCTTACGTATTAAAGTAAAATTCATTGCAAGTGCTAGAGCTACTCCTAACCCTAACAGCAATCCAATCAAAGTATTTTTGTCCAGCCTTAAGCCCCCAACTTCATTTCCTAGTAGTGAAATTAACAATCCAGCCATAACCACAAGTGCGGCAACTAGCGTTAATTTAGAAACTGGTTCGTTCAGGATAAATATTGATAAAAGGGACGCAAATATTGGAACTGTAGAAACGCCGATAAGGACTATCACAACGGGAGCCAGTGCAATCGCTAGGCTAAAAAATACAGCGTTAAGTATTTGACAACATATTAGAACGCCGAAGCTAAGCGTTGCTGCTTTTTGCAAACTCTTCCAGCCATTCAACACTACCCAAATAATGAAATAGGCTAGGCTACTTAAGCCCCCACGCCAGATAAGCATATTCCAGCCATCCAGTTGTGAAAAGCGCATCAGAAAAGTATCAGGCGTTAACAACAATGCTCCGATTGCTGCCAGGATAACTCCCATTGTGGTAGTGCCGATTCCGGTCGTAATCTGCTGAAGCCTCGTATTTGGTGTGTTAGTGGTGCCAGCATTGACACGATCATTAATCCCACACCGTTTCAAGCCCATTAGCTCCACCTATGCTCTGGTAGATCTAGTCAACTGGTGAACTTTAGTTCCCCCGGATGTACGTTTCGATCACCAAGGGTGTGCGTTATTTCTAAGCTTTCTAGGAGAATATAAGCACAGGATAACACTATCCCCGTTGTTGAACCATTTTCAGCGGACTATTCTGGGGCAGCAAGAAGTTTGATGAGGCCGCTCAATACCGCGTTAAAACGACAGCACGTATCGATAAGAAAACATTTCCAACTTCAGAAACGCCGCACAAAAAGTCAGTTACGTATTCGTAATTTGCGCCAGTTCCGGTCTTCTCATAAATTGACTCGCCGATACACTCACCCCCAAGCCATTTATCTGTTGTTTTAGATAGCTAGGACGCCGATGGCAACGCGCTAGCTTTGACCATACAGACTGCTCTTGAGGCTGAACTTTTCACTGAAGAGATAGCGGTGTTGCGCCAGATTCCATTCTTGTAATTTTTCCATCTTTCACCAAACGCACCAGCATCACTGCGTTTCTACCCGCTGGTCCGTCTAGTATTGAATGGCTGACAATGATTTCATCATTCTCATAGATTAAACGTCTGGCCTCAGATTTTACTTTATCTCTGACGCCTGTCATCAAGTAATCAATGAACTCATTCTTGGTCATCTTCTCGCCAGTATTATGTCTGACAAAAATAAAGCTGTCGTCCAACAATTCTTCCATACTTGGCCTGTCGAGTGCGTTTGCTGCGTCCCACCATTTATTAAATAAGCTCACCGTATGCTCCTTGTTTAAGGCCAGGCTGTCAGTCTAATCGCTTCATGCACAAACCAAATTTCTATTTTGGATATTCAGGCCAAAACTTTCCCAAGGCAATCCTTCTCAGAAAAAAAATTAGAGTTCGCTATTCCTGTTTGCCAATGAGCGCTCTCAGCGCCTCCAATTCGTTCTTTCATCTGTTGGATTGTGGCGGCTGATAACATTAATCCCCGATAGCAACGCGCGCGCGGGCAGGAGCAAACACGCAGCCGCGCGCGCGTGGGACATGCAACAATAAGGTGGATTATAGGGTGGATTTTATTTGCACACTCAACCAATAACTTGATGATATGTATTGAAAATTTATCATGATTTGGTGCCGATGAAGGGACTCGAACCCCCGACCCACGCATTACGAATGCGTTGCTCTACCATCTGAGCTACATCGGCTTTCGGGCGCGCTATTAGCAAGCCTTTTTGAACTTGAATAGCCCCAATCTAAAGCACATCGCCTGCGGCGACGCGCCCAACCTACGGCCAAGCGCGCAAGGCTCTAGGATGCCGCGCGCGCTTCGGTGTCCTCCGCCTCATCAGAGGGATCCTCAAGATTGGTCCCATCATCTGGCGTCACATCCTCGATCTCGACGATCTCGGCGTCTTCGGCGGGGGTATCCTGCTCGGCTGATTTATCCTCAAGCGCGCCGACGATCAAAGGCAGCATCTGATGCGGGCCTGTCAGGGCGGCCTCGGATTGCGGGGCCTCTTCCCAAGCCAGCGTGTCAAAGCTTTCGCATTGCGCGCAGACTGGGCTCCAATCCGCATGGACATGGCCACAACTGCCACAGAGCCATTGCGCCCCGCGCGATGCCGTCACCGCCTTGGCAAGCCAAGCCCGAACGATGCGATCCTCTGATCCTTCGCCCCGCTCAATCGCTGCCATAATGGTCAGCGAACGCGCGGTTGGATTGGTCTCGGCAAGATCGCCCAAAGCGCGGCGTGCAGTGGCGAAATCCTCGGCGGCGATGTTCAATTCAGCCGCAAGAAGCTTGGTCTCCGCGCTGTCGCGATGCAGCTTCAGCAAGGGGGCAAAGCGTTTCAGACGGGCCGCAGGGGTCTCGTTCGGTGCAATCGCTGCAAAGGCGGCTGCAAGATCAGGATGGGGCGCAACGCTCCATGCCTTTTGCAATGTTTTCGCGGCGGGTTTGACTTGACCGCTTTCAATCGCCATCCGCGCCGACATCACGGCAGCAGGCACCAAAGCAGGCGAAAGGCGGTTGGCCTCAACGGCTTCGCGCTTGGCGTCCTCAACCTTGCCATCGGCCAAGGCCTCGCGGGCATTGGCCAGCGCCAGAACCGCGTCACGCCGTTTATGCACATCGCGTGGCAAGTTGCCTGCCTTCAACTTGGCAGCCAAAGTTTCACGCGCGCCTTTCCAATCCTCGTGACGGGCCTGCAATTGCAGCAATGTGTCTTGCACATCTGCATTGCGCGGTCTGATCGCCAAGGCTTTCTCGGCCAGCTTCATCGCGGTTTCCGTATCACCTGCATCCAGCTTTTGCTTCATCAGGCCACGCACACCGACAAAACGCGTGCGGTCATCGGTGACGAGTTCCTTGAAGGCCGAGGTGGCGCGCGCAGTGTCGCCAACCATTTCAGCGCCTTGGGCCACGATCAAATTCGTGATCTCGGGCCGATCCAGCAATTTGCCTGCCCGCTCCGCTTTGCGAATGGCCAATCGCCCCTCGCCAGCGGCCAGCGCAAGCATCCCCTCGGACAGGGCTTCATAGCCCTTTTGTTCGCTGCGGCGGTCAAAATAGCGCGAAATCGCGGTTTCATCACCATTGAAAAAGCGCAGTGTCGCGACCAGCAATCCAGCCAGTTTGAACACGATCCAAACCGCGATCAGCAACAGCACCGCGCCCAGAACACTCATCAAGGGGGTCAAAACAAATTCGCGCCCTGCGACAGTCAGAAGGGCGAAATCGCCCATTTCCATAAGATACCCCGCGCCGAGCGTCAGCGCGGCAACGATGGTGACGAAAATCAGAACCTTCAGGAGGGACCAGAGCATGTGAAACGTCCTTCCTTAATTGCCGCCGCCAAGGGCGGTTGCAAAGCTATCAAGAGCCGAGGTTGCATCTTGGCGTGACTGAACATCAGACACCCAAGTCGCGAAGATATCCTGCACGGGTGCAGGCAGGGCCGCGATTTCGGACAAGGCCTCATCCAAGGCCCCTCGCCGTACGGCATCTTCGCTGCGTGACAGGATCGCATCGGGGCTGTCACCTTCTTGCGGTGTCAGCGAGCGCCCGCCAACCTGCCCCATGAAGAAAGCACCGATCCGGTCCATCGCCCCTTCGCCCGCGGTTTCACGCAAGGCAACAGGCAGCGCTTCACGCGCAAGGGATGGAAAGGCTGTCTGCAATTCTTCCAGCTTTGGAACACCCGCTTGCGCGACGGCCTCCAAACCAGCGGGCACGTCAACACCTGCGAAAGAGGCAGCATCATTCAAAGCCGCCGAGAAGGGCGCGCCACTATCCATGGCAAGCATCAATTGGCTGAGGGCGGCTTGTGCCGCGACATTGCCGACTTGCACCTCTGCACGTTGCTCGGCCTCTGCAATGCGCGTTTCCGCGTCCTGCGCCAAGCTACGAATTTCATCGGTCATCGCCTCATTGGCGGCTTGTTGATTGGCAAGCTCGGTCTGCAATTGCGATAGAGCGGCGGCCATTGCATTGGCATCTGCACCGCCCCCCTCGCCCGCAACAATCGCGGGGCGGGCTTCAAGCGCTTCGATCCGCGCGCTTAAACTCTCAAGCGTCTCGCTGGTGCTGGCCAGATCGGAACTCAAGGTCTCAATACGTGTCTCCAAACCCGTGAGATCAACGCCTGCCGTCTCACCAGTGGCGGCCTCCAAAGCTTCGGTCCGCGCGATCAGATCGCTCAAATCCTGCGCTTGGCCATCAAGGGCCGCGGAAACATCTGCTTCCGCCGCGGCATCGCCACCTGCGCCTTGAACGGGCAAATAGCCAAGATACGCAGCCCCGTATCCGATACCAGCCGCAACAACACCGCCCAAAACCAGCGGAAAGAACCCAGGACCACGACGGGGTGCCGCGACTTGTGGTGCGGGCTCAGGCGTGGGTTCCGCTGCGGGGGCAGCTTCCTCGGGTACGGCCGTGTTCTCTTCCAACACTTCGGCTGTTTCCGCGCCTTCGCTGGCCTCAACGGCGGCGACCGTATCTTCAGCCGCTCCATCAACGCTCACCTCGGCAGGAACCGCTTCTTCCGCAGCCTCAACCACATTGTCCTGAACTTGATCTGAATCCTGCGCTTTTTTCGCGCGAGGCCGCTTTGAGCTGGCTTTGGCCAAGGTAAATCCCCCGAGTCTTCACTACTTAAATATCTTATGCCCCAATTGGGCAGAGCGAGTCATTGGAGGATAAAGTCGCATGCCTCTGGCGGAGGGGCTAGGGGGAAATGTGCCTTGAAAGCGATTGCAGCATATTCGCCCCATCGGGATGATCCGCCGTTTCGCAAATTGCCGCAATTTCAGGCGCAAGCGCGTCACGCGTGGCGGCACTTATGGCAATCGGCAAAAGCTGCACCGTCATCTCTGCTCCAAGCACGGCCTGCGAGAACAAAGCAGCATTACGCGGCGAGAATATGGGGGCCACCACATGCCCTTGCCCCTGCAAAAGTGCATGCAGCGCGGGCGCAACTGGAAGGGCCAGTTGGTCATAGATTTCAAGGCCCGCAGCGTTTACGCCGCGCGCGGAGAGGGCCGCGACCAGATCGCCCGCTTTATGCTTGCCTTGTAGATGAAGCACACGGCCTTGCGGTTTGGCCGCCACAATCAAATCGGCCAGATCATCCACGGTGCCTCCAGCAGAAAAGGCCGTGAACCCAAGCTCGGTCGCCGTTGCCGCTGTTCGGTCACCCACACAATAGGCAGGCAGGTCGCGGCGGGTGGTCTGATCGGCGAAAACCCGCGCCCCGTTCTCCGAGGTGAAGGCCAAAGCCGCAATACCCGTCAGATCAACCTGCACACCCAATGCCTGTATCTTCTGCAAGGGGTGGATACGGATATCGGCCTGCGCGCCAAAAACATCACGCATCTGCTGCGCAAAACGCTCGGATTGCGCGCGCGGGCGGGTCAGAAGGAATACGGGTGCTGCATTGTCAGCCATGATGCGCGATGTTACCTGCGGGGACGGCCCCTTACAATGCACAGGCGCAAGGCAGACGGCGGAATGAGCCAAACCTCTTTCACGATACTCGGGATCGAGTCCAGTTGCGACGATACCGCCGCCGCTGTGCTGCGCGAAACAGATGGCGCGCTGGATATCCTTGCATCCGTGGTTTCAAGCCAAACAGATTTGCACGCAGCCTTTGGCGGCGTCGTCCCCGAGATCGCCGCGCGCGCCCATGCTGAGAAGCTCGATCTGGTGATCGAGGACGCGCTTGAGCAATCAGGCCTCGGCTTGCAGCAGATTGACGCGATCGCCGTCACCGCAGGGCCGGGTTTGATCGGCGGGGTCCTCTCTGGCGTGATGGCGGCGAAGGGTTTGGCCCTTGGGTTGGGCAAGCCCTTGGTCGGGGTGAACCATCTTGCAGGTCATGCTTTGACACCGCGCCTGACAGACGGGGTGGAGTACCCCTATTTGATGCTTCTGGTCTCGGGCGGGCATTGCCAGTTTCTCCGCGTTGGCGGGGCCGAGGATTTCACCCGCATTGGCGGCACCATTGACGATGCACCAGGCGAGGCCTTTGACAAGGTCGCGCGTATTTTGGGTTTGTCGCAACCTGGCGGTCCGTCCGTCGAGGCAGCTGCCAAATCAGGGGATGAAAAGCGTTTCGCCCTGCCCCGCCCCCTGCTGGATCGTGAGGGGTGCGATCTGTCTTTCTCAGGGCTCAAAACGGCTGTTTTACGCAGCCGTGATGGCCTTGTTGCGCAGCAAGGCGGGCTGACGGAGACCGACCGCGCCGATCTATGCGCCTCTTTCCAAGCAGCCATTCGTGATGTTCTGGCCGAGAAATCCCGCCGTGCTTTGGCAGCCAATCAAGGTCTTTGCGGCTTTGCCGTTGCAGGCGGGGTCGCGGCCAATCAATCGCTGCGCGGCGCTTTGCAGGGCGCAGCGGCCGAGGCCGATTTGCCCTTTATCGCCCCGCCTTTGGCTCTGTGCACCGATAATGCCGCCATGATCGCCTATGCGGGGCTAGAGCTGTTCAAACAGGGTGTGCGCGATGACATGAGCCTTGCCGCCCGCCCCAGATGGCCGCTTGACCAAACCTCTCCGGCGCTGCTCGGATCGGGAAAGAAAGGCGCGAAAGCATGAATGCACGCATTGATATCGCAGGGGCGGGGGCCTTTGGCACCGCTTTGGCCATCGCATTCGGGCGCGCAGGCCATGACGTCACGCTTTGGGCACGACAAGCTGCGGGAGACATCAATGCCATGCGCGAAAACAAGGCGCGTCTGGCAGGCCACGCCCTACCCGACACAGTGCGCGCGACAGGTGACTTGGCTGATCTCAAGGCAGAGATTTTGTTGCTGGCGATCCCCACGCAAAAGCTCGGGTCTTTTCTGGAGACAACCCGAGTGGACGCGCCGCATCTTATCTGCTGCTCCAAAGGCATTCACCGTGAAAGCGGGTTGGGGCCAACAGCGCTGATTGCAAGCAAGCGCCCCAAAGCTTTCGTCGCCCAATTGACGGGCCCAAGCTTCGCCGCCGATATCGCGGCGGGCCTGCCAACTGCGCTAACCTTGGCCTGCGCCGATGATGCGATAGGCCAAAAGCTTCAAACCACGTTATCGACCAGCACTCTGCGCCTTTACCGCAGCACCGATGTGATCGGGGCCGAGCTTGGTGGCGCTTTGAAAAACGTGATCGCCATTGCGGCAGGTGCCGTGATCGGGCGCGGGCTTGGCGAGAGTGCGCGGGCCGCACTCATGGCGCGAGGCTTTGCCGAAATGCGCCGCATCGCCACCACCATGGGCGCGCGGGATGACACTTTGGCAGGGCTGTCGGGCTTTGGTGATCTAGTGCTGACCTGCACCTCCGAGAAATCGCGCAATATGCGCTTTGGCATGGCGCTGGCGCGCGGCGAAAGCATCGACCCATCAGTGACTGTCGAAGGCCTTGCCACCGCACAGGAACTGGCCGCGCGCAAGGAGCTCGACACGCCAATCGCCGATGCCGTCGCGCATTTGGCAAATGGTGATATTACTTTTGACGAGGCGCTTGAGGCGCTTCTTACCCGCCCTTTGAAATCGGAGTGACCCCCAATGCTATACGCCCTTATCTGCACCGACAAAGCCGAGAAACTTGACGTTCGCAAAGCCAATCGCGACGCGCATCTGGCCTATATCAAAGACAGCGGCGTTGTCGCGATGGCAGGCCCGTTTCTGGATGATGCGGGGCAGATGTGCGGATCACTTCTGGTCTTGAAGGTCGAAACCCGCGCCGAGGCCGAGGCTTGGGCCGCAAATGACCCCTATGCCAAGGCAGGCCTTTTCGCGAAGGTCCGCATCGAGGCTTGGAACAAGGTCATCGGCTGATGCGCTACTGGCTGTTCAAATCCGAACCCTCCACCTGGAGCTGGGATGATCAGGTCGCCAAAGGGGATATCGGCGAGGAATGGGATGGCGTGCGCAATTACCAAGCCCGCAACCATATGCGCGAGATGCAGATCGGGGATCGCGGGTTTTTCTACCATTCCCAATCCGAAAAAGCGGTTGTGGGCATTGTCGAGGTCATCGCCGAGGCCCATCCCGACAGCACAATTGACGACCCACGTTGGGACTGCGTCGATATCAAGGCCATCCGCCCCTTCAAAACCGCTGTCTCACTTGAGATGTGCAAATCAGATGGCAGGCTGGATGATATGATTTTGCTGAAAAACAGCCGCCTGTCGGTGCAGCCTGTTTCCGAGCAGGAATGGAAGATCATTTGCGCGCTTGGCGAAACCCAGCCCTAACCTGCGGCATGTCCAAAAAGGGGAGGGCCCCGACACCCCCGAGACCCTCCTTCACCCACGCGCATTCTCGCTCCGCACGTGTTCTATGAGGGCCTGTCATCCTGACCAGGCATGTCTTTCATAGCATGCGCAAAGGCCGCCATGCAAAGCCAATGCGCGAACAGTTTAAGCTTTACAGAATGTGAAAAGGCCCGTCGCAAAACGGGCCTTTGACTCTGTCAGCTTTGCGGCAGGGCGTTAGCTATAAACGCTCTCTTTGCCGAAATGCTTGACCAGCATGTAATAGACAACCGCGCGGTATTTGTTGCGCTCGGAACGGCCATAGGTGTCGATGACGGAATCAATGGCTTCCATAAGCTGGGGGCCATCGGCCAAACCAAGCTTCTTCATCAAGAAGTTCTTCTTCACCGTTTCAATTTCACCTGCTTGCGTGCCTGCAACGGTGGATGCATCCGCATCATAGATCGATGGACCGCAGCCAATCGTAACCTTCGTCAACAAAGCCATATCCGGCTCCATGCCACATTTCGTGCGAAGATCATTTGCGTAAACAGCGATCAGATCGTCTCTCTTGCCCATAACTTTCTCCCAGTGCGTTTAAGGGGGTTGCCCCATTTTCCATACCACGCAGACAGTGCCGCGCGGACGGGGAAAAATAAAGAGAAAATCCCAAAACGCGCATTTGCCAACGAGAACGGCCGTTTTGGCACATCTCTAAACGCAAAACGCCGCCCTGAGTTTCGGGCGGCGTTTTTTTGATTTTTCTCAAACTTATGAGATCAGTAGCGGTAATGCTCTGGCTTGAACGGCCCCTCGGGGGTAACGCCGATATAGGCGGCCTGATCGGCTGCAAGCGTGGTCAGTTTTACGCCGATACGGCCCAGATGAAGCCGCGCGACCTTCTCGTCGAGATGCTTGGGAAGGATATAGACCTCATTCCCGTAATTCTCGCCGTTCTTCCACAGCTCGATCTGCGCCAGAACCTGATTGGTGAAGGATGCCGACATCACGAAGGAGGGGTGACCTGTAGCATTGCCAAGGTTCAGCAAACGACCTTCAGACAGAAGGATGAGACGATTGCCCGAAGGCATCTCGATCATATCCACCTGCTCTTTGATGTTGGTCCATTTGTGGTTCTTGAGCGATGCGACCTGAATTTCATTATCGAAATGGCCGATATTGCCAACGATCGCCATGTCCTTCATCGCACGCATATGCTCGATGCGGATCACGTCCTTGTTGCCCGTTGTTGTGATGAAGATATCGGCGCTATCGACCACATCTTCCAGCAAAACAACTTCAAACCCGTCCATCGCGGCCTGCAGGGCGCAGATCGGATCAACTTCGGTGACCTTAACGCGCGCACCTGCACCCGCCAGCGACGCGGCCGAGCCTTTGCCCACATCGCCATAGCCCAGAACAACGGCAACCTTGCCCGCCATCATGGTGTCAGTGGCGCGGCGGATACCGTCGACGAGCGATTCCTTACAGCCGTATTTATTGTCGAATTTCGACTTGGTGACCGAGTCGTTCACGTTAATCGCAGGGAAAGGCAATTGGCCGTTCTTGTGCAGATCATAAAGGCGGTGAACGCCAGTTGTGGTTTCCTCGGAGACGCCCTTGATCTGGTCGCGGACTTTGGTGAACCAACCAGGCGAGGCCGCCATGCGCTTTTTGATCTGCGCCTTGATGACTTCTTCTTCCTCGGATGCGGGCACAGGAATGATGTCCTCGCCGGCTTCAGCGCGCGCGCCAAGCAATACGTAAAGGGTCGCGTCGCCGCCATCATCAAGGATCATGTTGGGGCCATCCTCAAACATGAAGGATTTGTCGAGATAATCCCAATGCTCTTCAAGGCTCTGGCCCTTGATCGCGAAGACAGGCGTGCCACCCGCAGCGATTGCAGCGGCAGCGTGGTCTTGGGTCGAGAAGATGTTGCACGAGGCCCAACGGACATCAGCGCCCAATTCCACCAGCGTTTCGATCAGAACAGCTGTCTGGATCGTCATGTGAAGCGAGCCCACAATGCGCGCACCTTTCAAAGGCTGCGATGACCCGTATTCCTCACGCAGGGCCATCAGGCCCGGCATTTCGGTTTCTGCAATGTCCAATTCCTTACGGCCGAACGCTGCAAGATTGATGTCTTTTACGATATAGTCGGTCACAATTGCCTCCTTGGGCACATCTCTGTCTCAAAACGGATTTGTGGGCCACATAGCAGCCGAAACCCCTTACGGCAATGGCGAGTAACATGGCTGTGGCAACGGGACCCGCCAAATGCAAAGGCCGCGCAAAATTGCGCGGCCTCCAACTCGAAATCTTGGCAGGATTATTTGCCCTTGCCGGTGCCTTTGCCAGCGTCTTTACCGCCGCCTTTTACGCTTTTTCCAGCATCTTTTACATCTTTAGACATTATCATTTCCCCCAATTTAAACCCAGTATGAGCCCTCACGCTAAGGTGGAATCATAGATTCACCTAGAATTTTCTGAAAACTTGCCCTGCCGCGTTACACATCCTATCCCTGCCCCATCAGATTTAAGGGGTCCTCTCATGGTAAAAGCACCCGCTCGTGCGTGGCAAAGGATGTTATCAGGACGCAGGCTTGATCTGCTCGATCCAACGCCCGTCGATATCGAGATTGAGGATATCGCGCATGGCCTTGCCTTTGTTGCGCGGTGGAACGGGCAAACGCGCGGTGATTTCGCTTATTCCGTTGCCGAACACTCGATTTTGGTGGAACAGATTTTCACGCTGCAAAACCCCGATGCGCCGATCAAATGGCGCTTGGCAGCCTTGCTGCATGACGCGCCCGAATATGTCATTGGTGACATGATCAGCCCTGTAAAAGCAGCCGTTGGACCAGGTTATGGGGCTTTGGATGATCGTTTGATGGCCGCGATCCATATCCGCTTTGGATTGCCTGCCAGCCTGCCAAAAACCGTGAAAGCCCAGATCAAAAAGGCCGATCGCATCTCCGCTTGGCTGGAGGCCGTGCAAATTGCGGGGTTCTTGGAAGGTGAGGCCGACAAGTTTTTCGGGCGGCCCAGTGACGCCCTCATCGGCAATCTACAACTTCGCTTGCGCCCACCTGCCGAGGTGCGGGAAGACTTCACCAAACGTCATGAAGAATTGATGGCTGAGCTATAGCAACAAGGCGCTGTGGCTAGCGGAAAAAGCAGGTCACGCCGGACCATAGCAGCGCTATATCCTCGCCCTGCTCATCCATCAGGCCGAAAATACCACCTTGTTCAAATTCAAGCCCGAGGGAGGTTTCTTCAAAGCGCGGCTCCTCAAAACTTTGCCCAACTTCAAGGCCAGCGCTGGTGACGATCCCGTCTTGATCAAGCACCCAGCCGTAAAAACTGCCTGCAAGGAAATTGAGCGTCAGACCATCAGACCAACGCGCCGCAGTGACCTCGCCTGCGCCGCATTGCGCATTGGTGGTGACCGCTACGGGTGACACGCCCTGCAGGCGCGAAACGGTCTCGATCACACCAGTTTTCGCACGCCCGAAGTCAATTCTCAGATCGGTGCCTGCGGGCTGGATACCATTCGGGTCGAGAGTGAACGCCTCAGGCGCAGGATCGCCACTCGGGGTACACCCAGCAAGTAGCACAAGGCCAAGTAGCCCCCCGCGGATGTTCACTTGGGCGACCGTTTCGCCAGAATGCGCTGCAAAGTGCGGCGATGCATGTTCAAGCGCCGCGCCGTCTCGGATACATTACGGTCACACAGCTCATAGACCCGCTGGATATGCTCCCAACGCACGCGGTCTGCGGACATTGGGTTTTCAGGGGGTGGCGGTAATTCTTCGTCGCTGGCAAGCAAGGCCGCGGTGATGTCATTGGCGTCAGCGGGCTTCGACAAATAATCCGTTGCGCCAATTTTGACAGCGGCAACCGCCGTGGCGATTGCCCCATAGCCCGTCAGAACCACGACACGGCAGTCAGGGCGTTTGGCGCGGAGGGTTTCGACAACATCAAGACCGTTGCCATCTTCGAGACGCAGATCAACCACTGCATAGGCAGGGGGGCGGGCTGTGGCTATGGCTTTGCCAGCCGCGACAGAGCCTGCCGCCTCGACAGAAAAGCCGCGTTTTTCCATGGCGCGTTCAAGGCGGCGCAGAAAGGGCTCATCATCATCGACCAGCAGCAATGATTTATCTGGGCCAATATCCCTCAGCACTCGATCTTGAGACATGCGCGCTCCTCCGGTGGTTCCGCATTACATCGTCTTTTCCACAGTTTGGCTATGTGGTCAAACGAAGGCGGCCCTAATTATGGGGCGGCGTCAAGGAAGCATTGCACCCTATTGGCCATATCTACGGGCCCGATGTCTCTGTTGAAGAACTCAACGAACCCATGCTCAGGTAGGACGAGATAGGTAAAGGTCGAGTGGTCGACGAGGTAATATTCGTCATCTTCCTCGTCATTAATCCGATAATAGGTCCGATAGGCGCGGCTTGCGGCATCCGTCTGTTCCGGCGTGCCTGTAAGGCCCAACATGCGTGGGTGGATATTATCGGTGAAGGCCGCCACGACCTCAGGGGTGTCGCGGGCGGGATCGACCGAGATAAAGACGGGTTGCACGGATTGGTCGCGCCCCTCGAGGATATCAACCGTCTCGGCATTGCGCACCGTATCCAGTGGGCAGACATCGGGGCAGAATGTATAGCCGAAATACAGCAAGGATGGCTCGGTCAGCACATCGGCATCCGTCACGGTCTCGCCCGTTTCACTGACCAGCTCGAACGGGCCACCGATTGTATCGGCCCCACCTGCAATCACCGTACTGCGGCATTGCGCGAAAACATCATCCGAGCCCGCACCTGTGCGCCCGAAAAGGGCGATCACTACAGTGGCCAAGATCAGGGTAACAATAAGGATCGCCGCGCTTATGGCATATGTTCGGGTCATGATCTTCTCATCGGTGGTTACAGTGACGCGTTGATCACGTATGTTCGGGGGACTATCAATTCACGATCTCGCGCCTGTGACAGAAAGCCCCGAGCCATGGCAACGCCCAATGATCCGTCCCTAAGGCTTCTGAGCGAAGACGCGCGCAGCGGATGGGTGCGCCTTGAGACCCTCTTGTTTCTGCGCTGGCTGGCTGTACTTGGCCAGACCATAACCGTTGTGATCGCAAGTTTCTATCTCGGTCTGCGGTTGGAGCTTGGCTTGTGTTTCCTCGCTATTGGCACAAGCGTTTTGTCGAACCTGATCGCGATGTCGGTCTTTCCGCGAAATCAACGCCTCTCGGATCGCGATGCGATGCTGACGCTGCTGTTCGATTTGACCCAGCTGAGCTTCCTGCTGTTCCTGACAGGGGGCCTGAACAACCCCTTTGCCCTGCTGATCCTTGCGCCCGTGACGATATCAGCCACCGCTCTGACCCTTGGCTCGACCCTGTTTTTGGGGGGTGTCGCCGTTGTGATGATTTCAGCCATCGCAGTTGTGCATCTTCCTTTGCGCACGGGCACAGATGAAATCCTTCAATTGCCGCTTCTATTCGTGATCGGTTTCTGGACAGCGATTGTCATCGGCATTGTGTTTCTATCAGCCTATGCCCGCCGCGTGACGGGCGAGACGCATTCGATGAACCAAGCGTTGCTGGCCACCCAAATGGCCTTGGCGCGCGAGCAAAAGCTGACCGATCTTGGGGGTGTGGTCGCGGCCGCCGCCCATGAGTTGGGCACCCCTCTGGCCACGATCAAACTGGTCTCAAGCGAGCTTGCCGATGAATTGAGCGACCGACCCGAGCTTTTTGAGGATGTCCAGCTGATCCGTGAGCAAGCCGATAGATGCCGCGATATCATGCGCTCCATGGGGCGCGCGGGTAAGGATGATTTGCATATGCGATCCGCCCCGCTTTCAGCCGTGGTGCGCGAAGCCGCCGAACCGCATTCGGAACGCGGCATCGAACTGCTTTATGATTTTGCACCCTTCAATAACGCGGTCAGCGAGGATGACAGCCTTCCCACCATCTACCGCAAACCCGAGATCATCCACGGTTTGCGTAACCTCGTGCAAAATGCCGTCGATTTCGCCAAGGACGCGGTCTGGGTCGAGACACGCTGGAACGACTCTGAAATTCGCATCCGAGTGATAGATGATGGCGCGGGCTATCCCTCTGACCTGTTGGGGCGTTTGGGCGACCCGTTCTTGCGCAGGCGCAAACCCGATGCCCCCGATGAAGGCCGCCCCGGATATGAGGGGATGGGGTTGGGGTTGTTTATTGCCAAAACCCTGCTCGAACGCTCGGGTGCCACAGTCACTTTCCAGAATGCATCCGACCCGTTTTTGTTGCCCGAAGATCGCGAAACAAGGACGGGCGCAATGGTTGACGTTATCTGGCCTTTCGAGGCCATCAGCCTCTCGACCGAGACCGCCGCCGCCGCGCTCGGGGATAATCGACCGATCGAGATTTAACCCTTCGTTAAGCTCGCTCCATTAAGACTTCCTTAGCCAATAGGCGAAAGGAAGACATGATGAGCCTCTCAGGTCCGGACGGCGTCCTTGCGATTGGCGTGGCATGCCTTTTGGCCAGCCTGTTGATCCTTGCTGTCGCCATTTGGACCAATCGCCAAGCCCATCTCAAAAGCAGCAGACCAAGATGGCAACCCTCGGATATTCCGCTCAGATACGAGTTCAAGAACGGGTATCTGGTGTCGGACAATACGGGTTTTGACTGTTTCTTGACGGATCCTGAGGATCGCACCCGCGCATGGGATAATCTGGTTGAAGGGCTGTCTTTACTTAATCCTGAGATCGGTCCCAAAATGGATATCTTGCGCGAACGCGGGCAGGGTTTTCGGGTTGAGGAGAAGATCGGCGCTGATCCCGTATCGATTACGGGCGCGACGAAGAAAGACCATCTCAGCATTACGGTCTCGTCTTTGCGCCAATTGGGCAAAAACAAGGTCCTGCCCAGTGAAACCGTATCGCTGCTTGAAGATGAGATCGACGCGTTGCGCCAATCCCTCGATCTTTGCGCCACTGTAATGTGGAAATGCGATGATGGGGGCGATGTGATCTGGGCAAATATTGCCTATTTCAATTTGCTGGCCACGCTTCAAAAAGGCCAAGAAACGGTATTTTGGCCATTGCCAAATATCTTCGCCGAAGCCTTGGGCGCCACGCCTGACCCGCAGGCGCCACTCTCTTGCGAACTGCCCATCCCCGCCGAGAATGAGGATGCACAGGCGCGGTGGTGGGAAGTGTCTGTCGCCCCGCTGGCCAAAGGTGAGCAGATATTTTCCGCCATTCCAATGGACAGGGTCATGCAGGCCGAACAGGGCAAGCGGGACTCGGTTCAAACCTTTGCCAAAACATTTGCCCAACTGACCGTTGGCCTTGCCATTTTTGACAAGAGCCGCGCCTTGGTGATGTTCAACCCCGCGCTCGTCCAACTCACCACTTTGAGCGCCGCTTGGTTGAGCGGGCGGCCCCTGCTCTTCGATTTTCTGGATCAATTGCGCGAACATCAACGCATGCCTGAGCCGAAGAACTACAAAGCTTGGCGCGAAAACCTCGCCAATATCGAAAAAGGCTCGGAGAACGGGACCTATCAGGAATACTGGACGCTGCCGACAGGGCAGACCTACCGCGTTCTGGGCCGCCCCCATCCTGATGGTGCGGTGGCCTTGATGTTCGAGGATATCAGCTCCGAGGTGTCTCTGACGCGCAAGTTCAGATCAAACCTCGAGCTTTATCAAACGGTGCTTGATGAAAGCCCCTCGGCGATTGCTGTCTTTTCTGGTGACGGGCTTATGGAGCTCCGCAATGCGGCTTTTGATCGACTTTGGCAGCTTGGCACGGATCAAAAAGGCGGAACGCTCACCTTGCGTGAGGCCGTCACGCGGTTTGAACTTGCCTGCGCGCCCACGCAAATCTGGGCAAGGATTGAAGATGCCGTGAGCTTTGAAACCGCGCGCAGGCCTTGGCAGGGCAAACTCCAATTGCTGGATGGGCGTCATTTGGCGGTTACGGTTTCCCCATTGCGGTCAGGCCATATCAAACTGGAATTCACACTGGCTGAACCCCGATCGCACCCCATTGAGCCACGCGTTGAAAGCGCCTAGCTTTCACATGCCCCAGACGAGCTTGGGCTGATCGCTCACACCTTGCCAAGCAGGATGGCTCTTAGCGCTTGTCGCTCAGACGCAGTCAGATAAACTCGCTGCTATGACAGCCGAAACTGCCCCCCCACCTACCGCCTTTTCCAAGGCTGTTTGCCAATTTTCCTCGCGCGATGCTGCGGCAACGACGGCGCTGGCCGAACGCATGGCAGATCACCTAAAGGGGGGGGATGTCTTGCTGCTTTCGGGGGATTTGGGCGCAGGCAAAACACATTTCGCCAGATCACTCATCCAACATCTTCTGGCAGCAGACGGGCTGTCTGAGGATGTCCCTTCGCCAACCTTCACCCTGGTCCAGACCTATGCCACCAAAGCCATCGAGATTTGGCATGCCGATCTTTACCGTCTGACCGATCCGCAGGAGCTTTGGGAGCTTGGGCTGGATGAGGCCTTCGAGACCGCGATTTCTTTGATCGAATGGCCCGAACGGCTTGATCAAGACTTGCCAGACGGGGCAGTATGGCTGCGTTTCGATTATGACCCGCAAAACCCTGATTTCAGACGGCTGAGCCTTTTTTCCACAGCCAATTCAAGTCTGGCCAAGCGCTTGGCCAAGACCATGGAGCGCCCCGCGTGACCGATTTTATAGACAAATTTCTTCTTCGCTCGGGCTGGGGCGGCACCAAGGCCACGCCTTTGGCAGGTGACGCCTCGGGGCGGCGCTATTGGCGCTTGAGCCGCGATGGCCAAGCCGATGAAACCGCGATCTTGATGCATATTCCTGAGGATGAGGCCGCAAGCTTCGACGCTTTTCGCAAGATTACCTCCTATCTGACAGGGCTTGGCCTGTCAGCGCCCGCCGTTTTCACCGCCGACCCGAGGCTGGGGCTCATGGTGATCGAGGATTACGGCGACGGGCTGGTCTCCAAACTGGCCGCGCAGGATGCCCAGACTGAAAAGACCCTCTATCTCGAAGCCGAGACCGTCTTGTCAAAACTGGCGACAACTGGGGCTATGGCAGGCTTGAGCTTGATGACCCCGATCGGCATGGCCGATATGGTTCGTATCGCTTATGAACAGCTTCCCGCAGATCACCCCGTGCAACAAGACCAGCGCGATTTCTTCGCCAAGCTCACGCAGCTTTGCGTCTGGAAACTGCGCGGCACGCCTGTGACCATCTTGCGCGATTTTCATGCCGATAACCTGATCTGGCTGCCCGACCGCGATGGCGTCCGCCGAATGGGCTTGCTCGATTTTCAGGACGCGCTGACAGGGCCTTTGGGCTATGATCTTGCCTCATTGGTGGATGATGCGCGCCGCGATATCCCGCCAAGCCTGCGACATGAGTTGATCAAGCGCCATGCCAAGACCCTTGCGATCGGTGTCGAGGATCTTGAATTGCGCGTCGCCCTGATCAGCGTGCAACGCAATTTGCGCATTCTGGGTGTCTTTGCCCGCTTGGCCAATGAGCAGAGCAAGATCGGATACCTCGCCCATATGCCGCGTGTTGCTGGCCATATTCTGCGCGCCGTGGCGCATCCAGAGTTGCAAGAGATCAGCCCTGCCGTCACCCGTCTGGTCAAAGCCCATGTGCCCGAGGCGGTATTGTGAGTTTGCTGCCCTCGGCCTGCATGGTTCTTGCGGCTGGTTTCGGCACACGTATGGGTGCGCTCACCAAGACCCGCCCCAAACCCATGATCGAGGTCGCGGGCAAGCCCTTGCTCGATCACGCTCTGGATCAGGCCCATCAAGGCGGGGCCGAGCGTGTCGTGGTCAATGCGCATTATCTGGCCGATCAGATCATATCCCATCTGGAGGACAGAAGCGGCGTAACCGTGCTGCATGAAACGCCCGAAATTCTCGATTCAGGCGGCGGAGTTTTCAACGCGCTTCCCCATCTCGGACAGGCCCCGTTCTGGGTTATGAATTCCGATAATGTCTGGTCTGGCCCGAACCCTTTGCAGCAATTGGCGCAAGCTTGGGACCCTGCCTTGATGGATGGTTTGATGCTTTTGGTGCCGCTGTCGCGAACCATTGGCCGCGACCATGCGGATGGGCTGAGCATGACCCCAACTGGTACGCTGGAATTTGCATCAAGCGATCTGGTCTATACGGGCGCGCAAATTCTCTCGCCTGCCGTTTTCAATGCATGCTCGGGCGGGGCTTTCCCGATCCGCCCCCTTTGGGAAGACCTTGCGCTTCAGGGGCGTTTGCATGGCGTTTTATATGACGGCCACTGGGCGGATGTGGGCCAGCCAAGCGGTATCGCCTTGGCCGAGGCCATGCTGGAGAGGGCAGAGCCATGATCTTTCCCGATACAGATAAGCCCCGCATCTTTGCGACCCCCCTTGGCGTGGATTTCTCGGCCGCGCTGATCGAGGGGCTGGATATGCGGCTTGAAGGGATGGCACCCGAGGCGATTGCGCGTGTCGAGATTTGGGTGAATACCCGTCGGATGCAGCGCCATCTGCATGCGCGCTATGCAAGCCGCAATGCCAGTTTCCTACCCCGCATCCGTGCGCTTAGCGATCTCTCCGAAATCCCCGATATCGCGGGTCTGCCCAAAGCGATGTCGCCGCTGCGCCTGCGTTTGGAGCTGTCTCAATTCATCGGCAGATTGCTGGATCAGGACCCGCAACTGGCCCCGCGCTCGGCAATTTATGATCTTGCCGATAGCCTTGCCGAAATTTTGGCCGAGATGCAGGAGGAACGCGTTAGCCCCGAGGATCTGCGCGGTCTGAATGTCGAAGGCCATTCACAGCATTGGGATCGCGCCCTTCAATTCCTCAATATCGTCAGCGCCTATTTCGAACCCGAGGATGGCCGCATGACCCCCGAGGCGCGGCAGACCGCCCTGATCGACAGGCTCGTGCAGCATTGGTCCGATAAACCGCCCAAGCATCCGCTGATTGTTGCGGGCTCCACAGGTTCGCGCGGCGCAACGCGGCGTTTGATGGAGGCGGTGGCCCATCTGCCCCAAGGGGCGGTGATCCTGCCGGGTCTTGATTATGACATGCCCGAGGAGGTCTGGCAGAGGCTGCTCAGCGATCGCCGCCCTCCGGGATTGGCGGGCGAAGACCATCCGCAATATCGTTTGGGCCAATATCTTGCCACGATGGGGCTGCGCGCAAATGATGTGCAAGGCTGGCCATCCAGCCTGTCGCCCGTGGCAGGGCGCAACAAGCTGCTATCCCTCGCATTGCGCCCCGCGCCGATGACCGATCAATGGCTCAGCGAAGGCCCGACCCTGCCCGACCCAGATGACGCGATGGAAAAGGTCACCCTGATCGAGGCCGCAACCCCGCAAGAAGAGGCCGCCGCCATCGCGCTGCGTTTGCGCCGCGCCGTAGAGGATGGGCAACGCGCGGCCTTGGTCTCAACCGACCGCGTTTTGGGCCGTCAGGTGACAGCCGCACTGGATCGTTGGGGGATCACGCCAGATGACAGCGCGGGCGTTGGCCTGTCACAAACACCCCCCGGTCGGTTCTTGCGCCATATCGCCGAACTGGGCCTTGGCCCTGTCACGGGCGAGGATCTTCTGGTTCTGCTCAAGCACCCGCTGACCAATACAGGCAGCGAGGACCGTGGCGATCATTTGCGCCGCACGCGCGATCTTGAACTGGACTGCCTGCGCGGCGGTCCCGCTTTCCCGCGTCGTGCCGATCTTGTGACATGGGGTGAGAAGCGCAAAACCGATGAGGGTGCCATCCAATGGGCCGCTTGGGTTGGTCAGCTCTTATTGGACCTGCCCCGCGCCGCAGGCCCCCGCCCCTTGGCAGATCATTTGAGCGATCACATTGCCTTGGCCGAAGCGCTTTGCGCAGGCCCCGATGCCGAGACGGGAAATAGCGGCGCGCTCTGGCTGGAAAGCGCAGGCGTTGAGGCACGCCGATTGATCACCGAGCTGACACATGAGGCAGATGCAGCAGGGACCATGTCGCTGCGCGATTACCGTGATTTGTTTTCCGCCATCCTTGAGACGGGCGAGGTCCGTAACCCTGTGCGACCCCATGCAGATGTGATGATCTGGGGCGCAATGGAGGCCCGTGTTCAAGGCGCGGATATCGTCATTCTGGCGGGGCTAAACGAGGGGACATGGCCCGCCAATCCCGGCGCTGATCCTTGGCTGAACCGCGCTTTGCGGGCCGAGGCGGGCTTGCGTCTGCCAGATCGGCGCATCGGTCTTTCAGCCCATGATTTCCAACAGGCCGCCGCCGCGCCCGAGGTCTGGCTCAGCAGGTCCAAGCGCGATACGGAAACCGAAACAGTGCCGTCCCGCTGGCTCAACCGCATGATCAATCTGATGGAGGGGGCCAGCCCCGCCACAAAATCCGCCCTTGGGCAGATGCGCAAACGCGGGGAAGACTGGCTTGCACTGGCGCGGATGCAGGATGTGCCCTTGCAAGATGTCCCGCGCGCGCCACGCCCCTCGCCCCGTCCGCCTGTGGAAGTGCGCCCAAAAATTCTCTCGGTGACCGAGGTCGAAAAACTGATCCGCGACCCTTATGCCGTTTACGCACGGCGGGTGCTGGGGCTGTTCCCCCTCAAGGATCTGAAATCCGACCCCGACGCCGCCGAGCGGGGTACGGCGCTTCATGCGATCCTTTTCCGCTTCATTGACAGCACCAAGAGCGATTGGCCTGCCGATCCCAAGGCCTATCTGATGGAGCTGGCCGAGACCGTCTTGGATGATGTCGCCCCTTGGCCTGCCGCGCGCAGACTTTGGCTGGGGCGTTTGCAGCGGGTGGCCGATTGGTTCCTTGCAACCGAGGAGGCGCGCCGCAAACTGGGCCGCGCGATCTTGCTGGAGCACAGCACCCAGATGGAGATACCCAGCCTTGGTGTCACCCTGAAAGGCACCGCCGATAGGGTAGACCGCCGTGAGGATGGAAGCCTTGCGATCTATGACTACAAGGCTGGCAAGCCTCCCAGCAAAGACCAGCAGGAATATTTCAACAAACAGCTCTGGCTGGAGGCGTGGATGGCCCGCGATGGCGCCTTTACCAATACGCCCGAAGAGGTGGCCGAGATCGCTTATATCGGCCTGAACGCGCGCGAGATTTCCGCCCCCGATATCGACGCTGGAACAATCTCCGAGATCGAGACGAAATTCCACGAATTGCTCCGCGCCTATCAACAGGCCGAAAAGGGCTTCACCTCGCGGCGGGCGATGTTCAAGGTTGCGTGGGATGGCGATTATGACCAGCTCGCGCGCTATGGCGAATGGGATGCAACCACCCCTCCGACGCAGGAGGATGTGGGATGAAATTCACCACCCCCCTTTTTGATGCGGCCACCACCGCGCAGGTCAAGGCCGCGAGGCCCGAGGCATCGACATGGCTGTCGGCCAATGCAGGCTCGGGCAAGACGCGGGTTCTGACCGACCGCGTGGCGCGCCTGCTGCTCGAAGATGTCCCGCCCGAGCGCATTTTATGCCTGACCTATACCAAGGCCGCCGCCGCCGAGATGCAAAACCGTCTGTTCCGCCGTCTCGGTGAATGGGCGATGATGCCGGACCAAGCCTTGGGCGATACATTGGCGGGGCTCGGCGTGGATACCGACCAACTGAGCCTTGAGATGCTCGGGAAAGCCCGCACGCTTTTTGCCCGCGCCATTGAAGCGCCGGGTGGTTTGAAAATCCAGACGATCCACTCCTTCTGCTCTTCGGTGCTGCGCCGCTTTCCTGTGGAAGCGGGCGTCAGCCCCGGATTTACCGAGATGGATGACCGCGCGCAGCGTGACCTAGGGCTTGAGGTGATCGACCGTTTGGCCGAGGGCGATGCGCGGGCCAGTGTGGATGCTGTTGCGCAATTCCTGAGCGAGGAGACCGCATGGGATTTGGCGCGCGCAATCTTGGCAAAACGCGATGCCTTCAAGACCCCACTGAATGTCGCTGATCTGCGCGATTTTCTGGAGTTGGGGAACCTGACCTCAGACGGGCTGATTGCGCAGACATTTGAGGGTGATGAACGTGATCTCTGCGGCAAGCTGATCCCATTGCTGCCCGCCGTCCCCAGATATGACAAACACCGCCGCGTTCTGGGCACCACCAATTGGGACAGCCCCGATTTCGCGGGTCTCAGCGCGCTTGAAGACCTGTTCTTGTTTGGCTCAGGGGCAAAGGTCAATCAAGCCAAGATTGACGGCTATGCCAATAAAGCAACCCGCGATGCTATGGGGGAAGATCTTGAAGCGCTGCACGACTTCATGCTCCGCCTGCAAGAGGCCCGCCCGCTGCGGCGCGGGCTGCAATTGGCCGAGAAAACCCATGCGCTTCACGCCTTTGCCTCGGCCTTTCTGCCTGCCTATGACATGGCCAAGGAACAACGTGGCTGGCTTGATTTTGACGATCTGATCCGCCGCACCCGCGACCTTCTGACAGCGCGTGAAGTGGCGCAATGGGTCCTCTTCCGTCTGGATGGCGGGATTGATCATATCTTGGTGGATGAGGCGCAGGATACCTCGCCCACGCAATGGAATATCATCGAAACCTTGGCCGAGGAATTCGCGGCAGGCGAGGGCGCGCGCATGGATGTTTTGCGCACGATTTTCGTGGTGGGCGACAAGAAACAGTCGATCTATTCCTTTCAGGGGGCCGATCCCGCAGGGTTCGACAAGATGCGCGACCTCTTTGAAGAACGGCACCGCAGCATTGGCCGCGCCTTCCAGACCGAAACCTTGGCCTATTCCTTCCGCTCAGCCGAGCCGATCCTTGCGCTGGTGGATGAAGTGGCGCGCGGCAATGGCGGGCCCGGCTTGGGCGAGGATGTGACCCATTATGCCCATAAGGCCGATCTGGCAGGGCGCATCGATATCTGGCCGCATATCCCCAAATCCGAAGATTTAGAAAAACAGCCATGGCAGGAACCTGTCGATAAATTGGCCGATGAACATCACAGCGTGATCCTTGCCAAACGGATCGCCACTTTCATTAAGGATACCTTGGAACAAAGCGTGCTCATCCCGCATGACGGGGGCCAACGCCCTGCGCGCCCATCCGATTTTCTGGTGCTGGTACGCCGCCGCTCGGACCTGTTTCACGAGATCATCGCCGAGATCAAGAAACAGGGCCTCCCCATCGCGGGGGCCGACAGAATGCGGGTCGCTGCGGAATTGGCGGTGCGCGATCTGGTGGCGCTTATGGCCTTTCTTGCCACGCCTGAAGATGACCTTTCGCTTGCCTCCGTCTTACGCTCGCCGCTTTTCGGGTTGAGCGAGCAGCAGCTATACGAGCTGGCCCATAAGCGCGGCAAAGCCACGCTCTGGCGCCGATTGCGTGACCGCCAAGCGGAGTTTCCGCAACAGGTCGATATGCTCTCGGACCTGCGCGACAAGGCCGATTTCATGCGCCCCTATGATCTGCTCGAGCGGGTTTTGATCCGCCATCAGGGGCGGCAAAAGCTGCTTGCGCGTTTGGGAGCCGAGGCCGAGGACGGCATTGACGCGATGCTGGCCCAAGCCCTTGGCTATGAGCGCAACGCCGTGCCAAGCCTGACAGGCTTTGTCGGCTGGCTGCAAAGCGGTGATGTCGAGATCAAGCGCGACCTGTCCAATGCAGGCGAGCAGATACGCGTTATGTCGATCCATGGGGCCAAGGGGTTGGAAGCCCCGATTGTGATTCTGCCCGACACCGCCGCCAAACGCGGCACGCCACCGGGGATCAACCTGCTTCTGCCCGAGGACGATTTGCCCCTCTGGCCCACCTCCAAGGCGGATGCACCGCCTGCCTTGGAGCCCGCCTATGAGGCGCAAACACAAAAGGCCGAGGAGGAGAATAACCGCCTTCTCTATGTCGCGATGACCCGCGCCGAGACATGGTTGGTCGTCGCAGCAGCGGGCGAATTGGCCAAGGAAGAAAACGGCAAGACTTCGTGGTTCCAAACCATCGAAGACGCGGCGAAATCTCTCAATGCCAAACCTCATCCCTTTGAGGATGGCGATGGCTTGCGGCTGCAAAAAGGGGAATGGGCGCACGCGCCTGCACAGGCCTTTTCACTGGCCCCGCCCACGCGCTCGGCCATGCCGAGTTGGGCCTTGGAGCCTGCCCCCGCCTCACAACGCGAGGAAGCCACGCTCTCGCCCTCTGATCTTGGCGGTGAGAAATATCTGACAGGCCCCAGTGATGCGCAGGGCCTCAGTGAAGAACAGGCACTGGCGCGCGGCAGACGGATGCATTTGCTGCTGGAACATCTTCCGCATCTGCCCGCCCCCGCTTGGCCCGAGGCCGCTTTGGGGATCGTCTCAATGGACGGGCAGGTCAGCGAGGGCGAAACCGCATCTCTGCTGGAAGAGGCCACGCGCGTTCTGACAAAGCCGCAACTGGAGCATCTCTTTGCCGATGATGCTTTGGCCGAGGTGCCCCTTGCCGCCCAAAGCCCCACGCTTGGCCGCAAGCTATTTGGGATTATTGACCGTCTTATCGTCACGCCCACTCGCGTCACTGCCGTAGATTTCAAATCAAACGCTCTCCAGCCCGACACCCCTGAGGCCACGCCCGAGGCGATCTTGCGCCAAATGGGGGCCTATGCCGAGATGTTGGCCGCACTTTACCCAGATCGCGAAATCGAGCTTGGCATCCTTTGGACACGCAGCGCTGAATATATGGTTTTGCCTCACGCTCTCGTTATGGCGGGTTTGCAAAGGGCTGCTGGTTCTTGACGTCCCGCAGGGCGGACCATAGGTTCCGGTTCCAAGACAGACATGTTTTTTAACGGAGGGCTCATCATGGCCACCATCGCAGTTACAGACGCGACCTTCGACACCGAAGTTCGCCAGTCAGCTATCCCTGTTGTTGTTGATTTCTGGGCAGAATGGTGTGGCCCCTGCCGCCAGATCGGCCCCGCATTGGAAGAGCTTTCGAGCGAATATGACGGCAAGGTCAAAATTGTGAAGATCAATGTCGACGAGAACCCGAATTCCCCGACCGAACTTGGTGTGCGCGGCATCCCTGCCCTGTTCATGTTCAAGGATGGGGAGGTGATCTCGAACAAGGTTGGCGCGGCCCCGAAAGCGGCCCTGCAAAAGTGGATCGAAGAGGCCGTCTGAGCCCCTCACCCACGAACCCCGATTGAGAAAAGAGCGCCTGATCAGGCGCTCTTTTTTGTTTCGTGTTCTGTTATCTCAGGCCACCGAAATCAGCCATAAAAACTGATCAGCCATATGAAAAGGCGCCCCGTCAAACGGAGCGCCTTTCCTATGTGTCCCGAGCCATAAGGGAGGAGGAATGGCTCGGGAAGTTTTGCGAGGCTTAGCCCTTGGTGAACTCAGGGTAGGCTTCCATACCCAGTTCGGTTGTGTCGAGACCTTTGATCTCGTCCTCTTCGCTGACACGGATACCCATGACAGTCTTGAGGATGAACCAGACAACCAGCGAGGCGACGAAGGTGAAGACACCATAACCTGCGATACCGAGCAGCTGTGTGCCGAGCGACGCTTCACCGTAGAAGATGACCGCGATCGTGCCCCAGATACCTGCGAAGAGGTGGACAGGGATAGCACCAACAACATCGTCGATTTTCAGCTTGTCGAGCAGAGGAACCGTGAAGACCACGATCACACCGCCGATGGCACCGATCCACAATGCACCGAAGAGTGTCGGAGCGAGAGGCTCAGCCGTGATGGAAACCAGACCAGCAAGTGCGCCGTTCAGAACCATGGTAAGGTCAACCTTGCCATAAACAACCTGCGTCAGGATCAGCGCAGCGACGGCACCGGCAGCAGCAGCCATGTTCGTGTTGGCGAAGATACGGGAAACGTCGGTTACGTCACCAACGGTGCCCATTGCCAACTGCGAACCGCCGTTAAAGCCGAACCAACCGAGCCACAGGATGAATGTACCCAAGGTTGCGAGCGCCAGATTGGAGCCAGGCATTGGGTTCACTTTGCCGTCCTTGTACTTGCCAAGGCGTGGTCCGAGGATGATGGCACCTGCGAGAGCGGCCCAGCCACCTACGGAGTGTACAACGGTGGAGCCCGCGAAGTCGGAGAAGCCCGCTTCAGACAACCAGCCGCCGCCCCACTGCCACGAACCGGAGATCGGGTAGAGAACGCCTGTCAGGATGATCACGAAGATCAGGAAGGGCCACAGTTTGATACGCTCGGCCAAAGCACCCGAAACGATCGAAGCAGTTGCCGCAACAAACACCAGCTGGAAGAAGAAGTCCGAACCGATGGATGCATAATCAAGCGCTGCGTCTGCAGCCGAAATGCCCACTGGATCAAGAACAGTCTGTGCGAAGAACGGGCCAACATAACCCGCGATGATCCATGCATCACCAGGATACATCAGGTTGAAGCCGATCAACCAATACATGATCGCCGCAAAGGAGAAGAGCGCGATGTTCTTGGTCAGCTGCATGGAGACGTTCTTGGCGCGCACGAGGCCCGCTTCGAGCATCGCAAAGCCTGCGGCCATGAAGAATACGAGGAAGCCCGCCATCAAGAACAACAGGGTGGTCAGGATATAAGGCCCGACTTCGTCAAATGTGGGTGCCGCAGCTTCTTGCGCGAAACCCATCGATGGAAGCAATGCAGCAGCTGCCACAGTCGCCATCGGAAGGAGATACTTGGTTTTCATGTTTCTCTTTTCCCAAATAATTGCAGGGACGCGCGCGCTTACAGCGCGTCGTCGTTGGTTTCACCGGTGCGGACGCGAACAGCGCTTGCCACATCGAGAACGAAGACCTTGCCATCGCCGATCTTGTCGGTTTTCGCTGTGGTCTGAATTGTCTCGACCACTTGGTCTGCCATGGCATCTGCCACAACGATCTCAAGTTTTACTTTTGGAACAAAATTCACGGCGTATTCAGCGCCACGATAGATTTCAGTATGACCGGATTGCGAGCCAAAGCCCTTGATCTCAGTCACCATCATGCCGCGCACGCCGATGGAGGTCAGTGCTTCACGCACCTCCTCGAGCTTGAACGGTTTAATTGCTGCAATGATGAGTTTCACGATTGTTACCCTTTTGCGATTTTGCTGTCCCCCAAAGGACTTCACTCGAGCATCACAAAAAGGAGATCGCCCTGAGAGCAACGAAACGGGGCGCTTAATTTGTGGGCTTTATTGAATTATGCAATTTTTTTGCGCAATTTCGCCTTTTCGATTAAATTTTAGGCAATCAATTTATCAGGGCTGCTCATCTACAGACTTCGCATCCGACTCGAAAAGGCTTATCTTTGCCAAAAAAATGGCAGGCAAAAATGAGCGAAAATGGAAATGGCGGGCGCGGCACGCGCAGATTGGTTGCGGATAAACGCTCGGCCAATCCGCCTGCATCACGCGCCGGAAACGGATCATCACGCGGGGCACAGCCACCGCGGAAACCGCGCCGCAAACAGCGCGCGGCCAAGCCGCGTCGCTCGGGGCCATTGGGCTGGATCACATCGCTCTTTCGTTTGATTTTCAGAATTATCTGGGGCGTTGTCTGGCGCGGCGCGCTGGTGATGTTCCTGATCCTTGCAGGGGCCACGGCCTATTATTACTCGGAACTTCCTGATGTCGGGGATGTTGTTGATGCCCGCGCCCGCGGCTCGGTCACACTTCTGGACCGCGATGGCGATGTCTTTGCTTGGCGGGGCGAACAATTTGGCGGGATGATCACGCCTGAAACCGTCAGCCCCCATCTGACCAATGCCGTGGTCGCCACCGAGGATCGGCGCTTTTTCCGCCATTTCGGCATTAGCCCGCGCGGCATTGCCAGTGCGGTGCGCATCAATATGCGCGAAGGGCGCGGCCCGCTGGAAGGGCATGGCGGCTCAACCATCACCCAACAGGTCGCCAAACTGATGTGTCTGGGCGTCGCCTATGATGCCGGAACATGGGAGACTGAGGCCGAGTATGAATCGGATTGCCGCCGCACGACCCTGTGGCGGAAGTTGCAGGAAATGCCGTTCTCCTTCGCGATGGAGCTGCGTTATACCAAGAACGAAATCCTCTCGATCTATTTCAACCGCGCCTATCTGGGCGCAGGCGCACGTGGCTTCGAGGCGGCCTCGCAGCGCTATTTCGGCATGTCCGCCGCGAATATCAATGCCAGCCAAGCGGCCATGATGGCGGGGCTTTTGGTGGCTCCATCCTATTATGCGCCCACCCGCAATCTCGAACGCGCGCAAGAGCGTGGGAACCTCGTGCTCAATCTGATGGAGCAGCAGGGCTATCTCAGTGCCGCAGACGCCACCCAAGCGCGTGCGAACCCCGCCGTTCTGTCTAATGCTGCATCGGCCAATGTGGGCGGGTATTTCGCTGATTGGATCATGGATGAAGGCCCCGGTTTCCTGACCAATGACACGACCGAAGATGTGATCATCCGCACCACCTTCGATTCCGACATGCAGCGCGCCGCTGAAGAAGCCTTGCAGGAGGTGTTCTCAAACTCGGTTCGCGAAGGCTCGGAAGCGCAAGCCGCCATCGTAGTGATGAGCGCGGATGGCGCAGTTCGCGCCATGGTGGGCGGGCGTGACACACGTGGCGCTGGCCTGTTCAACCGCGCAGCGCAAGCCCGCCGCCAGACAGGCTCGGCTTTCAAACCGTTTGTCTATGCCACGGCATTAGAGCTTGGCTGGCGCTTTGATGATTTGATCCTCGATGCGCCACTCACACTCGACATCCCTGGATCGGGCCCTTGGTCGCCCGTGAATTACACAGGTGAATTCTATGGCGATGTGACACTGACCGACGCCTTGCGCGCCTCGCTCAACACGGCCGCCGTGCGCCTGTCCGAAGATGTCGGGCGTGAGTTGGTGCGCGATGTGGCATCCCAATTCGGCATTCAAAGCGATCTAGCTGCAGGCCCTGCCCTTGCGCTTGGCGCATCCGAGGCGAGCTTGATTGAAATGACAGGCGCCTATGCTGGCATCTTGAATGGTGGCTCTGCCGTGGCGCCCTATGGGTTAACTGAATTGCGCCTGATGGGCGATGATACCCCGATGATCGGCCAAGAAGGCGGTATCCGTGAACGGGTTATCTCCGAGAATGCGGCGCAGCAGTTGACCTATATGATGGCCGAGGTTGTGGCGGACGGCACAGGACGCCGCGCGCAATTGTCCGACAGGCCCGTGGCTGGAAAAACAGGCACCACAAATTCGGCCCGCGATGCGTGGTTCATCGGGTTTTCTGCGGATTACGTCGCAGGTGTCTGGATGGGATATGATGATAATACGCCGCTCTCGGGCGTCACGGGTGGCGGGCTTCCCGCCGAGATTTGGCGCCAGACCATGGAGCGCATCCATGCCGATCTGTCACCGCGCCCCTTGCCCATGATCGACCCTGTGCTCGAAGCTCGCCCTGACCCCCTGCCCTCTGCCGAGGCGCAAGACGGCCAAGGCGACAGACCAGATCTGGCGCAGCAGATTTTGATGGAGGTTTTGGGTGGGTTGCTTGGCCGAAACTGAGCGTGTCTTCGCCCAGTTCAGCCAGCTTCCGACTTAAGCCAAGGTTCTGAGATGCGCGATCAACGCGTCGATGTCGCCACCACGCCGATCAAGCATGGTGCCGATTTCCTGACTTTCCGTCGAACGCAGGTTTACACCCTGAAAGACGATGTTGAAGAAACGGTTCTGACCACTTGCATCGGATACAAGGAAGATAACCTCAAAAGGCGACTGCCCACTTAAAATCGCGGTCGAGCGGACCTCATAGAAATTGCGGATCGCGCGGGTGCCCTGCACTTCGATCCGCCCACCGATGAACTCGCGAAAGCGGCTGCCATATTTACGCGCCAAATACCCTTGGAACGCTGTGGTAAAGGCGCTGCGCTGCGCGGAACTTGCACTACGCCATTCAGGCCCAAGCACAGATTGCGCCATGATGGGCATATCAGCATAGCGGCTCAGGACGTTCGAAAACTGCGAATACATCCGGCTTTCCGAGCGACCCGAATTAATGATGTCGTTAATCTCGGCCACGACACGCCCAACCAGATCGGACGCTTCATCAGCCGTAAAGGCCATGCCGCGCCCAGCACCAAACATCGCAATGGCGGAGGCCCCGAGGGCTGCAAACTGTCGGCGGGAAAGCTTGAATTCACTGCGCATAGGGATCCTCATAGGGGTCGATATAGCTGTCTTCATACGGGTCGAAATAATCATCTTGCTGGCGGTCGCCGCGCAATTCAAAGCGGCGGTTTTGCAAATACAGGCTGCGCGCTTGGGCGTAGCTATCTTCACTCTCGTAAAGCACACCATCAATCACATCGCCAAACTGGTAGCGCTGGCCCATCAGGTCAACAGTTTCCAGCCCCGTGACGTAATCACTTTCTGGAGAGGTCACGAGATACCGCAAAGGGTTCAGCGCGGCATCAACAAAGCGCCCCGCCGTGTCGCGGCTAGTTGATGGGCCAAAGAACGGCAACTCGACGTAAGGGCCTTCCTCTGCGCCCCAAACATGCAAGGTCTCGCCAAAATTAGTATCAGCAGGCAGGACGCCCATCGCGCTGGCGGGGTCAAACAGCCCGCCCAGCCCGATTGTGGAATTGATCACGAAGCGCGTCGTGTTTTGCACGGCTTGGCCGATCCGGAATTGCAGTATGTTGTTCACAACATAGCCCGGCTGGTTCAGGTTCGACGCCATATTGGACAGGCCATTGCGCACAGGCTCAGGGACAATCGTTCCGTAGCCTTGCGAGACAGGTCGCAATAATGCGCGGTCTACGGCAATATTAAGTTCATGGACTTCGCGGTTCTGGGCCTCATTCGGGTCGTCAATCAGATCACCACGCGGAATGTCGGCGGGGCCACAGGCTGTCAGGCCAAGGGCTAGCGCCACCAAGACAGGCCGTGGAGATAGAAATCTTACGCAATAACTCATGATGAAAATCGACTTTTTTCCAAAGGCCCCAGATCATCCGCATACCTAAATCAGCCCGCTGGTTCAACATGGCATGGAATAGACCTACCTGAATGCGGCGATGCCGCGCTGCAGAAATGACACGTATCTGGGCGATGTTACTAGAATTCGCCCCTTCCCCCTGTTGCCGCGCAGGGTTAGCCTGCGCGCAAACATGCTTATAAGGAAGCCTGCCATGAGCAAGAATTTCGAAAAGAAACTGGCCGATCTGGGCGTCACCCTGCCTGATGCGCCCGCGCCTGCCGCGAATTATGTGCCCTATGTCACGATTGGCAGCACCGTCTATGTGTCAGGCCAGATCTCGATGGTGGATGGGGCTTTGATCACGGGTAAAATCGGGGCGGACCTGACCACCGAGGAAGGTGCAGCCGCGGGGCGAAGCTGTGCGATCTCGCTTCTAGCTCAGGTCAAAAAGGCCTGCGGTGGCGATCTTGATAAACTGGTCCGCGTTGTGAAGCTGACGGGCTTTGTAAACTCCACGCCTGATTACGCCGACCAACCAAAGGTGGTGAACGGGGCCTCGGATTTCTTGGTAGAAGCTTTGGGCGATGCGGGCCGCCATGCGCGCTCGGCCGTTTCGGCTGGCGCTTTGCCCCTGAATGTCGCCGTCGAAATCGAAGGGATTTTCGAGATCGAGGCATAGCTCATGTCTGCAGCTCTGGATGGCTCCTTTCTGCGTCTGCCTATAGCGCATCGTGCTTTGCATGATGCGCGAAGCGGCATTCCCGAAAACAGCCTTGCAGCGGTAAGCGCCGCGATCGCTGGCGGCTATGGGATGGAGGTTGATATCCAGCCTTCCTCGGATGGTCAGGCAATGGTGTTCCATGACGCAACGCTTGAGCGTTTGACGGATCAAACGGGGCGGGTGGATCAACGCACAGCGCTTGATCTGTCCCAAATCCCGCTCAAAAACAGCGAGGAGCGCATCCCCCGCCTGACTGATCTATTAGACCTTGTCCAAGGCCGTGTGCCCTTGCTGATCGAGATCAAGGATCAGTCAGGCAATTTGGGTGAAGTATCAGGCGAGCTGGAACGCGCCGTTGCGCAGGATTTGAAAGGCTATGACGGCCCTGTCGCCGTGATGTCCTTCAACCCCGCTTCCGTGGAACGGATGCAGCATTACGCACCGCGGGTGACCCGAGGTTTAACGACCTGCAGCTTTCCACCGGACAAATGGAATGGTGCGTCCGAGGCGCGCTGCGCGCATCTGCGCGATATCGCAGATTTCGACCGTTTGGGCGCAGCGTTCATCAGCCATGACTGCAATGATCTGGATCGCGCCTCGGTGCTCGGGCTCAAAGCGCGCGGCGTTCCGATCCTGTGCTGGACGATCAAAAGCGCCGAGGCCGAGGCCCAAGCCCGCAAGATCGCGGATAATGTGACCTTTGAAGGCTACCTCGCCACGACACCAACGGCTTGACGCCACACCGCTTTGCCCCACCTCAGGGGTGGGCTCATCAGGAATTCGGCATTCGCAATGCGTGACGGACGAGACATTGAAGTAACCGTTCTGAACTCTCTGCGCGGCATCACCGCCAAGGAGTGGGATGCCTGCGCTTGCCCCGAAGCCGCGGATGGCGGGCGCCCTTTTGACCCTTTCACCACGCATCGGTTTCTTTTGGCGCTGGAGGATAGCGGATCGGTCGGCGCGGGCACGGGCTGGCAGCCGCATTACCTTCTGGCGCGCGAAGGGGGCACGCCCATCGCGGTGGCCCCTGTTTATGCCAAAGGACATAGTCAGGGCGAATATATCTTTGACCAGAACTGGGCCCATGCCTATGAAAATGCGGGCGGGCGGTATTACCCGAAACTACAGGTTGCAGCGCCCTTTACCCCCGCAACTGGCCGCCGTTTTCTGACCAAACCCGAGCATAGCGAGATAGGGCACCAAGCATTGGTGCAAGGCATGCTTCAGGTCGCGCAGGACAATCACCTGTCCTCGGTCCACATCACCTTCTGCACCGAGCAAGAGGCCGAATTGGGCGAGACCCTTGGCCTGATGCGGCGCTATAGCCAGCAATTCCACTGGCATAATCGCGGCTATGCCGATTTTGATGGGTTTCTCGCGGATCTCTCATCGCGCAAACGCAAGAATATCCGCAAGGAACGCGCCACCGCCCAAGGCTTTGGCGGCGAGATCGTGGCGCTGACGGGCGAGCAGATCCAACCCGAGCATTGGGATGCCTTCTGGACCTTCTACCAAAACACCGGTGCGCGGAAATGGGGCATGCCTTACCTCACACGCGCGTTCTTCGATATCGCGCATCAGACAATGGCCGATGATATGCTTTTGGTCTTTGCGATGCGTGATGGCCAGCCCGTTGCAGGCGCGCTTAATTTCATCGGGCGCGAGGTAATCTATGGCCGCTATTGGGGCTGCAGCGAGGATCACCCCTGCCTTCATTTCGAACTGTGTTACTATCAGGCCATCGACTACGCCATTGCCCATGGCCTGCCCCGCGTCGAGGCGGGCGCGCAAGGGGGCCACAAACTGGCACGCGGCTATCTTCCCGTGACCACCCATTCCCTGCATTGGGTGCGCGATCCGGGATTTCGCAATGCGGTGCAGGATTTTCTTGAGGCCGAACGCGCCATGGTGGGGGAGGAGATCGAAATCCTCACCTCATACGGGCCGTTCCGAAAATGCGATGTAGAGGAACAGGAATGAACAATGAGAAACTCACAGGCGATGCGCGCGAGGCCGCTTTGGCCGCGCTTGCCAAAACGGGCTGGGGCATGGTCGAGGGCCGCGACGCTATCACCAAAACCTTCGTCTTTGCCAATTTCATCGACGCGTTCGGCTGGATGAGCCGCGCAGCTTTGGTGGCCGAGAAAATGAACCACCACCCTGAATGGTTCAATGTATACAAAACCGTCGAGGTGACCCTCTCGACCCATGATGTAGGCGGCCTCTCCGCGCTTGATCTGGCCTTGGCCGAAAAGATGGACAAGCTCGCAGGCTGAGCCTTCGGCCCCAAGCGCGCTGCCCACTTTGAGAGACGAAGCGAACATTGCTTCGGTCGAGGAGCCGTGCATCGACGGAGCGCGGCATGGCGATGCGCGGCGGGCCCACGCTGTTTATCCCGCGCGGGAGCAAACCACTGTTATTGAACCACCTGCCGAATGGCCCCGCTCAGTGGGGTGAAGCTGGCTCTTGTTCGCTAAAAATCTATGGTTTTGGCAAAACCGCCCAAGTCTGCTTACGAATGACCACCGCATCGAAGCTTTTTGTCTGCTCTAGGCGATAGCAAGCAGCATCCGCTGATATACGAAGTCGCGCAAAAATCTCAGTTATGCCAAGTGCGAAAAATTTTACTTGCAAGGACATCTCCGCACCATTCGCAGATTTGATGTTCAGGACATCGTTATTGCGCGGCCCCTGGACGAGTTCGATTTCTTTGATGTCCCGCCAGCTAAAATATTGTTCTGCATCGCGACGAAAGAACAATCGCATTCGACACCAAAAACCATCTTCCTCGAAGCAAATATTCCCGCCGACCCGCTGCGGAGTGAGGATAAGGTATAAGGCAGTACCTACGAATATAGCGGTAATGGCTGACAGCCAATTGAACAGGCTGTTCCAATCTAGAACGCTTTCGATGCCATCATAATTGAGCGCAAAAATGATCGGAACGCCAAATGGGCTCGCAAGAATGAGGAGATACACGCCCAGTCTAAGGTTGATCCAAGGTTTGGGTCCAATATCGTCTGGCATCGGCTTTGAATGATCTCCGAATTCACAAGGCTATACGCGGCTATTCCGCTTTTGGCACGCTCATGCCTCGCAAATGCAGCCCCAACCGAAAAAGGTCGGGCGCTATGCCCGACCTTTTGTCATTTTCAGATTGCCGCCAGCATGGCCTCGCCACCCGAGATTTCGCAGGTGCCGGGGCTTTCTTCTTTGTGAAGAACCTTCACCACACCATCCTCGGCAAAGATCGCATAGCGCGAGGAGCGCGCGATCAAGCCTACGGGCGGGGCTGTGAAATCCATGCCCAAGGCTTTGGTAAATTCGCTTTGCGCATCCGACAGCATCGAAATGCCTGCATCCGCAGCACCCGTGGCCTCGCCCCATGCTTTCATGACGAAGGGGTCATTGACCGAAACGCAGATAATCTCGTCCACGCCTTTGGCATCGAAATCGCCCTTGGTGCGGATGAAGCTTGGCACATGCGCGGAATGACAGGTCGGGGTGAAGGCACCGGGAACGGCGAAAATTACGACCTTGCGGCCTTTGAGCGTGCTGGCCATATCCACCTCTTCGGGGCCATCGGCGCCCAAACGGATCAAGGTTGCATTTGGCAGTGTATCGCCGACTGAAATGGACATTGTATTTCCCCTAACTTGTGTTTGCTGTTGAGCGACATATAGGTTGAAAACAATTAGACGCCAGAGGCAAGACGGGGCAAATCAATGACAAAAATCGTAGTGGTCGGGGCAGGTCAAGCAGGCGCTGCCTGTGTCGCGAGATTGCGTAGTGACGGGTTTGACGGCGAAATCACCCTTATTGGTGAGGAAAGCGCCCCCCCCTATCAGCGCCCGCCTTTGTCCAAGAAATACCTGCTTGGCGAGATGGAGCTGGAACGCCTCTATCTGCGACCGGCAAGCTATTACCCCGAAAACGCGATTGATCTGCATCTCGATATGACCGTCCAGGCGATTGATCGAGAGGCGAAATGCGTCATCTCGGGCGAGACGCGGGTTCCCTATGATCATCTGGTTTTGACCACAGGCTCATATCCGCGCCACCTGCCTGCCTCGATCGGCGGGGATTTGGGCGGCGTTCATGTTGTACGTGGTCTGGCCGATGTCGATGCAATGGCCCCTGCGGTACATGAGGGCGCACGGGTTTTGATCGTTGGCGGCGGGTATATCGGGCTGGAGGCTGCTGCCGTTTGCGCCGCGAAGGGCATGAAAGTCATTCTGGTCGAAATGGCTGATCGAATCTTGCAACGCGTCGCCAGCCCCGAGACTTCTGATTATTTCCGTGCCGTGCATAGCGCGCATGGTGTGGATATCCGCGAAGGTGTGGGGCTGACGCGTTTGACGGGCGAGGGGCAAGTGGATGGCGCAGTGCTCAGCGATGGCCACGAGATTGCGCTTGATATGGTCATCGTCGGGATCGGCATTGCCCCCGCGACCGCGCTGGCCGAGGCCGCGGGGCTCGAGATAGAGAACGGGATCAAGGTTGATGCCCATGGGCGCACATCGGACCCCTCGATTTGGTCAGCGGGCGATTGCGCGTCTTTTCCCTATAAAGACGGCCGCCTGAGGCTTGAATCCGTGCAAAACGCCATTGATCAGGCCGAAAACCTTGCGCGCAATATCATGGGGGCCGAGGAGCCTTATCTGCCCCATCCTTGGTTCTGGTCCGATCAATATGACGTAAAGCTCCAGATCGCGGGGCTGAATACGGGCTATGACCGGATCGTGACGCGCGGCGGCGGGGATGTTGTGTCCTATTGGTATTACAAAGGCGATGACCTGCTGGCCGTTGACGCAATGAATGACCCGCGCGCCTATATGGTCGGCAAGCGTCTGATCGAGGCGGGCAAATCCCCTGCTTCGGATCTGGTTGCGGATAGTGACACTGACCTGAAAGCGCTGCTGCGGGCATGAGGATCATCTCGGGGAAATGGCGGGGCAAGAAACTGGCCGATGTCGGGCAGGGTGATGCGGCGGCGCATTTGCGCCCGACCACCGACCGCGTGCGCGAGAGCCTGTTCAACCTGATCCAGAATGGCCCTTATGGAAACCCGATCATGGATGCCCGCGTGCTTGATCTGTTTGCAGGCACGGGCGCGCTCGGGCTGGAGGCGCTGTCGCGCGGGGCAAAACAGGCCGTTTTCGTGGATGATGGAGCCGCCGCGCGCGGCTTGTTGCGTGAAAATATCGGGCTGTGTGCGGCGCAAGGCATCTCCAAGGTGTATCGTCGCAATGCCACCGATCTGGGGCCGCATTCGGGCCACCCCTTTACGTTAGTTTTTCTTGACCCGCCCTATGGTCAGGGGCTTGGCGAATTGGCGCTGGCCTCGGCACTGGAAGGCGGATGGCTGGCACCTGAGGCTTTGATCGTCTGGGAAGAAGAGACGCCGCCTTTGCCGCCCGTGGGCGTAACCCTGCTGGACCAGCGCAGCTATGGCGGCACCATAATTACAATCGCAAAAGCGTAACTCTGCCCGTTGCAGGCATTGGGAACGCGCATCCCCTCAAAAACCTGAAAACAGTCCCTAATAAGGGCTTTTTGGGCTGTTTTGAGCTGCATTATGCCCGCCATTTGCGGGAAATTCGCAAAAACCCCATGGATTTGGTGATTTCACGCACCTTTTGCCATGAATACCCGCGACTGGGACCGCGTGGGCCCGCGACCTAAAATAGTCTCTAACACAGGGGTTATTGGGGTTTCTTGGGCCTGAATCGCATCAAATCACAGCCAGATTTCACGAGATGAGGGATGCCCTGCTCGGTTAGCCCCCGAATGCTATCACCGCAGGCCGCCTGAACCCAAAAATCCAAAACAGTCTCTAACACAGGGCTTTTTGGCAGTTTTTTCCTCATATTCGGAGAAATTGCAGGGGTTTTGCCACAAAATCGTCTGGCTGGGGCCAATCGGGCTGGAATAGCCTTCCACATCATCTTGTGCGGGTTGTTAACCATACCTCAATATGGGACAGTCGATAAAACACGAGCATCTAGAAAAAATCCAAAGCAGGCATGCAGGACGCAACCGCCCTTCTCTCTTCTGTATTCGGCTTTCCCGAGTTTCGACCAGGGCAGGAGGAAATCGTGCGCGCGGTCGCCGAGGGCCGCAATGTCTTGGCCATTATGCCGACAGGCGGGGGTAAATCGCTGTGTTTCCAATTGCCCGCCCTGATGCGCGAAGGGGTCACTGTCGTGATCTCGCCTTTGATTGCTTTGATGCGCGACCAAGTGCGCGGTTTGCGCGAAGCAGGCGTCGAGGCAGGCGCGCTGACATCGGGCAATACCCCTGAGGAAACCGATGCCGTCTGGGAGGCGCTGGAGGAGGGCAGGCTCAAGCTGCTCTATATCGCGCCTGAACGGCTTGCCTCATCTGGCACGGAACGGATGCTCAGGCGTGCGGGCGTGTCGCTGATTGCTGTGGATGAGGCCCATTGCGTCAGCCAATGGGGCCATGATTTCCGCCCCGATTACCTGCGCATCGGTGCATTGCGCCGCACTCTGGATGTGCCGCTTGCCGCCTTCACCGCCACAGCAGATGCCGAAACGCAAGCCGAGATCATTGAGCGTCTGTTCAATGGCGAGCCTCCCGAGGCCTTCCTGCGCGGCTTTGATCGCCCGAACCTGACCCTTGCCTTCGAGGTCAAGAACCAACCCCGCCAACAAATCCTCGCCTTTGCGGCGGCGCGAAAGGGCCAATCGGGCATCGTGTATTGCGGCACCCGCGCCAAGACCGAGACCCTGTCACAAGCGCTGCGCGAGGCGGGCCATAATGCCTGTTTCTATCATGGCGGAATGGACCCTGAGGATCGCCGCATCGTCGAGACCCGCTTTAGCGTTGAGGACGGGTTGATCGTGGTGGCCACGATTGCCTTCGGGATGGGTGTCGACAAACCCGATATCCGTTGGGTGGCGCATGCCGATCTGCCCAAATCCATAGAAGGCTATTCTCAGGAAATCGGACGCGCGGGCCGCGATGGCGCACCCGCCGATACGCTAACGCTATATGGGCCCGATGATATCCGCTTTCGACGCCAGCAGATCGACGAAGGCATTGCCCCGCATGACCGCAAAGCGGCTGATCACGCGCGTCTGAATGCGCTTTTGGGTCTGGCCGAGGCGATGGTTTGCCGTCGCGAAAACCTGCTTGGTTATTTCGGCGAAGAGATCAGCAAATGCGGCAATTGCGATCTGTGCGCCACGCCGCCCGAAACATTCGATGCCACCCAACCCGTGCGCAAGGCGCTCTCGGCGATCCTGCGGACGGGGGAATATTTTGGCGCGGGCCATTTGATCGATATCCTGACAGGAAATGCCACAGAAAAGGTACGCGAACGCGGCCATAACGACCTGCCCACCTTTGGTGTCGGCACCGAGTTTGACAAGCGCGGTTGGCAGGCAGTGTTTCGCCAGATGATGGGGCATGATCTTGTGCGCCCCGACCCCGAGCGGTTCGGCGCATTGCGCATGACCCAAGCCGCACGGCCCATTTTGCGCGATGAGGCCGAGATTACCTTTCGCAAGGATACGATCACCAAGACCCCGCGCCGCCCTGCCGTTAAAACGCTGGTCAGCGAGGAAGATGCGCCCCTTCTCTCGGCGCTCAAGGCCAAGCGCCGCGCCTTGGCCGAGGAGGCCCGCGTGCCCGCCTATGTCATCTTCACCGATCGCACCTTGATCGAGATGGCTGAAACACGCCCCCGCTCGATGGATGAGATGGCGCGCATTTCGGGCGTTGGCGCCACCAAGCTGGAACGCTACGGAGAGGGCTTTCTGGCCGTCATCACAGGTGAGCAACCCGACCACTTGCATCCCGCACGCCGCAAACTTGCGGGCCGCGATGCGGGCAATGTCTATGACCGTCTTTTGCAGGTTCAGGCCGATCTGATGCGCGGCGCGAATGGGGCTGATAAACCTGTCACCTGTTCCTCCTCGCAACTGGCCAAAATTGCCGAAGTTAAACCCGGTGATCTGGGCAGCCTCACCCGCCTTTTGGGCGAGCGCAGGGCCGAACGCTTTGGCGAGGCCTTTCTTGATGTGCTGCGCGAAGCTGGATAAGCGCCCCGCACTGCCCTAGATACTATCGCAACCGCCAAATTTTCGACAGGAGAGCCCGCATGCTGACCGTGATTTCCCCCGCCAAACGCCTTGATTGGGCAGCCCGCGATGTGGATGTAACGCAGCCGCGCTTCACACAGGATGCCGAGGCTCTGGCCGAGGTCGCCAAAACCCTATCGGTTGGCGATCTTGAGAAGCTGATGGATATCTCCACGGACCTTGCCACGCTTAACCATGACCGCTTTCAGCGATTTGCCGAGGACAAGGCGGATATGCGGCCCGCAGCACTGGCCTTTGCGGGCGACACTTATGCGGGTCTAGAGGCCAAGACCCTGTCACCAGATGATCTGCGCTTCGCCCAAGACCGTTTGCGCATCCTGTCTGGTCTATACGGGGTTTTGCGGCCGATGGATGCGATCCAGCAATATCGCCTTGAGATGGGAAGCCGCCTGAAAAACCCGCGTGGCAAATCGCTTTATGACTATTGGGGCACCCAGATTTCCGAAGCGCTGAACAGTGACGCGGCTGACCTTGATGCCGATACGCTGATCAATTGCGCCTCGATCGAATATTTCTCGGCTGTGCAGCCCGAGGCTTTGAAACTGCGGATCATCACGCCCGTCTTTCTTGAGGACAAGCCAAATGGCCCCAAGATCGTAAGCTTCTACGCCAAGAAGGCGCGTGGCGCGATGGCGCGTTTCATCATCGAGAACAGGTTAACCGACCCTGCCCATATCACCGAGTTTGACACGGGCGGCTATCGCTATTCCCCTGACTTGAGCGAACAGGGCAAGCCCGCATTCCTGCGCTCGGAAGTGGACGCCAAAGCCGCCTGAGGGCTGATCGGCATCAATGGTCGGGGTTAGCTTTCGCGAATTCAGCCTTTTGGGCATCCGTTGCCTCTAGCTGGTATTTCGCGCGCCATTCGTCATAGGGCATGCCATAGACCGTCTCACGGGCCTCATCCTTGGACATCTCGATGCCCTTTTCGGCGGCGGCCTCGCCATACCAGCGGCTCAGGCAATTTCGGCAAAACCCCGAGAGGTTCATCAGGTCGATATTCTGCACATCCTTGCGCTCATCCAGATGTTTGAGCAGGCGGCGAAAGGCGGCGGCTTCAAGCTCGATGCGGGTTTGATCATCCATATTTCGGTCTCCTCGTGACTATAGCTGTGCGCTGGAAAGCGCGGCGTCAAGCATGGGGGCCAACCTTGTGCCCCAATCGGCCTGTGCCTGATCTGTTTCGATCAAGTCATTTCGCAACTCGATCAGAACATGGGGCAACCCGTTTTGCAGGCCATGCCGATCCATCGCATCTCCGGGCAAATGGCCGGAATAGGGTTGGTTATCTCCGACACAGATATCGCCCTGCATGCCAAGATGCTGAAGCAGCGGATGGGCAAGGCGGGTGTCGCTGGAATAAAGCACACCCACATGCCACGGCCGCGCTGGCCGCCCGACAAAGGCGGGTGTGAAGGAATGAACCGCCAGCAAAACGGGGTTTGCGCGTGCCGCAATCAACCCCTCCAAGGCGCGGTGATAGGGGCGATGCAACATCTCGAGGCGGCGCTCAACCTCGGCGTCATCAGCGTGGCGGTTTGCTGGAATGATCGTGCCATCATAGATTTTCATCAACAGCGTGGGATCGTCTTCGCCGCGGTTCGGGTCAATCACCAAGCGCGAGAAATTCGACAGGATAACGGGCGAGTTCAAGGCCTCGCCTAGCACGCGGGCCAGACCGGCCGCACCGATATCATAGGCGATATGGCGTGCCATATCCGAGGCAGCTACACCAAGATCGCCGCCTGCCACTTCCACTGGCACACGGTTTGAGGCATGGTCCACCGTAACGACCCAACGCCCGGGCCGCTCAGCGCCGATTATCTCGAATGGCATGGTCATGTTTTTGTCACCCTTGGCTGGCATGACGCGCTTCGTAGACGGCTTCGTGCTGAACTGCCAGTTGTCCCTCGGCGGATTTTGATCCATGAGGGGCGCAGAATAATTGATAGCGCAAACATTTTGCGCATACCGAAGGGACAGACCCCGCATGAGACGCCAAAGAAACGTAAAAATTGTGGCCACTCTTGGCCCCGCATCCAACGATTATGAAATGATCCGCGCGCTGTTTGAGGCTGGCGCAGATGTGTTTCGTCTGAACATGAGCCATGGCTCTCATGATGAAATTCGCGTGCGTCACCAGATCATTCGCCAGATCGAAAAAGACACCAACAGCCCGATCTCCATTCTCGCCGATCTTCAGGGACCGAAACTGCGCTGCGGCGTCTTTGCCAATGGCGAGGGCTTCGAGATGCAAGAGGGCGCGACTTTCCGCTTTGACCTCGACGCAGCCGAAGGCGACGAGAACCGCGTGCAACTGCCCCATCCCGAGATTTTCGCGGCGCTTGAGAAAGGCGCGCATCTGCTGGTCAATGACGGCAAACTGAAGCTGCGCGTTGAAGAATGCGGCAAGGATTTTGCCAATTGCGTCGCGTTGAATACGGGCACGATCTCCAACCGTAAGGGCGTGAACGTTCCTGATGTGGTTCTGCCCTTGGCCGCTTTGTCCGAGAAAGACCGCAAGGATCTCGAATTTGTCTGTGACCTCGGCGTGGATTGGCTGGCACTGTCTTTTGTGCAGCGCGAGGCCGATGTGACCGAAGCGCGCGAATTGGCCAAAGGCCGCGCCGCGATCCTGTCCAAAATCGAAAAGCCCGCTGCTGTAACCGCCTTTGATGAAATCCTCGCGGCCTCTGACGGGATCATGGTCGCGCGTGGCGATCTCGGGGTTGAGCTGCCTGTGCAGAATGTTCCACCGATCCAGAAACGCCTGATCCGCAAATGCCGCGCGGCAGCCAAGCCTGTGATTGTGGCGACCCAGATGCTCGAGAGCATGATCGAAAGCCCGGTGCCAACACGCGCCGAGGTCTCGGATGTTGCGACTGCGATCTATGAGGGGGCTGACGCCGTGATGCTGAGTGCGGAATCGGCGGCAGGCAATTACCCGATCGAAGCAGTCAACACGATGAACAATGTCGCCATCGAAGTGGAAAGCGACCCGACCTATCGCGAAGTGCTGGATTCCTCGCGCAAGGTCGAACGCGCCACGGTTGCCGATGGCATTGTTGCAGCCGCCCGTGAGATCGCCGAGACCGCAGATATCAAGGCGATCTGCTGCTTTACCCAATCCGGCACCACTGCTGCCCTCGTCGCGCGTGAACGCCCCCGCGTTCCAATCATCGGCCTGACCCCCAAGATCGAGGTTGCCCGCCGCATGACCCTGACATGGGGCACAAGCTTCGTTGTCACAGGCTCGGTGGACCGTTTTAAAATGGCCGTTGTCAACGCCGCCAAAGCCGCACGTGAAGGCGGGTTCGCAGGTGAGGAGGACCAGATTGTCGTTACCGCAGGTGTGCCTTTCAATGTGCCGGGTACAACGAACATCTTGCGGGTTGCACCTTGTGCCGAGCGTCTGATTTTCTCGACGGACCCAGAATAATCGCTATGGTCGGACGGCGATTGCTTCGTTAAGGCATTAGGCCATGAACAATCTGCCGTCCGATATTTTGATCGTTATTGCCACTTTCGTGGTTGGCATGTCTTTGGCCTCGGCCATCTCGAAATGGGTCGATCGGCGCTTTCCGCTCTTTGCTTTGATCAATCTTGCCTTCGGGATCGGGTTATTTGCCCTTGCCTATATGAACAGCGAGGATGGCTTGGGTCTGACCGCCATTCCAGATGCTTTCATCTCGGTTGTTGCGCGAATTTTGAATTAAAGCGCGGCTTTAACCACTTAAATCTCTTGTATCATCTGCCAATTGGCGCTAATCGGCGCTCTCCAACGGTGCGACCGGCCGAAAGTGGCATGCCGAGTCGCGCTAGAACGTTGCCTTAAGAGGAGACGAAAATGCCCAAGATGAAGACCAAATCGAGCGCCAAAAAGCGCTTCAAAATGACTGCCAGCGGCAAGGTGAAAGCCGGCCAAGCAGGCAAGCGCCACGGGATGATCAAGCGGACGACGAAGTTCATCCGCGACGCGCGCGGAACCACGACATTGTCGGCTCCGGACGCGAAGATCGTTAAATCCTACATGCCCTACGACCGTTAAGGAGGCGCTGATATGTCCCGCACAAAAGGTGGTACCGTTACCCATCGCCGTCACAAGAAGGTTCTTGACGCGGCCAAAGGTTATTATGGCGCACGTTCGCGCAGCTTCCGTGTTGCAACGCAAGCCGTCGATAAAGCCAATCAATACGCAACCCGCGACCGCAAGGCGCGCAAGCGTCAATTCCGCGCTCTGTGGATCCAGCGGATCAACGCAGCCGTACGTGCCCATGATGAGAGCCTGACATATTCGCGCTTCATCAATGGCCTCGCGCAAGCTGGCATCGAAGTGGACCGTAAGGTTCTCGCCGATCTGGCCGTGCATGAGCCCGAGGCATTTGCAGCGATCGTAGATCAAGCGAAAGCAGCGCTTCCGGCCTAAGCCTTAAGCCAGCCAAGCTGATTGCATTTCGGCCCCGTATCAGGTGAAACTTGATACGGGGCCGTTTCTATTTGTGCCTCGGCATTTCGAGCAAGAGAATTTCAATGACCTATTTCAACGACTATCTGACGCGCACCGATGACCGTTTTGTCATGAAATGGGAGCATTATTTCGCCGTCTATGAACGCGAATTCGGGCGCTATCTCGACCGCCCCATTTCCTTTCTCGAGATCGGCGTTTTCAAAGGTGGCTCGATCCCGATGTGGAAGGGCTATTTCGCCAAAGGCTCCAAGCTGACCTTTATCGATATCGACCCCGCCTGCGCCGCCCATCAAGAAGAGGGCACCACCGTCGAGATCGGCAACCAGACCGATGCGGCTTTTCTGGCCGAGGTTGTCAAGAAACACGGGCCGTTTGATCTGATCCTTGATGATGGCAGCCATATCAATGCCCATCAATCCGCCAGTTTCGAACTGCTCTGGCCCCATCTGAGCGATGGTGGCCTTTATGCGGTTGAGGATTGCCATACCAGCTATTGGCCCGGTTTCGGGGGCGGCTACCGCAATGAAGCGAGCTTTGTCGAATATGCCAAGCGCAAGGTCGATGCGATGCATTCTTGGTATACCGATCAGGACAAGATGTTCCCCTTCGATCCGATCGCGGGTGAATTGGATGCGGTGCGGTTCTACGATTCCATCGTGGTTTTTGAAAAACGCATCAAGAAAGAGCCGCCTACATCGGTGACCTCGCAGAATGGCAAAATCGGCAGATCGCGCCGTGCTTTGGAGATGCGTGGGCGTGTTTCCAAATTTGCGGGCAAGGATGGCACCTGAACACCCGCCTCTGACTTGCATTCGGAGCCGTCTGTGATAGCTGATCAAGCGAAATTCTTGAGGGGCTGAGGCCAATGGACGGATTGAATGAGCTGCGCGGCAGCTGGCTGGAACGGATTGCAGGCGCCACGGATGAATCCGCGCTCGAAGATATGCGCGTGGCCGCCCTTGGCAAAAAGGGTGAGATCAGCCTGAAGATGCGCGAGCTTGGCGGCATGTCGCCTGAGGAACGTCAGGTGGCGGGCCCCGCGCTCAACGCATTGAAGGACGAGGTTGGCGCAGCCCTTGCGGCTAAGAAAGCCGCCCTTGGGGATGCTGCGTTGGATGAGCGTTTGAAGGCCGAATGGCTGGATGTAACCCTGCCCTCGCGCCATCGTCGTGTCGGAACCATCCACCCTGTCAGCCAAGTGACCGAGGAAGTCACCGCGATCTTCGCGGATATGGGGTTTGCCGTGGCCGAAGGCCCGCAGATCGAAACCGATTTCTACAATTTCGATGCGCTTAATATTCCGGGCCATCACCCTGCCCGCGCCGAGATGGATACGTTCTATACCCATCGCGCCGATGGCGATAACCGCCCGCCGCATGTCCTGCGCACCCATACCAGCCCCGTGCAAATCCGCTATATGGAGGCCCATGGTGCCCCTTGCCGGATCATCGCTCCGGGCCGTGTGTATCGCGCCGATTATGACCAGACCCATACGCCGATGTTCCATCAGGTCGAAGGTCTGGCGATTGATAAGGATATCTCGATGGCCAATCTGAAATGGGTGCTTGAGGAGTTTTTCTCGGCCTATTTCGGCACGCAGGTCCGCACCCGTTTCCGCGCATCGCATTTCCCCTTCACCGAGCCATCGGCCGAGGTGGATATCCAATGCTCATGGGAAGGCGGCACCGTGAAGGTTGGTGAGGGCAATGACTGGCTCGAGGTTTTGGGCTCGGGCATGGTTCACCCCAAGGTGCTGCAAGCAGCCGGTGTTGACCCCGAGCAATGGCAGGGCTTTGCCTTCGGCATGGGGATCGACCGTATCGCGATGCTCAAATACGGCATCCCCGATCTGCGCGCCTTCTTCGACAGCGACCTGCGCTGGCTGCGCCATTACGGCTTTGCCAGTCTGGATATGCCAAGCGTGCATGCAGGCGTGTAACAGCGCCCTGCGCGCCGCCTGACAACTACCTAGCAAGGGCCGAGGCCCTTCCAATTAAAGGCCTACTGCGATAATCGCATGCGCGAATGCGCGAAGGGAGTGCAGCAGATGAAATTCACCCTATCCTGGCTCAAAGAGCATCTCGACACCCAAGCCAGTGTCGATGACATCACCGAGGCCCTCACCGATCTGGGGCTGGAAGTGGAAGGCGTGGAAAACCCTGCGGCCAAGCTGGAAAGCTTTACCCTTGCCAAGGTCAAGGAGGCCAGCCAGCACCCTGATGCGGATCGCCTGCGCGTCTGCACCGTCGAGACCGATCAGGGCGATGCCCAGATCGTCTGCGGCGCGCCCAATGCGCGCGCTGGCATCACGGTCGTGCTTGCACGGCCCGGCGATTATGTACCCGGCATTGATGTGACCTTGTCAGTTGGCACCATCCGCGGCGTCGAGAGCCATGGCATGATGTGCTCCGAGCGCGAGCTGGAACTGTCCGAGGAACATGACGGCATCATCGAATTGCCCTCGGGCGAGGTTGGTCAGAAATTCATCGACTGGCTGGCCGCGAATGACCCCGCCAAGGTCGACCCAGTGATCGAGATTGCCATTACGCCAAACCGCCAAGATGCGCTTGGCGTGCGCGGTGTGGCCCGCGATCTGGCCGCGCGTGGCCTTGGCACCTTAAAACCTTATGAGGTGAGCGAGATTGCAGGCAGCTTCCCCTGCCCCATCGGTGTCAGCATTGCCGAAGATACGCGCGAGGTTGCCCCGCATTTCACAGGCCGCGTGATCCGTGGCGTCAAGAACGGCCCCTCGCCCGCTTGGTTGCAGGACCGTTTGCGCGCCATTGGCTTGCGCCCGATCTCGGCCTTGGTGGATGTGACCAATTTCTTCACCTATGACCAGAACCGCCCGCTGCACGTCTTTGATGCCGATAAGGTGCAGGGCGATCTGCGCGTACACCGCGCAGAAGGTGGCGAGGAGATGCTGGCGCTGGATAAAAAGACCTATAGCTTCAAGGCGGGCCATATGATCATCTCGGATGATCGTGGCCCTGAAAGCATCGCGGGCGTCATGGGCGGCGAAGAAAGCGGCTGCACCGAAGAGACGGTCAATGTCTTCCTTGAAAGCGCTTATTGGGACATGGTCCAGATCGCCTATACAGGCCGTGATCTGAAGATAAATTCCGATGCGCGCTACCGTTTCGAGCGCGGCGTTGATCCTGAATACACCCGTCCGGGTCTTGAGGCCGCAACCAAGATGATCCTTGATCTTTGCGGTGGCGAAGCCTCCGAGGTCGTCGAAGCGGGTGCCGCGCCCAAAACCGCGCGCAGCTATCCCCTCAACACCAAACGCGTGATCAGCCTTGTCGGCATGGATATCCCGAAGGAAGAACAGGTCCGCATCCTGACCTCGCTCGGTTTCTCGGCCACCGGCACAGGCGATGTGATCGAGGTTTGGGTGCCCTCGTGGCGGCGCGATGTTCAGGGCGAAGCCGATTTGGTCGAAGAGATCGCGCGCGTGGCCTCGCTGACCAAATTGCAGCCTGTGCCCTTGCCGCGCCCAAGCGCAGGCGTGCCTTCGGCGGTGCTGACCCCGATGCAAAAGCGCGAACGCAGCGCGCGGCGCACCATTGCAGCGCTCGGCTATAATGAATGCGTGACCTATAGCTTCATCGACAAGGCCAGCGCCGAGTTGTTCGGCGGCGGCTCGGATGCGACGATGCTGGAAAACCCCATCTCCTCCGAAATGAGCCATATGCGCCCCGCCTTGTTGCCTGGCCTGTTGCAAGCCGCTGCCCGCAATCAGGCGCGCGGCATGATGGATCTGGCCCTATTCGAGGTGGGCGCGGCCTTCCAAGGCGGCGAGCCTGGTGAGCAACATCTGCAAGCAGCGGGTATTCTGGTCGGACATTCGGGGCCGCGTGATCCGCTTGGCGCGCGGCGCGCCGTCGATGTGTTTGACATCAAGGCCGATGCCGAAGCCGCCCTTGCAGCGATTGGCGCGCCTGCCAAAGCGCAAATTCTGCGCAATGCGCCTGCATGGTGGCATCCTGGGCGCTCGGGCGTGATCTGCCTTGGCCCCAAAAAGGTGCTTGGTATCTTTGGCGAATTGCACCCCAAAATTCTCAAAGCCATGGATGTGAAAGGCCCCGCAATGGCCTTTACCCTCTTCCCCGAAGATGTGCCCATGCCGCGCAGTGCAAATGCCAGCCGTGGGGCCTTGGCGATCAGTGATCTGCAATCGGTCGAGCGTGATTTTGCCTTTGTTGTTGATGCACAGGTCGAGGCGCTTGATTTGGTCAATGCAGCCGCAGGTGCCGATAAGGCGCTGGTTCAAGAGGTGCGTGTCTTTGACGAATTCATCGGCGGCAGCCTTGGCGAAGGCAAGAAATCCATCGCCCTAGCCGTGCGTCTGCAACCTAAGGATAAAACCCTGACCGAAGAAGAGATCGAGGCCGTTGGCGTCAAGATCATCGAAAAGGTCAGCAAGGCCACTGGTGGCACCCTCAGGGGCTAGGCTTCAGCGAAAAGGCGGTACAAATGGGATTGAAAGTTTACCTCTCAGGCGAAATCCACACCGATTGGCGCGAGCAGATCATCGCAGGTGCTGAAGGGCTTGATGTGTCTTTCTCCTCGCCCGTGACCGACCATGCCGCCAGTGATGATTGCGGCGTGGCCATCCTCGGGGCCGAAGAGAATAAGTTCTGGCATGATCATAAAGGCGCGAAGGTTAATGCGATCCGCACCCGCAAAGGCATCGAGGAAGCCGATATCGTCGTAGTGCGCTTTGGCGAGAAATATCGCCAATGGAATGCGGCTTTTGATGCCGGTGTCGCCGCAGCGCTTGGCAAATCGATCATCGTGTTGAACCTGCCTGAGCACCAGCATGCCTTGAAAGAGGTTCATGCCGCAGCCCTTGCCGTGGCCGAAGAGCCTGCTCAGGTCGTCCAGATCCTGCGCTATGCCCTGACAGGTGAATTGCCCGCCTGAACGGGTGGCCCACAAACCTTAATAACGATTCACAAATGTTCGATTTTCGGGCATGGTCACCCAGTGCCAAAGTTGGGGGCATGCGTATCGCAAGACCTGCGAGCGTATCAAATACTGGAAAAGGGACGACCAATGCTTAACGAATTTAAGGACTTTATCGCCAAGGGCAATGTCATGGACATGGCCGTAGGTATCATCATCGGCGCGGCTTTCACCGCGATTGTGGCATCGCTGGTGGGCGATCTGATCAATCCGATCATCTCGTTGTTCATGGGTGGCGTAGACTTCACCAATTGGTTCTACACACTTGATGGCAGCGAATACGGAACTTTGGCCGAAGCAACCGAAGCAGGCGCCGCAGCCTTTGCAATCGGCAATTTCATCATGGCAATCATCAACTTCCTGATCATCGCCTTTGTCGTCTTCATGCTGGTCAGAAGCGTAAACCGCGTCAAAGAACAGGCCGCGAAAGAGGAAGAAGCAGCGGCAGAAGAAGCTCCTGCAGGACCTACCGAGCTGGACATTCTTATGGAAATCCGTGACGGCCTGAAAAAGGGCTGAGCTTTCAAACTATGACAGAAGCGGCCCGCCAGAATATGGCGGGCCGTTTTCGTTCCGGAGCTCTCACATGATGGCGTGCCGTCTCCCCTTGCCAATGACGCAAAATTCTTCGCAATATTTGGCAATTAGCGGGAGAAACTTTCAATATGAATGATCTGGACGATATTGATCTGCGCATACTCCGAGTTTTGCAAAAGAATGGCCGCATCACCCATTCCGAGCTGTCCGAGCAAGTGAACCTGTCACCATCAGCCTGCCACAGGCGGGTGCAGCGGCTTGAGCAGACGGGGATCATCGGGGATTACGTGGCCCTTCTGGATGCGCGATCGGTTGCGCGGGCCACCACCGTTTTCGTCGAGATCAGCCTCAGCGGGCAAGCCGATGAATTGCTTGATGCCTTCGAGAAAGCCGTTGCCAAGGTTCCAGATGTGCTTGAATGCCATCTGATGGCGGGGTCGGCGGATTACCTTCTGAAGGTCGTGGCCCGTGACGCAGAGGAATTCGCGCGTATCCACCGCCAATCCCTCGCGCGGCTTCCGGGCGTGTTGAAGATGCAATCAAGCTTTGCGCTCAAGACCGTATCCAAGACCACGGCCTTACCGATCTAGCCGAGCAAGAAGGCAAGCCCATAAAGCGTGGCCATGCCTGTGCCAATCGCGGCCAAAGCGTTTTTGGTCAGGTAGCCCACGGCCAAGGCAACCGCCGCCGCACTCAGGCGTGCGGGGTCCAGTTCGCCCCCAGTCGCCTCTGGCCAGAGAACCAAGGGCGTGATGATCGCAGGCAGAACGGCAACGGGCGTATAGCGCAAATGCCGTAAGGCCCATTCAGGCAGCTCGTGGTCGCCCAACAATCCAAGAAAGGAAAAGCGGATAAGGAAGGTGCCGATCCCCAAGATCGCGATGATCAGCCAGATTTGCGCGTCGGAATAGGTCATACCCGCTCTCCTTTTGACAGGGTCATCCGCCGCTCGATCTCGGCCCCGACCATCATCGCGGCCCCTGCGGCAATCAGCAGCCACAGATTATAGGGCATCCATGCCAGCAGGATCGACAAAACAACCGCCGTCAGCGCCGCGGCCAAATGCGCAACCGTGCGCAAGGCAGGGGCGACAAGGGCAAGAAAGGTAATCGGCACAGCGAAATCCAGCGCAAATTCAGGGGGAATAGTGCTTCCCAAGACAGCGCCTGCCCATGTCGCCAGATACCAAAACGGGCAAATCGGCGTCGCGGCGCCAAAGAAATACAGCACCTTCCAACGCACAGGCGCTTTGGGTTGGTCTTCGAATTTCTGGATCGAGAGGGCATAGGTCTGATCAACATTGAAATAGGCAATCAGGGCGCGCTGCCACACAGGGGCGGGGCCAAGATGCGGCGCGAAAGATGCCGAATACATCGCCATGCGCAAATTCACGGCCAAGGCCGAAACGAGGATAACGACCAACGGCGCATTCTCGGTCATCAATTGCAGCGCCGTGAATTGGGAGGCCCCCGCAATCACCAAGACAGAAAACCCCATGACCTGCGATAGCGGGAGGCCCGTTTCAGTCGCAACGACCCCAAAAAGCAGGCCAAACGGCGCTACAACCAGCAAGAAGGGCAGGCCCGCAATAACACCCTGAAAATAGGGATTTTTGGAATTGATGGATTGCATCACAAGCCTCAAAGCTTTTGTGGACAAGGATCAGTTATCTGTCCGAGACTGGGGATGCAATCGGAGCCTGACATATCCCATGATTAACACTGGAAATGACCAAGCGAAATGACGGGGCCTGCCTGCATGATACTGGCTGGCGGGGCCGCACGTCGCATGGGCGGAACCCCCAAAGGTCTTGAGCTTTTGGGCGATAAACCCGTGCTGGCTCATGTGGTTGAAAGGGTCGCCCCGCAAGCGGGGGTTTTGGCTTTGAACTCCAATGCCGACCCTGCGCTGTTTGACGCTTTTGACCTTCCGATCATCCCTGATGCACCCCCCCTTGGGCGCGGGCCTTTGGCGGGTGTCTTGGCCGCCATGAAATGGGCCCATGCGCTTGGGTATAAACAGGTTGCAACCGTTGCATGGGATACGCCCTTTTTGCCGACCGACCTCATGGCGCGTCTAACACAGGCGCAGCAGGGCCAAAACATGAAGAGCGTCATGGCCGCGACCCGTGATGCCGAAGGGCGGCTCTGGCGGCATCCAACGGCCAGTCTTTGGCCCACGCATCTGCATGATGATCTGGAGACGGCCCTAGCAGTGGGCACCCGCAAAGTCTCGGCTTGGGCCGAACTGCATGGCGTAGATCTGGTTGAATTTCCGACAGGCAGGCCTGACCCGTTTTTCAACATCAACACGCCCGAGGACCTCGCCCAAGCGCAAACCTATCTTGAAAGGTGAAACTGGCCCAAGCGCGTGGCGTTAATCGAATGCGCCTGTCACGCGGCCAAGCAGCATGAAGGCGCGGGCCGTGCGCGTATCGGTTAGCCGCACGATTTCTTCATCCGAGGCGTTTTTCTCGAACTCCACGAAGGTCTTGTCGAACTGGCGCAAGAAGTGATGCACCGCATCCTTAAACACCATGTCCTGCTTCATGCGCCCTGCCGAAAGCGCGAGCGATGAACGGTCTCGCACACCGCCAAGGGCTGCCACACTGCGTCCACGTTCACCCGCAGCGAACTGGCGCCAAATCTCAGGGCGGGCACGATCAGGATTGAGGTCATCAACATAGATGCCATCTTGGCTGAGCAGGGTCAGCACATCTTGGCTTGCGCGCACAAGGAGCCGTGTCGCGGGGTCTTCCAACGCACGGCGAAGGGTGCGGAAGCCTTCCTTGTCATGTTCGTTTTCGGGAAAATCCAGCGCCTTGATGAAATCGGCAACCGAGATCGGTTCCTTCAAGTCCTCGGCCCGCGTCCCCAAGCCCAAGCTGGTTTGCGGATTGTCGCTGTCCGGCTCGGGAACAACGACGGCGGCGCGCTCTTCGGGGGGTTTTACGTTTCGCAGCGAGGTGAAGACGGCAAGCTGTGACTGCGTCCTGCGTTGCGCCTCGGCAATCTCTTCGAGCTTTTTTACCACGGCAGGGCGCAGATCTGCCTCGTCATGCTGATGCCTCTCGAAATGGCTGGCCCGCAAGCCATCAATCGAGCTTTGGATATGCATCACCTCTTCGCGCATGACCCGAGCCGAACGCGCAGCAGAGGCCACAACCCAGATCAAAGCAATGGGCATGATGACGGCGACCAAAGTGATCACCGCGTTCAAGGTGTTTTGATCACCACCTGCCATTTCCGAGGGGCCAAAGAACAAAAACCCGATCGCAACCAACCATGCGAGCGTCAAAACAAGCGCGATAATCTCGCCGCTTGAAATGCCACTGCGGCTCTTTGGGGTGGGGTGGATGCCAAGCTCTGCCACGCCCGGCGTTTTGGGCTCACTCGCGGATATGGATCGCGGGGGCAGGCTTGGATCAGGCATTAGATATACGACACTTTAACGACTTCGTAGTCGCGGCTTCCACCGGGTGTTTTTACCTCGATACTGTCGCCTTCTTCCTTGCCGATCAAAGCGCGGGCAAGGGGCGATTTCATATTCAACAGGCCGTTCTCCAAATCAGCTTCGGGCTCGCCTACGATCTGATAGGTTTTTTCCTCATCGGTGTCCTCATCGACAAGCACCACAGTTGCCCCGAACTTGATCGCACCCGAAAGCGTTTTCGGGTCGATGACCTGTGCAAGGCTTAGCGTCCCCTCAAGCTCTTTGACGCGGCCCTCGATGAAAGACTGCTTTTCACGGGCCGAGTGGTATTCCGCGTTTTCCGACAAATCGCCATGCTCGCGCGCTTCGGCAATCGCTCTGATGATCGCGGGCCGTTCGACCGATTTCAGATTTTTCAGCTCCGCATCAAGGATTTGGTAGCCCTTGGGCGTCATCGGTATTTTTTCCATGGAGAACTCGGCTAAATGGGCAATTGTGGTTCTATGTATAGCCCATGACGTTAGGGCCATCATCACGTAGATTCAACGGGGGTTATCGGCCTAAGCGAAGGTAAATCAGCCTAGGCGGATAAGGCCCGTTTCAACCATGATCGGGATGGATGGGCTATGATCCGCGCTAGAGACTGGCGTGATCGGGTCGCCATCGGCCCCGCAAGCGGCCAGCAACAGGCCAAAGGAAAGCGCCACGATAATTCGGATCATTTCAATTCTTCCTTCCAACGGGCGATCTGAACATGCACTTGGGCGGGCGCGGTGCCGCCATATGACATCCGCGAGGCGACCGAATTATGGACCCCCAAAACATCATACACGGCCTTGGTGATCCCGTCATGAACCGATGTCATCTGCTCCAGCGTTAGGTCAGGCAGGTCACAGCCCTGATCCTCGGCCAGTTTGACCAAAGCCCCTGTCACGTGATGTGCATCACGGAAGGGCAGGCCAAGTTCGCGCACCAGCCAATCGGCCAGATCGGTGGCGGTTGAAAAGCCCGACGCGGCGGCGGCTTCAAGCGCGGGGCCATTGGCCGTCATATCGCGCACCATGCCTTCCATCGCGGCCAAGGCCAGCATCAGGTTATCAGCGGCATCAAAGACCTGTTCCTTGTCTTCCTGCATATCCTTGGAATAGGCCAAGGGCAGGCCCTTCATCACGGTCAGAAGACCCACATTCGCACCCATGATCCGCCCGATCTTGGCGCGGATCAATTCGGCCGCATCGGGGTTCTTCTTTTGCGGCATGATCGAGGAGCCTGTCGAGAAACGGTCAGACAGGTTCACAAAACGGAATTGCGCGGAAGACCAGATCACCAGTTCCTCGGCAAAGCGCGACAGATGCATCGCGCAGATCGTGGCGGCTGCAAGGTATTCCAACGCGAAATCACGGTCTGATACGGCATCAAGGGAATTCGCGCAGGGGCGGTCAAAGCCCAAAGCAGCCGCTGTCATATGCCGATCAATCGGGAAAGATGTGCCTGCCAAGGCCGCGGCACCAAGGGGAGATTCGTTCATGCGTTTGCGCGCATCGACAAAGCGGGACCGGTCGCGCGCGAACATCTCGACATAGGCCATCATGTGATGGCCCCATGTCACGGGCTGCGCTGTCTGCAAATGCGTGAAACCGGGCATGACCCAACCAGCGCCTGCCTCGGCCTGACCGAGCAGGGCTTTCATCAAAGCCTCAAGCGCGGAAATTACGGCATCGGTCTGGTCTCTGACCCAAAGGCGGAAATCGGTTGCGACCTGATCGTTGCGGCTGCGCGCGGTATGCAGACGCCCTGCAGGCTCCCCCACGATTTCCTTCAACCGTGCCTCGACATTCATATGAATGTCTTCAAGTGCGGTGGAGAATTTGAAATTTCCGGCCTCGATCTCTGACAAGACCGTGAGAAGGCCTTCCCTAATCGCCTCGGCATCCTTATCGGTAATGATGCCTTGGGCAGCCAACATCGCCGCATGGGCACGGGAGCCTTCGATATCCTGGCCAGCCAGCCGCTTGTCGAAACCGATGGAGGCATTAATTGCTTCCATGATGGCATCCGGCCCGTCAGCGAAGCGTCCGCCCCACATTGCGTTCGAAGTTTTGTCCGTCATGTCCTGCACCTGTTGGAGGGAATACCAAATGAGCCATAGTCTGCGTGTTGCGATGCTCTACATTGCCCTGACCTTGGGTGCAAATACTGCGCTTGCCCAAGAGCTGGGAAATATTCCCCTTGAGGGCGATATGCGCGGGCTTGTGGTCCATCCCGAACCCGTAGCGGCCTCGGCGACGCCTTTCATTGACATGGAGGATGCCGAGCACAGCCTTGCCGATTACGCGGGCCAATATGTGGTGCTGAATTTTTGGGCCACTTGGTGCGCGCCCTGCCGTGAGGAAATGCCCTCGCTCAATGAATTGCAACAGGCTTTGGGCAGCGAGACATTCTCGGTCGTGACCTTAGCCACGGGGCGCAACCCGCCACAGGCCATCCGCCGCTTCTTTGAGGAAGAGGATATCACCGAATTGCCGATGTATCGTGACCTCAACCAACAGATCGCGCGCGAAATGGGTGTGTTCGGCCTGCCCATCACCGTGATCCTGAACCCCGAAGGCCAAGAGATCGCGCGGCTGCGCGGCGATGCGCATTGGTCAGGCCCAGAAGCGATGGCCTTGTTCGACGCGCTGCTGGCGGAAGGTTAACGCCGTGCCATTGCCGCGACCCGTGCATGCGCAGGGCATGTGGTCAGGTGGTCATTGACCAGCCCTGTCGCCTCCATGAAGGCATAAACAATCGTCGGCCCGCAAAAGCCGAACCCCGCCTTTTTGAGGTCCTTCGACACCCGCTCAGAAAGCGGGGTTGAGGGCGGCACCTCGGCCATGGTCTTGAATTTATTCTGAAGTGGCACGCCATCCACATAGCGCCATAGGAACTGGTCAAAGCCTTCCTTCGCCTCGATCTCGCACCATGCCCGCGCATTCTTGATCGTGGCTTCGATCTTGCCACGGTGACGGATGATCCCCTCATCCTGCACAAGGCGGGCAACCTCGGCCTCGCCCCAATTGGCAATCACCTCGGGGTTGAACCCTTCGAAAGCGGCGCGGAAATTATCGCGCTTCTTGAGGATGGTGATCCAGCTTAGCCCTGCTTGGAACCCGTCAAGGATCAGCTTCTCCCAAAGCGCGCGGCTGTCATATTCGGGAACGCCCCATTCCGTATCGTGATAAGCGACATAGATCGGATCGGTTCCAGGCCAGGTGCAGCGACCGTCATTCTCCAGCATCGTCATGACCTTCCTAAAATTAGAACAAAATGTGAATCTTCATTCAGTCTTAACTCCGCTGCGGACAAATGGACAAGTTCATTTTCTGGGGTGACCTATGCAGACCATCAAGAATGCCGCCGCCGATCCTGATCTTGCCAGCCCGTTTGAAGCTGCCATGGAAACACAGCGGCAAACCGCGCCTGATATGGTCCGCATGGCATTGGCGCGGAAGGATGTGGGCCTTGCTTTTCAGCCGATTGTGCAATCTGCCACGGGCGGGCAGACAACCGCCTATTACGAGGGGTTGATCCGCGTCTTCGATGAAAGCGGGCGTGTTATTCCTGCGCGGGATTTCATGGGCGCTGTTGAGGAAAGTGATCTCGGGCGGCAGCTTGATTGCGCGGCCCTGACCCTCGGGCTTCGCACCCTTAGGGCCAACCCCGATCTGCGCTTGGCGATCAATATGTCGGCCCGTTCCATCGGCTATCCGAAGTGGAAAAACATCCTCGGGAAATTCCTGCGCGCCCATCCCGATGTGGTCGAACGCCTGATCCTTGAGATCACCGAGTCGAGCGCGATGCTGATGCCCGAGATCGTCGTGGCCTTCATGGCCGATCTCCAAAGCAAGGGCATCACCTTCGCTTTGGATGATTTCGGCGCAGGCTATACCGCGTTTCGCTATCTCAAGGATTTCAGCTTCGATATTCTGAAAATCGACGGGCAGTTCACCCGCAATGTTCATGTTGATGCGGATAATCAGGTTCTGACCGAGGCTTTGCTTTCGATTGCGCGGCATTTTGACATGCTCGCCGTGTCCGAAGCCGTTGAAACACAGGCCGAAGCGCAATGGCTGGTGAATGCAGGTGTCGATTGCCTGCAAGGCTATTTCTTTGGGGTGCCATCGCTTGCGCCCCCTTGGAAAGCGACGCAGCAAAAACAGAAAAGATCGGCTTAGATGCCTGCCTGACTATAACGATAGAAGGGGCTTTTCCTCCAGATACGCTGTTGTTTTGATTCAGAGTCGTCTCTATCAATTATCAACAAAGGCGATGCCGTCAGCTCGCCGACCATAGGCAATGCCTTTTCTGGAAAGGACCTTCACCATGACCAATATTGTTATCGTTTCAGCCGCAAGAACCGCCGTTGGCAGTTTTCTGGGCTCCTACGCCAATACACCCGCCCATGAATTGGGCCGCGTCGTGCTCGAGGCGATTGTCGAGCGCGCGGGCATCGACAAGGCGGATGTATCAGAGACGATCTTGGGGCAGGTTCTTACCGCAGCTCAAGGCCAGAACCCCGCACGCCAAGCGCATATCAATGCAGGCCTTCCGCAAGAAGCCGCCGCTTGGAGCATCAATCAGGTCTGTGGCTCAGGCCTGCGCGCAGTCGCACTTGGTGCGCAGCACATCATGCTGGGGGATGCATCCATCGTGGCCGCAGGCGGTCAGGAAAACATGTCGATGAGCCCCCATGCAGCCCCGCTTCGTCAGGGCCAGAAAATGGGTGATATGAAATATATCGACACCATGATCCGCGATGGCCTCTGGGATGCCTTCAATGGCTACCATATGGGCCAGACCGCCGAGAATGTTGCCGAGCAATGGCAGATCAGCCGCGATATGCAGGATGAATTCGCCGTCGCCTCGCAGAACAAGGCCGAGGCCGCGCAAAAGGCTGGTAAATTCGCGGATGAGATCACACCCGTCACCATCGCTAACCGCAAGGGCGATATCACCGTCGATGCGGATGAATATATCCGCCATGGCGCAACCATGGAGGCCATGGCCAAACTGCGCCCTGCCTTCACCAAGGACGGCACCGTGACGGCCGCCAATGCCTCGGGCCTCAATGACGGTGCCGCCGCTGTCCTGCTGATGAGCGCAGATGAGGCCGAAAAGCGCGGGCTTGAGCCACTTGCGCGGATCGCGTCCTATGCCACCGCAGGTCTCGACCCGTCGATCATGGGCGTTGGCCCGATCTATGCATCGCGCAAGGCGCTGGATAAGGCAGGTTGGGCCGCAGGTGATCTTGACCTCGTGGAAGCCAATGAAGCCTTCGCCGCGCAGGCCTGTGCGGTCAATAAGGACATGGGCTGGGATCCTTCGATCGTGAATGTAAATGGCGGCGCAATCGCCATTGGCCACCCGATTGGCGCCTCTGGCTGCCGCGTCTTGAACACCTTGTTGTTCGAGATGAAACGACGCGACGCCAAGAAGGGCCTCGCAACCCTTTGCATCGGGGGCGGCATGGGTGTTGCCATGTGTCTGGAACGGCCCTGACATGTACGCTTTAGGTCAATCAAGGGCGCTTTTGGGCGCCCTTTTTTATTCAAAATCGTCAAAAACTTAGTCGAAACAATATTGCTCAATAACCATCACAACGGTAATAAGATTATAGATAAAGCCAGTTAGGAGGAGAAAATGGCAAAAGTTGCACTGGTCACGGGAGGAAGCCGTGGCATTGGGGAGGCCATTTCCAAAGCCCTGAAGGCAGAAGGCTATGACGTCGCCGCCACTTATGCGGGAAATGACGAAAAAGCCGCCGAGTTCACCAAGAACACCGGCATTAAAACCTATAAATGGAATGTCGCCGATTATGAGGCGAGTGCCGCTGGCATCGCTCAGGTCGAGGCTGACCTGGGCCCGATTGACGTGGTCGTTGCCAATGCGGGCATCACGCGCGATGCGCCTTTCCACAAGATGACGCCTGATCAATGGAACGAGGTCGTGGATACCAACCTGACGGGCGTGTTCAACACGGTCCATCCGATCTGGCCCGGCATGCGGGAACGGAAATTCGGGCGCGTCATCGTGATTTCGTCAATCAATGGACAAAAGGGCCAGTTTGCGCAGGTAAACTACGCGGCAACCAAGGCTGGCGATTTGGGCATTGTGAAATCGCTGGCCCAAGAAGGCGCACGGTTCAACATCACGGCCAATGCGATCTGCCCAGGCTATATCGCGACCGAGATGGTGATGGCCGTGCCCGAAAAAGTACGCGACTCCATTATCGGCATGATCCCTGCCGGTCGTCTCGGGGAACCAGAAGAAATCGCGCGCTGCGTGGCGTTTCTGGCCTCCGAGGATTCGGGCTTTATCAACGGCTCCACGATCTCGGCCAATGGCGGTCAATTCTTCGTCTGAGCGGCAGAACGACCCTTATAAAACTAAAAAACCCCCGGTCTTGGGCCGGGGGTTTCGTGTTTAAGGTGGATCAATTCGCGAAGCGGCCGATCTCTTCCTTTAGGCGAAGCTTTTGTTTTTTAAGCTCTCTGATTTTCAAATCATCAATGCCGGGACTTCGTTGCGCGTCTTCAACTCGTTTGGAAAGGGTATCATGCTTCTTCTTGAGTTCCTGAAGATGGGCACCAATAGACATGTAAATCCTCCTCTCAAATATGACGGTCGTGTAACAAGGGGACCACAGCTTTCCTTTTTTGTCATCTGTTCATTCGATAAATTCGTCACTTTCTTCTTAAGAAAGGTAAATGGACGCCCCCATTTGCAAATTAATTGAGCGCTGCCCCATCCCGCAGGATGCCTTTGGCAGCATCAGAATAATCATCGCCATCCGCGATATGCTGAGCGCCTTTATGGACAACGAAAGGGGCCAGAAGCGCAAAAGGGGCCTGGGCTGATTTGCGCGCACGAAGAATAACCCGTGTCGCCTCTCGCCCGTCACGCGGGGTCAGCGGCAGGGCGCTGATCGCACCAAAACCATCCTGAAGCAGCGTCAAAAGTTCAGGCAGACGGTCGGCTTGATGGATCAGTGTGAGCCATCCGCCCGACTTAAGCCGTGCCTTTCCCGTCGCAATCCAATCGGCCAGCGGTGTGTCCTCGCGAAGCGCTTGCTCACGCCCCGCATCCCCCGCTTTCGTGCCGCCACCCGTGCGGTAATAGGGCGGGTTAGCGATGACATGATCAAAGCTTTGCTGGCGCAGGTCAGAAGGCAGGGCGGTCAAATCCGCCTCAACCACCTCAAAACCGGCATTGGCCGCTTGGGCGTTGCGCCGTGCAAGATCAGCATAGGCGGCTTGCCGTTCGACCCCGACAAAATCCAGACCCGCAACACGTGAATGCAGGCACAGGCTTGCAACACCCGCACCGCAGCCCAATTCAAGAACCCGCTCGCCCTGTTTTGCGGGGCAGGCGGCCGCCAGAAAGACGGGGTCAATTGCCGCGCGGTAGCCGCGCTTGGGTTGCCAGATTTGCAGCCGTCCCCCAAGGAACTCATCCCGCGTCAGCGCATCTTCGGCAAAACCGCTCACTCCGAAACCGGAAGCTCGTTATCGCGCAACACGGCGCGGGCCTGAAACGCATCCTCGCGGCGCACCATGATACGGCGCGGCAATATGCCAACCGAACCTTCCAGCGCGCTCATATGGACGTCCAATTCGAAAATCTCTATACCCTCACCCGTTAGGAGCGCCGAAGCGAAGGCGATGATCGTCGGGTCATTGCTGCGTAGGATTTCTTGCATAATACAGGATGTAGGTGCAGTGCTCGCGCTTGTCGAGATAGCCAAGAAGGAATGGGCATGAGCCTGGATCACATTGTTGCCAAGCCGCATGAACGCCTCCGCGATTATCTGGCCGAAGATCTCGATGCCGTGAACCGCCTGATCCGCGAGCGGATGGCCTCGAAACATGCCCCCCGAATTCCCGAAGTGACGGCGCATCTGGTCGAGGCGGGCGGCAAGCGCATCCGCCCGATGATGACCTTGGCCGCCGCGCGGCTCTGTGGCTATGAGGGCGAGGCGCATCTCAAGCTTGCCGCAACAGTCGAGTTCATTCACACCGCCACACTGCTCCATGATGATGTGGTCGATGAAAGCGCGCAGCGCCGTGGGCGCCCCACGGCCAATCTGCTTTGGGACAATAAATCCAGCGTGCTGGTCGGGGATTATCTGTTCGCGCGCTCCTTCCAGTTGATGGTCGAGACAGGCTCGCTCACTGTTTTGGATATTCTGTCAAACGCATCTGCGGTGATCGCCGAAGGCGAAGTGCTGCAAATGAGTGCCGCGACGGATATCGAGACCACCGAAGACACATATCTTCAGGTCGTGCGCGGCAAGACAGCGGCCTTGTTCGAAGCCGCCACCGAAGTGGGCGGTGTGATCGCAGGTCGCCCCGAGGGTGAGGTAAGAGCGCTTGCCCGTTATGGCGATGCGCTTGGCGTGTCCTTCCAGATGGTGGATGACCTGCTGGATTGGGGCGGCGCTGGCGATGATATCGGCAAGAATACAGGCGATGATTTCCGTGAACGGAAGCTGACCCTCCCCGTGATCCGCGCCATTGCCAAAGCTGATGCACAGGAGCGTGATTTCTGGGCGCGCACCATCGGCAAAGGCGATCAGCGTGACGGTGATCTGGAGCATGCCCGCACCCTCTTGCAGCGCCATGGCACGCTTGAGGAAACACGGGCCGAGGCCTTGCGCTATGCTGATATCGCCAAATCCGCGATGGCGGAAATGCCCGATCATCCTTTGCGCGATATGCTCAGTGATCTGGCTGATTACGTGGTTGAGCGGATCAATTAATCCGCAGTCAGGCCTCCAGCAAACCCGCCGCCTGCACCCACCAATTCGGATGATCTGCCGATAGCCGCGCCGCTGCCTGCGCGGCAGAGGCTGGCTGCTCGAACACTCCGAAACAGGTCGCGCCCGAGCCGCTCATTCGCGCCAAGGCGCAATCGGGCTCTGCTTCCAGCGCATCAATTACATCCGAGATTTCAGGGGCGATACCACGCGCGGGCGCTTCCAGATCATTGCGTTGCTGCGCAAGCCAATAGGTGAAACTGCCGAAATCCTGCCATACGGGGGGGCTCATTGGCGGATTTTGCAACTCAGACAACGAGCCGAAGACTTGGCCTGTCGGAACGCTCACCCCAGGGTTGACCATAACGACCGACATCTGTGGCAGGCGCGGCACCTCAGCCAATTCCTCGCCAATGCCGCGCATGCGGGTGGGTCTGGCCGCCATACAGACGGGCAGATCGGCACCAAGCGCCAGAATGGCTTCATCATGCGGAAGGTCGCTGCCCCATAGCTCGGCCAAACCAGTCAGGGCAGCGGCCGCATCCGAGGACCCGCCCCCGATACCAGCTGCATGCGGCAGGTGTTTCGTCAGCGAAATGGCCGCCCCTTTCGCAGCGCCAAACAGGGCCGCCGCGCGGAGCACAAGGTTGCGGTCATCCGTCGGCACGCCATCAGCCAAAGGGCCATCAACCTGCAATGTCAGTCCATCCGCGCCTTCAAAGGCAAGCTGGTCACCAAAATCGGCAAACACCACCAAGGAATCGAGATCGTGATATCCGTTCGCGCGCCGATCCGTGACATGCAGCGCGAGGTTCAGCTTGGCAGGGGCAAGGCGCGTGATTGTCACTGCGTGTCGGATTCCTGTTCGAGAACTCGGTCGAGGCCAATCTCGAGCTTCAGCCTGACGCGTTCGGCCTCTTCTTCGGTCGGCTCAAAGGAAAGGGCGCGTTCCCATTGGAAGCGCGCTTCGCGAAAGCGCCCGACTTTCCAATAGACATCCCCCAGATGGTCATTAACGATCGAGTCATTGGGCAGAAGCTCAACCGCACGTTCCATCGGGGCAACAGCTTCTTCATAGCGGCCAAGCCGATAGAGCACCCAACCCAGTGAATCCACGATATAGCCCGAGCGCGGCTCGGCCGCGACGGCGCGTTCGATCATGCCGAGGGCCTCATCAAGATTGCGGCGCTGCTCGACCAGAGAATAGCCCAGATAATTCAGCACCTGCGGCTGGTCGGCATTCAGCTCCAACGCGTAGCGGAAATCAGCCTCGGCTTGATCCCAGAGGTCCAACCTCTCGCGGCAAATTCCGCGGGCATAAAACAAGACCCAATAGCGCGGGTCCTCCACATTGATCTGCTCAATCGCAGCCGTATAGGCAGCCTCGGCCCCTTCAAACCGCTCCATACGGCGCAGCGTATCAGCAAGGCTGGATTGCACGGTCGAGAGCGTTGGATAGGCACGCGCCAAGGCTGTGAGGACCTCAGCGGCTGTATCCTCGCGCCCCAATTCAAAAAGGGCTGAGCCGCGACCAAGTTCCGCCTCGACATGGCGGGGGTGATCCAGCGGGATGGCGCTGAATGTTTCAATCGCCAGTTCATATTGGCCATCTTGGGTCAATAACTCAGCCGAAAGCAGGACCGAGTCGATATGCTCAGGGTCAATCGCGAAACCCGCACGGGTATAGACCAACGGCAAGGCCGTGCCCGTTTCCGAGCCAAGCCCGATTGCAAGGCTGTAAAACACCTCGGCAATGCCTTGCTGGGGCGTCACGATAAAATCATAGCTGCGGGTAGGGTCTTCAAGGATTTCGTCGCGCAACGCACTCAGAACGGGGTCCGAGACGACGCTCAGGCTGGCATCGAGCAATTCCAAAGCATCAACCGCGCGGTCCAGTTGAACCAAGGTCTGCGCATGGGCCTGAATACCGCGTGAGGTTGCTTGGATCGGGCCAAATTCCTCACCCGAGAGGATCGCATTCGCCCCTTCGAAATCACCCACCGAGGCCCGCGCCAATGCGAGGTGATACCAAGCCAAGCCTGCAAACCCCTCCTCGGTTGCCAGTTCAAGGAAAGCATCCGTCGCGCGGGACATATTACCCTCGGCCAGATGCAGCCAACCTGTGCTTAACTCATCAACCAAAGGTCCCGCGCCGCGCTGTTCCTCGGCGGCCAGCAGGGCCTCCGACATATCGCCTCGACGGATGCGATCGACCTGCACCACAAGATTGACCAGATCGGGAATGGAACTGGCATCGGTGACGTCGCGCGCGATCTCGAGGGCGCGCTCCCATTGGCCCATGGCGGCATTGGCTAGAATCGCATTGCCCACAAGCTGCGGATCAAGCGCGTCGGAGCCGATAACATCGTCAAAAAAACTGGCCGCGGCTTGGTGATCCCCTTCAAGCACGGCTTGGCGCGCAGCCAGATAGGCACCTGCGGAACTATTCTGTGCGAAGGCCGCCGGGGCCAAAGGCAGGGTTAAAACAGCAACAAGCGCAAATACCGAAATCGAGCGACGCATAGGGCTCTCCATAGACTATATCCAAACAGTAAGGACCAAGCCTTGATAAGACAATGCGCGGGCACGCCACAGGGCGGCCCGCGCGGGTCAACTTACCGACATAATCGGTCACATATTCGGATAATTCGGCCCGTCACCGCCCTGTGGCACACACCAGTTGATGTTTTGCGAGGGGTCTTTGATGTCACAGGTTTTGCAATGCACGCAGTTCTGGAAATTGATCACAAAGCGCGGATCCTTGCCATCTTCTGTCACCACCTCATAGACGCCTGCAGGGCAATAGCGCTGCGCGGGTTCTGCATATTCGGGCAAATTCACCGAAATCGGCACGGCCGTATCTTTCAGTTTCAGATGCGCAGGCTGGCTTTCCTCGTGGTTGGTCATTGAAAAGCTGACATTGGTCAGACGATCGAATGACAAAACACCATCGGGTTTCGGGTAATCAATCGGCTTGAATTTGCTGGCTTTGCCCGTTGCCGCCGCGTCGGTTTTCCCGTGACGCATCGTGCCGAAAGGATTGAACTTGAGTAGGGTCGCCGCCCACATATCAAGGCCCCCGAAGCTCAAACCGCCAAGCAGCCCGTATTTCGACCAGAGCGGTTTAACATTGCGCACCGCTTTCAAATCCTTTCCAATCGGCCCGTCTTGCAGCTCGGCGTCATAGATCGCCAGCTCATCCCCCGAACGGCCCGCTTTGATCGCGTCAAACGCCGCTTCCGCCGCCGCCTTGCCCGAAAGCATCGCGTTATGGTTGCCCTTGATGCGCGGCACGTTGACCAGCCCGACGCTACAGCCCAAAAGCGCCACACCCGGTGCGACCGCCTTGGGCATGGATTGGAACCCACCCTCCGAGATCGCGCGCGCGCCATAAGCCACGCGTTTGCCGCCTTTGAGCAGCTCGGCCACCATCGGATGATGCTTGAAGCGCTGGAATTCCATATAGGGGTAGAGATGCGGGTTCTCATAGTTCAGGTGAACCACGAAACCGACATAGACCTGATTGTTATCAAGGTGGTAAATGAAGCTGCCGCCACCCGCATTGGAATTCAGCGGCCAACCCATCGTATGCATCACAAGACCTTCGCGATGCTTTTCGGGGTCGATCTCCCAAATCTCTTTCATGCCAAGGCCGAATTTCTGCGGCTCCTTGCCCTCGGAAAGGTCGAATTTCGCCATCACTTCCTTGCTGAGCGAGCCACGCACGCCTTCACCAAGGAAGACGTATTTACCATGCAACTCCATCCCAGGTTCATAGGCGTCAGACGGGGTGCCATCGGGGTTGAGGCCAAACTCACCCGCAACAACGCCTTTGACCGAGCCGTCTTCGCCATAGACCAGTTCGGAACAGGCCATGCCTGGGAAAATTTCGACCCCAAGATCCTCGGCCTGTTCGGCCATCCAGCGGCAGACATTGCCCATTGAGACGATGTAATTTCCGTGATTGCTCATCAAAGGGGGCATCGCGGCATTGGGGATGCGGATGCCACCGCCCTCACCCAGCATATAGAAGCGGTCATCGCGGACAGGCACATTGATCGGTGCGCCTTTTTCCTTCCAGTCAGGCATCAGCGCATCCAGCCCCGATGGGTCCAGCACCGCGCCTGAAAGGATATGCGCGCCCACTTCCGAACCCTTTTCCAGAACAACGACATTCAGCTCGGCATCTAGCTGCTTGAGACGGATCGCCGCTGACAGGCCAGCAGGGCCCGCTCCAACGATAACAACGTCATATTCCATGGATTCGCGTTCAATCTCGGCCATTCGGCATGTCCTCTTCGGCAGGTATTTAGCATTCTCCGCTGAACAGCAGAGAACCGTTACGAGAGGGGTAGCGCGGCGAGCCGTGGTGGGTCAATTGTTACGCGAACATATCTTGTCGCATAACGTTGCGGCGCTTTACAGATATTGCGCGATCTGGCCTTGGCTTCGGGCCGCGCTACGTGGGCTATCAACAGACTCTGGAGGTTTTTATGACACCCATTCGCATGCTCTATCTGGCACTTGCCATCGCAGGCTCGATCTGGCCGATGTATTATTTCGTCAGCTGGTTCAACGAAAACAGCTGGTCGATCATGGCGATGGTTGATGCTTGGCATGCCAATGACGCAACATCGGGTCTTGTCTGGGATTTGACGATTGCCGCTGTCACCCTGACCATCTGGGTGATTGTCGAGGCGATCTCGCGGCGCGATTGGCTCTCTCTTTTGGCGATTCCCGCAACCTATTGCATCGGTGTCAGCTGCGGCTTGCCGCTCTATCTCTTCTTGCGGAGCCGCAAAGCCGCCTAAGGCATCATAGGTACGCGCGACTTCGCCGAGCGCCCTTTGAAAAGCCCGCGAAGGGTGCTACCTGCCCCTTGCGCAATTTTCAGGACGGTCGATATGGATCATTTCCTTTACAAAAACGGTATCCTCCATGCCGAGGACGTGGCTTTGCCCGATATCGCGGCTGAGGTTGGTACGCCGTTCTATGTCTATTCCACCGCCACCCTGACGCGGCATTACACCTTGTTCAAAGACGCCCTTGACGGGATCGAGAACCTTGTATGCTTCGCGATGAAATCCAATTCCAACCAAGCGGTTATTGCGCATCTGGCCAAGCTTGGCGCTGGAATGGATGTGGTATCGGGCGGCGAATATGCGCGCGCCCGCGCCGCTGGCGTTCCGGGTGAGAGAATCGTTTTCTCGGGCGTTGGCAAAACCCGCGAGGAAATGCGCATGGCGCTTGAGGGGGGTATTCGCCAGTTCAATGTCGAATCCGAGCCCGAGATGGTGGTGCTTTCCGAGGTTGCGGCCTCCATGGGGATGCGCGCGCCGATCACAGTGCGGGTCAATCCTGATGTCGATGCCAAAACCCATGAGAAAATCTCGACCGGGAAATACGACGATAAATTCGGCATCCCAATTTCGCGTGCCCGCGATGTCTATGCCTTTGCCGCCAGCCTGCCCGGTCTCGAGGTGATCGGGATTGATGTGCATATCGGCAGCCAGTTGACCGAGCTGGAGCCCTTTGAGCTGGCCTATAACAAGGTCGCTGACCTAACCCGCCAATTGCGCGCGGATGGCCATACAATTCGCCGCCTTGATCTGGGTGGCGGGCTTGGCATTCCTTATGAGCGCTCCAATTCGGCCCCGCCCCTACCCACGGAATACGGCGCGCTGATCAAGCGCTGTGTGGGGGATCTGGATGTCGAGGTGGAGATCGAGCCGGGGCGTTTGATCTCGGGGAATGCGGGGCTTCTTGTCTCGGGTGTGATCTATGTGAAAAACGGCGAGAACCGCGATTTTCTGATCCTTGATGCCGCAATGAATGATCTGATCCGCCCTGCAATGTACAATGCATGGCATGATATCGTTCCGGTGGTTGAGGCGGCTGCGGGCAGCGAACAACTGCCCTATGATATCGTCGGCCCCGTCTGTGAAAGCGGCGATACCTTTGCCAAGCAACGCAATATGGCGCCGCTTGCTTCGGGTGATCTCGTGGCCTTCCGCTCGGCGGGCGCTTATGGCGCAGTGATGTCGAGCGAGTATAACACGCGCCCCCTCATTCCCGAGGTTCTGGTGCAGGGCGATCAATTTGCGGTCATCCGCTCAAGACCGACCTTTGACGAAATCATCAATCGAGATATCATTCCCGAGTGGCTATGATGCCCTTGGACCGCGCTTAGCGCATTGACCGAAAGGCTCGATGATCGATCGAGACCCCACCCATAGCGCGCTTTCGCGTCTGATCTGGCCTCTCCGCCTGACCCGTTTCGGCCTTTTTGCCGAACGCGTGACGCGGAGCTTTTGGCCTGTCTGGTCGATTCTTTTTCTGGCCTTCGCCGCTTTTGCCTTTGGCGCGCCCGAGGCTTTGCCGCTTGAACTGCTATGGGCAGGTTTGGCGCTTTTGGCAGGCGGGTTGATCTGGTCAATCTGGCGGGGCCTCTCCCAATTCCAAATGCCAACCCATGCCGAGGCACTGGACAGGCTTGATCGTACAATGGCGGGGCGGCCCATTACGGCCCTGATCGATGCGCCCGCAATCGGCGGCGACGATCCTGCCACGCGCTCGGTCTGGGAGGCGCATCTGGCGCGCATGGCCGAAAAGGTCCGCGAGGCACGTGCGCCTGCGCCCGATATGAAAATTTCGGATCGTGACCCTTATGGGTTGCGCTTTGTGGCGGCCACAGCCTTTGCCATGGCCCTTTTATTTGGTGTGGCAGGTCGCGTGCAGGATATGGATGATCTGCTCGTCACCCCCGGCCAAGCGGTGGCAAGCGGGCCGTCTTGGGAGGGTTGGATCGAGCCGCCGCTCTATACGGGCCTGCCCTCCCTCTATCTCAATGACATCACCCGCGAAAGTTTCGACGCGCCCTTGGGCTCGCGCGTATCGATCAGGCTTTATGGCGAAGTCGGCAGCCTGAGCCTGCGCCAAAGCGTGTCAGACGCCACAAGCGATGCCGCGCCCGATGCGCCATCGCAAGACTTCACCCTTGATCAATCAGGCGAGATCGCCATCGACGGGCCGAATGGGCGCGCGTGGCAAATCTCCATCCTCGCGGATCAACCGCCCGCGATTGTTATGGTGGGTGAGTTGGAAGGCATCCCGCCGGGGCAAATGGGGCTGACCTTTACCGCCACGGATGATTTCGGCATCGCAACCGCCCGCGTCGAGATCGCGCTGGACCCTGCGAACGCCGATCGTCGTCATGGTCTGGCGATTGATCCCGAACCGCGCGAGGCACTGGTTCTTGATCTGCCTCTGCCTTTCAACGGATCACGTGCCGACTTCACCGAAATCCTTGTTGAAGACCTGTCCGAGCATCCTTTTGCCAATCTGCCCGTGACCATCACGCTCAGCGCAACCGATGATGCGGGCCAAGTCGGGCAAAGCAGCGAAGCAATCGCCCGCCTGCCGGGGCGGCGCTTTTTTGACCCTGTTGCCAATGCCCTGATCGAACAACGCCGTGACCTGCTTTGGTCGCGTGCAAATGCAGGGCGGACAGCGCAAATTCTGCGTGCAGTCACGCATCGGCCCGAGGGTGCTTTTGATGATGAAGGGGCCTATTTGATGGTCCGCTCCGCGATCAGACGCCTTGAAAGCGGGGTCGATAGCATTTCGGGAACGCTGCGCGATGAAGTGGCTGAACTGCTGTGGAATGCGGCGATCGAGCTGGAGGAAGGCGACCTTTCCGATGCTCTGGAGCGTTTGCGCCGCGCCCAAGACCGCCTGTCAGAGGCCATGCGCCAAGGGGCCAGCGACGAAGAAATCGCTCAATTGATGGATGAGCTGCGCGAGGCGATGGATGATTACATGCGCCAATTGGCGCAGAATGCCGAGCCCCAAGACACCGATGAGCGCGACCAGAGCGGCGAAACCATGGAGATGTCGATGAATGACATCGACGAAATGCTCCGCCGGATTGAGGAATTGATGCAGCAGGGCCGTATGGCCGAGGCGCAGGAAATGCTCGATGCCCTGCGCCAGATGATGGAGAATATGCAGATCACCCAAGGCGAAGGCGGCGATGGCCCGCAATCTCCGGGGCAAGAGGCGATGGAAGGCTTGCAAGACACCCTGCGCGGACAGCAGGGCCTGTCGGATGAAAGCTTTCAGGACCTACAGGACCAATTCAATCCGGGCCGCCCCGGACAGCAGGGCCAGCAAAGCCAACAGGGCCAACAGCAAGGCCAACAACCCGGTCAGCAAGGGGGCCAACCACAGGGCCAAGGCCAACAGGGCGAGCCGCAGCAAGGCCAAAACGGGCAGGGCCAAGGCAGCCAGCCAAGCCCGCTGGATGGTGACAATCAGGGCGAGGGTGCAGGCGGCGAGAATGATGGCCGCAGCCTTGCCGAGCGTCAGCGCGATCTTCGGCGTCAATTGCAAGAACAGGCCCAAAACCTTCCCGGCACCAACAGCGAGGAAGGTCGCGAGGCGCAAGACATGCTGGACCAAGCAGGCCGCGCCATGGATGAGGCAGCCGAGGCCCTTGAGCGCGGCGATCTGGCCGATGCGCTCGACAGTCAATCCGAGGCGATGGAAGCGCTTCGCGAAGGGATGGGGCAATTAGGCGAGGCCTTGGCGCAGGATCAATCAGGCGAAGAGCCCGGCCAAGGTCAGGCCCAAGGCGATATGGCCCCCAGCCAGCCGATGCAGGACCCGCTCGGGCGCGCGGCAGGCAATGCAGGCTCACTCGGGACCGAGGAAGATTTCGAGCGCCGCGAAGAAGCCTTCCGCCGTGCACGCGACTTGATGGATGAATTGCGGCGGAGATCTGCCGAACAAGAGCGGCCAGATGTCGAACTTGAATATCTCAGACGCCTGCTGGACCGCTTCTAGAGGCAACGCCCCTTAGGATGTGGCGGATGCAACCAATGTCTGCACGGTGTCATCCAGCCAAATGCGCAAATTATCCACCTGCTCGACAAAAGCGCTCAGGCTTGGGGCAAGGGCAGGCACCAACTCGGACAGATCAGCTGCAAAGATATAGGTCAGCACCGCAGCGGCTGCGATCAGAACCACAAGACCGAAGCCAAGCCGCCCCCCGCGCCTGCGCGATGGGAACATCTCTTCTGCCTGAAAATCAGCGGCCGAGATATCCTCGCCTGCTCGCGCATTGGTCGAGCTTAGGGTCGAGTTAATTTCTTCGATATCTGGGAACAGCTCACGTCGGGGGCGCGCACTTCCCTCAAAGCCTGCATTGGCCAAGCCGTCATTATCCTCTTCGCCATAGATATCCTCGGCGTTTTCAGCCAATTCGCGGCGAAGGCTCTGGGTTGTGCTTTGCACAGGATCGAGAGGCATTTCTTCTTGTGTTTCCACAACCGCGGCAGCTTCCTCGCGGCGCAGACGTTCCTCACGATCAGCTTCTTGGCGCAGGAGATCGCGCACGGCGGGGTCAACTTCGCGGCGCGGAACGCGTTGTGGGACAACCTCTTCAGCGGCCTCGGCTTCCTGAGGCGCGTCGGAAGTTTCAGGCGCAGCTGCGACAACCCGCGCGGGTTGAAACCACGTGGTTGAGCATGTCGAGCACTGAACATCCCGTCCTTCAGACGGGATCAACGCGTCATCGACTTCGTATCTTGCTCCGCAATTGGGACAAGTAAGCCGCATAGGCCCCCGTTTCTGCAACCCGCCACCTGACGTGACAGCACTGCCTCTAAACCTCTAGTCGCGTAATTCTTAACAACCCGCGCTAATGTTTCCAAGCATTTGCGTAGCGCGATTGCAACCCGAGCGCGCCTGTTGCATCACTGACGCCAAATTGACATGCGAGGCCACAAGTTGATCGAGCTGGAAGAAGCAGCCTACGGATATGGTGCCGACCCCCTTTTATCAGGGCTTAGTCTGCGCCTTGCGAAAGGGTCTTTTCATTTTCTGACTGGACCATCGGGCGCGGGCAAAACCACCTTGCTGAAGCTCTGCTATGCGGAATTATTGCCGATCGCAGGCTCTGTCACCTTATTTGACCAAGATGCAAAACAGATGAGCCGCGATGATATCGCGGGTGCACGTCAACGCATTGGGGTTGTGCATCAGGATTGCAAATTTCTGGATCATTTACCCCTGTCCGAGAACATCTTGCTGCCCCTTGCCGTATCAGGCCGTGGTCAATTACAGGATGAAAACAGCCTGAATGAGCTTATCAATTGGGTTGGTTTGGGCAGCCGCGCGCATGCCTTGCCGCCCGAATTATCGGGTGGTGAGCGCCAACGCGCCGCCTTAGCCCGCGCCGTCATCACCGACCCCGACTTCATCATCGCGGATGAACCGACAGGCAATGTGGATTGGGAAATGTCGATGCGGCTTTTGCATCTGCTGGTCGAGTTGAACAAGCTTGGCAAAACCATTCTTGTGGCCACCCATGATCTGCAATTGATCAGGGCGGCTAAGAAACAGGTCGGTGCAAGGGTTCTGCGCATTTCCAATGGGCGGCTGCAATTGGCGGGGGCGGATTTATGAGCATCCTGTCCCAAGCAACTGGCCTGCTCAGCAGCGATAAAAGCTCGGACCGTGTCGTGCCGCCCACTGGCTATTCCGCGCGGCTGACCATTTTCACAGCCGCCGCAATGGCTTTTCTCGCGGTGTTTGCACTGGCGATGTCTTTGGCCGCAGGTCGCTTGGCCGATCGCTGGTCGGATGCTTTGGCGCGTGCCTCGACCATTCGTATCTCGGCCCCAGCGGCTGAAATTGATGCGCAAACATGGGCCGTGCTGACCGTTTTGGAACAAACTCCTGGTGTGGATTCGGCCCGCGCGCTCACCGATGAGGAACAACGCGATCTATTGGAGCCTTGGTTCGGCCCTGACCTGCCTGTTGAAAGCCTGCCCATCCCGCGCTTGGTCGAGGTGATCGAGACGGCTGCGGGCTATGACGGCGAAGGCCTGCGCCAAAGGCTGGCCGCCGAAGCGCCAGGCGCGGTGCTGGATGATCACACGCGATGGCGCCGTCCCTTGGTTGAGGCCGCCGCACGGCTTCGCCTGCTTGGATGGGTCTCGCTAGCACTGATCACGGCATCAACAGCGGCCATGATCACCTTGGCCGCGGGCTCAAGTCTGGCCGCCAATGAACAAGTGATCCGCGTTCTGCGCCTTGTCGGCGCACGGGATCGCTATATTGCAGGCGCTTTTGTGCGCCGCTTCACCTTGCGCGCTTTGATTGGTGCGGCCGTCGGCACTGTTTTTGGCATGCTTGCCGTGGCGCTGATGCCTAGTGCTGCCGAAGAAGGGGCCTTTCTAACGGGGCTCGGGTTTGCGGGCGGGCAATGGCTGCTGCCGCTAACCGTTCCCGTTCTCGCGGCCATCGTCGCCTTTTTCGCCACCCGTGCCGCGGCGGATAGAACCTTGCGAGGGATGCAATGATCCAGCTACTCCGTTCTCTGGCCTTTATCGCCGTGATGTATGTCACGATGCTGATTTTCGCGATTGCCTATGCGCCTTGGGCGATCCTCAATGCCAATGGGGCCTTTGCCGCCTGTATCTCCTATTCCAAATGGGTGCGCTGGCTGGCGTCATGGATGGTTGGCCTCAAATCCGAGATCCGCGGCACCATCCCCGAAGGCGAGGTGCTGATCGCCTCCAAACATCAGAGCTTTTTCGATATCATCATGATCGTCTCGGTCGTGAAACGCCCGCGCTTCATCATGAAAGCCTCGTTGCGATTTGCACCCCTGCTTGGGTGGTATTCCAGCCGCATGCGATGTGTGCGGGTTGATCGCGGCAAGCGAGCCAAGGCTGTTGTCCAGATGGTGGAAGGGGTGAACCGCGTGGCCGATGATCCGGGTCAATTGATCATCTACCCGCAAGGCACACGCGTGGCCCCCGGCGCTGACAAACCCTATAAAATCGGCACGGCGATCCTGTATTCGAAAACCGGCCAAAGCTGCGTGCCCGCCGCCACCAATGTGGGTGTTTTCTGGCCGCGCCACGGGTTGTTGCGCAAACCGGGTCTGGCCGTGGTCGAGTTTCTTGATCCGATTGAACCGGGCTTGGAGACTGGCGCCTTCATGGCAAAACTTGAAGAAACGGTAGAAACAGCATCGGATGCCTTGATGGCAGAGGCCGGATTCAAAAAGGACGCGTGATGGAATTCATTGAAGATATCGCACGCCTTGAGGCCATTTATGACAAGCCTGTCCCCAATTCCCTCAAGAAGGTCGCCACTATTATCACCCCGCTTTATCACCGCTGGATCAACGCCTCGCGGTTTTGCGTTGTCACCACGGTAGGCCCTGAGGGGTCTGATGGCAGCCCGCGCGGGGATGACGGGCCAGTGGTGCGCATTAAGGATAACAAAACACTGCTGATGCCCGATTGGCGCGGCAATAACCGGATCGATTCCTTGCGCAATATCGTGCGCGATGGCCGTATCAGTTTGATGTTCATGGTCGCGGGTTCAAATAATGTGGTCAGGGTCAATGGCATGGCCAAGCTTTCGGCTGATCCAAGCGTGACGGAAAGCTTTGAGCAGAATGGCAAGCACCCGAAATCGGTGATCGTGATCACCGTGAACGAGCTCTATTTCCAATGCGCCAAAGCGGTGATGCGATCACGCCTTTGGGACGGGGACGCCGCCAGCGACGATCTGCCAACTGCTGGTGACTTCCTCAAGGAAATGGTCGAGGATTTCGATGGCGAGAGCTATGATCTCACCTATGCCGACTATGCTGCAGGACGGATGTGGTGACCGCTTAAGCGGCCAACCCTTTTGATCCCATATCGAGGTATTTCTTGCGGCGCGATGCGACTAGGGCCGCGCTATCATCGGCTTTGATATCCGCCAGAAGCGCAGCAATCGCCGAGCCAACGGCTTTGATCGCTTCACTCCGGTCACGCTGTGCACCGCCAAGCGGTTCCTTGATGATATGGTCGCAAATTCCAAGCTTTTGCAGATCCTGCGCGGTCAGGCGAAGGGCTTCCGCCGCCTCGCGCATTTTCTCGGCATCTTTCCACAAGATCGAGGCGCAGCCCTCAGGGCTGATCACGGAATAGATCGAATGCTCGAGCATGGCGAGCTTATCCGAGGTCGCGAATGCAACCGCACCGCCAGACCCGCCTTCACCAATGATGATGCTGATCACAGGCACGCCGATCTGGAGGCATTTCTCGGTCGAGCGTGCAATCGCCTCGGACTGGCCGCGTTCTTCCGCGCCCTTCCCGGGATAGGCACCGGGTGTATCCACCAGCGAAATCACGGGCAGGCCAAAACGATCGGCCAGATCCATCAGACGTACCGCTTTGCGGTAGCCTTCGGGGCGTGCCATGCCGAAATTCCGCTCGATCCGCGTTTTGGTGTCATGGCCTTTTTCATGGCCGATCACGACGACAGGCTGGTCGTTGAACCGCGCAAGTCCCCCCATGACAGCATGGTCATCGGCAAAGTTACGATCCCCCGCCAGAGGGGTATATTCAGTGAAAAGCGCCTCGATATAGTCCCGGCAATGAGGACGATCAGGATGGCGCGCAACTTGGCATTTCCGCCATGGTGTCAGTGACTTGTAGAGATCGCGGAGCATATCCGCGGCCTTCTTGTCGAGCGCTTTTGCTTCGCTTTCGACATCCATCTCTTCATTGTGGCGCGCAAGCGTCCGCAATTCCTCGGCCTTACCTTCAATTTCAGCAAGGGGTTTTTCGAAGTCGAGATAGTTCATGTCACATCCTTACGCGGGCCTTGGGCTTATATGGCCTTGGAGCGCGCAGGATGCAACACAACCTGTAAGCGGGATCAACCGCCTGCAATCATCTCGGATTGTTTGACGATCACCTCGGCCTGTTTGATCGATGCGATATCGACCAAGCGCCCCTTATAGACAGTGGCCCCCGAACCGCTGGCCTTGGCCTCTTCCATCGCAGCGAGGATTTCGCGCGCCTCGGCCACGGCCTCCTCCGAGGGGGTGAAGACTTCATTGGCCAATGCGATCTGTTTGGGGTGGATCGCCCATTTCCCGACCATTCCAAGTGTTGCCGAACGGCGCGCTTGCGCGCGGTAGCCTTCATCATCCGAGAAATCCCCGAATGGCCCATCCACAGGCAAAACGCCATGGGTGCGGCAAGCCGCAACAATCGCTGTCTGCGCCCAATGCCACGGATCGCTGTAATGGCGCTGCTCGCTCTGCAGCATATAGTAATTATCCTGCGTGCCACCGATCCCCGTTGTCTGCATGCCCATGCTGGCCGCGAAATCAGCCGCACCAAGGCTCATGGCCTGCAAGCGCGGGCTGGAGGCGGCGATTTCCTCGACATGGGCGATACCAGCGGCGCTTTCGATGATCACCTCGAAGGAGACGGGCTTGCTGCGGCCCTTGGCGGTTTCAATCGCCGTGACCAAGGCATCAACCGCATAAACATCCGCCGCGCAGCCCACTTTGGGGATCATGATCTGGTCGAGCCTGTCGGAGGCTTGCTCCAGCAGATCAACCACATCGCGGTACCAATAAGGCGTGTCGAGCCCGTTGATCCGCACGCTAAGCGTCTTGCTGCCCCAATCCACCTCACCAATCGCCTTGATGATATTGGCGCGCGCCTGCGCCTTGTCATCGGGGGCAACCGAATCCTCCAGATCAAGATAGATCACATCAGCCGCCGAAGCCGCCATCTTCTCGAACAATTTGGTGTTCGATCCGGGGCCAAAAAGCTGGCAACGGTTCGGGCGGGCAACAGGTTGGGGTTGGAGGCGGAAGCTCATGAGGGAATCCTATACGCAAGGAAGTTTCGTTAATCACTCCGTTGCGGATATGATATTGCGCCGCGGCATGCAAGTGCTGCGATGCGGCGCAATTCATTTGATCGGTTATTGAAGGTCCGCAAAGGCCTTTTGCATCCGCGCAACCGCATCTTCGATCACAGCCCGTGGCGCGGCGATATTGAAGCGCAGGAAGCTGTCCCCGCCTTTACCGAAGGTCGGCCCGTGATTGGCCGCGATCTTGGCAGTTTGCTCGACACGATTGGTGAATTCATCGCGCGACATGCCTGTGCCCGAGAAATCCACCCATGCCAGATAGGTCGATTGCAAAGGCATCGACTGCAAGCCAGGAATGGCATTGATGCCTTCGTCAAAGATGCGGGCATTCTCGGCCAGATAGGCGCGCAGCTCATCCACCCAAGCCGCCCCCTCGGGGCTATAGGCGGCGGTCGCCATGAACAGGCCAAAGGAATTGGGCGACAGGCCCAAAGCCATCATGCGCGCGCCGAATTTCTTGCGCAGCCCTTCATCGGGGATGATTACATTGCCCGAATGGCTGCCCGCGATATTGAAGGTCTTGGTGGTGGCCGTCATCATAACCAGTCGATCCGCGATCCCCTCGATCAGGGCCATAGGGATATGCGTTTGGCCTGGCATCAGCAGATCATGATGGATCTCATCCGAGACAATCACGAGGTCATGACGTTTGGCAAAATCAGCCACCGCCTCCAATTCAGCGCGGGTCCAGACACGGCCACTCGGATTATGCGGAGAGCAGAAGACCAGCATCGTCTCATGCCCCTTCATCTGCGCATCCCATGCCTCGATATCAAGCGCATAGGCCCCGTCGACCAGCGCCATTTCACATTCGACCAGATCGCGGTTTGAGGCACGGATCACCTTGGCAAAGGCGTGATAGACAGGCGTGAACAAAACCACGCCATCGCCTTCCTTGGTAAAGGCATCAAGGCACATGGAAGTGCCGTTCACCAAACCATGGGTCGTGAAAATCCACTCAGGCTCGATCTTCCAGCCATGGCGTTCCTTCATCCACCACCCGATGGCGGCTCGATATTTGGAATCATCGCCGAAATAGCCGTAAATGCCATGATCCAGCATGTTTTGCAGTGCATCCTGCACCACTTGCGGGGGACGGAAATCCATATCGGCGACCCACATGGCGATGCCTTCGTCGGGGCTGACACCGTAGAGCCCCTCCATCCCGTCCCATTTGACGCAATGTGTGCCGCGCCGATCAATCATGTCATCAAAGCTCATCTTCGTTTCCTTATGCCTCAATTCTGCGGCGCGGGATCACGGCTGAAGGCACGCTACCCACGCCACCGCGATCTTCGATCACCTGATCTGTGCTACTCTTTCCTGATCATGGCGGCTGTGCAAGATGGTGATCCTTTGTCCCATGCCGTTGCGCGTTCGATCCTAATCGCCTATCTCAGCGCCCATGAAACATCCGATCCTGATCCATCCTGATCCCCGCCTGAAGAAACTGGCCGATCCCGTCGCTGACATGTCAGACGAATTGCGGGTGCTTGCGGATGATATGCTCGAGACGATGTATCTTGCCCCCGGCATTGGTTTGGCAGCACCCCAGATCGGTATTTCAACACGTTTGATCGTGCTGGATTGCGAAAAGGAAGAAGGCGCGCCCCCGCGCCCGATGGCCATGTTCAACCCCGAAATCATCGCCTCCTCGGATGAGAAAAACGTCTATGAGGAAGGCTGCCTGTCCATTCCCGATGTCTATGCAGATGTCGAGCGCCCCAAAGAGATCACCGTCTCGTGGCTCGACAGGGATGGGAACCTCAAGGAAGACAGCTTTGACGGGCTATGGGCCACCTGTGTCCAGCATGAGATCGACCACCTGAACGGCGTGTTGTTCATCGATTATCTCAAGCCGCTCAAGCGCCAGATGATCACCCGCAAGATGCAGAAATTCAAACGCGAGCGGGCGCGCGAGTCCGAGTGAACGTCTCGGGAGGCGGCCAATGACGCAACGACCCTTCGTGATGTTCCCCGACAAACGGCTCTCGAGCGTGGCCGAGCAGGTTGGCGAGATCACTGATGATATCCGCGCCATCTGGACGGACATGATTGAGACCATGGATGCCATGCCCGGTGTTGGTTTGGCTGCCCCGCAGATCGGCGTGATGCTGCGCTTGGCCGTGGTTGATGCCAGCAATGAGCGCGGCAAAGCCATCCGCATGGCCAACCCTGAAATCCTCCATGCCAGCGTCGAATTGCACGAGCATGAGGAAGCCAGCCCCAACCTGCCTGGTGTCTCCGCGAAACTGATGCGGCCCCGCGCCGTGACTGTCGGCTATACCGATGAGACGGGCGCGCGGGTTGAAAAGGATTTGGTCGGGCTTTGGGCCACCAGTGTGCAGCACCAGATCGATCATCTGGATGGCAAGCTCTATATCGACAATCTGTCCAAGCTGAAGAGCGATATGCTGATCAAGCGCGCGCGAAAATTGGGGGGATAGGCCGATGCGTGTGGTGTTTATGGGCTCGCCTGATTTTTCGGTTCCGGTGCTGGATGCGCTGGTCGCAGCTGGCCATGAGATTGCCTGCGTCTATTGCCAACCGCCCCGCCCCGCAGGACGCGGCAAGAAAGATCGGCCCACACCCGTGCAAGCCCGCGCCGAAGAGCTTGGCCTGCCTGTGCGCCACCCCGTCAGCCTCAAGGGGGCCGAAGAACAGGCAGAGTTTGCAGCCTTGAATGCCGATATCGCTGTGGTGGTCGCCTATGGGCTGATCCTGCCACAAGCGGTTCTGGATGCGCCTGCGAAAGGCTGCCTGAACATCCACGCCTCGCTTCTGCCCCGTTGGCGGGGGGCGGCCCCGATCCATCGGGCGATCATGGCAGGCGATGCCGAAACGGGCGTATGCATTATGCAGATGGAAGCAGGGCTGGATACTGGCCCCGTCTTGCTGGAGCGCCGCCTTGAGATCGGCGCTGAGGAAACAACAGGCGAGTTGCATGACAGGCTGTCTGCACTTGGGGCGCAGACCATCACCGAGGCGCTGGAGCAGATCGATACCCTTTCTGCCCAAACCCAGCCCGAGGCGGGCGTGACCTATGCCGCCAAGATCGACAAAGCCGAAGCCCGCATTGATTGGAGCCGTGACGCCAGTGATATCGACCGCCAGATCAGGGGGCTTTCGCCCTTTCCAGGCGCTTGGAGCATGATCAACGGACGGCGGATTAAACTGCTGCGCAGCCGCGCTAGCCTTGGCTCAGGCGATGCAGGTTGTGTCTTGTCGGGCTTGACGGTTGCCTGCGGCACAGGCTCAGTGGAGATCACACAGGTGCAACCCGAAGGCAAAGGCCGCATGTCCAGCGAGGATTTCTTGCGCGGGACGCCTTTGCCCAAGGGTTCAATTTTAGGGGAAGAGTGATGGGATTCTTCGCGTTTTTCGGGTCGCTCATGATTGGCGGCTTTATCGGCTTTTTCTTCGAGCGTTGGGGGATCACCCATAACGGGGTCATCCCTTCCGTTCTGATTGCGCTTGGCGCTGTCATCGTCGTCTTTATGGCGCGGGTGATGTTCCACCTGTCCTTCGGCTCTCCGGGCATAGATGCCATCATCGGGGCCTCGGCGGCCCTTGTCCTGATCCCCACAGAATGGGCATCACGCCGGCGCAACCAACGGCGGAAATAGCCCTATTTGGTGCGCGGTGGATGGGGCTTGTAGACAGGAAGGCTCCAGCCGAAGGCCAGTGAGCCTGCGCGCAAGGCAAATGTCGCGATGATACAAGCAAGGATCGGGGCCAAAGCATGGTCGGTCACGGCCGCAGCGATCAAGGCCGCACCCGCGCCCGCGGCGGCGGCCGTCACGTAAAGCTCACCCTGTTTGAGGACCAAGGGCACCTCATTGCAGACCACATCGCGCATCAAGCCGCCGAAGGTGCCAGTGACCACCCCCATCACCAACACGATTGCCGCCGATTGTTCCATCTCGCGCGCAACACTGACCCCTGCTGCAACCGCCACGGATAAGGCCGCCGCATCAAGCCAGCGGATCACGGCATAGCGGCTTTCCAGAAGATGCGCGCCAAAGAAGACAACGACCGCTGCCGCGCAAGCCAGACCCAAAGGCACGGGATCAGCCAGCCAGAACACAGGATCGCGGTCCAACAATAAATCCCGCAAGGTGCCGCCGCCGACCGCCGTGAGGCAGGCGATGAAGAAAAACCCGATCAGATCAAGCTGCGCACGCGACGCAACAAGCGCGCCTGTCAGCGCGAAGACCAGAACCGAGGCGTAATCAAGGGCGAGTGTGGCCGTCATGGCTTGAACGGCTTCATGCCTTCGCGCGCCAATTCATCGGCGCGCTCATTCTCGGGGTGGCCCGCATGGCCCTTGACCCATTCCCACGTCACATCATGGCGCGATGCCGCCTCATCCAAGCGGCGCCATAGGTCTTCGTTTTTGACAGGTTTGCGCGTTGAGGTGCGCCAGTTATTCTTCTTCCAACTGAACAACCACGAGGTGATGCCGCCCTTTACATAGGCGCTATCGGTCACCACCGTCAGCTTTGACGGGCGCTCAAGGGCTTCGAGCGCATGGATCGCGGCTAAAAGCTCCATCCGATTGTTGGTGGTATCGGCCTCGCCACCTTTGAGGGCGCGTTCCTTCACAACGGCCTCACCCTCCTTCGCCTGCAAGAGCGCACCCCAACCACCCGGCCCCGGATTGCCGGAGCAAGCCCCATCGGTATAGGCGTAAAGCTTAGGCATAGAGCACTCCAAACCCGAGGCAGGCCACCACAATCGCGGTGAGCAAGAGGCGCAGCTTCAGCCACCAAACAGGCGCAAGGCCTTGGCTTTGGCACCAGAAATCAACCGCCAAAAGGCCGATAAAGGCCAAGATCAACGCCATCAAACCCGCCTGCGGATTGGAGAAGGCAAAGAAGAACACGAAAAGCGCGGGCAGCACAGACAGGACCAGCCCGATTGTCATCACCTGCCCTTCAGCCTTGGCGGCAAAGCCCCAAATCACGCCCGCCATAAAGCAAAGGATCGTGATCCCGTAAATCTGCAGGATATAGACGCCCTCGAAATTATTGGCCCAGATGCGGCCAATGCTGGAAAGCTCGGGCCAGATCAGCGTGGCCACACCGTAAAGAAATGGCAACAGGCCTGCGAGGCCAAGGGCAAGGGCGGAAAATGGAATGCGCGTCATGGCGCGCTTCTGGCCGATGCGGGCCTCTTGAGCAAGGGCTTGTCGATGGCGCACATGGGCAAAGCGTTCAAGCGGTCTCGCGCAAGACGCGGGGCACCTTGAACTCGACGTTTTCGACAGCGGTTTCCACCAGTTCCATGCTCACGTCATATCGGTCACGGAAGGCATCAATCACTTCATTGATCAACACCTCGGGCGCCGAGGCCCCTGCGGTAATTCCCATGGATGTAATGCCGTCCAAGGCACGCCAATCAATATCGCTCGCGCGCTGCACCAGTTGCGCATATTTGCACCCTGCACGCGCGCCAACCTCGACAAGACGCTTGGAATTGGAACTGTTCGGCGCGCCCACCACAAGCATCGCATCCGCCTTTGGCGCCATGGCTTTCACGGCCTCCTGACGGTTGGTTGTGGCATAGCAGATATCTTCCTTATGCGGCCCGACAATCTTGGGAAACCGCGCTTGCAGTGCTGCAACGATATCAATCGTGTCATCAACCGAAAGGGTGGTCTGCGTTACGAAAGCAAGGTTTTCGGGATCGCGCACCTCGATTGTGGCAACATCCTCAACCGTTTCCACAAGCAGCACTTCACCTTCCGGCAATTGCCCCATCGTTCCGATGGTTTCGGGATGGCCTTCATGGCCGATCATGACCATTTGAAGCCCGTTCTCATGATGACGCGCGGCCTCTATATGCACCTTGGACACCAAGGGGCAGGTTGCATCCACGAAAAGCATCTCGCGGCGCGCAGCCTCGGCGGGGACGGATTTCGGAACACCATGGGCGGAAAAGATCACCGGCCTGTCGGGCGGACAATCATCCAGCTCTTCTACAAAAACGGCCCCCTTGTCGCGCAAATCATCAACGACGTATTTGTTATGCACGATCTCGTGGCGCACAAAAACGGGTGCGCCCCATTTCTCCAAGGCCATCTCGACGATCTTGATTGCCCGATCAACACCGGCGCAAAACCCGCGAGGCGCGGCGAGGAAAATGGTTAATGGTGGCTTCGACATGGCAGGACCCGATCTTGTTCTGCCACCAGATTACGAAGCTGCGCCCCCAGCGTCCAGCGCATCACGGCACTGCGCGAGAAAAACCTTGTTTTTGATTATATCCCAAGGCCATAAAATAAGGGGGAGGCAAAATTTTCACGTCATTTTTCCGCCGTATTTCGACCCTACGTTATTTTTAAAATCCTAGAATTCGACTCTGAGGACGCTAACTTGCTACGGCAATGATCACAGAAACAACTTTCGCGTAATTTCTGTGTCTTTTGAACAATTGCGAAGGACCACTTGGATACTGTTGGTGAACAAAGAGCATCGCAGCATTGCAAATAGTTTCATCTGCGCGTCAAAGGACTAACGAACCGACCCATGACCAAGACTTTTATGCCAAGCATATCAAAGACTTCCGAGGATAATCCTCTGGAAGAACTGCGGCTGCGTTCCTTGATGTTTGCCTGCTCGATTGTGACTGCAGTTGCCTTTGTCTGGTGTGTTTGGGGCATCATCATTGGCCAGCCATTGATGATTGTACTTGCCAGCTTTTCAGGCGCCTCCGTCGTGGCAGCCTATCTGCTGACAAATCGTGGCTATGGCTTCATCGGCAAGCTGATCTGGTATTTTTCGGCGTGGGTCCTGATTACATCATCCTTCTTCATTGCCCCCGCCGGTTCGGATGTAGAATTTCTCTATGTGACGATTATTGCAGGTCCATTTCTGGTTTTTTCCTCCACCAGTGGCCGCAGGCCCATTCTATCACTGCTGACGCTGACAGGTCTGACTTGGTTAACTGTCGAGTATCTCGGCGCTGATTTCTTCGGCGGGCCCTATTTATCACCCGATTTGGCAGAAACGATCAAATACGCCATCTATTTCACCACTTTCCTCATCATCGCGACGGAACTGCTGTTGTTTGGCCATGTGACCGAAGCCTATCACGCGGAATTGAACAAATCGAAGAACGAAGCGGTGCAGGCGAATAATGCCAAATCCGAATTCCTCGCCTCCATGAGCCATGAAATCAGGACGCCGATGAACGGTATCCTTGGCATGATGGAAATCCTCGACAATACCGACCTGTCACATGAGCAACGCCGCCTGCTGACAACGGCAAGACGGAGCTCCTTTGCGCTGCTGCGGATTATCGATGATGTTCTGGATGTCTCCAAGATTGAGGCGGGCAAACTGGAGATCATCCCGAAGCGGACCAATCTAATGGCCCAGATGGAAAGCGTCGTGGAAGTCATGCGCGGCTTTGCGGATGAGAAGGACGTTATCTTACGCTTCTATTTCGACCCCAGCCTACCCGAAACCACCTATACAGATGGCGGGCGACTTGGTCAGATCACGTTGAACCTGTTGTCCAATGCCATCAAGTTCTCAAGCAAGGCCCGCGCTGAGGGGCAGGAGAGGGGCGAGGTCATTCTCTGGGTCACCAAAAGCTCGCAAAGCAGCTTCTGCATCCAAGTTGACGACAATGGTGTCGGCATGAGTGACAGCTTTCTTAAGGAAATGTTCGAACCCTTCTCGCAATCCTCTGAGCAAGCCTCGCGCGTGACCGGTGGAACGGGGCTTGGCCTGACAATCGTCAAACGGTTGGTCGACAATATGCAAGGAACGATCGACGTTAAAAGCGCACCGAATAAGGGCACGACAATCCGTCTTGAGATGCCGCTGATCTTGCCGCAATCAACCCAAACCGCCCCCGATCTTGAGGGCTACACAATTCACGCATGGCCGCGGGATGACCTGTGGAAAAAAGGTGTCGACAGTTATGCTGGCGCCGCCAAGGCAAAGGTCGAATGGTATGAGACTTTCGAGGATTTTCGAGACGTCGTTCTGAGCCAACCCAAAGCCTCAATCTTTCTTGCATCGCTGGATGAACCCAAAAGCCAGAAAGCCATCGAGGAAGATCCCGCCTTTGAGCAAGTGAAATTGCTCGCCTTTACCTATTTGCGCACCTATCGCTCGGGCCATATTGCGCCCAATCGCTATGTTCTCAACGCGCGGCCAACGCTCTTGAGCGAATTCTTCAGCGCCTTGAGCATTTTGTCCGAGCAGCCCGAGATCAAAAAAGAAGGCTTGGAACATGTCACGCCTCCAAGCCAACTCAAGCATATCGATAGCTTCTCCAACCAACCCCCTGACGGGGATGCGGCAGTCAAAAAAGTAGGATTAGCCAAGGCCAGCCGAAAACGCGGCTTGGTTGTGGAAGATAATGAGGTGAACCAGACCGTTCTCGTCGCGCAGCTACATTCGCTTGGTTATGAGACACAGGTCGCCAATAATGGCGAGGACGGGTTGCGCACTTTGAAAGCCGAGGAATTCGACTTTGTGCTGACCGATTTCCAAATGCCGCTGATGGACGGGTTCGAGATGTCGCGCCAGCTACGTCTTTGGGAAGAAGAAAACGGCAAGCCGCGCGTGCCGATCATCGCCATCACGGCAGATGCGATCAGTGGCGACAGGCAGCGCGGGCTGGATCATGGCATGGATGCCTTCCTGACGAAGCCCGTTCGCATGCTCGACCTTGGCGCGACGATCACCCGTTTCCTGACCGATAGCCCCACAGGCAAATAACGGCCCGAGACAGGTCTCGGGCCATCGCTATATTTAGCTAGGCTGCCCCATGGTACCGTCGTGATTATCGCCGCCTTGGTTGTCACGCGGAGGCCGCCCGACAACATCCTTGAGTTCATCCAGCTCGATGAAATTATCGGCTTGGCGACGCAGATCATCCGCAATCATTGGCGGGTTTGACCGGATCGTGGACACAACCGAGACCCGCACGCCTTTGCGCTGGATCGCTTCGACTAGCGGACGAAAATCACCATCGCCCGAAAACAACACAATGTGATCCACATGCTCGGCGGTTTCCATCGCATCTACAGCCAGTTCGATATCCATGTTTCCCTTCACCTTGCGGCGACCCTGGCTATCGGTAAATTCTTTGGCTGGCTTGGTCACCATGGTGAAGCCGTTATAATTCAACCAATCCACCAAAGGGCGGATCGGCGAATAGTCGTCATTTTCAAGAAGAGCGGTGTAGTAAAACGCCCGCAACAACTTGCCGCGCTGCATGAATTCCTGCCGCAACAACTTGTAGTCAATGTCGAAAGCGAGTGCTTTGGCGGCGGCATATAAATTCGAGCCATCAATGAACAGCGCGAGCCGTTCGTCTCTGTAAAACATAATTAATCGTCCTGTGAGTGTTTGTGCCTATCGTGAATGGGGATAAGAATTTCTTCAGATAAACCTACGATCGACAATGCTGACAAAAATAGGTGATCACTCAACATGCGCAAGTGTTCGAAAGATATCGGAAAAATTGAATGATACTGATCGCATTGGGGTCCAATCTGCCCGTTGGTGAACAGGGACCTTCTGAGGTTTTGCATGCCGCGATCAGCCAGATTTCCGAAAGAATCCAAATCCCTAAAGTTGAAAGCCGTTTCTTTAGGACGCCTGCATTTCCGAAAGGGTCCGGCCCTGATTTCGTGAATGCCGCGCTGAAACTGGAAGGAAGCGCCCCTGCGCAAAAAATCCTCACGATCCTCCATGACATCGAATCGGAGTTTGGCAGAGATAGGTTAACAAGATGGGCCGCACGCGGTCTGGACCTTGATTTGATAGCGATTGAGGATCAGGTCCTGCCCGATCTCGCGACATGGCAGGCGTGGCACGGGTTGAGCGTGGATGAGGCCGCACAAACCGCGCCCGAGCAATTGATCCTTCCCCATCCGCGCCTGTCCGAGCGGGGATTTGTTTTGATGCCGCTGGCCGATGTCGCGCCCGACTGGCGCCATCCTGTCCTTGAAAAGACGGTTTCGGAAATGCTGGCCGAACTTGCCCCGCAGGAATTGGACGGCATTGTACCGCTTTCCGCCTGAAAATAGGGCTTTCTGCCCTTGTGTTTCCGGCACTTGAGGGCTAGGTACGGGGCTTGAGTTTCCTCCCGACAATGATTTCGGAGTATCCAAATGGCCCGCGTGACCGTTGAAGATTGCGTTGATAAGGTACCGAACCGGTTTGAACTGGTAATGCTTGCTGCACATCGTGCACGCGAGATTACAGCTGGTTCGCAACTGACGATCGACCGTGACAACGACAAGAACCCTGTTGTTGCCCTGCGTGAAATCGCGGATGAGACACAGACTGCCGATGAGTTGCGTGAGCGCTTCATCGAATCCCATCAGACCCAGATCGAGGTCGACGAGCCTGAAGAAGATGCAATGGCTCTTCTCCAAGGCGTCGAGCAGGATCGCCCCGCTCAGGACGATATGTCCGAAGAGCAGATGCTGCGCGCCCTTATGGAAGCGCAGGGTCAAAGCTGACATAGGGCTTTGATGGACGGGAACCGATCAGATCGGCTTGGCACTCTAGACGCCGAAGACCTGATTAACCTTGTCCGCAACTACAATCCAAAATGTAACGAGGCGCTCCTTCGGGGCGCCTATGATTATGCGTCGCGGATGCATAAAGGGCAGAAACGCCATTCGGGCGAGCCCTATTTCACCCATCCCGTGGCCGTTGCCGCCATCCTGACCGAGATGCGCCTTGATGATGCAACCATCGCAACGGCGCTTCTTCATGATACGATCGAAGACACCAAAGGCACCTATTCCGAGCTGACGGAGTTGTTTGGCGAAGATGTGGCCGAACTGGTGGATGGCGTGACCAAGCTGACCAATCTGCAGCTCTCCAGCCGCGAGACCAAACAGGCCGAGAATTTCCGCAAACTCTTCATGGCCATGTCCAAGGATTTGCGCGTTATCCTCGTGAAGCTGGCGGACCGGCTGCACAATATGCGCACGATCAAGCATATGCGCCCCGAAAAACAGGTCGTCAAAGCGCATGAGACCATGGATATCTTCGCGCCTCTGGCGGGTCGCATGGGTATGCAATGGATGCGTGAGGAATTGGAGGACCTATCCTTTCAGGTGCTCAATCCCGAGGCGCGTAGCTCGATCATGCGCCGCTTTGTATCGCTGCAAAAGGAATCGGGCGATGTGATCAGTAAGATCACCGATGATATCGAAGCGGTGATGGAAAAGCATAGCGTTACGGGCTCGGTCTTTGGGCGCGCGAAAAAGCCGTTCTCGATCTGGCGCAAAATGCAGGAAAAAGACCTCGCCTTTTCACGCCTCTCCGATATCTACGGCTTCCGTGTGATCGTGGATAGCGATGATGCCTGCTATGTGGTGCTTGGCGCGGTGCATCAAAGATGGCGCTCGGTTCCGGGGCGGTTCAAGGATTACATCAGCCAGCCAAAATCGAACGGCTACCGCTCGATCCATACGACCGTTTCGGGCCGCGATGGCAAGCGCGTGGAAATCCAGATCCGCACCAAGCAAATGCATGAAGTGGCCGAGGCAGGCGTGGCCGCGCATTGGTCCTACCGCGATGGCGTGCGCAGCGAGAACCCCTTTGCTGTTGACCCTGCGAAATGGCTCTCGACGCTGAATGAACGTTTCGAGATGGCCGAGGATCATGATGAGTTCCTCGAACATGTGAAGCTCGAAATGTATTCGGATCAGGTGTTCTGCTTCACGCCCAAGGGCGATGTGGTGAAGCTGCCAAAAGGGGCGACGCCGCTTGATTTTGCCTATTCGATCCACACGCGCATCGGGCATTCCTGCGTCGGCGCAAAGGTCGATGGCATTCGCGTGCCGCTTTGGACTAGGTTGAAAAACGGCCAATCGGTCGAGATCGCCACTGCCGATGGTCAAAGCCCGCAAGCCACTTGGATTGATATCGTGGTCACAGGGCGCGCCAAGGCCGCCATTCGCAGAAATCTGCGCGAAGAAGATCGCGGGCGTTATGTGAAACTGGGGCAAGAGCTTGCCCGCGTGGCCTTTGAACATGTGAACAAGAAAGCGACCCCAAAAGCTTTGGATACGGTCGCAAAAGCCCTTGGCCTACCCGACGGGACCGAAGTGCTAGCCCGGATCGGATCGGCCGAAATTTCCGCGCGGGACATGGTCGCGAAGCTTTACCCCGAGCTGGTCTCGGCTAACGAAGAAACCGAGGTCGAGGCCCGCCGCGCCGTGATCGGCCTGCCGCCTGGCGCACAGGTGAACCGCGCGCAATGCTGCCAAGCTGTTCCGGGCGAACGGATGGTCGGCATCACCTATCGTGGCCGCGGGCCTGTTCTGCATGCCATTGATTGCGAGGCCTTGGCCGAGTTTGACGACCAACCCGAACGCTGGATTGACCTGCACTGGACCGAAGGCCGCCACGCCGCGGTGCATAATGTGACCATTAACGTTACGATATCTAACGATAATGGAGTGCTCGGTCGTATCTGCACATTGATTGGCGAGCAAAATGCCAATATCTCGGACCTGCATTTCATGGATCGCAAACCGGACTTCTTCCGCCTTCTGATTGATGTAGATGTGCGGGATGCAGAACATCTGCATTCTGTGATGATGGCAATCGAAGCCGATAGTGATGTTGCCAAGATGGAGCGGTATCAGGATCTCGATAGAAGACCCTGACCCTCACCCGCCAAGAGAGGGCAGGATTAGTCGAAGTGTTCAAACGTAGGGATCAACGCCCTTGGGCCCGTATTCTAACCGAGTGGGTCTATCCGCGCGGTGGTTGGACCCGTGCCTTCCAATATGTCCAACATCGGCTCAGCCGTTTGCCCGGAACCCCCGAAAGCATTGCACGCGGGATATTTGTGGGCGCTTTTACGTCTTTCACACCCTTCTTCGGGATTCACTTTGTCGTCGCCGCGGTGCTGGCCAAGATGGTGCGCGGCAACATCCTTGCAGCCCTCATAGGCACCTTTGTCGGCAACCCGCTGACCTATGTTCCAATCGCACTGGTCTCGCTTGAGTTCGGCCATTTCATGCTTGGCACTGAAATGCGCGGGCGCGTGGAGGACGGGCTTTTCCATAAATTTGGCGGCGCTTTAGGGGATCTTTGGCACAATATCCAAGCGGTTTTCACCCATGAGCGCGCGCATTGGGACGAGTTGCATATCTTCTATGATGATGTGTTTTTCCCATGGATGGTCGGTGGCATCATTCCCGGCGTTATTTGCGGCATCATTTGCTACTATCTGAGTGTTCCCGTCATTCGCGCCTATCAAAAGCGCCGCGTCGCACGGATGCAAAAGAAGATCAGAAAGATGCGGGAACAGGCTGGCGCCTCGGGCACAAACCACTAGGTTCTGACCTGGGACAACCGAAAGCGGATGACGATGACCAACCGATTGAGACTTGGCGTAAATATTGACCATGTGGCCACCTTGCGCAATGCGCGCGGAGGTGCCCTGCCCGATCCCGTCCGCGCGGCGCGTCTGGCCGAGCAATCGGGCGCTGACGGCATCACGGCCCATCTGCGCGAGGATCGCCGCCATATCCGCGACGCTGATATTGCCGCGATCATGGAGGCCATCACCATCCCGCTGAATTTCGAGATGGCCGCCACCGATGAAATGCAACGCATTGCCCTTGATCACAAACCCCATGCGGCCTGTATCGTGCCCGAGCGGCGCGAGGAACGCACGACCGAGGGCGGCTTGGAAGTTGCTGCGGATCAGAACCGCTTGACCGATTTCATTCTTCCCCTCAGGGAGGCGGGCATTCGGGTCTCCATGTTCATCGCCCCCGATCCCGCGCAGATCGAGGCTTCGGCCCGCATCGGTGCGCCTGTGATCGAACTGCACACAGGCGCCTATTGTGATTTCCATGCCGAGGGCAAAACCGCCGAACGCGACGCCGAATTGGAGCGTCTTGTGGCTGGCGCGAAACTGGGGGCTGAGTTGGGATTGGAAATCCATATGGGCCATGGTTTGAGCTATGATAACCTCGCGCCAATCGCGGCACTGCCCGAGGTGATGGAGCTCAATATCGGGCATTTCCTGATTGGTGAGGCGGTTTTTCTGGGCCTGCCTGCGGCCTTGGCCGAGATGCGGCGCTGTATGGATGCCGCACGTGGATGAGCCATCCATTTGCGGGCCGATTTGACGATAAGGCGATTTGAATGATCCTCGGAATTGGAACCGATCTGGCGAATATCGAGCGTATCCAGAAAACGCTTGATCGTTTTGGCGACAGGTTCCGCAACCGCGTATTCACCGAGACCGAGCAGACGCGCGCCGAACGCATGACCGACCCCGCCGCAGTCTACGCCAAAAGATGGGCCGCCAAGGAGGCCTGCTCCAAGGCGCTTGGCACAGGTTTGCGCATGGGGATCGCGTGGCGGGATATGGCTGTGACCAATCTTCGCACAGGCCAGCCCGTTATGCATGTCTCGGGATGGGCGCAGGAACGGCTGAAGGAGATGACGCCAGAAGGCTATGAAACCGTCATCCATGTAACCCTCACCGATGATCATCCTTGGGCGCAGGCCTTTGTGGTGATCGAAGCGCTGCCCGAGGGCGAATTGGAGGCTTTGCCAGACATGGCCAAGCCTCCAACACGACCGCTTGCTTGACTCGCCCCGCCGCGCGGCCCATGAACTCCTCAACTTTTGAAGCCCCGTATCAAAGAGGCAAGATGAATGGCAAAACCCGCTGCTAAAAAGGACGGTTTCTGGGAAACTGTTAAAACCGTCGTCTATGCTTTGCTGATTGCGGGTGTGTTTCGCACCTTGTTCTTCCAGCCCTTCTGGATTCCCTCTGGCTCCATGAAGGATACATTGCTGATTGGCGATTTCCTTTTTGTGAACAAGATGGCCTATGGCTATTCGCGGTTTTCCTGCCCCTTTGCCGCCTGCCCTATCTCAGGACGGATTTTTGGCTCCGAGCCTGAATTGGGCGATGTGGTGGTCTTCCGCCATCCGACGAATAATTCCGACTTCATAAAACGCGTCATGGGCCTGCCTGGTGATGTGATCCAACTGCGCGATGGTGTGGTCTATATCAATGGCGAAGCCGCCACGCAGGAGCCCACAGCCCCCTTTATCGAGGATTTCGCATCGCAAGGCCCGATGGGGCATATGCCGCGCTGCACCAATGCGCCCGTGGGCGAGGGCGGCGAATGCGAGAAAGAGCGTTTCATCGAGACATTGCCCAATGGCGTGACCCATTCGATCCTCAATATCGATGACAATGCCTTTGCCGATAACACACAGGAATTCAGGGTCCCCGAGGGGCATTTCTTTGTGATGGGTGATAATCGCGACAACTCGCAAGACAGCCGCTTCCCGCGCTCCATCGGGGGTGTCGGTTTCGTGCCGTCCGAGAATATCATTGGTCGCGCCGATCGGGTCATGTTCTCTTCGGCGGGTGAGCGTATGATCTATTTCTGGACATGGCGTGCAGACCGTTTCTTCAGGGCGATCGATTGAAACTGGCGCGTGAATTAAAGGCCTTTTCCGAGCGGTTGGGACATGAGTTTTCCGACCCCGCTTTGCTGGTGCGCGCCCTGACCCATTCCTCGCTGTCGTCCGAGACGCGGCCCGATAATCAACGGCTGGAATTTCTGGGCGACCGCGTGCTTGGCCTTGTGATTGCCGAAGCCGTGCTGGCCCAAGATACCGCTGCCAAAGAAGGCCAATTGGCCCCGCGTTTCAACGCTCTGGTGCGCAAGGAAACCTGTGCCGATGTCGCACGCGATATTGATCTCGGATCGGTGCTGAAGCTTGGCAAATCCGAGATGGTCACGGGTGGCCGCCGCAAGGAAGCGCTGCTGGGGGATGCAATGGAGGCCGTGATTGCCGCCGTCTATCTGGATGCAGGTTTTGAAGTGGCGCGCAGCTTGGTCCAGACCCTTTGGCAGAACCGCGTTGCCAATGTCCAAGACGATGCGCGCGACGCCAAGACATCGCTTCAGGAATGGGCGCAGGCGCGCGGCCAGACCCCGCCAATCTATTCCGAAATCTCGCGCTCAGGCCCCGATCATGCACCGATCTTCACGGTTCAGGTGGCCTTGCAAACGGGTGAAACAGCCCGTGCAGAAGGCAAGGTCAAGCGGATGGCGGAACAAGCCGCTGCGCGCGGCCTTCTGGAACAGCTCAAAGACAAATAAGCCCGCGCCCCTAGGAAAGGGTCACGGGCCATTTGGATTTACAGAGACAGGGTTTCGTCCAAGCCCAACATGATGTTGAGGTTCTGGACAGCCGCGCCCGAGGCGCCTTTGCCCAGATTATCCAAAACCGCGATCAGCACAGTGGCGCTGCCATCGGCATTGCTATCGACCGTCACTTCCAAGCGGTTGGTGTCATTCAGACGCCGTGGATCAATCCGTGCACCCATGCTTTCGCGCGGCACAGCTTTCACAAAATTCGACCCGTCATAATGCGCCTCAAGCGCCTTGAACGCGGCTTGTGCGAACCCTGCTTCACGATGCAGCGGGATTTGCACGATCATGCCTTGGGCATATTGCCCGACCGATGGCACAAAGATCGGCGCTTTGCTCAAGCCCGACCGCAGCTTTAGCTCGGGCAAGTGTTTGTGGTTCTGGCCCGTGCCATAGACGAACACGCCACTGGCATCGCCATTTTCAAACTCGGCGATCAGGGCTTTACCGCCACCTGTATACCCGCTGACAGCATTTACGCAGAGCGCATCATCCGCCGCGATCAGGCCCGCATCAATCAAAGGCTTGATCAAGGCGATAGCCCCCGTCGGGTAGCATCCGGGATTCGAGACAAATTGCGCTTCGGCAATATCAGCCCGTAGTTGGGCCGATATCTCGGGAAACCCATAACTCCAATCGGGGGCAACCCGATGTGCCGAGGACGGATCAATCACCCGCGTTCCCAGCTTGGCCAGTTCAGGCGTGATTTCACGCACGCTATCATCCGGCAGGCACAAGATGGCCACATCAGCCGCTTCAGCCGCTTCCAGCCTTGCATCAAGGTTCTTGCGGCGATCTTCGGGAAGCGAGATCAGGCGCAGGTCATCGCGGCCCTGAAGGCGGGCGCGGATCTGAAGACCCGTCGTTCCAACTTCGCCGTCGATGAATATTTGCGCCGTCATGGCTTTCCCCTTCGTTGTTTGGTTTTGCCGCCATACCGCTTTTGCGCTACATCACGCAAGCAAGACTTGTGGTCATTGCCATTGCTTTCGGCTACTAGGCCCCAATCGCAACACAGCCCCCGTGGCTATGAGGATCGCACACCATATGACAACCCGCGCTGGTTTCGCTGCTCTCATCGGAGAGCCAAATGCAGGCAAATCGACCTTGCTCAACCGTATGGTGGGGGCGAAGGTCTCGATTGTGACGCATAAGGTGCAAACCACGCGGGCGCGCATCCGTGGTGTCGCCATGGAAGGCGAAAGCCAGATCGTTTTCGTGGATACGCCCGGCCTGTTTCGCCCGCGCCGCAGGTTGGACCGCGCCATGGTGGCCGCCGCTTGGTCGGGGGCTGCCGATGCCGATGTTGTGGTTCTTTTGATCGAAGCACATCGTGGCAAGACCGATGGGGTCACCGCCATTCTTGACGGGCTGCTGGAAAGGTCCGAGGGCCGCCGCGTGGCACTGGCCATCAACAAGCTGGATAAGGTCGAGGCTGAGACATTGCTGGCCCTGACCGAGCAGATGAATGAGGCCTATCCTTTCGAGAAGACCTTCATCATCTCGGCTGAGCGTGGCTATGGCGTGGATGACCTGCGCCATTGGCTGGCCGAGGCCATGCCTGAAGGCCCGTGGCTCTACCCCGAGGATCAGATCGCCGATCTACCCATGCGGATGATCGCCGCCGAGATGACCCGCGAGAAACTGACCCTGCGCCTGCATCAGGAACTGCCCTACCAATTGACCGTCGAGACGGAAAGCTGGGAAGAGCGCAAGGACGGGTCGGCGCGGATCGACCAGATCATCTATGTCGCGCGCGATGGCCATAAGGGCATCCTGCTTGGCAAAGGTGGCGAGACGATCAAGGGCGTGTCCAAAGCCTCACGCGAGGAATTGGAGGAGTTCTTGGGCCGCAAGGTGCATTTGTTCCTACAGGTCAAAGTCCGCCCCAATTGGCTGGATGAGGCCGAGCGCTATTCCGAGATGGGCCTCAATTTCAAGGATGGCGCATGAGCGAGCCGAGGCTTGCAACCGAATTCTGGGTCCATGCCTATCTGCGCCGCCTCAGGCTGGCCGACATCCCTGCCTTCGTGACATCCAAAGGTGACACCACGGCAGGGGCCGTTTTGATCAAACTCAATACACTTGATGGGGATGCAAAACTGTTCCAGCGCAGCTTTGATTTGCTCTCAGGGGAACGGGCATGGGTCGTGCTGAACGATGGCGCGGAAACAGGGGTCGATCAGACTATTGAACGCCAGAAAAGCTTTGACCCCGATATCTGGGTGATCGAGGTCGAGGATCGCGCGGGGCGGCATCTTTTGGATGAAACAGGGCTGAGCTGAGGCCGTTCGCCCCCTGTGTTGGAGCGGGTCGTCACCGCGCCAAGAACCGCGTCAGCAGCACAATAAATCCCGCCACCACGCAATACCCAAGCACCGTTGCAATCATGACCAAGGCGACCACCTCACGCCCCAAAAGGGTAGGGTCGAGGAACGGGTAGATATACCCACCATCCAGAGAGCCTCGCCACATCAGATAGGCAAGATAGATTGCAGGCCATAGGCCAAGTGCGGGAATATCCCAATACTCGAGCGCTCGCACCGAGGCGAAAGCCGCCCACCAGAGAAACAACAGCAAGACCAAGAGGGTGTGGATCAACTGGTAGCCGATGATCTCGGTAAAAAAGACCCCCCCCTGATTGGCATAGTAGAAATGGTAGATCAGGGACATCATCACGAGGGCCGTCAAATGCGAGGCGAGGATCACGTGATTGGCCTTGCTCAGACGCCCTGTAATGGCCACCGTGAATAGGGTGATCGCCAGAAGGGCAGCGCCAATCACCGCCATTTGCCGAAACCCTTCCCAAATAGCATCCACATAGCTGATTGGGTCCATGTAATAAGCAGCAAGGCACAGCAAACAGATCACTATGCAAGAAATCAAAGCCAGCAATGCAGCAGAAGCCCGCCCCGCAAGCGGGAGGTTCTGCATATAATATTCGATCTCTGAAGCCGCCTCGTCCACCGAGGCCTGATCACGCCCTAAACTCATCTCGCACCCATGGATAACACCCGTCCGCAAGACCCGTTTTTGGATCCCGAAATTTTAAAACTCGCGTCAAGCCCGCAGATTTGCGAACCGACTGAGCAGAATAAAACCGATACCTATTACAATGGTGACACATGCCATAAATATCATACTGAGAAATACTGTCACCCCGCCATCGATACTCGGACCCGTTAAATCACAAGCATATACCCTTTCGAACAGACACCTGCTTTGCACATTGGCCGAATAGAGCAACCGCAGCAGCACATGCCCGCATGATCAGGGCCGAATGTTCAACCGCATTCCTCATGATCACAGCTTGCCATGCCGTGATCGGATGGACAACGGTGCGGGCAACAGGGAAAGTAACGCATGGAATGGCGGTCAGAGGCGGTGCTGCTCTCTGTGCGACGGCATGGAGAAAGCGCTGCCATCATCGAAGTTTTTACGGCCGAGCATGGCCGCTACGCAGGCGTCGTAAGGGGCGGGGCCTCGCGCAAAATGGCACCCCATCTTCAAACCGGCGCGCAACTTGATGCAACTTGGCGCGCAAGACTGTCGGAACATCTGGGCAGCTTCACGGTCGAGCCGAAGAAGGGCCGCGCGGCTGATATCATGGATGACAGGTTTGCCTTGGCGGGGCTAAACGCGGTGTGCGCGCTGTTGAGTTTCGCCTTGCCCGAACGAGAGGCGCACCCCGCCCTATATGCGCGCTCTATCGCGCTGCTGGACGGGCTTGGCGCATCGCATTGGGCCGAGGCCTATGTGACATGGGAAGTCGCCTTGCTGGAGGAATTGGGCTTCGGCCTAGATCTGAGCCAATGCGCCGTCAGTGGAGCAACTCAGGATTTGGCCTTCGTCTCGCCAAGAACAGGCCGCGCCGTTGCGCAGCACGCGGCTGGCGAATGGAAAGACAGGCTGCTTCCCTTGCCCAAATTCCTGCAAGGCACAGGGCCTGCAAGCCCGCAGGAGCTTGCCGCTGGCTTGCGCCTGACAGGACATTTCCTTGATACCCGCGTCGCACCCGCTTTGGGTGAAAAGACGATCCCCTCGGCGCGGACCCGCCTCGTGGATCTTGTGGCGCGCGGGATTAGCGGGTGAAGCTCAACAAAACGCCCTGCGCGGTTGTCAGCAACAGCCTGTCCCCATCTGTGGCGACCGCTTGCACCGCGCCCAGATAGGTCAGATACATCACCTCGGCATCAAGATCCTCACAGGCCATCCGTGTCGCCATGATCGGCCCAATGGAAAAGGTATCGCCTTCAAGGCTGGCTTGGCCACGATAGGTATTGCAAGGCGCCTGCCCCGAAAAACTCAGGTCAGGCGCGATCTCGAGGGTTACGCCGCGTGGCGCATCGCCTTCGCCCATGCCGGTCAGATACCAGACACCCGTTGGCGTTGCGGGGGCCGTCTGGCACCCCGAAACCAAGCTCACTGCTGTCAGGCCCAAGGCCATGGCCAGTTTACGCATAAGCAGCCCTTTCAAAGGCTCGCGGCGCAGGCCATGGCGTTTAGCCGAGCAAACGGCGCGCGATAACCTGAGCCTGAATTTCGGCGGCACCCTCGAAAATATTCAGGATGCGTGCATCACACAGGATACGGCTGATCTTGTATTCAAGCGCGAAGCCATTACCACCATGAATTTGCAGACCATTATCCGCGGCAGCCCATGCCACCCGCGCGCCCAAGAGCTTGGCCATGCCTGCTTCCAGATCGCAGCGGCGGTCATTATCCTTTTCCCGTGCCGAGAAATAGGTGAGCTGGCGGGCGATCATGATCTCGACCGCCATCATCGCCAGTTTCCCCGAGACGCGCGGGAAATCGATCAGCGATTTGCCGAATTGCTTGCGGTCTTGGGCGTATTGCATCGACACATCCAAAGCAGATTGCGCAACACCGATTGCACGGGCCGCTGTCTGGATACGCGCCGATTCGAATGTCTGCATCAATTGCTTGAAGCCCTGCCCTTCTTCGCTCCCCAAAAGGTTCTCGCCTTTGACGTGGAAGTTATCAAAGCCAAGCTCGTATTCCTTCATCCCGCGATACCCCAAAACCTCGATCTCGCCACCTGTCATACCCTCAGTGGGGAAGGGGTTTGCATCATCGCCTGGTGTCTTTTCAGCAAGGAACATCGACAAGCCGCGATAATCGCTGCTGTCGGGGTCCGTGCGCGCCAGCAGCGTCATCACATGGGTACGCGAGGCGTGGGTGATCCAAGTTTTGTTACCCGTCACCTTGTAATCGCCCTGCGCGTCCTTGACCGCGCGGGTACGCAAGCTGCCAAGGTCTGAGCCGGTATTGGGTTCTGTGAACACCGCCGTTGGCAGCTTTTCCCCTGACGCGAGCGCCGGTAGCCAATGCTGTTTTTGTTCCTCGGTACCGCCTGCAATGATCAATTCCGCAGCAATCTCGGAACGCGTCCCCAGCGAGCCGACCCCGATATACCCGCGCGATAATTCTTCCGAGACCACGCACATCGATGCTTTCGACAGGCCAAAGCCGCCATATTCCTCGGGGATGGTCAGGCCAAAGACGCCAAGCTCGGCCAATTCCTCGATGACGTCCATCGGGATGAGTTCATCCTTGAGATGCCAGTCATGGGCGAAAGGCTCGACCTTTTCGATGGCATAGCGGCGGAATTGCTCGCGGATCATCTCCAGCTCATCATCAAGGCCCGAGGCCCCGACCGTATTTTCAGCCGCGCGCTCCTGCATCAACTCAACCAAACGGCTGCGTCCCGCTTGGGTATTTGCCTTTTGCGTCAGCTCCATCACTTCAGGTGTCATCAAGACATTCTGGTCTTGCTGGCTCAGCCCCAAATCTTGCAGGCGCAGCATTTCCCCTTGGCTGATCGGAATGCCACCATAGAGCTGCCAGAGATATTCACCAAAAGCGATCTGGTGGAGCAGTTGTTCCACCTCGCCGAATTTACCCTCCGCCTGAAGCCGCTCGGCCCATCCCTGCATCTGGCGCAGGGATTCAACGTAAGTTGCGATCCAAGCCAAGCCATGCGCGGCCATCTGATGTTCTTCAATCAAGGCGCCCGAGACTTTTCCATCGACGCAAACCAGACTGCGTACGGCATCCGTGGCAAGGGTCAAAAGCGCCTCGGCAGGTGGAACGGAGGCACTGGTAAGCGCCAGAAGATCAGGCAGGATTACAGCGCTATCGGGCATTGATTCGATGTCACGGGGCATGGATTGCCTCCTAAATTTGGGTCAGGAAGGGTGTAAGTCTTTTGCACTTGCAGCGCAACAAAAATTCAACAGCCTTCGTCCTATTGTACTAAAATGTCTCACCCGTTTCGTTAAACGCCTATTCACCCTCGGCCTGTACACCGCTTGCGACGAGTCACGAGGCAGGCAGGATGGCCGATAACAGCACACGCCCGATTATCATCAAACGCAAGAAGGTTGTGGCAGGCGGTGGCCATCACGGTGGCGCTTGGAAAGTCGCCATGTCGCCCTTCCTTTCATCCGTTTTGACGCCTGTTTGCGTCGTGTAAGGGCCTCGCAAAGCAGCAAGGCTCTACGCCATTCTGACGCCTGTATCCGGAGAAATTCGCCGAACACGCCACCCCTCGGTGCAGGGGTGAAACTGGGATGAAAGCTCTAATAACTCGCTAAGAAAAAACCTCTTTTCGAGAGCATTTGAAACGAGTTTGCTTCGGATTTTAACGCGCTGCGTTTTAGCTGCGTTTTTCCAGTTTGGAATGCGCGCCGCCGATCACGTCTGATTTGCCTTGCGCTGTATAGCTGCGAAACCCCGCAACCTTTTCGGGGCGCAGGATATTTCTGGCGGCCATCACCCCGGCACGCGCGGCGGCTAAAAGGGTTTCGTTTCGCTTTGCCGCCTCACGCACGCGTTGCAACGCATCTGATCCAACTTCGGACTTGTTCAGCATGCGCATAAGTTTTTCAAACCCGTCCATATCGGCAGTAGCCGCCGCTAGATCGCCCGCGAGCAGGGCCTCTCTCTGGCCGTCCAGCTTTTGCAAAAGCCGATCAATTGGTCGCAGCGCGATCATTGCTGTGCCTCCGCGCGTTGCAGGAGCGACCTGAAAATCGTTTCAGCCAAACCAATCCCCCCACGCTCGGTCAGGGCGCGGGCATGCTCCATCCGTAGCATAGATGAAAACTGCTCCTCCCCCTCACCGCCCCCGAAGGCGCCCCGCGCCTCACCGAAACGGGCTTGTTTGAGCATCTCGGCCAGAAAGGTTGCCTCAAGCTCTCGGGCAACTTCGCGCATACGCTCCACATCATGGCCTGCCGAAACCCGCGGCGGCGCAATTTGATCCACATCCATCCTCAAATGCCTTCAATTCGAAGCAACTTTCCCGATCATCGCGGCACAGAGTAAAGATTTGGTAAGGCGTCGATGGAATTGTGCTGCAGCGAGACAGAAGGTCTTGGATGACAGAGGCAGGACATGGTCCCAATTCAAATGCTCAGCGCCATGCTCAACGAGCATCAGGTTTCCGAACCTGAAAACCTTGAGGCTGGTGAAGGAAGTTCCGAGTTTTTGGCGCTTTTTGAAGACGCCGCGCTGCCCCTTGATGAGGGCCCGCTAACGCTGCCCGATATCCCGCAAATGGCGATTGAACAGCCCCCAATAAGTTTTGGCAGTTCGATCAACACACCCCCTCCCCCACCAGAAGGCGGCAGCGATCTGCCTGCGAATGGAATGGGCCGTGAACCGGAGGTGACGCAACCTGTGCTTCGCGAATTGCCCAAGCAGGAGGTTGCAAGGCTGGCACCTCCCCAGGGGAGCGACGCCCGCCTCATCATGACCAAGGCGGCCGAACCGACAGCGCCTGAGCTTAGCGCGCGAATACCAATGGAAGGTTCTCAAAAGCGGGATGAAGCGCCCATACCCACTGGCAGCGCGCAACCTTTGCCACCAATTGAGGTAGCACCAAGGGCGGAAGTTTCTGTAATCAACCCCAGCGTTTCGTTCACGCGGCCGCAAAGTGAGAGTGTGATTGAAACGCCAGTGAAAGGCATCCCCACTACGCCGGGAGCACAGGCTCGGATGGAAGATGTTGAACTGACGCCATCGCTTGAAAAGCCTCGTCTTCACTACAACCCCGAGCCTCATCACAATGAGCCAGTCACGCATAGTAAAGGCCAAGCCCCTATCGATGATAAGGCGCAAACGAACGCCTTTTCGCCAATACAAGTAGAAAACAGAGGAGTCTTTGTAGCAGTGCTCCCAAAACAAGCGCCTACCAGTGCAACTACTGAGCCAACACAGACACAGACACAGACACAGACACAGACACAGACACAGACACAGACACAGACACAGAAAATTGTCTCATATATCCGACTTGAGCCAGCACCACCTCTCAGCGCCTATCCACGGCAATCTGTGCCAGTTGACGCACCAACCAAGACACAATCCCCCGAGCAAAAAACTCGCGCCTCGCTGCTACCACAGGTGGAAAAGCCCACCCCGAGGCTTGACCTAAAAGCCGCGGCTCAGCGGGATCACGGCCCTGAAATACGGCACCGCGAACTCCCCCCTCACGTGGGTTTTTCAGAAGCCGAAACCAGCACCAAAGCTCCGAGCACCGTTCAACTGCCCGAGGCCTCAATGACACAGGTTGAGCGCCCCACCACGCTTCACCCCGCGCTTCTGCATCAGCCAGATTTGGCAATCGCCGCGCGCGAGGATACGCCAGATTTGATGTTTGGACCTGTCTCTCAGGCAGGTTCAGTTACCACTCCATCGGCCCCGACTGTCACGGCCGCCCCGCCTACGCAGATCATGTCTCAGATCGTTTCAGCCGTTATGCCAAACGGCACCCAAATCACGCATGATCAGGTGACCGAGATTGCCCTCGACCCGCCCGAACTTGGGCGCGTCAGGATGGTTCTTTCGCAGATGGATACCGGACTTATCTCAATGACAGTGATCGCGGATAGGCCAGAAACCCTCGATCTGCTCCGTCGAAATGCCGATCTGCTGGCGCAGGAATTTGCGCAATCTGGTTTGGCTGGGTCCGAGTTTTCGTTTCAGGATGGCGGGCAGGGCAAGGCGGCCGAGCAGAGTGATATTCAGCGCACAGATGTGCCTTCATCGCTGGCCGAGCCGAGCGGCAGCCCTGCAACTCCAATTCCCCAATCCAAGACCAATGGTCTTGATCTGCGTTTGTAGAAAGGCACCCAGAATGGAACCCCTTCAAAACACAACAACCCTATCGTCCAACAGCACCAGCAACGCATCCGCTGCGCCTGTAATCTCATCGGATTTCGAGACGTTCTTGCGCATGCTGACAACTCAAATCCAAAACCAAGACCCCCTCAACCCGATGGAGTCGACCGAATTTGCGACCCAACTCGCAACCTTTTCAGGGGTTGAGCAGCAGGTGCGCACTAATGACTTGCTACAAGAGCTTCAGACCAATTCCGCGGCCTCAGAAATGGGGCAATTTGCGAATTGGCTCGGGATGGAGGTTCGCGCCAGCGCACCGGCGCAATTTACCGGCACACCCTTGACGCTATCGGCGGTTCCGCATGCGCAAGCCGATCGCATGGAGCTGGTTGTCAGCGATGAAAACGGCCTGCCCGTTCAGACTTTGCCGATCCCGATTGGTGACAGTAATTTCACTTGGGCAGGTGTCGGCAATTCGGGTGACCCTTTGGGGCAAGGGCTTTATAGCTTCAGTACCCGCGCCTATGCAGGTGAAACCCTTTTGGAGGAGCGTTCAGCCCTCACCTATTCGCGCGTCACCGAGGCGAAGCTGCAAGACGGCGAAGTATGGCTGACGCTTTCAGGCGGGGCGAATATCCGCGCCTCCGAGGCCCAAGGCTTGCGCGTGCCCAATTCCTAGAACAATTGCGCCAGCGCTACGATTGCCCCTGCAAATCCAAACCCAATCGCTGCATAGCCAAGCCTTTCGGGCCAACGGCGGCGCGGTTTTTCGGGCTGCGGATTGACCTGCGCCAAAAGGGCGGCCTCGGCCAGTTGCGGCAAGCGCGGGCCAAAGCGCGCGAGCACGCGGGCGGTCTTGAACATATCGGTCAGCACGGCTTTGGGGCCAACACTTTTGGCGATGTAATCTTCGACAATCGGCTTGGCCACGTCCCAGATATTGATATGCGGATCAAGCGAGCGCGCCACACCTTCAACCACCACCATTGTGCGTTGCAGCAAGATCAGCTCGGTTCTGGTTTCCATGCCGAATTTCTCGGTCACATCGAACAGATAACTCAGCAAGCGCCCCATTGAAATCTGGCTGGCATCCATCCCGAAAATCGGCTCCCCTACCGAGCGGAGGGCCTGCGCAAATTGATCAATATCGCGGTCGGCAGGGACATAGCCTGCCTCAAAATGCACCTCGGCGACGCGGCGGTAATCCTTGCGGATGAAACCTATCAAAATCTCGGCATAAACGCGGCGCGTATATTCATCGAGCCGCCCCATAATGCCGAAATCCAGCGCGATAATCTCGCCTTTGGGGCCGACTTTCAGGTTTCCCTGATGCATATCAGCATGGAAATACCCATCCCGCAGGGCATGGCGCAAAAACATCTGCAAGACACGTGCCCCAAGCGCGCGCTTATCGTGACCCGCCGCCTCAATCGCTTGGTTATCGCCAAGGGGAAGCCCATTGGCCCAACTCAGCGTCATCACTTGCCGCGTCGACAGGCCCCAAACAACATGGGGCACTTCGAAACCATCGTCTTTGGCTGTGTTGGCTGCAAACTCACCCGCAGCGGCCGCCTCGGTCCGCAGATCTAGTTCCAGCTGCACAACGCTGTCAAAATGCTCGACCACTTCACGGGGGCGCAAACGACGCGAGGACGGCGAAAGTGTTTCCACAAGCCAGGCTATCAGAAAGAACGCATCTACATCCTTGCGAAAGGCCCGCGCGATGTTGGGGCGCAAAACCTTTACGGCAACATCCTGCCCTGTTGCCGCCAAACGTGCGCGATGGACTTGCGCGATTGAAGCGGCCGCAATCGGTTCGGAAAACTCCGAGAACACCTCTTCGAGAGGGCGCTCCAGCTCCGAGGCGATGACCCGCTTGGCTTTCTCATTTGAGAAAGGTGGCAGTTGGTCCTGCAAGACCCGCAATTCAGAGGCGAGTTCATTGCCAATAAAATCAGGCCGCGTCGACAGAATCTGACCGAATTTAATATAAGCAGGCCCAAGCGCTGTCAGCGCGCGCGGCACGGGCGGAAGGTTTGTGTCGCCCTTCAATCCAAGCCATGCAAAGGGAAGGCCCAGAACACGCGCGGCAATTCGCAAGGATCGGGGGGCGTTCATCGCCTCAAGCGCGACACGCATGGCGCCCGTACGCTCGAATGTGGCGCCCGTGCGGATGACCCGCCAGATGTTATGAGGACCCCGCATCGCGCTAGATTTTCCAACCGCTATGCAAGGCCGCAATGCCAAAGCTGAAATTGCGATAGCTCACATTCTCGAAACCCGCGTTTCTGATCAGCGCGGCAAAGCTGTCTTGATCAGGGAAATTACGGATCGACTCGACCAGATATTGATAGCTGTCGCGATCATTGGCGATCATCTGGCCCATACGCGGGATCACGTTGAAGGAATAAAGATCATAGAGTTTCTGCAGCCCTGCATTGGGCAATTGGCTGAACTCCAGCACCATCAAACGACCACCAGGCTTCAGGACGCGAAACGCCTCGGATAGCGCATCAGGGATGCGGGTGACATTCCGAATGCCGAAGCTGATCGTATACACGTCAAAGCTGTTATCATCAAAAGGCAGGTCCATCGCATCACCGACCACCCAATCGAGCTTTTCCGACATCCGCTCGGCCTCGGCCCGTTTCTGGCCTTCGATCAACATTGATTCCGTCATATCAAACACGGTGGCCTGCGCCTCGGGCGCGCGTTTGAGGAAGCGGAACGCGATATCGCCCGTGCCGCCCGCGACATCGAGCAGCTTTTGACCAGCCCGTGGCGCCAACCAATCCATCATCGCATCTTTCCAGATACGGTGGATGCCAACGCTCATGACATCGTTCATAACGTCATAACGGCTGGCGACATTGGTGAAGACGCCATGCACCATGCCGGCCTTTTGGTCTTCATCGACTGTTTGGAACCCGAAATGGGTGGTGCTGTTTGTCTTATCGCTCATGGGCCCTTGCCCTCCGTTCATCCTGCCCCTTCTTATAGAGGCCTCAGACGCCGTTACAATGCGGCCCGAAGACAAGGAAAGCCCGCTTTGCCCGAACTTCCAGAAGTCGAGACAGTCCGTCGCGGCCTTGAACCCGTCCTGTCAGGCATCAAAATTGCCCGCGCAGATGTGCGCAGACCCGATTTGCGCTGGCCCTTTCCAGAACGGATGGCCGAGCGCCTGACAGGGGCTGTCATCACGCAATTGCGGCGGCGTTCGAAATATATTCTCGCCGACCTCGATACTGGCGAGACGCTTTTGATCCATCTGGGCATGTCTGGCCGGATGCTGATCTCCACCCCTGAAGGCGAACAAGACACGCCTGGCCAATTCCACCATGAGCACCAAGCGGTCGGTAAGCATGACCATGTCATACTGGATATGGAGACGGGCGCGCGGATCACTTTCAACGATGCCCGCCGCTTTGGCGCTATGGACCTGATGGATACAGCGCAACAGGACGACCATTGGCTTTTGTCGAAACTGGGGCCCGAACCGCTGGGGAATGCCTTCAATGACACGCATCTCGTCACACGCCTGAAAGGGCGCAAGACGCCGATAAAATCGGCCCTGCTTGATCAACGAATCGTCGCGGGCCTTGGGAATATCTATGTCTGCGAAGCGCTTTTTCGTGCAGGTATTTCGCCAAAGAAAATGGCAGGCCAGATTTCAGCGCGGCGCGTGGCAGGCTTGGTGCCCATCATCCGCGAGATTCTGGAGGAAGCGATTCAATCGGGCGGCTCTTCCCTGCGGGATTACCGCCAAACGGATGGCGAATTAGGGTATTTTCAGCATAATTTCCGCGTCTATGGCCGCGAGAGCGAGGCCTGCGTAACTGACGGATGTGAAAAACAAATTCTACGAATTACCCAATCGGGACGATCCAGTTTCTACTGCCCCCATTGCCAAAGATAGCTTGATCATGGGGTCCAGACTGTTAAGCCTGCGCATCTGAAACAGACCAAATGTGGACATACCGGAATGGCCTACGAGACGCTGATCGTCGAAATTGAAGATCATATCTGCCTGATCAAGCTGAACCGCCCCGACGCCATGAATGCCTTGAGCAGTCAATTGCTCGGCGAATTGAGCAAAGCGGTTCAAGCAGCGGACAGCAACGATAAGGTGCGGGTGATTGTTCTGACAGGCTCCGAGAAGGCCTTTGCCGCTGGCGCTGATATCAAGGAAATGGCCGACAAAAGCTTTGTGGATGTCTTCACCGAGGATATGTTCACCGAAGATACCGACCGCCTGCTGCGCTGCCGCAAACCCATCATTGCAGCCGTTGCAGGCTATGCCCTTGGTGGCGGATGTGAACTGGCCATGATGTGTGATTTCATTATCGCCGCGGATAACGCGAAATTCGGCCAGCCCGAGATCAATCTTGGTGTGATCGCTGGCATCGGCGGCACACAAAGGCTCACACGGTTTGTTGGCAAATCAAAGTCGATGGATATGCATCTAACCGGCCGCTTCATGACCGCTGATGAAGCGGAACGCTCAGGCCTTGTAAGCCGCGTTGTGCCTGCCAAGAAGCTGATCGAAGAGGCCATGGCGACCGCGCAAAAAATCGCTGAGAAATCGGCGCTGACCGTGGTTGCTGCCAAAGAGGCCGTGAACCGCAGCTATGAGACAACTTTGGCCGAAGGCCTTTTGTTCGAGCGGCGGCTGTTTCAATCTTTGTTCGCGACCGAAGATCAGAAAGAAGGGATGCACGCCTTCCTCGATAAGCGCGAGCCGCAATTCCGCGATAAATAATCAGCAGCATTTGGGGCTTTTCTTTTAGGGCGAAGTCCCTTAAATCGCCCCGATACATGCGCGTGAGGCCCGCCAAGGCCAGATTCGGCCGGTTCCAAAACCCGGCGTTGGGGCTCAATGCGCTATAGAAACACTATTGAGACCCGACGAAAGGGAACTGAACCATGGCTAATTCGCCTCAGGCAAAAAAGCGCGCCCGCCAGAATGAGCGCCGCTTCGCCGTAAACAAAGCACGCCGTTCGCGTATCCGCACCTTCCTGCGTAAGACAGAAGAAGCAATCGCGTCCGGTGATCAGGCAGCTGCAAAAGCCGCCCTGATCGAAGTACAGCCCGAACTGATGCGCGGCGTCACAAAGGGTGTGTTGCACAAGAACACCGTTGCGCGGAAAATTTCGCGTCTCTCGGCGCGGGTCAAGGCTCTCGGCAACTAAGCCGACCCAATTATTGCCCTTGTTTTAAAGGCGTCCCGCATGGGGCGTCTTTTTTTTGTGACTGAAATTGGTTGTCTATCAAAGCGCTAACCCTGCTGGCCGGGATTCGGTTTTCATTAAGGTTAGAGTCAAGCGCGAAGATTGGTTGCGAGCGCGCCAATCTTCCCGCTAGTGTCTCTGAGCGATTCAAATTGTCTGGGGGGACATTTAGGGTAAGCACGGGCCTCGGCCCGCGAGTATTGGACACCTGTCCAAAAGCTGCGCGGGAGTTTGCAGATTGCAAATCTCAGGTCTGTGTTTGGTGGTTTCGGGCACAAGATCCGATAGTTCACCATATCGACGACTGACCAACGCGGTCAGGCAAGCGATATACCCAAAAATGTCTGGTAACCCAAAGTTTGTTAAATCGATGGAATCGGAGCGGAGCGGAACAACAGGGCCGCATGTTCTGATTTTTGTTGATTGTCGGTGTGTCTTTCACGCCTCTCAAGCTTTGGTCCAAGACTTTTGAACAAGGGGGCATGATGCGATCTGCATCATCTTGTTCGAAAGTTTGCAGGCCGTCTTGATAAGCATAAACAGTGTCAAGAGCGCCGCAGTTAGATGGCGCGAAGATTGCATATTTGCGATCAAAAAGAAGAAGTGGGTTAACGATGACGAATGAAACTTGGGGTTTGGTGCGTGATGAATTATTGCAATCCGTTGGCGTCAATAATTTTAAAGCATGGATAGACCCCATCGTTTTTCATACGACTGAAGACCGGATCGCGCATTTTCTCGTTCCGACCAATTTCTTCGGCACTTGGGTTTCGCAAAATTTCGGTGATCTCATTCTGCGCCACCTGATTTCCGCGGGCGTCAAAGTCGACCGCGTTGAATTCAAATCCGATAGCAGCGCCAAGGCAGCCGCCCCAGCGAGCGCAGCGGCACCACAGCCCGCGCCCGCCCCTGTTGCGAAACATACTTCTGACTTCGCGGGTGATGATCTGCCCGGATCAAACCTCAATCCGCTTCATGTGTTTGACAATTTCGTTGTCGGCAAACCCAATGAACTGGCCCATGCCGCCGCGCGCCGTGTGGCTGAGGGTGGACCCGTGTCCTTCAACCCGCTGTTCCTTTATGGCGGCGTTGGCTTGGGCAAGACGCATCTCATGCATGCAATCGCTTGGGAGCTGCGCGAGAAACGGCCCGATCTGCGCATCCATTATCTCTCGGCCGAGCAGTTCATGTATCGCTTTGTGCGCGCGCTCCGCGAGAAAGACACGATCAGCTTCAAGCAGATGTTCCGCTCGGTTGATGTTTTGATGGTGGATGACGTCCAGTTTATTGCTGGCAAAAACTCCACCCAAGAGGAATTCTTCCATACATTCAACGCCTTGGTTGAAATGGGCAAGCAAATCATCATCTCTGGTGATCGTGCGCCTGTTGATATGGAAGACCTCGACAATCGCATCGCGTCACGTCTGCAATGCGGTCTGGTCGTCGATCTGCACCCGACAGATTACGAACTGCGCCTCGGCATTCTGCAAGCCAAGATGGACCAGCAACGCCATCGCTATCCCGATATCAAAATGGCCGATGGTGTGCTTGAATTTATCGCACATCGCGTTTCGTCGAATGTGCGGGTCTTGGAAGGCGCATTGACCCGTCTTTGTGCCTTTGCCGATCTGGTTGGCACCGAGATCACTCTTGATGTGACGCAAGAAAGCCTGTCGGACATCCTGCGGGCAACGGGCCGCAAGGTCACGATGGATGAGATCATCAAAAAGGCCTGCGAGTATTACAAGCTGCGCCAATCCGATATGATGAGCCCGAACCGCACCCGCACCATCGCGCGTCCGCGCCAGATGGCCATGTATCTTTGCAAGAAATACACGACCAAATCCTTGCCCGAGATCGGGCGCAAATTCGGTGGTCGCGATCACACCACAATTTTGCACGGCGTCCGCAAAATTGAAGAGCTTATGGCCAAAGACAACCAGATTGCAGAAGATGCCGAGCTTTTACGGCGTCTGCTGGAGGCTTAAGACGCGCGAATTGCAGGAAAATGGACAAATACCATTGACCTTCGCGCGGTAAGGCTGACACTCCAACAAAACACTTGAGCCTGCGGGTGGAGAGGGTAATCTCTCCGCCCCGTTAAATGTCGGAGCAGAGGGCATGAAATTTTCGATCGAGCGCGCGGCGCTTCTCAAAGCGGTCAGCCAAGCACAATCGGTTGTTGAACGTCGCAACACGATCCCCATTCTCGCGAATGTCCTGATCGAAGCGGAGGGCAGCGATGTGTCTTTCCGTGCGACCGATCTCGATATCGAGGTTGTCGATAAAGTGCCTGCACAGGTGGAACGCGCAGGCGCGACAACCGTTTCGGCGGTCACTTTGCATGAAATCGTCCGCAAACTCGCCGATGGCGCGTTGGTACAACTCAGCGATGATGGCACCTCGGGTCGGCTGACGGTGGAAGCTGGTCGGTCCAATTTCTCGCTGGCAACGCTGCCACGCGAAGATTTCCCTGTCATGTCGACGACGGAATATTCCGCCAATTTCTCGTCCAAGGCCCCAGAATTGCGTCGCTTGTTCGACAAGTCGAAATTCGCGATCTCGACCGAGGAAACCCGCTATTACCTGAACGGCGTTTATTTTCATGTGGCCGATGGCGAAAACGGCCAAGTTCTGCGCGCTGTTGCAACAGATGGGCACCGTTTGGCCCGTGTTGATACGGACCTGCCCATGGGCGCCGAAGACATGCCAGGTGTGATTGTGCCGCGCAAAACTGTGGGCGAGATTCGCAAATTGCTGGATGATGACGAGGCAACGATTGCCGTCTCCGTTTCCGAGACCAAGATCCGCTTTGCCACGCCTGAAATCACGCTTACCTCGAAGGTGATTGACGGGACCTTCCCTGATTATGCCCGTGTGATCCCCACAGGGAATACGCGGAAGATGGAAGTGGATGCGGTTCAGTTCGCCAAAGCGGTTGATCGTGTGGCGACAGTTTCCTCCGAGCGCTCGCGTGCCGTGAAGTTGCAACTGGATGAGGATCGTTTGATCCTTTCGGTCACCGCACCAGATGCAGGCAATGCCGAGGAAGAATTGGTTGTCGCCTATAATGACGAAAAGCTGGAAATCGGGTTCAACGCGAAATACCTGCTTGAGATCGCGAGCCAAGTTGACCGTGAAAACGCTGTTTTCCTGTTCAATTCGGCAGGCGATCCAACCCTGATGCAGGAAGGTGACGATACCAGCGCGGTCTATGTCGTCATGCCGATGCGCGTCTGAGACGTGGCGCGCGATAAGGGTCTTGCCTCCGGCGGGAGTATTTTCAGGATAGAGAAGGAGGCAGCATGAGCGGCCTTTTTCTATCTTCACTGACGCTGTCGCATTTTCGCAGCCATAAGCTGGCGCGGCTTTCTCTTGATGCACGGCCTGTTGCGATTTTCGGGCCGAACGGGGCCGGCAAGACCAATATTCTGGAAGCGGTGTCTTTGCTGTCACCTGGTCGTGGGTTGCGCCGCGCGCGGGCAGAAGAGATCATTCGTCGGCCCGAAGCCATTGGTTGGAAGATCAAGGCCGTGTTGACGGGATCTGAGGGCCAACACGAGGTAGAGATCACGGCCGAGCCAGGGATCGCGCGTAATGTGATGATTGATGGCAAGCCTGCCCCACAAACCGCATTGGCGCGATTGTTGCGCATTATCTGGCTGGTGCCTTCGCAAGATCGGCTCTGGATCGAAGGGGCAGAGGGGCGGCGGCGTTTTCTCGATCGGATGACGATGAGCTTCACCCCTGACCATGCCGATGCCGTTCTGAGCTATGAAAAAGCCATGCGGGAGCGCAACCGCCTTTTGAAGGATCAGATACGAGATGCTGCGTGGTATGGCGCTTTGGAAGGCCAAATGGCTGAAACAGGCGCGCAGATCACCCGCAACCGTCAGGATGCGCTGTCACGTTTGCAGCTGGCGCAGCAAGATGCCCAGACGGCCTTTCCCACAGCTGATCTGTCGCTGGAAGAGATCGAACCTCTTGCAACGGTATCTGATTTGACCGCCGCCTTCGCCGCAAACCGTGCGCAGGACATGGCAGCAGGGCGCAGCCTTCTGGGGCCGCATCGGACGGATTTGAATGCCGTGTTCACCGCCAAAGGCGTTGAGGCCAAGCAATGCTCCACGGGGGAGCAGAAGGCGTTGTTGATCTCACTGATCCTTGCGAATGCGCGTGCACTTAAGGCGGAGACAGGTGCAGCGCCTTTGGTTTTGCTGGATGAGGTGGCCGCCCATCTTGATGCCTCGCGGCGGGCCGCCTTGTTTGATGAGATTTCTGCGCTTGGCACACAGGCTTGGATGACTGGGACAGGTCAGGAATTATTTGCGGAACTGGGCCCAAGGGCGCAGGATATCGAAGTGAACGAGACCGATGGCATCTCGGCCATTTTGGGGAAAAAGCATGACACCGCAGCGCATTAATTTGGTCACTCTCGGCGTTGATGACCTTGCCAGATCAAGGGCGTTTTATGCAGCCCTTGGTTGGACGGAGACATCTTGGACCGAAGGGGTCGTGTTCTACCAAATGCCGGGCATGGCTTTGGGTTTGTTCGGCAAGGCCGCCTTGGCCGAAGATCAGGGCCGTGCAGGCGCAGCACTTGGAACGGGCGCAATCACATTGGCGCAGAATTTCACGACACCCGAGGATGTCGACCATGCCTTTGCGCAGGCGATTGCTGCAGGCGCGACCTCTCTCAAAGCGCCGGAGGCTGTTTTTTGGGGCGGGTATTCAGGCTATTACGCCGACCCCGATGGCCATGTTTGGGAATTGGCGCATAACCCGTTCTGGACGGTTGAGGCCGATGGGACGATCACCATCCCGCCTATGGAATGACGCTTAGCCTTGCACAAATTGCCCTCTATGCAGGGGCTTTATTCGTTCTGTTTCTCACACCTGGCCCTGTCTGGCTGGCTTTGGCAGCGCGGACCTTGGCCTATGGGGTGGCGGGGGCTTTGCCCGTGATGTTGGGCGTCGCCTTGGGCGATACGGTCTGGTCGGTGCTGGCGATTTTGGGGCTGGCATGGGTGGTTGGCAGTTTCGACTGGGTCATGGAGGTGTTGCGATGGGTGGCGGTCGTCATGTTCGCCATTTTGGGTGGAGCACTGATCAAACATGCCGATGCAAGCATTGATGCAAACTCATCGCTGAACAGGCCCGGTCTTTGGGCGGGCTTTCTTGCTGGGATGGCCGCGATCCTCGCCAATCCGAAAGCGATTTTATTCTATATGGGCATGCTTCCGGGCTTCTTTGATCTCTCACGTCTGACCTTGCTGGATATCGCGATCATCGCCTCGGTTTCGATGATTGTGCCGCTGGTTGGGAACTTCTTTTTTGTGGTCTTTATTGACCGCGCGCGGCTGCTGATCTCAAGCCCTGGAGCCTTAAAACGCACCAATCAGCTAGCCGGTGCCCTGTTGATCTGTGTGGCTATCGTGATTGCCCTGACCAACCGCTAAATATTGGGGCTAAGGCGTGACATTCCCCTGTTACATGTATATATATTGATTGAAATTAACGCAGGGTTTCCAATGGCCGAAAACGCGCCCGCACCAGAAGATTATGGTGCCGATTCTATCAAAGTTCTCAAAGGGTTGGATGCGGTTCGCAAGCGCCCTGGCATGTATATTGGCGATACCGACGATGGGTCGGGTCTTCACCACATGGTTTATGAGGTTGTGGATAATGGCATCGACGAGGCCTTGGCTGGCCATGCCGATGCCGTGACCGTCACTATTCACGCCGATTCAAGCGTTTCCGTCAGCGATAATGGCCGTGGTATTCCCGTTGGCATCCATGAGGAAGAAGGCGTGTCGGCCGCCGAGGTCATCATGACCCAATTGCATGCGGGCGGTAAGTTTGACCAGAACTCCTATAAGGTGTCTGGCGGTTTGCATGGTGTTGGCGTTTCGGTGGTGAATGCCCTGTCCGACTGGCTTGATCTTCGGATCTGGCGCGATGGCAAGGAACACCACGCCCGTTTTGAACGGGGCGATACCGTCAAGCATCTTGAAGTTGTCGGGGATGCAAATGGCCGCAAGGGCACCGAAGTGCGCTTTCTGGCCTCGACCACGACTTTTTCGAACCTCGATTATGTTTTCAAAACGCTGGAAAACCGTCTGCGGGAATTGGCATTTCTCAATTCAGGCGTGCGGATCATTCTGGTGGATGAACGCCCTGCCGAGCCTCTCAAGACCGAGCTGTTCTATGATGGCGGTGTGCGGGAATTTGTAAAATATCTCGACCGCTCGAAAAGCAGCGTGATGGAAGAGCCGATCTTTATTTCGGGCGAGCGGGACGACATCGGGGTTGAAGTCGCGATGTGGTGGAATGACAGCTATCACGAGAATGTCCTGCCCTTCACCAATAACATTCCGCAGCGCGATGGCGGCACCCATCTGGCGGGCTTCCGCGGTGCTCTGACCCGCACGATCAATATGTATGCCAATAGCTCGGGCATCGCGAAGCGCGAGAAAGTCAGCTTTACAGGTGACGATGCGCGCGAAGGTCTGACCTGTGTTCTCTCGGTCAAAGTGCCTGATCCGAAATTCTCGTCCCAGACCAAGGACAAGCTGGTTTCTTCGGAGGTTCGCCCTGCGGTTGAAAACCTCATGAACGAGAAGCTTGCAGAATGGTTCGAGGAAAACCCGACCCAAGCCAAGATCATCGTCAGCAAGATCATCGAAGCGGCCGTTGCCCGCGAGGCCGCGCGTAAGGCCCGTGATCTGACGCGCCGCAAGACCGCGATGGATATCGCCTCGCTGCCAGGGAAACTGGCCGATTGTCAGGAAAAAGACCCCGTCAAATCCGAACTGTTCCTCGTGGAGGGGGACTCGGCTGGCGGGTCTGCCAAGCAGGGGCGGTCGCGTCAGAACCAAGCAGTTCTGCCGCTGCGTGGTAAAATTCTCAATGTGGAGCGCGCGCGCTTTGACCGTATGCTGTCGAGCCAAGAGATTGGCACACTGATCACGGCGCTTGGAACAGGGATCGGACGGGATGAGTTCAACCTGAAGAAGCTGCGCTACCACAAGATTATCATCATGACCGATGCGGATGTGGATGGCGCGCATATCAGAACGCTTCTGCTGACTTTCTTCTTCCGCCAGATGCCTGATTTGATCGAGGCAGGAAATCTCTTCATTGCGCAGCCGCCGCTCTACAAGGTCAGCCGCGGCAAATCCGAGGTTTATCTCAAGGACCAATCCGCGCTGGAAGACTACCTGATCCAGATGGGTGTCGATGGTGCCGTGTTGCGCCTTCCCAATGGTGAGGAAATCGCAGGTGCCGATCTGGCCCGCGTTGTCGAAGGGGCACGCAGCTTCAAGCGTGTTCTGGATGCTTTCCCAACCCATTACCCCCGCCGCATCCTTGAACAAGCCGCCATTGCTGGGGCCTTTGATGCAGGCCGCGCAGATGCCGATTTGCAGCGTGTGGCCGATGACGTGGCCAAGCGCCTCAATCTCGTGGCCGTCGAATATGAGCGTGGCTGGCAGGGCCGGATCACGCAGGATCATGGTATTCGCCTGAGCCGCGTTTTGCGCGGTGTGGAAGAGGTCCGCACGCTGGACGGTGCGGTGCTCCGCTCGGGCGAGGCGCGCAAGCTGGCCTCAGTCTCCAAGGACACGCGTGAGGTTTATTACGACCCCGCCCGACTATCCCGCAAAGAGCGTGAGCAGATCATCTACGGACCAACCGAGCTGCTTTCGGCGATCCTGACCGAGGGTGAAAAAGGGCTGTCTTTGCAGCGCTACAAGGGCTTGGGTGAAATGAACCCTGACCAGCTTTGGGAAACCACCCTTGACCCTGACGCGCGCACCTTGCTGCAAGTGAAGGTTGATGATCTGGCCGAGGCTGATGACATCTTTACCAAGCTGATGGGCGATGTCGTGGAACCACGGCGCGAGTTCATTCAAGCCAATGCGCTCAATGTCGAGAATCTGGATTTCTAGAGCCATCGTTCCGACTGCGATTTTGAAGTAAGCCCGCCAGCATAAATCTGGCGGGCTTTTTCTTGCCCATACCAGCCAGTGATCAAATGGAACGAAAAGGGCCACAGCATCGCTGTGGCCCTTTCGAGAAAATAGGAGGCGGGTTCGGTTAGGACCTTGCCCAGCCAGTTCGGTAAGTCGCCTTCAAGGCTGCTTAAAGGCGCACCTCCCTGACTGTTCCGATTCCTCTCTCCAATACCTCTCTAGACACTGGATCACCTCCTTTCACTACGTTGCTGTTAATAGGAGGTTGCCACATATTTTGTGTTTGTCAAAAGTTTTTACGCAACCTGTGCCAAAAGTTTTCGCGTGATGAGGCGGAACGGCGCCAAAGCGATCAAAGCAAGCGACAGTTTGACCAGCCAATCAGCAACCGCCAAAGACACCCAAAGCGGGGCCATTGGACCAAAGCCGAGGATCGGCAGAATATCACCCGCCCAAGACACATCATTGGCTGGCTCTAGGAAGGTCAAGCTGGCAGCAAAGGCGATTGTGAAGAACAAGGCCGTATCCACCGAGGAGCCGATAACGGTGGACACAACAGGTGCTTTCCACCAGCTGCCATTGCGCAGGCGATCAAAGATCGCAACATCCAGCAATTGCGCCGTCAGGAAGGCAAGGCCAGACCCGAGAGCAATCCGCAAAGTCACGAGCGGTCCAAACTCACCCATGATCTGGGTGCCGATCAGCGAGCAGGCAACGCCCACAAGGAAACCCGCGAACACCACCTTACGCGCGGCGGCAACGCCATAAACACGGTTCATCACATCGGTGACGAGGAAGGCGAGCGGATAGGTAAATGCACCCCAAGTCAGCCATTGGCCAAACAGGAATTGCACAAGAATATTGGAAGCGACAACAATAGCCGCCATGGCAAGAATGCCAGGAAGGTAACGCATGGTCATGATTTGATCCGTTTTTTCAAGGTAGTCGGAGACTTGGCCCAGTATTGAGCAGGGCGCGACTTACGCCCATTTTTTCCCGCTTGCAAGCATTAGCCGCGTGTAAAGGTTTGGGCCAAAGCCTTTGCAACGACAGGAATGCTGTCAGGCGTGAGACCCGCAACATTCATGCGGCCATCGCCGACAAGGTAAATTCCATGCTCATCGCGCAATTGCGTGACCTGCTCGGGCGATGCACCTGTCAAAGAAAACATCCCGCGTTGCGCCGCGATGAAAGCGAAGCGATCTGATCCTGCCTCGGCACGGATGGTTTCTGCAAAAAGACGGCGCGCATCATTCATTCCGTCGCGCATCTGGCGCAGCTCATCCCGCCACATATCGCACAGGACAGGATCATTCAGGATGGTCTCGACAACCCGTGCGGCATGATCAGGTGGGAAGGCAAAATTCTGGCGGTTCAGATAAGAAAGCGAGCCTTGCGCGGCGGCCTTTGCATCCGCCCCTGAGGTGAGGGCCAGAACAATGCCCGCGCGGTCACGGTAAAGCCCGAAATTTTTGGAACAGGAGGCCGCGATCAACATCTCAGGCAAACGCGCAGCCAGCGCTCGCGTTCCAGCGGCATCTTCCTCAAGGCTATTGGCAAAACCAAGATAGGCCATATCCACAAAGGGGATCGCGCCTGTTTTCTCAAAAAGATCAGCCAGCGCATTCCAATCCTCAAGGCTAAGATCAGCCCCTGTCGGATTGTGGCAGCAGGCATGCAGCAGCACCAGATCACCTGCTTTGGCCTGCGCCAGATCAGCCAGCATCCCTGCCCGATCCAGCCCGCCTGTCTGCGCATCATAATACCTGTATTCACGCCGCGTCAGACCAAGGTAATCCACAATCGACGGGTGATTTGGCCAAGTCGGGTCCGACAGCCAGATCGTGGCGTCAGGGTTGATGCTCTTGGTCAGTTCCAGCACCTGCCGAACAGCCCCTGTTCCACCCGGCGTGGCCAAGGCTGCAACACGCTCGGCTGAGACGACATCGCCAAGGATCAATCGGCGCATCGCGTCGTGGAAAGCGGGATCGCCCGAGAGTGCAACATAGGATTTTGTCTGCTGCTCGGCCAGAATACGCGTCTCGGCCGCTTTGACTGCCGCCATCACAGGCGTGCGGCCATCGGGTGTGCGGTAAACACCCACGCCAAGATCCACCTTGGTCGGGCGCGTATCGGCGGCAAACAAGGCCATCAACTGGATGATTTTATCAGGTTCGGGGGCTTTAAGCGTGTCAAACATAAGGGCCTCAGGCGGGCAAACGCGCCGGATCACGGTCACGGGTGAGAATGCGGGAACGGTCCTCGCTCCGGATCGGAGCAAAGCCCGCGCGCTGATACAGCGCCAAAGCGCGCGGATGGTCCAGAGTGCAGGTGTTGACCGTCATCCTATCGACGCCGGCGCCATTCCAGCCCTTGGAAATCGCTGTCTCCAGCAGGCGGCCACCAAGGCCTTGGCCAACAGCCTCGGGCACCATGCCGAAATAGGCGAGATCGCACAGGCCCTTTTCGCGAAAATCGAGCATAAAAAAGCCCTGCGGCCATCCATGCGCATAGGCCACCCATGTCTCGACCTTCGGGTCTTGAACAAACGCCGCAACATCGAGCGGGTCTTCATCATGCTTGTCGCGCCATTCATAATCGCGCCCGACCGCATCATAGAGCGTGAAGAACATCCAGACAGGCGGGTTTATGGCATGTTCCAGCCGCACCTCAGGGGGCAAAGCGGGGGCTGAGACCAACGGGTTCTCGGCCATCTCCAGATAGGTCACCACATAGTCAACCTTGGTGCCCGCGGGAATAATGCTCATCCCGTTTCAACCTTGAGCTGGTCAAACTGGCCCCATTCCGACCATGACCCGTCATAAAGCGCTGCATCCTTATGGCCCAAACGCTCCAGACCCAGCATCAAAATAGCCGCCGTAACGCCCGAGCCGCAGGTCGTGATGATCCGCTTCTCAAGATCAACGCCCGCATCCTCAAAGGCTTTGCGCAGGGCAGCGCCATCTTTCATCGTGCCATCTGCATTCAAAAGCGTCTGGTAATGCACATTCTTCGATCCAGGAATATGCCCCGACCGCAGGCCAGCACGCGGCTCGACCTCCTCGCCTCTGAACCGCGCGGGCGACCTCGCATCGACAATCTGCCAATCGCCCAGTTTCGCGGCCGAGGCCACTTGGGTCACATCCTTGATCATATGTGCCTGCCGCTGCACGGTCATATGCCTGTCGCGGATCACAGGCGGCAGGTCTTCAACAGGATGCCCTTCGGCCTGCCATTTGGGAAAGCCGCCATCCAGCACAGCGATATCTGTCTTGCCCATCAGGCGGAACATCCACCAAACGCGCGCGGCCGAAAACAGGCCAGCGCCGTCATAGACAACCACCTGATGGCCGTCACCCACCCCCATCGCGCGCATGCGGCTCATGAATTTCTCAACCGGAGGCATCATATGAGGCAGCGCGCTCAAGCTATCCGAAATCTCGTCGATATCGAAAAAACGCGCACCAGGAATATGGCTGGAGGCATATTCCGCTTTTGCATCGCGCTTCATGTCGGGCAGGTAGAATGACGCATCAATCACCCGCAGATCGGGATCATTGAGATGCTGCGCCAGCCATGTGGTGGAGACGAGTGTTTTAGGGTCGTCCTTGGGCATCAAATACTCCCGACGCGTTGATGATTTCACCGCAATAGGCCTAAGGCCCAAAGGCACATCCCGCAAGCCTTAGCCCTGTTTCAAGAGCCGTTGCTTCTGGCGGCCCCAATCCCTCTTGGCCGAGGTTTCGCGCTTATCTGCCAGTTTTTTACCCTTCGCGATGCCGATCTTCAGCTTCACAAAGCCCTTATGGTTGAAATACATCACAATCGGCACCAGCGTCATGCCTTCGCGCTGTGTTGCGTTCCAAAGCCGCGCAAGCTCGCGCTTGGAGGCCAGAAGCTTGCGGCGGCGGCGTTCTTCATGGCCCCATGTCTTGGCCTGTTTGTAAGGCGCAATATAGCAATTCACGAGCCACAGCTCACCGTTTTCAACGGCGGCATAGCTTTCGGCAATATTCGATTGCCCGACACGCAGGCTTTTGACTTCCGAGCCCTCAAGAATGACGCCCACTTCAAGGTCATCCTCAATGGCATAGTCAAAGCGCGCGCGCCGGTTCTCGGCGATCACCTTGTAATTCTTGTTGTCGTCTTTCTTGGCCATGACAGGCGATATAAGCGCTGGCGCGGCGGGCTACCAGCCCCGCCGCCCAGTCTTGCTTAGGACAACAGACCCGCGTGACGCAGAGCCGCGTCGATCTGCGCTTTGGTGTCCTGTGTCAGATCGGTCAAAGGCAAACGCACCTCATCGCGGCATTTGCCTAGCGCGGAGAGCGCATATTTCGCGCCTGCCACACCGGGTTCCGCGAAAATGGCTTCATGCAGGGGCATCAGCTTGTCCTGAAAGCCCAGCGCTGCTGCATAATCACCAGCAAGCGTGGCCTCCTGCATCTGCGCGCACAGCTTGGGCGCGGCATTCGCCGTGACCGAGATACAGCCAACACCGCCCTGCGCATTAAAGCCCACTGCCGTGGCATCTTCACCCGAAAGCTGCACGAAATCGGTGCCACAGCTCATGCGCTGCTTGGGCACGCGGCTCAGGTCACCTGTGGCATCTTTGACACCGATAATATTGGGCAACTTGGCCAGCTCACCCATGGTGTCAGGCAGCATGTCGATCACCGAGCGTGGTGGGATGTTATAGATGACAATCGGGATGCCGATTTCGTTCAAAGCCGTGAAATGCGCGATCAAGCCGCGCTGTGTGGGCTTGTTATAGTAAGGCGTCACCACAAGGGCCGCATCCGCGCCAACATCCTTTGCGAATTGCACAAAGCGCATCGCCTCGGCGGTGTTATTCGAACCCGCCCCTGCAATCACCGGAATACGGCCAGCGGCTGTTTCAACCACAGCCTTGATTACGGCCTCATGCTCCTCATGGGTCAGCGTGGGGCTTTCACCTGTGGTGCCAACGGGCACAAGGCCATGGCTGCCTTCGGCCACATGCCATTCGACAAGTTTCTTGAGCGTATCAAAATCCACCGAGCCGTTTTCAAACGGCGTAATCAGTGCGGGCATAGAGCCTTTGAACATGACACGCTTCCTTATATTGCGTTGAGCCGATATCGGCGAAATCGCGCGGACACTATAGCTGATAAACGGAATTGCCAAGTTCGTGTGTTGCGCATGCGCGAACACTCCCTATCCTTACCATATGACCCTTTTGCCAGCAGGAATTTTCATGCGCCGTGCTCTTATTTTAGTCTGCCTCCTGTTTTTCCCACTCGAATCGAAAGCCGACTCGGACGCGCTGAACCTTGCGATGACGGCTATTGCCGCGCAGGATTTTGAGACGGCTGAACAAGCAACGCGGCGGCTGACCGACCCCGTGGCGCAAGATATTGTTGCATGGACGCGCCTGCGCGCCCACGAAGGAAACTTCTCTGAATATATCGCCTTTCTGGATCGCCGCAGCGATTGGCCTGGTCTGCCGCTTCTCAGGGCGCGCGGCGAACGCAATATTCCCGAAGGCGCGTCCTCGCAGGATGTGATCGCCTATTTCGGGCCACAGCCCCCTGAGACAGGCACAGGATCCTTGCGTTTGATTGCCGCTCTGCGCGAAGCGGGACGCGACGCCGAGGCGCGTACGGAAATCCAGCGTGCATGGACGCAAATGACTTTAAGTGCTGATGAAGCGCAGGAATTCCTCAGCCGCCACAGCGCCGAGCTTGAGGGCCATCACATCGCACGGCTCGATAACCTGCTTTGGGAAGGCGAGGAAACCCGCGCCCGAGAAATGCTGGCGCGCGTTCCCGCCGACTGGCGCGCCTTGGCCGAAGCGCGGATGGCTTTGCGTGCGCGCCGCGATGGGGTGGATGGATTGATCGAAGCGGTTCCCTCTTCCCTCTCCAATGATGCGGGCCTTGCCTATGAGCGGTTTGTCTGGCGCATGCGCGCAGGGTTTTGGGATAGCGCGCGGGATTTGATGGCGGCCCGCTCGGGCAGCGCCGAAAGCCTTGGTCGCCCCGAAAGATGGGCTGACCGCCGCGCGACCTTGGTGCGCGATGTGATGCGCGAGGGTGGCTATGCCGAGGCCTATCGCCTTGCGACCCCCCATCATATGACAGCGGATGATGATGCGAGTGACTTTGCCGAATTGGAATGGCTGGCAGGATATACCGCGCTGACCTCGGGCAATGCTGCCGCCTCCGTCGCGCATTTCGAACGCTTCCGCGATACGGTCGTCAGCCCGATCTCGATGGGGCGCGCGGGCTATTGGTTGGGCCGCGCGCATGAGGCGAATGGCAATCCCGAACAGGCCGCGCAGGGCTATGCGCTCGGGGCGCAGTTTCAATCAAGCTTTTACGGCCAATTGGCCGCCGAGCGGGGCAATCTGCCGACAGATCCCGAGTTTTTGGGCCGCGAAACCTTTGCGCCTTGGCAACAGGCAAGCTTCACCAATTCCAGCGTTCTTCATGCAGCGCTTCTGCTCTATCAGGCGGGCCAGCTTGACCTATCCGAGCGTTTTCTGACCCATCTGACCGAAAGCCTGAGCCGCGCGGAGGCGGGCCAATTGGCCGAGCTTGCCTTCAGCCTGAACGAGCCACATTTCGCCCTTATGATTGCCAAGCGCGCGGCAACCTATGGGCATGAGATCATGCGCGCCTATTACCCCGTGACCGATCTGGCGGTTACCCGATTGGACGCGCCAGCGCCGCTTGTCCTTGCAATCACACGGCGCGAATCCGAGTTTAACCCTGATGTCATCTCGCCCGCAGGCGCGCTTGGTTTGATGCAGGTGATGCCACGCACAGGGCGCGCGCAAGCCGAACGGATGGGGCTATCTTTTGCCGAGAGCGCATTGCGCAGCGATCCTGATTTCAATGCACAGATCGGTGCGGGCTATCTGGGCTATCTGTCGGGGTATTACGGCTCCAACCCCGTGCTGTTGGCCGCCGCTTATAATGCGGGACCATCGCGCGCGGATGAATGGATTGAACGCTTTGGCGATCCGCGTGACCCGAATGTCGATATCGTGGAATGGATCGAATCCGTGCCCTTTACCGAAACCCGCAACTACATCATGCGCGTCACCGAGAGCCTGCCAATCTATGAAGCGCGCCTGTCAGGCCAGATCAGCCCGCCAAACCTCAGCGCTTTGTTGCAGCAACGCTAGGCCGTTTCCTGTTTCTTGATCCGCTCACGGAACAAGGTGAACAGCCCCGCGCCCACGATGATCGCCGCGCCGATCATCACATTGCTGCGCAATGTGTCGCCAAACACCGCCATGCCAAGCGCGCTTGCAAAGACCAGTTGCAAATAGGCAAAGGGCTGCACCGCGCTGGCTTCGGCCAGTTCATAGGTGCGGATCAACAACCAATGCCCCAAAGCCCCCGTCATGCATAAAAGCCCCATCCAGAGCCAATCATTCGAGGCCATAGGTTCCCAGAACCAGATGCCCACACAGGTCATCACCACGGACCCGACCGTGCCAGTCCAGAAAAAGCTGGTCGCAGTGGTATCCTTGCGCGAGGCATAGCGCGTCATCAAACCGTAAACGGCAAACATCAGCGCCGAGATCAAAGGCACCACAGCCTCGATCGAGAAGACCGCGAAACCGGGCTGGAGGATGATCAGAATTCCCACGAATCCGATACCAATGGCCGTCCAGCGCCGCCATCCGACCTTCTCACCAAGGATCGGCCCCGAAAGGGCTGCGATCATCAGGGGGTAGCAGGCAAAAATCGCATGGCTTTCCACCAGACCCAGCCAAACAAAGGCCACGATGGCCACACAAATCTCGGCCGCCAGCAGGATCGAGCGGAAGGCTTGCAAAACGGGTTGCGAGGTTTTCGCCGCCGCCCGAACACCCCCCGCCTTGCGCGAGGCGATGAAAATGACGAAAGCCGCAAAGAACCAATAGCGGATCATCACGATCATCAGCACGTTATATTCATCGGCCAGATGGCGGCTGATGCCGTCCTGCATGGCGAAAACGAAGGTCGTGGCGACCATCAGCATAATGCCAAGCCGCGTGTTCTGTTCCGTCATGCTTTTCGTCCGATGCTCATGTGGCGCTTGCGGCCAAACCCTGTGATCCGCTCTACCTGAAAGCCTGCCGCCTGCAAGGCCCTGCGCACATCGCCTGCCGCCGTATAGGTAGAAAAGCTCCCCCCTTGGGCCGTATGCGCGGCGACCTGTTCCAGCAAACCCGCCTCCCACAGTTCGGGGTTCTTGGCGGGTGCAAACCCATCCAGAAACCAAGCATCGGCGCGGCCCGTCCAAGCGGGCAGAGTCTTGCGCGCATCGCCCAAAATGATCTCCAATCGGAAATCAGGGCCATCAATGACGGGGCCAATGCCTTCCCCTTCGCCACTCAGCGCCTCGGCAGGCAGATCGGGGTAATGCGCAAGGGCCGCGACTGTGTCGGCGCGTGACAGGGGGAAAGCCTCGAAACTGGTGAAATGCAACGCGCCCACAATGCCCGCCGCGCGAAAGCTCGCCAGCGCGGCCAGAAAATTGAGGCCTGTGCCAAAGCCCAGTTCAGCAATCTGGAACCCGTCGCGGAAGCGGGCAGGAAGGTCATTACCCTCAAGGAAAACATAGCGCGTCTCGTCCAGACCATTGTCGAGCGAGAAGAACGGATCATCGAAAATCGTCGAAACGGGCACACCGCCCTCGCGCCATTCCAGATTGTGTCTCTGGTTCTCGGTCATCTGCTGCCCTAGAAGTTGAAAACCGCGCAAGATTGGGCGGGATATAGGGAATTGGCAATGGTCGACGTTACTGTCTTTGGAGCGGGTGTTTTTGGCCTTTCGGTGGCTTGGGCCTGCCTGCACCGTGGCGCGCGCGTTCGCGTGATTGACCCCAATGGCATTGCATCAGGCGCATCTGGTGGCGTGGTCGGTGCCTTGGCTCCGCATGTTCCCGAAAACTGGAATGACAAAAAGCAGTTCCAGTTCGAAAGCCTCGTGATGGCCCAGAATTTTTGGGGTGAGGTCAGCGAAGCCGCAGGCGAGGATGCGGGCTATGCCCGTTCGGGCCGCTTGCAGCCTATCCTTGATGAGGGCCAGATCGCCTTGGCCGAAAAACGGGTGGAGACCGCGAAAACCCTTTGGCAGGGACAGTTCCATTGGCGCTTGGTCGAGGCCGCACAATTCGGAGATTTCGCGCCCTCCCCCACGGGCTTGGTGATCAAAGATAGCCTGAGCGCGCGCATCCACCCCCGCCACGCGACCCATGCTTTGGCCAAAGCCATCCGAGCTAAAGGCGGCGAGATTTGTGATGCAGGCAAGCCTGAGGGCGCAATCATCTGGGCAACAGGTGTGGCGGGGCTGGAGGCGCTGAGCAATGAGGCTGGCCGCCCTGCGGGTCTCGGGGTGAAGGGGCAGGCGGCCCTTCTTGATTTCGACGGGCGGGGCCTGCCGCAATTATTTGCCGATACGCTGCACATCATCCCGCATAGTGATGGCACAACAGCTATCGGGTCGACCTCCGAGATCAGCTTTTCCGACCCAAGCGCAACCGATGACCAGATCGATGCCATCATCGCGCGGGCGCGGGCGCTCTGCCCTGCACTAAAACAGGCGGATGTCGTGGAAAAATGGGCGGGCCTGCGCCCCCGCGCCCGATCCCGTGCACCCTTGATCGGGCGGCATCCATATGAGGAACATACATTCCTTGCCAATGGCGGCTTTAAAATCGGCTTTGGCATGGCCCCCAAGGTTGGCGAGGTGATGGCTGACCTCATCTTGAAGGGCGAGGATAACATCCCCCCCAGCTTCAAACCCGAGGCCAGCCTCTAGGCCTAGGCCAGCCCTGCCGTTTTGCGCAATTCATCCATCAAGTCCTGCAAGGCCTTGAGGTTGAATTCATTACTCAAAGTGTCGCCCTCGAATTGCTGTGCGGTTTGGGCCACCATAACCTCGGGCCCCTGCAAAATGCGCGGACGGAAGGGCACCATGCATAAGCGCAAGGAAAACTGCGCGCGCTCACCCCCTGCACGACCAGCCGCAGCCGACATGATCGCAACAGGTTTATCCAGCCAAGGGCTGCCCTTGGTGCGGCTCACCCAATCCAAGGCATTCTTCAGAACACCTGACAGCGCCTTGTTATATTCGGGCGTCGAGATGACAACGGCATCGGCCTTGGCGATCTCATCGGCCAAAGCCTGCACCTCGGCAGGAACGCCTGTGCTGCCTTCGATATCCTCATCAAACAGCGGCAGGCGCAGATTGCCTTCGATGAACTCGGCAGGATCAAAAAGGCGCGCGGCTTCGCGCATCAATTTGCTGTTAAAGGCATCGGCGCGCAACGACCCCGATATCCCCAAAAGACGGCCACTAGACATACTACCCCCAGTCAGATCATGTGAATGCTCAAGCACAGATATGACATGAGGCGGAAATGGCAAACAGGCATGGCGGAAAAATCCTTGCGGATCAGTTGGCGATCCAAGGCGTGACCCGTGTTTTCTCTGTTCCGGGCGAAAGTTTTCTGGCGGCCCTTGATGGGCTTTATGACCACGACATTCAGAATATCGTTTGCCGCCAAGAGGGCGGCGCCTCCCTGATGGCCGAGGCCCATGCCAAGGCCACGGGACGCGCGGGGGTGGTCTTCGTGACGCGGGGGCCGGGCGCAACAAATGCCAGTTCGGGGCTTCATGTTGCGATGCAGGATTCCACGCCGCTGGTTTGTTTCATCGGTCAAGTCGAGTTGAAACACCGTGACCGCGGCGCTTTTCAGGAGGTGGATTACCGCGCTTTTTTCGGCCCATTGGTGAAATGGGCAGCCGAGGTCGAAAGCACCGAACGTTTGCCCGAATATATCGCGCGGGCCTTTCAAGTGGCGCAATCGGGCCGCCCCGGCCCTGTTGTTTTGGCCCTGCCCGAAGATGTGCTGAGCGCCATGGCCGATACGCCCGATCTGGGGGCCGCACGCGTGGTTCATCAAAGCGTCGATCCAAGCCTTGCCCGTGACGCAATGGAGCAGCTTCTTTCGCATGAGCACCCGATGATCATGGTGGGCGGGTCGCAATGGTCCGAGAAAGCGCGCCTTGATCTGGAGGCGCTTGCCACCCGAACGGGCCTGCCCGTTGCCACGTCTTTCCGCAGGCAGGATTACATCGATAACGCCCATCCCAATTTCATCGGTTATGCAGGCGTGGGGGCCAGCGCGCATGTGCAAAAGCAATTGCAGCAGGCCGATGCTATTCTTGTTCTCGGCGCGCGCCTTGGGGATACTGCCACAGGCGGCTACACCTTGATCGACCCCGCCTCGCCGAACAAATCGATCATCCATGTTCATCCCGATCCGGACGAGCTTGGCACCGTCTATCAACCCAGCCTCGCCATTGCCGCTGCAGCCCCTGACATGCTGGCGGCCTTGTCTGGTTTGAATGATCTTCCCCAGACCCGCTCGGATGATGCCGCGCGCGGGCATTCAGCGCTTGCCGCATGGCAAAGCCCGCAAGAAACCCCGGGTGCTGTGAAGCTGGAGGAGGTTGTGCATTGGCTGTCCAACCATCTGGACGGGCGTGGGATCATCACCAATGGCGCGGGCAATTACGCCGCTTTTGTGCATCGCTATATGCAATACCGCCGCTATGGCGCGCAGCTTGCCGCAACCTCAGGCTCAATGGGCTATGGCCTGCCAGCCGCGATTGCCGCCAAACTGGCGAAACCGCGCGAAACCGTCATCTGTTTTGCAGGGGATGGCTGTTTCCAGATGACGATGCAGGAGCTTTCAACCGCGCGGCAATACGGGGCAGATATCATCGTGATCATCGCCAATAACGGGCGCTATGGCACCATCCGAATGCATCAGGAAAAGCATTATCCTGGCCGCGTTTCTGGCACCGATCTGTTCAACCCCGATTACATGATGCTGGCACAGGCCTATGGCGGCACAGGTCATGTTATCACACGAACCGAGCAATTCGCGCAGGCCTTCCAACAGGCCGAGCAAGGCGGGCTGCATATCATCGAGCTGAAGCTGGACCCTAATATGCTGACAACCAGCTACGCGCTCAGCGACATAGCGACATAGCCAAACGCGCTTTTGCCCAAGGCATCTTGGATTCCATGCGCGCGGGGTGTATCTGCCAGCCTATGACACGGGTATTCGACATGGATGACCGAGCACGCCTGCCGTGGCGATTTCACGGGCGGCAGCATTCGGCTTTGGGGCGACTTCGGGCGCACTGACTTCCCCTTGTTCTTTCACCCCTAGCCAAACACCCGTCAGGAGAGACGAGACATGACCGCCGGCAAGACACTCTACGACAAAATCTGGGACGCCCATCTGGCCCATGAAGCCGAAGATGGCACCTCCCTTCTTTATATCGACCGCCACCTCGTTCACGAAGTGACCAGCCCGCAAGCCTTTGAAGGTCTGCGGATGGCAGGACGCAGCGTGCATGCGCCCGATAAAACCATCGCTGTGCCCGATCACAACGTGCCGACAACGCTTGATCGCGAGAACGGGATCACCAATCCCGAAAGCCGCATTCAGGTGGAAGCGCTTGATAAAAACGCCAAGGATTTCGGCATTCACTACTACCCCGTGAATGACGTGCGCCAAGGCATCGTTCATATCGTCGGCCCCGAGCAGGGCTGGACCCTTCCTGGCATGACCGTGGTTTGCGGCGACAGCCACACCGCCACGCATGGCGCATTCGGCGCGCTGGCGCATGGTATCGGCACCTCCGAGGTGGAGCATGTTCTGGCAACGCAAACGCTGATCCAGAAGAAATCCAAGAATATGAAGGTCGAGATCACGGGCAAGCTGCGCGAAGGCGTAACCGCCAAGGATATCACCCTTTCGGTGATCGGTGTGACAGGCACCGCAGGCGGCACGGGCTATGTGATCGAATATTGCGGCGAGGCGATCCGCGACCTCTCCATGGAAGGGCGCATGACCGTGTGCAACATGGCCATTGAAGGCGGCGCACGCGCGGGCCTGATCGCACCTGACGAGAAGACCTTCGACTATGTCAAAGGCCGCCCGCATGCGCCCAAAGGCGCGCAATGGGAAGCTGCTCTGGCATGGTGGAAAACCCTCTATTCCGATGATGATGCGCATTGGGATGAGGTGATCACCCTCAAAGGCGAGGATATCGCGCCCGTGGTCACATGGGGCACCTCGCCCGAGGATGTTCTGCCGATCACCGCGAATGTGCCTGCCGCAGATGATTTCAAAGGCGGCAAGGTTGATGCAGCCAAGCGTTCGCTCGAATATATGGGCCTGACAGCAGGCACTCCGCTCTCCGAGATCGAGATCGATACAGTCTTCATCGGCTCCTGCACCAATGGCCGGATCGAGGATCTGCGCGCTGCTGCCGCCGTTCTCAAAGGCAAGAAGATCAAGGACGGCCTGCGCGCCATGATCGTTCCAGGCTCAGGCCTTGTGCGGGCCCAAGCCGAGGAAGAAGGGCTGGCAGATATCTTCAAGGAGGCCGGTTTCGAATGGCGCCTTGCGGGTTGTTCCATGTGCCTTGCCATGAACCCCGACCAGCTCTCCCCCGGTGAGCGCTGTGCCGCCACATCGAACCGCAATTTCGAAGGGCGTCAGGGCCGCGGTGGACGCACGCATTTGATGTCGCCTGCGATGGCAGCGGCAGCAGCGATCACTGGTCGCCTCACAGATGTGCGCGAGATGCTCTGAGCTGGCTTCCAGTTGAATTCAAAGAAAGCCCCGTTCATTCGAGCGGGGCTTTTTTCATGGGCGCGCAAGGCGTTGCGACAGGTCGATCTCAGGGCCAAGTTTGCGCAGCACAAACACCATCGCCAAGGCAAGCCCAAGGCACCAGATGCCCAAAGCAAAACATTGCTCGGGGAAGGTGATGCCCAGATCAATCAGCCAGCCCGTCACGCCCGGACCGATTGCAGTGGATAGAACCATCAGCGCCACATTCATCGACCGCACCGCCCCAAGGTTCTTGGTGCCATAGACAAAGGGCAGAAACGCGCCCCAAAGCGTGCCGACCATTCCTTGGGTCAACGCCATAACGGCCAAGGCCACCACCCACATGATCGACGCCGCAGCAGGTCCGATCAGGAACATGGCCAGCCCCATCGGCACCAACACAATCGGCAAGAGTTTTTGCGAGCCAAAGCGGTCACAAGCCCATCCCGTCAGGATCGAGACAACAATCGTGACACTTGCATAGACAGGATAGGCCACCGCCATTTGCGTCAGGCTCCAGCCTTTGACCTCGGCAATATGCACCTGATGAAAGAACACGACCGTCCCGATAAAACCCGGTGTCAGCATCAACGGCGTCAGCGCGGGGAATAACCAATGCGACAGCACCTCGCTCCGCGTCCAATGCCGCCCTTCAAGGCCAGTGCTGCCTGCTTCTCCACCTTGCCCTTGCGGCGCGCGGTCTTGCGACAGGAGCAGCATCAATGCAGGCAAAAGGCCCAAAGCAATGATGCCTGCAACAATCATCCAACTGCTGCGCCAGCCGATGGTCGCAATCAGCAACACAAAAACCAGCGGCCAGACCATTTCGCCCAAAGGAAAGCCAAGCCCTTTGATCGCAATGGCGCGGCCACGATTGGCCACAAACCAGCGCCCCATCGCTGTTGCCGCGATATGGGTGAACATGCCCTGCCCGCAAAATCTCAGGAAAAAGACGGAAAGGCCCAAAATCCAGATGGAATGGCCAAAAGCCATGCCCAAAGCCGCCAGCGCAAAGACCGACGCCACAAGGGGCGCCAAGCGCGATAATGGCATGGTATCGGCCAAGGACCCGCGGCTGAGCAGCAAAAGCGCCGAGGCCAGTGTTGCGATTGTATAGATGCCACCCCATTCGCCATCGCTCAGCCCAAACTCAGCGCGGATTTCACCTGCCGATAACGAGATGAACCAAGTCTGCCCGAAGGCAGACCCGAAGGCGAGGATGATACCCGTGGCCAGCCAACGGCTGTTATCAAGAAAGAAACGCAGCATGCCCTCGGCTCTACGCTCCTTCCTTGGTCAGGGGAAGAGGCGGTTAGAGCAGCGTGCGCTCAATGAACCAGTAAGCCCCGATGGCCGCGATAACCAGCGAGGCTGGAATGGCGATGACACTGCGGTACCAAGACTTTTTGCCGAACCAATATCCAACGGCAAGGAAGGCCAGCAAAATAACGGCCAATTGCCCCAGTTCGACCCCGATATTGAAGCCAACCAAGGCCACCGCAAAACGCTCGGTCGCAATGCCGAAATCGCCAAGCACGCTGGCAAAGCCAAGCCCGTGCAGCAGACCAAAGCCAAAAATAAGGATGGTCCGCGATTTGGTTGTGCCCCAGCCCGTGGCATTCTCGATCCCGACATAGACAATCGTGGCGGCAATCAGCGGCTCGACAATGCTGGCAGGCACCGAGACGATCTCAAGGCTCGCCAAAGCCAGCGTGATGGTATGCGCCAGTGTGAATGCCGAGACCTGCAAAAGCAAAGGCCGCCATTTCAGCGCAAAGAAAAACAGGCCAAGAACAAAGAGGATATGATCCATCCCCAACGGAATGATATGCTCGAACCCAGCTACGACGTAGCGCAAGAAGACCGACCCCGCGCCTTCGGTCAGGATGTCTTGGCGTGGCAGCGCCTCACTCAGCGCGCCTCCGGTCAGGAAATCCTCATAGGCATCCTCACCGCCGCCGATCTGGCGCAAGACAAGTTCACCAAAAGCAGGGCTCCAGCCGATCTGCACCGGCGCATCGCCGTCGGGCAGCGGTACGGACAGGCTCAAAACCGCATCGCGTGGCAAGTCGAGATTGCCAATCTCGGGAATGGACAAGCCACTGATCTCGGGCGTCAACCGCGTGCCATTAACCTCGAAGATAAAGCCTTCACGGATTTGCGGCCAAGCCTCACGAAAGGCGGCGTCAAGCTCAATGGGTTCCAGCGCGCGCAGGGCGTCATAGAGTGCGGCCTCTGGTGCATCATTTGTATCTTCGATACCCGCAAGGTTGATGCCAGCGACCAGAGGCTCCAAAGGCATCCGCACCGACATCCGCGCCTCATCTGCCAAAATCTCGACATCGGCCACGCCTGGTCTGATTTCATGGGCAGTTGCGAAAAACGTCATCGTGAAGGTCACGGCGATTGACAGCAGCAAGGAACGGATCATGTTTCTGGTAACTCTTGTTAGGAATATCTTAATGCGCAAAATTGCACTCGCCGCCACATTTGTCGCAGTTGCCCTGATTGGCAAGGTCCAAGCCCATGAGTTCTGGATCGAACCGCTGGAATATAGAGCCGATACAGGGGCCGAGATCACTGCAAATTTGCGGATCGGTTCGGAATATGAAGGGTCGTTGGTGTCCTATCTGCCGCGCAACTTCACCCGTTTTGATGTTGTCCAAGGCGACGTGACCCGCGCGGTCGAGGGGCGTTTGGGCGATTCACCCGCGCTTAGCATGGCGGATATGGCCGATGGTCTGGCAATAGTTCTGCATGAAACCACCGAGTCTACCCTGACTTGGAGCGAATGGGCCCGTTTCGCCAATTTCGCCGAGCACAAGGATTTCGAGGGTTATGAAGCGCATCATGAGGCGCGCGGCCTGCCGCGCGATTGGTTCCGCGAAAGCTATTCCCGCCATGTCAAAGCGCTGATTGCCGTGGGTGATGGCGCGGGCGAGGATCGTGCTTTCGGGCTTCTGACCGAAATCGTGGCTTTGGCGAACCCCTATACGGATGATCTGTCCGAGGGGCTGGCCGTGCAGGTCTTCTACCAAGGCGTGATCCGCCCCGACACACAAGTAGAGCTGTTCTCACGCGGGTCGGATGGTGTGGTCGAGATCACCTATCACCGCACCGATATGAACGGGGTTTCGGTTCTGCCCATGGAAGCAGGGCATGAATATCTCGTGGATGCGGTTGTGCTGGAGGATCTGGACCCCAGCGCCGAGAATGACCCTGTCTATCGGACGAGATGGGCCGCCCTCACCTTCATGACGCCCGCGCAATAGGCGGCGCTTGCCCCCCTTCGCGCAAGGCGTTAAACGCAAGCCGACCGAAGGAGAGCACTTATGGACAAGTTCACCAAACTGACCGGCATTGCCGCCCCACTGCCCTTGATCAATGTTGATACCGACATGATCATCCCCAAGCAGTTCCTCAAAACGATCAAACGGTCCGGCCTAGGCGCGAACCTTTTTGACGAAATGCGTTTTGACGACAATGGCGACGAGATTGCCGATTTCGTCCTGAACAAGCCCGCCTATCGCAAGGCCGAGATTCTTGTGTCGGGCGATAATTTTGGCTGTGGCTCCTCACGGGAACACGCGCCTTGGGCCTTGCTTGATTTCGGCATCCGCTGCGTGATCGCGCCATCCTTTGCCGATATTTTTTACAATAACTGCTTCAAGAACGGCATTCTGCCGATCGCGCTTCCTCAGGAAGATGTCGACAAACTGATGGAAGATGCCGAGCGCGGCGCGAATGCGACCGTAACCGTTGATCTGGTCGAGCAAACCATCACAGGGCCTGATGGCGGCTCGATCTCCTTTGAGGTTGATGCCTTCCGCAAGCACTGCCTGCTCAATGGTCTTGATGATATCGGGCTGACGCTGGAAAAAGCAGCATCCATCGAAAGCTTCGAAGCCAAGGCCTCGCAAGAGCGTCCTTGGGTCTGAAACCTTCAAGAAAATGATTAAAATGGCCCGGTTTTTACCGGGCTTTTTTATATGCGGGTGATGCAAAGCGGCGACAGCCCGAATGCCAAAAGATATGTTTTGATTCCTTTAGGGTAATCAAATGCTTGCGTGACAATGCAAATTTGGGCAAGAATAAGGCAATTGAGGCAAAACTATGGAACAAGGGTCTGGCATGAACCGGATCCGGCCAAGTTAAGGGTTGAAGCACGTGGTTTCACAGCTAATCGGCGCTGTGGTACGGGCAGTGGTGGTATTTATCGTTATATCCACACCGTCCTTACTCATTCCGTGGACCGGAGCAGAGACGATTCAAGTCGTCATGCTGCTAGGTGTTTTTGCTGCGCTTTTCACAGTCTCTGAATATTCCTCCAACTATCCAGCTTTGATCGAATTCCGCGATGCCGCGCCGTTCAACCGCATTCGCGTTTTGGTTTTGTTTGCCATGCTATTTGCCTTGTCGCTGGTGGCCGTCGGTGATGCGACGGGCTCAACGCTTGCTTTGGTGTTGAATGCGGCTGGGCTGATAATTGGCAACGCTCTGGATTTCACGGGCAGCCCTTTGCGGATGCTACTGCAACAGCTGCCCGAAGACGCCCCTGCAATCATCGGCGTGAGAGCACAAATCATGGCCGGTCTCGCTGCGCTTATCGGGTTGTTCACGATTACCAGCTTCGCAATCCTGACCCGCTTGCAAGTTTGGCCGCGCCCGAAATCGACCTTCAATGTCTGGATAAATCTTCCAACCTTCGATCCCACACGCGGCGGAGATATCGTGACCCGCCTCACACGTGAAAGCCGCGTTAACATCTTGTTAGGGTTTCTTCTGCCATTCGTAGTGCCGATTGCCGCGGAATTCGCGTCAAAAAATCTGGGCTTGTCGATCTTCAACTCGACGCAAACCATGGTTTGGATAATCGCGCTATGGATGTTTCTTCCGGTCAGTATGTTCATGCGGGGCATGGCCATGGCCCGCGTGGCCGAGTTGATCAGCGCGCGGCGGCGCAGATTGGTGACCGACCCCGCGCCAAACGAAGATTTCCTGACCGCCTGATCGGCTGTTTTGCAGCGATCACGATGATCGCAACCTCGCCTGCCTTTTGTGATGAAATACGCATTGCCAGCTACCATACTGGGCTTTCAAGGGATGGGCCTGGCTTGCTTTTGCGCGATATCCATCGCGGGGAAGATGCCCAAATCGCCGCCTCAATCGATGTGATCCGCGCGGCTGATGCTGATATTCTGGTTCTACAGGATTTCGATTATGACGGGCGCGGGCTTGCCCTTACGGCTTTCGCCGACGCGCTTGAACAGGCGGGTGCATCCTACCCCCATCTGTTTGCACTACGCCCCAATTCAGGGCGCATGACCGAGTTTGACCTCAATGGAAACGGGCGCAGCGGGGATGCGCAAGATGCCGAAGGGTATGGGCGTTTCAATGGGCAAGGCGGCATGGCGATCCTGTCGCGCCTGCCGATCGGGGAAGATGTGCGGGATTTCTCGCGTCTGCTGTGGTCCGAGATGCCCGAGCCTCAGGTGATCAGGCTTTTCTCACCCGAAATTGCCGAAATATTGCCCCTGTTCTCGGTCGCTGCGTGGCAGGTTCCGATTATTCTACCAAACGGCTCTGACCTGCAACTTCTTGCGACCCATGCCACAACCCCCGTTTTCGATGGCCCTGAGGACAGGAACGGGCACCGAAATGCCGATGTGTTACGCTTTTGGCAGGCCTATCTCAGCGGGTGGAACCCACCGAATATGCAGACCCTGACAAGCCCGCAATTCGCCTTGATCGGCACGCTCAATGTTGATCCCGACCAAGGTGAGGGCCACCGCGATGTGCTGCGGGACCTGCTGGCCCATCCCGCCATCCAAGACCCGATCCCGCGCTCCGCCTCTGGCATCATCCAAACCGCCGATTGGCCCGAGCCCGAACCTGGCAATTTGCGGGTTGATTACATCCTTCCTGCAGCAGATTTACTTGTGATGGATCAGGGGCTGATCTGGGGTGAGGAGAGCGAGGATTTGGCAAATGCTGTCGCACTGGCCTCGGATCATCGGCTTGTCTGGATCGATATCGCGTTTTGAACGGGAATCGGCACAAGGCCAGCGCCAATAGGCCGCCGCTTTCTTGACCACCCGCCTGCACCACGATAGGCCCTGTCCAACTCAACGAAACAACGGACCCCCGATCATGACCAACCCTTCTATCTTGATCCTTCCTGGCGATGGCATTGGCCCCGAAGTGATGGCCGAAGTGCGCAAAGTCATCACATGGTTTGGCGAAAACCGCGACCTGAGCTTTGATGTCAGCGAAGACCTTGTGGGCGGCGCGGCCTATGACGCGCATGGCACCCCTCTGCATGATGATACGATGGCCAAAGCCCAAGAGGTTGACGCCGTGTTGCTTGGCGCTGTTGGCGGGCCGAAATACGATGTGCTGGATTTCAGCGTAAAGCCCGAGCGTGGATTGCTGCGCCTTCGCAAGGAGATGGACCTCTATTCCAACCTCCGCCCTGCGCAATGCTTTGACGCGCTGGCTGATTTTTCCTCGCTGAAAAAAGACGTTGTTGCTGGCCTCGACATCATGATCATCCGTGAATTGACCAGCGGTGTCTATTTCGGTGAGCCGCGCGGCATCCATAAGGAAGGCAATGAGCGCGTTGGCATCAATACGCAGCGCTATACTGAATCCGAGATCGCGCGCGTTGCCCGCTCTGCCTTTGAAATGGCACGTCGTCGCGGCAATAAGGTCTGCTCCATGGAGAAGGCTAATGTGATGGAATCGGGTATCTTGTGGCGCGATGTGGTGCAGGAAATCCATGATGCGGAATATCCTGATGTCGAGCTGTCGCATATGTATGCAGATGCTGGCGCGATGCAGCTGACCCGCTGGCCCAAGCAATTCGACGTTATCGTCACCGATAACCTCTTTGGCGATCTTCTCTCCGACCTCGCCGCGATGTTGACAGGCTCCCTCGGGATGCTGCCTTCGGCCTCGCTTGGTGCGCCTATGGCCAATGGTCGACCCAAAGCGCTGTATGAACCCGTGCATGGCTCCGCCCCCGATATCGCAGGTCAGGGCAAAGCCAATCCGATCGCCTGCATCCTCAGCTTTGCTATGGCGCTGCGCTACAGCTTCGATGCGGGAGAAGAGGCAAGCCGCCTCGAAAAGGCCGTTGAGGCTGTTTTGGCCGATGGCCTGCGCACAGCCGATCTGATGGGTCCCGATGGCGGCACCCCTGTCAGCACGACCGAAATGGGCGATGCGATTGTTGCAAAGCTTGCCGCTTCGCTGTGATCCCTAAATCTTGAGACGAGGAACCCGGCCTTTTTAGGCCGGGTTTTCTATTTGCAGTTTCTCTTGGAAAGCTGTCAGACTCATTTCATGACAGACAAGGCTTCCAACCAGAATACCCGTGGCGCGTTGATGGCGCTGGCCGCTTTTGCGGTTTTTGCCAGCCATGACGTGATGGTGAAATTTCTAGGCGGCAGCTATTCCGCCTTCCAGATCGTGTTTTTCAGCGTTCTTTTCGGCTTTCCCATCGTCACATTTCTTCTGATGCGAGAGGCCAAGGCCGATAACCTAAGGCCCAAACACCCTTGGTGGACCCTGTTCCGCACGGTCGCGGTCGTCATAACGGGTTATTGCGCGTTCTATGCTTTCGCAACTTTGCCTCTGGCGCAAACCTACGCGATCCTCTTCGCCTCGCCTTTGCTGATCACGCTTTTCGCCATCCCGATGCTGGGTGAGAAAGTCGGTATTCATCGCGGTATCGCTGTGGTGGTGGGCTTGATGGGCGTGATCGTTGTCCTGCGCCCTGGATCAACCGAGCTTGGTCTGGGTCACCTCTTTGGTTTGGTGGCGGCCTTTGCGGGGGCTTTTGCCTCGATCATCGTACGTAAGGTCGGGCAGGAGGAGCGCTCGGTCGTGTTGATCCTTTATCCAATGATGGCGAATTTCGTGATCATGGGCATCGCGCTGCCCTTCGTCTACGAGCCAATGCCGCTGGTTGATTTAGGGGCCTCTGCCGTGGTCGCAGCCCTTGCCTTGATCGCCAATGGCTTGCTGATCGTGGGCTACCGCATGGCAAATGCGGTGATCGTCGCGCCGATGCAATATTCGCAGATCATCTGGGCCAGCATCTTTGGCGCGCTGCTTTTTGATGAAAGCATCGATATCGCCACCGTGATCGGCACAAGCATTATCATCGCGTCAGGTGTCTATATCGTGCTGCGTGAGGACCGTGGTCCCAACTCGGCCAACACACCTGTTCTCAGGGCGCGCAGCCGAATGGGGGTTCCTTCGGCCCCCAAAGTGTCCAGCTTCCTGTCAGCCGCGAAACGGGGGCCGCAAAATATCCGCACCCGAGATGCGGATGATGGCTAACCCCCTAAAACAGGCTCAGGCCATTTCTTGATCGGGCAGTTTCGCACCTGTCATATAGGCTACAGCATCCGACATGGAATGGTCCTTCGGATCGATCACGCATAGCCGCTTGCCCAAACGATGCACATGGATACGGTCGGCCAATTCAAAGACATGCGGCATGTTGTGGCTGATCAAAATGATCGGAATACCGCGCGCTTTTACGTCTTGGATCAGCTCCAGAACCTTACGGCTTTCCTTGACACCCAAGGCGGCGGTCGGCTCGTCCAGAATGATCACTTTTGACCCGAAAGCCGCAGCGCGCGCCACGGCCACACCCTGACGCTGACCACCCGAGAGGGTCTCGATCGCTTGGTTGATATTCTGGATGGTCATCAACCCCAGCTCGTTCAGTTTTTCACGGGCGAATTTCTCCATTGCGGGACGATCAAGCTGTCTGAAAACAGACCCTAATATGCCCAGTTTGCGCAATTCACGCCCCATGAACATATTGTCGGTAATCGACAAGGCAGGCGACATCGCCAGCGTTTGATAGACCGTCTCGATGCCCGATCCGCGCGCGTCATTGGGGGAAGAAAAGCGCACCTTCTTGCCCTCCAGCCAAACCTCGCCCTCATCAGGCTGCACAGCCCCCGAGACGGCCTTGATCAGAGTGGATTTTCCAGCACCATTATCGCCGATCACCGCCAGAATCTCGCCCGGCATAAGCTCGAAATCACAATTATCGAGCGCGGTTACACGGCCATAACGTTTCGTCAGACCACGGCCTTTGAGAATGGGTTCCTGCGTCATGCCGATACCTTTCTGATCCATTGGTCCACTGCGACTGCAGCGATAATTAGCACACCGATCAACAGATAGGTCCATTGCGCGTCTGCCCCCATCAGGCGCAGACCAAGCGTGAACACGCCCACAATCAATGCGCCAAAGAAGGTGCCCAAGATCGAGCCGCGGCCACCAAAGAGCGAGATGCCCCCGATCACCACAGCCGTGATCGATTCAATATTTGCGAATTGGCCAGATGTCGGTGACACCGATCCGATCCGGCCGATCAAGGCCCATCCTGCAAAGGCGCAGATCAGACCCGAAAGCATATAGACCGAGATCAGCGTTTTGCGGACATTCACCCCTGACAGCTCCGCCGCTTCAGGGTCATCGCCCACAGCATAGACATGCCGCCCCCATGCCGTGTGGCGCAGCGCATAGGCCAGCACCATCACCAAAATGACCAAGAAGACGACGCCATAGGTAAAGACAGCCCCGCCAATCTCGAAACGCGTGCCGAAGAATTGCAAAATCGGCGCATTGGCTTCGATATCCTGACTGCGGATGGTCTCGTTCTTGGAATAGAGGAAATTCGTCGCCAGAACGATCTGCCACATACCAAGCGTCACGATGAAAGGCGGCAGTTTCATAACGGCCACAAGGAAGCCGTTAATAAAGCCGCATAGCGCACCACACATCAGGCCGCAGGCAACCGCCACTTCGGGCGGCAGGCCATAACGGAAGGTGAACTGCCCCATCACCACCGAAGACAGCACCATGATCGCGCCAACCGAAAGATCGATACCAGCGGTCAGGATCACCAAGGTCTGGGCTGCGGCCACGATGCCCACAATCTGAACCTGCTGCAGGATCAGCGTCAGGGCGAAAGGCGTGAAAAAGTTATTCGCGAAGATGCCGAACATCACCAAAGAGGCGAGCAGCACAACAAGCGGGACAAGTGAGGGGGTCACATGAAGGGCATGCTGGATCCTGTGGATCGGGCTCTTCCTTGTATCCGCGAATTCGGCAACCGTTGTCGCCGCATCCTTCGCGGCGGACTCATAATCGTCCTGCGCGTTCATCGCGTCGTCTCCCTCGATTTTGGAAAGTGTAGCATAAACGGGGCAAGCAGTCGCCCGCCCCGTTCAAAAAAGGGCTTAGCCCCAGCAGAGATCGGTGCCCTCGGCCACCGAGATCGACTCAACGCCATCAACAGGCGTATCCGTCACCAGTGCAACACCAGTGTTGAAGAAATCGAGCCCTTCGGAAGGCTGGGGCACAGTGCCATCAGCTGCGAATTGTGCAATCGCTTCGATGCCGAGCGAGGCCATCAACAGCGGGTATTGCTGCGATGTCGCGCCGATAACGCCATCTGCTACGTTCTGTACACCAGGGCAGCCACCGTCGACCGATACGATCAGAACATCGTTTTCACGACCGATCGAGCGCAGGGCTTCATAAGCACCGGCAGCGGCTGGCTCGTTGATGGTGTAGACCACGTTGATCATCGGATCGATGGCGAGAAGCTCTTCCATCGCTGTACGACCACCTTCTTCGTTGCCTGCTGTGACAGCATTGCCAACGATACGTGGGTCTTCCTCATCGCCCCAACGGTTTGGATCGCCCAGGTCGATACCGAAGCCTTCAAGGAAGCCTTGGTCACGCAGAACGCCAACTGTTGGCTGGCTAACAGCAAGGTCGAGCATCGCAATGCGCGCATCTGCGGCTGCATCGCCCATGGACGCGGCTGCCCATGCACCGATCAGACGGCCCGCTTCGAAGTTATCGGTTGCAAAGGTCGCATCCGCTGCATCGATTGGGTCCAGAGGGGTGTCGAGCGCGATCACAAGGATGCCCGCATCACGTGCCTGCTGAACGGCAGTTGTGATGGCGGATGTATCGGACGCTGTCAGCAAGATGCCCGACGCGCCGTCTGCAATGCAGGTTTCGATCGCGGCAACTTGTGTTTCATGGTCGCCATCAACCTGACCCGCATAGGCGTTCAAGGTGATGCCGAGCTCTTCAGCAGCAGCCATCGCACCTTCGCGCATTTTTACGAAGAACGGGTTGGTATCAGTTTTAGTAATCAGGCAAGCGGTTACGCCATGGCCATCAGCCATCGCCGCGCCACCAGATGCCATAAGAGCCAGTGCAGTCCCTGCAAGAAGCTTTTTCATTGATAGTTCCTCCCTAAAGTTTGTTCGGACCTCCACGTTCCGAACGACTCACTGTTTAAGCAAGTTACCTTAGCACAATCCATTTTCGCTCTGGCGTCAATAATTAAATCAAGTTGACTTATTAAATACCATGTGATGAAAATTTCGGAAGGGAGGAGATCGCATGAGCATGCAGACAAACACAGCGCAGGGCATCGCCTTGCCTGGTCAGGATAGATCATTGTTTGCGCGAAGCGATAATGAACGTTTGATCCTGACCCTGATCAAAAGATATGGCGAGATTCCTGCCTCGGAAATTGCCAAGGAAACAGGCCTTTCTGCACAGTCAGCGTCGGTCATTTCACGGCTTCTCGAAACCCAAGGCCTCGTGATCAAGGGCGAGCCTGTGCGCGGGCGTGTGGGCAAACCTTCTGTGCCCATCATGCTGAACCGCGACGGTGCGTTTTCAATCGGGCTGCGGATTGGACGGCGCTCGGCTGATCTGGTGTTGATTGATCTGACCTGCGAGATCAGGGGCAAGTTGCGCCAGACCTATAAGTTCCCCACACCCGAGGTCATCGTGAATTTCGCGCGGAGCGGCATCAGCAAACTTGTCGGCGCATTGGAGGGTGGGCTTCAAAACCGCATCGCGGGCATCGGCATCGCCGCGCCTTTTGAATTGTGGAACTGGCTTGATGATACCTCCGCACCCAAGGATCAGATGCTGGCTTGGAAGACCTTTGATTTCGTCACCGATTTCAGAAGCCTGACCGACCTGCCCATTATCGTGAGCAATGACAGTTCCATGTCCAGCATGGGGGAACATGCCTTCGGCAGTGCAAAATCCCTTTCGAATTTTGCCTATTTCTATATCGGCTCCTTCATTGGTGGCGGCGTTGTTCTGAACAACCGTCTCTATCTTGGCGAAAGCGGGAATGCGGCTGCCTTCGGATCTTTCCCGATCCGCGACAGCGACGGGAATTGGGGGCAATTGATTGGCAAAGCCTCCCTTGTTTTGCTTGAAAACAAGCTTGAAGATCGCTTTCCAAATCAAGCTCAGCACATGCTTCAGGCAAGCGACTGGCAAGGGTTCGATGACCTGCTCGAGGCGTGGCTGCAAGAAACTGCCGCCAATCTGGCCTATGCGATCGTGATGGCCGTGGCTGCCTATGATGTGCCTGCAATTGTCATTGACGGGAGCATGCCACCCGAAATTCGGACACGTCTGATCAGCATGGTCGAAGACGAAATGAAAGGCGCGGACCTCCGCGGTATTCGCGCGCCGGTGATACAGGAAGGCAGTCTCGGGAATATGGCGGGCGCCCTTGGAGCGGCCTACCAACCCATCGCCACGCAAATTCTGTCGGAGTAGCCTCTGCCCAAAGCCAATTCTGTGGTGTAGGCCTGTGGTATGGCGGAACGGCACAGCATTTTGATCGGTATTGACGGCGGCGGAACCCGCTGCCGTTTGGCCGTGGAGCTTGCAGGCCAAAGGCATCAGCTTGAGACGGGGCCTACGAATGTCACCAGCGATTTCGACGGGGCAATCGCAACCCTGAAGGCGGGATTGGCCGAGCTGGCCCAAAAGGCAGGTCTACCCCTTGAGACGCTTCTTAGTGCACCGGCGCATTTCGGATTGGCGGGGATTGTCTCACCCAAGGATGCAGAGCGCGTCAGGGCTACGCTCGCAATGCCTCATGCCCGATATTCCGATGATCAAACCACAAGCATTCGCGGCGCGTTGGGGCGGGATGATGGTATCGTAATCTCCCTCGGGACAGGCTCCTTCATCGCGCGCCAGCTTGGCGGCGAGTTTCGCAAAATCGGCGGCTGGGGGCTCATTCTGGGCGATGAAGCATCGGGTGCTTGGCTCGGGCGGGAAGCTGTTGCTGACGCCTTGCGCGCACAAGACGGGCTACTGCAAGAAACCCCGTTTTTACGCATGCTAACGCCGTGCCTTACCGATCTGGTCAGCCACCCTAAACAGGCTGATTTCGCAGCCCTCGCGCCTGAGGTCTTCGCGGCCGCAAACGAAAATGACCCATCCGCAAAAGCAATTCTAGATCGCGGCTTGGACTATCTGGAGGCCTCGGTCACTGCACTTGATCCCGCGGGCACGCTTCCGCTCTGCCTGATCGGCGGATTGGCCGATGCCTATCGCCCGTTTTTACCTGCCCGCCTCGCAAGCCGCCTGATTTCGGCGCAGGGCACGGCGCTTGATGGCGCGCTTGATCTGGCTCGGGAGGCAAGCCTGCCATGACCCTTTTCGCCTATAAGGCCGACCATATTTTCGATGGCACAGCGCTCCTGTCCGACCATGTGCTTCTTGTTGAAGATGGGATGGTCTTGGGCCTCGATACCGTCTCGAACCTGCCTGTTAGAGCCGAAACCATCGACCTTGGGGCTGGTGTCCTTTCGGCTGGTTTTACGGATCTTCAGGTCAATGGCGGCGGCGGAGTGATGTTCAATGATGACCCAACCGTAGCCACGCTGGAAGTGATCACTGAAGCCCATGCCCGCCTTGGATCAACAACCATTCTGCCCACGCTGATCACTGATAGCTTGGAGAAAACACGCGCTGCAATTCACGCCGTTGAACACGCCATCGCGCAAGGCATTCTTGGCATCGCAGGCCTGCATCTGGAAGGGCCCCATCTCGACGCGCGTCGCGCAGGGGCGCATCTGCCCTCGCTGATCAGGCCGATGGATCAGGGCGACCTTACGCTGCTTCTGGATGCAGCCGCGCGCTTGCCTGTTCTGAAAGTGACCCTCGCGCCTGCCTCGGTGACATCCGAGCAGATCAAACACTTGGCGCAAGCCGGCGTTATCGTCTCGCTCGGGCATGCCGATTGCACATCGCAAGAGGCCTTTGAGGCGCATCAAGCGGGTGCAATTTGCGTCACCCATTTGTTCAACGCCATGAGCCAGATGACGCCGCGCGAGCCGGGGTTGGTGGGTGCAGCCTTGAGCACGGACGGTTTGCAGGCAGGGCTTATTGCCGACCTGATCCATGTCCATCCCGATATGATCCGCATCGCGCAGCGTTCAAAACCGAAGACGGGGCTGTCCCTTGTCTCGGACGCAATGGCGGTTGCAGGCACCGATCACGAGAGCTTCACGCTCAATGGCCGCAAGATCACACGCGAGAACGGACGCCTGACATTGGAGGATGGCACCCTTGCTGGGGCTGATCTTGATCTGGCGCGCGCGGTTTCGAATATTGTCTCGCTCGGGTCGGCGCCTGCGGATGCGCTTGCGATGGCCACAAGCATTCCTGCCAAGCTAATCGGGGCGGGCAGCGCGTTTGCCCAAGGGCAGCCTGCGGATTTCATCCATCTCTCTGCAGATTGGCAACTGGCCCAAGTCTGGCGCAAAGGCGAAACGCTGCTGTCACATCCTTGAGTGTTTTTATAAGGCACTCTTGGCGCGGCTCGGGAGATGGCATAGACCGACCCCATGATTGGCACTCGCAGCAAGACATTTTTCTCGCCTTTTGGCTGGATCGCATGGATAGCGGCCGCGCTATGCCTTTTGCCTATGGTTGCCGTGCTTATTGCAGCCTTTAGCGGCGGGGCAGAAACGGTCGCTTCGCTGATCAGCTCGGTTTTGCCGCGTTATCTGGGCACCACGCTGCTGATGGTGGTGATTGTGGCCCTTGGTACGGCTGTGATCGGCACGGGTGCGGCTTGGCTTGTGACCATGACACGCTTTCCCGGGCGCAAATTATTCGAGATTGCCTTGGCCCTGCCTTTGGCTTTTCCTGCCTATGTACTGGCCTATGCCTATACCGATTTCCTTGACCATCCAGGGCTGGTGCAGACCACGCTGCGCGATCTGACAGGCTGGGGGCCGCGGGACTATTGGTTCCCTGAAATCCGCTCGCTTGGCGGGGCCGCGGCGATGCTGACGCTGGTGCTCTACCCTTATGTCTACCTTTTGGCGCGCGCTGCATTCCTGCAACAAAGCGCCACCGCCTATATTGCCGCGCGTACCCTTGGCCATGGGCCGTTCAGTGCCTTTTGGTCAGTTAGCCTGCCGATTGCGCGCCCTGCTATTGCGGGGGGGATGTTATTGGCGACGATGGAGACCATCGCGGATTTCGGCACGGTGTCCTATTTTGGCGTGCAGACCTTTGCGACAGGCATTTATCAAAGCTGGTTCTCTTTCGCGGATCGTGCTGCCGCCGCGCAGCTTGCGCTCTGCCTTCTGGCTTTTGCCCTGATCCTTGCCAGCCTTGAACATGCACAGCGCAAGAGCAAACGGCATCACGGTGCGGGCCGTCGTTTTGAGGAGATGGAGCCCGCCCGCCTGACGGGCCTGCAAGCCTTCGGTGCAATGCTGTTTTGCGGGCTTCCCGTGGCGCTCGGGTTTTTGCTGCCCGCCATCCTGTTGATCACCATGGGCTGGGGATCGAGCCAGATTTTGCTGAGCAGCCGCTATATCGGCTTTTTCCAGAACTCGCTGACCTTGGCGGTTATTGCGGCGCTTCTGACAGTCTTGGCGGCGGTTTCACTGGGGTTCAATGCACGGCTCAAACGCTCTAGGGCATCAAAAGCGGCGGTGCGTGTCGCGGGGCTGGGATATGCTGTTCCGGGCGGTGTGATCGCTGTGGGGCTGCTCGTTCCCTTTGCAGCTTTCGACAATGCAGTTGATGCCGTGATGGAGGCGCATTTCGGCATTGATACGGGGCTTTTGATCACGGGTTCGATCTGGTTGCTGATCATAGCCTATATCGTGCGTTTCATGGCGGCTGCCCTTTCGGCCTATGATGCGGGTCTTGCCACGATCAACCCGAATATGGATGCCGTGGCGCGCACTTTGGGGCGCAGCCCGCCTGCGATGTTGCGCGGCGTGCATTTGCCGATCCTCAAGCCAAGCCTGCTGACCGCGCTCTTGATTGTATTCGTGGATGTGATGAAGGAGCTGCCCGCAACGCTGATCATGCGGCCTTTCAATTTCGACACGCTTGCCGTGCAGGCCCATAGGCTGGCCTCGGATGAGCGCCTTGCCGAAGCCGCTGTGCCAAGCCTTGTGATCGGGGCAGTCGGGCTTTTGCCTGTGGCGCTTTTGTGCTGGGGGATGGGGCGGAAAGAGTCATCCGCGCGCGGGTTTATCCCCGACCCCGATAGCGCCCGCAGCCCATAAAAAAAGGGCGCCCAGAACCTGAGCGCCCTTTCGGGGAGGTGTTGGAAAAATTACTCCCAACCAGCGTCGTTCAGGATTGTCACGGCTTGGGAGACATTGGCCGCGATATCGGACAGATCAATCGTATCGGGACGGAAGATGCCAAGCGAGGCCACCGATGGCGAAAGTCCGACACCGGGAACGGCAGGGTACTCGTCATTGCCGGCCGAGAAATATTGCTGCGCCTGATCCGAGGTCAGATATTCCAGAAACGCGATGGCGTTGTCACGATTGGGCGCATGTGCCGCGACAGCACCGCCCGAAACATTCATATGCGCGCCAAGGTCGTTCTGGTTCGGGAAAACCCAACCGATATTGGCCAGTTGTTCGGGTGTGATCTGATCATCGCCCTGACGGATGATGCGTGAAAAGTAATAGGTGTTGGACATGGCGATATCACATTCGCCCGACGCGATGCCGCGCAACTGATCGGTATCACCGCCCTGAGGCGCGCGTGCGAAGTTGTTAACGACGCCACTTGCCCAATCACGCACGGCATCCTCGCCCAGATGCGCGACCAAGGCGGCCGTGATATTCTGGGTGTAAACATTTGTCGCCGACCGAATGCAGACCTGACCTTCATATTCGGGGCTGGCCAGATCCTGATAGGTTTGCGGCGGGTTCGACACGTCGGTCTTGTCATAAAACAGAATGCGCGCCCGCTGCGAGAAGGCGAACCAATGGTTCCCGTCATCTTGCAGATAGGCGGGAACGCGTGTCTCGAGGATCTCGCTCTCGATCGGTTGCAACAGCCCCATATCGGTGGCGCGCGCCAGACGCACGGTATCAACGGTCAGGAAGATATCCGCAGGGCTGTTTTCGCCCTCGGCTTGAAGCCGTGCGATCAGCTCATCGGCATTGCCCTCGATCCGGTTCACCGTGATGCCGGTCGCCTCGGTGAAATCGGAATACAGACGCTCATCCGTATCATAATGGCGCGAAGAGTAGATATTGACCTCCTGCGCATAGGCGGTGGCAGTACTGGCGAGGATCGTGGCGCCCAGAAGAAGCGTGAAGGTTTTGGTCATGGATCACCCCATGGTTTGAAATTGAATTTCTGACTGTTTTAGTCGGTTACACAATCGTCTTCAACCACGCTCGGAACCGTCGGTCAAGATATATCTTGATTATTTTTATCAGGTAATAGATCTGACCCGCAATCATGTGCCCAAAACCATCCGCAAAGCCTGCCTCCGGAAAACACAAGCGCCACATATTTTGGTCGGCACGCCCTATCGCGGCGGCTTGGTCTTTCACTCATCAGTAAGTTCCAGTATGAGCCGCTTCATTCTCCGACCAAAGGACAAGGACCATGGGTTATAAAGTCGTCATCGCTGGCGCCACGGGCAATGTGGGCCGCGAAATGCTGAACATTCTTGCGGAACGCCAGTTCCCTGTTGATGAGATCGCCGTGCTTGCCTCGCGCAAATCGCTTGGCACCGAATGCAGCTTTGGCGACCGAACTTTGAAAACCCAAGACCTCGATACTTTTGATTTCACGGGCTGGGATATCGCGTTTTTTGCCGTTGGCTCGGACGCGACTAAAACCTATGCGCCCAAAGCGGCGAAAACGGGCTGTATCGTGATCGATAACTCCTCGCTTTACCGCTATGATCCCGATGTGCCGCTGGTTGTGCCCGAGGTAAACCCGCAAGCCGTGGATAATTACCACAAGAAAAACATCATCGCGAACCCGAACTGTTCGACCGCGCAGATGGTTGTGGCCCTCAAGCCCTTGCATGATCGCGCGACGATCAAGCGGGTTGTTGTCTCGACCTATCAATCGGTTTCGGGCACAGGCAAGGACGCGATTGACGAGCTTTGGAACCAGACCAAGGGCATGTATGTGCCGGGCCAAGAGGTCGCCCCGAGCGTCTATCCCAAGCAGATCGCCTTCAACGTGATCCCGCATATCGATGTCTTCATGGAAGATGGCTCTACCAAAGAAGAATGGAAGATGGTCGCCGAAACCAAAAAAATCGTCGATCCCTCCATCAAGGTCACCGCCACTTGTGTGCGCGTGCCCGTCTTTGTTGGCCATTCCGAATCGATCAATATCGAGTTTGAAGACTTCCTCGATGAAGAAGAGGCCCGCGATATCCTGCGCGAAGCGCCTGGTATCATGGTGATCGATAAGCGCGAGACGGGTGGCTATATCACTCCAGTTGAGTGCGTTGGCGATTACGCGACCTATATCAGCCGCATTCGTCAGGACAGCACCATCGAGAACGGTCTGAACCTGTGGTGCGTCTCGGATAACCTGCGCAAGGGTGCTGCTTTGAACGCTGTTCAAATCGCGGAAACCCTTGGCAATCGGGTGCTGAAAAAAGGCTAAGGGCAAAACGGTTATTGAATAACCTGTGACAGCGGGGGAAGCTTGGGGCATCAGAAACAACCCGAGGCTTCCCCCGAATGCGTTTCACCCTATCCCTGCTCGCCCTGATGGCGGCAAATGCCTCCCATGCCGAAGAGTTCCAACTTCGCGCCGATATCACTGAGGCGACCGTTTTTCTCTCTGGTGCACAGATCGGGCGCAGCGCCACCCTTGCGCTGCCAGCGGGGGATCACCGCGTGCTCCTTGCCCTACATAACCCCGATGGCATCATCCTGCCTGAGGTTTCGGGCCCCGATGGCGTCGAGATCGGCATACCAACGCTCCTGCGCAATATACCTGTGGCAGAGGGCGCGCTGGATACGGCCGAGCAAGCCCGCGCGCGCGACGCTGTGCAGCTAGCCCAAGACGCCGTTCAAGATGTCCAAGACCAGATCGATTTGGCCGATACAGCGATCCGCGCGATGGACCTGCAGATCAGCCTGCTTGAAGCCATTGCGCGCGGTGGCGATGCGGGTGCCTCCATGCCCAGTGATGCAAGCGCCCTTACCGCGCAATTGGCGACCCTCGGTGCAGAAATGAACCGCATTGCCACAGAGCAACACCAAGCCCAAATCGCCCGCCGCAGCCTGACCGATGACTTGGCCGAGCGGCAGATCAGCCTGCGCGATGCTCAGACCGAATTGGACCGCCTTCGCCCCTTTGGAACCTCTGCCGATTTTCTAGCCGTCGAGATAAGCGCCGAGGCCGCGACCGAGCTTACCCTCGATATCGCGCATTTCAGCGCAATGGCGGGCTGGTCGCCCCTCTATGAGATCAGCCTTGATAGCGAGGGGGAGAATTTGGACATAGAGCGCTCCATCGTTCTGAATGTGCAAAATGGGGAGCCGTGGCGCGATGTCGATGTTACCTTTTCGACCGCCAATCCGAACCGTCAACGCGAGCCGAGCCTTGTCTATCCTAACCCCGTGAGGATCGGTGAAACACCGCCGCAGCGGCCTATCGCCCTGCAAGACAGCCAAGGCAGGGTCGCGATGGAGGCTGTCATGGCCCCCAGCGTGATGGAGCAAGACGCCACAGCCGTCATGAATGTCACAGGTCTCGATATCAGCTATGCCTATCAAAGCCCCGTTTCGGTCTCGGGCGACGGGCGTGTCACACTGCCCTTTGATACTCTCGCCTTCGATGCCGCACTGACCCAACTGGCCCAACCCCGTTTTGAGCGCACGGGTTTCCTGATGGCCGAGTTTGAAAACAGCTCAGGCGAACCCATCCTTCCCGGACAGACGCGTTTCTACCTAGATGGAGGTCTGGTTGGCGAAGGTTGGATCGATATGATCCCCGATGGTGCAACGCAGGAAATGGCCTTCGGCGCACTCGACCATCTGCGGCTCGACTGGCAAGACCTATCGCGTGACGAGGGAGATCGTGGGATTTTCACCAGCTCGAACACGCAAAACCGCCGTGTCCAGTTCAGCGTCGAAAACACCTCTTCTTCTGATGAAGACCTGCGCCTTGTCTATGCAACGCCTTTCTCCGAGCAGGAGGATCTTGAGCTGGACCTGACCCTGTCCATCGCGCCTGATGAACGCGATATCGATGGCCGGCGTGGTGTCATGGCATGGGATATGGACGTGCCCGCAGGCGAGACCGTGACCATCGAAATGACAGTTGATATGGCGTGGCCCGAGGGCCAGACACTGTTCTGGCAACCCTGAGCAAACGGGCGGTGGGGTAGGTCTGCCTTACCGCCCGATCTCTACGAAGCTGTTGCTGCTGCCATCAAATGCCTCGATATCCATATCGGAGATATCGGCCCAAATGCCATGCAGCGACAGGCTTTCCGCCCCGACGGCATCCCTGACAAATGGATAGCTCATCAGATTTTCCAAAGAGACATGAATGCCCTCTTTCTCCAGCGCGGTTTGGAGTTTCGCGTCATCATCAATGCCGGATACGCGTGCATAGCCTGGGCGCAAGATATCCAGCCAACGTCCGATGAAGCTTTCTTGTGCCTCAAACTGAGGTGCCGCGCCTGAGCACATATCGATACAGCCCCGCACACCGCCGCAATGCGAATGCCCCATGACCACGATATGCGCGACCTTTAGATATTTGACTGCGAATTCAACCGCCGCTGCCGTCCCGTGATGTTGGCCATCAGGCGTATAGGGCGGCACCAGATTGGCGATGTTGCGGTGAATGAACAATTCGCCAGTCCGCTGGCCGAACACAGCCGAAATCGCAACGCGGCTGTCGCAACAGGCGATGATCATGGCCTGCGGGTGTTGGCCTTCTTCTGCCAGTTTTTGAAACCATTCACGGCTTTCAGGAAAAGACGCTTGTCGCCAGTTATTGTAGCGCTCCACCAGATAGTCGGGGAGGTGATGAATCCGATGCATGGGCACTCCAATTGCAGTAGCGTGTACCAATACCCCGCATTCAATGAAATTTGGAGCTTTATTTCCTCATAGATCAATCGTTTGTTCAGAACCTTTTGGCAGTTTGCATCTGCCTGAGGGGGCGAGAGTGAGGTGAACTATGACGAATTTGGTGACCGTGTTAAAAATCCATGACGGCGCAACCTTCGATCCGGATCGGCTTGAAGAATTATGCGTGGAAATCGGGGAATATCGTGCGGAATGGGAATTGGCGCGTGGGCTTCAGACCATGGGCCTCTACCTTTCAACGCTCAGCAAACTGACCGCAAGCGCGCCGCGCGGCGATATTGCCAAGCCGCTTGATAAGCTGATCCCAACCGCCGAACGCATCGGGATGACCACGCTTGCACGGGTTGCGGGTGATGTTCGCAATTGTCTTGATAGCGGCGGGGAAGCCGCGCTGGCCGCAACCTTGGCACGGCTGCAACGCGTTGGTGAGAAATCGATCTATGAAACATGCGATATCGATGGCGTTTCACGCTGATGCCGCTTGCAGAGGCAACTCACGGCGTTAGGCTGCGCAGGACCTGAATTTTCTGAGGCCTGCCTTTATGCCAAGCGACGCAAGATTTGCCCTACCGGGTTCACCCGCGACCCCAATTCAATTGGTGGCCCCAGACGGTCTGGACAGCGTCATGGCTGATCTGCCCGCAGCACAATCTAATTGGGCACGGCAGACAGGGTTTTCAGCCGCTTTGGGCGAGGCCTGTTTGCTGCCCGATGGCGATGGCAGCATTGCCCTTGTCTTGATGGGCTTGGGCTCAGAGAAAAGCCAAAAGCGCAAGCGCTTTGCAATCGGCGCTGCCATAGCTGCTCTGCCAGAAGGCAGATATGAGCTTCAGGAAGGACGCGGTGACGAGCCCGATCTGAACGAGCTGGGTTTGGGCTATCTTCTCGCTCAATACCGCTTTGATCGGTATCACAGCCAATCCATGCCAAAGGCCAAGCTTGTTGCGCCAAGCGGTGTTGATATCGCGCGGCTGGAAGCCATCGCCGCAGGCGAAATGCTGACCCGTGATCTGATCAACACGCCCGCGCAAGACATGGGGCCAGACCAGCTGGAAGAGGCGATGAAGCGGCTTGCCGCACAACATGGCGGCACCGTCACCACTGTCAGAGGTGATGATCTTCTGGCCGAAAATTTCCCCATGATCCACGCTGTCGGTCGCGCCGCCGAACAAGCCCCCCGCCTTATCGAGATGACATGGGGCACAAGCGGCCCGTCGCTGTGTTTGGTGGGCAAGGGCGTTTGCTTCGACACGGGCGGTTTGAACCTCAAGCCGGGGGCCTCAATGGGGTTGATGAAAAAGGATATGGGGGGTGCCGCAACCGTTTTGGGCCTCGCGCATATGATCATGTCGCTTGGATTAAACCTACGCCTGCATGTGTTGGTGCCCGCCGTTGAAAACAATGTCAGCGGCAATGCCTTCCGACCTGGTGATATTCTGACAGCGCGAAATGGCAAAACCGTTGAAATCAACAACACGGATGCCGAAGGGCGGCTTGTTCTGGCCGATGCTTTGGCGCTGGCCTCAGAGGCTAAGCCTGACCTGATGGTTTGCATGGCAACCCTAACGGGGGCCGCGCGCGTGGCCGTCGGGCCTGATATCGCGCCTTTCTACACCGATGATGACAGCTTCGCCTCGGCGCTGAGCATGGCCGCGGACCGCGTCAAAGATCCGGTCTGGCGCATGCCCTTCCATGACCCTTACGAGACCATGATCGAACCCGGCATTGCGGATTTGGACAACGCGCCCTCAGGCGGAATGGCGGGGTCGATCACAGCCGCTTTGTTCTTGCGGCGCTTCGCGGTAGATAGCCCACGATTCGTCCATTTTGACATCTATGGATGGCAACGCGCGAACGCTCCCGCACGGCCCAAAGGCGGGGTCGGCCAAGCGTCACGCGCCATCCTTGATGCATTGCCCGAGGTGCTTGGTTTATGAATGATTTCGACCCGCGGATTACGCCTGCAAATGAACGCGTGGCCCATACGTCTTTGATCGGCCTCGTGCCTGCCAAGAAATTCGTTGAAGGCCGCGCGATGGTCGTTCAACAACCGGTTGCGAATATCTCTCAGGAGCCTCAAGGCAATCGCGCCTCCCAACTTCTATTCGGAGAGACGTTCCTCGTTCTTGAAACTGTCGATGGCATGACCTTCGGGCAGGCCATGCGGGACGGGCAATGCGGCTATATTCCCGAGCGTGCTTTATCCAACCTCGTTGAGCCGACGCATTGGGTGGTCGCGCCTGCCACCCATCTCTACCCGCAAGCCAAGCTGAAAGCGCCTGCGGATGTCTCGATCTTTTTTGGCTCCCGCGTGGCTGTCACCCATGAGGGCAAAGACTATTGCCGCATCCATACGGGCCATCACATTCCGCGCGGGCATCTGATGAAAACCACATCCCGCTTCTCAGATAGTGTTGGCGTGGCGGATCTTTTCTTGGGCACGCCTTATCTTTGGGGTGGCACCAGCCGCTGGGGTATTGATTGCTCGGGCCTGATACAGGCCGCGATGCTGGCCTGTGGCGTGCCCTGCCCCCGCGATAGTGACCAGCAGGAAGCCGTGCTTGGCGAAGAACTGGCCGAGGACGCGCCGCTGCGCAGGGGCGATCTGGTTTTCTGGAAAGGGCATGTCGGGATCATGTCGAGCGAGAGCATGTTGCTCCATGCCAATGCCCATCACATGGCCGTGGCCTATGAGCCCTTGGAAGAGGCCGAGGCGCGGATCAAAGCCAGCGGCGGCGGCCCGATCACCTCACGACGTCATGTGTTGATTGAATGATCAGTCCTGCACGGCGCGGATCAATTTCCGCTCGAGCACCCGCATAACCGCCTTGAGATCATTGCCGCGTTTGAGAATGCGCCCATCCATGCCGATAACCGCGTATTGGCCTTGCTTGGCGGCAAGTTTGGGGCGCTTTTCAACGGTATAGATCGGGTGCTCGGCCGTGCGCCTGAAAATCGAGAAGACAGCGACCTCACGCAGATGCGACAAGCCGTAATCGCGCCATTCGCCTGCGGCGACCATGCGCCCGTAAAGCTGCATGACGATCCCCAATTCACGCCGATCAAAGGCGATATTTTCGCGGATATTGGACGGGGCGAAGGGTTGATAATGAACCACCATACCCCCGAGACTGGCCGTTGCCGCCGCGCAAATCAAGCGCGGAATGGGCAAAGGCCCTCCCGCATCGCGGGAAGGCCCGATTTTTCATCACGCACGAACAAGCGCGTCATAGGCTTTGGTGATGTCGCGGGTCATGGCGCCAACCTCGAAATTGTAATCGCCGATCTGGGCAACAGGCGTCACTTCGGCAGCTGAACCCGTAAGCCAGCATTGCTCGAAATCGGCCAGCTCGTCCGGCATGATCACACGTTCATGCACGGTGACATTCTGCTTTTCCAGCATGCCAATCACAGTCTGACGTGTGATGCCATTGAGAAAGCAATCCGCTTTGGGTGTATGAACCTCGCCATCCTTTACGAAGAAGATATTGGCCCCTGTCGCTTCGGCCACATAACCGCGGAAATCCATAAAGAGCGCATCCGAGCAGCCTTTGGCCTCGGCCGCGTGCTTGGACATTGTGCAGATCATATAAAGACCCGAAGCCTTTGCATGAACGGGGATCGTCTCGGGGCTGGGGCGTTTCCATTTGGAGATGTCGAGCTTGGCACCCTTCATCTTCGCATCGCCGTAATAGCTGCCCCAAGCCCAAGCAACGACCGCCAAGCGCACTGGGTTGCGCGCGGATGAGACACCCATATCCTCGCCCGAGCCACGCCATGCAACCGCACGAACATAGGCGTCACTCAGGTCATTTGCCTTCATGACTTCGTATTTCGCCGCTTCGATTTCATCGACTGTCCAAGGGATGGTGATATCCAGCATCTCGCCCGATTTCAGCAAACGCTCAGAATGGCGGCGGCTTTCGAAAATCTTGCCGCCATAGGCGCGCTCACCCTCGAATACCGACGAGGCGTAATGCATTGCATGGGTCAAAATATGCACATTGGCATCGCGCCAAGGCACCATTTTGCCATCCATCCATATCATTCCGTCGCGATCATCAAAGGTAGCGCTCATCATCCCGTCCTCGAAGTTTTTGCTGCAAAGCAGCGTGACATTTTTCCGATTATTACCCAACTATGGCCGATACGGACATAATGTTTCGTAAAACCTGCCATTCGCTAACAATAGATTCTTGGAAAGTCAACAAGGCTGACATAAAGTGATGTCGGAGATGGAAGGGAGAACAATGGCCGAGCGCGCTGGACAAAACGCAATGGGGAGCGGTGAGAGCCTCCTGTTCCTAACCGATGAACAATTGCGCCGCGGGATCGAGGCGATGTTCTTCGCCTATCGCGGCTTCACAGCCGATCCCGATCGTATCTTGGCAAATTATACCTATGGCCGCGCCCATCACCGCGCCATCCATTTCATCAAGCGCAGCCCTGGCACCACCGTCAATAACCTGCTGGCCATCCTCGGGGTGACCAAGCAATCGCTCAACCGTGTGCTGCGCGCCCTGATCGAGGACGGTTTGGTCGAAAGCCGCGTCGGCAAGCGCGACAAACGCGAACGCCACCTGTTCCTGACCGAAGAAGGGGCAGCGCTTGAGCGTGAATTATCCGAGGCACAGCGCAACCGCATGCGCGCCGCCTACAGGCAGGCAGGCCCTGATGCCGTTGCGGGGTTTCGCGCGGTGCTAGAACAGATGATGGACCCTGAAATGCGTAAACATTACGGAACCGGATCGGAGCAAGGCCCATGATCGACCCCGCCGCCCATCTGCTGATCGTCGATGATGATGAACGCATTCGCAGCCTGCTGCAAAAATTCCTGATCAGGAACGGCTTCATCGCCACGATTGCGCGTGACGCGGCCCATGCACGGCGCTTGCTGGACGGGCTGGAATTCGACCTGATCGTGCTTGATGTGATGTTGCCGGGCGAAGATGGTGTCAGCCTGACCAAAGCATTGCGCGAGAAAATGACCACACCCATCCTTTTGCTCACAGCCAAAGGCGAGGCAAATGAACGGATCGCAGGCTTAGAGGCGGGTGCCGATGATTACCTCACCAAACCGTTTGAACCCAAGGAATTACTGCTCAGGATCAATGCAATCCTGCGCCGTGTGCCACAGGTGAACGAGCCGCAGGGCACCCCAAAAGTGCTGCATCTGGGCGCGATCCGCTATGATTTGGAACGCGGTGAAATGTGGGCAGGCCAAACCCCGTTGCGCCTGACCGCCACCGAGGCCGCCTTGATGCGGATTTTCGCCGCCTGCCCGAACGAGCCCGTCTCACGCCTGCAGTTGGTTGAAGACCTTGGCCGTGACAAAGGCGCTGGCAATGAGCAGGCGCAGGAACGCGCGGTAGATGTCCAAATCACGCGCCTGCGCCGCAAAATCGAGGCAGACCCGAAACAACCCCGTTATCTGCAAACAGTGCGCGGCGCGGGTTATATGCTCTCCCCTGATTGAGGGTTGGTCATGGCAACTTTGCTCATCGAGAACCCCTCGGCCACCACTCATGTAACCCCTGAGGGCCATCCCGAACAGATCGCGCGGATCAAGGCTGTCACCGATGCTCTTGCCTCGGCCGATCATGATGCGCTTACCCGTATGGATGCCCCGATGGCGCAGCAGGACGACCTCGCCCTGTGCCACCCCCAGCATCATATTGATGCAATCAAAGGCGCGATCCCCGCTCAAGGCATGACCGCCCTCGACCCTGACACCCATGTCAGTGCCGGATCATGGGAGGCCGCTTTGAAAGGTGTGGGGGGCAATCTTCTTGCCGTTGATCAGGTGATGTCAGGCGCGGCGCGCAATGCCTTTGTCGCCACCCGCCCGCCTGGTCATCATTGTGAAACGGCAAAGCCGATGGGGTTTTGCCTGTTTGGCAATATCGCCATCGCCGCCCGCCACGCGATGGAGCGCCACCACCTGCAACGCGTGGCTGTTGTGGATTTCGACGTACATCACGGCAATGGCACCCAAGATCTGCTCTGGGACGAGCCGCGCGCGCTGTTCATCTCATCGCACCAAATGCCGCTTTATCCTGGAACGGGCAGCCCGTCGGAGAGGGGCGGATCGAATAATGTGCTTAATGTTGCACTTGCCCCGAACTCGAACGGCATGGCCATGCGGCAGGCCTATGAGATGCAGGTTTTTCCCCGCCTAGAGGCCTATGAACCCGAACTGATTTTGATCTCGGCAGGGTTTGATGCTCATGCCGATGACCCTTTGGCCAATCTGAACTGGCAGGTCGAGGATTTTGTCTGGCTCACCAGACGGATTTGCGAGGTCGCAAATATCCATTGCGAGGGGCGCGTGGTCTCGACTCTCGAAGGGGGCTATGATCTTTCTGCGCTGGCGGCTTGTGTCGCCGCGCATGTGACTGAGTTGATGGAGCACGCCTGATGAGCGATGAAAAAGCGATCAAAGATATGAGCTTCGAGGATGCGATCCGCGAACTTGAAGCCGTGGTGAACAAGCTTGATCGGGGCGATGTGGCGCTTGAGGAATCTATCGCTCTCTATGAGCGTGGTTCGGCCTTGAAACAGCGCTGTGAAGCCAAGCTGAAGGAAGCCGAGGAGAAGGTCGCCAAGATCACGCTCGACGGCAATGGCCAGCCCAATGGAACCACCCCTGTCGAGGGGCTGTGAGTGTTTCAATCCGCGCTGACCGATGCTCAAGCTCAGATAGGTGAGTTTCTCGAGCAAAGCCTTACCAATCTTGGTGAGAACACCATCGCAGATGGGATGCGCTACGCCACAACTGGCGGCAAGCGCCTGCGCGGTTTTCTGGTGATTGAAACGGCGCGTCTGTTTGATGTGCCTGCCTCGCAATCCCTGTTTGCCGCCGCTGCCGTTGAATGCCTGCATGCCTATAGCCTTGTGCATGACGATCTGCCTTGCATGGATGATGACGACCTGCGCCGCGGCCAGCCGACCGTCCATAAGAAATGGGACGAGGCGACCGCCGTTTTGGTCGGCGATGCCTTGCAGGGTTTTGCTTTTGAATTGCTATCGCGTCGCGGCGCGGGCGATCCCACGCAGCGGATTGAATTGGTCCAGACCCTTGCCAAGGCTTCCGGGGCCGAAGGGATGGTTCTAGGTCAAGCCCAAGACATTGCCGCCGAGACAGCGGGGCGCGCCCTTACACTTGATGAAATCCGCGATTTACAGCGCAACAAGACAGGTCAGCTGATTGAATGGCCCGCACGCGCAGGGGCCATTTTGGGCCGCGCGGACCCGCTGCCGCTGCTACAATATGCCAATGCCATCGGCCTTGCTTTCCAGATCGCCGACGACATCTTGGATGTTGAGGGCGATGCCGAAACGGCGGGCAAGGCGCTGAGGAAAGATGCGGATGCAGGCAAGGCCACCTTTGTATCCCTTATGGGCTTAGCGGGCGCAAAAGCCGAGGCGCAGGCCTTGGTCGAGCAGGCCGAAACTGCGCTTTCTTCCTATGGGGAAAAGGCCCAGACCTTGAAGGCGCTCGCGCGCTATATTATCGCCCGCGACAAGTAATTGCGCCCAAGGGAGGGCCAGCCATGAGCCAGCGACCAGATACACCGCTTCTTGACCGCGTCAAAACACCCGCTGATCTGAAACAGTTCAGCGACGGGGATCTGACGCGTCTGGCCCATGAATTGCGCGCCGAGACGATCAGCGCGGTCTCTGAGACGGGCGGCCATCTGGGCGCAGGGCTGGGTGTGGTTGAGCTGACCGTGGCACTTCATGCCGTGTTCGACGCCCCGCGCGACAAACTGATCTGGGATGTCAGCCATCAATGCTACCCCCATAAAATCCTGACAGGGCGGCGCGACCGTATCCGCACCTTGCGGATGAAGGACGGGCTATCGGGTTTTACTAAACGCAGCGAAAGCCCCTATGACCCCTTTGGCGCGGCCCATAGCTCCACTTCTATCTCGGCGGCTTTGGGTTTTGCGGTGGCGCGTGATCTGGGCGGGGATAGCCCCACGGGCCATGGCGATGCCATTGCGGTGATTGGCGATGGCTCGATCTCGGCGGGCATGGCTTATGAAGCGCTTAATAATGCAGGGCATTTGAAAAAGCGGCTGATCGTTATCCTGAATGACAATGAAATGAGCATCGCACCGCCAACAGGCGCGATGTCGGCCTATCTGTCGCGGCTATATGCGGGCGCCCCTTTTCAGGAGTTCAAGGCTGCTGCCAAAGGCGCGGTGTCCCTTCTGCCTGAACCGTTTCAGGAAGGCGCGCGGCGGGCCAAGGAATTGCTGAAATCCGTCACCGTTGGCGGCACCTTGTTCGAGGAGCTTGGCTTCTCCTATCTTGGTCCGATTGACGGCCATGACATGGAACAACTTCTCGCCGTTTTGCGCACCGTCAAAGACCGTGCCGATGGCCCTATCCTGATCCATGCGATCACCCAGAAGGGCAAAGGCTATGCCGAAGACCGCCCTGATCGCGGCCATGCTACGGCGAAATTCGATTTGGTCACCGGCAAGCAGCAAAAAGCCCCCTCCAATGCGCCCTCCTACACGAAAGTATTCGCGCAGTCTCTGATCAAAGAGGCCGAGGATGACAGCCATATCACCGCTGTGACCGCCGCGATGCCCGATGGCACGGGGCTGAACCTCTTTGCGGAACGCTTTCCCAATCGCTGTTTTGATGTCGGCATCGCCGAGCAGCATGCCGTGACCTTTTCGGCGGGGATGGCGGCGGGCGGTCTCAAACCCTTCTGCGCGCTTTATTCGACTTTCCTGCAACGTGGCTATGATCAGGTTGTGCATGATGTTGCTATTCAACGCCTGCCTGTGCGCTTTGCAATTGATCGCGCAGGCTTGGTCGGGGCTGATGGCGCAACGCATGCGGGCAGCTATGACACGGCTTTCCTCACCAATCTTCCGGGTTTTGTGGTTATGGCCGCCGCGGATGAGGCCGAGCTTGTCCATATGGTGCGCACCGCCCTCGAGATTGACGACCGCCCGTCTGCCTTCCGCTTCCCGCGCGGCGAAGGTGTCGGCGTCGAGATGCCCGAGCGCGGCACAGCGCTTGAGATCGGCAAAGGCCGCATGATCGCTGAGGGCAATCGCGTTGCGATCCTGAGTTTCGGCACCCGCCTCAAAGAGGTCCGCGAGGCCGCAGAGGCGCTGGCCCAAAAAGGCATCACTCCGACCATCGCGGATGCGCGTTTTGCCAAGCCATTGGACCGCGAATTGATCCTTCAACTGGCCCGCCACCATGAGGCGCTGATCACCATCGAGGAAGGGGCCGTAGGCGGCTTTGGCTCGCATGTGGCGCAATTGCTGGCCGAGGAAGGCGTCTTTGATACCGGGCTGAAATACCGTTCAATGGTCTTGCCCGATATCTTCATCGACCAAGCCAGCCCTGCAGATATGTATGCCGTGGCCCAGATGAATGCCGACGATATCGAGGCCAAGGTGCTTTCAACCTTGGGTGTCGAGGTGATTGGGAAGCGCGCCTAGGGCGCTACTTCTCCAACCGCTCTTCGATCTTGCGCAAGCGCTCTAGCACCTCATCGCGGTAGGCATCAGTTGCGGCATTGCTTTCTTGGGCATGGGCGTCCTGCATCGAATTCACGATCAGACCGACCAGCAGGTTCACCACCGCGAAGGTCGTGACCATGATGAAGGGCACGAAGAACACCCATGCAAAGGGGTAAACCTCAAGCACGGGGCGCACGATGCCCATGGACCATGATTCCAGCGTCATGACCTGAAACAGCGTATAAAGCGATGCCCCGATGGACCCGAACCAATCAGGGAAGGCCCCGCCAAACAGCTTCGTCGCCATCACCGCGCCGATATAGAAAATGATTCCCATCAGCAAAAACACCGAGCCCATTCCCGGAAGGGCGGTGACAAAGCCCTCGACCACGCGGCGCAGGCTAGGGGCCACCGAGATTACCCTGAGAACCCGCAATATCCGCATCGCACGCAGCACTGACAAACCATGCGCCGAGGGCACCAGCGCGATGCCGACGATGATGAAATCGAAAACATTCCAGCCCGAGCGGAAAAACCGTGTTCCATGCGCGATGAGCTTGAGCGCGATTTCCAGAACGAAGATACTCAAACAGGCCCAATCAAGCGCCGTGATCAAAGGGCCAGCAGCCGCCATGATTGTCGGTGATGTCTCCAGCCCCAGAATGATGGCATTGAAGATAATCACCCCAATAATGGTGAAGCGAACCTTTGGCGTCTCCAGCCAATCCGCCAGTTTTGCGCGAAACCCAGAATCTTGCGTCATGTTGCCCCTCAGAACCTTTACGCGTCGATATGGGCAAGGCTGAAGCTTGCTGCAAGCTCCACATGGGGGGACCAACGAAATTGATCGACCACTTGCACCCAATTCAGCCGATACCCCGCCTCTATGAGCAATTTGGCATCACGCGCGAAGGTCACTGGGTTGCAGGAGATGAAAGCGATGCGCGCAATCAGCGCTTCCGCCAACATTTTGGTTTGTGCCTCGGCACCCGCGCGGGGCGGGTCGATGACAGCCGCATCGAAACGGCGCAACTCATCGGGCAGAAGCGGACGGCGGAACAAATCCCGCGCCTCGGTGGTCACCGCCTTATGGCCCGTGGCAAAGCGCGCACCGTGATCAAGCGCGGCCAGCATCTCGGCCGATGTTTCAACAGCGTGAACCGCCGCATTCGCGGCCAAAGGCAAGGAAAAGGTCCCGCAGCCTGAAAACAGATCAACAATGCGCTTGGCATCCCCCACGGCCTCGGCCGCGGCGGCAAGCAAGGCGGCCTCACCCTCGCGGGTGGCTTGCAGGAAAGCACCCGAAGGCGGCGCGACCTGCGCCGTGCCAAACCGCTGATAGGGAGGTGCATCGGCAAAGACAGGCTCCCCCTCCCAAGCGAGCCGCATGAAATGCGCCGCAAATTTCGGAAGCTGTTGTAGCAGCTCGGCATCCAGCGGTTTGCCGCCTGTGACTGCAAGGTCAAACCCCGCCTCGGCGCGGGTGATCTGAAAGGACAGCGTTGCATTGCGCGAGCCACCCAAACGGGTGATCTCCTCCAAAACTGGCAAGAGGGGCAGAAAGGCCTGATCAAGCAAAAAACAGTCTCTAATCGGCACAATAGTGTCTGATTTTCGGGCGTGAAAGCCGATCAGCGCGCCCTTTTTCGTGCGGGTGCCTGCCAGCGTCGCACGCCGCCTTGAGCGGGCAGGCGATGTCTGGATCGGCCGCATCTCGGCCTCCAACCCATGGGCTGTCAGGGCTTTGCGAACCACTTCGGTTTTCCACTCGGCCACAAAATCATCCGAGGCATGTTGCAGCGCGCAGCCACCGCATGCCTTGAAATGCGGGCAAGGGGCGGCGACCCGATCAGCCGAGGGTGTGACGATCTTGGGGTCAACCATACGGTCGCCGTTGATCTCGCCTGACACGACCTCTCCGGGGAGAACCAGTTGCGCGAAGACAGGGCCCAGTTCGGGATCATGCGCGATGCCATCCCCCAAATGCCCCAAACGATGAATTGTAATTTCAGCCATAGCTTGGCCTTAGCCCTCGCCCTGCTGCAACGCAATGGCGGGCGAGCAGGCATAACCATCGGGGCTGAGGATTGTGGCCTCGCGCAGCCCATGGGGTTTATCACGGGCAGGCTCGATCACGAGGTCACCACGCGCCTCGGCGCGGGCGACACATAGGTCGGGATCAAGCCCGAAAAGGTAGAATTGCGCACCACCTCCGCGCGGCGGATTTTCAGAAATATGGGCAAAGAGAGGATGCGCCGCGAAGGTTCCATCAGCGTGCAGTTGAAAGACGGAGCTTGCATGGCGCAAGATCGCGAAATCATCAGAGAGGCGATAGACCTCCACTTCGAAAACCTCAGCGAAGAATGCGGCTGTGGCCCGCACATCCGCACAAATCAGATTAACACCAATACCTTGAAGCGAGCGGCCAAATTTACCAGCGGATACGGTTTCAAAATCCATCACCAAACCCTTTTTTCTCTATTCAGCGGCGTCCTGTATACCAATAAAGCCGCCTGATTGCCGCTCCCAATATCGTGCATAGAGCCCGCCCAATGCACGCAATTCTTCATGGGTGCCGTCTTCGACAATGCGGCCCTGATCCAGCACGATGATGCGGTCCATCTCGGAAATCGTCGAGAGGCGATGCGCGATGGCGATCACAGTCTTGCCATCCATCACATCTGACAAGGCATCCTGAATGGCGGCCTCAACCTCACTGTCCAAGGCGCTTGTTGCCTCATCCAAAACCAAAACAGGCGCATCCTTGAGAAAGGCCCGCGCCAAGGCAATGCGTTGCCGCTGCCCACCTGACAGTTTCACGCCACGCTCGCCCAGATGGGCCTCATAGCCTTCGCGCCCCATATGATCCCGCAAGCCAAGGATGAATTCATGCGCCTCAGCCCTTTTGGCAGCAGCAAAAACGTCTTCATCGCTCGCATCGGGGCGGCCATAGCGGATATTGTCCCGTGCGGATCGATTGAACATCGCGGTTTCCTGCGTGACCATGGAAATCTGGCGGCGCAGGCTGTCTTGGGTCACGTCCCGCAGGTCGGTGCCGTCCAGCGTGATTTGGCCTTCCTCGGTGTCATAGAGCCGCAAGAGCAAGGCCACCAAGGTTGATTTCCCAGCCCCTGATGCGCCGACAATGCCAAGCTTTTCACCAGGCTCGACCGTCAGGCTCAACGCGGTGACGCCACCTGCCTGTTGACCATAGGCGAAGGTGACATCCTGAAAGGAAATGCGGCCCGTCACATGCCCGACATCGCGGGCATCTTTGCGGTCGGTCAAAAGATGGGGCGGGGTTAGGGTGCGCATGCCATCCTCGACCTCGCCGATATTTGCATAGATCGCCATAAGCGTGAAACTGACCCAGCCTGTCATCTGCGCAATCCGCATTGCGACCGCTCCGATTGCGGCGATCTCGCCTGCGCTGACAAGGCCTGCCTGCCACTGCAAAACGGCCGCCAAGACCAGAAAAACCGGCAAAACGCCCGCAACCGTCATCAATGCGAACCGGAACCCTGTGGAGAGATAACCAAAATCGAGCGCTTTTTCGCGGTAGCCCCCCATCGCCTCAAGTGCGGCTTCATCCTCATGATCGGTATGACCGAAAAGCTTCACTGTCTTGATATTGGTGATCGTATCGACGATTTGCCCCGTCACATTGGCCCGCGCCGCAGCACGCGCCTTGGAGCGTTGCCTGATGCGCGGCATGAACCAACGGATCATCAGGAAGTAGAGCCCCAGCCAAACCAGCAGAAACACCGCGATCCGCCAGTCAATAAAGGCCAGCATCGCAACCGCCCCGATCAGGGTTGCCACCGCGAAAGCGGCGGCATTGATCACCTCGGTCACGACATTGACCAAAGCCGTGGCTGTCTGCATCTGCTTTTGCGCGATGCGACCTGCGAAATCATCGTCAAAGAAGCTGACTGAATGCCCCAAGGACCAGCGGTGAAGGCGGCTCTGGATCAGGGGTGCAAGATTGGGCGGCAAGACGATGCCATTGAACGCCGCCGAGACACCGAAGAACACAGGCCTGAGCAGCAAATAGAAGGTGACATAACCCGCAATAATCAAGGCGTTCTGCGCGAAATAGGCGGAGGGGTCAGTGCTCTGAACGGTGGTGTCGATCAACACCCCCAGAAGATAGGCCGAGAAGACATCCAGCATACCTGCCGCGCCTGACAGCACAGCCGCCAGAATGATGACAGGCCAAGCCCCCGCGAGGCACCATTTGATAAAGGGCCAAAGCGTATTGGGTGGGGCGCTTTCAGCATGTTGAAACGGCGCAATCATGCCGCCAAGCCAGCTTAGTACAGGCGTTAAGAATTTCATTCTGCGGCCTCGGTTTCTATCCCGATAAACCCGCCCGATTGCCGCGCCCAGAAACTGGCATAGAGCCCGCCTTGGGCCAGCAATGCCTCATGATCCCCGTCTTCGACGATCTTACCGTCATCCAGAACAATGATGCGGTCCATATGCGCGATGGTGGAGAGGCGATGTGCGATCGCGATCACGGTTTTGCCCTCCATGACACCATAAAGCGTGTCCTGAATTGCGGCCTCCACCTCGCTGTCCAAAGCGCTTGTTGCTTCATCCAGCACAAGGATCGGCGCATCTTTCAGGATCACCCGTGCAAGCGAAATACGCTGCCTTTGCCCACCTGATAATTTCACACCCCGTTCGCCAACATGTGCCTCATAACCTTGGCGGCCTTCGGCATCTTGCAGATCAAGAATGAACTCATGCGCCTCGGCCCGTTTTGCGGCCAGAAGCATGTCATCTTCAGTAGCATCGGGGCGGCCATACAGGATGTTATCGCGGATCGAGCGGTGCAGCAGAGAGCTGTCTTGCTGCACCATCCCGATGACATGGCGCAAACTGTTCTGGGTGACTTGGGTGATGTCCTGACCATCAATCAGGATGCGCCCGTTTTCGGTGTCGTAGAAGCGCAAAAGCAGCTTGACCAGTGTCGATTTCCCAGCCCCCGAGCGGCCGATCAACCCGACCTTTTCACCAGATTTGATAGTCACGGAAATGCCATCAAGCCCGCCCGCGCCGCGCCCGTAATGATGGCTGATATTATCAAGGGTGACCTCGCCCTTGCTGAGTTGCAATTCAGTTGCATCAGGCCGGTCTACAAGGGTGATGGGCTGTGCGATCGTCTCCATCCCTTCGGCAACAACGCCGAGCGAGCGGAAGAAGGTGGAAAGCGCCCACATGATCCAGCCTGTCATCGCATTCAGCCGCAAGGTCAGCGCGGTCGCCGCCGCCACAACACCGACCGAGGCGGAACCCTGCGCCCAAAGCCATATCGCCCATCCCACAACAGCCACGATCAAGAAACCATTCAGCGCGACCAGCACCACATCCATCACTGTGAAAATCCGCATCTCGCGCGCGAAGGTCTTGCGGGTATTCTCAATCGCCTCTTTGGCATAGGCGACCTCGGTCTCGGTATGGGCGAACAGCTTGACCGAATGGATATTGGTATAGCTGTCCACAACCCGCCCCGTGGTCGTGGAGCGCGCATCGGAACTGGCCTTGGATGCAGGGCCGACATGTTTCATCGTCCAGCGCACCAATAGCCCGTAAAGCACCAGCCAGATGATCAGCGGCACAGCAAGGCGGGGGTCGGCCTCGGCCAGAATGATCGCGGCACCGATCAAATAGGCAAGCGCAAAGGTAATGGCATCAAAGACCTGAAAAATCGCATCTCCCGCACTGGTCGGGGTTTGCATGATACGGTTTGCGATGCGCCCTGCGAAATCATTCTCGAACCAGCCAACTGATTGGCGCAAGACCTGCCGATGCGCGCGCCAGCGGATCAAAGCGCCGAAATTCGGCAGGATCGAATTGTTCAAAAGGGCAACATCCAATCCCTGCAAAAGTGGCCTAAAGGTCAGGACGAAAACAGCCATGGCCAGAAATTCCCACCCATGATTGGCAAGAACCTCAGACGGCGCATCCGATGACAGAATATCGACAACGCGGCCCATATAGAAAATCAGCCAAATCTCGACGGCGGCTACAACAACCGACATGAACGCTGTCAGCGCGAATAGCTTTTTGAAGGGCTGCGCATAGTCCCATAGAAACGGCCATAGCTTTCGGGACGGCGTATCGTTATCGGGATACGCCGTGTAAGGGTCGACCAGATTTTCGAAAAATCGAAACATGTTTGGCCTTTGTGGGGAGCGTTCTTTCACCACACATATAGAGCGCCATTCATGCAAAGACCATGACAGCCGAGACCGCAAGGGCCAGTGCCATGGTTTTGGTAAAGATCGACGCCGCAAGGGGGGAGGTCAGCAGATACGCCAGAAGCGAACCCGCAAAGCTCCAGAACAGGCAGACAAAAAGGTTGATACCCGCAAAAACCATCGCCAAACGCTGCGCCTCGCCAATCGGGGAAAGCCCTGCCGAATAGCCCACAGCGGCGGCAAGCGCGACAGCCCAAAGCTTGGGATTGACCCATTGAAACAGCACCGCTTGCAAAAAGGTGAAAGGCCGCTCGGCCTCGCTATGATTGGTCTGGGATAGATCAGCGTTCCACAGCTTCCACGCCATCCACAAGATCCAAGCGGCAGCGACGATCTTAAGACCGAAGGTCAGAACAGGCTCGGCGCGCAGCAGGCTTGCAACCCCCAACCCCGCCAAAGCCGCGATTATGCCGACACCAAAGGCAACGCCAAAAACATGGGGGAGCGTGCGCTGAAACCCGAAACGGGCACCAGAGGCCGTCAGCAGAATTACATTCGGCCCTGGGGAAAAGAGGCCTGCGAAAACGAAGGCATAAATCGGGTCCATTCTACGCCTCCGATCACGGTTGATGCAGCCAATAGCGAGGCGCCCATTATGTCAAGAAGACGCCAAGGGATGGCCTCAGGCCAGCAGCTCTGCCTTGGAGAGTTGGAACCCTGAACCGATCCAAAGCCCCTCAAGACGGGCAAGCTCCGCCCCTAAGGCAGGCCCTACAAATTGCGCATCCAGATCAGCGGCCCTGACTGGAAACTGGGCCGCAGCGCCACTCCGCGCAGCCTCGATCGCGGCTGGATCAAGCTCTGCCTCAAAAAGGGCGGCGCGCAGCAAGATGATGTCGCGCGCAAAATCGAACCCGTGGCGATACCCCAATTCACCCGCGCCTGTATCGCTTTCCATGCCCTTGCGCAGAATGGTCAGATGCTTGGCCTCCGCACGGCTTAGCCGCAGGGCCGAGGCCTGTTCAGCGCTGGCAATGGCGGCCAAACGGCGGATCGGATCGGTGGGGGTGTCCGCCTCGAGATGGACCAAAATCGGCAAAAGGCGCGCGGATGCGCCTGCAAGGGTTTGTGCCAGAACACCTGTCTGCTCCATCGCGGCCACCGCCATCGAAGGGTCAGAGGCCGCGAGGAGTTTCTTGATCTCGGAGCCCACGCGTTCGCGTGAAAGTGTCTCTATTCCGCTTGATAGAGCCGCACAGGCGGCCAATCCATCCGCATCAAACCCGCCCTGCGGGTCGGCATACCATGCGTGAAACCGAAAGAAGCGGAGGATGCGGAGGTAATCTTCGCGGATGCGATCCTCGGGCAGGCCAATAAAACGCAAGCGGCGCGCCTGCAGGTCATCCAAGCCCTGCCCGGTTGGATCAAGAACCTCTCTGTCACGCCCTGCATAAAGCGCATTCATCGTGAAATCGCGGCGCTTGGCGTCTTCCTCAATCCCATCGGCGAAGGCGACAACAGCGCGGCGGCCATCGGTTTCGATATCGCGGCGGAAAGTGGTCACTTCGAGCGGGCGGGATTGGGCGATGACAGTGATCGTGCCATGCTCGATCCCCGTGGGTATGGGGCGCAGATTGGCCGCTTGCGACAGCTCAATCACCTTCTCGGGGCGCGCATCTGTGGCAATGTCGATATCCTGCACATCGGCCCCGATCAGACCATTGCGCACACAACCGCCAACAAAAAGCGCCTGATAGCCAGCCTGCTCCAGAGCCGTGCAAAGCGCCACGGTTCCCGCGTGATGGAGCCACTCCGCCTCAAGCTTCATGCCTGCCACCTGTCGGCCAAGGATTTCAAAATACGCGCCGTCGCGCCCCAGATGTAATAGGGCCCGTATGGAATAGTGAAAAAATGCCGTCTTGTGCCGCGCCAACGGCGGCTTTCGATATTGAAATTCGACGGATCCATCAGGAAGGATAATGGCACGCGAAACACCTCGGCCACTTCACCCGCTTCTGGCATGGGATCAAACGGTGCTTTCACCCGTGCAAGGATCGGAAAGACATCATAGCCCGTGACAGTTTCATGGCAGGGAAGCTCGGCCAGAACCTCGACATTTTCAGGCAAAAGGCCGATCTCCTCCCACGCCTCACGCAAGGCAGCGGCACGTGGCCCGCTATCGCCCTCGTCAATCTTGCCACCTGGAAAGGCGATCTGGCCTGGATGATGTTTGAGATGCGAGGCGCGCTTGGTCAAAAGCACGGTCGGGCCAGCGGGCCCCTCTTCCAGCGCGATCAGCACGGCTGCAGGCCGCAATTTGCGCCCTTCGGGCAGAACGACCTCAGGGTTCAGATCATAATCTGAGGACGGCCGCGCAGGTCGGGCCAGCGCGGCCTTGATGTTTTCCAGATCAGTTGGATGGCCCATCAGGGTCTTCCACGGGTTTGCTGGCCTCGAACCCCAAAGTTGCGGGGTCAAAGGCATAATGCGCGCCGCAAAACTGGCAATCCGCCGTCACGATCCCCTCATCGGTGGTCATATAGGCGATATCCTTGGCCGAGTAGATGCTGAGGCTTTGGCGGACACGATCATCAGAACAGGTACAGCCGAACCTGACCCGCTGCGTTTCAAAGATACGGGGACCTTCTTCATGGAACAGGCGCACCAGAAGATCAGTTGGCGAGATGCTCGGGCCAATCAGCTCAAGGCTCTCGACCGTATCCAGCAGGATCGACGCGCGCTTCCAGTTCTCACCATCTTCGCCATCATAGAGATCCTCGGCATTGAGCAAGCCATCCTCGCCCGAGCCGCCTTCACCGCTGACGCGCGGCTGCGCCTTGGGCATATGCTGCAGCATCACCCCGCCAGCACGCCAGCTTTCATCAGCACCTGGCTCCTGCGAACGCCCGAAACTCAGCGAGAACTTCGTTGGAAGCTGCTCGGATTGCGCGAAATAAGCCTCGGCACAGGCCCTGAGAGACCCGCCCGCAATCGGCGTGATGCCTTGATAGGGCGCGGTGCCAGTGCCTTGATCGATCAAAACCGCGAAATAACCCTTACCGACCTGCGAGAAAGGATCAGCCGCAGGATCAAAGCGGTCTTCGTCATAGCTTGCATAGGCACGGATTTGCGCAGGCTCCCCCTCATCGGTGGCCGCGAAATAATCAGTGGCGATCAAACGCACAGGGCCATCGCCACGCACTTGCAGCGACAGCTTCCAGCGCAGCTTGATCATATGGCCGATCAAAGCCGTCAAAAGCGCCATTTCCGCCACCAGCGCCTCAACACCTGCGGGGTAATTATGCTGCGACAAAACCTTGTCGAGCGTCGTGTCGAGCCGAACGACCCGACCGCGAATGTCGGATTTGTCGAGTTGAAACGGCAGAACGGTATCGTCCCACGCGATTTTGGTACCCAGTGTCATCATCTATCCTTGCGAAACGGCAACGCCTTTAGCTTAGCGGTCTGGTCCCATATAGGTCACCTTATCGCAATACCCAAACCTTGCCATCGCAATGCCCGATAGGTGCCTTGTGCATGCGTGAGGTTTGGGCAAAACTCGAAAAAAATCTGCAGAACAGGCAACAGGCTATGAAACTCCTTTTTGTTCACCAGAATTTTGCTGGTCAGTATCGCGAGATTCTGGATTGGCTGATTGCGCAAGGTGGCCATGAAATCGTGTTTCTGACCCAACGCAAAAACGTAGCTCCGAGAGACGGAGTTCGCGTTGTCGAATATCAAACCCATCGCAAACCCGCCAAAGATGCCTATACGCTGACGGCCTATTGGGAAGAATGTACCGGCAATGGGTTCGGCGCGGCGCAGGCCTTTCAGAAATTGGAAGCAGAAGGGTTCAAGCCCGATCTGATCGTAGGTCATGTGGGCTGGGGCGAATTGACCTTTTCCAAGCAGGTCTGGCCCGATGTGCCTGTGCTTGGCTATTTCGAATATTTCTATCTCGCTCAAGGTGGCCCTGTCGGGTTCGACCCTGAATACCCCGCCTCTGCTCATGCGCCTTTCATCATGCATGCGCGCAATGCAGTGAATTTCAGCAATATCGAAACCGTTGATCTGGGTGTGGTGCCCACCCAATGGCAGCAGGACAGCTTTCCCAAAAGCCTGCAAAAGAAACTCTATCGCTGCCATGATGGTATTCGGACAGATCGGTTGAAGCCGAACCCCAAAGCCTCGATCCCGCTGGGGCGTTTGGGGCGCAATGTCACCAAAGATGACGAAATTTTCACCTATATGGCCCGCAATCTGGAGCCCACCCGCGGCTTTCACCAATTCATGCGTGCCCTTCCCTCAATTCTGGATGCCCGCCCCAATGCGCGCGCGATTGTCATTGGCGGAAACGAGGTCTCCTATGGCAAGAAAAGCACCGAAAAAGGTGGGTACCGCGCCCAGATGGAGCGTGAAGTCGGGGACCGCGTGGATTGGGACCGAGTGCATTTTGTGGGCCGTGTGCCCTATGCAGAATATCAGAAAATCATCCAGCTCACGCGCTGCCATATCTACCTGACCGCGCCCTTCGTTCTGTCATGGTCCCTATTGGAAAGCATGGCGATGGAAGCTGTGATTGTGGCGTCTGACACGGCCCCTGTGCGCGAAGTGATCGCACATGAAAAGAACGGCCTTCTTGTGGATTATTTTGATCCTGAGGCGATTGCGGCGCAAGTCATCAAGGTTTTGGAAAACCCGAAAGCCTATGAAAAGCTGGGGCGCGCCGCACGCAATAAGATTGTGAACAAATATGATTTCGAAACAGTTTGCTTGCCTGAGCATATCAGGCGGATGAACAGCCTCGTTCCAAAATCCAAAGCGATTGCTCTGCCGAAATCGAAAAAGTGATATTGGCTTAAACCTTCCGAAACACCTCTGCGCAAAACTGGGAATGTCTCTCGGTTTTGGCGGGGTGTGATGAGCTTTCAGAAACGTGTCTTCGATCTCGTGCTGGCGTTCGCGCTGATCATTCTGTTTGCGCCATGCATCGCGGTGCTTTCTGCTTGGTTGCTGCTGCGGCAGGGGCGGCCCGTTTTCTTCACGGGCGAAAGGATGAAAACCCCTGATGAGGCCTTCACGCTTTATAAATTCCGAAGCATGGACGCCAAGATGCCCGATTGCGGTGTTACGGGTGGCGAAAAGCAATCCTGCATCACACGGGATGGCCATTGGCTTCGACGAAGTCGTTTGGACGAGCTTCCTCAGCTTTGGAACATTTTGATCGGTGATATCAGCTTTGTCGGCCCCCGCCCGCCGATGCGTGAATTTGTCGAACGCTTTCCCGAAATCTATCGCGCTGTCCTTAAAAACCGCCCCGGGGTGACGGGGCTGGCCACTTTGACATGCCATCAATATGAAGATCAGCTTTTGCGCGAGACAAGCTCAGCACAAGAAACCGATGCCCTTTATGTCTCGCGGTGCCTGCCCCGAAAGGCGCGCATTGATCTGATTTATCAAAGGCGGGCCTCGATGCTGTTGGATCTGGCCTTGATCTTGAGAACGGCAGGTAAATGGGTTGGGGTCTCCCCTCGCAACAGGCTTTGGCGTTTGACCAGACAATGGAAACATGACAGCACAAAGCCATTCAGCTTGGGTAGGGAAAAGGCGACATGGCGGGTCGAATACTTTTGACAGGCGGTGCGGGCTATATCGGCTCTCACACATTCTTGGCTTTGCGCGCAGCAGGCTATGACCCGATCATCCTTGATGATTTCAGCAATGCAAATGCAGATGTCCCCGACAGGCTAGCGCAGATTTCCGGTGCAGCTGTGGCTGTGCTTCACGCCGATGTCCGCGATGAAACCCGTCTGAGGCAGATTTTTGCAGATCACAAATTCGATGCCGTTATCCATTTCGCCGCGAAAAAAGCTGTCGGCGAAAGCGTCGCCAAACCCCTGCTTTACTACGATACCAATATTGGTGGCCTGCTCAGCCTGACAACTGTCATGGCCGAGCATGGCTGCAAGACGATCGTGTTTTCATCCTCTGCCACCGTATATGGCGAACCCGATGAAGCGCCTACGCCCGAGACCGCACCGCGCCGTGCCATGAACCCTTATGGTCAGACCAAAATCATGAGCGAGGAAATGCTCGAGGCGATCATGCGGGCCGACCCTGAATGGTCCGTTGGGATTCTTCGCTACTTCAACCCCGTTGGCGCGCATAGCTCGGGCCTGATTGGCGAAAACCCTCGCGATATTCCCAATAACCTTATGCCCTATATCGCCAAGGTTGCCTTGGGCGAGCTTCCTGAAATTCAGGTTTTTGGTAACGACTACAAAACACCTGATGGCACGGGCGTGCGCGACTATATCCATGTCGATGATCTGGCCAATGCGCATTTGCTCTCACTGCAATCATTGCTGGAAAAACGTGAGGGGCATCTGGTCAATATCGGCACTGGCCGCGGCTATTCCGTGATGGAGATGATCAAGGCCTATTCGCAAGCCTGCGGCCAAGACCTACCCTATCGCATCACCGCACGCAGAGCTGGCGATGTGCCGATTTACTGCGCGAAAACGGGAAAGGCCCAAGAGGTTCTGGGATTTCAGGCCAAATATGGTTTGGATGAGATCTGCGCTTCAAGTTGGAAATGGGTTTCGGGCCAGCTCAAAGACCAATAATCGCGCCAAGGGGATGCAGCTTTAGACCTCATTTATTGCCGGTAAAACCAAGTGGCCTGACTTCCCTTTTTACCTGCAAGCCTGATAGGTCTTGCCCATTATGATCTGAAGCTCCTTGAGGCAAAATCCAATGGCATCCTCCAATCGCACCGCATTTGTCACCGGCTCATCCGGCTTTATCGGGTTTCACCTGTGCCAAAGGCTTTTGCAGGACGGTTGGACGGTTATCGGCCTAGACGCGATGACCGATTATTATGACGTGACGCTGAAAGAGCGGCGCGAGGGCATGCTGAAGCAAAACCCGAATTTCCGCGTCATCCATGCCCGTGTCGAAGACGAAGGGGCTGTTGAAGCGATTGTATCCGAGGCAAAGCCCGATGCGATCATCCATCTCGCGGCGCAAGCGGGTGTACGGTATTCCATCGAGAACCCTGAATCCTACGTCTCTTCAAACCTGATCGGCACCTTCCGCGTGATGGAGGCGGCCCGAAACCACAAAACCGCACATCTCCTGATGGCCTCGACCTCTTCGGCCTATGGCGCAAATACCGAGCAGCCCTTCATCGAGACCCAGAAATGCGACACCCAGATGTCCTTTTATGCGGCAACGAAAAAGGCAAATGAATCGATGGCGCATTCCTATGCGCATCTCTTCGATATCCCCACCACAATGTTCCGTTTCTTCACCGTTTACGGACCATGGGGTCGGCCCGATATGGCCTTGTTCAAATTCACCAAGGCGATCCTCGAGGGGGATCCAATTGATGTCTATAACCATGGCGATATGGCACGTGACTTTACCTATGTGACCGATCTTGTGGACGGCATCGCGCGGCTCATTGATGCTGTGCCAGAACGCCCTGCCTCTCCCGATGATATTATTGAGGGGGATAGCCTTTCCCCTGTTGCACCCTACCGCGTGGTGAATATCGGCAATTCCCAATCGGTTCAGTTGATGGATTTCATCAAAGCGATTGAAGACAAGACAGGCATTACCGCTCAAAAGAACTTCATGGATATGCAGCCAGGCGATGTGCCCTCCACTTGGGCCGATGCATCCTTGTTGATGCGTTTGACGGGCTATACCCCCCAAACCCAAGTGCAAGACGGCGTGGCGCAGTTTGTCGATTGGTATCGGGATTATTTTCAGGTTTGAATTTCTAGCCATAGCGATGGCCCGCTGCTACAAGCAGGAAAAAGCGGCGGTAAAGTCGAAACAGGATTTCTAAAAAGGGCAGTTTAGCCATGCGCATTGCAATGATTGGCACAGGCTATGTTGGCCTTGTTTCTGGGGTTTGTTTCTCGGATTTCGGGCATGACGTGATTTGCGTCGATAAAGACCCGCAAAAAATCGAACGGCTGAACCAAGGCAAGGTGCCGATCTACGAGCCTGGTCTTGACCTTCTGATGTCCAAGAATGTGGAGGCCGGTCGCCTATCCTTCACCACCGATCTTGCATCGGCTGTCGACGGGGCGGATGCGGTGTTTATCGCTGTCGGGACGCCCACGCGCCGTGGTGATGGCCATGCTGATCTGACCTATGTGATGCAAGCAGCCGAAGACGTGGCCCAAGCTCTTACAGGCTATGCCGTAGTCGTCACCAAATCGACGGTGCCCGTTGGCACCAACCGCAAGGTGCGCCAGACCGTTTCCAAGGCCAATCCAAATGCTGAATTCGATGTGGCCTCCAACCCCGAGTTTTTGCGCGAAGGCGCGGCTATTGATGATTTCATGAAGCCCGATCGCGTGATCGTTGGCGTCCAGTCCGAGCGTGCTGCTGAAGTTATGGCCGATATCTACCGCCCGCTCTATCTGCGGGACTTCCCGATTGTGACCACGGATCTCGAATCCGCCGAGATGATCAAATATGCCGCCAATGCCTTCCTCGCGACGAAGATCACCTTCATCAACGAGATCGCGGCCCTTTGTGAACGTGTTGGCGCGGATATCAAACAAGTCTCGAAAGGGATGGGTTTAGATAATCGCATCGGGAATAAATTCCTCCATGCGGGTCCGGGCTATGGCGGGTCATGCTTTCCAAAGGATACGAAAGCTTTGGCACGGATCGGGCAGGATAATGCCATGCCACAAAGCATCGTTGAGACGGTCATCCGCGTGAATGATCAGGTCAAACTCCGCATGATCGAAAAGCTGCGCGATCTCTGCGATGGGTCGTTCAACGGCAAGACCATCACGGTGCTTGGCGTAACCTTCAAACCCAATACCGATGATATGCGCGATGCGCCCTCACTAACCATTGTACCCGCCTTGGTTGGCGGTGGCGCCAAGGTCCGAGTGGTTGATCCGCAAGGGCAGCGTGAGGGGGAAGCCCTGCTTCCCGGTGTTATTTGGCAAGACGATCCCTATAAGGCGGCTAACAAAGCCGATTTGCTGGTGATCTTGACCGAATGGAACGAGTTCCGCGCGCTTGACCTGCAGCGCTTGGCCAAAAAGATGGCGCAGCCTCGTATGGCCGATTTGCGCAACATCTATTCACCACGCGATGCCAAGCGGGCAGGGTTTGAAGCCTATGACGCAGTAGGTCGCGGATAAATCACAAAAAAGGCATGGGTCATTAAACCAGACCCGCCCTCAGGCAGTCATGCAAATGCAGCAGACCAATGGGGCGACCTGCGGCATCAACCACAAACAAGGCGGTGATCTTGTTTTCCGACATGACCGCCAAAGCCTCAACTGCCAAGGTATCAGGCTGCGTTGTGCGCGGGTTGCTTGTCGCAACATCGCCTGCGCTTTGCTCCATCAGATTGGCCATGTTCCTTCGCAAATCCCCGTCGGAGATAACCCCGACAAGGGTGCCTTCTTCGACGACACCGACAATCCCGAAACTCTTCTCGCTCATCACCAGCAGAGCCTCGGACATATGCTGATCCGCCGAAACCAAGGGCAACGCAGCGCCATCATGCATCAGTTGCGAGACCTTGGAGAGTTGCGCACCCAGTTTACCACCGGGGTGGAAGGTGCGGAATTGCTCGGGCAGGAAGCCGCGACGCTCCATCACCGCCACGGCCAAAGCATCGCCCAAAGCCAATGTCAGGGTGGTCGAGGTTGTTGGCGCCATTCCGATGATGCAGGCCTCGGGTGCATCGGGCAAGGTCAGGCGGAAATCGGCGGCGCGCATCAAGGTGCTTTCAACGCGGCCAGAAATACCAATCATCGGAATGGAAAACCGCGCAACATGGGCCACGATATCGCGCAACTCGGCTGTCTCGCCCGAATTCGAGATCAAAATCACCAGATCATTTGGGGTGATCATGCCCAAATCACCATGGCTGGCTTCCGCGGGGTGCACAAAGGCCGAGGGCGTACCTGTTGAGGCAAGGGTCGAGCTGATCTTGCGCGCAATATGACCCGATTTCCCGATACCCGAGAGGATCACGCGCCCCGAAACTGCAAGAATGGCTTCAATCGCGGCCTCGAAATCTTCGGGCAGGCTGTCCGCCATGGCCGATACGGCTTCGCCTTCAATCTTGAGGACGCGCGCCGCTGTTTCACGAATGGTTTGTTTTTCGTCTTTTGTCATGACGCTCCAATACCGCAAGTGAATGCTCTTGCACAGTGGGCAGCTTTTCATCTGAGTTAAGCACTGTCATAGCTGCGATATTATATGTTGTGATGGGATATTCAGATGAACCGCCGTTTCGGAAAAACCCCCGACCCAAAACTGACCTACCGCACACGGCCAGGGGTTTATGCAATTATTCGAACGGGCGAAGGCATTCTGGCAAGCTTTCAAGAAAACCCCACGCCTGAGCTGCAATTGCCTGGCGGCGGCATTGATCAGGGTGAGACTACATTGCAAGCGCTCTATCGTGAGGTGATCGAGGAAACGGGCTATCGCATCCACTCACCGCGGCGTTTGGGAATGTTCCACCGCTACACCTATATGCCCGATTACGGCTTTCATGCGCATAAGCTGTGCCATGTCTATCTGGCTGATATAGGGCCGCGCCTGTGTGATCCGACCGAAGCGGGGCATACGGCCGTATTTCTGGATTGGGAGGAGGCCCTAACGCGCTTGGCCGTTTCGGGTGACCGCTTTTTCGTCTCGCAACTTTTGGAAGGTCGGTTTTCTAATCGGCCCCTTTAAACTCGATCAGGGCCGCTGAGATATCATCAGGGAAATCGCTCGTGCCTGAGTAAAGCTCCACCTCCCTCTGAAGGGATTTGAGCAAATCCAGATCCTTTTTCGAGGCCAGTTTTCCAAACAGCCGCATCAGCCCGCCATCATCAAGTTGATCACCATTGGGGGCGGGGCATTCGGTAAACCCGTCGGAATGGATGAGCAGTTTGTCACCCGCTTGAAGCGTATTCTGAACCGTTTCCCAACTGGCCTGCCCAATAAGCCCGATCGGTAAGCCGCCCTTCCCAAGCATCTCCATAGATCCGTTGCGACGCTGTAGAATGGGGTGTGGGTGACCCGCCTGAACCATGTCCAAGGTACCGTCCCGAATGTTCAGGATTGCCAGACATAAGGTGCAATACTGATCACCACCAACCTCGCTGATCATCAGATCATTCAGCCGCTTGGCAACCTCATCAAGAGGTCGCGCCTCGGGGCCGAACGCCCCTTTGCGCAAGGCCAGATTGCGTGATGGGGAAGTCGCCCCCAAAACAGAATAAAGCCGCGCGGCGATCATGGCAGAGGTCACGCCATGCCCCGATACATCGATGGAAAACACGCCAACCCGATGCCGACCTGCGGGAAAATATCCGACCAGATCGCCCCCAACATGGCCCGATGATTTAAGTAAAAAGGAGAGATTGGAACCGCCAAGCGATACGAATTCTTCCCGCAAAAGCGAGTCCTGCAAGCGTTTCGCTTCCTGAAGGTCACGCTCGATCTCGGCATAAAGCGATTGAATTTCACTCAAGGCACCGCTGATCTGGCGGTTCTTTTCCTGCAATTCAGCCTGTGTCGCGAGGATGCGTTCACCTGCATTCAAGCGCGCGCGCAATTCGGCGGCATGAACAGGTTTGGCTAGAAAATCATCTGCGCCAGCATCCAAGCCTTGGGCAATCGCCGCCTTCTCGGATTTCGAGGTCAGAAGAATGACATAGCCATATGCGCCGCGCTGCATCTCCCGAAAACGGTGGCAGAATTCAGGGCCCGTCATCTCGGGCATGACCCAATCGCTGATGACCAGATTGATATCCGTATCAGCCAGACAGACGAGCGCTTCCCGAGGATCCGTAAAGGTCACCACGTCATAACCCCAACCGCCAAGCAGCGATGCCAGCATGGCACATTGCGCGCGGCTGTCATCCAGCACCAAAGCCCGCAAATTCGGGGTGGGGTGGTTTTGGCTATGCTCGGCCGCGATCATTCAGAAACTCCTGTGATTCCGCATGATCTAAGCGACCAGCTTTAACGAGGTGTGAAAGATAAAATGCGCGTTAATCCGAGTTGAGAAGTGAACCACTCGTTAACTCTCAAGCTGCATTATCCCGCTAGGTTGCGAAACAGGTGAGACATGATCGATTGGGATAGATTTAACGAATTACGAACAGATATCGGTGAAGAGGATTTTGCAGAAGTGGCAGAACTCTTTACCGAGGAAATGTCCGAGATGTTGGGCAATCTTGCACGCAGACCCAATACCGCAACGGCTGACGATTTTCATTTCTTGCGAGGAAGTGCTTTAAACCTCGGCTTTATCGATCTGGCCGAAGCCTGTCTGGAGCGGGAAAACACCGTCAAATCAGGCGCTCTTCCCGAGGTTGCGAGCCTGTTAGAGGTGTTCGAGAAATCCTTCGCAGAACTTCAAAAAGCCCAACCCCTGCTTATCAAAGGGGCTGCCTGACGCTGTTTGCATACTTCAGCCTAGATCAGGAATTCTGAAAGCACCTCATCATCGGTGATATCACGATAGGCAAATCCGTTTTCTTCCATCCTCGCAAAGAGATCAGGAAAATGATTTTCATCGCGCGTCTCAATGCCAATCAAAACCGAACCATAGTTCCGCGCGGATTTCTTCAGGTATTCAAACCGTGCAATATCGTCATCAGGCCCAAGTAGCCCGAGGAAATCCTTCAAGGCTCCGGGGCGTTGGGGCATACGCAGGATGAAATATTTCTTCAAACCCTGATACCGCATGCCGCGTTCCTTGACCTCAGGCAGACGCTCGAAATCAAAATTCCCGCCCGATGTCAGGCACACAACCCTCTTACCCTTTATGCTTTCGGCAAGGTCGCGCAGCACATCAATCGACAAAGCGCCCGCAGGCTCAAGCACGATCCCTTCGATATTCAGCATTTCCTGAATCGTCACACAGATTCGATTTTCAGGCGCAAGATGCACATCCTCAGGCTTCACCGATTTTAGAATGGCGAAGGGCTTCGCGCCAATCCGTGCCACGGCTGCGCCATCCACAAATGTATCTTTGATCGAGATCGTATGAGGCGCGCCATGTTCAAGCGCTGCTGTCAGGCTTGGGCCACCCACAGGTTCGACAAGGCTGATATGGGTTTTTACGCCAGCCGCATTGAAATAACTTGTCACCCCTGAGGATAATCCGCCGCCACCCACGGGCAGGATCACCTCATCAGGCAGGTTCGGCATTTGCGCCAACATTTCAACCGCAACCGAGGCTTGGCCTTCGATCACATCAGGATCATCGAAAGGGGAAAGGAAATGCGCGCCCTCATCGCTGCAATAGCTTTGCGCAGCGGCCAAGGTTTCGTCAAAATAGTCACCAATCAGCCGAATAGTAACGTTTTCGCCCCCAAACACACGGGTCTTCTCGATCTTTTGTTGGGGGGTGGTGACGGGCATGAAAATCACGCCTTTCACACCGAAATGCTGACAGACAAAAGCAACGCCCTGCGCATGATTGCCCGCACTGGCGCAAACGAATTGCGAGCGGGTCGGGTCCTTTTCCAGCACCTTACGCATGGCATTGAATGCGCCCCTGATCTTATAGGAGCGCACAGGCGAGAGGTCTTCGCGTTTGAGCCAGATATCGGCCTCGTAGCGCTCGGATAGATAGGCATTGCGCTGCAAGGGCGTGGCTGGAAACAGGGTTCGCATGGCCGCTTCGGCGGCGCGGGCTTTTTTGGCAAAATCACTCATGCCCTCTGGCCTGCACCAATGCGGCCATCCTGTCCAGTGACAGTTGCGCCCGATCAAGGGCAAGGGTCGCGCCACTCCGCCCCCTTTGCCCCGCGCATTGCCTTGCACCCATTGGCAAAACCCGTTATCCGCCCGACCGTCATACACCTATTCGGAGCTGCCTCATGTCTGCGCCCAAAAAAGTCGTCCTTGCCTATTCGGGTGGTCTCGACACCTCGATCATCCTCAAATGGCTGCAGACGGAATATGGTTGCGAGGTGGTGACCTTCACCGCCGATCTCGGCCAAGGCGAAGAGCTTGAGCCTGCACGCAAGAAAGCAGAGTTGCTGGGGATTAAGCCAGAGAATATCTATATTGAAGATATCCGCGAAGAATTCGTGCGCGATTTCGTCTTCCCGATGTTCCGCGCCAATGCGCTGTATGAAGGGCTCTATCTGCTGGGAACTTCGATCGCGCGCCCGCTGATCTCCAAACGTCTGGTTGAGATCGCCGCTGAAACAGGGGCCGATGCCGTGTCACATGGTGCCACAGGCAAGGGCAATGATCAGGTACGGTTCGAATTGTCGGCCTATGCGCTGAACCCCGATATCAAGGTGATTGCACCTTGGCGTTTGTGGGACCTGACCTCGCGCACCAAGCTGCTGGCCTTTGCCGAGGAAAACCAGATCCCCATCGCCAAAGACAAGCGCGGTGAGGCGCCCTTCTCCGTCGATGCAAACCTTTTGCACACCTCTTCCGAGGGTAAGGTTCTGGAAGACCCTGCCGAGGAAGCACCCGATTACGTTTATCAGCGCAGCGTACATCCCGAGGATGCGCCCGATGAGCCCGAAATGATCGAAGTCACCTTCGAGCAGGGCGATGCGGTTGCCATCAATGGCGAGGCAATGTCGCCTGCAACGATCCTGACCAAGCTGAATGAATATGGCGGCAAGCATGGCATTGGCCGTCTGGATTTCGTGGAAAACCGCTTTGTCGGTATGAAGTCGCGCGGCATCTATGAAACACCTGGCGGCACAATCCTGCTAGAGGCGCATCGCGGGATCGAGCAGATCACGCTGGATAGCGGCGCAGGCCATCTCAAGGATTCGATCATGCCTCGCTATGCCGAGCTGATCTATAACGGCTTCTGGTTCTCGCCCGAGCGCGAGATGCTGCAAGCCCTGATCGACAAAAGCCAAGAGCATGTCACAGGCACGGTGCGTCTGAAGCTCTATAAGGGCTCGGTGCGCAGTGTCGCGCGTTGGTCCGATCACAGCCTCTATTCCGAAGCGCATGTGACCTTCGAAGAGGATGCAGGTGCCTATGACCAGAAAGACGCGCAGGGCTTTATTCAGCTCAACGCGTTGCGCCTCAAACTTCTGGCCGCGCGGAACCGTCGCCTTAAGGGCTAATCGCCAAAGCTGGCCGCCCTATAGGGTTGCGGCCAGCCTTGCGCCTTGATCAATGGCGCGTTTGGCATCCAGCTCAGCGGCGACATCCGCGCCACCGATCACATGGGGCGCAAGACCCTTGGCAATCAACCTGTCGGCCAGCGACCTCTCAGGGGTTTGGCCTGCGCATAGCACCACCGTATCCACTTCAATCAGGGTCGGGTTCTCGCGCGCTTCGCCGAAGGTGATATGCAAGCCATCGGCATCAATGCGTTCGTAATTCACGCCCGCGATCATCTTCACACCCTTCATCTTCAAAGCCGCGCGGTGAATCCAGCCCGTGGTTTTGCCCAAGCGCTTGCCCGGTTTCTCGGGCTTGCGCTGCAACAAGACAACCTCACGCGCCGCTGCATCGGGTTGCGGCCCTTCGGGGGCCAAACCGCCACGGTCAATCTCGGGGTCGCTGACACCCCATTCCTTGCGCCAAAGCTGTGGCTCCTCGGTGGGGCTTGGGCCCTCATGAACAAGGAATTCAGCCACATCAAACCCGATGCCGCCAGCCCCGATCACCGCAACCCGTTTTCCGACAGGGGCCTTGCCTGCCAAGACATCAATATAGCTCAGCACATTGGGGCCATTCTGCCCCTCAATTTCTGGATCACGCGGGCGCACGCCCGTGGCGATGACGACTTCATCATAACTGCCAAGATCATCAGCCTCAGGGTCAGAATTGAGACGAACATCAATCTGGTGGCGCTCCATCATCGTCTCGAACCAGCGGGTTAGAGCCTTAAATTCCTCTTTTCCCGGTATCTCGCGCGCCATTTTGAGCTGCCCGCCGAGCGCGGCTGATTTCTCGAAAAGGGTCACTTTATGCCCACGCTCAGCGGCAATCATCGCGGTTGCAAGACCAGCCGCGCCACCGCCAACAATGGCGATGGTTTTTGCGGTTTCAGTGGCGTTATAGGTCAGTTCGGTTTCATGGCAGGCGCGGGGGTTCACAAGGCAGCTTGTCAGCTTGCCCGAAAAAGTATGGTCAAGGCAGGCCTGATTGCAGGCAATGCAGAGCGCAATTTCATCGGCGCGCCCTTGTTCGGCCTTCGCCACGAAATCAGCATCGGCAAGGAAAGGCCGCGCCATCGAGACCATATCGGCCGCTCCCTCGGCCAGAATATCCTCGGCCACATCAGGCATATTGATGCGGTTCGAGGTGATGACGGGAATACCAACCTTGCCCATCAGCTTTTTGGTGACCCATGCAAAGCCCTTGCGCGGGACACTGGTGGCGATGGTGGGAATACGCGCCTCATGCCAGCCGATGCCTGTATTGAGGATCGTAGCCCCCGCCGCCTCGACGGCTTGGGCCAATTGCACGACCTCGGCATGGGTGGAGCCATTGGGCACAAGATCAATCATCGAGAGGCGGAAAATAATGATGAAATCCGCACCAACCGCCTCGCGTACGCGGCGCACAACCTCAATCGCCAAGCGCATCCGGTTCTCGTAAGCGCCACCCCAGCGATCACTTCGCTTATTGGTATGGGTCACAAGGAACTGATTGATGAAATACCCCTCACTGCCCATGATCTCGACACCGTCATAGCCAGCCCCACGGGCGCGCACGGCTGCCGTCACCATATCGGCGATCTGCTTTTCGATCCCCTCTTCATCCAATTCCTTCGGGGGAAAGGGCGAGATCGGGGATTTGACAGGCGAGGGCGCGACACAATCAGGGCTATAGGCATAGCGCCCTGCATGGAGGATTTGCATCGCGATCTTACCACCTGCCTGATGCACGGCATCGGTGACGATGCGGTGATTTTCGATATCGGTATCCGTGAAAAGACCCGCCGCACCGGGGAAAACTCCGCCCTCCTTATTTGGGGCCATACCGCCTGTAACGATCAGAGCCGCGCCGCCCCGCGCGCGCGCGGCATAAAAGGCCGCCACGCGGGGCCAATCGCGGGTTTCTTCAAGGCCTGTATGCATGGAGCCCATCAACACGCGGTTTTTTAGCGTGGTGAACCCAAGATCCAGCGGTTCGAATACATGCGGATAGAGCGAATGCGGCATAAGAAATCCTCCCACATTCACAGCTACAGGCGCGGGGGGTATTTTGTCACCTCCCAACGCCGCGTCATTCTCGGAGGATAGGGTTAGTCTTGCTCGGTCTCTGCGCAATGGCGGCGGAAGGCCACTTTGAGCATCTCAAGCTCGTCGCGCATCAGCGCAACCTCGGCGCGAATATCTTCATCAAGCGCCTGCCCTGCCATCAAGGTGATCCGGTCCAGCACATCGCCCTCATCAGCTGTGCGTAGGCTTACAACCTGCACACCATCGCTAAGCACCGATACTGGCAACTCAAAATCAACCTGAAAACGGCCTGGTCCTTCATCACTGGGCGTGAGTTTGGCGGTGCCAACAACTCGTTCCATATGGACGGCTTCAATGATCGGCGTCTCATCGCCTGCATCAAGGATGCCCTCATATCGCCCGCCGACCAAACGGATTTTTGTAAGCGTCATGGCGCTCAATGGATTGTCCCCCGACTACAGATCTGCGCGCGGTGCGCGCGTCAGATACATATCCCACATGATGATGCGATTCATCTGTGGCCCCTCAAAGATCAGATCAAGCCACATCTTCTCAAGACGTTTTTCATTGATCTTGGAATAGGCCAAGTCAAATTCGGCAACAAATTTCCCGTCCCGTCCCGAAAGCTGGCGCACCATTTGTTCCGTATTCGGACCATGCTGGACGTTAAGCCGCGCATAGATTTCAATTTGGCGGTCCATATCGGCATACATGGTCATCGAAATGAAATGCCCACGGGTCAGGCCAACCAAGCCGTCATTGGGCAAATCCTGCACCAGAGACATGAACGAGCCATCAAACCGATAAACCTCGAGTTCCAGCCCGTAAGGTGCTGCGTGATGCGGCCCAGAATTCTGCCGCTGTCGATAGGAAATCTCAGAACGTGCGCAATCATGGAACAGGCTCATCCCACCGACCAGTTTTTGCGGCGAGCCGACCTGCACCTGCCCTTTCGGAGCCATGGGTTCTGTCCAAGTGGCGGGCCGATAGCTCCAGTCGCATTGCTCGGGCCGTTCGATCCTGTCGTCTTGCCGAGATTTTTTCAGAAGCGCTTTTTCGGTGGCAACCTGCATTCGCGCAAGCTCGGTCTGTAACCCGCGGGCACGGTCATTGGCCTCGCGCAGGTTATGCGCAGGCAATTCCTTTGCCTTCTGGGTCACCTGCCCAAAGCTCCGCATAACGCGGTCGAGCCGCTTGCGGGCAAAAAATCCATCAAAATCCAGCCCCATATCGGTGGTGCTCCGCGTTTCTTTAAATCTTGAGTGCTTATACTTGCAGGTTTCTAGTTAAATATACGTCGAAACAAGCCAATATTCCTGAGAATTCGCCCACCCGTCACACTGGCAGGTTCACGCGCAGGCTGAGGCCGTTCAAAACTCTGCTCTGGCTCGCGCTGAATTTCAACTGTTTGTGTCGTTTCCGTGCTTTGGCCAGGCAGGTCTGCCCCGGGACCATTTGCAGAGGTAACTGCAATCGCAAAACTGCGCAGTGTCTCGAGGCTTTGATCATTGGTGATCTCTTGATCGGCCAATCCCAGAACGCTGAGCGTTGCAATGCGATTGCCCAGATCCAGATAGGCGCGCCAGTAATCCTCGCGCACGCCTTCGATACTGCCTGTGCTGCTATCGCGGGCATGCAGAAAGAACACATCCGCTTGGTGGAAGCTGTCCAGAACCTCTACGGTTTCGGGGTCTTCATCACGGCTGAGCAGACGGCGGCCGTTTTCCGATGAAAAGAAGCTTCCCAGACTTGGGATAGACTCCCGCAAGGATGACCCCTCGGACGGCTCGGAGATTGAGGCTGTCAGCAAGGCAGGCACAGCGGGTTGTGGCAAGCGCGCGGAGTTGGCGATGGCTGCGCAATTGCCCAACAGCACAAAGGCGGTTACGCCACGATCTTGGGTGGCCTCAGGGTCGACACAAAACCCGTCAGGGCCGCCAACTGTCAGCCTGTCAGAGGTGACCTGAATTTCAGTATCAGCCTGCGGCGGAGGCCCGAAACTGCTGCCACCACCGCCACGCCCTCCGCAGGCCGCAAGCGTCAAGGTCAGGGCCAGAAGGCCCAGACCTTTGAAAAGATTACAGGTCCATATAGACATGTTTCTCCTCATTGGCGCCGGGATGGGTAACCGCGCCAAAGCGGGCGGACCCGACAAGTTGGGAATATTTCCACAAGGCGCCTGACGCATAGATGGTTTCCTTGGGGCCTTTCCAATTTGCCTTACGCGCCGCCAGTTCGTCATCAGAAAGGGCCACGCTCAACTCACCTGAAATGGCGTTGATCGTGATCATATCACCATTCTCGAGCAAACCGATCGGACCGCAATGGGCCGCTTCGGGCCCGACATGGCCAACACAGAAGCCACGGGTCGCGCCCGAGAAACGGCCATCGGTGATCAAGGCAACTTTCTTGCCCATGCCCTGACCGCTCAGCGCGCTGGTTGTGGCCAGCATTTCGCGCATACCGGGGCCGCCTGCGGGGCCCTCATTGCGGATCACGAGAACCTCGCCCTCTTCATAGGTGCGTGCCTTGACCGCAGCGAAAGCTTCTTCTTCGCTCTCGAAAACGCGCGCGGGGCCCGTGAAGACCTGCTCTTCCTCGGACATGCCCGCGACCTTCACGATCGCTCCGTCAGGGGCAAGGTTGCCGCTGAGGCCCACAACACCGCCTGTATCCGAGATCGGTGCCGCAACTTCATGGATCACTTTGCCATCGGCTTGGCGCACGATGATATCAAGCTCCTCACCCATGCTGCGGCCTGTTGCGGTCATGCAATCTTCATGGATCAGGCCCGCTTTGCGCAGTTCATTCATCACAACGGGAACGCCACCTGCCTCATAGAGGTCTTTGGCGACATACTGACCACCTGGTTTGAGATCGACAAAATAGGGGGTGTCCTTGAAAATCTCACAGACATCAAAGAGGTCGAAATCAATGCCCGCTTCATGTGCAATCGCTGGCAAATGCAGACCCGCATTGGTCGAGCCGCCCGTGCAGGCCACAATGCGCGCTGCGTTTTGCAGGGATTTCAGCGTCACGATATCGCGCGCGCGAATGTTTTTCTCGATTAGGTTCATCACCGCCTCGCCCGAGGCGACACCATATTGGTCACGGCTCTCATAAGGGGCAGGCGCGCCAGAGGAATTCGGCAGCGCAAGGCCGATAGCCTCGGAGACACAAGCCATGGTGTTGGCCGTGAACTGACCACCACAAGCGCCCGCAGAAGGGCAGGCCACACGCTCGAGAACGGCGAGTTGTTCATCGCTGTAATTGCCCGCCTGATGCTGGCCAACAGCCTCGAAAACATCCTGAACCGTGACATCTTTGCCCTCAAGCCGACCCGGAAGGATCGAACCACCATAGATGAAAACCGAAGGAACATTCAGGCGCACCATCGCCATCATCATGCCAGGAAGGGATTTGTCACAGCCCGCAAGGCCCACAAGCGCGTCATAGCAATGCCCGCGCATTGTCAACTCGACCGTGTCGGCAATCGCGTCACGGCTGGCCAGAGACGAGCGCATTCCCTCATGGCCCATGGCGATACCATCGGTCACTGTGATCGTGGTAAATTCGCGCGGCGTGCCATTGGCATGCTTTACACCCATTTTCACCGATTGCGCCTGACGGTTCAGCGCGATGTTACAAGGGGCGGCTTCGTTCCAGCAGGTTGCAACACCAACGAAAGGTTGATTGATCTCTTCCTCGGTGATGCCCATGGCATAGAAATAAGACCGATGCGGCGCGCGCGAAGGGCCTTCTGTTACGTGGCGGCTTGGAAGTTTGGACTTGTCCATCTTACCCTTCAACATGACGTCTCTCCCTTAAGTCATTCGCAAATTTCCCTTGGAATAGACGCCCCTGTCAAATGGCACAAGCGAGATTGCCGTTTGGGGCTGTTTTAGGGTAGACTTGGCTCAATAAGAAAAAGCAAATCGAGCAGGTCTATGTATTACGCGGCACATGATGCCTTTATCGCCCCCGCCAAGGGCTACCCGCAGATTTGGCGCTTTGTCGTCGGGCTCGGGCTTGCCATAGGGGTTTACGCTCTGGGTATTTTTGCCCTTATGGGGCTTATCGCATTGTTCAATGGCGGCCTGTCTGGCCTCCAGCCTTGGATGCAGAGGATACAAGTCGCGGATACACCAACGGCCACGCTGCTTATTCTGGGAACCTTTGTTGGCATGGGCGGCGGCGCAATGCTGGCCACGAAACTGCTGCACAAACGCCCCATCGCAAGCCTTTTTGGCCCCCTCGCCACCTTGCAGCGCCAGTTCCTGATCGCGGTCGGAGTGGGCGCGATTGTTTTTGCGGCCTCCATGCTGATCCCTACGGATCTGATGCTGCAATCAAATCTTGAGCTGGCCATCTGGGCCTCTTTCATGCCCTTGGCACTTGTGGGTGTCCTTATCCAGACAGGGGCCGAGGAGATTCTCTTTCGCGGCTATATCCAACAACAGCTTGCCGCGCGTTTCTCCAACCCGATTATCTGGATGGTTCTGCCATCGGTTCTTTTTGCCTTGGCCCATCTGGACCCAACAACCTATGGCCCGAATGCATGGCTGATCGTGGCCGCCACTGGCCTGTTTGGTATTCTTGCCGCGGATTTGACCGCAAAGACAGGCAATATCGGTGCGGCTTGGGGGCTGCATTTTGCCAATAATGTGCTGGCGCTTTTGCTGATATCCCTCGATGGTCCGCTTTCGGGTCTGGCGCTTTATGTCATCCCGATCAGCGTCACCAGCGCCGATATCCTGCGGCCACTGATCTATATGGATATGGGGATCACATTCACGGCTTGGGCCGCGATCCGCTATGCCGTGACGAGGTAGGGCACCAGATGCGACATTGATTGCAATTTGCCGCTGAGCATCATATCTCCACCGAAAGAACGGCCAAGCAGGGTATTCCATGAACTGGATCACCAATTACGTCCGCCCGCGGATCAACTCGATTTTCTCGCGCCGCGAGATGCCAGAGAACCTCTGGACCAAATGCAGCGAGTGCGGAACGATGCTGTTCCACCGCGAATTGTCGGACAATCTCAATGTCTGCACAGGGTGCGATCACCATATGGCGATCACGCCGCGCGACCGTTTTACAGCCCTGTTTGATGGCGGTATTTTCACCGAAGTGAAAGTTCCCAAACCAATCGCGGATCCGCTCAACTTTCGGGATCAGAAAAGATATCCCGACCGTTTGAAAGCGGCGCAGAAAACAACCAGCGAGGCCGAAGCGATGCTGGTGGCCGAGGGTGAGATCGGGCGCACGCCGATTGTGGCGGCGGCGCAGGATTTCTCCTTCATGGCAGGCTCCATGGGCATGTATGTCGGCAATGCGATTATTGCAGCGGCCGAGCGTGCGGTAAAACTCAAACGCCCCTTGGTGCTGTTCTCGGCTGCGGGTGGCGCGCGTATGCAGGAGGGTATCCTTTCGCTGATGCAAATGCCGCGCACAACGGTTGCCGTGCAAATGCTCAAGGAAGCGAACCTGCCTTATATCGTTGTCCTGACCCACCCGACCACGGGTGGCGTGACGGCATCTTACGCGATGCTTGGCGATATCCAGATTTCCGAACCCAATGCCCTGATCTGCTTTGCAGGACCGCGTGTGATCGAACAGACCATTCGTGAGAAACTGCCCGAAGGCTTCCAGCGCGCGGAATATCTGCTTGATCACGGCATGCTGGACCGTGTGACGCATCGCACCAAAATGCGCGATGAGCTGATCACGATTCTGCGGATGCTAACAGGTGAGCCGCCCGCCATTTCGGGCGAGTTGCCCGCGCCCGCTGGCGGCGAGATCAGCGATGCAAAAGCTGATCCGGTGGCATTGCCTGAAACCGACGAAACACAAGCCGAGCCTGACAAGCCGTGAGCGCGGCATCCTCGGACATCCTCCTTGATCGGATGATGTCGCTCCACCCGAAGGTCATTGATCTGACGCTGGACCGGATGTGGCGCATTCTTGCTGCCTTGGACAATCCACAAACACGCATTCCGCCTGTGATCCATGTTGCAGGCACGAATGGCAAAGGCTCGACCCAAGCGATGATCCGTGCGGGGCTTGAGGGGGCTGGCAAGACCGCCCATGCCTATACCTCGCCGCATCTGGCACGGTTTCATGAACGTATCCGCCTTGCAGGAACGCTGATCGACGAGGCGAAGCTTTCGGATATTCTGGATCGGTGTCTGGCCGCCAATGGCCCCGATCCCATCACCTATTTCGAGATCACGACTGCCGCTGGCTTCGTCGCATTTGCAGAAACGCCCGCCGATTATACCTTGCTGGAGGTCGGGCTTGGCGGAAGACTTGATGCGACCAATGTGGTCGATGCGCCTGCTCTCAGCGTGATCACCCCGATCGATCTCGACCATCAACAATTCTTGGGCGATACCATCACCGCGATTGCAGGTGAGAAAGCGGGCATCATCAAGCGCGGCGTGACTTGCGTGGTCGGGCCACAGCAGGACGAGGCGCTGGAGGTGATCGAGACCACCGCCGCCCGCCTAGGCGCACCCCTTTTGGTACATGGCCAGCATTGGCATTTCTGGGAAGAACGTGGCCGCTATATTTTCCAAGATGAAAACGGCCTTCTGGATTTACCGATGCCCAATCTTGCAGGCCCTCACCAGATGCAGAATGCAGGCAGCGCCTTGGCGGCCCTTCGTCATCTTGGCTTTGATGAAGACGCCTGCGAGGCCGCTGTGACCCGTGCGCAATGGCCCGCAAGGATGCAGCGCCTGCAGAACGGGCCATTGGTCGAGGCGGCAGCACAGGCCGAGCTTTGGCTTGATGGCGGGCATAACCCGCATGCCGCGCGCGCCGTTGCACGTACTTTTGAAAGCCTGCCTGAGCGCCCGACCCATTTGATCTGCGGCATGCTCAACACCAAGGATGTGACGGGTTTTATGGCCCCGCTGGCGCCGTTCACTCAATCGCTGCATGCGGTCTCGATCCCGGGTCAGGCGGCAACCCTTGCTGCCTCTGAAACCGTTGCGGCGGCCAAAAGCGTGGGGATCAAAGCGGTAGAAGCGGCGTCCGTGGCCGAGGCCTTGGCCCAGATCACTGCCGAGGATGCCTCGGCACGGGTTCTGATTTGCGGATCGCTTTATCTTGCTGGTGAGATCCTCAAGGAAAACGGGTGAGCCCGCCCTTGACCCCAACAGCCAAGCGACCCATCTTTTCGCTTATGCGTCTGACTGCCCTTTTTCTATCCCTGCTGCTTGCGGCCAATCCCGCTCAGGCCGCCAAATTCGAGTTCTGCTGGATTGGGAGTTCGGGCTATACGATGCGCGGCTCCATCAGCTTTCCTGACACGCTTCTGGATAGCGGGATCATCACGCAGGACGAGGTCACGGATTTTGCGATTTACGGATATCTCGACAATTTCCCGATTGGCAGTTGGCGGCTTGATCAACGCACAACCCAAACCACTTGGGAGCTGTATTTCGACACGACCGCGTTGGAATTTCCCATGGGCGGTATCGCGCTTGATCAAAGCTATCAGGCATGGAACGCCAATGGTGAGGTGAATGATTGCGGCGAAGGCGGGTTCGGCTTCAATGGTGGGAATTGGGCGCAGGATGTCTGCATCAATAACACTTGGATCGAAGACAGCTCGATCATCCCTGACACGCCTTTGCCCGCCTTTCCCGAAGGTGTGGAAATCCGCTGCGAAGCTGTGCTGAACCTGAGCTAGAGGCCTGAGCGCTCAAGCATCATTGCCCCAATCTGCACTTTGCATTTCCCGCAAACGGCTGGCCGTGCGCTCGAACTCGAAACTGCCTGTGCCTTCGAGATAAAGCCGTTCAGGCGTATCAGCCGCCGAGATGACCAAGCGTGTCTTGGCCTCGTAAAGCGCATCAATCAGGGTGACAAAGCGCTTGGCCTCGTTGAAGTTTTCAATGCCCAATTGCGGCACATCTTCAAGGATCAGCAGTTTCAAAGCCCCCGTCAGGGCAAGGTAATCCGCAGGGCCCAAAGCCTTGCCGCATAATTCCCAGAAGGATGCGCGCGCCATGCCTGCCCAATACCGCTCCAGCACGACATGGCGGCCTTTAACCTCGAGGGTCAGAGCCTCCTCATTTGCGCCTGTCAGATCGCGCCAAAGCTGATCAAGCCTTTGCGTCACATCACTGGACAGGGGCGAGAAATAAACATCCTCGCCCGAGAGGCGATCCTGCCTGTAATCGGTATCAGCATCGAGTTGCACGACATTGAGCCGTTCCTCCAGCAACTCGATAAAAGGCAGGAAGAGCTGGCGGTTCAACCCGTCCTTATAAAGCGCGCTTGGATGGCGATTCGAGGTGGTGATCACCATCACCCCCGCCTCAAAAAGCCGCTCGAACAAGCGCCCGACGATCATCGCATCGGCGATATCGGTGATCTGCATTTCATCGAAACAGAGCAGGCGGATCGACTTGGCGATCTTATCGGCCACGGGTTTGATCGCATCATCCACACCTGTTTTGCGGACCTCATGCAATTCGGATTGGATTTCCTGCATGAAGGCATGGAAATGGACGCGACGTTTTTCGGTGATGCCCGCATGGGCAAAGAACAAATCCATCAACATGGATTTCCCGCGCCCAACCCCGCCCCAGAGATACAACCCCGAAGGCTCGGATGTCTCTGCTTTGCGGAAGCGGTCAAGAAAGCTTTTGCGCTGAGATGTGTTCAGTTTCTCGCGCAAAACATCGAGTTGCAGCAGGATCGCACGCTGCTCGGGATCGGGCCGCAAAAGGCCCTCCGACACGCGGGTGTCATAGATCGCTTGAAGATGCTGCGTCATGGTTTTTTGGTCATCCGTGCTTGGCTACTCCATGACATAGATAACGGTATCTTAAGTGTCGAATAAGAATCTCTCATTTGACCTGCATGCCGTTCCCCATCATGGTCGCGCTACTCAAAAGGACAAACGGCATATGACACGTCAAAACACGCTTTTCACGCCCGTCTTGATCGGCGGCTGCGTTATTATCATGCTCAGCTTTGCCATTCGGGCGAGTTTTGGTGTTTTCCAAATTCCAATTGCCGAGGAATTCGGCTGGCTTCGGGCCGAGTTTTCACTCGCGATTGCCATCCAGAATCTTGCATGGGGCATTGGCCAGCCGCTCTTTGGGGCCTTTGCCGAAAAGTTTGGTGATCGCCGCGCGATCATTCTAGGGGCTTTGCTCTATGCGGCAGGTCTCGTTCTGTCTTCTTTCGCGGTCAGCCCCGAACAGCACCAATTCCTCGAGATTTTAGTGGGTTTCGGCATCGCTGGTACAGGGTTTGGCGTTATTCTCGCGGTGGTCGGGCGCGCGGCCTCGGATGAGAACCGCTCCCTTGCTTTGGGCATCGCCACCGCGGCAGGCTCGGCCGGTCAGGTTTTCGGCGCACCCATGGCCGAGTTCTTGCTGAGTCAATTTCCTTGGCAAACCGTGTTTCTGATTTTTGCAGGGATCATCCTTGCCTCGCTTCTGGTCTTGCCAATGATGCGCTCGCCCCAGCCCGTGTCGAAGGCCGCGCTGGAAGAAAGCATGGGAACCGTCCTCAAAAAGGCGTTCCGCGATCCATCCTTTACACTGATCTTCATCGGGTTTTTCTCCTGCGGGTATCAGCTGGCTTTCATCACCGCGCATTTCCCTGCTTTCGTGACCGAGCTTTGCGGTCCAATCGCACCAGGTGGAATGCTGCATAGCATTGGCATCACGACAACCTCGGCCCTTGGGGCGGTGGCGATCTCATTGATCGGTTTGGCCAATATCGTGGGCACCATCACAGCGGGCTGGTTGGGCAAACGCTATACCAAGAAATACCTGTTGGCAGGCATCTATGTAGCGCGCACCATTGCGGCGGGTCTGTTTATCATGATGCCGATTACGCCTATGTCGGTGATCGTTTTCTCGATTGTTATGGGCGCGCTCTGGCTGGCAACCGTGCCGCTGACATCAGGCTTGGTGGCCTATATCTACGGGCTTCGCTATATGGGCACGCTCTATGGCATCGTGTTCTTCAGCCACCAATTGGGCGGCTTTCTGGGCGTGTTCCTTGGCGGTTGGCTCTATGACATCTATGGCGATTACACTGCCGTATGGTGGGTCGGCGTGGGGGTTGGCGCGCTCTCGGCGATTGTGCATCTGCCGATCAAGGAAAAGCCATTGGGCGCACGCGAGGTTGCGGCCTAAAGGTTATCCTCGATCGCGGCGGCGACATCCTCGGGCCAAAGATAGGGCAGCCGATGGTCGGCCCAGTCAAAGATCACATGGCGAGCCTTGGGGTTGATCTTGCGCAGCGCGGTGAGCGCCTCAATTGGGATGACCCTGTCCTGCTCGCCCCACATCACCAGCATCGGAATGCCCGTTTTCGCGATCAGCATATGGTCTTCGGCCATATCCTCGGAAAGGAAATTCCGCTGGCTCGACAAGATCGCCTCAAGCGCGCCTTCCACGCGCAAATCCTCGCGTATCCATGCGTTGATATCTTCCTCAAACGGGATGTCCGAGGTGGTGCGGCCATATTGCCAATAGCTCAGCAAAGGTCCGATCACCTCCATCATCCAATCGCCCAGATAGGGGAGCTTGGCGGCAAGATCATAGAAACGGCCAAGCTCCACTCCAAGGCCCGTGGGGGCCAGAAGGATCAGGCGGTTAACGGTTTCAGGCGCCTCAACCGCGCGGGCAGTCGCCAAGGCACCACCCATGGAATACCCCAAAAGCGTGACACGATCCGTGATGCCTTGTGAGGCCAGCAATTCCCGCAATTGGCGCATAAAAAACTCGCGCGTCTGCTCACCCTCTACACGGTCCGAGCCACCACGCCCATAAAGATCATAGCTGAGCACTCGGTAGCCCTGATCGATCAAGAGCGGGATCAGCGGTGCGAAGGCATAGGATGGCGTGCTCAATCCGTGGATGCAGACAATGATCGGTCCTGTCTCTGGCCCGTGCCATTGGAAATGCGTCTCGCCATCTTGAAGCTGCACAAATTGACCAAGCGACACCTCTTTGCGCGCGGATAGCGGCATAAGGGTGACATGCGCCAGCAAATACGCGCCCGCCATCAAGGTGATCAATATGAGCAGCAGCCAGATCATGCGCGCCTTACCTCTGCCTCCACGCCTCGAGGATATAGCGGGCCGTCATCAGGTCGAGATGCGCACCTCCCCCATTTTTGAACAAGGTGATCTCGTCATCAGATCTACGGGTGAAACCGCCGCTTGGCAGATCATAGTAATCGGCCTTGATATCCCCCTCCGAGATCACGCCTGCGGCCAAGGGAATTTTCAGCTCGCCAATATGCCCGATGGTGGTGGCGCGGCTATCCACGAAGACGGTTGCGCGCGTCAGCGCTGTGTCATCCGCCTCGCGCATATCGGGGCGATAGGCTCCGATCAGGTCCAGATGCTGCCCCGCGCGCAGCCAGTCACCTTTGATCACGGGGTCGGTCGACATTGTGGCGCAGGTGATGATGTCCGCCTGCGCAACAGCCGCCTCAAGGTCGGGGGCTACGCTCACATTTTCGAGGCTATCGGCAAAACGCTCAGCCCCTTCGGTTGAGCGGTTCCAGATCAAAAAGCGCGCCTTGGGAAAGATAGCGCCATAGGCCGCATGAAGCGAGCGCCCCACAGTTCCTGCGCCTACGATCAGGATAGTATCACTGTCAGGGCGGGCCAGTTTGCGGGCTGCCAACAGACTGTCACCTGCCGTTTTCCATTTGGTCACAAGGTGGAAATCCACCAAGGCCTCCAACCCGCCATCCAGATCGGAATAAAGGTTCACCGCGCCATTAACCGTGGGCTTTCCCGCTGCCTTGTTTTGAGGGAAAATCGTGGCGGTTTTGACCAATTGGCCCATCCCATCGATCCATGCCGCCCGCGACAGCAGGGTATCGGGATCGCGGTAGAGAAACGTATCGCCTATCTCGGCGCGCGGCAGGGAATGGCCCGCCTCCAAAGCATCGGTCAAAGCGCGCCAGTCAAGGCAGGCTTCTGCCTCTGGTCCGATGATCTCAAAGCTCATGGTGCGGCCTCTTCTGCGGTCAGCAGACCATGGGCGACCAGTTCCTTGGCCCAACCCTCAGGGTGCTCGAACAAATGCGCATTCCAACCACGGGCGCGGGCAGCCTTGATATTGTCCACACGGTCATCCGCAAAGAGCAGGCGGTCAGGCGCGATGCCTGAATGCTCCTCTACCATCTCGTAAATCCGCGCGGCCGGTTTGATCACGGCCATATGACCCGAGACATAGGCATGGTCGAATTCATTGAGAAAGTCGAAATGGGTCTGGGCATAAGCGAAGCTTTCGATGCCGAAATTCGTCAAGGCAAACACAGGCACGCCTTTGCCCTGTAATACGCGCATCAGCTTGACGGAATGGGGGATAACGGGCTGCGCAAGCTCGATCCAGCGGTCATGCCAAAGCCGGATTTCATCGCGGAACTCGGGATAGGCCTCGGCGGTTTCATAGATGACATCTTGGAACCCTTCGCCCAGATCCACACGGTCATTCATGCCGTGCAGATCAACGGTGGAAAACATCGCCTTGCGGCGGGCCTCACCGATTTCGCGGTCATAGAAGCGCTCGGGCTGCCATTCGATCAGCACATTGCCGATGTCGAAGATAACGGCATCGATCTTGGTCATTCGCGCGCTCCGTACAAAGCCTCGGCATGGAAGGTGATATGGTCTTCCATGAAGGTCGAGATGAAGAAATAGGAATGGTCATACCCCTCCTGCAAACGCAGGATCGCGTTTTGACGGCGGGCGGCGATGGCTTGCGCCAAGGCCTCGGTCTTCAACAGATCGCCGAATTGATCGGCGGTTCCAGTATCGATCAAGACAGGGCCTGCAAAGCCCGTCTCCTGCATCAAAAGCGTCGCGTCATGCTTCGCCCATTGGGCCGTGTCCTCGCCAAGATAGGCGGTGAATTGCTTGCGACCCCAATCGCTTTCGGTGGGGTTGCAGATCGGCGCAAAGGCCGAGACGCTGGTGAAACGGTCAGGCAAGCTCATGGCGATGGTCAACGCACCATGCCCGCCCATGGAATGGCCCGTGATCGCTTGGCGCGTTTCATCAAGCGGGAAGGTCTCGAACAGGGCTTCGGGCAGGTCTTTGGTGATGTAATCCCACATCTGGAAATGCTCGGCCCATGGGGCTTGCGTTGCATTCACATAGAAGCCCGCGCCTTGGCCCAGATCATAGGCCTCGTCATTGGGAACACCTTCGCCACGCGGTGAAGTATCGGGAAAAACCAGCGCAATGCCCTGTTCCGCGGCCCAAGCCTGCGCACCCGCTTTGACCATCGCGTTTTCATGGGTGCAGGTCAGGCCCGAGAGAAACCACAAGACAGGAACGGGGCCATCCTGCGCCTCGGCTGGCAGGAACAGGCCAAAGGTCATATCCGTGCCAGTGGCCTTTGAGGCATGGCTATACACGCCTTGCATGCCGCCAAAGCAGCGGTTCTCTGAAATGGTTTCCATTCTACCCTCCATCTGTTGCGCCAAGGGGTAACGCGGCAAGGCAAAGGCAGCAAGCATCGCTTAGGGCAGAACGATGCCCGCAACACCCGACACCCAGCCAATGACCAGCGAGACCGTCACAATGCTGATCGCCGTTGAAATCAGGATCGAGGCCGAAACGCGCTGCGGCGCCACCCCGTAATGTTGCGCCAGCATATAGACATTGCCCGCCACTGGCAGCGCCGCCGCAGAGATCATCACAGCCGCATCAAACAACGGCACGGGGAAGATCAGCAAGGCCGCAATCCCCACTGCCAAAGGATGCAGGGCGAGTTTACAAAATGAAATCCAAGCGGCGACCGAGACACGCTCGGCCGATTTACCAGCCAGCGATGCACCGATTGCAAAAAGCGCACCTGGTGTCGCTGCCGCCCCGAGAATGGCAACGAATTCATCCACCACGGCGGGCAGCTCTATCTCGGCACCCGAGACGGCCAAGCCTGCCACCATCGACATGATCATCGGGTTTTTCACAAGCCCCATGCCAACCGTTTTCAAAATGCCAAAAGACATGCGCCCGTCGCGACTGCCCGTGATTAGAATGACGATGAGGCTGGAGAAAACGATCAGATCCAGCGACAGCACCATCAAGACAGGGCCAGCAGCCGCAGGCCCGAGCAGCACGATCAACATCGGCACGCCCAGAAAGCCTGTATTGCCAATCACGGCGCATTGCGCCTCGATGGCGGCTTCTGTGATTGGGCGTTTGCGCAGAAACGCGACCCCCATCGCTAGGAAATAGACGACAAAACACCCCGTCAAATAGGCCGCGACAAACCACCAATCGAGAATCTCGGCCAAGGACAGGTTCGCGGCAAAGCGGAACAGCATCGCCGATAGTGCGAAATAGAATACGAATTTGGTGAGATAGGCCGTGGCCTCAGAGGTGAAGAACCCTGTTCGACCTGCCTGAAAGCCAAGCGCGATCAGCGCAAAGAAGGGCAAGGTCTTGAGGAAAATATCTATCATAGAAATTGGCTAGTCCAATGGCGAGGGACTGTCCAGAAATTGCGAGGGCGAAAAACCCTCAGCTGCGTCTTGAAAAGCGAACGAAACAGTTTAGTTCTGTTTTGTGGGTGGCAGGGCGAGAGCTGCTCCCCCCAGTGTTATATCTCGCCTTTCCCTAGCCCCTGAGGGACGCCATCCACCCCCTCTGGCAACCGCTATACCTGCCAGACCGGAGTGTTCAGCCAAGCTGGACACTCCGCAAGGGCGGGGCGATGGCTCATGTCTATTGCTGTAACTAAACTGTTCAGTCTATATACGGATGGAGGGAAGGACACCGCGCATATGAATATCGAGCCACACATCAAGAAAGGTCGGAAATACGACCAAGTTGTTGCAGGTGCGCGCGATGTTTTCATGCGGGAAGGCTATGAAGGGGCCAGCGTCGATGTGATTGCACGCGATGCGGGCGTATCCAAAGCAACGCTCTATTCCTACTTCCCAGATAAACAACAATTATTCATGGCCGTCCTCCAGATGGAGTGTGACCTGCAACGCCGCGCGCAAATGGATATCGAGTTTCTCCAACGCGATGTGCCCGATGCGCTGCACCACCTCGCCTGTTCGATGATGCAATTCCTGCTCTCAGAAACAGGATTGGCGATGTTCAGGGTCTGCGTGGGCGAGGCGAACCGCTTTCCCGAGCTTGGTCAGGCCTTCTACGAGACGGGGCCGCTTACGGCGCAGCGCCAAGTGGCTGAATATCTCCAAACCGAGAAAGCCACCGCCTTTCTGGATATCCAAGACCATATGACAGCGGCCGATACATTCATGCAGCTTTGCCGCACGGATTTGATGCTGCAACGCCTCATGCGGGTCAGTGGCGCTCCAAGCGAAACTGAGATCAAGAACACGGCATCCGAAGCCGTCACAACCTTTCTTGCGCGCTACCGTCGGGGCTGAGCGGTTCCGCTCAAATAGCCTGCGGGAATAGCGTTTCCTCAAAATCATTACATTGCGCACGCCCGTGCCATAGCGCGCGGATCGCTTCACCGCGCAGGGCATTTGTACCGCTTAGGTAAAAGCTGCCCGCCACGGGCTGTTCAGGCACGGTGATGCGTTGCATGAGGTAGCCACACACCCGCACCTCCAGAACTTCACCTGTCGCAGTCGTCAAAAAGCGATCAAAACGCATGGCAGCAGTGGTTTTGAAACGAAAGAAAATATCGGTGATCCCGCCGCTTTCAGACATCTCGATCGCGGTGATTTCGCGGGGGCCGATCGGCAAAGCCGCTTCTGGCAAAACAAAGCTCACAACAGGGTCATAGTCCCGTGGCAGGCTGGGGTTTTCGATCTCTTGGGCGGCGGCACAGATCGGCGCTGCCACCAGACCAAGAATTGCGAATACCGCGCCCCGCATGCCCTGCCCCTATTCCAGCGATTTGAACATCACCAAAGCATCGACATAACCGAGCCGTGGGTGATTGAAGGCCTTGGGCAGGCGGCCAACCGTCTCGAACCCTGCGCGCTTCCATGTCTCGACGGCGCGGGTATTGCTGGACACCACGAAATTATACTGCATCGCGCGGAAACCCTGCGCTTTGGCCTCATCCAAGGAATGGGCAAGCATGGCCCGCGCGACACCTTTGCCTGCCGCATGCGCCGCAGTGATATAGCCGCAATTACACACATGCGCGCCGCCGCCCGCTTGGTTGGGTTTGATGTAATAGGTGCCAAGCAAGACATCCCCATCCTCGGCCACGAAAACCGATTTCTCAGCTGCTGTCCAAAAAGCGATCGCATCACCGCGCGAGATATCGGGATCAACAGTATAGGTATCGCCCGCACGGAAAACCGGCTCGAGGATTTCTCCCAGAGCCGGCTTGTCCCCATCCAAAAGCGGGCGAATTTGCATGATCAGTAAACCACGACAGCCCGTATGGATTTTCCTGCATGCATCAGGTCAAATCCCTTGTTGATGTCATCAAGCGGCAATTGATGGGTGATCATCGGATCAATCTCGATTTTGCCATCCATGTACCAATCAACGAATTTCGGCACATCGGTCCGGCCTTTCGCGCCACCAAATGCGGTGCCTTTCCAGACACGCCCTGTGACCAGTTGGAAGGGCCGCGTCGAAATCTCGGCACCAGCAGGGGCCACACCGATTACAACCGACACACCCCAACCGCGATGCGAACATTCCAGCGCGTCGCGCATGACCTGAACATTGCCCGTCGCATCGAAGGAGTAGTCCACGCCACCGATCTGGTCGATATCGGTCTTGGTGATCTTCACGATCTCTTCGACAACCGTTCCCGAGATTTTCGTCGGGTTCACGAAATGCGTCATGCCGAATTTCTTGGCCATTTCCGCTTTGTCATCATTCAGATCGACACCGATGATTTTATCCGCGCCCGCCATGCGCAGGCCTTGGATAACGTTCAAGCCGATGCCACCCAAACCGAAGACAGCCGCAGTCGAGCCGATCTCGACACCAGCGGTATTGATCACCGAGCCGATCCCCGTGGTCACGCCACAGCCGATATAGCAAATCTTGTCAAAAGGCGCGTCATCGCGAACCTTGGCCAGCGCGATCTCGGGCATCACAGTGTGGTTCGCGAAGGTGGAGCAACCCATATAGTGATAGATCGGCGTTCCATCGAGCATAGAGAACCGCGTGGTTCCATCAGGCATAAGGCCCTGACCTTGGGTATTGCGGATCGCGGTGCATAGATTGGTCTTGCCTGACAGGCAGGAATAGCACTCGCGGCATTCGGGCGTATAAAGCGGGATCACGTGATCACCGGGCTTGAGGGTTGTGACGCCTTCACCAACCTCCATGACGATGCCAGCCCCTTCATGGCCAAGGATCGCGGGGAAAAGCCCTTCAGGGTCCGCGCCCGACAGCGTGAACTCATCTGTGTGGCAAATACCTGTGGCCTTGATCTCAATAAGAACCTCACCCGCTTTCGGGCCTTCAAGGTTCACTTCCATCACTTCAAGCGGTTTTCCGGCCTCAATGGCGACGGCGGCACGTGTACGCATTATAAAGTCCCTCCCAGTATGTAATTGAATTTCAAATTATGGAAACGGCAGGCCAGCGCAACCTCAAATAGAGGGTGGCAAAGTATATCTCTTGCAGGATCACCCGATTCCACCTATATGCATTTTAACACAGGCGCGCGCGGGTCCAAACCGAACGCTCCACCGGAAACGTATAACGGGCTCTGTGCCCGTTTTTTTGTGCTTAGAGATATGTCTGAACTAATCGCCAAAACCACAATGGACCGCCGCATGGCCGAGATCCTGACCCCGTCAATCGAGGGTATGGGCTTTGAGGTTGTGCGCATTCGTGTGATGGGTGGGGAAACCAAAACCCTGCAAATCATGGTCGAGCGCCCCGATGGCGGCATTGATGTCGATGAATGCGCGCAGGTCTCCAATGCGGTCTCTGCCATTCTTGATGTGGAAGACCCGCTTGAGGATGCCTATGCGCTTGAGGTCTCCAGCCCCGGTATCGACCGCCCGCTGACGCGCCTCAAGGATTTCGAGACCTGGGAAGGCTATGAAGCCAAGCTCGAGACGACCGAAATGATCGATGGCCGCCGCCGCTTCAAAGGCGTTTTGGCGGGGTTTGAAGGTGACGAGGTTCTGATCAATCTCGAACAGGGCAAAGAGACCGTGACCATCGGCCTGCATATTGACCGGCTTTCGGATGCAAAGCTGGTTCTGACAGATGAACTGATTTCGGAAATGCTGCGCCAACGCAAGGCAGCCGGAATTGTAGACGAGACCAAATTCGACGATATCGAAGAAGAGCCTGAACAGGCGGAGGACTGAGACATGGCGATTACATCAGCAAACCAGCTGGAGCTTCTGCAAACAGCCGAGGCCGTAGCCCGCGAAAAGATGATCGACCCCGAACTGGTGGTTGAAGCGATGGAAGAGAGCCTCGCGCGCGCCGCTAAATCGCGCTACGGCTCCGAGCTTGATATCCGCGTCTCGATTGACCGCAAAACGGGCAAGGCCACCTTCACCCGCGTGCGCACCGTTGTCGAAGAGGTCGAGAACCATTTCATCGAAATGACCGTTCGCGATGCCAGCGCCCATAAAGAAGGTGCCGCTGTCGGCGATGAGATCATCGACGAAGTTCCCCCCGTTGAAATGGGCCGCATCGCAGCGCAATCGGCCAAGCAGGTTATCTTGCAAAAGGTCCGTGAAGCCGAACGTGATCGTCAATTCGAAGAATTCCAAGATCGGGCTGGCACCATCATCAATGGTGTCGTCAAGCGTGAGGAATATGGCAATGTGATCGTGGATATCGGCCGCGGTGAAGGCGTTCTACGCCGCAACGAAAAAATCGGCCGCGAAAGCTATCGCCCGAATGACCGTATCCGCTGCTTCATCAAGGATGTCCGCCGCGAAGCCCGCGGCCCTCAGGTTTTCCTCAGCCGCACAGCGCCAGATTTCATGGCCGAGCTGTTCAAGATGGAAGTGCCTGAAATCTATGATGGCATCATCGAGATCAAAGCCGTCGCCCGCGACCCTGGTTCGCGCGCCAAAATCGCCGTGATTTCCTATGACAACTCCATCGATCCTGTTGGGGCTTGTGTTGGTATGCGTGGTAGCCGCGTGCAGGCGGTTGTGAACGAATTGCAGGGCGAGAAAATCGACATCATTCCATGGAATGACGATGCGCCAACATTCCTTGTAAACGCGCTTCAGCCTGCCGAGGTCTCCAAGGTTGTTCTGGATGAAGATGCGGGTAAGATCGAGGTTGTCGTTCCTGATGAGCAGCTTTCGCTCGCGATCGGTCGTCGTGGTCAGAACGTGCGTCTGGCCAGCCAGTTGACTGGTCTCGATATCGACATCCTCACCGAGGAAGAAGAAAGCGCGCGCCGTCAGGCCGAATTCGCTGAACGCACCAAGCTGTTCATGGATGCGCTCGACCTTGATGAGTTCTTCGCACAGCTTCTGGTCTCCGAGGGCTTTAGCTCGCTCGAAGAGGTTGCCTTTGTCGAAGCCGAGGAATTGCTGACCATCGATGGTGTCGATGAAGCCACCGCTGGCGAATTGCAGGCCCGTGCCCGCGATCATATCGAAGAATTGAACCGTAAGGCGCTGGAAGCCGCCAAAGAAAAGGGTGTCGAGCAGTCGCTTATTGATTTTGACGGTCTCACCCCCCAAATGCTGGTGGCGCTTGCCGAAGACGGCGTGAAAACGCTGGAAGATTTCGCGACCTGCGCGGATTGGGAACTGGCTGGCGGCTGGACCTCCGTTGACGGAGAGCGGGTCAAGGATGAGGGCCTGTTGGAATCCTTCGATGTCAGCCTTGAAGAGGCCCAGAACATGGTCATGACAGCCCGCGTTCAGCTTGGCTGGGTCACCATCGAAGAGCTGGAAGCAGATGCAGCAGCCGCTTCCGCCGCCGCAGCTGGCGACAGCGAAGAAGAGGAAGCCGGAGCCTGAGCGCAGGCGCCGGTAGAGGACGCACCCGATGTCCAGAGGTGGCCGACCCAAATCAAGCGATGACGCAGAACGTCGCTGCATCGCTACAGGCGAAACCCAGCCAAAGGCAGGGTTGATCCGCTTCGTGGTTAGCCCTGACGGGTTGGTCGTGCCGGATGTGCTTGAGAAACTGCCCGGACGGGGGATTTGGGTCAGCGCTGATGCTGATGCCTTGGCCCTTGCGATTAAAAAGAACTTGTTCTCGCGCTCGGCCAAGCAGCAGGTGCAATTGCCTGATGATCTGGCTGACTTGGTTGAACGGGGCATTCTGCGCCGTGTGACCGACCTTTTGGCCTTGGCGCGCAAGTCTGGCGCCGCTGTCGTCGGGTTCGAGAAAGTGAAAGACTGGCTGGCCTCCCGACCTGTTCGGGTGCTGCTACAAGCCTCGGACGGGTCCGTTCGGGGGAAATCAAAGCTTTGGACGCCTGAAGGCGCACGGTATTTCGATTGCTTAAGCTCAGATGAATTGGGTTTGGCATTTGGCCGCCAAAGTGTGATACATGGCGCGCTTGCGACTGGTGGACTCGGCAACCGTGTTGTAGAGGAAGCAACAAAGTTGCAAGGCCTGCGTAAGGCGAGCGGCGGTGATACCGCCGGGAAGGAACAGAAAGACGCATGAGCGATCAAGACGGAAAGAAACCCCTTGGCCTGTCGGGCGGTGCCCGCAGCGGACGCGTGAACCAGAGCTTTTCACGTGGCCGTACCAAGACTGTTGTGGTGGAAACCAAGCGCAAGCGGGTCGTAGCACCCAAACCCGGCTCGGGCGGCGGAAGCACGGATGGTGGCAACGGCAATGTCGCGAATTCCGAACTCGAACGCCGTATGAAGGCCCTTCAGAATGCCAAAGCCCGTGAGGCCGAGGATCATCTGAAGCGCAAGCAGGACGAAGAGGAGCGCGAGGCAGAGCGCGCCCGTCGTCGCGCCGAGGCCGAGGCCAAGGAACGCGAAGAACGCGAGCTCGAAGAAGCGATCCGCGCCAAGGAAGAAGAAGAAGCACGCGCCAGGAAAGAAGCGGAGGCCCGTCGCAACGCGCCTGCAGCCGCAGCAGCGCCTGCCGCTCCCAATCCTGCTGATGCACCTGTTGGGGCCTCCGCTCCACGTGGTGGTGGCAAAGCGCCCCCCTCTTCGCAGCAGCCCCCGCGTCGCAAGGAAGATGACGACCGTGGCCGTGGCCGTGGTGGTGCCGCTGATCGTGAGCGTCGTTCCGGCAAGCTGACCGTGAACCAAGCCCTCACCGGTGGTGAAGGCGGACGTCAGCGCAGCATGGCCGCTATGAAGCGCAAGCAGGAACGCCAACGTCAAAAAGCAATGGGCGGTATGGTCGAGCGCGAAAAGATCGTGCGCGACGTAAAACTGCCTGAGGCGATTGTCGTATCGGAACTGGCCAACCGTATGGCCGAGCGTGTGGCTGATGTTGTGAAATCTCTCATGAATATGGGAATGATGGTCACGCAGAACCAGACAATCGATGCCGATACCGCAGAACTGATCGTCGAAGAATTCGGCCATCGCGTATCGCGGGTTTCCGATGCGGATGTGGAAGACGTGATCAAGGCCGTTGAAGATGATGAAGGCACGCTTAAGCCGCGCCCGCCCGTCATCACCATCATGGGCCATGTCGACCACGGCAAAACCTCGCTGCTGGACCGTATCCGCCGCGCCAATGTGGTCTCTGGCGAAGCTGGTGGCATCACCCAGCATATCGGTGCCTATCAGGTCACGACCGAAGGCGGCGCAGTGCTCAGCTTCCTCGATACGCCTGGCCACGCGGCCTTTACCTCGATGCGTGCACGTGGTGCGCAGGTCACGGATATCGTGGTCTTGGTTGTTGCAGCCGATGACGCCGTGATGCCCCAGACCGTCGAGGCGATTAACCACGCGAAAGCGGCAAATGTGCCAATGATCGTTGCCATCAACAAGATCGACCGCCCCGCGGCCGATCCGATGAAAGTGCGCACCGATCTGCTTCAGCATGAAGTCGTCGTCGAACAGATGTCGGGTGATGTTCAGGATGTCGAAGTCTCGGCCCATACGGGTCAGGGCATTGACCAACTGCTCGAAGCTATCGCGCTTCAGGCGGAAATCCTTGAACTGAAAGCCAACCCTGATCGCAACGCCGAAGGCGCTGTGATCGAGGCGCAGCTTGATGTGGGTCGCGGCCCTGTTGCAACCGTTCTGGTTCAGCGCGGCACACTCAAACAAGGCGATATCTTCGTTGTGGGTGAGCAGTGGGGTAAAGTCCGCGCGCTGATCAATGACCAAGGTGAACGTGTCAAAGAAGCCGCTCCTTCGGTTCCTGTCGAGGTTCTTGGCCTCAACGGCACACCTGAAGCAGGCGATGTTCTCAACGTGGTCGAAACCGAGGCGCAAGCCCGTGAGATCGCCGAATATCGTGAGCAAGCCGCCAAGGATAAACGTGCCGCCGCGGGTGCCGCAACCACGCTTGATCAGCTGATGGCCAAGGCCAAAGCCGATGAAACCGTGAACGAGCTGCCAATCTTGGTGAAAGCTGACGTGCAGGGCTCTGCCGAGGCGATCATTCAGGCGATGGAAAAGATCGGCAATGATGAGGTGCGCGTGCGCGTGCTCCATTATGGCGTTGGCGCGATCACGGAATCCGATATCGGCCTTGCCGAAGCATCGGGCGCGCCCGTGATCGGCTTCAACGTGCGTGCAAATGCCTCTGCGCGTAACTCCGCCAACCAGAAGGGCGTGGAGATCCGCTATTACAGTGTGATCTATGACCTTGTGGATGACGTGAAAGCGGCAGCCTCTGGCCTGCTCTCTGCCGAGGTGCGTGAGAACTTCATCGGCTATGCCACCATCAAGGATACGTTCCGCGTAACCGGTGTTGGCACAGTGGCTGGTTGTCTTGTCACCGAAGGCGTTGCCCGCCGCTCGGCAGGTGTGCGTCTCCTGCGTGACGATGTGGTTATCCACGAAGGCACGCTCAAAACGCTCAAGCGCTTCAAGGACGAGGTCAAAGAAGTCCAGTCCGGTCAGGAATGTGGCATGGCTTTCGAGAATTACGACGATATCCGCAAAGACGATGTCATCGAGATTTTCGAGCGTGAGGAAGTCGAACGCTCACTCGCCTAGAGCCTGATATCTTACTGAGAAAACATCATAAGGGCGCCCGTTGCGGCGCCCTTTTTCAATCGACCATCTGGTTAGATTGCTCAGGGTTCATCCGCCAAATCGCGATATTGAGCGCACCTGCATAGCTGGACCAGATCAGGTAAGGCACAAAAAGCCACCCTGAGAGAGGATCAAGCTGAAAGAAGCTCAGCATAGTGCCCAAAACCGCCGCCCAAAGGCAGGCAATCACCACAACCCCCGCTTTGATGCGCCGAAGCCCAAAGAAAACGGGCGTCCAAAGCGTGTTCAGCGCGATCTGCAGCGCCCAGAAACCCATTCCAAAGGCATTGCCATCCAGAACGGCCACGCGCGAAGCAGCATAGGCGGAACTGAGATAAAGCACCGTCCATGCAACGGGAAACAACCAGTTCGGTGGGGTCCATACAGGCTTGGACAGGTCGCGATACCACGCCCCCGGTGGGAACAGGGACCCAGTGGCCGCTGCCGCGCAACATGCCCCAAAGAAGATAATGAATATTGAAAATTCCATAAGAGGTTAGATAGCCCTCTTAGGCATTTCTTTCCAGCCCTTCATCGCTTCGGTCGCGGGCCTCCAATTGGGCCAGCACAGAAATGACGTTTTCACCCCATGCAGATTTTGCAGGCGCTTGACGCGCGGCCGCCTCTACGAGGAAGGCCGTTTCGGGCAAGGGCCTTGCATGTAAAATGGCACTATTTGGCATAATAGATACTATTCCAGCGCGCAAAACAGATAGCCCCAGAAGCCCCAGCTTTTGCCCTCGGCTCGTGAAGGCGCGTTGGGTGATGCTATCATGCCCGTTGCGCGCAACCTTTCGCCCAATCGCGTCATAGCAATGCCGCGCAGCAAAGATTCCGGGGCGGGCGGAAAGGGGCAAGGCCCCGATCCCAGCCTCAGAACGTTGATAGAGCCGCGTGGCCTCTGACAGCAATCGCCGCGTAATCCGCTTGACCGATGGCGAGGCTTTGGGGTCGGCAAGGAAGGCCTCAGGATCAAGTCCTTCCTCCGCCATCCAATCTGTCGGCAAATAAAGACGGCCTGCGCGCGCATCCTCGCCAATATCACGGCTGATATTGGTCAATTGCATCGCAACACCAAGATCACAGGCGCGGGCCAAGGCATCTGCATCGCGCACTTTCATCAAAACACACATCATTGCGCCCACAGCCGAAGCCACCCGCGCCGAATAAGACCTCAGATCAGAGAGCGTCGCATAGCGATGCTCCATCCCGTCCCATGCAAGCCCTTCCAACAGCGCTTCGGGAAGCGCACGGGGCATGTCATAAGCCTCGATCAAAGCCGTAAAGGCACGATCAGCCGCCGCATTCTGGGGGCGGCCCGCATAAGCAAGGTCAAGCCTGTCGCGCAGACGCAAAACGGCGGCTGCTTTTTGATCATTTAGATCAACTTCATCATCCGCAATTCGGCAAAACGCATAGAGCGCCAAGGCTGGATCACGGACCTTTGCAGGCAACAGCTTGGATGCCGCATGAAAGGAGTATGACCCTTCCCTGATCGCATCACGGCAATATTGAAGATCGGCATTATCCATCATTCTGCAGCGACCTTAAATGGCTTTGAAACGGCTCTATCGCGCACGTTAGGCACTAATTTATCCAATACTTCTGCAGAAGAGATCACCCCCGGCAAGCCCGCACCTGGATGGGTGCCAGCCCCCACAAGGTAGAGGCCAGGAACCTCCTCCAACACATTATGCGGCCTGAAATAGGCGCTTTGAAGGATGCGGGGCTCGATCGAAAAGCCCGAACCGTTGGGGCTGAGATAGCGGGTCTGAAAATCCTCAGGTGTGAGCATTTCTGACGCGGTGATATGCGCCTCCAATCCCGGCAAGAGCTGATCTTCGAGCACGGCCTGAACCTTCTTGCGATAGGTCTCGGCCATCTCGGACCAATCAACGGGGTTATCAAAACCTAAATGTGGAACAGGCGAGAGGGCATAGAAAGTATCATCACCCTCGGGCGCGCAGCTAGGGTCAGTGACTGTGGGCCGATGGACATAAAGGCTCATATCCTCGGACAGCTTTCCATTTATGAAGATGTCATCCACCAAACCACGGTAGCGCGGACCGTTCAGAATGGTGTGATGGCCCACATCCTTCCATTTGTCGCGCGTGCCCTTGGTGCCGAAATACCAGACAAACAACCCCATCGACCAACGCGTGCGGTCCAGTTTCTGGTCCGTCCAGCGTTTGCTGGGAATATTCCGCATCAAACGCGAATAGGTATGGCCCGCATCGGCATTGGACACGATGATATCGGCATCAAGCAGCTCGCCCGTTGCCAACCTGACACCCGTGGCGCGACCATTGGTGCAGAGGATCTCATCCACCTCTTCCCCCATACGCAGCAACCCACCCTGATCGGTGACCACATTGGCCATCGCTTTGGCAATCGCAGCAACCCCGCCCATGGCGTAATGCACGCCAAATTCTTTCTCGAGATGGCTGACCAGCGTATACATTGAAGTCACGCGAAACGGGTCGCCACCGATGAAAAGCGGGTGAAAGCTGAAGGCCATGCGCAGGCGTTCATCCTTGAAGCGCTTGGCGGCATGGGCATAGACCGAACGGTCGGCGCGTAGCATGGCAAATCGGGGCAGGACCTTGATCAGATCCCAGAGCTTATGCATGGAACGACGACCCAGATCCTCGAACCCGAACCAGTACCGCTTTTCGCTATCCTTGAGGAAACGGTCATAGCCCGTCCCTTCACCGGGCGAGAGGCGCTCGACCTCCGCGCGCATCGCATCGCTGTCTTGGCAGGCCGTAAAGCGGGACCCATCAGGCCAGCGAATTTCATAGAAGGGCTCCATCGGGCGAAGATCGACCTCGGCATCGAAATCACGGCCACAAGCGGCCCATAATTCTTTGAAAACCTGCGGCACCGTCACGATGGTTGGGCCGAGATCGAAACGGTACCCATCCTTGTGAATGGCCGATCCGCGCCCACCGGGCATATCCAGCTTATCAATGATCGTGACGTCATAGCCCTTGGCGCCAAGCCGCATGGCCGATGCCAAGCCCCCAAGGCCCGCGCCGATGACGATTGCCTTTGCGGGGGCCTTTTCTGGCGCTGCACGCAGATGTGGGATGTTTTCCATGCAATTATCGTAGACTGTCTAGTTTGATTTACAACATAAGATATCTTCACCACAGAAATTGCTTGGTTTTTTCTGATTAGACTATCCAGAGCGGCTCAATTCTGTAAGTATAAGTTGACACATGGAAAGACCGGCCATGCAATCAGTGACACTTAGTTTGTTTAGATTCAGCAGCGTTTCAGCGCGTCTTTGGGCTTTTAGCCAAATGGCGACCGCACGATTCGCCCTCAAAGCGATCCCCGAGATCAGCTTTTTCAAACTTTGCGGCTCAGGCACGGGCGAAGGATTCACACCTGTGCCCAATACGGAAGTCTATGCAATTCTCGCCACTTGGCCCAATCAGGATACCGCGCGGCGCGTCATGCAAAGCGCGCGCATTTTCCGCCGCTATCACGCGAAAGCCAGCGAAGCGATGACCCTGTTTATGACAGCGCAATCCGCACGCGGGGAATGGGCGGGGCAAACCCCTTTCAAACCGCTGGTCAAAACAGTCAACGGTCCGATCGCTGCGCTTACCCGCGCCACGATTCGTCCGAAAATTCTGTTGCGCTTCTGGGGGCGGGTTCCCGCGATTTCACAGGTGATCGGGCAAGACCCCAATGTCATGTTCAAGATCGGCATCGGCGAGATGCCTTGGCTGCACCAAGTGACATTCTCGATCTGGCCCGACACCCACAGCATGGCGCAATTCGCCCGTGCCGATGGCCCGCATGCGCGCGCAATTTCCGCCGTACGTTATGAGGGCTGGTTCTCGGAAGAGCTCTACGCACGGTTTCAGGTCGATGCGGTAGAAGGCCAATGGGATGGCCGCGCAGCCCTGAGCCAAGACATAAAACCAAAGGATATCGCCGCAGAATGAGACATGCATTTCCATTTTCAGCCATCGTCGGCCAAGAGGATATGAAGCGCGCGATGATATTGACCGCCGTTGATCCAGGCATTGGTGGCGTTTTGGTGTTTGGCGACCGTGGCACTGGAAAATCCACGGCGGTGCGCGGGCTGGCAGCCCTTCTTCCCCCGATTACAGCGGTCGAGGGATGCCCCGTGAATTCCGCGACGCAAGATGACATTCCCGATTGGGCAGATGTCACCAAAACCGATCTGATTGAAAAGATGACCCCTGTTGTCGATCTGCCCCTTGGCGCGACCGAGGACCGTGTTGTCGGCGCTCTCGATATCGAGAAAGCGCTGAGCAATGGCGAAAAGGTCTTTGAACCTGGCCTATTGGCGCGCGCGAACCGTGGTTATCTCTATATTGATGAGGCGAACCTGCTTGAGGATCATATCGTTGATCTGCTTTTGGATGTCGCACAATCGGGTGAAAACGTGGTCGAGCGCGAAGGCCTTTCGATCCGGCATGCCGCGCGCTTTGTCTTGGTCGGCTCAGGCAACCCCGAGGAGGGCGAATTGCGTCCCCAGCTTCTGGACCGTTTCGGCCTATCGGTCGAGGTCACCAGCCCCAAAGACATTGAAACACGCATCGAGGTGGTTCGTCGCCGTGATGCCTTTGACAGAGACCCCCAAGGCTTTCTTGCGACATGGGCCAAAGCCGATGCCGCCCTTCGCGACCAAATCGTTGAGGGCCGCAAACATCTGGCCTCGCTTGAGGCAAGCGATGATGTGCTGCGCGATTGTGCAACGCTCTGTATCGCGCTTGGCTCGGACGGGTTGCGCGGGGAGTTGACGCTTTTGCGCACAGCGCGGGCCTTGGCCGCATTTGAAGGAGCCAAAAACATCACCCGCACCCATCTGCGCTCCATCGCACCTTTGGCGCTTAGCCATCGTCTGCGCCGTGATCCTCTGGATGAGGCAGGCTCGAACACACGTGTGACCCGCACGGTGGAGGAGGTGCTTGCATGAGCGAGCAGGGCGAGGAACGGTGGATCAGGGCCAATCTTGCCTTGGCCTGTTTCCTTGTGGACCCGAGCGCGCTTGGCGGTATCTGGCTTAGGGCACGCGTTGGCCCTGTTCGGGATCGGTTTCTTGAAGGGCTGACCAAAGGGTTGAACGGCACCAAACCACGGCGCTTGCATCCCGCTATGGGCGATGATGCCCTGTTTGGGGGTGTTGATCTGACGGCAACGCTGGCACAGGGCACGGTTGTCAAAACGCAAGGGCTGCTTGGGCAATCTGGCGTGGTGATCCTGCCAATGGCGGAACGCGCCCAAGCGGGTTTGGTTGCACGGCTTGCGGGTGCATTGGATGCGGATGCCAATCTGGTTTTGGTGGCCTTGGATGAAGGTGCAGGCGAGGAAGAACGCCTTGGGCATGGTCTGACCGAGCGTTTGGCGATCCATCTTGATTTGGACGGCTTGGCCATTGGCGACGCACCTGAACTGGAGCTTGATCTGCCCGCCTTGGAGGACGCCCGCGCGCTTCTTCCTCAGGTCACATTGCCTGATGAAGCGATCTCGGAATTGACGCAGGTTGCGGCACGGCTTGGCGTCACATCCCTTCGGGCTCCGCTTCTGGCATTGGCCGTTGCGCGCGCATCTGCGGCGCTGTCAGGGGATGTCGAGGTTGGACCAGCCGATCTTCAGACAGCGGTTGAACTCGTCCTTGCACCGCGCGCCACGCAATTTCCCGCCCCTGGCGAAGCGGACATGCAAGACAACCCGTCTGACCCTCCTCCCGATCCACCTGAACAGGAGGATCAAGACGAAACCTCCGAGCAGGAAGAGCCAGCCCTTCCCCCGACAGAGATGCTGCTGGAGGCCGCCAAAGCGATGTTGCCACCCGATCTTCTGGCGCGTCTGGGTGCTGCGCGGGCCGCGCGCTCTGCGAAATCCTCCTCAGGGTCAGGAGCGAAGAAAAAGGGGAATAATCGGGGCCGCCCGCTGCCATCGCGCACTGGTTCCATCGGGAATGGCGCGCGGGTTGATCTTGTGGCAACCCTGCGCGCCGCCGCCCCTTGGCAAAAGATGCGGCGGGCAGCTTCGGGCCAGTTTGAGCGCTTGCATATCTGCACCTCGGATATCCGTATTCGCCATTATGAAGAAACCTCTGAACGCGCGATTATCTTTGTGGTGGATGCCTCGGGTTCCTCTGCCATGGCGCGGATGTCAGAGGCCAAGGGGGCCATCGAAATCCTGCTGGCCGAGGCCTATTCCCGTCGCGATCATGTGGCGCTTGTTGCCTTTCGCGGAACAGGGGCGGAGGTGTTGCTGCCGCCCACCCGTTCGCTCGTACAGACCAAAAAGCGCCTTTCGGCCCTTGCAGGTGGCGGCGGCACGCCGCTGGCCGCGGGCCTGAAACTGGCGCTGGAATTGGGTGAGTTGGCGCGGAGCAAAGGTATGACGCCATCTGTTGCAGTTCTGACGGACGGGCGCGCGAATGTCTCTCTCATGGGCGAGGCCAACCGCGTCACAGCGGCCGAGGATGCAACGGCCATGGCGCGGGCCATTCGGGTCAAGGCCTTCTCGGGGCTGGTGATTGATACAGGGCTTCGCCCGACCAAAGGCTTGGGTGAATTGGCCAGTGAGATGGGCGCGCCATATCTGCCGCTGCCCCGCGCTGATGCACGGTCTCTCTCGGCGGCCGTGGAAACAGCGCTTTCGATCCAATGACGATACCCCCACCAGATTGGCCCCATGCCGAGGCAAGCCAGATTTTGCAGGTGATGCCACATCGCTGGCATGTGCAGATCATGGGCGAGGGGCCTGATCTTTTGCTCATCCATGGTGCGGGTGCTTCGACCCATTCGTGGCGGCATGTGATCGGACCACTCTCAAAGCAGTTTCGGGTCACGGCCTTTGATCTTCCAGGCCAAGGCTATACCCGCGCGGGAACGCGTAGCCGATGCTCCCTGCCTCTGATGTCCGAGGATATCGCAGCGCTTGTGTTGGCCTTGGGGCTTGAGCCCAAGGTGATCATCGGCCATTCGGCAGGGGCGGCCTTGGCCTTGAGCCTGTCGCGTAGTCTGCCAACCCCACCCCGCCAGATCATTGCGATCAATGGCGCTTTGGAGAATTTCAAGGGTGCAACAGGCTGGTTGTTTCCCTTCTTGGCCAAGCTTTTGGTGTTTAATCCGCTGACAGGGCTTTTGCTGTCGCGCGGGGCAAGTGATGCCAAGATCCGCCAATTGCTCTCCTCGACAGGGGCCAAAATAGATGAAGACGGGATCATGCTGTATCAACGGCTGATGTCGCAACGCAGCCATATTGAGGCCACCTTGGCCATGATGGCGCAATGGTCGCTGGAGGAATTGACCCGCAATCTACCAGATATCCCGACCCAGACCTTGTTTTTGCATGGCGCGAAAGACCTCGCCGTTGCGCCCGATGTTGCCCGCCGTGCAGCTCAGGCAATGCCAAATGCGACGCTCCAGATCCTCGAAAGGGTTGGTCATCTGGCTCAGGAAGAGGCGCCTGATCAGGTGCTTGAGGCGATCTTGACCTTTACCGACCAGATGGCCGAAACAGAACAGGCGGCCCAAAGGACCGCCCGTTGAGGTAGATTTAAGCGATATTTACTCAGCCGAGAGGCTGACCAGATAGGCGTAAAGGTTCACAGCATCTTCTTCCGAGCGAACACGGAAGGCCATCGCACCACGCGCCGAGCTATCGCCCGTTGCTTCCCGAATATAGCCAGTCGGGTCCTGCACATAGGCCACGAAGGACTCTTCGGTGATTGTCTCGCCGGTTTCACCCAGAGCTGTCAGGCCAGGGGACCAGCGGAAATCCTCGATGCTGGCCCATCCACGTCCTGCGACACCATAGAGGTTCGGGCCAGTGCGCGCATTGCGGCCAGCCAATGTGTCGCCTGCATCATTCACAACGACATGGCATGCGATGCATTGACGGAACGCAGCCTCGCCCGCTTCGGCATCGCCAGTTGCGGCATGGCCATCGGCCATCGCCATCGGTGCGCTTAGCAGCATCGCTGCGGTCGCGATCATCAATTTGCTCGTCATTTTGGAAATCTCCCAATTCATCTAGCTCACGGTCACTATAGGTAACCCGTTTTAAAGAAGGTCCAGAGGTTTTTTTGTAATCATGCAACAGCATGTGCAATTGCACACTGTTTCCAAAGGGTTTTGAGCGCCATCACAAGATATTCAATATCCTCATCTGTGTGCAGCGGGCCTGGTGTAAAGCGCAAACGCTCGGTGCCTTTTGGAACGGTGGGGTAATTGATCGGCTGCACATAAATGCCAAATTGCTCCATCAGGATATCGGACAGCATTTTGCATTTCACAGGGTCTTTGACCATCACCGGAATAATATGGCTGGGGTTATGAACATGCGGAATGCCTTCGGCATCCAGACGTGCGCGCAGGCGTTCCACCTGCCGCTTTTGCATATCCCGCTCATAGCTCGAGGTCTTAAGGTGACGGATCGAGGCCGTGGCGGCAGCCGCAACCGCAGGCGGCAGGGCAGTGGTGAAGATAAAGCCGCTTGAGAAGCTGCGGATGAAGTCAACCAAGGCATGAGAGCCCGTGATATAACCGCCAACAACGCCGTAAGCCTTGCCAAGGGTGCCCTCAATCAAGGTGATACGGTCCATCAAGCCTTCACGCTCGGCCACACCGCCGCCGCGTGGGCCATACATGCCAACCGCATGAACCTCGTCAATATAGGTCATCGCGCCATGCTTTTCGGCGACCTCCACGATCTCCTTGATCGGGGCAACATCGCCATCCATGGAATAGACGCTCTCGAAGGCGACGATCTTGGTGGCATTGGCGGGAAGGGCCGCAAGCTGGCGGTCAAGATCTTCGACATCATTATGTTTCCAGATTTTCTTATCGCAGCGCGCATGGCGGATACCTTCGATCATCGAGGCATGGTTCAACGCATCCGACAGGATCACCGCATTGGGCAAACGGCTGCCAAGCGTCGACAAAGCCGCCCAGTTCGACACATAGCCCGAGGTGAACAGCAGCGCCTCTTCCTTGCCGTGCAGATCGGCGAGTTCACGCTCCAGAATTTTGTGGTGATGCGCATTGCCCGAGATATTTCGCGTGCCACCCGCACCTGTGCCACATTCCTTGACGGTATCAACCATCGCCTGCACGACATCAGGGTGTTGACCCATGCCGAGATAGTCATTCGAGCACCAAACCGTCACATCATCTTGCCCGTCTCCATGGTTTTGAACCCGCGGAAACGCACCGCATTTGCGTTGAAGTTCAGCAAACACGCGGTAGTTGCCCTCTTCTTTCAGTTTGTCCAATTGCGTCTGGAACAGTGTGTCAAATTTCATCGGGCATCCTCGCTGTGTAGTGGTGCTAGGTTTGGGGGGCTTATCGCCCCTGTCTCTCGCTGCGGCAGCATCCAGCGCCACAGGCGTTCATCAGGAAGGGGGAGCACCATGAACCAGTGCTCCAACAAAGCCAGCGCAGTTAGCGCGGCAATCAGGGCATACCCCACGATCTCACCTTGGTCTTGCGCCGAAAGGCAGCTTGCCAGTGCCAAGCCAAGTGCAAGGCTGAGGCCGGTTATGGAGATCGGGAAAAGCCAATTCATCCGCGCAATGCGGAAATGGGAGGGCAAATGATTGAGATGGTCTGGAATAAATTCCAGATTGATTTTGCGCACACCCAGATAGAGGTTCAGCTTGGCGCTGATGCGCGCCACAAACAGAAGCGTGAAGGTCAAAACACCGACCTGATTTTCAGCCCCGAAAGACATCAGGACAAGCGCCACCACCATAAAGACCAGCAGCAATTCATGATAGGCAATCGTGCCCCAAGCGCGAATGAAACGTTCCCATTCGGGGACACCGTCGCGCAGGATATTACGGTTCGGCCCCGTAATCACACCCGCCAGAAAGGCCAGCTCGACCCAGCCCCAAAGGGCAAGGGCCGAGAGAAAGCCGATATAGGCACCCGTGACCGAGCCGTCATCCAGAGTCTCGATAATGCCAATCGCACCGATGATCAGGAACGGCGTGTTCATCAACACAGACCAAACCCGCGCATGCGGACCTTCCTTATCGGCACGGCGCACCGCCACAAGGATCGCTCCGGTGGAGAACCACCAGAGAAACAGGGCCACAAGGGCCGCGATCCAAGGCGAATGCATCATCAGTAAGCGGGCTCCATGCGGACGCTTTCGGGAAGCTCATGCTTTTTCACGGGGATCAAATAAAGCGACACAAACGCCATCCCCGCCCGAAGGCTTGCGACACCGCGTTTCAGGAAATTGCCGTTCTTTTTGGCCTCGGCCAGATCGACATTTGCCTTTTGCAACGCCTTGAGCCCCTTCATCCAACGCGGATGATCGATATCGAGCGTGATCGGGAACACTTGCGTGGAGATCGCGCTGGTTTTGCGGAACACCTCTTGGCCATACCAATCAGGATCAACGCCAAGCGCCTTGTGGAAGGCGGGGCGCTGGTGGTCGCGCACATACATCGTTGCATAAACCGCCGTCAGGAAGAACTTGATCCAAAGGACATTCCTGCCGCTGGTCAGTTTGGGGTCGGTCTTCATCAGCAGGGCGAAGGCCTCGCCATGGCTGAACTCGTCATTGCACCATTCACGGAACCATTTGAAAATCGGGTGGAAGCGCAATTCAGGGTTCTGCTCAAGATGGCGGAAGATCGTGATATAGCGCGCATAGCCGATCTTTTCGGACAGATAGGTCGCGTAATAGATGAATTTCGGCTGGAAATAGGTATATTTCTTGGCCTGAGTCAGAAAGCCCAGATTAACCGCAATCCCCGCCTCGCGCAGGGCATCATTGATGAAACCCGCATGGCGCGCTTCATCGCGGGCCATAAGCTGGAACAAGGTGGTGATATCCTCATTGGACCCGCGGCGCTTCATTTCCTTATAGAGCACACAGCCCGAGAATTCCGCCGTGCAGGAGGAGACCAGAAAATCGATGAATTCGGCCTTGAGCTTGGGCTCCATACCGTCCCAATCAACCTTGTCCCAATCTTCGGTTTTTTTGAAATGGCCCTTATTCGGGTCTGCTTTCATCTGGGCGATCAGCGCGTCCCATTCCTCGCGAACGGGGCTGACATCGACCGCATCCAACTCATCGAAATTGGTGGTGTAAAACCGCGGTGTCAGAAGGGTGTTCTGCAAGGCAAGTGCTGTTGCGCTTTCGCTATCGGTGATGGGCTGGTCGTAATTCTTGGCGGCCAGAGCCTCTTCGACAGTGCTTGCATCGGCGGAGTGGTTGACTTGAACATTCATACCGAAACCTCCTCGGAGAAACTGAACTCGCAAAGCTCCATGAACTCGAAATCGCCTGTGGCGCGGGTCCAGAGCTGTTCCAGCTTCGAAGCGCGCTTGATCGTTGCCATGCGATCCTCGGTCACGACCTCGCCATAAGGCGCCATAACGGGCGCGCCATGCACCTGCACCTCATCGCCCGGGTTTATTGTTGCGCCGTTCAGAAACTTCACATGCGCGTATAGGCTTTCGAATTTATGGCTCACTTCCACTTGGCAGGGAGCCGTCTCGATCTCTCTTGTAAATAATCCCATTGGTCATTCCTCCAGCAGGCGGGCAAAGGCCCGCTCGTTATCCGCACCAAAACCCATGAGCTCGGCTCGGAAATCGGTGAAGTCATCGCGAAGGCCAAGACGCCCATCGCTAAAACGCACGAGGCGGATCGGATCGGACCCAGTCATGCCCAATGGGGCACGATTGCGTTCCAGAACCCGATAAACACCCGCGATGAACCCACCTTCGGCTTCATCAAGTGTAGCGATCACATTGCCGTCGAGATCCAGCACACGGGCCGAGCCGTCCATTGATCCGAAGATACGGATCAGACGTTCTTGCGCGATAGGAACCTCTGCCACACTTGGTGGCATGGCTTCGAGCGGCCGGTCTGTCAGCCGCGCATAAGCCACAATGATCATTACACAGACACATAATATGAACATCGCCCGCACGAGCAGAGTTGGAATCATCTCCTTGTCGCGTGTGACGAGCTTTTGTTCTTCAACATTTGCCATGATGAGACCCCCCTATTCCGCAGCCACAGCATCACCCGAGGTCACACGTTCCACACGGGGCGTGTTCACTTCGGTTTCTGCTGCTTGGGCAAGAATCCCTGCGATTTTCTGCGCATCACGAATGCAACGCAGAGCAGGCTCGGGCTGTTTCATCCGCCAAGGGCGGATATGCGGCCATGTATAGATATAGGACAGGCGCACATTGTCTTGAGCAAGCTCCATCGCGATCGTCCCTGTGCCGTCTTTGCGCAGGGCAAGTGTCGCGTTGGAAATCTGCCTGAAGGGCAGGTTCAAGGTCATGGTCAAAGCCGCCCCGATGCGCATGGCAACGCGGCGGTTGGTGATTGTGTAGACTGTTGCCTTGGCTTGCACGATGGCCACCACCAAAAGCAGGACGCAAACAAGCGCACCAAGAACAAGAAAGAAGGAGGCTGCCGTTGCGCTTTCGGTCCAGCTTGTTGTGGCCGCACCAGCAATGGTTCGCCACGCAAAGAGAAACCCGAAATACCCTGCAACCCACCAGAAGTTCAGAGCATCCTTGGCAAGAGCAAACCATTCCGGTTGCCCCTGCCAAAGGATCTCCTCACCCGAAGGGAGGTTCTCGGGTAATCCACGGACAGGCTCGGTCTGAAAGTCGTCGTGGGACATTGGTCATTCTCCTTCTTAACAACAGTATTAGAGAAGCGGGTCTGTCCGCTCCTGAGATGCGTAGAGAATGCCACCAGCATAATAGCCGGAGATCTTATCCTCTTCGAGCAAGGTGACTTGGTTGGGTGATTTGATCGTGGGCACATTTTTGAAATGCTTCCCGAAGATCGAATTCACTTTCACACGGTTCGAGCGGACCAAGGCCATCTGCATCGGGATCAAACGCTTGCCACCGCCATTTGCGGCATCAAGCTCAACCTCGAGATAGCGGATCAATTGCTCGGGCGCGTCGATCCACATATCGCAGATTTTGCCGACAATCTCACCGTCGCCCGCGACCACTGGCAAATCACGCGGGTCGTAGCCTGCGCTGATCTGGAAGTCCTCGGTATGGCTCATTGGCACGATCTTGGTATGGCCATGGCCGTCAAGCTCGGGCAGGTCACGGCGCTTGGCCCATGACGCAGGCCCGACACCATCGATCATCGGGTCACCGGTTGGATCGAAGGGGAACCCGTTGGTCTGGCTGCTTTGACGCAAGGCAACGTCACCACGGCTCTGGAAATCTTCGCCAGGCAGGGTCACTTCACCGCGACCATGCATAAGCTTGAAGGTTTTTTCCTTGGGCAGCGGGAATGGTCCCTGATTGGCGGCCTGTGTGCCGTCATCATTTTCCAGCGGGTAACCTTCCCGCATGTTTTCAGTCTGGAGATAATAGATGAGTAGGGCAAAAAAGACCCAGAATAGCCAGATAGACAGGCTAGCCAGATCAAAATTGCCGAAGAATGTAGCTTCCATGAGTATGTCCTCCGAATGCGGCGTTTACTAAGTGGGTAGGTCGGCGAGCCCGATCTTGCCGGCCTCCCCAGGTCTGGATTCACGCACGGTCCGCACCAGCGGCCCGAGAGCAACGAGCGTTGCAAAGAGCAACAGAATTTCGAAATGATAGACGACGGAATAGCCCGTCGCGGGGCTCTCCAAGGCACGCCCGAGCGTGCCCGTCATCGCCAATTGGTTCACGCCATCGCGCATCGCTCCACCAATCGCGATGGATAGGCCAGCAGCCGTCGCCTGTGCAGCGCCCCAAGCGCCCAAGGCAAGGCCGCGCCCTGCACGGCCCTTGGCCGGCATGGTCATCGCGGCGGTCAGCGTCGAGATCGCAAAAAGCCCGCCCCCGAAACCGATGATGCAGGCCCCAACAAAGAACAGCACCTCGGATTGCATCGGGTTCGAGAAAATAACCGCGCAGAAGGCAATCACACCTGCAAGAATGCCGCGCGCACCCATGCGGTAGGGGTTAATCCCGTCTGACAGCCAGTTCGAGGCAAAGCCAAATCCGATCAAGGCACCTGCGGCCCAAGTGGCAGTCAACAGCGTGGTTTTCGACACCGACAGCCCAAGGATTTCGCCGCCATAAGGCTCAAGCAGAACATCCTGCATATTGAAGGCCATCGTGCCAAGGAACACGACCACCAAAAGCCGCCCTGCGGGGCCACCTTTGGCAAAATCATTCCAAGCATCACGGAATTTCGGGTTGGGGGCGGCGCGCTCCTCGCGGGTCATGGGGCGCACGCGCTCCTGCTTCCAAAGGGCGATTGTATTCAGCACCAATGTGGCGACAGCCGCGCCTTGCACAACCTTGATCAGCGTCAGACCCGAGAAATCACGCAGCAGATACCCGATGATCAACGCCGATGCGCCCATCCCGATCAGGAACATGACATAAAGCAGCGCGACAACACGCGGGCGGGTTTCCTCGGTCGCGCGGTCCGCTGCAAGGGCAAGACCTGCCGTTTGGGTCATATGCATGCCCAAACCCGTCATCACAAAAGCAACACCCGCAAGGGCCTCGCCTGCGAACGGAATATTATGGACGACATCGCCCCCCAGAACCAAAAGGCTGGCGGGCATGATCGCAAGGCCACCAAATTGCCACAGCGTCCCGAACCAGAGATAGGGAATACGCTTCCAGCCAATCGCGCTTTTGTGGTGGTCGGATTTAAAGCCCAAAAGCGCACGGAACGGCGCGATCAAAACGGGCAAGGCCACCATCATTGCAACCAAAGTAGCAGGCACCGAAAGCTCCACGATCATCACGCGGTTCAAAGTGCCAAGCAGCATAACACCCGCCATACCAACCGAGATTTGGAACAGGCTCAGACGCAGGATTTGATCCAGCGGCAGACCCTCGCTCGCGGCATCCGCGAAGGGCAGATATCTGGTTGAGACGCGGGACATTTTGCTCATCGCGCATACTCCAGACAGGTGGAGATGTAGAAACCACGGCTGACGCGCTCAATCTCGGAAATAGTGCCTGTTGCGCCGTTTAGTGCCGTTTTTTTGGCGAGATTACGCGGTGCATGCGGGATCATGGTAGGTGAGCGATCCGAGCGCGGGAAGAGTTTTCCAATGCCAAAGAACGCCATCAGGAACGGCGTGCGCGGGGCCACTGTGAAGATGATAGAGGAAGTGACGCGAGGACAGAGGCCAGCCAGTGCACGGCCCAGATCATCAGCCTCGTAATAGATCATCGAATCCATCGCCATGACGTGATCAAACGCGCCCAAGCTTTCCGACAGCATATCGCCCGAGGTGAAACGCACCTGATCGGACAAATGCGCAGGCAATCTCTTGCGCGCGATCTCGACCAATTGCGGCGAGATATCGATAGCAACCACTTCCGCGCCGCGCGCGGCCAACTCAGCTGTCATCTGGCCAGCGCCACAGCCCGCATCGAGAATGCGTTTCCCGCGCAAATCCTGTGGCAAACGCCCCAACATGATGCCGCGCATACGGTCGCGCCCTTCGCGCACCGTTTGCCGAATACCAGAAACGGGCGCGTCCGAGGTCAGACGCTCCCATGTCTTGGTGGCCGTCCGGTCGAAATAATCCTCAACCCGATCGCGCGTTGCGCCATATGTTGGCGTTGCAACCATCAATCAAACCCCAGCAATTCAAAGATATGGCGATCTTCCAGCGGCGCGGGGGCCAAGGGGTCGGTGCCTGCATAAAGACGCTCGGCCAAGCGGATATATTCCGCGCGGCATTGCACGATGTCTTCCTCATCGGGCATTTCAAACAACGTCTTTTTCTTCAGCCGTGACCGACGGATGGCATCCACATCAGGCATATGCGCAATGCGCTTGAAGCCAACCTCATCGCAGTAACGGTCAACCTCATCGGTATCCTTGCTGCGATTGGCCACACAGCCCGCCAAGCGGACGCCGTAATTCTTCGATTTGGCCTGAACCGCGGCAATGATGCGGTTCATCGCATAGATCGAGTCAAAATCATTCGCCGTGACGATCACCGCGCGATCAGCATGCTGCAAGGGTGCCGCGAACCCGCCGCAAACCACATCGCCCAAAACATCGAAAATCACGACATCAGTATCTTCGAGCAGGTGATGCTGTTTCAGCAGCTTAACCGTTTGGCCAACAACATAGCCGCCACAGCCCGTTCCCGCAGGGGGGCCGCCCGCTTCAATGCACATCACACCGTTATAACCAGTTGCCACAAAATCTTCGGGGCGGAGTTCTTCGGCATGGAAATCAACATCCTTAAGAATATCGATCACCGTTGGCTGCAAATGCCCTGTAAGCGTGAATGTGCTGTCATGCTTGGGGTCACAGCCGATCTGCAGAACCCGCTTGCCCAATTTGGAGAAAGCCGCCGAAAGGTTCGAACTGGTCGTCGATTTCCCGATACCGCCCTTGCCATAAACCGCGAAAACGGTGGCGCCTTCGATCTTCATCGAGGCGTCTTGATGGACCTGAAGCGATCCCTCGCCATCTTCGCCTTTGGTCAAAACTGGCGGGGCACCAAGACCTTTGGCGCGGAGCCCGTCTTGCTCGCGGCTATTGGCACGTGCCGCAGGGGGGTGTTTATCATCCAACATCGGTCATTACTTCCTATTCTGCAGCCATTGTGAGGCCCTCGAGGCGGTCTTCCAGCTCATCTGCCCCAGCCTGAAGGGCGGCAAGCGTAGCCTCGTCGGGTTGCCAGTAATCCCGCTCGAACGCTTCGAGCAGGCGGTTTGCCATGCGGGCCGAGGCCTGCGGGTTCAGATCCGCAAGACGGCGTCGCATCTCTTCATCCAGAACAAAGGTCTCGCTGAGGCGCTGATAGACCCAAGGTTCGACCTGTCCTGTGGTGGCCGACCATCCAAGCGTATTGGTCACCTGCGCCTCGATCTGGCGCACGCCCTCATGGCCATGCTTGAGCAGGCCTTCGAACCATTTGGGGTTCAGGCTGCGCGCGCGGGTCTCAAGCGCGACCTGATCTTGCAATGTGCGCACCTTGCCTTCACCGCGTGTCTGATCACCGATGAAAACGGGCGCTTCACTGCCCTTTGCCCGCTTCACAGCGCGCGAAATGCCACCAAGCGTGTCGAAATAGTGATCAACGGTGGTCACACCCAATTCAACAGATTCAAGGTTCTGATAGGCAAGATCGACATCGCGCAGCGTCGCTTGCAAAAGGCCTGCGTTTTTATGGGCTTTTCCATCGCAGCCATAGGCAAAGCTTTTGCGGTTCTCATAGGCTTGCGCCAGTTCGTCTTCCTCGCCCCATGCACCGCTATCAACCAAGGCATTCACATTGGAGCCATAGGCCCCTTCGGCATTGGAAAAGACACGCAGCGCGGCCTCTTCCATGGAGCAGCCCATCTTCTCGACATAATCGAGCGCATGGGCGCGAACGAAATTCATCTCCAAAGGCTCATCGGCGGTTGCCGCCTTGAACGCCGCCTCGGCCAGCATCTTGGTTTGCAGCGGCAGCAGATCACGGAAAATCCCCGAAAGGGTCATCACCACATCAATCCGCGGACGGCCAAGCGCCTCAAGCGGTATCAAATCAGCCCCGCAGAGCCTGCCATATCCATCAAAACGGGGGGTCGCCCCCAATAGCGCCAGCGCCTGCGAAATGGGGCCACCATCAGATTTGATATTATCCGAGCCCCAAAGCACCAAAGCCACCGAGCGCGGCATCGCGCCTGCGGCCTCCAGCAAGCGATCCGCCTGTTTCGCCCCGTCTTGCAGCGCAAAGGCAGTTGGCATGCGGTAAGGATCAAAGGCGTGAATATTACGACCGGTTGGCAAAACCTCGGGCGAGCGGATCAAATCACCACCCGGAACAGGGGCGATATAACGCGCCGACAGCGCGCGCATCAGGCCAGAAAGCTCGGTTTCCTGACGCAGCATTTCGGCCATTTGTGCCTGCGTTTCAGGGGTCTGATCGGCCATAACGCGCAGATGCTCGGTGATCTCGCTCTCGGCCATGGGGCGGCCAACAATATGCAACCCATCAGGGATCAAGGCATCTTCGGTTTCCAGCAGCTTGAGCCACAACCGATCAGGATCATGACCCTCCAGATCCACGGCTTCCGCCTGCATGGCAATCAAATCAAGCATCTCGGCACGCTCATGCGCGTCAGGCGCCATCGAGCGGAACCGCGTCAGGCTATCCTTGAGATCCTGCAGGCCCTTATAGAGACCAGACGCCGCCAGAGGGGGCGTCAGATGAGTGACGGTCACCGCGTTCGAGCGGCGCTTGGCCAGCGTCGCCTCAGATGGGTTATTGGATGCATAGAGGTAAATATTGGGCATCGCGCCGATCAAACGATCAGGCCAGTCTTGCGCCCCAAGTCCCGCCTGTTTTCCAGGCATGAATTCCAAAGCACCATGCATTCCGAAATGCAAAACCGCATCGGCCTGAAAGCTGTTTCTCAGCCACAGATAGAATGTCGCGAAGGCATGGGTGGGCGCAAAGCCGCGCTCGAACAAAAGGCGCATCGGGTCGCCTTCATATCCAAAGCCAGGCTGGACCCCGACAAAAACATTGCCGAATTGATGGCCAAGCACAAAAACGCCGCGCCCATCAGATTGCACCTTTCCGGGCGCGGGGCCCCAAACGGCCTCGATCTCGGCAAGCGGCGGGGTGGTGCGTACAATCGTATCCGCATCAACATGAGCAGCGACATTGGCATCCTGCCCGTATTGCTTGGAATTGCCGTTCAAAATGGCATCGCGCAGATCGTCAACGCTGGCGGGAACCTCGAGCGAATAGCCATCGCTTTTCATCTGGTTGAGCGTATTCCAAAGGCTTTCAAACACACTCAGATAGGCCGCTGTCCCGACCGCGCCTGCATTAGGCGGAAAGCCGAACAACACGACCGCAACCTTCTTCTCGGCGTTTTTCTTGCGGCGCAGCAGCGCCATGCGCTTGGTCTTTTCAACAAGGCTGTCGATCCGCTCATGGCAAGGCGCCATCGCTTTGGTTGAGGAGGTGCTCTGGCACATATGGCGACAGCCTTGGCACCCATCTATGCCATGACGCCCCCCAAAAACAGTCGGGTTGGTTGCGCCGTCAATCTCGGGCAAAGCCACAAGGATCGTCGTCTCGACAGGCCCCAAACCCCCTGATGAGGCCGCCCATTGCCCCAAGGTTTGAAACTCGATCGGATGCGCCGCGATATAGGGCAAATCCAGCTCTTTGAGAACTTCAACCGCAGCGGGGCTGTCATTATAGGCAGGTCCACCGATCAGGCTAAACCCCGTCAGCGACACCATCGCATCAACCTTGCCGTCTGCGAAATATTTCGAAATGGCAGGGCGTCCATCAAGCCCACCCGCAAAGGCAGGCACAACCGCAAGCCCTGCCTCCTGCATCTGGCGGATCACGCCATCATAATGCGCAGCATCCGATGCCAGCACATAAGAACGCATCATCAACAAACCGACCGTGGCAATCGGGTTTTCAGGCTGCGGCAGGTCAGCAACCTCGGTTGTAATCCGACCACCAGGAAGATCGGGGTGATACAGACCCACCTCAGGGTAATCGATCGGGGCATTGGCAGTCGCGCCCTGCAAGGCCTCATCCTTGGCATAACGCCCGATCAAAAAGCGGACCATCTGCTCCACATTGTCATCCGAGCCACCAAGCCAATATTGCATGCTCAGGAACCAAGCGCGCAAATCCTGCGATTTACCCGGAATGAACTTCAAAATCTTCGGCAAGCGGCGCAGCATTCGCATCTGCTTTTCACCGCTGCTGGCAGAGGGCGATTTCGCCCCGCGCAGTTTCTTCAGCAGCTTCATCGGGCCAGATGTGGGTTTGGACATATCCAAATCACCCATCCGCGTGATGCTCACGACCTCCTTGGCAGAGACCATACCAATCATCGCATCGCACTCATTCCGGCGCGCTTGCAGATCAGGCAGGATCGCCGTGATATGCTCTTCAATAAACAGAAGGTTCGCGATGATGATATCGCCATGCCTGATCGCCAGCCGCGCCTCGTCAAGCGCCTGCTGGTTCTCCGCCCATTCCGCGCTGGCATGAACCGAGACATTCAGGCCAGGAAACTCGGCCGCCAAACGCTCGGAAACCCGCGCTGCGGGTCCTGCAACATGGCTGTCCATCGTCACAATCACGACGCGGTAGCCGGGGATATGATCACCGTCACCGCGCATAATGGGCCTTTGCTTCATAAAGCGTATCGACGCTGATTTCCGCGACCCCGCGCTCGGCGGCATAGGTCTCGGTATTGCGCTTGGCCTTGCCCCGCACAAAGAAGGGGATCTTTTTCAACTCACGCTCGGCGCAAGCAAGCCACACCATCACATCGCCACCAAGGCCCGCCGCTTCCCCGACAGGCGCTGCGGCGTCCTTCATCTTTCCAGAAATACGAATATCCCCATCGGCCATATCCGCTGCCGTCAAAGGTTTAGGCGCATGGCCCCCATGATGGCTGGGGCCAGCCGCATCGTGAAACTCGAAATCCTCACGGAACATCGCCAGAAGATGCTCCTCCAGTCCCATCACAAGCGGATGAATCCATGTGTCAAAAATCACATTCGCGCCTTCCCAACCCATCTGGGGCGAGTAGCGCGCGGGGAAGTCCTGCACATGGACGGGCGCCGAGATCACAGCGCATGGAATGCCAAGGCGCTTGCCGATATGGCGCTCCATTTGGGTCCCGAGGATCATCTCGGGCGCGGCATCCTCGATGGCTTTCTCAACCTCGAGGTAATCATCCGTGATCAGCGCATCCAAACCGAATTCTTTGGCCAAAGCACGGATCGGGCGGGCGAATTCGCGGTTATAGCAGCCCATACCGACCACTTCGAAACCCATCTCGTCGCGCGCGATGCGGGCGGCAGATTGAACATGGGTCGCGTCACCAAACAGGAAAACCCGTTTACCCGTAAGATACGTGGAATCAACCGATTTACTCCACCAAGGCTGGCGCAGTCGGCTGAGGTCTTTTTTAGGCTCTGTTCCGCAGATTTGTGCCACTTCTGCAACGAAATCATGCGTCGCAGCCACACCAATTGGAACTGTCTTCGTGAATGGCTGGTCGCAAACGCGCTCAAGATGGCGCGCGGCAGTTTCAGCATGTTCAGGATACATCAGAACATTGAAATGGGCTTGGCCCATCTTGGTGATATCTTGCGGTGTCGCATCAAAAGGCGCAACGACATTAATGCCCACGCCCATTTCCCAAAGCAGCGCCTTGATCTCTTCGATGTCATCGCGGTGACGAAAGCCCAGCGCCAATGGTCCGATCAGGTTCGCCGTAACCTCAGGCGTGCGTTCCATCGGGCGCACTAATGCTTTGACGATCTGATAAAAGGTCTCATCCGTGCCGAAATTCTCTTTGCGCTGATAGGATGGCAGTTCCAGCCCAATGACGGGCACGGGCAGCCCCATGGTTTCGGCAAGACCACTTGGATCATCCTGAATCAGTTCCGCCGTGCAAGACGCGCCAACGATCAACGCCTGCGGCTTGTAGCGGTCATAGGCCTCCTGACAGGTCTTCTTGAAAATACCTGCTGTATCCGCACCCAGATCACGGCCTTCAAATGTCGTGTAGCTGACAGGCGGGCGGTGGTCGCGGCGCTCTATCATCGTAAAGAGAAGGTCCGCATAAGTATCGCCCTGCGGCGCATGCAGCACAAAATGCAGGCCCTTCATTGCGGTGGCGACGCGCATCGCGCCGACATGGGGCGGGCCTTCATATGTCCAGACCGTCAACTTCATTCTGCGGCCTCCAGCTTTAAAAGCTCGCGGCGGCGCACAGGGCGCGAGAAGAGGCCAGCCAGATCGCCAGCTTGTTCGTAGAAATGCACAGGCGTGAAGACCAGTTCGATCGCCCATTTCGTGGTCAGCCCTTCCGCCTCAAGCGGATTGGCAAGGCCGAGGCCGCAAACCGTCAAATCGGGCCGTGCGGCACGCACACGATCGAGCTGCAGATCGACATCCTGACCTTCCGAGATCACAGGGCCTGCGGGCATCAGATCAAGGTCGGGGCCAACAAGGCCTTTGTGGATATAAGGCTGGCCAATCTCGATCGCGTCCATACCGCATTCGCGGGTCAGGAAACGCGCAAGCGGGATTTCCAATTGGCTATCAGGCATGAAGAAAACGGATTTGCCGCTCAAAACGGCAGAGGCCGAGGCAATGGCCTTGCGCGCGCGGGCGCGCGGTGCGGCGGTGACCTTTTCAAACAGATCGTCACTGACACCGAATTCATCTGCGATGGCGCGCAGCCAAAGCGTTGTGCCTTCCTCGCCGAATGGGAAAGGCGCTTGGATCATCCGTGCGCCACGCCGCTCAAGGGCTGCGGCAGTATCGCCCAAAAACGGCTGGAGACAGGCAAACACTGTATTGCTTCCCACCGCTGGCATTTCGCCCGCGCGCGGGGCTGGCAGAACACGGACAGGGCCAATGCCCATCGCCTCAAGCAAGCCAAGCGCCTGATCCTCGACCACATCGGGCAAAGCACCAACGAGGAGCAACTCACGCGTGTCACTGGCGGGCAGAACAGGCACCATCGAAGCAAGGCAGGCATCTTCGCCTTGTGTAAAGGTCGTCTCGATCCCGCTGCCGGAATAATTCAGCACCCGCACATGGGGCGCATGTTCGATGGTCAGGCGTTCTGCCGCGCGGGCCAGATCCAGCTTGATCACCTCGGAAGGGCAGGAGCCCACCAAAAAGAGCTGCTTGATATCAGGGCGACGCGACAACAGACGGGCAACTTCGCGGTCCAGCTCCTCATGGGCGTCCGCCATGCCAGCCAGATCGGTTTCCTCAAGGATCGCAGTCCCAAAGCGCGGCTCGGCGAAGATCATCACGCCAGCGGCGGATTGAAGAAGATGGGCACAGGTGCGGCTTCCAATCACAAGGAAGAACGCATCCTGCATTTTGCGATGCAACCAGATGATACCCGTCAGGCCACAAAACACCTCGCGCTGGCCCCGCTCCTTCAGAACGGGCGCATCGCGGCAGGTTTTGGCGGCAATCGGGGCGGGGTTGTTCACAGCTCACCCTCCAACCGCGCCATGCGCAGCTTCCAGATGAATTGGGCAGCGTTGATCACATAGGCAACATAGGCAGCCAGTGCGATGACCATTTGCTGCTCATGCGGCCAGCCCACGATCAGCGCCCAGACATAGGTCAGGTGCAGCGCGATCACGGCAAAGCTAAAGACATCTTCCCAGAAGAACGCAGGCGCAAAGAGGTATTGCCCAAAGACGACCTTTTCCCAAATGGCACCAGTCACCATTATTGTCAGCAGCACGCCTGTCTTGAGGATGATGGAGATCGTCGCGGCCTCATAGCCCAGCCCCGTCCACATGAAGCGCAGCACCAGCGCGAGAGAGACAAGAAATACGACGAATTGAACGGGTGCGAGAATGCCCTGAACCAGCGTCCACACCGTAGCGTCACGCCGTGCACGTTCTTGCGCGGTGTACAGCCTCCGTGACGGGGCAGTGGTTAGCGTCTGAGCAGTCATTCCACACGATTCCTTTGGGCATTTATAGTGCCGCTTAGTCAAAGCTACGCGTGTGGAGGGCAAAGTGTCAATTTATATTTACACTATTCTCGAGTCTTTCCCGCTGAAAACGACCCCTTAGAGAGAGCCCTTTTTAGTATTATTTTCAAATGTTTAGAAAAATATTTCCTTCTGTTTTCTGGCAAAGGAGGGCCTAATCCCGATTTACTGTCAGTTTTCTTTGACACCACCCAAGCAATAGTGGACACTGACTCCATAGGCTGTACTCGCCTTGTGCTCGAAATTCTGCTGTAATGCGGGTACGGAACCCTCGGAGGGGTTGCACATGACCTTAGCCGATTACGACCCAACCACTCGCGTTTCTGATACCCATGGCTCCCATATCGCGGCCTTGGCACGGAAAGCGCTTGAAATACTGGCCAAGGAGAAGACCCTTGCGCCAGGCAGTGTGGCTGAGCATTTGGACAAGTTATGTGACGCGTTTCTCTCGGATGATCCGTCCCTCCGAGAGAAGACCATCCAGCGCATTCTAAGCGAGAATATTTCTTCAACAGAAATCATAGATCACATCATCCCCGCCGCCTCCCGATTGATCGGCGAGCGTTGGGTGAATGACGAGATTGGGTTCGCGGATGTGACGATTGCCACGATGCGGCTCCAAGATGCCGCCCGTTCCCTGATGTCAGAGGGTCCGCAAGGCGTTGTCGACCCGCTTGGAACGGTGCTGTTGATCATTCCCAAAGGCGAGGATCATTCCTTGGGTGCGGTGATTGCAGCCGATCAATTCAAGCGGCACGGTTACGAGGTTGACCTCGTGGTCGGAAAGCACGCGCTTCAGATTTTCGAAATGGTGCGGCAAAATCGTTATTCTCTGGTTGGAATAACGGCAGCAAGGCTTAAAACCCTTGCAGAAATTAAGGTTTTAGTTGAAAGGGTACGTACGGGTGTTCCATGGCGAGTGCCAATCGTAGTTGGCGGGCCAATCGTACTGACCGACATCGATGTGCAAGGTGTTACAGGTGCTGACTATGTCGGCTCTGATATCCAGCAAGTTTTAAGTATGTGTAACCTACAGTCAAAAAACAAATTTGGCATTGAGGCAGAAGCAGAATGAGCTTGATTGATCTATATTGTTATTCACTTTTGGGGACAGGATTTCGAGAATGAACAGCCGCGGCGACTTCTGGAGTGAGGCCACTGGCTTTCAAATCGCTCCGAAGCAATTCAGCGACATTGTTGCGACCGCTGCCGATATCGCTCTGGTATTGGACCAGAACGGTATCATTCAGGATGTTCTGGCGAACCCTCTCAACATGACCTTGGGCAAATTCGATCACTGGAAAAATCGGGATGTACGCGATTTTCTGACCATTGATAGCAAGCCAAAAGTTGAAAAGCAGCTGGCACGCCTTTCATCGGGCGAGGTCGATTTCGTCGACGGAATCGAGATCAATCACAGCGATAACGGCGCTTGGGAATTCCCCGTGCGCTACACCTTGCACAAAGCAAATGACGAGAACCTCTTTCTCATGCTTGGTCGCGATATGCGCCCCGTTGCGGAATTGCAGCAGCGTTTGGTCAAGGCGCAGATGGCGCTCGAAAAGGATTACGAGAGCCATCGTGATTACGAGACCCGCTTCCGCGCTGTTATGGAAGCCACGCGTGATGCCTTCATTCTGGTCGATGTAAAATCGGGACGGATTACCGAGGCGAATACCTCCGCCACTGAATTGCTCGGCGCCGAGTCCGAGGCGCTTAGCGGGCTCTTGGTTGCACAGGAATTTATCAGCCAGTCGAGCAGTGATCTTATCGCGATGCTGGTCGATGGCTCTACCGACCGCGAAGACAAGCCGATTATTGTCGGCACAAAGCGTCTCGGCAGCGATATTGTTGTCTATCCAACCCTGTTCCGCGCAGGTGGCTCAAAGACACTATTGTGCCGATTAGAGACTGTTGGAAGCTCGGAAGCTGTCGCCAATGAACTGGCTGGCACCCTTTTGTCGATGTTCCGCAACGGGGCTGATGGCATTGCCATTACCGACCCGCATGGCGTGATCCGTTCGGCCAATGAAAGCTTCCTGTCCATCTGCGATATCGGTCAGGTTTCCGAGGTTCGTGGCCGTTCGCTGGCCGATTTTTTCGTGCGCGGTGGCGTCGATCTGAAAGTCATGATGGATAACGCATCCCGCTCAGGCCAGATGCGCAATTATTCAACACGGATATCGACGGCTTTCGGCTCCAAGGTCACCGTCGAGATTTCGGTAACCAAGCTGAGCGCGCCAATCGATAACGGCTTTGCTTTTTCGATCCGCGATACCTCGCGGCTTGAGGTTATCCGTGAATCTGGCGCTGCGATCGTTTCTGCTGACGGGCAGCCATCCAACGAAGCCGTTGAGAATGTGGTGGGGCTTGTAGGCTCCGCGCCCTTGAAGGAAATTCTGGCCGCAACAACCGATGTCATTGAGAAGATGTGTATCGAAGCAGCCATTTCCCTGACCAATAATAACCGTGTGGCCGCAGCCGAGATGCTCGGGCTGTCGCGGCAGTCTCTCTATGTGAAACTTCGGAAATACGATATTCTGGATCGGCACGAAGAGAGCTGAAACGCTGTAAACCTAAGTTTACACTTGCTCAGACTCATATTGTCATTCTAATCTGACAGTATGAGTGTAACGACCCATGTTCAGACCCATATACCGCCCCGCACCCTACCGGAGCCAAAGGCAGTTCTAACGCTGCTGAAACCCATCACATGGTTCCCGCCGATGTGGGCCTATCTCTGTGGGGTGATTTCCGCAGGCGTTGCGCCTTCAGGGCATTGGCTGGCTTTGGGGCTTGGCGTGATCTTGGCAGGCCCCGTTGTTTGCGGGATGAGCCAAGCGGCCAATGATTGGTGCGACCGCCATGTTGATGCAATCAACGAGCCAAATCGCCCGATCCCCTCAGGCCGTATCCCGGGACGTTGGGGATTGTGGATTGCCCTGATCATGTCGGCTGGTGCATTGCTTCTGGCGACAGCGCTTGGCCCTTGGGGCTTTGGCGCCACCATCGTCGCGGTGGCCGCGGCTTGGGCCTATTCGATTGAACCGATCCGGCTGAAGCGTTCAGGCTGGTGGGGCCCGGGATTGGTGGGCCTGTCCTATGAGACCTTGCCATGGTTCACAGGGGCCGCTGTTTTATCGGCTGGCGCACCGTCTTGGCCTGTTGTGATCATAGCGCTGCTTTACGGCATCGGAGCGCATGGCATCATGACCCTGAATGACTTCAAAGCATTGGAGGGCGACCGCCAGACGGGCGTCAATTCCCTTCCCGTCACCCTCGGCCCCGAACGCGCGGCAAAGCTCGCCTGTTGGGTCATGGCCCTGCCGCAAGTGGCTGTGATCGGCCTGCTGTTTTACTGGGATCGCCCTTGGTTTGCCTTCTTCATCACTGCCACCCTTATGGCCCAATTCCTTGCCATGACCGTTTTGCTGCGTGATCCGAAAGGCAAAGCCCCATGGTATAATGGCACAGGCATCACGCTCTATGTGTCGGGCATGATGGTTGCGGCCTTTGCGATCCGAAGCTTGGAGGCATGGCCATGACCCTGTCTTGGCTTCAGATTATCCGCATGGGGCTGGTGCAGATGGCGCTTGGCTCCATCGTGGTTTTGACAACATCGACTCTGAACAGATTGATGGTGGTGGAATTGTCCCTGCCCGCCGTTCTGCCTGGTCTATTGGTCGCCCTTCACTACGGCATCCAGATCACGCGGCCCCAATGGGGGTATAAATCCGATATGGGCGGGCATCGTACCCGCTGGATTATTGGCGGCATGGCCATGCTCGCCCTTGGGGGGCTGACAGCCGCCTATGGTGTCTTGCTTCTTGAAACCTCTTTCGCGCTAGGCATGGCGGTTTCCATTCTCGCTTATGCCGCGATCGGGTTAGGGGTGGGGGCCTCGGGCACCTCGCTACTGGCTTTGCTGGCCACAGCCACGGCCGAGCACCGCCGACCTGCCGCCGCCACCATCACATGGCTGATGATGATTTTCGGCATCGCGATCACCGCAGGTGTTTCAGGCCAATTCCTTGACCCTTACACGCCGCTACGCCTGATGCAGGTGGTGGCAGTTGTCACAGGCGGTGCTGTTCTTCTGACGGCGCTAGCCGTTTGGGGCATCGAGCGGCGCGTGACAGCGCGGCGCGAAGCCGAAGCCATGCCCTTCATGGACGGCCTGCGCGAAGTTTGGGCCGAACCCAAAGCCCGCCGTTTCACCATTTTCGTTTTCCTCAGCATGACCGCCTATTTCATGCAGGAACTGATCCTCGAGCCTTATTCGGGCCTTGTTTTCAATTTCACTCCTGGTCAATCGACAACCCTGTCAGGCGCGCAAAATGGCGGCGTCTTTCTGGGGATGGTTCTGGTTGGGTTGGCGGGCACAGCGCTGCGGTTCGGAACATTGCGCTCATGGGTAGTAACGGGTTGCATCGGCTCGGCTGCGATGCTGGTTGTGATCTCGGCGCTTGGCCAGATCGGACCATCGGCACCGCTTTTGCCTGCGGTTGTAGGTTTGGGGTTCTTCAATGGCATGTTCGCCGTTGCTGCCATCGGTTCCATGATGGCGCTTGCCGGCGAAGGGCGCAACGCGCGCGAGGGCACCCGCATGGGTCTTTGGGGCGCGGCCCAAGCCATTGCGGCTGGTTTCGGCGGATTGGCAGGTGCTGCACTTGTTGATCTGGCCCGCATCGGCCTGAGCGATGCCTCTGCCTTCGGCTCCGTCTTTATCTTCGAGGCGGCGCTCTATCTCGCCTCAGCTTTCATGGCCCTCCGCATGATGGAGGGCCGCCCTTCGGCCCAAACGCCAACTGGCGTTCCAGTACCGGGAGAATAACGATGAAATATGATGTAGTTGTTGTGGGCGGAGGCCCTTCTGGGGCCACGGCTGCCGAAGATCTCGCTCGTACTGGCCATAAGGTCGCGCTGATCGACAGGGCGGGGCGGATCAAACCCTGCGGCGGGGCGATCCCGCCTCGTGCCATTCGCGATTTCAACATTCCCGAAGACCAGCTTGTTGCCAAGATCACCACCGCAAGGATGATCTCGCCCACAGGGCGGCGCGTCGATATTCCCATCGAGAATGGCTATGTCGGCATGGTGGATCGGGAACATTTCGATGAATTCCTGCGCTGCCGCGCCGCCGAAGAAGGGGCAGAACGCCTGACGGGAACCTATCTCCGGATCGAGCGTGATCGCGAGACGGGAACCAATGTAATCTACCGCGACAAGGCCAGCGGCGAGGAGCGGCGGCTGAACACCCATCTTGTGATCGGGGCTGATGGTGCGCGCTCCAATGTGGCGCGGACCGAGATTAAAGGCGGCGACCGTATTCCTTACGTGATCGCCTATCACGAGATCGTCGAGGCCCCTGGCCCACGCGGCGAATACGACCCTGACCGATGCGATGTCATTTATGACGGGCGGATCAGCCCCGATTTCTACGGTTGGGTCTTCCCACATGGGAAATCTGCCTCAATCGGGATGGGTTCAATGGTGAAGGATGTTGATCTCAAGAAGGCCACCGCCGATCTGCGCAAAGCCTCGGGGCTTGAAGATTGCACCACAATCCGCCGCGAAGGCGCGCCGATCCCGCTGAAACCTTTGGATAAATGGGATAACGGGCGCGATGTTGTGCTGGCAGGCGATGCGGCAGGTGTTGTTGCCCCCTCATCTGGTGAGGGTATTTTCTATGCCATGCTCGGGGGCCGCGTTGCCGCCACCGCCGCCGCTGCCAAGCTGCAAACAGGCATGATCAAGGACCTGCAACTGGCCCGTAAAATGTTCATGCGAGACCATAAAAGCGTGTTCAAGGTTTTGGGTGCGATGCAGAACGCCTATTACAAATCCGATGATAGACGCGAACGCTTTGTCTCGCTTTGCCATGATGTGGATGTGCAGCGCCTGACCTTCGAGGCTTATATGAACAAAGAGCTTGTGAAAGCCCGCCCGCTTGCACATCTTAAAATCGGCGTTAAGAACCTCGCCCATCTAACAGGGCTGATACCAGCAACACGCGCATGACAGTAATGATCCCCACATGGGTGGATGGCACCCTAACGCCAGTGGAAAAGCTCGAGGCCCATCAGAAGGGTCTCAGGCATAAGGCGATCTCGGTGTTTTTGATGCGCGGCGATCAGGTGTTGCTGCAACAACGCGCCCTATCAAAATATCACACCCCTGGCCTTTGGGCGAATACCTGCTGCACCCACCCTTATTGGGGCGAGAACGCGCTGGATTGTGCGACGCGGCGCTTGGCCGAGGAGCTTGGCCTGATTGAGGTATCGCTGACCTATAAAGACACCGTCGAATACCGCGCCGATGTTGGCAATGGCCTGATCGAGCATGAGGTGGTTGATATCTTTATCGGTGAACTGGCCGATGGCCATGAGCCCGTTCCCGAGCCAAGCGAGGTTATGGATACAATCTGGCATCCTCTTGGCAGCTTGGCTGATGAGGTTGCAGCCCGCCCGAAAAGCTTCACGCCTTGGCTGCAGATATACCTGCGTGAACACGCCGCAAAGATTTTCGGGGAAGCGGCCGTTTAAGCGAAACCACGTGTTAGTCTGGCCATTGCCGCGCCATTCAGGCGCGGCTTTTCTGTTCGAACCCTGCAACCGTCACACCAAGCGCGTCCAGCGCGGCATTGGCGATGTCATGGGCAGAGAGACCTGCATCAGCATACATATCGGCGGGGCTGGCCTGATCAATGAAACGGTCGGGCAGGCATAAGGTGCGAATGGCCAAGCCACCATCCAGTTTCCCTGCACGCGCCAGATGGTGAAGGACCATGCCCCCAAATCCAAGCATCGCGCCTTGCTCAACCGTGATCAGTGCTGAGTGATCTGCCGCCAAACGCTCGACCAAACCGGTATCAAGAGGTTTTGCAAAACGGGCATCGGCGATGGTGACACTCAAGCCCCGCGCCTCAAGCTCGCGCGCAGCCTCGGTTGCCTCAGACAGATGCGCCCCGAAAGAAAGGATCGCAACATCATGCCCCTCTTGCAGAACGCGGCCCTTGCCAATCTCAAGAACCTCGCCCTGTTCGGGCATCTCGACGCCCGTGCCCTCACCCCTTGGATAGCGCAATGCGATGGGGCCGCTGTCATGGGCAACACAGGTCGCCATCATATGAACCAGTTCAGCCTCATCCGCGCAGGCCATCACGGTCATATTCGGAAGGGCCGCGAGATAGCCAATATCAAACGCCCCCGCATGGGTCGGGCCATCGGCACCCACAAGGCCCGCACGGTCGATCATGAAACGGACAGGCAGGTTTTGCAGCGCTACATCATGCACGATCTGGTCATAACCTCTTTGCAGAAAACTGGAGTAAATCGCGCAAAACGGCTTGAGGCCACCTGCCGCCATTCCAGCCGCAAAGGTCACGGCATGCTGTTCGGCAATACCCACGTCAAACACACGCGACGGCATCGCCTTTTGCATGACGTTCAGCCCCGTCCCACCCGGCATGGCGGCGGTGATGCCTATCACTTTGGGGTCGCGCTCGGCCTCGGCCAGAAGCCGTGCGCCAAACACACCCGTATAGCTCGGGGCATTGGCCACTGATTTCTTTTGCACACCCGTTTCAGGGTCAAACTTCGCCACACCATGGTAGCAATCATCGGCCCCTTCGGCGGGCGCATAGCCTTTGCCCTTCACGGTGACCGCATGAATCAGAACAGGCCCTTCGGCACGCGCTTTCGCGCTGCGCAAGACATTGAGGAGCTCTGGCACATTATGCCCGTCAACAGGGCCGATATAGGTAAAGCCCAAATGCTCGAACAAGGTGGCCGAGGCCTGCTGCCCCGTCACCAATTCCCGCGCGCGTTCAGCGCCTGCGCGCAAAGGCTCGGGCAGGAATTCGGCCATGCCGTCAGCGATATCCTTCAAGGCAGCCAAAGGCGAATTGCTGGATAGATCATTGAGGTAGCGCGACATCGCCCCAACAGGCGGCGCGATGCTCATGTCATTATCATTGAGGATCACAAAAAGGCGGCGGTTCAGATCACCCGCATTGTTCAGCGCCTCATAGGCCATTCCCGCACTGATCGAGCCATCGCCGATCACGGCAATTGCATCACCCGTCGCCTCGCCCAATTCATGTGCCATGGCAAAGCCAAGTGCCGCTGAAATACTGGTCGAGGAATGGGCCGCGCCGAAGGGATCATAGACGCTCTCGGCGCGTTTGGTAAAACCGCTCAACCCGTCTTTTTGGCGCAAGGTCCGGATCCGGTCACGGCGGCCCGTTACGATCTTATGGGGATAGCATTGATGCCCCACATCCCAAACCAGCTTGTCATAGGGCGTGTTGAATACCGAATGGATCGCGACTGTCAGTTCCACGACACCAAGGCTGGAGCCAAGATGCCCGCCCGTCTCGGAAACCGCGCTGATGGTTTCGGCGCGCAATTCATCGGCAAGGCGGGTCAATTCCGCATCGGTCATGCGGCGCATATCGGCGGGTCTGTGAACTTTATCAAGCAAAGGGGTGATCGGTCTGTTCATAATCTGGTCCTCCCCGGCCAGAGAAGAAGGTCGCTGCGGCAGGGGGAGAAAACCCGACCGCAGCGCAAGTCACCCACGAGGGGACGATAGGTGACCTAGGTCTGAAAGTGCGCTCCAAGGGCCGTGGCTGATACAGCCCTTGGAGAAAGTCATATGGCCAGTGGCCCGACCCATCACTGGAAGGCCGAGTAGTCTGGCTCACCCGAGGTGGTCGCAAGCTCGGGGTAATTGACGATGACATTCATCCCACGCATCGGGCGTTGCTGCCCTTGGTGGCATGTGCGGCAAGCCGCCAATGGAGCATCGCCAAAGACAGGGCCAAGCCGCTCTTCAGGGTAGACATCGCCGAGCGGCAGAAGATGCTGCTCGATGATCTCCTGAACCATCAAGATACCAAGGCTTGCCGTGGACCACTGCAAGGTCACCTGGCCTGGGTCATAGAAGGCGCGGCTGTTGTGACAGAACACGCAATTCACACCCAGTGAGTTGGCAAAATAGTTCATGAAGGCATAGGTCCGCTCGGTATGCTGGATCAGCGGATCACCGGGCTGTTGCTGCACGCGGCTTTCCAGATCATGCACGCCGATACGGGCATAGGAGCCATCCTCTGCGGCGAGAAGATATGTCTCGAGATAGTCAGACGGCAGCGACGTCGAGTTCGAAACCAAAGTCGCGCGGTTCTGGTTTGCAGACCATCCCGCCATGTTCTCGTTCACATCCCCCATCCGGAACCAGATATTATTCGGAACCGGCTGGCCACGGTGACAGGTATAGCACACCACACCGACTTCGGCATTTGCATTGACGTGGCCCGCCCATCCTTCATTGATGGATTGGGTCATCTCGATCATCTGACGCGCCACCACCTTGGTATAGAGATCATCCGACCCATAGGTCGAAAGATCGCCATCCCCATGGCAATAGGCACAGCCTTCCTCAGGCGCGACCCATTGGGTCATCGCATTCATCAACCGGTTGAAATTGGCATCGGTCAGACCGCCGAGAACTTGAACATTCTCGTAGATATCACCCGCCAGCTCTTCGCCGGGTTCAGGAACGAAAGGCTCGTCAAAATAGTAATCCGCAACGGTCGGATCACCTGCCGCGAGGGCCACCTCGAATTCGGGCACACTCATCCCCGTCCCGCGAGGGCCGGTTTGCAGGCTATCCGTTGCGAAAGGCTGACCGAAAGAGACCAGCATTGCCGCCGCGAATACCGCGCCACCTGCGGCCCCCACCAAAATGGCGGGGCCGAAGATATTGGTTGGATTCTTGGTATTCCAGTCGCCAAACCACTTGGGAAACATATCAGTTACCTCCCGCGTCTTGACCGATGAAGCCTTCGTAGGAACCGTAAGCGTCATAGCCATAAGGTTCGAGATAGGTCGGAGCGAAGTTATGCTCTTGTGCCCAGATGAACCAGTTATCCACCACAGTGCCGGTCAGCAGGATGCCAATACCGCCTGTGATTGGGGTGAGAACCGCAAACCACCAAGCCCAACGGTGAATCCCTTCCATCGTGGCATTGAACCCCATGGTCCAGCGCCAGAAGAGAGCCGCACGCTCAGAAGCTGTTCCGCGGTCATAGATCTGCTCCAACTCGCGGTCGCCACCAAAGCGGCTGACACCGAGAATGGTCGCGGCATGCATCGCAAAGAGCAGCACCGAGCCATAGAGGAACACGATCGAGAGACAGTGGAACGGGTTATAGTAAAGGTTGCCGTAGCGGATGGAGAAGGCCGTCGTCCAATCGAGATGCGGGAAGATACCGTAGGGCACCGCCTCACTCCATTGTCCCATCAGGACAGGACGGAACAGACCCAGCACAAGGAACAACCAGATCGCAGACAGGAAAGCCCAAGCGATATGTTTGCCCATCTTATGCTCTACCGCGAGCAGATAGGTCCTGAGCCACCATGACATGACACTCACCAACAAGAAGAAGCTGGCGATGATATACCAACCCCCGTCATTGAGCGGTGGCATTGAAAGGCCGTATTCAGGGCTGGGTGGCTCAAGCGCCAACCAGAAGAGCTGCCGGATAAATTCCGGAATGCTCCAGCCAACCTGCGCCAGCATGTTGAAGCCAACGATGTTGAACCACACCAGACCGGTTGCAAGGCTGATCGTGCCCGCCCAACCCAGATAAACCGGGCCAAGCTGCGCGTTACCAACCAGACCTGCCAAGGTCGAGAAACTGGCCTTCTGGGTGCGCTCCGCACTCAGGGTGCCGGCATCATCCATACCCATCTCGGGTTTGCCTTGAACCTGCACCTGCGTGAAGATGTTTTGATATTCAAAGTAAGCCATGGCTCACATCCCTCCCATATTCGAGGCGACGGGGCTTGGATCGGGCCAGATTGGCAGCGTCAGCCACCAGTTCCACCACTCGGGCCAGCCAGACGTCCAGACGGGACCAGAGATGATGATACAGACCGCACTCCAGAAGACCGCATTCAGCGCCAGCAAAAGACCCAGACGGTGGATGCCCAAGGTGCCGATCGAATAGCCGATGAGGTCACGGAAGAATGTGTCCTCATGATCGGGGCTCTTGGCTTCCTCACCCTTTTCAGGGTTCGCCGCTGACAGGATCAAACCGCCATGCAGCGCCAGCGCCAGCGTCGTGGTGAAGAAGAAGGTCACCGCGATCATATGCGCAGGGTTGTAGTGGAAATGCAGATAGGCATAGCCCGTATTGGAGACCCAATCGAGATGGCTGAAGATCCCGTAAGGAAAACCATGCCCCCAAGCGCCCATTAAAAGCGGGCGGAAGATCACCAGCGTGACATAGGCGAGAATCGCGAAACTGAAGGCAAAAGGCACGTGATAGCCCATTCCGAGTTTGCGGCAGATTTCCACCTCACGCAGCGCCCAACTCACAAAGGCGCCCGTCGCACAGATCGTAATGATCTGCCACAAACCGCCTTCCATAAGCGGCGCCATACCCAGACCGTAACTCAGGTCAGGGGGCGCGATATTGATCGTCCAGGGGTTGAAATTGCCATCCATGGCAGCCCCCCAGAAGATCAGAATTGTTCCAAGGGCAGCAAAGAAGATTGTCGTAACCCCGAAGAAGCCCACATAGAAAGGCCCCACCCAGAAGTCGAACAGGTCGCCGCCAATTAGCGTCCCTCCGCGGACGCGGTATTTTCGTTCAAAGCTAAGCAAAGCCATGCATCTATCCCCGCGTTTGGCGGCCTATTCGCGAAGCGTTCAGCCGTCAGTTAAGTTCCAATGGCCGCGGGCGGAGGCACGCACCGCCCGCAGCATTCTTTTGCGCTTCAGCACGCCCCGGGGCGTGCCGACACTCTTACATGCCGGCTGCTGCCGCCGCCTCAAACCAGTTGAGACCCGAGCTCAGAACCACCAGGTGGATCATCGCTGCAAGCAAGAAGAGGAAAACGCCCTGAGCCACGAAAACGCGGCGCGGATCAAAGATCAGCCAGATTTTATAAAACTTGGACATATCTTGTTTCCCCTCAGAACCACGGACGCCAGATGTACGTGGCAATATGAGCGAGCAGGGCAATGCCTGCGAAGAGCCAAAGGCCACTCATATAGACCGCGTGCAGCTCTTGCGCCTGCTCGTCGGTAAGACCCGTGAAGGACAGGTCGGTGTTATCAGCCATTAACTTTCCTCCGGAATGTTAGACCGATGCCGCACACCCTGCGGCCGGGCTCCGGCAAGGGTCTCATACCCCGCCGGCATTCCGCCAACTGCCCTGCTGGACATTTGGCGAATTCGGTATCGGCTCCGGTCGTCACGCCGAGGTTTTTATGCGTCTCTTGTTATGCCTCACCTGGGTCTAATCAGGCTCTAACAGCATAGTTAGAGACGTTTAAGCGGCGAAAATCATCGGTGTGATGATCCGAGCTTGGCTCAACGCGCGCTTAATGGGTCCTTTGGTGGTCAAGCTTCCCGAACGGATTGCCGCCAGCGCCCAAGTCAGGGTCGCCAATGGCAATGTCGCTAGGAAAATGATCCCAAAGTAGAACATGAACTCCGTCTTCAGCGGCTTGCGCCGTGTGACGTGGGTATCTGATGTGAAATCAGTCATTTCTCTCTTCCCTCGTTCTCCATGGGAAGGTTCGCTGGTGCGAGCTTCTCCACGGTTTCACGGACAACGCGTTCGGCGCCCTCTTCGAGGGCCGCTTTCTCGGCGGCGTCACGTAAACTCTTGGCTGCCGAAATCCGCGTCAGGATCGGATGTTCGGCGACGATTCTGTCCAGAAGGGTCTGCGCATCGCTATCCCATGGGAAATCACGGCGGAGCGTGGTGGGCGTGGCCTCGACACTGTCCATTTCGCTGCCCAAAGGCAGGATGTGGAACAAGGCATCGAACAAGCCGTTGCAGACTTCTTGCATGATATAAGTGGCCCCTGCATATCCCATGAAGGGGGTTCCCGTTGCACGCCGGATCGCAGCGCCAGGGAAGCTGGCAGGGATGAAATTCGGGCGCGGGCCAAAGCCACCCGACATCTCGGCCAGATACATTTTCTCGTTGATCGACCCCATAAGGACCAAAGGCCGCTTGCCATGGATCATGGCGCGCACTTCGTCATTATTGGTCTTTTTGCCAGCGGTCCGCGCGACCGCAAAGGCACAGGGAAGCCCCATGTCGTTTTCAAGGTAATTGCGAACGCCACGGGCATAAGTCTCATTGGCGACAATGCCGAAACTGGCGGTCGCAAAGAAATCCTGCGTGACCGAGCGCCAGAGATCCCAAACAGGTTTGATGGTGGAATGCTTCTCGCGCTGGATGAAGGGCTCGGGATCAAGGCCGAGCATCTCACCCAAGGTCCGAAGGAATTTCGTGGTTGATTCGATGCCGATCGGCGCTTGCAGATAGGGCTTGCCCAAAACCTCCGACAATCCGCGCCCGAATTCGCGATACATGCAAATATTCACATCGGCATTCACGAGGTTGCGCATCTCGGCCAGATGGCTGCCAAGCGGCATGACCATGTTCACCTCGGCCCCGATGCCTTCCACCAAGCGGCGGATTTCATGCAGATCGGAGGGCATATTGAAGGTGCCATACATCGGCCCAAGGATATTGACCCTTGGGGCGGCTCCGTCTTCGCGTTTCTTTTCAGGCGGCATACGGCCTTTGGTCATGCCAAATTCCGTGAAAATCCATGTCATCGCACGATCAGCCGCTTCCCATTGATCCTCGTCGATGGTGCGCGGAAGGAAGCGTTGGATATTGGTGCCCATGGGCGTCACACCACCGCCGATCATCTCGGCGATGGAGCCTGTGACAACAACCGCAGGCAGTGCAGGATCAAGCGTTTCCCAAGCACGTTTCATCGCGCCCTCGGTGCCATCGCGGCCAAGCTCTTCTTCGCCCAAACCTGTGGTTACGATCGGCAATTCATGCGGCGGCAGGGCATCGGTGTAATGCAGAACAGAGGTCACAGGCAGGTTTTCACAGCCCACGGGGCCATCAATGACAACCTGCAAACCTTTCACAGCGGTAAAGGCGTAAACCGCCCCCCAATATCCGCCCGCGCGATCATGATCTTGAACAAGCATCAGATCATCTCCTGCGCTTGTGCCGCACGCGCAGCTTTGTCGAGTTTCTTTTGATGCGCGGCACGGTATTCAGGCCGCTCATTCGGGCTGCCCTCCCAGATACCAGCCGTATCGCCTTCGCCAACACCCTCGAAGAATTCGCGCATGTGATCCATGCGGCCCTTATTCTCGATCGCGGCATTCACCACTTGCGCGAGAGAGCCCGCACCAGCAGGGCCCATCAGGGGGCGTGCCGAAATCAGGTTGGTGAAATAGAGGCTTGGAATGCCAAGCTCTTTTCCCTTTTGGACAACGGGTGTCGTGCCGATCGCGAGATCAGGTTTGATCGCTTCCATCGCGGCGCAATCATCCTCGAGAGAAGCGCGGAATTTCACCTTCACGCCACGGGCCTCAAGCCAGTCCACATCGCTGCGGGACCATTCGGTTTTCGGGCAGGCCGTACCGACATAGGGCACATCGGCTCCGCTTTCGATCAGCAAACGCGCAACCAGCAACTCCGAGCCTTCATAGCCTGAAAGCGTCACGGTGCCTTTGATAGGTGTTGCGGCCAAGGCAGCCTTGATCGCGGGAAGGAAGGCATTATGCGCCGCCCCGATTTTATCCTCGGACACGCCATAAGCGCGCCCGATATTAGACAGCCAATCCGCCGTGCCATCATGGCCAACAGGTGCGCTGCCCACAATCTTGCGCCCCGCCGCTTCGAATTCACGAATGGCAGAGGTGTAGAAAGGGTGAATTGCAGCAACAACTTCGGAATCAAGTGCTGAATAAAGCTCACGCCACTCACGGCAGGGAACGACCGGACCTGCCGCCAGACCGAGTGGCGCGAGCATCCCACCTATCCCTAAAGGATCTGCAGGAAACATTTCGCCCAACAAAGTGACAGTTGGACGGTCTGATTTACCCGAGATAGGAGCTTGCACTGGACCGGCTTCCACCTCCTTTCGGGCATAGTTAAGCATCGCGCCTGCCAAGACATCCTTGGCTTCGGCATGGGTGGGAATTCCGAATCCGGGCACATCAATACCTACGATCCGAACTCCGTTGATCTCGTCAGGCAAAAGCCGCAGAGGCACCCCAGATGCTGTTGGAACACATAGATTGGTGACCACGATCGCGTCATAACGATCAGGGTCGGCCATATCGTGGACGGCCTCGCGGATATCCTCGAACAGCTTACCAGTAACGAGCGTTTCGGAATTGAACGGCACATAGCCGACAGACCGGCGCGCACCGTAGAAATGGCTCACGAAGGTAAGCCCATAGACGCAACAGGCCGATCCGCTGAGAACGGTGGCTGTGCGACGCATCCGCAGACCCACACGAAGCGAGCCGAAAGCGGGACACATGCTTTGAGGTTTATCATGCGGGCCTTGGGGGTAATCCTTGGCGTATTGATCAAGGATTTCGGATTTGCCTGCCATGCGGGCAGCCTTTTCCATCTCGCCTGCGCCCGCATGGCAACCCATGCCATCGACGCCCACGGCCTGCACCGAAGGATCAGATGCGTCGCGGTCCTCGCCAAGGATAACCTCGGCGTCGGCTGCGGTGTCATATCTGATTTCTTCGGTCATCTGTTCATGCCTCGTCGTAGATAACTTCGAGGGATTTTTGCGGCATGGCATTCTTGCCGCGCATGTCTTTGTCAGTGGCGGGTTCCAGTACAAAGCCCGCGCCCGTTTCCGAGCCGTCAAACAGCGCCAGAAGCTCATCTTGGCTCAGCGCGGTTGGCCGCATTGGCGGGGCAACGGCAACATTCTCGCCAAGGGCTGCAAACAGTGCGCCCCATTGGCTCTCATCGGTGCCGACAATCTGGTAATTCGCCGATTTCTTGCGCAGGTCATCATCCTGCGGGATCGAAGCAAGGATCGGGATATCAACCGCTTTTGCAAAGGCCTCAGCCTCGCCCGAGCCGTCATCCTTATTGATCACAAGTCCCGCAACCCCGACATTGCCACCAAGCTTGCGGAAATATTCAACGGCGGAACACACGTTATTGGCCACATAAAGCGATTGCAGATCGTTTGACGCGACCAAGATCACCTTTTGCGCCATGTCGCGTGCGATTGGCAGGCCAAAGCCACCACAGACCACATCACCCAAGAAATCGAGCAAGACATAATCGAAATCCCAGTCATGGAAGCCCAGTTTCTCGAGCAATTCGAAACCATGGATAATGCCACGACCACCACAGCCACGACCCACTTCGGGGCCGCCCAGCTCCATCGCGAATACTCCGCCGCGTTTGAAGCAGACATCACCAATTTTCACTTCCTCACCAGCAAGCTTCTTCTTGGTCGAGGTCTCGATAATTGTGGGGCAGGCTTTGCCGCCAAAAAGCAGCGAGGTGGTGTCGGATTTCGGATCACAGCCGATCAGCAAAACACGTTTGCCCTGTTCGGCCATCATATGGCTGAGATTGGCCAGCGTGAAACTTTTGCCGATGCCGCCTTTGCCATAGATCGCGATGATCTGGGTTTTCTTTGTCGGCTCCCCTTGGGGGACTTCCAGCGTTGGCTCCTCGGAGGCTTCGTCACGAAGGCGCTGGTCGAAATCCTTGAGATTCGGAATATCGAGGGTCATGCGGCGTTCTCCCAGTTGAGGATCATTTTCAAGCAGGACGCATCATTGAAGGCCGTTGGATAAGCCTCCTGAGCAGAACTGGCTGGCACATTATGTGTGATCAGGTCGGATAGGCTCAGCGCGCCATGATCGATCAGGTCGCGCGTCGCCACGAGGTCGTCACGGGTCCATTCGGCTGCGATGCGGAAACGGGCTTCCCGCATGAAGGCGGGTGGAAAGGCAAAGCTCAGGGGTTCGGCATAAAAGCCTGCCAGAACGATCTCGCCGCCCTTGGCCAAGCGACCGATGAAACTATCCAACAGCGAAGACACGCCCGAGGCATCATAGATGCAATTATAATCGCGGCGCTCATCATGATCGGGGTGAATAACCTCATAACCCACCGCGCCAGTCGCACGGTCTGGGTTAATCTCCCATACAGTTGGAGGCTTGCCGCCAGCCGCAATGGTCAGACGCGCCAGAAGGCGGCCAAACACACCATGGCCAACAATCAATTCGGGCAATTTCTTATCAAGCCCAGCCATCGCATGACGCGCCGTTGCAGCCAAAGCGAGTAAAGCACCTTCGGCCTTAAGCGCGCTATCGATTCGAACAACGCGATCGGCACCCGTGACCAAAGTCGCCGCGGCACCACCGAACAGGCCCTTCACATCGCTGTAGCAATTCGCACCCGGAACAAAGACGCGATCACCGGTTTTGAACCCCGTATTCGCGCCCGCCTCGAGCACTTCGCCAGCGGATTCGTACCCAGGCACAAGTGGATAGCCCATGCCTGGAAACGGGGGCATTTCCCCTGAATAGAAAAGCTTTTCGGTACCTGTGGAAATTCCGGAATGGCTAACTTGAACAATCAGGTCATCTGCCATGGGGTCATTCAACTGAACGTCGCCGACGCCTAGTTTTTTTGGACCCTCCAATATGACAGCGCTTGTTTGCACTTTATGTTCCATCCCTCAATTACGCGCCTGTCTGATGAACTGACAGATTGTCGCGTTATGTGTCAATCTACCGTTACACTCTAGTATGTCAAATATTATTGACAGATTTGTCTAACTGATTTGACAGTTTGCGCGCTGTTACCACTCGGGTAATGAAGGGACGGTCTGTTGCTCTTTGGGAAATATCGGCAAAGCCAACTTCGGTGAGCAGCTGTGAAATCCGATCAGCCGAGCGGACACAGCCCGTGCGCATGGCCATGCAATACAGGGCAAAATAGGCATCTGCCGTGCGATCAGGTTTGGAGCCGCCCGACATCGGTTCAGAAATGATAAGGCTGCCATTCTCTGGCAAGGCCTTGAAAACCTTGGCCAGTAATCCGCGAACGGTTTCGTCCTGATGATCGTATAGAACGCGCACCAAACTGATGGTGCTTGCCCCTTCGGGAATCGAATCCTCGCGGAAACTGCCCGTTGTGATGCTGGCGCGATCCGCCAAACCCTCGCGCTCGAACCGCGCTTGCGCATGGGGGGCGACCTCGGGCAAATCGAATAATTGCAGCGCAAGATCGGGATAGCTGGCCCCGACAGCCGATAGAAATGCGCCCGTTCCACCCCCGATATCGAGCAGTTTCCCACAGGAAGAAAGATCAACCGCCTTCAGGGTTTCCTCGGCTACCAAGACCTGACTATCGGACATGAGCTGGGAATAGGTTTGCGCGATTTCAGGGTCCACATCGCCCGCCGCGCCGAAGACATAAGGCCAGAACCCCGCGAGCTCTGTATCCGTCTCACCCCGAAAAAATGCCACTGGATCCTGCAGGTCACGATAAAGAACATCGTGGTGCAAAATCATCTCGCGCAGGCCAGGCACGCCAGGCACCGCGGCACCCAATCGGGCCAGCGCGAATTTGGCGTCTTTGCTCCGTTTGAGCAGGCCTAAAGCAGCAGCAGCTTGGCACAACACCTCCATTCGGCGCTGCGGCACATCACATCTCAGCGCCAGATCAGCCGCGCTGCGCGGGCCTGCCTTGAGATGCGTTGCAAGGTCAAAAGCCACAAAGGCTTGCAGGGTTTGCGAATAGGAAAACCCTGCCACCAGATCGAACAGTTTTTCACCATCGCGGCGCGCAAGATATTTCACCAAAGGAAAGCGTGCAGCCCAAGATTGGAACCTGCGAGAGCCTGCTAAGCTATTGCGCCATTGTTGAAATTTCTCAAAGAGGTCACCGCCTCTATTGCCCGGATACTCAGTGAGACCCATGGTTATTCTGCCGCATATCTTGCGGGCAGAACGGGCGTCAGCCGCTCGGCATAGACGCGCACCATTTCGCAAAGCGCGGCCTCGCCGGGGCAAGATGGAATCGATGAAATCGCACCTGAAAGAATATCTTCCAAACGGCTGATCGCGCCACGAACGCCTAATTCGGTAACGGCATTGGGTCGGCCATTGATTTCATCCTGCTGTGCAGGTTTGCCAAGCTTTTCTTCATCATAGAGCGCATCACGCAAATCATCGGCGACCTGAAAGGCCTCACCGATTCGAGCGCCAAGCTCGCGCCATGGCTCAGGGTCCTCGCCTGCGGCAGCGGCCCCCATGCAGGTGGCCGCCGTAAACAGAGCCCCCGTTTTGGCGCGGTGATAAGCGGACAGATCAATCTTGCTTTCGCTCTCCCAGCCTTGGCCCGCACAAATGCCACCGGGCATACCCGTGCTGGCGCCAAGAATACGCATCAATGCAATCGCACGCTCGGGGTCGGTTGCGGCGGCACGCGCCAGAACCTCGAAGGCCATTATTATCAGGGAATCGCCTGCAAGAACGGCAAGCGGCTCGGAATAGGCGCGATGCACCGAAGGTTTGCCACGCCGAATATCGGCATTGTCGAAACAGGGTAGATCATCATGCACAAGGCTGGCGCAATGGATCAACTCAATCGAGATCGCCGCCGCATCTGCCAAAACAGGGTTCGGATCGCCACAGGCCTTTGCAACCGAGAGCGAGATCGTGGGACGAATGCGGGCACCGCCGGGGCTGACCGAATATTCCAAGGCCGAGGCCAGTTTTGCGGGCGTCGATCCCTGCTGGCCTGCTGTGATGGCTGCGCTCAACGCGGTTTCTATACGGGCCTTCAGGGGCATGCTGCCTCCAGAAATGAGAGAATAGGCGATTGGAATCCGCCCCATACTGTAAATTACACTGGACAGTGTGTGCCCTTCTGTCAACTATATGTGTCAACTAATCTTTACATACGGGGAGGGCTCTTTTGCCCATAAGACCGAAAAACGCGGTCGTTATAGGAGCTGGTATAGCCGGATTATCGGCGGCTTTGCGCTTGGCCCATGCGGGTTTGCAAGTGCGGGTCATTGATTTGCATGACCAGCCCGGCGGTAAGATGCGCACGGTTCCATCTGATGCAGGGCCTGTAGATGCAGGGCCAACGGTCATGACCATGCGCCATGTCTTCGAGACACTTTTTGAAGATATTGGCGAACAGCTATCCGATCATGTGACCCTTCACCGCGAAGAGACCCTCGCGCGGCATTTTTGGCCCGATGGCAGCCAGCTTGATCTTTTCGATGATCCCGAGAGATCGGCCAGTGCGATTGGCAATTTCGCAGGCGACCGGTCCGAGCGCGAGTTTCGCCAGTTCCAATCAAAGGCGCGCGCGTTGTTTGACGGGTTTGAACAGCCGATGATGATGGCGGCCAGCCCGTCCTTTGCGGGATTGGTGCGCCATGTCGTGACCCGCCCAAATCTGGCGCGGCTGATGGCTCCGGGAAAAACACTCGCGCGCGCGCTTGCGCAACAATTCAGCGACCCGCGCCTGCGACAGCTTTTTGGGCGGTATGCAACTTATGTCGGCGGCTCTCCCTATCAAAGCCCCAGCCTGCTCTCGCTGATCTGGGAGTCTGAGGCGCGTGGTGTTTGGCGGGTTGAGGGTGGGATGCACAAGCTTGCCCAAGCGATGCACGATCTGGCGAAGGCGCGCGGCGCGGAATTTCATTTCGGGATCGCTGCTTCGCGTATCGAAAAGCAAGGCAGTGCCGTCAGCGCGGTTCACCTGAGCGATGGCCGCAAACTGCCCGCTGATCTGGTGGTGTTCAACGGTGACCCCCGCGCCTTGACCCAAGGGTTTTTGGGCGAGGCCGCCACCAGCATCATTCCCGCCGATAGCGTGGAGCCACGCAGCCTGTCTGCTTGGGTCTGGAGTTTTGCAGCCAAACCATCTGGCGTTGATCTGGCCCATCACAATGTCTTTTTCGGGCAGGACCCCCGCAGTGAGTTCGACCCGATCAAACAGGGCAAGATGCCCGAAGATCCGACGCTTTATATCTGCGCGCAAGATCGTGGGGGCGATACGCCCTCAGGCCTTGAGCGATTTGAGATTATCATGAATGCACCGGCCAATATGCCGGGCTCGCAGGAGGAGATTGACCTATGTCGAGCCACGACTTTCCCGATTTTGCGCCAAAAGGGGCTGGCCTTCTCGGAGGAGCCACCCGATCACGCGCTGAGCACGCCCGCGATCTTCAACAGCCTGTTTCCCGCATCGGGCGGATCCCTTTACGGGCTGAGCCCACATGGAATGATGGCCGCCTTCAAACGTCCCACGGTGCGCAGCGCGCTCAAGGGTCTGTATCTGGCGGGGGGCGGGGTCCATCCGGGGGCGGGGATTCCGATGGCTTGTCTCTCAGGGCAGCATGCGGCCGCGGCGATCTTGAGCGACCTAACTTCAACCTCAATGTCCCCGAAGATGGCTACGCGTGGTGGTATGTCGACGGCATAAGCCATGATGGCAGCAAAGCCATTTCGATTATCGGGTTTATCGGCTCGGTGTTTTCGCCTTGGTATCGCTGGTCAGGGCGAAAAAACCCCGCAAATCACTGCTGCCTGAATGTCGTCACCTATGGGCGTGGCGGGCGCTGGACAATGACAGATCGGGGCGAAGACGCGCTCGACCTCAGCGATGATACTTTGCAGATCGGTCCGTCCTCAATGCATTGGGATGGCGATAAACTGATCGTCGATATCAATGAGATCAGCACCCCACATGCGCAGGCGATCCGTGGAACGGTCACGATAAGACCCTCCGCCATTACAGGCATTGAACTGCCGCTGACCGAAGATGGCGCCCATATCTGGCGGCCTTTCGGCCCCGTCTCGGATATCGAGGTTAAACTCAACAGATCGGGTTGGGATTGGTCGGGGCATGGCTATTTCGATGCCAATTTCGGCACCCGCGCCCTAGAGGCCGATTTCGATTATTGGACATGGGGCCGCTTTCCGACATCCAAAGGGGCTGCCTGTTTCTATGATGCCGCAAGGCGTGACGGCTCCGAGCTTGCAGCCGCCATTCGCTTTGACAAAACTGGGCAGGCGCAAGCCATGGAGGCCCCGCCCAAAGCCAAGATTTCACGCCCGTTTTGGGGGGTGCGCCGCGAAACCCGCGCAGATGGCGGATTTCAGCCGAGGCAGGTCAAACCCATGTTGGACGCGCCTTTTTACAACCGCTCAGCCGTCAAAACGCGCATAAATGGCGAAGAAAGCATCGGCGTCCATGAAGCGCTTGATCTGACGCGGTTCAGGAAGCCATGGTTGATGCCAATGCTTGCGGTGCGGGTGCCGCGTCGGAAAAATTGGCCCCTCTAGCGGTTGTTCCGAGACTCTGCCCCGTCCATATAGAGTGAAATGATGGAGGCGATATGAGTTCCAACGAATTTCCCGGATGGCACGGCACGACAATCATCGGCGTGCGCAAAGGCGGCGAGGTTGTGGTGGCTGGAGACGGTCAGGTCAGCCTTGGGCAAACCGTCATTAAAGGCAGCGCGCGCAAGGTGCGCAGGCTCAGCCCCGGTGGCTATGATGTCGTGGCTGGTTTTGCGGGTTCGACGGCTGATGCCTTCACCTTGCTGGAGCGTTTGGAGGCAAAGCTCGAAGCGTCACCCGGGCAATTGCAGCGCGCTAGCGTGGAATTGGCCAAGGATTGGCGCACCGATAAATACCTCCAGAAACTCGAAGCGATGCTGATCGTGACCGATGGAACTGATCTTTACGTCATCACTGGCGCAGGCGATGTGCTTGAACCCGAACACGGGATTGCCGCCATTGGATCAGGCGGGAATTTCGCGCTGGCCGCAGCACGTGCCCTGATTGATAGCGATCATTCCGCCGAGGAGATCGCGCGCAAAGCCATGGCGATTGCCGCTGATATCTGTGTCTACACCAATGGAAACCTGACTGTTGAGCAGATCAGCCATGACTGACATCACCCGCGATGATATTCGCGCAGCCGTTGGCGCAGGCATGATGAGCGAAGCACAAGCCGCTTCACTGTTATCGCTGGCTGATACGCGGCGTGGTGTGCGTTCCCATATGTCGGGGCTTGATGAACCCTTTGAGTTGTTCCGTGGCTTCAACGAGATTTTCATCGTTGTCGGCATGGCCATTCTTTATATGGGATGGGCAGGCCTGACAGGCCTGTCGATCTTGGCTCTTGAGCAAGGCTATAGCCGCGCCTTGGGCTTTTCGGTGATTGGCATGGTCGCCTCGGTTCTATTGGCGCGGTATTTCACGCTGACCCGCAGAATGGTGGCCCCCTCGATCGCGCTGGTGATCTTTTTTGCCTTGAATGCCGTGCAATTCTCGGTGGCTTTGGCGGCCGCTTTCGATGTGGAATTTGGCGGTATTTTTATAACCATCGGCATGGTGGGAACCGCACTTCTTTGTGGATATTACCTCTGGTTCCGCGTCCCCTTTGCGGCCGCGCTGATTGCGATCGGGGTGTTCGTTACGCTGTTCAGCCTTCTTGGCAATCTCGACCAAAGCCAGCGGGATATATCTGATCTGTTCTTGCTGACGGCGGATGGGCCTTTTGCCTTGGTCACCATCCTTGTCGGCATCGCGACCTTCGCAGTTGCTATGCGTTTTGACATGAGCGACCCGCATCGTCTGACCCGCCGCTCGGCCACAGGCTTCTGGCTGCATGTGATCGCGGCGCCTGCCATCGTGAACACCGTGGCGCTCTCGCTGCTCGATATTGATACCTTCGCCACGCAAATGCTGCTGATTGCCTTTATCGGCTTCATCGCTTTGATGGCGATTGTGATTGATCGGCGTTCCTTCCTCGTCTCGGGTGTGGGGTATATCGTGGCGCTCTCGATCACATTGATGGAGGGCCAAGCCTTTACGGTGATCCTCATTCTTGGCATGGGATTGATCACGCTTGGCGCAAAATGGGAGACCATTCGCGGCGCCATCATGCGCCGCTTGCCAGAGTTCAAGGGCAAGGACCGCCTTCCACCATGGGCCGCAATCGAAACACCTCAGGAGATATCCTCGTGACTGATCTAACCCCCCGCGAGATTGTCTCGGAACTTGATCGCTTTATCATCGGCCAGAATGACGCCAAACGCGCCGTGGCCGTGGCCCTTCGCAACCGTTGGCGGCGCAAGCAGCTTGGTGATGATCTGCGCGATGAGGTTTACCCGAAAAACATCCTGATGATCGGCCCCACAGGTGTCGGCAAAACCGAGATCAGCCGCCGCTTGGCCAAGCTGGCTCGGGCACCCTTCATCAAGGTCGAAGCCACGAAATTCACCGAAGTTGGCTATGTCGGGCGCGATGTCGAACAGATTATTCGTGATCTGGTGGATGCCGCGCTGATCATGGTGCGCGAAAATATGCGCGAAGAGGTTAAGGCCAACGCCCATACCGCTGCAGAAGATCGCGTGATCGAAGCTTTGGCAGGCGAGGATGCGCGTGATCAAACCCGCGAGATGTTCCGCCGCAAACTCCGCTCGGGCGAGTTGGACGACACCATTATCGAATTGGAGTTTGCCGATACCAGCAACCCGATGCCAATGTTTGAAATTCCCGGCCAACCCGGCGGTATGGGGGGAATGGGCGGTATGCCCGGTGGCATGAATTTGGGTGATCTCTTTGGCAAAGCCTTTGGTGGCCGCAAAACCCGCAAAAAATTGAGTGTTGCTGCCAGCTATGAACTGCTGATCGAGGAAGAAGCTGATAATCTTCTGGACCAAGAAACGGTCAACCGCGAAGCCATCAACGCGGTCGAGCAAAGCGGCATCGTATTCCTTGATGAAATCGACAAGGTCGCGGCGCGCTCGGATGCGCGCGGGGCCGATGTCAGCCGCGAAGGGGTTCAGCGCGATCTTCTTCCATTGATCGAAGGCACCACCGTCTCAACGAAATACGGGCCTGTCAAAACCGACCATATTCTCTTCATTGCCTCTGGCGCATTCCACATCGCCAAGCCGTCTGATCTGTTGCCCGAACTCCAAGGGCGCCTTCCGATCCGCGTTGAATTGCGCGCTTTGACCGAAGGGGATTTTGTTCGCATTCTCACCGAGACCGACAACGCCCTGACGCGCCAATACACCGCCTTGATGCAAACCGAGGAAGTTGGTGTCAGCTTTACCGAAGACGGGATCGCGGCACTCGCTAGGATCGCCGCCGAGGTAAATCAAACCATCGAGAATATCGGCGCGCGGCGGCTTTATACTGTTCTCGAGCGTGTGTTCGAGGAGCTGAGTTTCTCAGCCCCTGATCGTTCGGGCGAGGATGTGGTTGTAGATGCCAGTTTCGTCGAAGAGCATTTGGGCGCTTTGATGAGTTCTGCTGATCTCAGCCGCTACGTCCTCTAGGCCTTCGCGCTTCCCCGCATCAGCGGGATTTCTTGAGATAGACATAATAAGCCCCGCTTCCGCCATGGCGGAGGTGGGATTCCCGTACATTCAGAACTAGGCGGCCTAAGGGCGGGGCTTTTAGCCAAGTTGGAACATTATGTTTCAAAACGCCACGCCGAACGGGCATCGGGCCATCATCGGCACGGTCCTTACCCTTGCCTGTGATGACCAGAACCAACCGCAAACCGCGTTCATGCGCTTCAAAAATGAAGCTGGTCAGCGCGGGATGCGCCTCGGCCACTGTCATGCCATGCAGATCAATCCGCGCTTCGGGCTTGAGCTTGCCGCGCAGCATCTTGCCATGAGTGCGGTGATCCATCCGAAGCGGATCTTTCGCGACGCTTTCCGAAATCGAAGGCGTCAAAACATGGCCGCTCAAGCCTGATTTGGCCTTCGCCCCAAGTTGAAAAGGTTCAATCGGTTTGGCGGTTGTCTTGGGTTTTGGCTTGTCGAAAATCTCTTTCGGTGGCGTTTCGATCTTCGCGGGGCGGCTGTTTAAAGGGGTGGCCGTCTTGGCAACGCGCGCCCAAAGGTCCCGATCATCAGGAGTTAGGCCCTTTTTTCTGCGCCCAGCCATTCCTCAGACATCCGTGGCAATGCGATGCGCGATTTCAATCGGAAGCAGGGTGATCATGCGCCCAGGATCACGGATGCGCCCTGCAACATCGCCCGCGTCATCGCCAGAGCCATAGAAAATATCAGCGCGTTGCGGCCCACGAATGGCGCTGCCTGTATCTTGGGCCACCATCAATCGCCGCATCGGGGCAAGCCCGCCTTTCTCGATCCAAACAGGCGCGCCTAGCGGCGTGAATTCGGGATCGACAGCGATGGTCCTCTCGGTTGTGATCGAACGGTTCATCGCACCAAGGGGGCCATCCGATGGATCATCAATCTCGACCTCACGGAAGAAAACGTAAGAATCGTTGTGATGCAGCAATTCGCGGCCAAGCTGCGGGTTGCGGCGCACCCAATTGCGGATCACCTGCGCGGAAACCTGATGCGGTTCATACACCCCGCGCCGCACCAATTCCTGACCGATCGAGCTATATTGATGCCCGTTTCTGCCGCCATAGCCGACACGGATGAACGCCCCGTTATCAAGGCGAACACGGCCAGAGCCTTGGATTTGCAGGAAGAACACCTCAACAGGGTCATCGATCCAAGCAATCTCCAAGCCACGGCCATCCAGAACGCCGCTTTCCTCAATCTCTTGTCTTGTGCGCCAGATACCGCTGACTTCGGGCGGCAAGCGATAGATCGGATATTGATAAGGCCCATGACGGCGCAGCGATCCGCGCAATTCCGGCTCGTAATATCCTGTGAACAAAGCGGGGCTATCGCCACCTGTAATCACGGGGCGAAAGAACAGCTCGAAAAAGCTGCGGGCGTGCTCCAATGGGTGGTTGGTTGCCACGGCACATAGAGTTGCCCATTCCGGCTCATCCAGATCGGGACATGTATTTAGGAAAACGGAAAGGGCCGCGGCATGATCATCCTCGGCCCAGCCTTCGAGGTCCCGAAACTCAAGAAGATGCGCTTCAGGCTCGGCCACGGCAGGTGTTCCTAAACAGATAAGCGCAACGAGCGCAGTTTTCCAAACGCTCGTCGCCATAGATCATTCGCCAGTGGCGACCAATACCCAGTTCGGGTCAGAGGACCCCATGCTACGCGCAAAGGTCCAGACATCACGCTGGCGCTTGATCTCATTGGGGTCACCTTCGACAATCTCGCCATCCACATTGCGTACAACCGAAGTGAGTTCAGCCATGAGGCGAACCGAAATTTCGCCCTCTTTGGTTGCAGCATCAAATGTTGCATCGGCCAGAGCCAATTCACGAATGCCGACAAAGCTGGCTTCGATGGTCAGGCCCTGTTCTTCGCGGGCCTGAATGACGGACTCGAATGTTTCCATCACGTCATCGGCAAGGAAGGGCTTCAAACCATCCACATCGCCATTCTCGAAGGCCATCAGGATCATCTCATAGGCACCGCGCGCACCGCCCAAGAATTCACTGACCGAGAAACTAGGCTCGGCCGATTTCATCGCGGCGAGCGCTTTGGCTGCATCACTTCCATCTTCGACATGGTCGGTGATGTCGCGATCAGGCCCGCCTTCGATGACATCAAAGTCACGCTTGGTCTTGGACCGTGTCGGTGCCTGAGCGGCTGGTGGTTTTTCAAAACCTTCCCGCGTTCCAAGAACGCTGCGCAAACGCAAAATCAGGAAGATCGCAATACCTGCCAGAACAAGGAGAGAAAGCAGTGAAGAGTTCATAAATTGGCCCTCAAATGGGTCTTGGGGTTTTTTGTTGATCGTCTGAGACATATGTAGGCACGAGGCACGCTCAAGTCCATCTTTCCCGCAGCGATGTCGCACCCGTTTATGCATTGAGGTAGCAATATGTGGCTCTTTCTCGCTTTCCTGACAGTCCCTTTGATCGAAATCGGGCTTTTTATCACAGTTGGTGAGGCGATCGGGCTATGGCCGACCTTGGGAATTGTCATTCTGACTGCTGTCATCGGAACAGCACTGGTGCGTTCTCAAGGGGCGATGGCATTGAACAACCTTCGCGGCAGTTTCAACCAGCTCAATGACCCGACAGAACATCTGGCCCATGGCGCGATGATCATTTTCTCAGGCGCTTTGCTGCTAACGCCCGGTTTCTTCACCGATGCCGTGGGTTTCGCGCTGCTGGTCCCGCCTGTCAGGTCTTTCATTTTCCGAGAGCTACGCAAGCGCATCAAGGTTCAATCCTTTATGTCAGAAAGCCAGCATCGCCCACAAAACACATCTCAGACTGGCGAAGTGATCGACGAAACGGGTGAAATCATTGATCCGCCGCGCAAAGGGCCTTCGGGCTGGACGCGGCATTGAGGCTTTCCCGTCAAACTGCTACACCGCCCCGAACAATTTTTACCGGAGAGTTTCATGGCCGAGAATACTTCTGACGCCACCAATGGCACAGGCCAAGCCGCACCCGTTATGCCGAAGATGCAAATCCTCGGGCAATTCGTGCGCGATCTATCATTTGAAAACGTAGCCGCCCAAAAAGCGGTTCAGGGTGCAACGCAGCCTGATGTGCAGGTTCGTGTCGGTTTGGACGCGCGCAAGCGCCCAACCGAAAACCAGTATGACGTCATTGTTAAGCTTAATGTTGATGCAAAAACCAAAGGCGACACGCCAGAACCGATCTTTCTGATTGAGTTGGATTACGCTGGCATTTTCCACATCGAAAACGTCCCCGAAGCGCAAATTCAGCCATTTTTGATGATTGAATGCCCACGGATGCTGTTCCCCTTCATTCGCCGCATCGTCTCGGATGTGACACGCGATGGCGGGTATTTGCCACTGAACCTCGAGACGATCGATTTCGTGTCGATCTATCGCAATGAGGTTGCAAGACAGATGGCCAATAAAAAGCCAGACGCCTAAAGCGCCTTAGCTATAGGTTTTCCACAAAGCACCGTCGCCCAAGCCATCGATGAAATCGGCATGGGCGGCGGTTTCTTCTTCAGTGATACGTGATTTCAGCGCTTGCGGGCGTGGAAATGCACGCCACGCGCTGCTTTCACCCGATTTTGACGTATTTCCACCTGACATGGACAGCGCAAAATCAGGTTGTTTGCCACCGATCAGCTCAAGATAAACCTCCGCGAGGATTTCCGAGTCGAGCAAGGCACCGTGTTTCTCGCGCATGGAGTTATCGACACCGAACCGTCTGCACAGCGCATCAAGCGAGGCGGGCGAGCCCGGAAATTTGCGGCGCGCAATCATCAAAGTGTCAATCGCGCGGTCATTGGGGATCAAAGGCTTTTTGACCCAGCCAAGCTCGGCATTGAGAAACTTCATGTCGAAAGCGGCGTTATGGATCACCAATTTTGCATCTTCGATGAAATCCAAAAAATCCTGCGCAACAGTCTCGAATAAGGGTTTATCGGCCAGAAACTCATCACCAAGACCATGCACATTGAAGGCCTCGACAGGTACCGATCGCTGCGGGTTGATATATTGGTGATAGACCCGCCCAGTTGCGACATGGTTCCACAATTCAATCGCCCCGATCTCGACCAAACGGTGACCTTCATTTGGTTCAAAACCTGTGGTCTCGGTATCAAGCACGATCTCACGCATGGGGTTCTCCGGTCAGCTTTGCGATCAAGGTTTTCACATCTGCACGGGTTTGTTCAAGCTCTCGCGTCTCGATAACGAAATCAGCGCGTTTGCGCTTTTCAGCATCTGGCATCTGACGGCTGAGAATGCTTTCAAACATCTCAGGCGTCATCGTATCACGCTCCAGCACCCGCTTGCGTTGGATGTCTGCACTAACCGAGACGACGAGGACACCGTCCATTTTTGCATTCCCGCCCGTTTCAAACAGCAGCGGAATATCCAGAACCACTAGACCCGCCGATTTATGGCTTTCAAGAAATGCCACTCGGTCTTGGGCGACCAAGGGATGCACGATTTCTTCGAGGATTTTCAGAGCGTCAGGTTCTTCAGCGATCCAGCGCTTCAACTCGGCCCGATCAACCTGCCCGTCATGGACGGCTTTCGGCCAAACAGCAGCAATTTTCGGGGCAGCTTCCCCGCCCTTCCCATAAAGGCGGTGAACAGCTTCGTCTGCATCCCAAACGGGGATGCCCTCTTCACGGAAAAACCCCGCTGTCGTTGATTTTCCCATCCCGATCGAGCCTGTCAGGCCCAAAACATAGGTCATGCCGAGAGAACCGCTTTGCGAAGGTCATCATCCACATCGGGCCGCTGACCGAACCAACGTTCAAAACCTGGGGCTGCTTGATGCAGCAACATCCCCAAACCATCTACGATATTGGCTCCAGCCTGTTCAGCTTGCAGGAGAAAATCAGTCATTAAAGGAGCATAAACGAGATCATTGACGACCGTATCTTTATTGAGCCCTGTAAGGTCAATATTCAGCGCTGGTTGCCCGACCATACCCAGCGAAGTGGTGTTCACGACGGTTGCAACATGGGGCAGAACTTCTGGAATTTTTGTCCAATCCACCACCTTGATCCGCGCACCAAGTTGATCACGCAAAGCCTCGGATCTGGATCTTGTGCGGTTCACCAAAATGACCTCTGGAACACCATCCCTAAGCAAAGCCGAGACAACCGCGCGCGATGCACCACCAGCGCCAAGAACCAGCGCGGACCCGTTCGAGGCTTTCCAATCCGGAAACCGCTGCTTGATATTCGCAAGGAAGCCGATGCCATCGGTATTATCCGCCTGAACCGTGCCGGATGTTGTGAAGGTCAATGTATTGGCCGCACCTATCAAAGCCGCACGATCCGTGATCGTATCTGCGATTTGGAGGGCCGTTTCCTTATGCGGGATGGTCACATTCACACCGCGGAAGCCCATTTTGGGCAGGGTTTTCAGAACATCTGCAAAATCATCCCGTGCGACATGGATCGGGATGTAATGCCCATTGATCCCATACCGCTTGAGCCAATGACCATGCAGAATGGGCGATTTACTATGCCCGATCGGGTCCCCTATGACACCTGCCAGATGAATGTCTTCGCTCATCCTTCGATGATCCCTCTCGTTACTAAATATGCGGACAGTTCCAACAGTGGCAGTCCTAGAACAGTGAAATAGTCTCCATCGACCCGAGTAAAGAGCCGTGAGCCTTCTTTCTCGAGTTTGTATCCTCCAACACTTTCGGCAATATCGGGCCAGTTTCTCTCCAGATAATGATCAAGATAGCTGTCACTTATGTCACGCATAAGAAGGCGAACTTCACCGATGAAACGCCAAACGGGCTTGGCATCATCATAGATCACCACGGCCGAAAGCAGCTTGTGCCGCTCCCCCCGAAGCATACGCAATTGATCAGCGGCCTCTGCAAGACTTTCAGGCTTCGATAAGACCTCTCCCTTGAAATCCAGAACCTGATCGCAGCCCATAACCAATGCGTCAGGGAATTTCTCGGCCACACGGAGCGCCTTATACTCGGCCAAAGTATCCGCCACATCGCGCGGTCGGGCAGATTCGGCCTGTAGCGAAAGACGGATCGATTCTTCATCAATCCGAGCTGTAACAGAGGTAAACTCGATGCCAGCTGCTGACAAAAGCCCCTGTCGGGCTGGGGAAGCTGAAGCGAGGATCAAATTTTTCATGGGATAAGCCTGTGGGGGAACCCGTGTAACGCTCTGTTAACAAAATCCTGTATATTTCCATCCCGACGAAGCGGCCACAGGTTTCGGTATGTTTGCCCGATTGAAACCATGTTTTTTCCCCAAGGACAGGTTTTCATGCACCGCTGTTTGGAAAAAATCACTGACTTGGCTTACTCGAAATCTATCACCGGCTTATGCACAGGTTCTGATGCCTTAAATAAATGTTATTAAACGCTAATATTGATATATTTGGGTTATCAAACCACTTGAGTGGTTCCAAATATGACCCGGGGATAAAGCTTTGGACGGGTTGCGCGTAACCGAGCTATCCTCGTTATCAACGACATAACAACAACAACAATTCTTTAATCTTAATATTTATATTAAAAGAAGATTTGCCTCTTTCCCTCTGATCAGCTGACAATCCTGCCAAGAGTTGACTTGAACAGGTTTGAACTTTACTTGGTTACTCAACGGGCCGTCCGGCGCGCTGATTTTCCATTCCAATGATGTATGACGCGGTGGGTTTCCCCGTGCGAGATCGGTATTTTTTCGATGAGCGACACTTCTCTGAATCTGGCTGACCTGAAAGCCAAATCCCCCAAAGACCTTCTTTCGATGGCTGAAGAGCTTGAGATCGAAAATGCCTCGACCATGCGCAAAGGCGACATGATGTTCGCGATCCTCAAGGAACGCGCTGAGGAAGGTTGGGACATTTTTGGCGATGGCGTTCTAGAAGTTTTGCAGGACGGTTTCGGGTTCTTGCGCTCGCCTGAGGCCAATTATCTGCCAGGCCCTGATGATATTTACGTCTCGCCTGACATGATCCGTCAATTCAGCCTGCGGACGGGTGATACCGTTGAAGGCATGATTGCATCGCCGCGCGAGACCGAGAATTACTTCTCACTTACGAAAATGTCGAAGATCAACTTCGAGGAGCCTGAAAAGGCCCGCCATAAAGTGGCCTTTGATAACCTCACACCGCTCTATCCTGATGAGCGTTTGAAGATGGAAGTCGAAGATCCGACGATCAAGGACCGCTCTGCGCGGATTATCGATCTGGTTGCGCCGATTGGTAAGGGCCAGCGTTCCCTGATCGTGGCGCCGCCACGGACTGGTAAAACTGTTCTTCTCCAGAATATCGCCAATTCAATCGAGAAAAATCATCCTGAATGCTATCTGATCGTCCTGCTGATCGATGAACGCCCTGAAGAGGTGACGGACATGCAGCGCAGTGTGAAGGGCGAGGTTGTATCCTCTACTTTTGACGAACCTGCGACACGTCACGTTGCGGTGGCCGAGATGGTGATCGAAAAAGCAAAACGCCTTGTTGAGCATAAGCGCGATGTTGTCATCTTGCTGGATTCGATCACGCGTTTGGGCCGCGCCTTCAACACTGTCGTGCCATCCTCTGGTAAGGTTCTGACAGGTGGTGTGGATGCCAACGCGTTGCAGCGTCCCAAGCGTTTCTTTGGCGCCGCGCGTAACATCGAAGAAGGCGGCTCGCTGACCATCATTGCAACGGCGCTGATCGATACGGGCAGCCGGATGGATGAGGTTATCTTCGAAGAATTCAAAGGCACTGGTAACTCCGAGATCGTGCTGGACCGTAAGGTTGCGGATAAGCGGACCTTCCCTGCGATGGATATCCTTAAATCTGGCACGCGTAAGGAAGAGCTGTTGGTTGATAAGGTCGATCTACAGAAAACCTATGTTCTGCGTCGTATCCTCAACCCGATGGGCACAACGGATGCGATCGACTTCCTGATCTCGAAACTCAAGCAGACCAAATCCAACGCTGAATTCTTTGACTCGATGAACACATAAGGCGAAATCTGGCGTCAGGTCAGGCTTCCCTTTGGCTCGTGAGGACCAATGGATACGATTTTCGCTCTCGCATCTGCGGCCGGACGGGCTGGGGTGTCGGTCATCCGTATTTCGGGTGAGCGCTCTGTCGAGATTTGCGAAGACCTAGCCGAAAGCGCGCCTGAAGCGGGGCGTTTTGCGCTGCGTAAACTGCGTGATACAGCCGGCAATCTGATTGACGAGGCTTTGGTGCTGCGGTTCACCGCCCCCGCCAGTTTCACTGGTGAGGATGTGATTGAGCTTCATACCCATGGCAGCCCCGCTGTGGTGGCCCGTGTTTTGCGTTTTCTCGGCGAAAGCGGCAAAGCCAGAATGGCCGAGGCAGGTGAATTTACGCGGCGAGCCTTGGAGAATGACAGGCTGGACCTTGCTCAGGTCGAAGGGCTTGGCGATTTGATCGATGCCGAGACCGAGGCGCAGCGTATGCAGGCCGTGCGCCTGTTCTCGGGGGCTTTGGGGGATGTTGTATCGGACTGGCGCGAAAAGCTTCTGAGAGCGGCGGCCCTGCTGGAGGTTACCATTGATTTCGCGGATGAAGAGGTGCCAGTCGATGTCGCCCCCGAAGTTCTTGAACTGATCGGTGAGGTATCAAACTCGCTCGGTCGGGAGATCAAGGGCACCTTTGCCGCTGAACGTATTCGGGACGGCTTTGAGGTGGCCATTCTTGGGACGCCGAATGCAGGAAAATCTACTCTTCTCAATAGGTTAGCTGGCCGTGAGGCCGCGATCACTTCAGAAATCGCAGGAACCACGCGTGATGTGATCGAAGTTCGTATGGATGTTGCAGGCTTGCCTGTGACGCTGCTGGATACAGCTGGCTTGCGGGACACGGATGATGTGATTGAGCGGGTCGGCGTAGGCCGTGCTCTGGAACGGGCTGAGCGTGCTGATCTGCGGGTTTTCCTGAAGTCTGATCCGCAGGAGGTGCCCTTAGTTACTCTGCAAGACGGCGACATTACGCTGCTTGGCAAAGGTGATATGCACGGTGGTGGCTTGGGCACAGTATCGGGTGCATCAGGCGAGGGCGTCGATGAGTTGATAGAGCATATCGCTTCTCAGCTCTCAGAGAGAGCATCAGGGGTGGCTACCGCGACGCAGCTTAGGCATCGCATCGCGATGGAAGATGCGAAAGAGGCTTTGGATCAGGTAGCGTTTGAGGTAAAGGCTGGCGCTGAGCGAACAGAGCTGGCGGCCGAGAATCTCAGAACTGCGCTGAGAAAGCTTGATGCGCTGATCGGGCGAGTAGATGTGGAAATGGTATTGGGCGAGATATTCTCGCGCTTCTGTCTTGGAAAATAGGAATGTTTCACGTGAAACATGATGCATTTGATGTGGTGGTAATTGGCGGTGGCCATGCGGGGTGCGAGGCAGCCCATGCTTCCGCACGCGCAGGTGCCAAGACAGCGCTGGTTACATTGTCCAAGTCAGGCATTGGCGTAATGTCCTGCAACCCCGCTATTGGCGGTTTGGGTAAGGGCCATCTGGTTCGTGAAATCGACGCGCTTGGCGGTGTTATGGGGATCGCCGCCGATATGTCGGGTATCCAGTTTCGTCTGTTGAACCGCCGTAAAGGGCCTGCTGTTCAGGGCCCCCGCACCCAATCTGACCGCGCTTTGTATAAATCCGCCATGCAATCCCTTCTGGGGGATGTGCCTAACCTCACTGTGATTGAAGGGGAAGTCGCCGATTTGATGATAAATGGCGCTTCTCTCGCGGGTGTAGTCCTTGCTGATGGCGCTGAGATCCCCGCGCGATCGGCCGTTTTGACCACGGGCACCTTCCTGCGCGGCGTTATTCATATTGGCGATCGCTCTCATGAGGGCGGGCGTATGGGTGAGAAACCTTCGGTCAAACTGGCCGAGCGTTTGGACGGGTTCAACCTTCCCATGGGCAGGCTGAAAACGGGCACCCCTCCCCGCTTGGATGGTCGGACAATTGCGTGGGATGGTTTGGATATGCAGCCCGCGGATGATGATCCAGCGTTGTTCTCTTTCATGTCCAATGGCCCGCATGTGCGGCAGATTTCTTGCGGCATCACCCATACAAACGAGAAAACCCACGATATCATCCGTGATAACCTTGATCGCTCTGCCATGTATGGTGGCCATATCGAGGGGATCGGGCCGCGATATTGCCCTTCGATTGAAGACAAGATCGTGCGCTTCGCAGATAAAAATTCGCATCAGATTTTCTTGGAGCCTGAGGGCCTTGAGGATCATACGATCTACCCCAACGGAATTTCGACTTCTTTGCCCGAGGACGTGCAGATCGACTATGTCCGCTCAATCACAGGTCTGGAAAACGCAGATATTCTGCAACCTGGTTATGCGATTGAATATGATTTCATTGATCCGCGTGCTCTCTCACCCATTCTTGAATTGCGGGAAGTCCCTGGGCTGTTCCTCGCTGGCCAGATCAACGGGACCACAGGGTATGAGGAGGCCGCCGCGCAAGGCTTTGTTGCGGGATTGAATGCGGCATCCAAGGCTTTGGGTAAGGATGAACAAACATTCTCACGCCGCGAAAGCTATATTGGCGTTATGGTCGATGATCTTGTAACGCGTGGTGTGTCTGAGCCTTATCGCATGTTTACTTCGCGCGCAGAGTTCCGTTTAAGTCTGCGGGCCGATAACGCGGATCAACGTTTGACGCCTCGGGCGATTGAGCTTGGTTTGGTGGATGAGCAGCGCAAAACGCGGTTTGAAGATAAAATGGAGCGCCTTTCCAAAGGATATGAGGCGGTCACCTCAAAAAGTGTGACGCCGACCCAAGGCAAAGCGCATGGGTTGAACATCAATCAAGATGGCAGCCGCCGCACAGCGCTAGATTTGTTGGGCTTTCCGGACATCACCTTTGACCAGCTAGATGCGATTTGGCCTGAATTGACGGAGCTGGACAGCGATACGCGCGATCAAATTTCGCGTGAGGCGCTTTATGTCTCCTATATCGAACGTCAGGAGCGTGATGTGGCAGCTCTCGCCCGTGATGAGGCACAGAAAATCCCTGAGGATATGGATTATGCCTCGATCGGTGGCCTTTCCAATGAAATCAGGTCGAAGCTTTCAGCGGTGCGCCCTACGACGCTTGGTCAGGCAGGCCGCATCGACGGAATGACACCTGCAGCGCTAAGCCTCGTGCTTGTCAAGCTGCGCCAGCATCAGCGTAAATCCGCATGACGGAAGACGACGCCAAGGGCATTATCGCGGCAGATGTTTCACGTGAAACATTGGAGAAGCTGGAGTCATACGTTGCCGCGCTGCTGAAATGGCAAAAGGCGATCAACCTCATCGCGCCTTCGACGATCCCTCATGTCTGGGAGCGCCATATTCTTGACTCAGCGCAAGTGTTCAAGCTGCGGCATGTAGAGAGTGGATCTTGGTTGGATATCGGCAGCGGCGCGGGCTTCCCGGGCCTTGTCTGCGCGATTATGGCCAGAGAATTTGCGCCCGACCTGTCATTCACCTTTATTGAATCCGACCTTCGCAAAGGCTCCTTTATTCGTGAGGTTGCCCGTATATGCGGCGTAAAGGTTGCTGTTCTGACGCGCCGAGTGGAAGATGCGCCAGCGCAGAATGCGAACATCATTTCTGCGCGGGCTTTGGCCGATCTGCAACGTCTATGCGATTTGGCGTTCCCTCATCTTGCGCCAGACGGTAGATGCCTTTTTCTTAAGGGCGCAAATGCTGAGCAAGAGATCATTGAAGCCAAAGAAATTTGGCAAATGTCATTAGAAACTCATCCCAGTCTGACAAGTACAGACGGACGCATAGTTGAAATTGGAGATCTGTCGCGTGTCTGACCCAGCCCATCCCAGAATTATCTCGGTCGCCAATCAGAAAGGCGGCGTCGGGAAAACCACGACCACCATCAATCTGGGCGCTGGTCTGGCCCTTCTGGGTAAGAAGGTCCTCATTCTGGACCTTGATCCGCAGGGAAATGCGTCAACTGGTCTTGGGATCGATGATCGTGATCTCACAACCTATGACCTGATCCTTGAAGGGCAGCCCTTGGCTGACGTGATTCAGGCCACCGGTGTTGAGGGTTTGGATATTTCGCCCGCGACGACCGATCTCAGCTCGGCGGATGTTGAGCTGGTGAATAATGAAAAGAAGGTGTTTTTGCTGAAAAACGCCCTCTCTGCTGAGGCGACAGCGGCCTATGACTATATCCTGATTGATTGCCCGCCGTCTTTGAGTTTGCTGACCGTCAATGCACTGGTCGCATCCCATGCTGTTTTGGTTCCCCTTCAATCGGAATTTTTCGCCCTTGAGGGACTTTCGCAATTGATGCTGACCGTTCGGCAGGTGCGCGACACGGCCAATCCTGATCTCAGGATCGAAGGTGTTGTTCTCACCATGTTCGATCTCCGCAATAATCTGAGCCGTCAGGTCGAAGAAGATACGCGCGAAACGCTTGGATCATTGGTGTTTGAAACCAAAATCCCCAGAAATGTGCGCCTGAGCGAAGCGCCATCCTATGCGATGTCGGTTTTTGAGTATGATGCGGCCTCCAAAGGCAGTGAGGCTTATATGAAATTGGCGGAAGAAGTCGTCGCGCGCCATTCTGCAAGCGCGAGTGAAGGAGTAAATGCATGAGTAAACGTGAAAAACGGGGCCTCGGTCGCGGCCTGTCGGCCTTAATGTCCGATATCGACGCCGATGTAACCAGTGGCGATGCGCCTTCTTCTGATGCAACCCCTTCCGCACGTCGGCCTGATGCGCGTTTGCCGATTGAATCTATCCATCCTAACCCTGATCAGCCCCGCCGCAGCTTCACCGATGATGCCCTGAATGAACTGGCAAATTCGATCAAGGAAAAGGGCGTTATCCAGCCTCTGATCGTGCGCCCTGCTCCTGGCAAGCCTGATCAGTATCAGATCGTTGCCGGTGAACGCCGTTGGCGCGCCTCGCAAATTGCGCAATTGCATGACCTTCCTGTTATCATTCGCGACTTTGATGATGCAGAAGTTCTTGAGATTGCGATTATCGAGAATATTCAGCGTGCTGACCTTAATCCAGTGGAAGAAGCCACAGGGTATCGCCAGTTGATTGACCGCTTCGGTCATACGCAGGAGAAATTGGCGACTGCGATGGGAAAAAGCCGCAGCCATATCGCGAATTTGATGCGGTTGCTGCAATTGCCGGAAGATGTGCAAGCCATGCTCACCGCTGGACAGCTCTCTGCGGGGCATGCGCGGGCCCTGATCACTTTGCCCAATGCATCTGAATTGGCGCGAGAGATTGTAGCCAAAGGTCTCTCTGTCCGCGACGCGGAGAAATTGGCCGCTGTAAGCGGCACGACAGCCGAGAAGCCTAAGAAAACAAAGGCAAACGCTTCTTCTGACAAGGATGCTGATACCCGTGCCTTGGAGAGTGATCTATCCGCTGCTTTGGGAACCAAAGTGGCAATTGATCACAGCGCTAATACGGGAAAAGGCAAAATCACGATTGAATACAAGGACTTGGAAGCCCTTGATGATCTGATGAGGCTTTTGAACGGATCGCAGCGCGATTAAGCGGTTAATTCTCTGAGAACGCCATTCAGAACGGGTCGGCCCTTGGGGCTGACCTGTAATCGATCCTGATCAATGGAAATCAGGCCGAGATCACCCAAATATTCCAGCTTTGAGGGTTCAAGACTTCCCTTAAAAATAGTCTCTATTCGGCAGATAGAGACCCCTTCTGTTAGTCGAAGCCCCATAAGCAAAGCTTCAAGCGCTTGATCTTTCGCGTCGATCAATTCGCGGGGATCTTCGCCATTTCCGCGATCCTCTACGCGCTTGAGCCATTCGGTTGGCGCAAGCGGTGTTGTGGTGGCCATGCGCTGGTTGTTCAATGTCAGCCTGCCATGCGCGCCGGGCCCGATGCCCGCGTAATCGCCATAACGCCAATAGATCAGGTTATGCCGTGACCAAGCCATATCACTGGCATGGTTTGAAACCTCATAAGCGGGCATCCCAGCTTGTTCGCAAAATTCTTGTGTGATTTCATATAGTTCCGCACCCAGATCTTCACTGGGGAGCCCTGGAAGCTTGCCCGCAGCGAAGCGGGTTCCAAAGGCTGTGCCGTCTTCAACGGTCAGTTGATAGAGCGAGAGATGATCAACACTCATCGCAAGCGCCTCAGAGAGTTCTGCTTTCCAGTCATCCGCCGTTTGATATTGGCGTGCATAGATCAGATCAAAACTGATGCGATCAAAGGTTTTTCTTGCGATATCAAAGGCTTGTTTGGCCTCTGCGACGGAATGAAGGCGCCCTAAAAGCCGTAAAGGTTCATCCCTAAGCGATTGAATTCCCATCGAAATTCGAGAGACGCCACCATCGCGATACCCTTGGAAACGTCCCGCTTCGACGGAGGTCGGATTGGCTTCGAGGGTGATTTCAAGATCATTGGCACAGGACCAGCGGCTTTTGAGCTTTTCGATGATGGCCGCGACCGTGTCGGGATGCATCATCGAGGGTGTCCCACCCCCGAAGAACACTGAATTCAGGACACGCCCTTGGGTTTCATCGGCAATTCGGTCAATCTCGGACAGATAGGCCTTTGTCCAACGCTGATGATCAATGCTGCTCACAACATGAGAGTTGAAATCGCAGTAGGGGCATTTGGCCTGACAAAACGGCCAATGGATGTAGAGGCCAAAGCCCCCATTCATCCAATCTTCAGTCGCGCTCAAAGGCTTTGACCAGCTTGCGGAAAGCATCAGCGCGGTGGCTGATTTTGTTTTTTTTCCAACGATCCATCTCGCCAAAGGTTATGTCATACCCATCCGGTTGGAAAATCGGGTCATACCCATGGCCCTGCTCACCCCGCATTGGCCAAACCAACTGGCCAGGCATAACGCCAGGGAAAACCTCATCATGACCATCGGGCCAAGCCAGAACGAGAGTACAGCAAAACTGCGCTGTCCGAGGGTAAGGCGCTGAAATGTCTTCCAGCTCACGATGTGTGCGCTCCATAGCCATGATGAAATCACGACCATTCGGAGTTTCGGCCCAATCGGCGGTATAAACACCGGGGGCGCCGTTCAGCGCATCGATTGCGATGCCGCTATCATCTGACAATGACGGTAGACCCGTTGCTTTCGCGGCTGCATGCGCTTTGGTCCGCGCATTCTCAACGAAAGTGGTGCCCGTCTCTTCAGGTTCGGGAAGGTTATGTTCCTTGGCGGAGGTCACCTTGATCCCGAACCCTGAGAGAAGATCGGCGATTTCTTCCAATTTACCCTGATTATGGGTCGCAACCAAAAGCGTATCGCCGAGGAATTTTCTCATATCAGGCAACCGCCTCGTTTTGTGCGGCCACCAATTCAGCCACACCTTTATTGGCCAGAGCCAACATCGATGCAAATTCATCTGGTGAGAAGGTCGAACCTTCGGCGCTGGCTTGCAATTCGATCATTTGACCGCCGCCTGTCATGACAAAATTGCCATCCGTGCCTGCTTCGCTGTCCTCAGGGTAATCAAGGTCCAGCACGGGCTGGCCTGCATAGATGCCGCAGGAAATGGCTGCAACATTTTCAACAATCGGATCGCTAACAATATCGCCAGCTTTCAGCAGTTTGTTCACAGCCAAACGCAGCGCGACCCAACCGCCTGTGATCGAGGCGCAGCGCGTGCCGCCATCGGCTTGGATGACATCACAATCAACGGTGATCTGACGCTCACCCAAGGCCGAGCGATCAACACCCGCGCGCAGGGACCGACCGATCAGGCGTTGGATTTCTTGCGTCCGGCCTGATTGCTTACCGGCAGCCGCTTCGCGGCGCATTCGGGTATGGGTTGCACGGGGCAGCATGCCGTATTCGGCGGTGACCCAACCAAGGCCGGTATTGCGCAGAAATGGGGGAACACGTTCTTCAAGGGATGCGGTGCAAAGAACATGCGTATCACCGCATTTGATCAAGCAAGATCCTTCGGCATGTGCAAGCACTCCGGTTTCGATGGAAATCGGGCGCATCTCGTCTAGGTTTCGGCCGGAAGGACGCATAGGTATCTCCTGTAAGGGTATTTAAGTGGGATAATCGCAGTGGGTATAGGGTTGCAACCCCGATTGACCTCTAAGACACTTGCCTCAAATGTGTTTGCTCAGGAAAAGCGCCTAAAATGACAGAGCCGTCGACCACATTATCCGAGATGAATGACCGCTCACGCGAGGTGTTTCGCCGCGTGGTCGAAGCCTATCTGGAATCGGGCGCGCCTGTTGGGTCCCGCACGCTGACGCGCAGCCTGTCCGAGAATGTCTCGGCGGCGACCGTTCGTAATGTAATGCAGGATTTGGAACTGTTGGGTCTTGTCGGCAGCCCGCATGTGTCTGCGGGGCGAGTTCCTACGCAGCTGGGGTTGCGGATGTTCGTTGACGGGCTTTTGGAGGTTGGTGATGTCGATGCCGAAGATCGCGACAGGCTGAACGCCAATCTTGGTGATAATTCCGATAATGTCGGCGGCATGCTTGATCGTATCGGCTCGGCTTTGTCGGGTATCACCCAAGGGGCGAGCCTTGTTTTGGCGCCCAAATACGAGGCCCCGATCAAACATATTGAATTTGTCTCGCTCTCGCCTGATCGGGCCTTGGTTGTTTTGGTTTTCGCCGATGGCCATGTCGAGAACCGCCTGTTTAATCCCCCCATGGGCCACACACCCAGTTCCATGCGTGAAGCCGCGAATTTTCTAAATTCACTGGCTGAGGGGCGGACCATCAGTGAACTCCGCCGCGTGATGGAGGCCGAGGTTACCAAACACCGGCACGAGATTGATGCCCTCGCCCAAAACCTCATCGAATCAGGCATGGCGATTTGGGATGGTTCGGGCGAGCAAAGCGAACGCTTGATCGTGCGCGGCCGCGCCAATTTGTTGCCCGAAAGCCAAGAAGCCGAGGATCTTGAACGCATCAGAACCCTGTTTGATGACCTTGAGCGCAAGCGCGATATCACCGATTTCCTTGAACTGACCGAGGAAGGCGATGGTGTGCGCATTTTTATCGGTTCTGAGAACAAGTTATTTTCACTTTCGGGTTCCTCTCTGGTGGTATCTCCCTATATGAACTCTGATCGTAAAATTGTCGGTGCGGTCGGCGTTATTGGCCCTACGCGGCTTAATTATGGCCGGATCGTTCCGATTGTGGACTACACCGCACAGCTGGTCGGGAAACTCATCTCCGACCGCGGATAAGAGGTTAAAAAATGGCAGACCCCAAGGAAGATCCATTCCTGGACGATGTTGAAGCATTGGAAGAAGCAGAAGCGGCAGCCTATGAGGCCGAGCTTGAAGAGGAAGATCTTCCTTCTGCAAATGTCGACGCGATTATTGAAGAGCGTGATCAACTCAAAGATCAGCTTTTGCGCACGCTGGCGGAATCAGAGAATGTTCGCAAACGGGCCGAACGTGACCGCCGTGAAGCCGAGCATTACGGTTCCTCGAAAATGTCGCGCGACCTTCTTCCCGTTTACGATAATCTTCGCCGTGCGCTGGATGTTGTCGATGATGCGCAGCGAGAAGTGGCGGGTGGCGTGATTGAGGGTGTCGAATTGACCCTGCGCGAATTGCTCAGCGTGTTTTCAAAGCATGGCATTACGCCGGTTGCCCCTGAAAACGGCGATGTTTTTGACCCGCAGATTCACCAGGCAATGTTCGAAGCCCCTGTTCCCGGAACAAAAGCGGGTGAGATCATTCAGGTGATGGCCGAAGGCTTTATGCTGCACGATCGATTGCTTCGCCCCGCGCAAGTCGGCGTGTCTTCTACACCTGCAAGCTGATCACTGCTCTTTCAGCAGGGACTTCAGCTCATACATCAAAGACAAAGCATCGCGCGCGGTCATCTCATCGGGATGCACCGCGCGTAGTTTTTCCTCGATCTCTGAAGTGCCGCCAACTGGCTGACTTGGCGCTGGCGTGGCCGAGAAAAGTGGCAAATCGTCGATCAAGGTCTGCTTTCGATCTTCGCCTTCACGCTCGCCCTTCTCCAAGGCTTCCAGCACGTCTTGCGCGCGCAGGATCACAGCATCAGGCAGGCCTGCAAGCTTTGCCACTTGAACCCCATATGACCGATCAGCGGCACCTGCTTTGACCTCATGCAGGAAGACGATGTCACCTTCCCATTCCTTGACCGAAACAGTGGCATTGGACACGCCTTGCAGACGACCCGCCAGCGAAGTCATCTCATGGTAATGCGTTGCAAAAAGCGCGCGGCATGTATTCACGTCATGCATATGTTCCAAAGTGGCCCAAGCAATCGACAAACCGTCATAGGTGGCGGTGCCGCGACCAATCTCATCTAGAATGACCAAGGCGCGGGCATCGGCTTGGTTCAAAATCGTCGCGGTTTCGACCATTTCTACCATGAAGGTCGACCTGCCCCGCGCCAGATCATCCGAGGCCCCAACACGCGAAAAGACTTGGCTGACCAAGCCAATATGGGCCGCCCGAGCAGGCACGAAACTGCCCATTTGAGCCAAAATCGCGATCAAAGCGTTCTGGCGCAAAAAGGTCGATTTACCCGCCATATTCGGACCTGTGAGCAAGACAATCGCGGCCTCGGAGCCGTCAGCGCTCAGATCCGTATCATTTGCGATGAATGGCTCCCCTGATTTGCGAAGGGCGGCTTCGACAACAGGATGCCGCCCACCCGTGATATCGAAGGCACGGCTATCATCCATTCTTGGCCTGACCCAATCCTCGCTCCGCGCGAGATCGGCCAAGGCAAGGTACAGATCAATCTCGGCCAAGGCAGATGAGGCCATACTGATCTTTTCATGCAGAGCGAGAACTGCATTTCGAAGGTCTTGGAACAGTTCTTTTTCCAATTCCAACGCACGATTGCCTGCGTTCAGGATTTTGGTTTCCAGTTCGGATAAGGGAACCGTCGTGAACCGCACCGCATTCGCGGTGGTTTGCCGATGAATGAAGGTTTCCGACAAAGGCGGGTTCATCATCTTCTCGGCATGGGTTGCCGTTGTTTCGATGAAATAGCCTAGAACATTGTTATGCTTGATTTTCAGCGATTGAACGCCGCAAAGCTCGATATACTCAGACTGCATCGAGGCCACGACGCTTCGACCTTCATCGCGCAATTGCCGCGCTTCATCCAGTTCAGCGTGATATCCAGCGGCGATAAAGCCGCCATCGCGGGTAAAAATCGGCGGCTCGGCGATCAAGGCGTCATCCAAAAGCCGGACCAGATCATCATGGCCATGCAGGGCCTCGGCGGCTTTTGACCAAAGCTCGGGCAAATCCTTGTCACGGATGAATGCATGGATCGACAGCGCTTGTGCCAGACCTGCGCGGATCGCGGTCAGATCTCTTGGGCCAGCGCGGTCAAGTGCCAGCCGCGAAAGCGCGCGATCCATGTCAGGGGCTTTGCGCAGAATCTCCCGCAAATCTGCCGCCAAGCGAGTGTCAGAGAGGGCAAATTCAACTGCATCGTGACGCGCCAGAATAGTCTCTAACATGCAACTTGGGCTCGAAATTCTACGCTCAAGCAATCGGCCCCCTGCCGCTGTCAGCGTTCGGTCCATCGTGGCAAGCAGGCTGCCTGAACGCCCACCCGATAAGCTGCTTGTCAGTTCCAGATTTCGGCGAGTCGCGGCATCAATCTGCATAACGCGGCTTGCGAATTGTCGTGATGGCGGCCGCAGCAGGGGCAAGTTCCCTTTCTGCGTGATATCAAGGTAATCCACCACGGCCCCCATGGCAGCGAGGCTGGAGCGATCAAATTCGCCAAAAGGCTCGAGCGTTTTGACCTTAAAAAGAGATTTCAGCCGCTCCTCGGCGCTGGCGCTGTCGAAGCTGGTGGGGGAAAGGCGGGTTACCGAGGCCCCTATTTCTTCGATCAGCTCGATCCGCATTTCTTCCAAACCGTCAGAAACCAGCACCTCGCGCGGCGAGAGCCGTGCAAGCTCGGGCCCCAATCTCGTGGGTGAGCATTCCATCACATGGAAGGCTCCTGTTGAAATATCTGTCCAAGCCAAGGCCCCTACGCCCCGCACTTCTGCATAGGCGGCAAGAAAATTATGCCGTCTTGCATCAAGCAGACTGTCTTCTGTCAGCGTTCCAGGGGTGACGAGGCGTACAACTTCGCGGCGCACCACCGCCTTATATCCGCGTTTCTTGGCCTCGGCGGGGTTTTCCATTTGCTCGCAGACTGCAACGCGAAAGCCTTTGCGGATCAAGGTCAGGAAATAGCCTTCGGCAGCGTGATGTGGCACACCACACATCGCGATGTCTTCGCCATCATGCTTTCCACGCTTGGTCAGCGCGATATCCAAAGCCTCGGATGCGGCGACCGCGTCATCGAAGAACATCTCGTAAAAGTCACCCATGCGATAAAACAAAAGCGCATCGCGATGCTGCGCCTTTATCTCAAGATATTGTGCCATCATTGGTGTGACTTGCGCGGTCATGAACGCCCCCGTTTTCTAGAGCACAGCCTACAAAGCCCCGCGTCGGGATTGAAGCGGCAAAAGGCTGATGTTGTGGCTCTTCTTCTCTGACGTTATGAAACCCTCAGATTAGAGAGGAATTCATTGAAATGTCAGATAAACTCAAGATCACGCGTGAAGAGGCGCTTTCTTACCATCTTGAGCCTCGGCCAGGTAAAATTGATGTACAGGCCTCAACAGCGATGACAACTCAACGCGATCTGAGTCTCGCCTATTCACCCGGTGTTGCGGTGCCTTGTGAGGTGATCGCGGAAAACCCGGAAGCGGCGTATGATTATACCACCAAGGGCAATATGGTCGCCGTAATCTCGAACGGTACGGCGGTTCTGGGCCTTGGGAATTTAGGCGCTTTGGCTTCCAAGCCTGTGATGGAAGGTAAGGCGGTTCTGTTCAAACGGTTCGCTGATATCAACTCCATCGATATTGAGCTGGATACCGAAGACCCTGAGGAATTCATTAATGCGGTGCGTTTGATGGGCCCGACTTTTGGCGGGATCAATCTTGAAGACATCAAAGCGCCTGAATGTTTCATCATCGAAAGCCGCTTGAAAGAGATCATGGATATCCCTGTTTTCCATGATGACCAGCATGGCACCGCCGTTATTTGTGCGGCTGGGCTTTTGAACGCATTGCATTTGTCAGGCAAGAAAATCGAGGATTGTAAGATCGTTCTCAACGGCGCTGGCGCTGCGGGGATTGCCTGTATTGAATTGCTGAAATCCATGGGTGCGAAACATGATAATTGCATCACCTGTGACACCAAGGGCGTGATCTACCAAGGTCGTACCGAGGGTATGAACCAGTGGAAATCGGCCCATGCCGTTAAAACGGAACTCCGCTCGCTTGAAGAGGCAATGGCGGGTGCCGATGTTTTCCTTGGTGTTTCGGTCAAAGGGGCTGTGACGCAGGATATGGTGAAAAGCATGGCCGAAAACCCCGTGATTTTCGCGATGGCCAACCCTGATCCTGAAATTACCCCTGAAGAGGCTCATGAAGTGCGCCCTGATGCGATTGTTGCGACTGGCCGTTCGGATTACCCCAACCAAGTGAACAATGTGCTGGGTTTCCCTTACCTCTTCCGTGGAGCGTTGGATATTCATGCCCGCGCCATCAATGACGAGATGAAGATCGCCTGCGCCCGCGCTTTGGCCGAGCTTGCCCGCGAAGATGTGCCTGACGAGGTTGCGATGGCCTATGGTCGCAAACTGGCATTTGGCCGCGACTACATTATCCCCGCGCCTTTTGATCCACGCTTGATCCATAAAATCCCGACAGCCGTTGCGCGGGCGGGGATGGATACTGGCGTTGCGCGTCGTCCGATCCTTGATCTGGAGGCTTATAGCGAAAGCTTGCAGGCAAGGATGGATCCCACATCTTCCATCCTGCAATCGGTCTATGCTCGCGCGCGCAATGCACAGGCGCGGATGATCTTTGCCGAGGGTGATGACATCCGCGTGCTGCGCGCCGCGGTTGCCTATCAGCGCAATGGTTTGGGCAAATCGCTGGTGGTTGGCCGAGAGGCAGATGTGAAGGAAAAGCTGGAGGAGGCAGGTCTGGCAGATGCCGTGCGTGAGCTGGAGATTGTGAATGCAGCCAACACCGTTCATCTGCCCCGCTACAAGGATCTGCTTTATTCCCGATTGCAGCGGAAGGGCTTTGATCGAACCGATATTCACCGCCTTGCTGCACGCGACAGGCATGTTTTTTCGGCTTTGATGCTCGCCCATGGGCATGGCGATGGATTGGTGACGGGTGCGACCCGTAAATCAGCGCATGTTCTTGGCCTGTTGGGGCATGTCTTTGACGTGAGCGCTAAGGACGGCGCGGTTGGCGTCACGGCTTTGCTGCATAAGGGCAAGATTTTGCTGATCGGTGATACGCTGGTTCATGAATGGCCTGAGGCCGAGGATTTGGCCCTGATTGCAAAGCGTGGTGCGGGCGTTGCGAAGGCATTGGGTCTTGATCCGCGTGTAGCGTTTGTCAGCTTTTCGACCTTTGGCTATCCCGTATCGGAACGCGCAGTGAAAATGGGTCATGCGCCTGCAATTCTGGCTGAAGAAGGTGTTGATTTCGAGTTTGATGGTGAAATGACTGTCGATGTGGCGCTGAATGCGGATGTTCTGGCCAATTACCCTTTCGCGAAACTTTCGGGTCCCGCAAATGTTTTGGTCGTGCCAGCGCGCCATTCCGCGTCGATCTCGGTCAAGCTGATGCAGGAAATGGCGGGCGCCACGGTGATCGGCCCGATTTTGACAGGGCTCGATCGGCCTGTTCAGGTGTGTTCCACGGTTTCGACCGCGAATGACATTCTGAATATGGCTGTGATGGCGGCTTGCGAAATCGGAAAGTGACTTAAAACAGGCGGGCCCTTGGTTGTGCGGCCCGCCTGATTTCAATTCAGCTTTTCATATTTTCCCAAAAGGTTTTCACCTTATCGAAGAACCCGCTTGCATGGGGGTTGTTCGATTGACCGCAGTTTTCACCAAACTGCTTGAGAACTTCTTTCTGCTCGGAAGTCAGGTTCACAGGCGTTTCGACCTGCAATTCGATATACATATCACCTGAACCACCGCCGCGTACAGCAGGCATGCCTTTGCCCCGAAGGCGCATCTGACGGCCTGATTGAGAGCCTTCATGCACCTTAACACGGCTGCGGCCACCGTCGATTGTGGGCACTTCGATGTCACCGCCAAGGGCAGCGGTCACCATGGATACGGGAACCCCGCAGAACAGATCCATGCCTTCGCGTTTGAATATCTGATGCTCGGTCACTTCGATGAAAATATAAAGATCACCTGATGGCCCGCCACGAAGACCAGCCTCGCCCTCGCCCGAGCGGCGGATACGCGTGCCCGTTTCCACGCCGGGTGGAATGGTGGCTGTGATATTGCGCTCTTCATGCTCGCGGCCCGAACCACCACAGGTGCGGCAAGGGTTTTTGACGATCTGTCCCATGCCCGAACAGGTTGGGCAGGTGCGCTCGACCGTGAAGAAGCCTTGCTGCGCGCGGACCTTGCCCATGCCCGAACAGGTGGGGCAGGTCACAGGTTCGGCCCCGCCTTCTGATCCCGAACCTGAACAGCCGGAACAGCTGACAGATGTTGGAACCACGATGTCGCGTTTCACACCTGTGAAAGCTTCTTCGAGGGATATGCGGAGATTATAGCGAAGGTCGGAGCCTCTGGTCGCACGCTGGCCACCGCCGCGCCCGCCACGGCCACCGCCGCCACCCATGAAATCGCCAAACAAATCCTCGAACACATCCGAGAATGCGCTGGCGAAATCACCTCCACCAGGTCCACCACCTGCACGGGGGCCACCAGCCATGCCGCCATCAAAAGCAGCATGCCCGAAACGGTCATAGGCTGCTTTCTTCTCGGCGTCCTTCAGGATTTCGTAAGCTTCGTTCACTTCTTTGAACTGAGCTTCGGCGTTCGGGTTATCGGAATTGCGATCGGGGTGAAGCTCTTTGGCCTTCTTGCGATAGCCTTTTTTGATCTCATCCGCGGAAGCGCCGCGTTCAACACCGAGAAGCTCATAGTAATCACGCTTGGACATTCGGTCTTGCCTCTCTCTGAATAGATGGGCCGGCCAAGGGGGTCCCAGGCCGGCCTCACAGGGTCAGTCCATGTGATTACGAGTTCTTTTTGTCGTCGAGATCTTCGAAATCGGCGTCGAGGATATCATCATCAACATCCGCAGGGCCGTCTTCGCCGCCTTCATTCGCCTCTTCCTGAGCTTTATAGATCGCTTCACCCAGTTTCATGGCCGCTTCGGTCACGTTCTGGATGCCGCCTTTGATCTTGGAGGCCTGTTCGGTCTCAAGCTGCTCTTCGAGGTTCTTGATTGCCAATTCGATGGCTTCCACAGTGGTTGGGTCAACCTTGTCTGAATGCTCCTCAAGCGACTTCTGGGTCGAATGGATCAGGCTTTCGGCTTGGTTCTTCGCCTCAACCAGTTCCTTGCGCTCCTTATCGGCCTCGGAGTTTTCCTCGGCTTCACGGATCATACGCTCGATATCATCGTCATCCAGACCACCCGAGGCTTGGATCGTGATATTCTGCTCCTTGCCAGTGCCTTTATCTTTCGCGGAGACCGACACGATGCCATTGGCGTCGATGTCGAAGGTCACCTCGATCTGTGGCAAGCCACGTGGCGAGGGTGGGATATCTTCGAGATTGAACTGGCCGAGGATTTTGTTATCGGCCGCCATCTCACGCTCACCTTGGAAGACGCGGATTGTAACAGCGCTCTGGTTGTCTTCGGCAGTGGAGAAGACTTGGCTTTTCTTCGTCGGGATCGTTGTGTTGCGATCGATCAGACGGGTGAAGACACCGCCAAGCGTTTCAATACCAAGCGACAATGGCGTCACGTCGAGAAGAACAACATCCTTCACATCGCCCTGCAGAACACCCGCCTGAATGGCAGCACCCATGGCAACAACTTCGTCAGGGTTCACGCCCTTATGGGGTTCCTTGCCGAAGAAAGAGGTCACTTCCTCGATAACCTTGGGCATACGGGTCATGCCGCCAACGAGAACGATCTCGTCGATATCGCCTTTGCTCAGGCCTGCGTCTTTCAAAGCAGCTTGGCAGGGCTTCATCGACGCTTTGATCAGGTCGTTCACAAGGCTTTCCAGCTTTGCGCGGGTCAGTTTCATGACCATGTGCAAAGGCTGACCATTCGATCCCATCGAGATGAAGGGCTGGTTGATTTCAGTCTGCGACGAGGATGACAGTTCGATCTTCGCTTTTTCAGCAGCTTCCTTCAGACGCTGAAGCGCCATTTTGTCATCGGTCAGGTCAACGCCATGCTCTTTTTTGAACTCATCCGCGAGGTAGTTCACGATCCGCATGTCAAAGTCTTCACCACCAAGGAAGGTGTCGCCATTGGTCGATTTCACTTCGAACAAACCATCGTCAATTTCGAGGATGGTGATGTCGAATGTACCGCCACCAAGGTCATAGACCGCGATGGTTTTGGTTTCTTTCTTGTCGAGACCATAGGCCAAGGCTGCGGCTGTCGGCTCGTTGATGATACGCAGAACTTCGAGGCCCGCGATCTTGCCGGCGTCTTTGGTCGCCTGACGCTGGGCGTCGTTGAAATAGGCAGGCACAGTGATAACGGCTTGCGTCACATCTTCGCCGAGATAGGCCTCAGCGGTTTCTTTCATCTTGGTCAGGATGCTGGCCGAAATTTGCGAAGGGCTGAATTTCTCGCCTTTCACTTCAACCCATGCATCGCCATTGCCGCCATCGACAATTTTGTATGGCACGAGCTTTTTATCTTTTTCGACCGCTTCATCGCCCATACGACGGCCAATCAGGCGCTTCACCGCGAAAACAGTGTTCTCGGGGTTGGTGACAGCCTGACGTTTTGCAGGTTGGCCAACCAGACGCTCATCATCTGTGAAGCCAACGATAGAGGGGGTTGTACGCGCACCCTCCGAGTTTTCGATAACGCGAGGTTGCGATCCATCCATGATTGCAACACAGGAGTTCGTGGTGCCGAGGTCGATACCAATTACTTTGGCCATGTCTCTTAGGTCCCTTTTTCTTCAAGCGAACTGGCGGGCTGGGTCCGTTATGGCCCCCTTACCGCCCTAGTCATTGCCGGAATGCATATTCCAGCAGGTTTCTGGGCGTATATAGGGATGCAAAAAAGGGCCTGCAAGCCGCGGGGGCACTGGAAAATTCCTGAAACTGCGCAATCTTGGTTAGGGAGATAGCGAAAGCGGGTGATCATGCGACAATTCGACAAGACAGCAATTCGGGGAATCGACCTGTTTTCGGGGTTTTTAAACCCTGAAGAACAGGAAGCACTGGTTGCCGATATCAGACAGATCGTGGAGCAGGCCCCTTTATTTTCACCTGAGACCTCGCGGGGGCAAAAAATGTCTGTGCGGATGACCTCGGCAGGGGAATTTGGATGGGTTTCTGATCGTCGCGGGTATCGATACGAGAAAACCCACCCCACGGGCGTCAATTGGCCTGCCATCCCCGCATCGGTGTTGTCCATCTGGCGCGAAGTCGTGCCTGAGGCACGTGATCCCCAATCTTGCTTGGTAAATTTCTACTCGGACGTGGCGCGTATGGGTCTGCACCAAGACCGTGACGAGCAGGATTTCTCGCAACCAGTTGTCTCGATCTCGCTGGGGGATGAGGCTTTGTTTCGGATCGGCAATGATACGCGGGGCGGCAAGACTGAATCCGTTTGGCTCAGGTCAGGCGATGTGATGGTGATTGGTGGCGAGGCACGGCTTCGCTATCACGGCATTGATCGCGTGAAACCTGCAAGCTCTACTTTGCTTCCCAAGGGTGGGCGCATTAACCTTACGCTGAGGGTTGTGACCTGACGCCCTACCAGCCGTCTATCGGCCAGCATCCCAAGATGCCGAGGCACGTTGCCGCGTGTAGAATTCGGCGATCAAGCCGATCATCAAAAAGGCAACAGACATGACCGCAGGATATTGCCAGTTGGAATGATGCGGGAAGTAATTCACGAACATTGCACCGCGCATCTGGTCAATGATATGGAATAATGGGTTCCAGTCGAGCATCGAGATAATGATGCCTGGCATCATATTGGCGACAAACATCTTGCCCGATGCGATCATGTTCAGGCGAACATAGATTTGTTGGAGGATCTTGGCCAAATCAGGTGCCCAAGGCTTCATCGCAAGGAAAATTGTTCCGATTGCGCAGCCAGAAAACCACCCAAGCAAATACAGCATGAAGGCAAAGGACCAATCATGGATTTCGATTGGTTGGATCAAGCTGTGCAGGATGAACAACAGCACCAGCAACGCCAACGTGTTGGTATAGAGCGAAGACAGCGCCCCCGATAAAATCGCCACAATTGTGTTCATCGGTGCGTGTTGCATCATAGGCGATGTGGGCCCTTCTGATCCCGCCACCGCACTCAAGGCTTTGATATGGCCCATGTAAATGTAGATGCCTGATAGCAGGTAGAGCATGTAATCGCCACGAATGGCGGCCTCGCGCATGCCCATGACGGCAAAAATCAGGTAGAAACTGCCCACAAACAGAACGGCCTGAAAAATGGTCAACAGCAATGCGATGATGGCATTGCGGTGCGTCCCACGCACTTTTCGGGCCGAGGCAACAAAGGTTGTTTCAGCCATGCGCAGAAAGATGCGCCAAGCTGAATTCTGTTGCCTTGTTTCAAACATCGAGGTGATCCTGACCCGTATAGAGAAGCGCTGCCAAACCGATCCCAGTTATTACGAAGGGATTTCTTGCTGTTTTCGCTTTAGAAAAGGATAACGGCATTTACGTAAACGATCAATCAAGACCACGAAGGGGCAGATTAAGTGGATTATGAGAGGATAGAGCAAGTTTTTCGCCAACTCGCGATCGAGGCAGGCAGAAAGATTATGGATATCTATGAAGCAGATGATTTTGAGGTCAAAGTAAAATCCGATGACAGCCCTGTGACGGCTGCTGATGAGGCTGCCGATGCATTAATCTCGGCTGGTTTGCGCGCTGCTTTCCCACAGATCGCGCTTGTGACCGAAGAACAAGCCGAGAGCCATGACCAGACAGCTCGTGACTTCATAATTGTAGACCCTTTGGACGGCACCAAGGAATTCATCAAACGGCGCGGCGAGTTCACTGTGAATATCGCACTTGTCCTTGATGGTGTGCCGGTGCGTGGCGTGGTCTATGCCCCTGCCAAGGACCGCTTGTTTTACACAGATGCAACGGGCGCAAGCCTTGAAGAAACGGGTGAGTTTGATCCCGTCACCAAGGGGCCGACAAAGCCAATCTCTGTGCGCAGCCCTGATAATTCAAATTTGATGGTGGTGGCGTCCAAATCCCATCGCGATCAGGCAACAGATGATTACATCTCGAAATATGCGGTGGCTGATATGACCAGCGCTGGCTCCTCCCTTAAATTCTGCCTTGTCGCCACAGGTGAGGCTGATCTCTATCCACGTCTGGGTCGCACGATGGAATGGGATACGGCAGCGGGCGATGCGGTCTTGCGCGGTGCGGGCGGGAAAATGGTGCGTTTCGATGATCATTCGACCTTTGCCTATGGCAAAGCCGGCTATGAGAATTCCTTCTTTATTGCCCATGCCGAGGGTGTGGAGTTGAAAACCCCATGAGCGTTGTTTGCATTATCCCCGCGCGATACGCCTCAACGCGGTATCCAGGAAAACCGCTGGCCATTTTGCGCGGTGCCACAGGTGTTTCCCAAAGCCTGATCGAGAGAAGCTGGCATGCCGCAAAGGGTGTGTCGGGTGTGGATGCTGTTTATGTCGCCACTGATGATGATCGTATCCGCGAGGCAGCAGAGGCTTTTGGCGCGGATGTTCTCATGACCTCGCCTGATTGCGAGAATGGCACGGAACGTTGTGCTGAGGCGCTTGGCCTTGTCGGTGATGTCGAGATGATCGTGAATTTGCAAGGCGACGCGCCGCTGACGCCCGCTTGGTTTCTGGAAGATCTGATCGCGGGTTTGCGCAATGCGCCTCAGGCTGGTTTGGCCACCCCAGTGTTGCGCTGCGATGGCGAGACACTGTCAGCCCTGAAGGCTGATCGTGCCGCTGGCCGCGTTGGTGGGACAACAGCTGTCTTTGATGGTGATCATCACGCGCTCTATTTCTCCAAGGAAGTCGTGCCCTTTACCTCTCAAGACTACGCTGATGATGCGGATACGCCCGTTTTCCATCATGTCGGGGTCTATGCTTACAGGCCTGACGCGCTGGCGGATTATCCTTCTTGGAGCCATGGGCCACTTGAACAGCTTGAAGGGCTGGAGCAGCTTCGTTTTCTGGAAAACGGTCATAAGGTTCTTTGCGTCGAGGTGGAGGCGAAAGGCCGGAAGTTCTGGGAATTGAACAATCCAGAAGATGTTCCACGCATTGAGGCCATGTTGAAAGACATGAACCAACCATGAGCGATCTTCTCCGGCTGAGTGTTGTGGTTGCAAGCCATGGTCGGCCGGATCTTTTGTGTCGTTGTCTGGTGGGTCTTTCTCAGCAGGATTTGCCCCAGTTCGAAATTGTTGTTGTCGCGGATAGCGCTGGTCTGGACGCGATTAAAACCCTGCCTTTCGCGGGGCGCATCAAGACCGCCAAGCAGAGCGAACCCAACATCTCAAAAGCCCGCAACCAAGGGATCGCTCTTGCAGGTGGGGAAGTTGTTGCCTTTATCGACGATGATGCCGTGCCCGAGCAAAACTGGGCTGATCGCTTGCTTGCCCGCTTTGTGGATGCCGAGGTCGCCGCGGTTACGGGCAAAGTGCTTGGGCGAAACGGAATTTCCGAGCAATGGGGTGAGATGAGCTTTGATCATCTCGGGCGAGATTACCGAGGCGCGGAACGCGCCAAAGGCCCCTATCTGAAACTTCATGGAACAAACCTCGCGATCCGCCGAAATCTGCTATGTGATTTAGGCGGTTTCGATGAGGCGCTGCGCTTTTATCTTGATGAGACTGATCTGGCGATCCGCCTTCAAAAACAGTCTCTAAATTGCGTGTTTGACACTAATATTGTCGTGCATCACGGCTTTGCACAAAGCGCTCGGCGCCAAGAAAACCGTGTTCCGAAAACCTTGTTTGAGATCGGGGCAAGTCTGGCAGTGTTCTTGCGGAAACATGCGCCCTCAGCCGAGATGGAGCCGAGGCTGTCTGAATTCAAAAAGGAACAGGAAGTGCGCCTGTCGCGCTTTGAAAAGGCGGGTCAATTATCAGGGTCGCGTCATAGCCAACTCATGGATGATCTGGAGGCGGGTATTGCTGATGGACAAACACGTGATCTGGCGCAATACCCCGCCTTTGCTGAGGCGGAGGCTTTTCGCCCCTTTCGGGCAGAGGGGGAAATAGTGGGTGAGACCCGAGTTTTGTCGGGTCGATGGCGGCACAGGCATGAATTGCGTAAGAAAGCAGCAGAAATGGCTGCGCAAGGCCTCCGCCCAACCGTTATCTTGCTTCAATTGACTCCCCTGGCACATCATCTGACCTTTGAAACCCTTGGGTATTGGGAACAAAGAGGGGGTCAATTCGGCCGATCTGACCGTCAAAAGCGCAGAGTTCAGTTTTGGAGCTTTCGGTCTCGGGTGAAGGCCGAAATCGAGCGGATAAGAAAATTCAGGCCGAATTTATGAGATATTCACAAAACCGCAGTCCAAATTGCTGTTAATTTTTGTGGTTTGAAGGTATTAACGAATTCAAGAATAATAACCTGTCTGCATGTGGTGTTTGGGGCTCTGCAAGTGGACCGATAAACAGCACTCATGGCGGTTCAAGAATGAAGAGAAAAGTTAGCAAGGCGATCTTTCCTGTTGCGGGTCTGGGGACAAGATTTTTACCTGCAACGAAGTCTATCCCTAAGGAAATTATGACTTTGGTTGATAGGCCGCTGATCCAATATGCGATCGATGAGGCTCGCGCCGCTGGTATCAAGGAATTCATTTTCGTAACCTCGCGCGGCAAGAGCGCGCTTGAGGATTATTTCGACCATTCGCCGGAATTGGAATCTGCCCTTCGTAAAAAGGGCAAGACCGAAATGCTTGAGACGCTCAAGACCACCAATATGGAAAGTGGTGCAATTGCCTATTTGCGACAGCATCGCGCACTCGGGCTTGGGCATGCTGTTTGGTGTGCAAGGCGGCTTTTGGGGAATGAACCCTTTGCTGTGATCCTGCCAGATGATGTTATCGCAGCCGAGACCCCTTGCTTGCAGCAAATGGTCGAAGCGCATGCCGAGACGGGTGGCAATATGGTGGCCGCGATGGAAGTGCCGCCAGAAAAAGCTTCTGCCTATGGTGTTCTGGATATCAAGGAAGATATGGGCTCGGTTGTGTCGGTGCGTGGAATGGTTGAAAAACCTGATGAGGGCACGGCACCTTCCAACCTCGCGGTTATTGGCCGGTATATCCTGACGCCAAATATCATGAGCAATCTGAACAAGATCAAATCAGGCACGGGCGGTGAGATCCAGCTGACGGATGCGATTGCGCGTGAGATTGAAGTCTCTGACAATGTCTATGGCTTCCGGTTCCATGGCCAGCGGTTTGATTGTGGCTCCAAGGCGGGTTTTTTGCAGGCTACGGTTGCTTTCGGCCTGTCGCGCCCCGATCTGCGTGATGAGTTTGGAATGTATCTGAACGAAATCACAGCGATGCAGAACGCGGCCCAATAGGTCGTCAGGGTTTTCCCGAAGTGACCCATTCCCCAATTTGTCTGGACATCACGCGGCTGGTAAGCCGCGTGGGTCTTGGTGCTTTGAGTGGTGTGGACCGTGTTGAACGGGCCTATCTGACTTGGGTTTTGTCCCGCGTTAATGTCCCATATTTTTTATGCCGGACCACACGGGGCTATCTGCTCTTTGATCGCAAGGGGGGCGAAAGGCTCGCGCGTCTGATCGATGGGGTTGAACCGCTTGGTCAGGCTGATCTGGCCTCACGTCTGTTCGGAAAGGCCGGAAATGAGCGGCACCGCACAGAAGGCAGCCTGAGGCCTTTGAAAATCGGCAGTGCATTGCCGCAGTTTTTGCCGCGACTTCTGCGCAAATGCCTGCCACCCAAAACCATATATCTGAATGTCGGGCAGAGTAATCTTTCCCAAAACAGCTTGGCGGCTATGGCCCAAGCGGGCGCAGGTATTGCCGCAATGATCCATGATCTTATTCCGATCCAGCATCCGAGTTTGGTTGCGGGCGGGTCCGCTGCGCGGTTTGAACGTATGCTTACCAATCTGCGCACCCATGCTGATCTGCTCATTGCCAATTCAAACGATACGAAACAGCATATTAGAGACTATTTTGTTGATTTGGATATTCCCGTTGCAGTGGCCCATCTCGGTATGGTGGATCGACCTGCCAAGGGAGAAGCGCCGCCAAATGCGCCTATGGACAGACCTTATTTCGTCGCCCTCGGAACGCTCGAGCCACGTAAGAACCACGCGCTTCTCTTGGATGTCTGGGATATTCTGGCGCAAGAGATGAATGCGGATGACCTGCCCTATTTGCACATCATTGGCCGCCGTGGCTGGAAGAATGAAGATGTTTTTGATCGCCTTGATCACCACCCCCTCAAAGAGAAGGCGATATTCGAGCATGGCGCCCTGCCTGACGGTCAGGCGCGGGCTCTTATCACGGATGCGCGCGCCTTGCTTTTTCCCAGCCTTGCCGAGGGGTTTGGCTACCCCCCGCTGGAGGCGCTGGAAGACGGAGTGTTGCCCTTATGCGCTGATTTGCCAGTGTTAAAGGAAACCATCGGTGACAGAGCCGTTTACCTTGATGTATCGGACACGTATTCTTGGGCGCAAACGATTACACAACTATGTTCTGGTACTGTTTTTGCACCAGTGGAATCGAATATGAATTTTCCGACTTGGGATGATCATTTTGAGAAGCTGGATGTCGCTCTCAGCGGCATTATGCGGGACGCTTAGAAAGGCAATTAATGTCGGCGCTTGGTCGCTATAAACTGCGCCTTAAACGCAAGAAATATCTGCTGCGTGCCCAACGTAAGGGCAGGCAGTTGGTTTGCGTGGCTGATCGCACGTCTAAAATCCGGAAAACGGATGTGTTGTGTTTCGTGACCCTGCGCAATGAGAAAGTCCGCTTGAAATACTTCCTTGAGTATTATCGTGAACGCGGCGTCTCGCATTTTTTCTTTGTTGATAACCAAAGCAATGATGGCACGCGGGAGATGTTGGCCCAACAACCCGATTGCTCGGTTTGGTCTACGGATGCCAGCTATAAGCGATCTCGTTTTGGGATTGATTGGCAGAATTACCTTCTGCGCCACTATGCCGACGGGCATTGGTGCCTTGTGGTCGACCCTGACGAATTCCTCGTCTACCCCTTCTATGACACGCGCCCGATCCCTGCTTTGACGGATTGGCTGGATGCGTCATCGGTCAAGTCTTTTGGTGCAATGCTGCTTGATATGTATCCCAAAGGGCCGATCGACGCGCAGACCTATCAGGATGGCGAAAACCCGTTCAATATCGCCTGCTGGTTCGATTCAGGAAATTACACGATCCAACGGAATTGGGATTACGGCAACCTGTGGATTCAAGGTGGCCCGCGTGCGCGGTCTTTCTTTACCGAAAACCCCAAACGTGCGCCTGCGCTGAATAAAATCCCCTTGGTGAAATGGAGCAAATCCTACACCTTTGCCAGCTCAACCCACATGCTTTTGCCGCGCGGTTTGAACCTCGTTTATGACGAATGGGGTGGCGAGAAGACGTCTGGTGTTTTGATGCATGCCAAATTCATCGATACCTTTGGGGACAAGGCCAGCGAAGAACTCAAACGCCGCCAGCATTACGCAAACAGCCACGAATACCTTGCCTATCACGAGCGTCTTGCCGAGCATCCTGATCTTTGGACCAAATGGTCCGAGCGGTATATCAATTGGCGCCAGCTCGAAATTCTGGGTCTTATGTCCAAAGGAAACTGGGCATGAGCGTCGGGTTTATCATGCTTTGTCACACCGCCTTGGGGCGTGCGTCACAGGTGGCGCGCAATTGGGCCGAGAATGACTGCCCCGTTGTCATCCATGTGGATCGCCGCGTGTCGCGGCAGAATTTCAATGATTTCAAACGCGGGCTGTCTGACCTTCCGAATGTGATGTTTTCCAAGCGACATCGTTGCGAATGGGGGACATGGTCCTTGGTTGCGGCAACGCAAACCGCCTCGGAAGTGATGCTGGCCGAGTTTCCCAATGTCCGGCATGTGTTTCTGGCCAGCGGCTCCTGTCTTCCGCTGCGGCCTGTGAACGAGCTGCGTGACTATCTTGCGGTGCGTCCGAAAACGGATTTCATCGAAAGCGTGACCACCGAGGATGTTGAATGGACGGTTGGCGGCCTCAATCAGGAACGCTTTATGTTCCGTTTCCCGTTCTCGTGGAAAAAGAACCGCTATCTTTTTGACAGATATGTTGAGTTGCAGCGCAATATTGGTTTCAAGCGCAAGATCCCTGACGGGGTTCATCCGCATCTGGGAAGCCAGTGGTGGTGCCTGACACGCCAAACCCTATCGGCCATTTTGCAAGACCCGAAACGCCGCGCGCATGATGCCTATTTCAAGCTGTCCTGGATTCCTGATGAAAGCTATTTCCAGACCTTGGCGCGCAAATATTCCCGCAATATCGAAAGCAGGTCCCTGACCCTGTCGAAGTTCGACTTTCAGGGCAAACCGCATGTTTTCTATGATGACCACCTGCATCTCTTGAAACGTTCGGATTGTTTTGTGGCGCGGAAAATATGGCCGAACGCCAATAAGCTTTTCGATACTTTCCTGAGCCCCGAGCATACAGGCTCGCAAATGGCCGAGCCTGCGCCAAGCAAGATTGACCGTGTCTTTGCCAAAGCCTTGGAGCGGCGCACCCGCGGCCGCGCGGGCCTTTATATGCAAAGCCGCTTTCCCAATTGGGATTGGGAGAATGGCAAGACCTGTGCGCCCTATTCGGTATTCCAAGGCTTTAATGACCTGTTCGAGGATTTCGAACCTTGGCTGTCGCGCCGTTTGGGGAACCGTGTTCATGGCAATCTCTTTGATCCCGTCAAAGCGCGTTTTGCGGGAAATTCCGATGTCTATGCAGGTGGCTTGAGCAGCGCACCTTTGCTGCGCGACTACAACGCGCCCGCGTTTCTATGCAGCCTGATCTGGAACACCCGAGGTGAGCGGCAATGCTTTCAGTTCAGCCCCCGTGACAACCAGAAGATCACAAAGTTTATGGCGGCGGACACCAATGCGCAGATCTCGGTGATCACGGGTGCATGGGCGATCCCTCTTTTTGCGTCCAACAAGAATTTCGATGAAATCCGCAAGGAAGCCGCGATCCTTCAGCAAAAGGAAGTGGCATTCCTCAATTTGCTGCGCCATGTGCAGAACCGCTCCGAGGTCAGGATTTGGAGTTTGGCAGAATTTATTGAAGAGCCGATGGAGAACCTGCAATCCATTCTGGATGCGATTGATGGACCTGCCGCGATGCGGCTGACCGAAGCGCCCAAAATGGCCAATCTTGATGGGTTCGGGCAGTTTCTCCAGAATTTGAAAAACCAAGGCATGAAGCCATTCGTCATGGGTGATTTTCCCGTCAACAATGCGGAACCTAAGTCTATTTCCGAGGCCAGCCGCCCTTATTTGGTAAGGTAAATTTATGTCCAATCGCTTTGAGGCTTTTGTGATGTTCGCCGAGATGCGGACTGGGTCCAATTATCTGGAAGCCACCCTGAATGAGCTGGAAGATGTTCATTCCTATGGTGAGGTCTATAACCCCAGCTTCATGGGGCATCACAAAACCTTCGAGATGTTCGGCATTGATATGGATGGCCGCGAAAAGGACCCGCTAAAGGTTTTTGACGGGATGCTGGCCAATACTGACGGATTGCCCGGTTTGAGGTTCTTCCACGACCATGACCCACGCGTCCTCGAGCGTATTTTGCCGGACCCGAAGGTCGCCAAGATCATCCTCACCCGAAACCCGCTCGACAGTTATGTGTCACGCAAGATCGCGGGCGAAACGGGGCAATGGCGCCTGACGGATATGAAGCATCAGAAAAGCGCCGAGATCGAGTTCAAGATCGATGAATTCGAGGAGATGGTCGCCAAGCTACAAGCCTTCCAATTGAAGGTGCAGCGCGGGCTTCAAACCACGGGTCAGAGCGCTTTTTACATCCGTTATGAAGACATCAATGATGTCGATATCATCAATGGCTTGGCCAGCTTTCTTGGGTCAAAGCACAAGCTTTCCGCTACATCGGGCAAGCTGAAAAAGCAAAACCCGCAAAGCTTGGAAAAGAAGGTTTCCAACTATGATGAGATGGTCGCGGATTTGGGCAAGATCGACACATTTGATCTGACGCGCACGCCGAATTTCGAGCCCACGCGCCAAGCCGCTGTTCCGGGTTATGTCGCCGCGCCAAAAACGGGGCTTCTCTATATGCCGATCAAGGGAAGCATGGCCGATGCGGTGACGGGTTGGCTGGCTTCGGTGGATAGCGTTTCCAAGGATCAGCTCAGAACGAAGATGAACCAAAAGGATCTTCGTCAATGGATGCGGTCCCATTCGGGGTATCGGAGCTTTACGGTCATTCGGCACCCGCTTGTGCGTGCTTATGACGTGTTCAACCAATATATCCTACCGCAAGGCAAGCCAGCTTATGCCAATACGCGCCGCGTGCTACGCAATAAATATGGCCTTCCCATTCCCGAGAAAGGCCCGGGCCCTGATTTCACCGCAGCTGAGCAAAAAGCCGCCTTCACGGTTTTTCTGACCTTCCTAAAAGGCAATCTGGCGGGGCAAACAGGTTTGGATGTCGAACAGGCTTGGGCATCCCAAACCGCGATTTTGCAGGGAATGTCACAGGTGAAATTCCCTGATCTCGTGATCCGCGAGGAAGAAGCCCCTTTCGCTTTGCCCGCCCTTGCGATGGCGCAAGGCCATGCTGATGCGTCCTTTGATGGTCCTGTGCCAAGCAGCACAATCCCGCTTGCCGATATCCATGACAAAGAGATCGAAGACCTCGCAATGGAGGCCTATCGGCGGGATTACATGAATTTCGGGTATTCTCGCTGGAAGGCGAAGTGACTGTTTAAGCCGCTTGGACGGCTTCGGTATTCGTCAAAAGAGTGTGCAGGGTGGCCGCATCGGAATTGGCCCGCAGTTTTTCGCAAAGGGCCTGATCCCGTAAGGTGCGCGATACCAGCGCCAAGGCCTTGAGATGCTCAACACCTGTTTCCACTGGCGCAAACAAGGCGAAGACCAGATCGACAGGTTGGCGATCTGCCGAATCGAAATTGATCGGCTTTTCCAGTTTCAGAAACGCGCCGGTTACGCGGGTCAGTGTGGGAAGGCGTGCATGTGGCAAAGCCACGCCATGGCCGACCCCAGTTGGCCCGAGGCTTTCACGTTCCTGCAAGGCGTCGAGGATTTGAGGGGCAGGAAGGCCAATCAGGCCTTCCGCGATTTCTGAGATGGACTGCATCAAGCGCTTCTTGCTCGAAATATCCGCCATGACCCTTACGGCTTTTGGCTCAAGCAGATTAACCAGTTCCATATTACCCTCTAACTCACGCCAAATCAGGCGCATTCATTCTACTTGGGATCAACCCAGCCGAAATTTCCATCATCTCGGCGGTAGACCACATTCACCGCATTATGCTTTTCGTTCCGGAAGATAAGAAGAGGTGCACCGCTGATCTCCATCTGGAGAACTGCCTCACCCACCGAGAGAGACGGAATTTTGGTTTCCATCTCGGCTACGATGATGGGCTGCATTGAGCCGGTGTCGTCCTGATCTTCGTCTTCGTCTGTTCCCGCGAGGATATACGAGGAAGCCGCGAAAAGTTCAACTGGCTGCTGCCGCTCCTTGTGGTGGTCCTTCAATCTCCGCTTATAGCGGCGCAATTGCTTCTCCATTTTGGCGCTGCATTTGTCGAACGCACCATAGATTTCATTGTCATTTGCCTTTGCTGCAGCGGTGAGACCCGTCGAGAGATGGATGGTCGCTTCGCACACAAATTCATGCCCGCTTTTGGAAAAAACCACATTGGCGTCTGTCGGGCGCCCTGCGTATTTTGAAACCGCAATATCGAGGCTCTCCTTTACGTGGATTTGAAGCGCTTCGCCGATATCGATTTGCCTGCCACTGATCTGGTAACGCATGTGTCCTCCAAAAAATAAAAACCCGAGCGCAAAACACGCGTCAGGCTGTGATTGGGAAATAATGATGTTTGGCTATCATCCGCCTGACTGCATCTAATCGGGCGCTTTTGGCGACCGTGAGGAGAGAGGGCTGTGGGATGGTCAACGTCGATCATCCCAAGCATTTGGCGACGAAATTGGTGAGTCTGTCAACGCAAAGAGGATGGTCTGGCAAAAACGCGTAACGGCACAGGGCCGTTAACCCATGCGGAAACTCTTGCCCAGATAGACGCGGCGGACGTTTTCATCTTCCACCACTTCATCGGCGGTGCCGCTCATCAGGATCTTGCCATCATGCAGGATATAGGCGCGGTCCACGATCTGAAGCGTCTCACGTACATTGTGATCGGTGATCAACACGCCAAGCCCGCGCTTTTTCAGATCGGAGACCAGCGCGCGGATATCACCAACGGCAATTGGGTCAACGCCCGCGAAAGGTTCGTCCAGCAGCACATAGCGCGGGTTAGAGGCCAAGCAGCGCGCAATCTCGACGCGGCGACGCTCACCGCCCGACAGCGAAAGCGCTGCGGCACGCCGTAAATGGCCGATGGAAAATTCCGAGAGAAGCTCCTCCAGACGATCCATGCGTTTGGTGCGGTCTTTCTCGGTGATCTCGAGAATCGCGAGGATGTTATCCTCCACGGAAAGGCCACGGAAAATCGACATTTCCTGCGGGAGATAGCCGATGCCCGCTTTCGCTCTGCGATACATCGGCAGCAAGGTCACATCCCTGCCATCAAGCACAACGCTGCCACCATCGGCATTGATCAAACCCGCAATCGAATAAAAGCTTGTGGTTTTGCCCGAGCCATTCGGCCCCAGAAGGGCGACCACTTCACCACGATTGAGCGTCATCGTCACATCGCGAATGACAGGCCGTTTACGATAGCTTTTGCGCAAATTGGTGACATGCAGGCCTTGTTGGCCTTCCGCTACCGTCAACTCGGGACGCGATGTTTGCGCTCCACTCACTCCGATGCATCCTGCGGCTGCAAAACCGTCCGCACGCGTCCGCCATCGACGGCACCAACACCAGTGAGCATATTCACCACCAAGCGCTCGCCCGAGACGGCACCTGTTCCTTGCGTCACCAGTACCTCGCCTGTCATGGTCAGCAGGTCTTCGGCTACTTCATAAACGGCGCGGTCACCTTCGGCAGCCTCGGTTCCGCGGGTGATCAACACGCTGCCGCTGCCGATCACTTCACGCACATCCTGCGTGTTGCCTTGGTCATCGAGATTATAAACCACCAGAATTTCTGCCGCCGCCATCCGCAGATCGCCCTGCACGGCAATCACATTGCCGATGAAGGTTGCAGTGCCATCTTCCTGATTAACGGCAAGACTGTCGGAGGTGATTTCAATCGGATCACTGGAATTATGCTCTGTTCCCCCGAAACCGACTTGGATTTGGGCGAGGGCCGCATTGGCGATAAACAGGAATAAAGCGATAGTCGCGGATAAAATACGCATGGTGGTCCTTAGTTATCCAGCTGGTATAGCACTTTCACACCGCCGTTGAAAATCAGAACCTGCGCCCCTTCGGCGCCCGAAAGGTCCATCGAGCCTGCTTCCAGATGAAATCCGGGTCCTTCCACTACCACATCTGTAGGGGAAGACATGGCAAACTCTCTGAAATTAACCAAGAGATTTTCTGTATCGAGGGTATATCCCGTGGAGTCGGCCACTTCGACATCTGTCGATAAATCGGCGATATTCGTCTCAAGGTTGATGACCCCTTGAAGCGATGTGATATCCACGAAACGTGTATCATCCAGCTCGATCCGTGCATCGAGGGTGTCTACGGAAATCAGGTCCAACTGCCCATCCACGGGTACGGCTGTTTCCGCCACAACCACCACTTCGCGGCCTGCATTTGTGGTGCCAGCATAGCGCGGGCTGCCTAGCCTTTGTTCCCGCGCCAGTTCTTCCAGATCGACATTGGCAAAGGGAATTGCCCTTTCAGGGTCAGGCGTGCGGGATAGCAGGAACAGGGTCGAAAGTAATCCGATTGCGATGATCGGAAGCACGATCTTCACATAAGACACAACTTGGGAATATCGGTTCGACCCCGGCATCTGGCTTTAATGCGAGAAGATATCGATTTCGGGCCATCCCGCGATATCAAGGCGTGCGCGGGTTGGTAGGAAATCGAAACAGGCCTGCGCCAATTCGGTGCGTCCCTCGCGGGCAAGCCTGCGATCCAGCTCGTCCTTGATGCGGTGCAGATAGAGGACATCGGACGCGGCATAGGTTTTCTGGGCGTCGTTCAGGGTGTCTGCGCCCCAATCCGAGCTTTGCTGTTGCTTGGAAATATCGACATCCACCAATTCCTGACAGAGGTTCTTTAACCCGTGTCGATCCGTAAATGTGCGCACCATTTTCGAGGCAATCTTGGTGCAATACACAGGCGCGGTGAGCGCGCCAAAGGTGTGATCGAGAACAGCGATGTCAAAGCGGCCGAAATGGAAAAGCTTCAACACCGAAGGATCGGTGAGCATCTTCACAAGGTTTGGAGCCTCGGACTGGCCTTTGGCAATCTGCACCAGATGCGCGTTGCCATCGCCCGAGGACATCTGCACGAGGCAAAGGCGGTCGCGATGCGGGTTGAGACCCATCGTCTCGCAATCAATCGCCACACTAGGCCCAAGGTCCAGACCATCTGGCAGGTCGTTTTTATAGAAATGGATTGTCACAACAGCCTCTCTTTCAATTCGGTCGAGAAGAGTGGTGCCCAGGAGAGGACTCGAACCTCCACGTCCATACAGACACTAGCACCTGAAGCTAGCGCGTCTACCAATTCCGCCACCTGGGCAGGTGTCGTGGAAGCGGCTGATATAGCGGCCTCCGCCCCCTGTCAACTGGACCTTTGCCCGTTTTGTAAGGTTGCGCTAAATTCATTCGTTTTGGCAGGGATGCGCTGGTCGGGGTGTGCTGATCGGCGCGAAAGCCGTCTTTACGGGTCGCATCTGATTGACCCGAATGTTTCTCAGGCCCAAGCCTATGGCCGCTTAACCCTTGGGTAGTGCAAAAAGGCGGGCTTTTGGGACGAATTGCGCCTTGTTCCATGGGCGTCACGGGCGTATCACTCCCCCAACTTAAGACCGAAGGACCTTGCCCCATGTCGAAACTTGTAACGATCTTTGGCGGATCAGGATTTGTTGGCCGCTATGTGGCCCGCCGTATGGCGAAAGAAGGATGGCGCGTTCGCGTTGCTGTCCGCCGTCCGAATGAAGCGCTTTTTGTGCGCCCTTACGGTGTCGTCGGTCAGGTCGAACCTGTTTTTGCAAATATCCGCGATGATGCCTCGGTGCGCGCGGCACTTATGGGCTCGGATGCGGTTGTGAATTGCGTGGGCATTCTGGCGGAAACCGGAAAGAATCGTTTTGATGCGGTGCAGGCCGAAGGGGCAGGCCGTATCGCGCGGATCGCGGCAGAAGAAGGCGCGACCCGCTTGGTGCATATCTCGGCGATCGGGGCCGATGAGACCAGCAATAGCGGCTATGCGCGTAGCAAGGCCCTCGGCGAAGCGGCCGTGCTTGAAGCCTTCCCCGATGCCATGATTTTGCGCCCCTCTATCGTGTTTGGCCCTGAAGACCAGTTCTTCAACCGCTTTGCGGGCATGACACGGATGGGTCCGATCCTGCCAGTTGTGGGGGCTGATACAAAATTCCAACCCGTCTATGTGGATGATGTGGCCCAAGCCGCCGTCAAAGGTGTTCTGGGAACGTCCGAGGGCGGTGTGTATGAATTGGGCGGTCCCGAGGTGCTCAGCTTCCGCGCCATGATGCAGATGATGCTGGAAGTGATCCGACGTCGCCGTCTTATCCTGAATGTGCCGTTTTTCGTGGCGCGCCTTATGGGAACATCGCTTGATCTGTTTCAAACGCTCAGCTTCGGGTTGATCAAGAACGGTCTTTTGACCCGTGATCAGGCAGTGCAGCTTGCCAATGATAATGTGGTTGGCCCTGAGATGCGCGGCTTTGCGGATCTTGGCATTACACCAACAGGTGCCGAGGCGGTGTTGGATGAATATCTCTGGCCCTATCGCTCGGGTGGGCAATATTCCGACATTAAGGAAAGCGCACGCAACTTGCGCGACTAGCTATAGGCGATGCCCAACAGGATCAAACCGAGGATCACCCTGTAAATGACATAGGGGGTGAAGCTGATGGTTTTGAGCAGGCGCATCATGAAGACAAGCGCGGCTAATGCTGCCACAAAGGCCAAAGCTGCCGCGATAGCCCCGTCGCGCGCGACCGCCGCATCGGCCGTCGAAATCACTTCTGCCCCCAACAGCACACCTGATGCGATGATCGTCGGGATCGACATTAACATCGCCAAGCGGGCGGCGCTTTCACGCGAATAGCCCAGAAAACGACCTGCCGTAATGGTGATGCCCGAGCGCGAAGTTCCGGGGATAAGTGCGATTGCCTGCCATAGCCCCATGATTAGGGCGTGTTTTAGCGTCCAGCTTTCGGCTTCGCGGGACTGCGCGCCAACGCGATCCGCCCAATACAGCACGATCCCGAAGATCAGCATCGTCCAGCCGATCACCGCCATGGAGCGCAACATATCCTCGAACCCTGTCAGTTTGAGGATGAGCCCCACAATCACCACAGGCACAGTCGCAATCAAAAGGCATAGAGCCAAGAAGGCACCCCGTGTGTCGACCTTGCCTTGGATCAGCCTGAAAGAGCCGAAAAACGCCTCGCGCACATCTTTCCAGAAATACAGGATAACCGCGCCAAGCGTGCCGATATGAACGGCCACATCAATAACCTGCCCTTGATCCTCCATCCCCGTCAGATTCGGCAGAAGAATAAGATGCCCTGAGGAGGAGATCGGCAGGAATTCGGTCAGGCCCTGAATAAGGGCGACAAGGAAAAGGTGGAATATGCTCATAGCTTCGTTAACTACCCCAGTTTTTCGCTTTTGTAACTTGTTGTTTTTAAGACGCGATTCTTATTTTAGTGCAGTCATATTGACCTATATTTGGCATTCAGGCGTGACTTTTTGTTCCACAACACATTAAAACTCTTTAATAGGTCAGCAATTATGTCTTTTATTGTATTTCAGCCCGATATAAGACCAGCTCGAAGATTTTGGGAGAAGTTCCGTGGCCAAGCAACCCATGTTGAAATTCGTGTCGGTAGCCAAAGATACACCTGAGAAGCGCGCAGCCGAAGCGCGTAAACAGGATTTTGGTGAGATTTACGGGGAATATGCGCGTGAGAAAGCGGCCGAACAGGCCGGACGCTGCAGCCAATGCGGTGTGCCTTATTGTCAGAGCCATTGCCCGCTGCACAATAACATCCCCGATTGGCTGAAACTGACAGCGGAAGGCCGCTTGCAGGAAGCCTATGAGATCAGCCAAGCGACCAACACCTTCCCAGAGATTTGTGGCCGCATTTGCCCGCAGGACCGTTTGTGCGAAGGCAATTGCGTGATCGAGCAATCGGGCCATGGCACCGTCACCATTGGCTCGGTCGAGAAATACATCACCGATACCGCGTGGGATGAAGGTTGGGTCATGCCAATCGCCCCATCGGTGGAGCGTGAAGAATCGGTTGGGATCATCGGCGCTGGCCCCGGTGGTCTGGCCGCTGCTGATCGTTTGCGCCGCGCGGGTCTGCAGGTGACGATCTATGACCGCTATGACCGTGCGGGCGGGTTGCTCACCTATGGTATCCCCGGCTTCAAGCTGGAAAAGCCTGTCGTGATGCGCCGCAATAAATTGCTGGAAGATGGCGGTGTTAAATTCGTTCTGAACTGCAATATCGGCGACGATATCAGTTTCGAGGATATCCGCGCCAAGCATGATTTTATCGTGATCGCCACGGGCGTCTATAAATCCCGTGATCTGCAAGCGCCCGGCGTTGGCGCACAGGGTGTGATCCGCGCGCTGGATTATCTGACTGCCTCCAACCGCAAGAGCTTTGGCGATGATGTGCCCGAGTTCGATAGCGGTGAGTTGAATGCCGAGGGCAAGAAGATTGTCGTGATCGGTGGCGGTGATACAGCCATGGATTGCGTTCGCACCGCGATCCGTCAGGGCGCGTCCAGCGTCAAATGCCTGTATCGTCGTGACCGCGCGAATATGCCCGGCTCGCAGCGGGAGGTGGCCAATGCCGAAGAAGAAGGCGTTGAATTTGTCTGGCTGACTGCGCCCAAAGGCTTCACTGGTGATAAGGTTGACGGCGTGATGGTGCAGAAAATGCGCCTTGGACAGCCTGACGCGACAGGCCGCCAAAGCCCCGAGATTATCGAGGGTGCGGATTACGTCGAAGAGGCGGATATCGTTGTGATGGCCTTGGGCTTTGAGCCAGAAGCGCTGCCAAGCCTGTGGAATACACCTGAATTGGAAGTGACCCGCTGGGGCACGATCAAGGCGAATTTCCGCACGCATGAAACCGCGCTCGAGAATGTATTTGCTGTTGGTGACATCGTGCGTGGCGCAAGCCTTGTTGTTTGGGCGATCCGCGATGGTCGTGAGGCGGCGGATGCGATCCTTGAGAAAGTGTTCACCACTGCAAGCGTCGCTGCTGAATAAGCAACTCTCCCGCAGGGGATGCCCCGCTACCTGATTTGGAAAAGGTCGAAATGGCTGACTGGAACTTGGCAATTTGCAAGACATCAATCGCTGCGGGGTTTTCCGCGGTGCTTGGTCTTGCGGCCTCGGTCATGCCAGTGCAGGCGCAAAACTCGGCCTCGACCTTTACGCCACCCGCTGGTTGCACCGCCTATCTGACCACACAAAACCGTGGCTGCACCGTGTCGCATAACTGGATTTGCGAGGCTGATCCAGAAGGCCATCACTGGCGTTTGATGGCCGATGGCGATGGCCCCTTCTATCTGTCCTATACAGATAGCGAGTTTCGCTGGTTGCGAAGCTGGGATCTGCGCTCGGGTGGCCAAAGCGAGCTGATCGAACCCGAAGAAGATCCGGCCAGCATGACGGAGCTGCTTGAGACGGGCGCGGATTCGATGGTGTTTTCCTTGATCCGTGAACAGGACGGGGCGGTTCAACAGCGCGATTACACGGGCTTTGATTCCCTGACTGGGGATACCGTCGTGATCGACGGGCATGAACTGGAAGTCACCAGTTTTGCCTATGAATACGGCACGGGCGAGGGCGCGCGGCAAACCTCGGGCAATCAATTTGTCAGCAGGGAATGGCGTTTGTTTTTTGGAGGGATCGAGACGGTAACTTTGCCGTCGGGCGAAACCTTTGAATACGATAACAGCCCCGCAGAATTCGCAGAACCCGGTGAGCCCGGTTTCCTGACAACGCAGCCGATCTACGACTGCGGAGAAATCATGTCCTGATCCGGATATCGGACAGGCAAAGCATAGCAAGGCACGTCCCCGCCAGTATTGCGGGCACCGAAGGAAAGGTGACGAAGATGACCAAGTATGATGAAAACTGGGCCGCGGCCGAGGAAGCCAAGCGCGCATGGATGGCCGAAAATGGCATGTATGACGCAACCGAGGAGCATTCCTCCTGCGGTGTTGGTCTTGTTGTGGCCATTGATGGCAAAGCCTCTCGTCAGGTTGTCGATAACGGCATCAGCGCATTGAAAGCGATCTGGCACCGTGGTGCTGTTGATGCTGATGGCAAGACAGGCGATGGCGCTGGTATCCATGTGCAGATTCCCGTCAATTTCTTCTATGATCAGGTGCGCCGCACAGGGCATGAGCCTTCGACCGACCGTTTGATTGCTGTGGGCCAAGTCTTCCTGCCCCGCTCGGATTTCGGCGCGCAGGAGCGGTGCCGTACCATCGTGGAATCCGAGGTTCTGCGAATGGGCCATTACATCTATGGCTGGCGTCATGTTCCCGTGGATAATTCTGTCTTGGGTGAGAAGGCCAACGCGACCCGCCCCGAGATTGAACAAATTCTTATCCGCAACGAAAAAGGCATCGATCACGAAGCCTTCGAGCGCGAGCTTTATGTCATCCGCCGCCGCATCGAAAAAGCGGCTGTCGCGGCTGGTATTCAGGGGCTGTACCTCTGCTCGCTCTCCTGCCGTTCGATCATCTATAAAGGCATGATGCTGGCGCAGGATGTGGCCGAGTTCTACCCCGATTTGAAGGATGAACGCTTTGAAAGCGCCTTTGCGATCTATCACCAGCGGTATTCGACCAACACCTTCCCCGAATGGTGGTTGGCGCAGCCGTTCCGCATGTTGGCCCATAATGGCGAGATCAATACGCTCAAAGGCAATGTAAACTGGATGCAAAGCCATGAGATCCGCATGGCCTCCACCTATTTCGGTGAGATGGCCGAGGATATCAAACCGATCATCCCGCAAGGTTCCTCGGATTCTGCGGCGCTTGATGCGGTCTTTGAGGTTCTGGTGCGTGCAGGGCGCAATGCGCCGATGGCCAAAACAATGCTCATCCCCGAAGCATGGAGCCAGACCGCCAGCGAATTGCCTCAGGCATGGCAGGATATGTATTCCTATTGCAATTCCGTGATGGAGCCATGGGACGGCCCCGCCGCTTTGGCGATGACCGACGGGCGTTGGGTTTGCGCAGGCCTCGACAGAAACGGCTTGCGCCCGATGCGCTATGTCGTGACGGGGGATGGCATGCTGATCGCAGGGTCCGAGGCGGGCATGGTCCCCGTCGATGAGGCGACCGTCGTCGAGAAAGGCGCGCTTGGTCCAGGGCAGATCATCGCCGTTGATATGCAGGACCAGCGCCTGTTCCATGATGTTGAAATCAAGGATGCGCTTGCCTCGGCACGGCCCTTTGGGGATTGGGTTGGCAAGATCACCGATCTCGCCAAAGAAACCGAAGGCCTAAGCGAAACCGCAATCTTCAGCGGTTCCGAGCTGCGGAAACGGCAGGTTGCGGCGGGCTATTCCATCGAAGAGCTGGAACAGATCCTCGCGCCTATGGTTGAGGACGGAAAAGAGACGCTGGCCTCCATGGGTGACGACACGCCAAGTGCGGTTCTGTCTGCCATGTATCGCCCGCTGAGCCATTTCTTCCGCCAGAACTTCAGTCAGGTGACCAACCCGCCGATCGACAGCTTGCGCGAATACCGCGTCATGAGCCTGAAGACGCGGTTCGGCAACCTCAAGAATGTGTTGGACGAGGATTCGAGCCAGACTGAAATTCTGGTCCTCGACAGCCCCTTTGTGGCCAATGCGCAATTCGAAGAGATGGTGAAGAATTTCGGTGAATCCGTTGTGACCATCGATTGTTCCTTCCCTGCGGGCGGCGAGGCGAGCAGCCTTCGCGAAGGTTTGGCGCGCATCAGAGCCGAGGCCGAGGATGCCGTACGTTCGGGCGCGGGCCATCTCATCCTGACGGATCGTTTTCAGGATGACGGCAAAGTGCCGATGCCAATCATTCTGGCAACCAGTGCTGTCCATAGCTGGCTGACACGCAAAGGATTGCGGACATTCTGTTCGATCAATGTGCGTTCGGCTGAATGTATCGACCCGCATTATTTCGCGGTGCTGGTGGGATGTGGGGCAACCACTGTTAACCCCTATCTCGCGCAAGACAGTATCGCCGACCGCATCGAGCGTAGTTTGATTGATGGCACCCTGACCGAAGCGATGGCACGCTATCGCAACGCGATTGATCAGGGTCTGTTGAAGATCATGGCCAAAATGGGCATTTCGGTGATTTCCTCCTATCGCGGTGGCTTGAACTTTGAGGCCGTGGGCCTGAGCCGCGCCATGGTTGCTGAATATTTCCCCGGCATGACCTCGCGCATTTCCGGCATTGGTGTGTCGGGCCTTCAGAAGAAGGTCGAAGAGGTCCATGCAAAGGGCTGGTTGCGCGGCGAAAGCGTGTTGCCGATTGGCGGTTTCTACAAAGCCCGCCGCTCGGGCGAGACCCATGCGTGGGAAGCGCAGACCATGCATTTGATGCAAATGGCCTGTAACAAAGCCTCCTTCGAGATGTGGAAGCAGTATTCCGCCAAAATGCGGAGCAACCCGCCGATCCATCTGCGTGATTTGCTGGATATCAAATCGCTTGGTGCGCCTGTGCCGATTGAGGAGGTGGAAAGCATCACCTCGATCCGCAAGCGCTTTGTCACGCCGGGCATGTCGCTTGGGGCGCTCAGCCCTGAGGCGCATAAAACGCTGAACGTGGCGATGAACCGGATCGGGGCCAAATCCGACTCGGGCGAGGGGGGTGAAGATCCTGCCCATTTCGTCCCTGAGCCGAATGGCGATAACCCCTCTGCCAAGATCAAGCAGGTTGCTTCGGGTCGTTTCGGTGTCACTGCCGAATACCTGAACCATTGCGAAGAGCTTGAGATCAAGGTCGCCCAAGGTGCGAAGCCCGGTGAGGGCGGCCAGCTTCCTGGTATGAAGGTCACTGATCTGATCGCCCGTTTGCGCCATTCGACCAAAGGCGTGACTTTGATCAGCCCGCCGCCACATCACGATATCTATTCGATCGAGGATTTGGCGCAGCTGATCTATGACCTCAAGCAGATCAACCCGCGCTGTAAAGTGACGGTGAAGCTGGTTGCATCTTCGGGCGTGGGCACGATTGCTGCGGGTGTGGCCAAGGCCAAGGCCGATGTGATCCTGATTTCGGGTCATAATGGCGGCACAGGCGCATCGCCTGCAACCTCGATCAAACATGCAGGTCTGCCATGGGAAATGGGTCTGACCGAGGCGCATCAGGTTTTGTCGATGAACAACCTGCGTAGCCGTATCACCCTGCGGACCGATGGTGGCCTGCGCACAGGTCGTGATATTGTCATGGCCGCAATGATGGGTGCCGAGGAATACGGTATCGGCACGGCTGCCCTGATTGCGATGGGTTGTATCATGGTGCGTCAGTGCCAGTCGAACACCTGCCCTGTTGGCGTTTGTACGCAAGATGAAGACCTTCGTGCAAAATTCACGGGCAATGCCGATAAGGTTGTGAACCTCATCACCTTCTATGCTCAGGAAGTGCGTGAATTGCTGGCCTCCATCGGAGCGCGCAGCCTTGATGACGTGATTGGCCGTGCTGATTTGCTGACGCAGGTCAGCCGTGGTGCCGCGCATCTGGATGACCTTGACCTCAACCCGATGCTGATCACCGTCGATGGCGCTGACAAGATCGTTTATGATCGCAACAAGCCCCGCAATGCGGTGCCTGACACGCTGGATGCGCAGATCGTGGCGGATGCCGCGCGCTTCTTGCAGGAGGGCGAGAAGATGCAGCTTTCCTATGCGGTGCAAAACACGCTCCGCACCATCGGGACGCGTACGTCAAGCCATATCGTTCAGGCCTTTGGCATGCGCAACACGCTTCAGCCCGATCACTTGACGGTCAAGTTGGAAGGCTCGGCTGGCCAATCCCTTGGGGCCTTCGCGGCACCTGGCTTGAAGCTTGAGGTGTCGGGCGATGCCAATGACTATGTTGGCAAGGGCCTGTCTGGTGGCACCGTTGTGGTGCGGCCTGCGCAGGTGAGCCCGTTGAAAGCCTCTGAGAATGTGATCATCGGCAATACCGTGCTTTATGGCGCAACTGATGGATACCTCTTTGCGGCTGGTCGCGCGGGCGAGCGTTTCGCCGTGCGCAACTCGGGTGCCAAAGTGGTGATTGAAGGCTGCGGCACCAATGGCTGTGAATATATGACAGGCGGGGTTGCCGTGATCCTTGGCAGCATTGGTGCGAATTTCGGTGCAGGGATGACGGGCGGTATGGCCTATCTCTATGATCCTGAGGGTCAGACTGATGTGAATATGAACACCGAAACCTTGGTCACTTGCCCTGTCACCGTTGACCATTGGGAAGCACAGCTCAAAGATCTGATCGAGCGTCATTATGCAGAAACCAACAGCCGTAAGGCCGAGGAGATTTTGCAGAATTGGGCGATTGAGAAAGACAATTTTGTGCAGGTTTGCCCCAAAGAGATGCTCAATAAACTGGCGCATCCGATTGGCATTGAAAGCCAAGCGGTCCCTGCGGAGTAATCGCTGAGGCTAAGACAGAAAAGCCCCACCAAGCGGAACTGCTTGGTGGGGTTTCTTTTTGGAAATCAGGCTGTCACGAAATCCGATTTCGAATAGCCTTGGATATAGAGCAAAGCGGTAAGATCGCCGTGGTTCACGCGATGTTGAGCCTGTGCTTGAACCGCAGGTTTGGCATGCAGCGCCACGCCCGTACCCGCCAATTGCAGCATCCCCAGATCATTTGCGCCATCACCGACAGCCAGTACATCTTCAACACCGATCCCGAGGCGATTGGTGATGTCATGCAAGGCCTCGACCTTAGCCTCACGTCCCAGAATGGGACGGCCAACATCGCCTGTCAGAACGCCATTCTCGATCAGCAGGGTATTGGCGCGATGTTCATCAAAGCCAAGCTTTTCGGCAATCGCTGCGGTGAAGGAGGTAAACCCGCCCGACACCAGCGCGGCGTAAGCTCCATTTGCTTTCATTGTTGCCAATAGAACCGGTCCGCCGGGCATCAATTTGATCCGCTTTTCCAAAACCTCGGAGATCACGGATTCAGTAAGCCCTTTGAGCAGGCACACCCGTTCTGTCAGGGCCCCGTCAAAATCCAGCTCGCCATTCATAGCGCGGGCCGTGATCTCAGAAACGCGTTCACCGACGCCTGCTTCAGCCGCCAATTCGTCGATGCATTCCTGTTGGATCATGGTCGAATCCATATCCGCGAGGAGCATCTTTTTGCGGCGGCCTTGAGCAGGTTGCGCCACAAGATCAACGCCCTCGGATTGCAGGCTCTTCCAAATCTCGTCCAGATGGTTCGGCAGCTTCGCGACAGCAAATTCCGCGGCTTGGTCAGGGGCGAGCCAAACTGCATCGCCTCCGCCAAGCGCATCGCGAAGAGAGGAGACCAAAGCGGGCTCAAGATGCATGCTGGAATTAGTAAAAAGCGTGACGATCTGCATAGGTCTTATCCAAGTTATATTTCTTCGGCATAGACCATGTTCGGCCCTTTTATTCCAGCCCTTGGCATGCGGCCTTGATCCGCTACTGTGCGCATACGGAGTGTTACTGGGGTAGAAACCGTTGAAACCATGGCATGCATTGGCATTGGTGCTTGGCTTGGCCGCCATCTTGGCGGGCGTGGTTATGCTGGAGCAGCCCCGCATCGGGTTGGAGATCACCCACGACGTGGTTGATCAAACCCCTGTCACTCTCATGCAAAGGGCGGATGCTGCTGGCCCTGTTGTGATTATCGCCCATGGTTTTGCAGGCTCGCGCCAATTGATGTCGGCCTATCAGATCGGCCTTGCCCGCGCGGGCTATATCACGGTGAGTTTCGATTTCGAGGGGCATGGACGGCATAGCCAACCCCTGCGCGGCGACGTCAATTCGCTTGATGGGACAACGCGGTTGCTGATGGACCAAACGGCCCGCGTCACTGATTGGGCTGTGTCATTGCCGCGCGCCGATGGCCGTGTCGCACTTCTGGGGCATTCGATGGCCTCTGATATCGTCGTAAGGCAAGGCATCGCGGATACTCGGGTTGAAACCATTGTTGGGATTTCCCTGTTCTCGTAGGCTGTGACCGAGGATGCCCCACAATCCCTGCTGATTATTAATGGCCAATGGGAGGGTTCGCTGCGAACCGAGGCGCGCCGCATCATGGCCGAGGCTGGCGTCATCGAAGGCATAACTGTGGGCGACCCAGCCACTGCTTTTGCCCGTCGCGCGGCCGTTGCCCCGATGGTTGAGCATGTCGGTGTGCTTTATTCGCCAACGGGGATCACCGAGGCGCGCAATTGGTTGGATCGAAGCTTTGCCATTAACGGGCCCGAGGCCGCAGCTGTTGCGCTTGGCGGTTGGATTGCGCTGGCCTTGCTGGGGGTCGTTCTTCTTGCGCTTCCCATGGCGCAGATTTTGCCGCAAGGACAGACCGCGCCTGATCTGCCTGCGCGAGTTTTCTGGATCCTGGCCTTGGTTCCTGCGGGTCTGACGCCACTGATTCTGTCGGGGGTAAATCTGCAATTCCTGCCCGTTCTTGTGGCGGATTACCTTGCGCTGCATCTCGGTGTGTACGGCGCATTCGTTCTCTTCGGCTTGCTTATGGCGGGCGCTTTCCCTGAACGCCGTGGCATTCTGGCTGGCCTCTTGCTGGCCCTATTCGGATTGGCGCTTTTTGGTGGCATCCTTGATCGCTATGTCGCGAGTTTTTGGCCAAGTGGTCAACGCTGGCTGGTCCTCGCCGCGATCCTGCCTGGCGCGGTTTTGGCGATGCTGGCCGATGCCACCCTTTTGCAGGGCGGGGCGTCGCATTGGGTGCGGCGGTTCGGCCTGAGATTGGCCTTTCTTGCGTCGCTCGGTGTGGCTGTTGCCCTTGATTTTGAAAGGCTGATGTTTCTGCTGATCATCTTGCCTGTGATCGTGCTTTTCTATCTGACCTTCGGCATCATGGGCAGTTTCGTGGGCCGCAGAACAGGCTCACCAATGGCGATGGGGCTGGGTCTTGGAGTGATTCTGGCTTGGGCCTTGGCTGCGACTTTCCCTCTGTTTCAGGGAACTCTTTGAGTAGCTCTTGAGCAATACTTCTGATGCGACTAGCGTTCGAAACGGAGGAAATTTAATGACACGTTTTATCGGGCTCGACCTCGGCACCTCATCGCTGAAGGCCATCCTTATTGATGCCTCGCAGCGTATCCTTGCGGAGCATAGCGTGGCTTTGAATGTTCAGCGTGCTCATGATGGCTGGTCTGAACAAGATGCCTCTGATTGGGAAATAGCGGCTGTTGAGGCGCTGTCGGCTTTGGCCTCCAAGGCTGATTGCAGCACGCTGGCTGGTATCGGGCTGTCGGGCCATATGCATGGTGCCACTTTGGTTGGGGCTGATGACCGTCCGCTGCGGCCCTGCATGTTGTGGAACGATACCCGCAGCCATGCCGAGGCCAAAGAGTTCGACACTAAACCGCAGTTTAGAGCCATTTCTGGGAATATCGTGTTCCCAGGGTTCACGGCCCCCAAGGTTGAATGGGTGCGGCGAAACGAGCCTGAGATTTTTGCCAAAATCTCAAAAATTCTACTGCCCAAAGATTATCTTCGCCTGTTTCTGACGGGTGAATATGCCTCCGAGATGTCGGACGCGGCAGGTACAAGCTGGCTTGATACGGGAAAGCGGGATTGGTCGGACGAGTTGCTCTCGGCCTGTCATCTCAACCGTGCCCAGATGCCGCGATTGGTCGAAGGCTCGGAAGTTTCGGGCCAGTTGCGCCCCGCTTTGGCGAAAAAGCTGGGTTTGCCCGTTGTGCCTGTTGCAGGTGGCGCGGGTGATAATGCGGCGGCGGGCATTGGCGCGGGTGTAATTGAGGATGGTCAGGCTTTCTTGTCGCTTGGAACCTCGGGTGTGCTGTTTGCGGCAAATGATGCTTACCGCGCTGACCCCGAGACCGCCGTGCATAGTTTCTGCCACGCCTTGCCCGCGCGTTGGCATCAGATGGGTGTTATTCTGGCCGCAACGGATGCGCTGGAATGGCTGTCACGGCTTACAGGGCAGAGCGCTGCTGCCTTGACCGCTGATCTGGGCGAGCTTCAAGCGCCATCGCGCAGCCTGTTCCTTCCCTATTTGGGCGGAGAGCGGACGCCGCATAATGATGCCTCGATCCGTGGCCAATTCCTCAATCTTGATCATGTGACGGACGCTAAAGAGGCCGCGCGCGCGGTTCTGGAAGGGGTGAGTTTTGCCTTTGCCGATTGCAATGATGCGCTGGCTGCGACGGGTACCAATATCCGCTCTGCCTTGGCGCTTGGTGGCGGGTCGCGCTCGGCCTATTGGCTGGATGCTTTGGCGACGGTCTTGGGCTTCCCGCTCGAATTGCCCCATGACGGAGAATTTGGCGCGGCCCTTGGTGCTGCCCGTTTGGGGATGTTGGCCGCGTCTGACGTGGCTGTTTCCGAGGTGGTGACCAAGCCGCCAGTGGCTCATGTTTTTGAGCCGAATATGCAGTTTAGAGACGATTTCAAGCAGGGCCACGCGCGATACCGCGCCGCCTATCATGCCATCAAAACACTGGACCATGAGGACACCACGCCATGAGCAGGTATTTCGACGCCATCCCGCAGATCAAATATGAAGGCCCCGACAGCACCAATGAGTTTGCATTCCGCCATTACAACCCCGACGAGATCGTCATGGGCAAACGGCTGGAGGACCATCTTCGCTTTGCGGTGGCCTATTGGCATTCTTTTGCGTGGCCTGGTGGGGACCCTTTCGGGCTTGGCACATTCGAGCGTCCTTGGTTCGGGGAAACCATGGATCATGCCAAGCTGAAGGCTGATTGCGCCTTTGATATGTTCAATATTCTGGGCGCGCCTTATTTCTGCTTCCACGATCTGGATATGCGCCCCGAAGGAGCAAATTTCGCCGAAAACACCGCCAATCTGCGCGAGATGACGGATTATATTCAGGGCAAAATGGAAGAAACGGGCAAGAAGCTTCTTTGGGGCACGTCCAACCTCTTCTCGCAGCGCCGCTTCATGTCGGGCGCCGCCACTAACCCTGACCCTGATGTCTTCGCCTATTCGGCTGCGACGGTGAAAACCAATATGGATGCGACCCTGCAATTGAAGGGCGAGAACTATGTGCTCTGGGGTGGGCGCGAGGGGTATGAAACCCTGCTCAATACGGACCTTGCCAAAGAACGCGCGCATATGGGCCGCTTCCTGCAAATGGTTGTCGAGTATAAGTATAAAATCGGTTTCAAAGGCATGATCCTGATCGAGCCGAAGCCGCAGGAACCGTCCAAGCATCAATATGATTACGATGTGGCGACCGTTCATTCCTTCCTCAAGGATTTCGGTCTTGAAGATGAGGTCCGCGTGAATATCGAGCAAGGCCATGCGATCCTTGCAGGGCATAGTTTCGAGCATGAGATTGCATTGGCGCAGGCGCTTGGGATTTTTGGTTCGATCGATATGAACCGCAATGATTACCAATCAGGCTGGGATACCGACCAATTCCCCAATTCTGTGCCTGAGGTTGCCTTGGCCTATTACGAAATTCTCAAAGGGGGCGGCTTTACTTCGGGCGGCACCAATTTTGATTCGAAAATCCGCCGCCAGTCGCTTGATGCCGAGGATCTGATCCTTGCGCATGTGGGCGGCATGGATGTCTGTGCGGCAGGTCTGAAAGCTGCTGCAAAGATGCTTGAGGATGGTGAGTTGGAGGCCAAGCGCGACGCGCGATATGCTGGCTGGAATTCACCTGAGGCACAGGCGATGCTGTCATCTGATCTCGCCTCGATCACCGAGCGGGTCGAGCGTGAAGATATCAATCCTCAGCCAAAATCGGGCCAGCAGGAACGGTTGGAAAATATCGTAAACCGTTACGTCTAAGCTGAACTTAGCGCCTTTACTGGAAACGGATTGGCAGATCAAAGCGGTAGCTTGCATCTGTCAATCCATCCGGCGCTGCGGGAAAACGGCGTGCGCGTTGCACGGCGCGAAGGGCGGCTTGATCAAGGCGTTCATCGCCTGAACTGCCAATAATCGCGAGCCCCTCAATCGTGCCATCGCGCGAGACCGCGATCCGAAGGCTGACAGCCCCGCTTTGCGCGACATTGGGCCTGTTACGTTCAACCCGCGCAATAATCGCGGCACCCCATTGCGACATTAATGTATTGCGCTGTCCTGCCGAAAGCCCCTGTGTCGGGCTTGCTTGGGGTGCCGCCCCTTGTATCTGCCCCCCGCCTGAGCCGCGTGCGACTTGGGCGGCTTGTGGTGCCTCATTGGGTTGCGGTCTTGCAGGGCGTTGCTGTGGCTGCAGCGAAGGGGCCGCGATTTGTGGCGCAGGATCATGCACAATTGGGCCGCTATCGATCACTGGCTCTGGTTGGGATGGCGGCAAAGGAAGTGCCGAAAGCGCCTGTTCGTCAATGCGCGGCAGGCTGGGAAGTGCGGGCGATGCAACCGAGACGGCCTGTGGAAGCGCGCCTTGAATTTGGCCTGTTTCTGGCGGGCGGGTCCAGTTTTGCACCATGCTCTGCGCGTGGGCACTTGAAGCTGCGATACTGGCCTGCGCGGTCCCATTCTCGCCCGCGCCTTCAGCGCCCATTCCTGGCACGTTGACCAGTACCGCTGCATGAACAGCGGCGGAAAGGCCAAGGAATATGGTGACTTGCAAGACCCGCATCATGGCGCCTCCGTAAGCAAGGTCACATCGCTCACTCCAAGGGCGGCCAGTCGCGGCAAAAGGGCGGCGAGAGCCTGCGCGTCCACATCGCGATCGGCGCGGATTGCAAGCGGTGCATCTGTTGGAAGATGGCTGAATACCGCCTCGCCTCGGGTGGTTTCAAAGGCAAGACTGCCATCCGCGGCAATGAAAAGAATGCCCTCGGGCAGGGTTTCTGATGGATCAGGCAAGGAGCTGGGGGGGCGTACATCAATAGGCCCAGGCGGGGTGATCTGCGCTGTCATCAAGAAGAAGACAAGCAACAAGAAGACAACATTGATCATGGGAACAATATTGCCGTCCCTTGATCCACGCCGCGTGGTGATATGCGCGCCGAAATCCATCATTCCACCAGAACCAAACCTGTGAAACCCGCGCTTTCCAGCAGTTCCATCACATCAACAAGCCGCTGCAATGGGGCACCGTCAACAGGTCTGAGCAGGATGGTATCGTCACTGCTTTCGGTTAGAGCATCCAGCTCAACCGCCAAATCTTCAACCATTCGCCCATTGAGAAGCGTGTCGTCGGGGGAAATATCGATCAAGCGGGGCGGGCCCGCATAGGCCTCAAGCTGCCCGCTTGGCCCCGACACCGAAATTGCGCCATCCAGCGTAAAACGCGCGGCCAGCATGAAGAACACGAGCAGCAGGAACACCACATCAATCATGGGTGTTAGGCTCGGCTTGCGGCGGCGTATTTGGTTGGCAAAGACGAAGCTCACTCTTTCCCCCCTTGGATAAAGATGCGCGTCGCGGCGTCTTCCATATCGGTTTGTACATTCTCGATCACACTGTCGAACCAAGTCAGTGCCATGGAAGCGGGGATTGCCACAGCCATGCCTGCGGCTGTGGTCAAAAGCGCCTCCCATATGCCGCCAGCAAGCACGGCTGCATCCGCGCGCGCGCCTGTGGTTTGTAGCGCTTGGAAGGCCGCGATCATGCCAAGAACAGTGCCTAACAGGCCTAATAGTGGCGCTATCGTTGCAATCAGATCCAGCGCGCGCAGCCCTGAGCGGGCCTCATGCAGGAGCCGCTTGGCCACGCGGGCGGTTTCTTCGCGGGCGGCCTCAATTGAAAGGGTTTGTTTGGCGGTCATCGCGGCCAGAGCAAGCTGCGCCCTGAGCGAGCTGCGCTCTGAGAGTGTGGAGTGTGCGCTTTCTGCGCGTCCACCGACCCAATCGCGGATGGCAGCATCGGTCACCGCCCCATGCGACCACGCGCCCATGCTCCATAATTGCCAGATCTTCCACAGGATAAGGGCCACCGTCAAAACGGAGAGGGCGGCAATGATCCAGATAATAGGGCCGCCTTGTACCAATAGATCATTCATTCCTTGCCCTCCGTTTCAATCCAGCGCTTTGCTTCGGTGGCAATCGCTGCATAAGTTGCGCGCCCGATGGCTTCACCAACGTCGGTGTGAAGCCCTGCATAGGCGGTATCTCCTTTTGGGCAAGCGATTGCGATGCAATCCGTCCCTGTCCCTGTGGCGCGCCCCGTGGGCAGGTCATGGCCTGCCTCCATCACGGCGGCGGTGCGCGCTTGGGTGGCGATGCTTAGGGCTTCGATCATTGCGGTTTCCGTCAGACCAGGGGTGATGACAAGTGCCAGATTGATGGTTCCGTAATCGCGCGTTTCTGGGGGCAGACGCGTGCCAACCCTTTCGGCATTGGTCAGGCCTAAGGTCGCAAGGCAACTGACCTTAAAAAGTCCCGATTCAGCAGTTTCGAGACTGTTCATGCGGATATTCCGAGAGGTGAGCATTGCAACAGCGGGCTGTTCCGCGCGCGTCGAAACCTCTTTCTCCAGCCAACGTATCGCATCAAAATTCTCGGTCAGATCGGCATTGCGAACCTCGCGCCACAGAATATGGCGGGCGGTGACAAACCCCGAGCGATAGGGTGCCCAGGACAGCACCTGCATCTCTTCCCCCAGATCAAGGTCAAGCCATGGATGGTCGAGCGTCACGCTGATCATTTCGAGACCTCCAGAGGCAGGAAGATCAGGCCGTTCTCGGTTTTGTGCAAATAGGCGGTTATCCCGAAAACCTCGCGCAGATTGTCCGGTGTGAGGACCGCTTCCGGCGATCCATCGGCCATGATGCGACCGTGGTTCATCAATACCAGACGGTGGCAATGCCGCGCGGCCAATCCCAGATCATGCAATGAAACCAGCACCGACTTGCCCGCCTGCGCGCTTTTGGCGAAGGTTTGCATGGTTGCGATCTGATGCCCCGGATCAAGGCCCGCGACAGGCTCGTCCGCGAGGAGAAGATCGGTACCTTGCGCCAAAGCGCGGGCGATCAGAACGCGCGCCTGTTCGCCGCCTGAAAGCTCGGTGGCGCTGCGGCTCTCAAAGCCCTGCAAATCCATCGCAGCGATGGCTTGGGCGACGGCGTCATGATCTGCCTCATTGGGGCGCTGACCTGCCGCCAGATGCGGGACGCGGCCGAGCATCACCAAGGTTTCGACGCTGACGGGCCATGCAATTTCGCGGGCTTGCGGCATCCAAGCAGCCGCTTTGGCCCGCGCCAAAGGAGAGAGGTTGCTTAGCGAGCTTTTGCCCTGATGCGGCAGGAGCCCGAGGGCCGCGCGCATCAGCGATGTCTTGCCTGCCCCATTGGGGCCGATCAGCCCGACCAATTCGCCTGCATGTAGCGACAGGCTCACGTCATTTACCGCCGCGGTTTTGCCGCGCAGGACGGTCAGGTTTTCAAGCCGCAGGCCGCTCATTCCATCGACCTCCGTGTCTTGTAGATCAGGTGGAGGAACAAGGGTGCGCCGACAATGGCCATCAGCACGCCAAGTTTGAGGTCACGGTCAGGCAGGGCCACGCGCACGGCGATATCGGCCAGCAGCACAAGGGCGGCCCCGCCAAGCGCAGAGGCTGGCAAAAGCGCCGAAGGGCGCGCACCCACGAGAGGCCGCAGAATATGCGGCACCACAAGGCCCACAAAGCCGATAGCCCCTGCCACAGCAGTCGCCGCCCCTACTGAGGCTGCAACACCCGTCACAAGGATAAGCCGCATTTTCGAGAGTCGGATGCCAAGCGAACCTGCCGCATCCTCGCCTAGGGTCAGGGCATCAAGCCCGCGCCCTTGCGTCAGGATCAGCACCCAGCCAATTGCCATGAAGGGTAGCGCCAGCCAGACATGGGTGAAGGAGCGATCCGCAAGGCTGCCCATCATCCAAAAGACAATCTCGGAGACAGCGAAGGGGTTGGGCGACAGGTTCAGGACCAATGCGGTCAATGCGCTGGCCAATGCGCTGATCGCGATCCCCGCGAGGATCAGGGTCAAGGACCCCCCGCGTGGTCCTGCCAGCACCAGCAACAGCATCACTGCCATGCCCGCGCCCGCAAGGGCTGCCAATGGCAATGCCAGCGCAAAGGCTGCCGCTACCCCTGTTTGCAGCGCCAGAACCGCGCCGAAAGCGGCAGAGGAGGAGACGCCGATCAATCCCGGCTCGGCCAGTGGATTGCGCAGAAACCCCTGAAGGGCGGCCCCAGACAGGCCAAGGCTGACGCCCACCATCACCGCTAAAAGTGCGCGCGGCAGGCGGATTTCCTGCATCACCAATGTGATCGCCTCGCCGCCATTGCCAAAGAGCGCCGAGAGGCTTTCACCCACACCAAACCCTGCAGGGCCGATCAGGAGCGAGACCGCAAAAAGCCCCGCCACCAGAAGCGCAAGAAGGGGGAGCAATCCGCGCATCAGCTTCCCTCCAATTCAAGCCGCAAAGCCACAAGCCGCGACAGGGCGGAGACAACCGCAGGTGTGCCGCAAATCCAATCGGAATTGCTGGAGGTGACAGCCGCAGGCAGAGCCTGCAAGGCGGGGTGGGTCATGATCTCCTCGGAGCGGGAGGCGGCAGGATAAAGCTCGGCATGGATCATCACATCAGGGTTGGCGAGAACCATCAATTCAAGGGCAAGCCGCCCGCTATGGCCCCGCCCCATCTCGGCGGCGATATGGCGGAACCCTGCTGTGGTGAGGATATCATTGCTCAATGTGCCAGTGCCCAAAGCATAGCCGTTGGGGTAGTAGAACTCGGCACGCGGGCCACTGCTTGGTGGGGTGATGCTGGCCAGATCCGCCTCATATTGTGCAACGACAGTCTCGGCGATCTCCGAGCGCCCCAGCAGCGCCCCGACCTCCCTTATCCGTGGCTGAACTTGATCAAGGGCATTCACCAAGCCGATCTGTTCGACCCGCACATCAAGGCGGCGTAGCATCGAGATGACCACAGGGTCGGTATAGACGCCTGCAAGAACCAGATCAGGCGCAAGAAGATAGATTTCCTCGGCTTGGCCATGATTGGTCAGGTAATCCCCCGCTTGTTCCGCCATGGGCGACATGCGCGGATCCGAGGCGATATCGGAGACCGAGATCAATTGATCAGGTGCGGCCAACATCATGGCCAATTGATCGGTGCACAGATTCATCGAGACAACGCGCAAGGGCGCATCGGCATGCGCCGCCCCGATGCTGATCAGGGTGGCGCTGATGAGGGATATGATCCTAGAACGTCCCACGGATACCGAAATAGAAGGCGCGGTCAGATGTGCCATAACCCCGTGTTGTCTGGTATTCCTTATCAAAGAGGTTATCGACGCGGAGGTAGATTTCAGCCGCATCATTCACCTGACGCGCGACGGTCAGACCAGCGACAGTGTAGCTTGGCATTTCAACCAAGGTCTCGGTGAAGGTTGGTGCGGGATAGATCGTATCCAGCCTGTCAGCGGCATGGCGAAGGGTGAATTGGCCCGACCAGCCATTGCTCCAATCGCCCGAAAGCCCAAGGGTCAGATCATGCTGTGGCACACGGCTGAGGGGGGCGTTCACCTCGTCCTTGGCATCCGTGTAGGTATAGTTGCCGAAGAGCGTAAGCGCCGCGCTCAACTCCACCTCGCCCGAGATTTCCACGCCGCGCGATGTGGTTGTACCGCTGATCTGGCGATAACCTCTTGGTGCCGCTTGCACATAGTCGATCAGGTTGTCGATCTCTGTCTGGAAAACCGAAACGCCGATTTGCCCACGACCGAAATCATGTTCGATCCCTATTTCGGCACTACGGCTGGTTTCAGGCTGAAGATTGGGGTTCGAATCGAAAGGCCCGAACATTTCGTTCAACGAAGGCGCGCGGAACCCTGTCGCCAATGCGGCGCGCAGGGTTGTATCGGGCGCTACCCGCCATGCGAGTGCCGCGCGCCCTGTGCTATTGCCGCCAAATTCCGAATGATCATCGAAACGGGCAGAAAGCGACAGATCAAGCGTGGGTGTCAGGCTGTTTGTATATTCGCTGAAGACCGACCCGATGGAATACTCCGCATTCACGGGCGCTGTGCCGTTGGTCGAGAAATAGGTCTCATCGATATACTCGGCCCCGAAGGACAGCGCTTGGGTTGCGCCAAGGCTTGCCTGCCCGAGATAGGACGCGCCTGTGCGCGTTCCTTCAAAATTCGTCCGACCGCCAGAATTCGGGTCTGTTCGGCTGGTTTGGCTATATTGCGCGGCAATTTCATGCTCGACCACACCAGTATTGAATTGGGTATAAACCCGCGCGCCGCGCAATTCGGTGGTGCCAAAGCGTGTTAGGGAATCGCCTGAGCCCGTATCAAAATTGTAATAGCTGTCTTGCCAGATAAGGGCAGCGCCGATGGTGACGCTCTCGGTCAGGTCATAGGCACCTGCGAAATTCATGGCAGTGGAGTCAAATCCATCAGCTTCGGTATTGCCAGCATTTTCATCAGCAGCCGAGAAGCCGTCGGTGGTCACACGGTTGATGCTGAAGGACAGCTCGCCCCGATCAAAACGGGTGCCAATTCCAAGCATGCCGCGCCAAGTGTCATAGCTTCCGCCTTCCAAGGCATAGCGCAGTTCAGTGCCGTTTTCTTCAGGCGCTGCAAGGCTTGAGATCGAGATAACCCCACCAATCGCCTCGGAGCCGTAAATGGCACTTTGCGAGCCGTAAAGAACCTCAATACGGCCAAGCCCCATTGTATTGAGCGGGCCGAAATTGAAATCCGTTTGCAAGCTGGAAGGGTCGGTTACATCGATCCCGTCGATCAGAACGGGGATGTAATTCCCGTTCAGGCCGCGAATCCGCAAAGTGGTGGAGGTGCCCAAAGGCCCGTTTTGCGTGATATTCACGCCAGGAAGGGTTTCGAGAGCATCCGAAAGTTGTACGACAGAAGCATCTTCAACGGCTTCTTCCGTCAGGACCTCAACACTGACGCCAGTGCGTTCTTCCTCAATCTCCGTCAGACCTGCGGAAAAGATGATTTCATCCAGCGTGAAGACGCCAGCCTCTTGCGAGACGGCGGCGCTGGTGCTGAGCAGAAAGCCCAAAAGGGCTGTTATCGGGTGTTTCATTATATTCCCTAGACACGGATTGGTCATACGACCGAAGTTTTGAAGAGGTCATCGGAGGGAATACCCCTGCCGTCGACGGTGATTGTCGCCACCACGCCGGACAGGTCCGTTGCCCATGACGCCCTCCGCGCCCTGAACAGGGTGATCACCTCGGCAGGTCTCCTGACTTGCGGGTCACTGTTTGATCGGGCCTTCCCGTGGCCCAAATGGGCCGCAGTGGCATATGCCGATCGCACTCACCGCTTACAGTTGCGGGGGCAGTCGCGGTTTCACACCGCGTTCCCTTTTCACCAGACGCGTAAACGCCCAGACCGAAGCCCATTCGGCATACGCCTTTCATGGCCTCCGCTCAAGAGTGCAGAGCGACAAGTTTTGTGAAGAAAGCGAAAATCGCCTAGGCCGTCAGCCCTTTTCGACGTGGTCCAGCCAATGCAGCAAGGGCAAGGATCACACCTGAGACCGTGGCGATCATGCCAGCAGCACTCACCGAATCACTGCGACCGATCCACAACGGGCCATAGCCTGCGAGGATATAGCCAAGGATCGCCGACAGGGTGGCAAAACCCACGCTCCACCAAATTTGGGCTTTCAGATCATCGGTCATCAGACGCGCTGCGGCAGGCGGGCAGATGAACATGGCGATCACAATGATCGAGCCAACAGCATCAAAAGCCGCCACGGCTGCGATGGCGGCGGTCATCACCAAACCAAGACCGATGGCATTGGTAGGAATACCCAAACCATGGGCAAAACCCTCGTCAAACGTGGCGATTTTCAGCGGCCGCCAAAAAACAAACATCAGCGTCACGATGAACATGAGCACGATTGCCATGCGCAGCAATTCATTTGGCAGACCTGCCAGCGCCTGCGGGTCCAACAGGGAATGCCACCCTGTTGCATCCAGCCAGATCAGGCTTTCGAGATTGCCCATCAACGCATGTTCCACATCAAGATGAACGCGGCTTGTATCGCTGCGTTCAAGCAGCAAAACGCCGCCGGCAAATAGCGCGGTAAAGGTCACTCCCATCGCGGCGCCTGTCTCGATCTTTCCAAGGCGGCGGATCAATTCGATCAGCACAACCGCCACCAAAGCCGCCGCGGCAGCGCCAAGCATCATGGGGCCGGCCGCAACGCTGCCTGTCACCAGAAAGGCCACAACAATTCCTGGCAAAACGACATGAGAGATCGCATCCCCGATCAAGGCCTGTTTGCGCAGAACCAGAAAATTCCCAGGCAAGGCGCAGGCAATGGCTGCAAAGACCCCGATCAGCATTGGAGTGAGTGACAGCGGGACGAATTCAGCACCACTCATGCCTTGCCCTCCGCCAGTTTTGCGTCGAGATCGCGCAATTGATCCTTGGTCAGGATCGTCTCAAGCCCTGACAAGCCGTCATAGCGCGCCGCAATGTCTTCATGCGCAGGCATTTCGCGCAAAAGCCGCCAGCGGTGCTCATCTTTCATGGCCGAGGCCGCCTGCCTCTCGCCCGTTTTCGTGGCCACCCCATCAGGGCGGATCAGGCCTTCTTGCGACAAAAGCCGCATCGTGTAGCGCTCGTAAATCGGCAGGCCGTTCGCCAGCGCCAGCAAGCCTTGGCGGCGATGCACATGGCGTTGGAACCTGCGATGACGCAGCACGGAAGACAAAGCGCCGCGCGCAGGTGCGAAAAACAGCGAGACCGTAAAGAGAGCAAAGGCCACCAAAACGATGATCGGCCCTGTTGGCAGATTTGGCGCAGACGCCGAGATCGCCGCCCCGAGATAGCCCGCCGCACCGCCAATCGCGCCCGAGATCAGCCAGACCTCCTCGGCCCGATCTGTCCAGAATCGGGCGGTGACAGGTGGGATGATCATCAAGGCCACGATCAAAATCAGCCCTACGATTTTCAGGCCAACAACCGTCACGGCAAGCACCAGACCCATGGTCAAAAGATCAATGCGGCTGACATTTAGACCGTTGGCCGCTGCATAATTGGCATCAAAAGCCACAAGCGTCATGGGGCGGCGAAACAGCAAGGCCAGCGCCAGAACCACAGCGCCCCCCGCTGCAATCATCGCAGCATCCGAGAACAACATGCCTGCCGTTGACCCTAACAGCAGCGAATCAAGACCTGCTTGGCGGCCTTGGCTCATGGTTTGGATGACGGTCAGCAACACCACACCTGCACCGAAAAAGACGCTCAACACCGCGCCAATCGCTGAATCCTCAGACAGGCGCGTGTTTTTGTTGAGCCATTGCACGGTCAAAAGCCCAAGCCACGCTGTAATCGCCGACCCAAGCAAAAGCCCTGCAAGATTGCGCCCGTCGCCGCCGAGGGCGACCATCAGCAGAAAGGCCAATCCCACGCCGGGAAGGGTTGCATGGCTGATCGCATCCGAGACCAGCGCGCGTTTGCGCAGGAACAAAAACGTCCCTGTCCCGCCCGCCGCCACCCCGAGCAGCAATGCCCCAAGCGTGACGAGTGTGGCGTTATAGCCAAGCTGCAATGTGAGGGCCTGCCAAAGCATGGCCTTTATCCAACCTCGCTCAAACGGTCGAGCTGTGCTGTTGCAAGCCGCCCGCCATAGGTGGATTGCAGATTATCCGCGGTGAAGGTCTCGGCCACGGGGCCTTCGGCGATCTTGCGTTGATTGATCAGGAAAACATGGTCGAAATAGGTCTCGACGGTCGCGAGGTCATGATGCACGGCCACAACGGTTTTGCCCTGCGACTGCAGCGTTTTCAGAACCGCGATGATGGCTTTTTCCGTTGCGGCATCGACGCCTGCAAAAGGTTCATCCAGAAGGTAGATATCGGCCCCCTGCGCCAAGGCGCGGGCGAGGAAAACGCGTTGCTGCTGGCCACCCGAAAGCTGCCCGATCTGGCGATCGGCAAAGCTCTCCATTCCGACACTTTCCAAAGCCTCGGTTGCAACCTGTCTGTGCCGCGCCCGCACCAGTTTAAGAAGGCCCAATTCGCGATAGAGCCCCATCAGCACCACATCAAGAACGGTTGTCGGAAAATCCCAATCCACACTGGCCCGCTGGGGCACATAGGCGATGCGGTGGCGTTCCATTTCAAGCGGGCGGCCATAAACGGTTGTCTGCCCCGAGAGCGGGTTGATCACGCCAAGCACCGCTTTGAGCAAGGTTGATTTCCCCGCACCATTCGGCCCGACAATCGCCGTCATGGAGCCAGCCTCCACAGTCATATCGACCGAGAAGACGGCTGGTTTCTCCCCATAGGACACCGTCAGCCCGCGCACAGCCAGCGCGCTTTTGGCCAAGCCCTCGCCGGTTTCGTCCTGCAAAACGCTGAGATGGGATGTCTTTTTCACTACATGGCCCCGTTCAATTGACCTGTCATTCCAGGCTCGGGCGCGTCACCGCCCAAGGCCCTGCTGATGACCGTTACATTATGATCGATCATGCCGAGATAAGTCCCTTCATAGCTGCCATCAGGTCCCATAGCATCCGAATACAACTCACCCCCGATGATAACCTCATGTCCTTGTGCGGCGGCCCCTTCGATCAGCGCGCGAATATTGCGGTCAGAAACGGAGCTTTCGACGAAGACCGCGCCAATTTGCCGTTCGACTAGTGTGTTCACCAGAGCCGAGATTTGCGCCAAACCCGCTTCGCTTTCTGTCGAGATGCCTTGGATGCCCAAAACCTCGAACCCATAGGCGCGCCCGAAATATTTGAACGCATCATGGGCTGTTACCAGCACGCGGGAGGCTTCTGGGACGCTCTCCAAAACAGCCTCTGAATAGCTGTTTAGAGCCTGAATTTGCTCAAGGTGCGCATCGGTATTCGCGCGGAACATCTCAGCATATTCTGGTGCTGTTTCGATCAGGGCGTCACGAATGTTTTCTAGAACAAGGGCCCAAATCTCGGGGTCCATCCAGACATGGGGGTCGAAACGGTCACCATAATCATCATGGCCAAGCAGCAGATCGCGCGGCAATGCATCGGCCACGGCTACCACATTTCGGCTGCGCCCGAGATCTGCAAAGAATTCCTCCATTTGCGCCTCAAGAAACAAGCCGTGCCAAAGCACCAAATCGGCGCGGGTCATGGCGACAATATCGCTGCGGGTTTGGCGGTAGCCATGCGGGTCAACCCCCGCGCCCATCAGCGCGCGCACCTCAACCAGATCACCGCCCACCTGCCGTGCGGCATCCGCGATCATGCCCGTGGTCGCAACAACCTGAAGCCGCTCCTGTGCATGGCTAGCGGCAGAGAGGCTGAACAATAAAGCAATTGTAGCAATCCCAAGCCGAAGCATTTTCGAACATCTCCTGTGAAAACCCAAGACTTGATAATGAGAATAATTCTCAAAAAGTCAATGCAATTGAGAGTCACTCGCAAAAGCCCATATTGCCATGCGCATGTTCGATCGATAGCCCTTTCCCATCGGGGAGGTGCTTGAATGCAGATAACAGATTTCGATGATGCCTATCAGAATGCAGCCTATATTCCCGAGGCTGACCGATTTCTGCTCGAATGGGCCGAAAAGTCTGAGGCTTTTCGTTCCAAACATCCCTTCAAGACCCTGCAATATGGTGATGGCCCCCGTCAGTTTATTGATCTGTTCGGTGCTGAAGGTGCCGCACAAGGGCTGACGGTGATTATCCATGGTGGCTATTGGCTGCGCTTCCAATGCCGTGACTTCTCGCATCTTGCAGCTGGTGCTTTGGCGCGTGGCCAAGCCGTTGCCATGGTCAATTACACCCTCGCCCCCGAAGCGCGGATTTCCCAGATTGTGGATGAGGTAGAGCGCGCCATTTGCCTCGCCGCAGATCACGTCAGTGGCCCGATCCATATCACAGGCCATTCGGCTGGCGGGCATTTGGCCACGCGCATGATCTGTGAGGATGCTCTGCCAAAACACGTGGCGGATAGGATCATGCATGTCCTTTCAATCTCGGGCGTGCATGATCTTCGCCCGCTGCTGGGCACCACGATGCGCGATACCCTGCGCCTTGATCCTGAGGAGGCAAGCGCAGAAAGCCCCGCGCTATTGACCCCGCGCAAAGGCACGCGAATGACCGCCGTGGTTGGTGGGGATGAGCGGCCCGAATTCCTCAGGCAAACCGATCTTCTGGCCAATATCTGGACGGGTCTGGGTGCAGATACAGCAGCGCTTCACCTGAAAGGCCTGCACCATTTCAACGTGATTGAAGGCTTGGAAACGGCTGATGGGCCCCTGACCAAACTGCTGCTGGCCGAGGGCTGAGCACAGTTTCCGATCGTAAACAGCGGGCAGGTCTTTTTCCTGCTTGCGACAGTCCTTCTCCATTTTCCGACTTGCGCCATGATGCGCCAGCCCTTATCTGCGGCGGTGGGACACCCCTCCCCAACGAGGGGCTCATATCTGTGAGGGTATCACAAATGGCAATTTCTGCTCCGGCCACGCGGCCGGCTAATCCGCGTTTTTCGTCTGGCCCCTGTGCCAAACCCCCCGTCTGGTCTTTGGATAAACTGGCTGATGCAGCGCTTGGTCGCTCGCATCGTGCAGCTGTCGGGAAAACCAAACTTAAAGACGCCATCGAAGAAACCCGCGCCATTCTGGGCGTGCCTGCCGATTATCGCATCGGCATCGTGCCAGCCTCGGATACGGGCGCTGTTGAAATGGCGATGTGGTCGCTTTTGGGTGCGCGGCCTTGCACGATGGTCGCTTGGGAAAGCTTCGGTGCTGGTTGGGTGACCGATGTTGTCAAACAACTGAAACTCGATGCCGAGGTAAAAACCGCCGATTACGGTCAAATCGTTGATTTGTCCCAGATCGATTTCAACACCGATGTTGTCTTCACATGGAATGGCACCACCTCGGGTGTTCGGGTTCCCAATGGCGATGCGATCCCTGCGGATCGCGAGGGCCTGACAATCTGCGATGCAACCTCTGCCGCCTTTGCGCAGGATTTGCCTTGGGACAAACTCGATGTAACCACCTTTTCCTGGCAAAAGGTCATGGGTGGAGAAGCCGCGCACGGCATGATCATCCTGAGCCCTCGTGCGGTTGAGCGTCTTGAAACCTATACCCCCGCATGGCCGATGCCCAAGATCTTCCGCATGACCAAGGGCGGCAAATTGATCGAAGGCATCTTTGTGGGTGAAACGATCAACACACCCTCGATGCTGGCGGTGGAAGATTACCTGATCGGTCTGGACTGGGCTAAATCCATCGGTGGTTTGCCTGCCTTGATGGCGCGTGCTGATGCCAATGCTCAGGCGATTTTCGATTTCTGCGATGCCCGCGACTGGATCGCCAACCTCGCCGAAGATGATGCGACACGCTCGAATACCAGTGTCTGCCTCAAATTCACCGATAACCGGATCACCGATGGCGCAGTTTTCGCCAAAGCGGTCGCCAAACGGCTTGAGGCGGAAGGTATCGCGCTTGATATCGGTGCTTATCGTGACGCGCCTGCAGGTCTTCGCATCTGGTGCGGGGCCACGGTTGAAACATCCGATATCGCAGCAATGCTGCCTTGGCTGGATTGGGCCTTCCACACCGAGATTGAGGCTTTGGCCCAAGCGGCCTGATCCCATCTTTGCTTCACAAATACTTATATCCCGCCGCATGCGTTTCGCGCGGCACCAATTATAGGAGCGCCTGACATGGCCCCCAAAGTTCTCGTATCCGACAAGCTTTCGGAAACCGCCGTCCAGATTTTCAAGGATCGCGGCATTGACGTTACCTTCGACCCCTCCATCGGCAAAGATAAAGACAAGCTGCTGGAAGTAATCGGCCAGTATGATGGTCTTGCGATCCGCTCGGCCACCAAGGTGACCGAGAAGATCATCGCCGCCGCACCCAATCTCAAGGTGATTGGCCGTGCTGGTATCGGTGTCGATAATGTCGATATTCCTGAGGCGTCGAAGAAGGGCATCATTGTGATGAACACGCCCTTCGGAAATTCGATCACCACGGCTGAACATGCGATTGCGATGATGTTTGCGGTTGCCCGTCAAATCCCTGAGGCGAACGCCTCGACCCATGCGGGAAAATGGGAAAAATCGCGTTTCATGGGCGTCGAGTTGACCAATAAAACCCTTGGCGTGATCGGCGCGGGCAACATTGGTGGCATCGTGTGCAACCGCGCGCTTGGCCTGAAGATGAAGGTCGTGGCCTATGATCCCTTCCTCTCCGAGGAGCGCGCGACGCAGATCGGCGTCACCAAGGTGGAGCTGGACGAGCTGCTCGAACGCGCTGATTTCATCACGCTCCATGTGCCGTTCACCGAGAAAACAGCCAATATCCTGAGCCGTGAAAACCTTGCGAAAACCAAAAAAGGCGTTCGCATCGTCAATTGTGCGCGCGGTGGTCTGGTGGATGAGCAAGCCTTGGCCGATCTGATCAAGGACGGCCATATCGCAGGCGCGGCTTTCGACGTGTTCAAAGAAGAACCCGCAACCGAGAACCCCTTGTTCAACCTGCCCAATGTTGTCGTCACCCCGCATTTGGGGGCTGCCACCACCGAGGCGCAGGAAAACGTGGCGCTTCAAGTGGCCGAGCAGATGTCGGATTACCTGATGACAGGCGCTGTAACCAACGCTTTGAACATGCCCTCGGTCAGCGCGGAAGAAGCGCGGATCATGGGGCCTTGGGTCAAACTGGCGGAAAACCTTGGTGCCTTTGTTGGCCAATTGACCGAAGAGGCCATCACCTCCATCGAGGTGACCTATAATGGTCTGGTCAAGGATATGAACCTCAAGGCGCTGAATTGTGCTGCGATTGCAGGTGTCATGAAATCCACCAATCCTGATGTGAACATGGTCTCTGCCCCCGTAATCGCCAAGGAGCGCGGGATTGAGTTGAGCACTGTCACGCAAGACAAGACAGGTGCATTTGACGGCTATATCCGTTTGCATGTGAAAACCGCCAAGAAAGAGCGTTCGATCGCGGGAACGGTCTTCTCGGATGGAAAGCCGCGCTTCATCCAGATCAAAGGCATCAATATCGATGCCGAGGTTGGTGAGAACATGCTCTACACCACCAATGAAGATGTGCCTGGCATCATCGGTACTTTGGGTAAAACGCTTGGCGAGCAGGGCGTGAATATCGCGAACTTTACCCTTGGCCGCTCCTCGAAAGGTAAGGAGGCGATTGCGCTTCTTTATCTCGATGAACAGCCAAGCACGGCTGCGCTCGACGCGCTCAAGGCAACGGGTCTTTTCCAGCAGGTTCGCCCCCTCAGCTTTGATGCTGCCTAAGGCTAAGCGATCAATTCGAGAAAAGAAAAACCCCAGCCTGAGCGCTGGGGTTTTTTATGTCTGCAAGACGCGCCTCGCCGTGACGTAAAACTGGACAGAGCCGCCCCCCTAAGCTTCAAACGACGAAACAAGTGACTTTGAGCGAGGGCTACCCCATGGATGATATCGTCATTCTTTCCGGCACACGGACCGCAATCGGTGGTTTTGGAGGGGCGCTTTCAGGGATCGCGCCGATTGATCTTGGCGCCCATGTCACCAAATCCGCGCTGGAACGCGCAGGCGTTGAGCCCGCCCAGATCGGTCATGTTGCCTTTGGCCATGTCATCAATACCGAGCCGCGCGATATGTATCTGTCGCGGGTGGCGGCAATGGGGGCTGGTATTCCCGACACGACCCCTGCGATGAATGTGAACAGGCTCTGCGGGTCGGGCGCGCAGGCCATCGTCTCGATTGTTCAATCCCTTGCCATGGGCGATGCCGATTTTGGCGTGGCAGCAGGCGCTGAAAGCATGAGCCGCGCCCCCTATGTCATGCCCGCTGCGAGATGGGGCCAGAAGATGGGGGATGCAGGCGTGCAGGATATGATGCTGGGGGCGTTGAACTGCCCCTTCGGCACGGGGCATATGGGCGTCACGGCTGAAAATGTCGCCGCCGAGCATGAGATCACCCGCGCCGCCCAAGATGCTTTCGCGCTGGAAAGCCAGACCCGCGCGGCCAAGGCGATCGCCGAGGGACGTTTCAAGGACCAGATCACGCCAATCGATGTGAAGGTAAAGCGCGACATGGTCCCCTTCGACACTGATGAGCACCCCAAAGCCACCACCATGGAGGCTTTGGCAGGCCTGCGCACCGTGTTTCAGAAGGACGGGACAGTGACGGCGGGCAATGCCTCGGGCATCAATGATGGGGCCGCGGCGCTTGTTCTGGCGCGCGGGGAGGTTGCTGATCGTGCGGGCCTCGTGCTGCGCGCGCGTATCCTTGGCTATGCGCATGCGGGCGTGCGCCCTGAGGTTATGGGCATCGGGCCTGTGCCTGCGGTCGAGACGCTTTTGGCGCGGATCGGTTTGCAGATCAGTGATTTCGATGTGATCGAATCGAACGAGGCCTTTGCCGCGCAGGCTTTGGCCGTGAATAAGGGCCTCTCGCTTGATCCTGCGCGTGTGAACCCGAATGGAGGTGCGATTGCGCTTGGCCACCCAGTGGGGGCGACAGGGGCGATTATCACTGTAAAAGCCTTGTATGAGCTGGAGCGGATCGGTGGCAAACGCGCCTTGATCACCATGTGTATCGGCGGTGGTCAGGGGATTGCCCTCGCGATTGAGCGCCCCTGACGCGCCATTTAAACGGGCATTAAGGCCATCTTCACCCTGATCTGGGATGCTCTGCACTGACTGGTTGGTTCAGGGCAGACAGGCGCAATGTCAGGGCTGAGATTTGATGACAGGTTGGCGCAGGAACGCCGCGCTCGGCTTCAGGCTGAACGTCTGCTTGCGCAAAAATCCGAGGAACTTTACGCCGCCAACAGGAAACTGGCCGAACATGCCGATAGCCTGAGCGATCAGGTCATCGAGCAGCGCGAAGAAAACGCCGCCTTGCTTGGGCAAGCCACCCAAACGGCCGCCAAATTGGAAGTCGTCACCGAAAAGGCCGTCATTGCCGAAAGGCGTTTGTGGGATTCGATTACTTCCATCGAAGACGGCTTTGCGATTTTTGACAGTGATTGGCGGTTGGTGGCGGCCAACTCAGCGTTTTTGGGTGTGTTTGACGGGCTTGATGATGTCGCGCCCGGGGCCAGCTATGAGGCCGTTTTGCGATTGGCGGTAGATGAAGGCGTTGTCGATCTGGACGGGGTCATGGGGGATGACTGGATCGATGCCATGATCGCCCGTTGGGAGGCGGATCCGATCCCCGAAAGAACGCTTCGTCTGTGGAATGGTGCCTATATCCGCTTGGTTGATACGCGCACGCCCGAGGGGGATACTGTTTCGCTCTCGCTCAACATCACCGATACCATAAGGCGCGAGGCAAAGTTGAAAGATGCCCGCCAAAAGGCTGAGGTCGCCAGCCGCGCGAAATCGGCCTTCCTTGCCAATATGAGCCATGAAATCCGAACGCCGATGAACGGGGTCGTTGGCATGGCTGAGCTGATGTTGGACGGCCCGTTGGATGAGGACCAGCGCCTCTATGCGCAAACGATCCGTAACTCGGGCGAGGCATTGCTGAGCATCATCAATGACGTTCTTGATTACTCCAAGATCGAGGCGGACCGCCTTGTGATCCATCCCGCACCATTTGATCTGCGCCAATTGCTGGAGGAGGTGATCAACCTTCTCAGACCAAGCATCGAAGGCAAGCCGATCGAGTTGCGCCAAAAGGTGCAAGACGGCCTGCCGCCGAGCCTGATCGGCGATGCGGGACGGGTGCGGCAGGTGCTGACAAACCTGATCGGCAATGCGGTGAAATTCACCGTTGAGGGTCATGTTCTGGTCAGCCTCACCGCAAAGCCAGACGCAGATGGCACGCTTGGTGCGAGCTTTACCATTGAGGATACAGGCATCGGAATTGCGCCTGAGAAACAGGCCCTTATCTTTGGTGAGTTCAATCAGGTCGAAGATCAAGCCAACCGAAATTTTGAAGGCACAGGCTTGGGCTTGGCCATTTCGCAGCGCTTGGTCGAGATGATGGGGGGGCAAATTTGGGTCACCTCGGAACTGGGTCGTGGTTCCGTCTTTGGCTTCACCCTCGCGCTTGGGTTGGAGGAGCCCGAGCCCGTTCTACCCGAGCCGAGCGCAGAGGGCGAACCTGTTCCTGCCCGAAAACTGCAATTGCTTGCGGCGGAGGATAACAAGACCAACAGGCTGGTCTTTCAGCGGCTTTTGAAGACCCTCGGTTTTGATCTTGAGCTGACCCTGACCAATAACGGGGCCGAACTGGTTGAGGCCTATAAAGACGCGCCGCCTGATCTGGTCTTCACGGATATCTCCATGCCGATCAAAGACGGGCTGGAAGCCTCGGGTGATATTCGTGCATATGAGCATGAAAACGGGCTTGCCCGCGTGCCCATCATCGCGATGACGGCCCATGCCATGGCCGAGGATGAGGCACGGATTTTGGCTTCGGGCATTGATCGATACATCACAAAACCGCTGGCTAAGGCGAAAATTTCTGCTGCAATTCGGGAACTGGCCCCTGAGGAATTGGGCCTAAATGCCCCAGTTGAGGGGGATTAAAGGGACCAATCCCTGAGGCTCTGTGCGGTCACATATTCCCCAGTCACCACGGCGCGACGATTGGTTATCGGGCCTTGTGTCAGGGATTTGGCCACAGGGTGGTTGGCCTCCAACACGCCTGCACCGATCAAAAGCTGGGTAATCGTCGCCTCGGCTGCGCGGGTTGTGCCATCTTCGATCTTTAGGGCGATCCCGAGATTCTTTTCGGGAATGATTGCCACAAACACGGCCTCTGCGCCTGTTTTGACCGCTACGCGCCCTTCCATCGCACGCATCAAATTGGTGCAGGCGCGCCCCTCGCCCGCAACCAAAACAGGATGTGCCGCCATTGCGCGGGTCAGGCGGTGCATGGCTTTTTCGCGGGCCGAGCCTGTCTCGCTTGCCGCCGCATAGCTGGCCATTGCGCGGGCAAGGCCCGAAACTGTGCTTGCGAAATTCGGGGCCGAGCAGCCATCAATCCCGTATCCGGGGCTGGTTTCTTTGGTCAGTTCCTCAAAAGCAGCTTTTGCGGCTTTTTGTACCGCATGATCCACCTCGATATATTCAGAGCCGCCACCCAGATGTTTGTTCAGTGTCAGGAAACCGCAATGCTTCCCCGAGCAGTTATTATGCCGTTGATCGGGGTGGTGATGACCACAAATCAGGCCATTGCGGGCTTCGATATCATTGGGTTCTTGTGGTCCGCAGCGCAGATCGGTCTCAGTCAGGCCAAGATCGGCCAGCCATGCATCAACCATATCGGTATGCACATGCGCGCCCTGATGCGAGGCACAGGCAAAGGCCAATTGTGCCTCGGTCAGACCAAAATGATCGGCAGCACCGCTTTCAACCAAGGGCAAAGCCTGCAACATCTTACTGGATGAGCGGGGCAGGATCACTTTCTCGGGGTCGCCCCAAGCAGCAACAATATCGCCGCCTGCATCCCAAATAACCGCATGTCCGCGATGTTGGCTTTCATTGAAGGGGCCGCGATGGACCTCCAGCAGAATCTCGGCCTCGGACATGGGTGTGTCTCCTCATCACAGAATGGCGATTTTCCGCCTGTGGGGCTTTTACCATTGAGGTGTTTCAGGTTAATCTGCCTCATGCAATGAGAATTGCCCGATGCCAAAACAGGCAAAATGACAATAGGCATGCGGGGCGCAGAGGCAGTATCGGCTGGAGGCTGTTCGAACTATGAAAAATTTGGTTGTGGCAACGCTACTTGGATCGGCGATTTCCCTGACAGGCTTTGTGGCGCATGCGCAGGAGCAGTCTACAAACCGCGTGAATGCTGAAACCGATTGGTCGGTTTTCGTTGAAGATGACCCGACACAATGCTGGGTCGTCTCGACACCACGTGAAACGGTTAACACCCGCGACGGTCGCGTTGTCGCCGTGCGCCGTGGTGAGATTTTGATGTTTGTCAGCTTCTGGCCACAGCAGGATCGCTTGGGCGAGGTCTCCTTTACAGGCGGCTATCCTTTTGCCGAAGGCTCGACCGTGAATATGCAAATCGGCTCATCCAGCTTCGAGCTGTTTACCGATGGTGAGATGGGTTGGGCTGCATCGCAGCAGGAAGACCAGCAAATCATCACAGCGATGAAGCGTGGGTCCGAAGCGGTGCTGACGGCAAGATCAAGCCGTGGAACCCAAACGCAGGATACATTCTCGCTGCTCGGCTTTACCGCAGCGGTTGAAGATGCGGAACAGCGCTGCAGCGGTTAATCCCGACAAACAGCTTGGGTTTGCGTCAAGGCGCGGATGCATATATGTGTCCGCGCGTTCCAAAGGATTCTGAGCCATGACGACCAGCGCCCCCATCACGCAGGATTATCTGACCATTCCACGCAAAAAGCCCGAAGGGGATCGCGTGAATTTGGTGGGGCTGACCCGTGACCAGTTGCGCGAGGCCTTGATCGCCCATGGCACGGCTGAAAAGCAGGCCAAGATGCGCGCGGGCCAGATCTGGCAGTGGATTTACCACTGGGGTGCGCGCGAATTTGAGGTCATGACGAACCTTGCCAAGGCCTACCGCGCTGAATTGGCAGAGAATTTCGTGATCGAGTTGCCCGAAGTTGTGTCCAAGCAGGTCTCATTGGATGGCACGCGGAAATATCTGATGCGTATCGCAGGCGGTCACGAGGTTGAGACGGTCTACATCCCTGAGGAAGATCGCGGGACACTGTGCATTTCCTCGCAGGTTGGCTGCACTTTGACCTGTTCTTTTTGCCATACAGGCACGCAAAAACTGGTGCGGAACCTGACCGCTGGCGAGATCGTTGGCCAGATCATGGTCGCGCGCGATGATCTGGGGGAATGGCCCCTTCCAGGTGAAGGTGCTGATGCCCGTCCGCGTCTTTTGTCCAATATCGTCCTCATGGGCATGGGGGAGCCGCTTTATAATTTCGATCAGGTACGCGATGCGATGAAGATTGCGATGGACCCAGAAGGGATCAGCCTGAGCCGCCGCCGGATCACGCTTTCAACCTCGGGCGTTGTGCCTGAAATTGCCAAATGCGCCACCGAGATTGGTTGTTTGCTGGCGGTTAGTTTTCACGCCACAACCGATGAGGTGCGTGACAAACTGGTCCCCATAAACAAGAAATGGCCGATTTCGGATTTGCTGGATGCGCTGCGCGACTATCCAAAAGTCTCGAATTCCGAGCGCATCACTTTCGAATATGTGATGCTGAAGGATGTGAATGACAGCGATGAGGATGCGCGCCGTTTGGTCAAGCTGATCCAAGGCATTCCAGCCAAGATCAACCTTATTCCATTCAATGAATGGCCAGGCACGCCTTACACCCGCTCGGATTGGGAACGAATCGAACGCTTTGCCGACATCATTTACAAAGCAGGCTATGCCAGCCCGATCAGAAGGCCGCGCGGTGAAGATATTATGGCGGCTTGTGGTCAGCTGAAATCAGCAACCGAGCGTGCGCGTAAATCACGCGCTGCGATTGCCGCTGAAACGGGTCTTTCGACCTGATCAACACAAAATTTACACTCGAGACATAGAAAAGGCGGCGCCCGAAGGTGCCGCCTTTCTATTAGACAATGCTGTCTGATTAGCTGGATGCAGCAGCAGCCAACAGGATCAGTGCCAGGATTGGAACAATGATGCCACCTGCGGAAGACGAAGTGTCCTCAGCGATAACAACTGGTTCCATCATTGGCTCGGCAACACCACCGGCATAAGCGCCAGTAGCAGCAACCGAAATAACAGCGGCGAGAGCAAGTTTTTTCATAGTATATATCCTCCAAGATACGCCCCTTTAACGCGTTATTGCGCACAGTGGGGCACCCAAGACTGTACCTCGTGAGAGGTTTTAAGCAGCAATTCTGACTTATTGCAATGCCACGAAAATACCGCAAAGTCGACGCGGTAAAATATGTCGTCAAATTAGCAACACTTGTGTGCCAATGCGAGCAAAATTGTAAAGTTCTGCAATATGTTCATTGTAGAGCCCGATGCAGCCATTCGATGAGCGCCGCCCGATCTTGCGCGTGTCATGGGTTCCATGGATGCGATAATACTGCCAATCCAAGTGCAAAGCATGTGTTCCGAGCGGATTATCCGGACCAGGCGGGATGTAATCGGGCCATTCGGGGTTTCGCTCGCGCATGGCGGGGGTTGGGCTCCAATCGGGGCCATCAACGCGCCGCGTGATCACGGTTCTGCCGCGGCGCGTCAGATCTTCGGTCATTGGAACGGATGTCGGGTAAAGACGATAGATTGACTGGTCTTCACTCCAGAAATGCAGGGCACGTGACGTGATATCGACCAAAATCGCGCCATTTTGTGTGTTGCTGAAATAGGGCTGCCAATCCAAGGTCCGGAAGCTCGAGATGTTATGGCGCACGGATTGCGAGACATCGCTTTCGAGTTCTGTGGTTTGGCCTAGATTTTGGGCAATGGCAGGCGTGCTCAAACTGGCGGCCATGCCAGACCCAATGAATAGACGGCGCGAAAGCCGCTTGGGGATATGGTTCGTCATTTTCTGCCTCCGGTCGGGGTCTTGTGCCCGCTTTTGATGGCAAAATATGGCCGCGAAGCCTCTGTCGCAAATCAAAGCAGTGTCATAACGGCAAAAAAATGCCAGTTGTGTTTGATTGGCTGCATCTGCGGATGTATCCAGATTTAAAGAAAACCATAATTTGAGCAGCCTAATGAAACGCCGTGCCTTTTTTGCCTCAATGGCCTGCATGGGTCTGACAGCTTGCGTGGGAACTGCGCCAAGCCCGCGTTTGGGTGCTGATGGTTTGCCGCTTCCCGTGATTTACCGCATCAATCCCAATGATACAGCGCGCATTCAGTTCCGCGTTCTGGATTCGGTGAACTCCTTGCGCGCGGCGGCGGGTGGGCAACCGATGCAGCTCAATGCTGAATTGAACGCCTCCGCAGCCACGCATTCGCGCGATATGGCTGTTCAAAACCGCCCTTGGCATTTCGGCTCGGACGGGTCTTCCCCCATAGATCGGGCGCGGCGCGTGGGCTATTCGGGCACGGTTCTGGGCGAAAATATTTCGGAAACCTACGAATCCGAGCTTGAGACAGTTGCCGCATGGATGCAGCAAACCGATACGCGCCAAGTGATCACTGATCCGCGTGCGCGTGATCTTGGCTTTGCGTTTTTCCAAGAAGAGAACGGCAAGATCTGGTGGACGATGGTTGTTGGCGATGGTGGCAATGCAGGGCCATCGAACGCGCCGCGCGGCTAGACCTCACGGATAGATGTCGATGACGGTGCCGTCTTGCACCATGGCATAAATCTGACGCATCGCAGGGTTGGAGACGGCGATACAGCCTGCTGTCCAATCATCACGCCCGCGGAAGGGGCGTGTTGTGCCATGAATAAAGATATCCCCGCCCGCGGAGCGCCCGTTCTCCGCCGCAAAAGCGCGGTCGGCCGCATTTGGGTAGCTGATCCCGATTGACAGGTAGTAATTCGAATTCGGGTTCCGCCGGTCGATGTAATACCGCCCCTCGGGTGTGCGCCCGTCGCCTTCAAATTGCTTATGGCCTTCAGGCGCGAAGCCCAATTCGAACTCATAGGCTTCGAGGATGTCGTCATTATGCAGCAGGTAAAGCATGCGGCTGCTTTTATGCACTTCGATGCGGGTCACTTCTGGCCCGTCATAACTGATGAAACGCGATGAGCAGGCCGAAGCCGTCATCACCAAGCAAGCCAAAAGCAAGAACCGCAAAATACGCATTAAGAACCACTGCCCGTATCAAGTTTTGCAACGGTGATACCTGATTTGCAGAATGCGGCAAGTGACATTCACGTAACCTCTTGGGCAAGAAGCGCGCGAAGCCCTGTTTGATAATCAGGGTAGCGCAATGTCACGCCAAGCTCTTCCTTGATCCGAGTATTCCGAACTCGTTTGCTCTCGGCATAAAAACTCCGCGCCATGGGCGATAGATCGGCCTCTTCGAACTTGATCGCTGGTGGGATGGGCAGGCCCAGTAATTCGGCGGCATAGGCAATGACATCCTCAGGGGGGGCGGCATTATCATCGCATAGATTATAGATCGCACCAGCTTTCGGGGCTTGCATCGAGGCCAGCAAAACCTGCGCGATATCCTCCACATGGATGCGCGAGAAAACCTGACCCTGTTTGATAATGCGGCGCGCAGTGCCGTTGCGGACCTTGGCAAATGGCCCCCGATCTGGCCCGTAAATGCCAGCGAGGCGAAAGATATGAAGGCGCGCGCCCGTGGCTTTGGCCAAATCCTGCCACGCGGCCTCGGCTTTGACGCGCGCGCGACCACGTTCCGTCGAGGGGGTGAGAGGGGTGGTTTCATCCACCCAACCGCCAGCGTGATCGCCATAAACGCCTGTGGTTGAGAGATAGCCGAGCCATGTCTTGCTGCCCGCGACCTTAGAAATGGCGTCGCTTGCCTCGGTCAAAACGGGATCGCCCGCCTCGTTTGGTCCCGCCGAGATCAATATATGTGTCGCGCGGGCCAGATCAGCGCTGAGATCCGTGCCGGGGAAAAGGCGGGTTGTGATGCCTCGGGCCTCCATCGCTTGCGCTTTTTCAGGCGACCGTGTGGTGCCGATGATCTCCCAGCCTAAAGGCAGCAAAAGGCGTTCCAAGGCTTGTGCAGAATAGCCGTGGCCGAAGCTCAACAAGATCATGGCAACCTCCCAAAGGCCCAAACCGCGGCATCCGCAACGGTTGGATCAGGGTCATTCATCAACCCCGATGCAACGGGTTTCAAGCGCGCATCGCCGCTATTTCCAATTGCATAGAGCACATTTCGGACAAAGCGGTCCCGTCCGATCCGCTTGATCGGCGAGCCTGAGAATTTCGCCCGAAAGCCCGCATCATCGAGTTTGGCCAGATCCGCCAGCGCGGGGGATTGCAGGTCTTCACGCCCTTTATAGCGAAGCTCATGCGCCTCTTGCGCGAATTTGTTCCATGGGCAGGCAGCAAGGCAATCATCACAGCCATAGATACGATTGCCCATCAGCGCGCGCAGCTCTTGTTCAACGGGGCCTTTATGTTCAATCGTCAGGTAGGAAATGCAGCGCCGCGCATCCAGTTGAAACGGCGCGGGGAATGCATTGGTGGGGCAGATATCCAGACAGGATGTGCAGCTTCCACAGTGATCAATTTCGGGCGTGTCTGGCGCAAGCTCGACGGTTGTGAAGATCGCACCGAGAAAGAACCAATTGCCCAGATCGCGCGCCAGAAGATTGGTATGTTTGCCCTGCCAGCCAAGCCCCGCTGCTTGCGCTAGTGGTTTTTCCATCACGGGGGCTGTATCGACAAAAACCTTGATTTGATGCTCTGGGGCTTGCTCCAACAACCAGCGCCCTACGCGTTTGAGCCGCTTTTTCACCAGATCATGATAGTCTCTATTCTGGGCATAGACACTGATTGTAGCGCAATCGGGCTTCTCGATTGCCTCCAGCGGATCAGTGTCAGGGGTATAGGGTTCGGCCAGCATAATGACCGATTTTGCCTCAGGCCAAAGCGCTGACGGGTCGCCGCGCCATGCCATGCGTTCGGCCATCCAAGCCATCTGGCCATGGCGGTTCTGCGCCACAAATTCCGCCAGACGTTCGGCAATCTGGGGCACTGCATCTGGTCTGCAAACGCCCATCTTGGCGAAACCCGCATTGCGGGCCTCGGTCTCAAGAGCGCGTTTCAGATCTGTCAAAAGTCGAGATTCGCATAATGAGGGGGTTGCGGGAAGCCCGATAGCTGGTCCGCAAGGATCGAGCGGAACGCAGGGCGGGATTTGATCTTGGCGTACCAATCCTTGACGATCTCGGAGCGGTTCCAATCCACATCCGAGATATAATCAAGGCAGGACAAATGCGCAGCGGCGGTGAAATCGGCCATGGTCATGCGATCCCCCGCCAACCAGCGGCGATGATCCAGAAGCCACGCCATGTAATCGAGGTGGAACTTGATCTGGGTGGCCCCCGTTTTGATGGCTTTGCCATCGGGATAGCCTGCGCGCATGACCTTTTTATTGACCCGTTCATAGACGAGGTTCTTGGTGACATCATGGTGAAACTTGTCATCGAACCAAGAACACAGGCGCCGTGTCTCGGCGCGTTCTTTAGGGTTTTTTGGCATCAGTTCAGGGGTTGGAACTGTCTCTTCGAGATATTCGCAAATGGCCTGACTTTCGCTCAGCAACAGCCCGTCAATCTTGAGAATCGGCACCTTGCCAGCGGGATTGCGGCGCATGAATTCCGCGTTGTTTTCCCAGTAACGTTCTTCAACCAACTCAACCTCGATCTTCTTCTCGGCCAGCACAAGGCGGACTTTTCGGCAGAAGGGAGAAAGAGGGAAATGGTATAAACGGGTCATGTGATGCTCGTTACTATGGGCCTTTGGGCTGTTCTGCATTGTGGCGGAGGGAAATTCAATTCGCAAAACACCTATCGCGGCCATCTGCGCGGATCGTTTCTGCCCCGTCGCGGATACTGGCCGCGCGACGCTCAAGCCACGGGGTTGGGGTTGCGGCGGATCGATCCTGAGGGGCAGGCAGAACGGCGGCCAAACGCGCCGCTTGAACAGAGCTCAGCTCGGCCGCGCTGACACCGAAATAATGTTGAGCGGCGGCTTCGGCACCAAAGACGCCTTCGTCAAATTCAGCGATATTGAGATAAACCTCAAGGATGCGCCGCTTGGACCAGATGCCTTCCATCACGGGGGTGATCAGGGCCTCTAGGGCTTTGCGTGTCCAGTTGCGGCCATGCCAAAGAAACGCGTTTTTGACGGTTTGCTGGCTGAGCGTAGAGGCACCGCGCGTGCCACCATCCTCGATCGCGTCGCGAATGGCATCCATGTCAAAGCCCCAATGAAGGCAATAATTCGCATCCTCTGCCGCCACGACCGAGCGTTGAAGATCAAGCGAGATATCCTCGATCGAGACCCAATCCCGCTCAACTCCGCCAAGGCGATAGCTTTCCTGCAACATATAGACTGTCGTTGGAACGGGTAAAAACCCGTAGAGCAGGATCCAAACCAGCATGACAGCGGTTAGGCCCAGAACCACGCGCAACGCCAAGCGCGGCAACCGCGCGATACGTTGCCATATCGTCGGGGAGGAACGCTGGGTCTTCGCGCGCGATTTGCTCGTTTTTCGGGCCACACTGCCTCTGGTGTGTTGGACTGCTTATTGATTGTGCCCAAGATAGACGGGTTTGCGAGGCAGGGAAACGGGTTTCCCGAAAGGATCAGATCAAGATTTCATCGCACATGTATTGATGCCGAAGATCGAATAAAGCGGGCAATAGCCGACAAGCCCTGTCAGCAGCGGGACAATACCGACCCAGCCCCATGGCGTTTGTGGCCCGATAAAGACCATAGCGATCAGCGCAAGCCCCAACACAATGCGGACAGCCCTGTCGAGTTTACCTTCATTGACAGTCATCAGACTCTCTCCTTTTGACGGTTGTTTAAGCTGGTTTTAAGCGCCGATCGCCCTGCGCACATTGATCTATGTCATCCAATTGATCGGGGACCTCTCTTGACTTGGCCGCCGCCCTCGCGCATCCCGCCGATATGAGCGAAGAAAAACCCAAGAAACGCCCGCAGGAGGTTTACACCCTCTTGGTCGAAGTGGGCCGCAAGGCCGAAGATGGTTTGCCCAAAGGCGCCACCGGTGCCGCCCTTTTGTGCTATGCCTCTGGCGTCGATGAGGCCGAGGCGGTGCGCGAGACGGTTGCGGTTCTCAAACAGGCGGATTTGAACCCGCTGGATGTCACAGGATACGGCACGCTGAGCGAGCGTGAGGATTTGGGCCATGAGATTGAAGCCGATGAACGCGAATTGATGGCGCGGGCCTTGGAAGAGAACTCGGTCATTGTGGCGCAGATGACGCCGTTTTTCGAAGGAGATAAGCGTGACGGATGATGTGAATGCCACCCATAAGGCGAAGATGCAGGCGCTCAAGGCCGAACGTCACGAGATGATGAAAGAGAAAACCGTTCGCGAGAAAGGTTTGATCATCGTTCATACCGGCGACGGCAAAGGCAAAAGCTCCTCCGCCTTTGGCATGATCATGCGCTGCATTGCCCATAAGATGCCTTGCGGTGTTGTCCAATTCATCAAAGGCACTTGGATCACTGGCGAGAAAGAGCTGCTGCGCAATAATTTCGCCGATGAATGCCGCTTCGTCGTCTCGGGCGAGGGTTTCACTTGGAACACGCAGGATCGTGAGCGGGATATCGCGGCCGCGCGCAATGGGTGGGAGCAGGCCAAGGAGATGATCCGCGACCCTGAGATGCGCTTGGTTGTCTTGGATGAGATCAATATCGCGCTGCGCTATGATTACCTGCCGATCGACGAGATCGTCGAATTCCTGAGCACCGAGAAACCCGAAATGACCCATGTGGTTTTGACGGGTCGCAACGCCAAGCCTGAATTGATCGAGATTGCCGATCTCGTGACCGAGATGACCGAGATCAAGCACCCGTTCAAATCACAAGGCGTGGTCGCCCAAAAAGGCGTGGAGTTCTAGGCCGCCAATGCCTGCATTGATGATCCAGGGCACAGGTTCGAATGTCGGGAAATCGATGTTGGTGGCGGGCCTTTGCCGCGCTGCAAAGCGCCGCGGGATCAAGGTTGCGCCATTCAAGCCGCAAAACATGTCAAACAATGCGGCCGTCACCAGCGATGGCGGCGAGATTGGCCGCGCGCAGGCATTACAGGCTCTAGCCTGCGGTTTAGAGCCTGTTTCTGATATGAATCCAGTGCTTCTCAAACCTGAAACCGATACGGGCGCGCAGGTTGTGGTGCAGGGCAAGCGCATCGCACGGGCCGAGGCTGCTGATTACGGCGCGCTCAAGCCGAAATTGATGGACGCGGTTCTTGAGAGTTTCAACCGCCTTAAAGCAGGCCATGATCTGGTGATCGTCGAAGGCGCGGGCAGCCCCGCCGAGGTTAATTTGCGGCCTCGCGATATCGCCAATATGGGCTTTGCTTTGGCCGCAAAAGTGCCAGTGGTTTTGGCGGGCGATATTGATCGCGGTGGTGTGATTGCCCAGATCGTGGGAACCCAAGCGGTGATTGACCCCGCTGATGCCGCGATGGTTCAGGGGTTTCTCATCAATAAATTTCGGGGGGACCCGAGGCTGTTTGATGATGGATATGACTATATCGCGGCCAAGACGGGTTGGGCCGGTTTTGGCGTTTTGCCATGGTTTCATGACGCGTGGAAATTGCCTGCCGAGGATGCAATTGACCTCAACCGCGCCCCGCATCGCGATGGCCTGCATATTGTGTGTCTTGCCCTGTCGCGCATCGCGAATTTCGATGATCTTGATCCGCTTGCGCAGGAGAGTGGCGTCAGGCTGACCATGCTTGGCCCTGGTCGTGCGCTGCCAGCCGATGCTGATCTGGTGATCCTTCCAGGATCGAAAAGCACGCGCGGCGATCTGGCGTTTTTGCGCGCGCAGGGCTGGGATATTGATCTCGCTGCTCATATTCGGCGCGGGGGGCATGTGCTGGGAATTTGCGGCGGCTATCAAATGCTGGGTCAGATCGTACGCGACCCTGACGGCGTGGATGGCGCGAGCGGCGAAACCGAAGGTTTGGGGTTTCTGGATGTCGAGACGGTCATGAGCCCCGCCAAACGCCTTGCGGTCTCGGACGCTGTGCATGTGCCAAGCGGGACGGGGTTTGCAGGATATGAAATTCATATGGGCCAGACGCTCGGCCCCGATTGCGCGCGGCCTTTTGCGATGCTCGGTCAGGCAACTGACGGCGCGCATTCGCTAAATGGTCGTGTGATGGGCACCTATCTCCATGGTCTTTTTGCCAATGACGCCTTTCGCGCCAGTTATTTGGACATGTTAGGCGGGCAGGCCTCGGGCCTCAGTTATTCGGCCGAGCTGGAGCATATTTTGGATGCTTTGGCCGATCACATGGAACAGCATCTTGATATTGGCGGTTTGATCGCCTTGGCGCGCTAGGCTTAGGCGGCGACGCGTCGTGTCTCGGCCTGCATGGTTTGCAGGGTTTGGGCCGTTGCGCGGTCAATCGTTTCAAAAACAGGCTCGAGATCGGAGATCATAGGCCGCGCAAGCGCATCCCCCTGGCCGCCAAGAATATCACCGAGCAGGGCCGTTTCCATATGGCAAGCGCCGATGGTTACGCAATCATGGTCATCGGTCATGATCTGATACATCCGCCGAACAGGCAGGGTTTGGTCCTTGATCACCGAAATCCGGTTCACCATGTCACCGGCCCGCGCAAAAATGGCTTCCTTGCCTGTCAGATACTCGACCGTGCTGCCCTGCATAAGCATGCGGGTCATCGGCGAGACATGGATATCATGGGACAAGCCGAAATAGGGCGCGCGGACCATAAGAGGCGCGGTTGACCCAATGCCAAGCATATCAAGATGCCCGCACCAACGAATGCGAGATGGGCCAGAAACAAGCCCATCCACGATCATTCCAGGCACAAGGTCTTCAACAGCGATCGGGCCTGCGGGCGTGTTGATCAGCGTGCCTTCACCATAGGCGGGCGTGCTGGCCGCCGAGAGGTTGTGATCCGCGAGGGCGACGACTGTCATACATTTGAAGAAGCTGGATTTGGCGGGCAGGAAATCTTCCAGACAATGCACCTCGCCCTGATAGGGCGCGATGGTGGCGTTTTGATGGGTCACCAAGTTGTGGATTTCGATCCTGCTGCCGCGCGGATTGGCGCTGGCTGAATAGATGATCTTGAAGCTGTCATTTGGCCCAATCAGATCAGGATCGGTTTTCGCATTCAGGCCGCGATGCAGGAATTGCAGTGCTCCATCAGGCATACGGTACACCTGAAAAGAGAGATCGCTGCTTTGCCCTGCCCAAACCCGCACGGGCTTGTCAGATTTTCCTGCCAAACTGCCTTCGATTAGGAAGGTTGTGTTTTCGCGCGCAGCCGCTGCCAAGGACAGGGCCTTTGTATCATGGACAACCTGATGTCCCGCAGCATTCCAAACGGAAATCCAGCTCATGGGCGCATCCCCCGCCACCGCCGTGTTTTGGGCAGGATCACTGCGCGCGAGCGTTTGGATTGAAGATATGTCAAAGGTGCGGGGCTCATCCAAAAACCACCTTTGCTTCAAATGATTTCAACGGCAGGCGCACAGTGTCGCCATAGCCTTGGCCCGAGGACGGGTCGAGGTCTGGAAACAGGCTGAACAACCGCTCACGGGTTGCTTCGTCAAAGGCGGCAAGTGTTTGCGCGCCGGGAAACAAGCTCTCGGTGGCCAAGCCTTCGGACCAGATGATTTCATGCTGGTCGAATAGGATGTGGAAATACTCCACATCGCCGCCTTCCTTGACCCAGACGCTGACATTATTGACCAAGTCCTTGGCCGCGATCAGTACCTCGTCTTCTCCAAAAAGAAGTTCGGCTTGGACATTTGAAATCAGGATCCGGTGTAGCGGTGAAATGACCAGTCTTTTGTGAAGGCCAAAGGTGCCTTGCTCGATCACAATGGGGGCAGAGGGGCCTTCCGCTTTGGCCGTACGGGTGCCGATCCAGCGGATTGGACGTGGGCCATGGTCTTGCGTTTCGACCATTTGCCCGACGGTAAGATCTTCCACCGGAACCTCGCCCTGAGGGGTCAGAATATGAGTGCCGCGCGTAAAGCAGGGGATCGTGGTGATGGTCGCGAAAGCCGAGTCGCTGATGCCCGAAGCTGTTTCGGCTGTATAGCTGAAATTCTGGGTTTCAGTCGCAGTGGAGTTCGAGTTTGGAGCCGTAACGCCAAGCCTTCCATCGGACAAAAGCTCGATCACATGCCCCGATGACAAGGTAACTGTGCCGCCCGTGGAAATCTCCTGACCGTTGATATGGGTCACCGACATGCCCGCCGTGTCATTGGCCAAAACATCAAGGGTCAGCGTATGGCCGTGATAGACGGAGCCCGTGTCGTTATTCGCGATGACATCACCCTGAATAGAACCCGCTGCGACAAGCAGGGTGGAATCGTAAGAGGAGTCTCCGACATCCGCGATGCCGAGTTTGAGGGAGTTCACTTGGCCGACATTCACGGGAATTGTAACATTCAAGGTGACGGTAAAGCCGTCCATTTCCGTGTTATAGTCGTCGCCTGTATTATCGACATAAAGCGTCTCATTCGCGCCGCCATTGACCGAGTTGATATCGGCGATCGAAAACACAGGCGAGCCGACTTCGACGCCGTTGATCCAGATGCCAACAGCATCATTGAAAATCGAGCCGACATATTCGGGGTATTCTTCGGAGGCGAAGGTGAATTGCATGCTCAAGACCGAGGTCGTCGGGATGAAATCCACCTCAAGGATCGAGGCGTCATAGGTCGAGCGACCAGCCAGCGTGTTAAAGTCGCTATCATTATTGATGCCACTTGTATTCGAGCTGGTGCTGGCGCTTCGGTTCGGATCGCCAAAGGCATTGGTGAAGCTCGTCAGCCTGCCCGTGGAAAACATCACACCAGCATCTGATGGGGTAACCCCTGGCGCGATGGCATCGCCATCGGTCCAAATGCCCGAGGAACGGTTGTCACCACGATAGTCAGCGTCGACCACAGTCACGCTGTCACCGAAAATCTCCAGTGCCATCTGCAGCGCTGATGCGCCTGTGTTTATTGGCAATTCCTGAGCGGTCGCCATATCATACCCATGCCTCATGGCCGAGGATGACAGTCGCTCATACGTAACACCTGCACGCTTATCTGCGTGTCAGATCGTCAAAACTAAATACCATGCGGATTTTACCGCTCGCCTGCCTCGGCTTATTTTTATACCAACATGTTACACGACTGGCTCAGCGCTGTTAACCATTTTTAGCTTGCTGGCTTGAACTAGCTTGGTCATTGAGCGGCTTGTGCCCGAAATGCCACGCCGTTATCGCTGGATAAGTGCAATTAGAGGACAGCCCCCATGCCTGTTGATCCTGTAGCTTTGACCGCTGCTTTGGTGAAATGCCCCTCGGTAACCCCAGAGGAAGGCGGCGCATTGCAGCTTCTGGAGGAGGCGCTTTCGGCGGCTGGCTTTGCCTGCACACGCGTGGATCGCAATGGCGTGCCCAATCTATTTGCGCGTTGGGGGAATGGCGGGAATACACGCACATTCGGCTTTAACGGCCATACAGATGTGGTGCCTGTCGGGGACGAGGCCGCTTGGACATACCCCCCTTTCTCGGCGCATATGGAGGATGGCTGGCTTTATGGGCGCGGTGCCACCGATATGAAATCGGGTGTCGCGGCCTTTGTTGCGGCTGCGATTGATTTCGTCACCGATACGCCGCCCGATGGCAGTGTCGTTATTGCCATCACGGGGGATGAGGAAGGCCCGTCCTCGGATGGAACAATCGCGATCCTTGATTGGATGGCGGCCCAAGGCGAACGCATGGATGCCTGCATCGTCGGTGAGCCGACCTCGCCCGAGGTGATGGGCGATATGATCAAGATCGGGCGCAGAGGCTCGATGACAGTGAAATTCACGGTTCACGGCAAGCAGGGCCATTCCGCCTATCCCCATAAGGCGCTGAACCCTATGCCTGCGGTTGCCCTTTTGGCGCATCGTCTGGCCAGCCATGAACTGGATCAGGGGACCGATCATTTTGATGCCTCCACGCTTGCGATCACCACGATTGATACGGGCAATACGGCCTCTAATGTGATCCCCGCCAAGACGCATATGACCGCCAATTTGCGGTTCAACGACCTCCATACAGGAGCCTCGCTGACCGAGTGGCTGACAAGCGAGGCCGAGCGTGTTGCAGATGAAACGGGCACCGAGATCACCATGGAGACCCGTATTTCGGGCGAAGCCTTCCTGACCCCGCCTGGGGCCCTGTCTGATTTGGTGTCAAACGCTGTCGAGGCCGAGACGGGCCGCAGGCCTGAACTCTCCACCACTGGCGGCACATCCGATGCGCGCTTTGTGAAATCGCATTGTCCTGTGGTCGAGGTTGGCCTTGTGGGGCACCGTATGCATCAGGTGGATGAGCGGGTCTGGATGCAGGATATCCACGACCTCAAGCGCATCTATTCCCGTATCCTGAGCGACTATTTCGCCTGAGCACCTCTGGTGTTTTGCGCATGACGCGCCTGTGGTGCCGTGTTAACCCATCACCATGAGCCGCATCCCCAATAAAAAAGAAATCCGCGATTGGATTGCTGACCATCCGGGCAGCACCTCCAAGCGCGATATTGCTAAAGCCTTCGGTATCAAGGGGGCGGCGCGGATTGATCTCAAGCGCATCCTCAAAGAATTGCAGGAAGAGGGGCATCTGGCCAAGCGTGGCAAAGCCTATCGCGACCCTGATAAATTGCCGCCTGTTTCGATCCTGCAAGTTCTAGGTCCGGACGAAAATGGTGATGTCTTTTGTCGCCCAATGGAATGGACTGGCGAAGGCCCCGAGCCGCGCATCCTGTTCAGTGCTCGTGCCACGGACCCTGCTTTGGGCAAAGGCGACCGTATCCTTGCGCGTCTGCAAGAGGTTTCGGGCGAGGATTATATTTATATCGCGCGTCTGATCCGCCGCATCGGGACCAACCCTCTCAAAATCCTCGGGATTTTCCGTAAAGGGGCGGAGGGTGGGCGCATTGTGCCGATTTCCAAAGGCTCGGATAAGGAATGGAGTGTTGCCTCGGATGCCACGGGTGGGGCCAAAGATGGTGAATTGGTCGAGGCCGAACAGGCAGGTCCCAAAGCGCGGATGGGTTTGCCCAAGGCGCGGGTCACCGACAGGCTAGGCAATCCTGCGGCCCCAAAAGCCGTCAGCCTGATTGCGATCCATGAATATGGCATTCCCGATTCCTTCCCTGACGCCGTGATTGCCGAGGCGGATGCCGCCAAACCCTGCGATGTGAAGGGCCGCGAGGATATGCGGGATATGCCGCTTGTCACGATCGACCCTGCCGATGCCCGCGACCATGATGATGCTTGCTATGCCCATGCCGATACCGACCCCAAGAACAAGGGCGGCCATGTCATCTGGGTCGCGATTGCGGATGTGGCGCATTATGTGCGCGCTGGCTCGGCGTTGGACCGCGAGGCGCGCAAACGCGGCAATTCCAGCTATTTCCCTGATCGCGTTGTGCCGATGTTGCCTGATCGTCTTTCGGGGGATTTGTGTTCGCTTCACGAAGGTGTGCCACGCGCTTGTCTGGCGGTGCGGATGGTGGTGGACCAAGCAGGTAACAAAATATCGCACAGCTTCCATCGCGGTTTGATGCGCTCGGCCGCCTCGCTGAATTACCAAGAGGTTCAGGCCGCCCAAGATGGCGATGTAAACGAGAAATGCGGGCCCTTGCTGGAAACAGTGATCAAGCCGCTTTACGCCGCCTATGACGCCCTGAAATCCGCCCGCGCCGAGCGTCAGCCGCTTGATCTTGATCTGCCCGAACGCCGGATCGAGCTATCCGAGGAGGGCAAGGTCAGCTCGGTTGCGTTCCGTGACAGGTTGGATGCCCATAAGCTGATCGAGGAATTCATGGTGCTGGCCAATGTCGCCGCCGCCGAGACCTTGATCAAAAAGCGCACGCCGCTGTTGTTCCGTGTGCATGAAGAGCCTGATCAGCAAAAGCTCGAATCCCTGCGCGAAGTGGCCCAGACCAGTGGCCTGACCTTGGCCAAAGGGCAGGTCTTGATGACCCGCCATCTCAACCAGCTCTTGTCTCAGGCCGCTGGCAGCGAAAATGCCGAATTGATCAATATCTCCACCCTGCGTTCCATGCAGCAGGCCTATTACAATGCCGAGAATTTCGGGCATTTCGGGTTGGCGCTGAAATCCTATGCGCATTTCACCTCGCCGATCAGGCGCTATGCCGATTTGATCGTGCATCGCGCCTTGGTCAGTGCGCATGGATGGGGCAAGGATGGGCTGAGCCCTGCCGAAATCGAGGATTTGGACGCCACCGCCAAGCATATCTCCGAGACCGAGCGCCGCTCGATGATGGCCGAGCGTGATACGACAGATCGTTATTTGGCGGCCTATCTCTCCGACAGGGTCGGTGCAGAATTTTCAGGCCGTATTTCGGGCATTGCGCGGTTTGGCGCATTTGTAAAACTCGACGAGACGGGGGCCGATGGCCTTTTGCCCATGCGCGCTTTGGGGCGGGAATATTTCCACCATGATGCGGATGCGCAAACCTTGATGGGCGCGGAGACAGGGCTGACCATCAGCATAGGCGATCGCGTGGTGGTCAAGCTGGCCGCCGCCGTGCCTGTTACTGGTGGGCTTGAGCTGGAATTGCTGGAGATCGATGGCGAACGGCGCAAGCCTTTTGAGGGTCGTGGCCGCGGCAAAGGCAAGGGGCCGCATCGGCGTAAATTCGTGGCTTCCAAGGCGAAATCGGACAAGCTGAAAAAGAAGAAGCTGCGCAAGCGGAAATAAGCCGTTTCGGCAAAGTTCCGCAGATGCTCTATATGTCTGCTTCTGATCTTGCGCAAAACGGGCTATAGAAAGCGCATAAAAACAAGATCCGAGCAGGTTCATTATGCGTAAATTGGTACCAATGTTTTTTATGGCTCTTTGGGCGCCACTGGCCGCTGCTATGGCCTCTCCTCTGGATATTTCCCCAAGGCCGCTGATCAGGCCTGCGGCCGAGGGTTTGGGACCAGCGGCGGCAATACCCGTTCAGGCCCGCGCGGATAGCGCTGGTTTCACGGCATGGCGCGCTGGGTTCGAGCCGCGCGCGCGCGCCGCAGGTATTTCGCAATCCGTGATTGATGCCGCTTTTTCAGAGATATCGCTTGAGCCTGATGTGATCCGTCTTGATCGCAACCAATCCGAGTTCAACCGAACGCTTTGGGAATATCTCGACAGTGCCGTCTCCGATAACCGGATCAATAGCGGGCGCAGTTCCGCACAGCGCCAGCGCGAGACCCTTGCCGCGATTGAACGGCGCTATGGGGTTGAGGCGGAAATCGTCGTGGCGATCTGGGGGTTGGAAAGCGCGTTTGGTGCTGTGCGGGGCGACACCCATATTCCCAGTGCTTTGGCGACACTGGCCTATGAAGGCCGCCGCCGCGATTTCTTTGAACAGCAATTGATCGCGGCTTTGCGCATTCTGCAATCGGGCGATACGACACCTGCGCGCATGCGGGGGTCATGGGCGGGAGCGATGGGGCATACCCAGTTCATGCCGACCAGTTATCTTGATCATGCGGTGGATTTCACGGGCGATGGACGGCGCGATATCTGGGGCGATGACCCGACGGATGCACTGGCCTCTACGGCCAATTACCTGCGGGAATTCGGTTGGACAACGGGCCAGCCTTGGGGGATGGAAGTCACCCTTCCTGCGGGGTTTGATTATGCTCAATCGGGTGAGCGGACCAAGCGGAATGTCTCGCATTGGAACGGTTTGGGGGTACGGCTGACCAATGGGCAGTTGATCCCCGATCACGGGCGATCTTCGATCCTTTTGCCTGCGGGCGCGCAAGGTGTGGCCCTTATGATCTTTGATAATTTCCATGTGATCGAGCGCTATAACCCCGCGGATGCTTATGTGATTGCCGTGGGGCATCTTGCAGACAGGATCACGGGCGGGCCTGCGTTTCAAAGCGCTTGGCCACGCGGTGATCGCGCTCTGTCTCGGGGCGAGCGTGAGGAATTGCAGCGCAGATTGACGCGCGCGGGCTTCTCGACCGAAGGGATTGATGGGGTGATTGGCCCCAATACAATCGATGCGATCCGCCGCTTTCAGGCCTCACGTGGTTTGGTGGCTGATGGCTATGCCTCGCTTGCCATTTTACAAATACTTCGCTGATTAAGTGGACTCGACTCCAGCTTTCGGGCGCTCTAAATATTGAGAACATTTAGAGAACAAAATGATGCCCGATCTGCAGCGCGATACATCCCGACGGTTGTTATCTCTCTGGTTTCCGCGCCTTGGCGTGGACCGGATTCGTCGCCATGAGCAGCGGTTCTGGGATGCTTCGCTTGCCGTGGTCCGAGAGAGCGGGAATTTGCGCGTGCTCAGCTCGGTCAGCCCCGAGGCGCAGGCGAAAGGGTTGTTTCCAGGTCAGTCCCTACAAGATGCGCTGAGCCTGTGTTCCAGCCTGATCACACGCCTTGAAGACCCCACGAAGGAGGCGGGGTTCTTGACGGCATTGCGTAGATGGGCGGGAAAATTCTCGCCTTGGGTGTCAGAGCAGGGCCGCGCGGGGCTGATGATTGACCTGACGGGCTGCGCGCATCTGTTTGGCGGGGAAGAGGCGCTGTTGCAGATTGTCGAGGCGGATTGTCTTGATCTTGGCCTTGAGGTGTCTTGCGGCATTGCAGATACGGCAGGCGCGGCTTGGGCCTTGGCGCGTTATGCAGGGCGGGAGATGGCCGCAACGGGCCCGAATGGGGATGCCATTGATCAAGAGGCGCGCGCCACGCGCTCAAGGGCTGTTAAACGCCGCAATTGGGAAAGAGGGGGGGCTGCGCCCCGCATCGCCACGTCGCGGAATGTGGCACAGCAAATTTCACCCCCCGGACAGGTTCGGCATAGCATTGCAAAGCTGCCTGTTGCAGCGCTGAGGCTTGATGATGCAGCCAGCGCGGCCCTTGCGCGGCTTGGTTTGCGGCGGGTCGAGGACCTTTACGGTATGCCGCGCGCCGCCCTTGCGCGGCGCTTTGGCCAGCATCTGGTCAGGCGGTTGGATCAGGCCTTGGGGCTGGAGCCTGAGCCGATCTCGCCTGCACGCGCGCCTTTGCATTTTGCCGCTCGGCTGAGTTTCCCTGACCCGATCGGTCTGGAAGATGACATTATGGCGGGGCTTGATCGGTTGCTGCCTGTGGTCTGTGACAAGCTGCGTGATAAAGGGCGCGGCGCGCGCGGGTTCCGGCTTGAGCTGCGCCGTGCAGATGGTGGGGTGCAACAGGTAGAGATCGGGCTTGCCCGCCCTGCTGATACGCCTGATCGGGTGCGCGCGCTTTTTGCGCTCAAGATCGGAGTGGTCGATCCTGGCTTTGGTATTGATCTGCTGCGCCTTGAGGCCTGCGAGAGCGAGCCTGTTCATGCGGTTCAACATCGGGGTGGACAGGATGCTGCCGCAGAGCGGACCAAAAGCACCGAACTGGATGATCTGATTGGCCGCATTGGGGCGCGGGTCGGGCTTGAGGCAATCACCCGCCAACATCCTGCCGATTCCCATGTGCCTGAAAAAACATCCAAAACATTAGCGGCTGCATGGTCTGGCCCTGCCGATACGCCTTGGCCGCGCCCCTCCCGCCCGCGGCCTTTGATTTTGTTCCGCTCAGAACCTGTTTTGGCCGCCCCTGATCCAACGCCCCCCGCTACGTTCCGTTGGCGGGGGCGCGACTTCTGCACGCTATGCGCCACAGGGCCAGAGAGGATCGCGCCGGAATGGTGGCTTGATGACCCCGAATGGCGCACGGGTGTGCGCGATTACTGGCGGGTGGATACAGATCGTGGATACCGGCTGTGGCTCTATTTCGCGCATGGAGGAATCACCTCAGGTGGCTGGTTCGCGCAGGGTGATTATGGCTGAGCTGCCATTTTTGTTGCAGAAAAACCCCAGCTATAATCGCCAGAATGGTGCAAATCAGACCCGTAAAAAGCCATTGTTTTTCCAAAGGATACAATAACCGGTCAAATGCCGCGAAACTGTGGATTTATTACGAAGAGGCTTGAAAACCTATCTAAAGTTTGGTCTACTTGCGTCAATAGTTTGATCTTCTGATCGAAAGGTCAAAGGGGTATGACCACGCATCGGCCGGATTTTCGCGGCCAAGGCGAGACTGACGCGCCACTTATCGGCGCATTGAGGTCACCCGATCAGGCTATGCGGTGTGGGTGTTTGTCCGCTCTCTGGGCAGACATCAGGGGATAGGAACGTAAGTTGATTGTCTGTCGGTATCTTTCTGCGGGGGCGGTGATATCGAAACAGGCATCACCGAAAAGAGCGGTCTCAATCTGGTGAGACTGTCTTGCGAAAACCCTTTCTCCTGAGATTGTTGGCGGCATTCGTACAGAATGTAGAAGCGTCGCAATTATCCCCGATATCGCTGGAATAGGGTGCTTGGCCGTCGGCCTAGAGCGCTCAGACAGGACATTGGCGTTGGGTCCAATAGGGGCAGTCGCCAGAACAGTGTTGTCACGTCCCCGCTGGGAGAAGACGAGAGCCCTCGTCCCCCCGAAACGGCACGCGACAATACACAGAATACCTAGGTCTCTCGCTGCGAGGGGCCGCTCAATCGGGTCGTATACCGGGGGATAACATGCTTGGACTTTTACTTTTGGGACCTCTGCTTTCGCTAGGTCTGGGTTTTTATTTTCTGGATGATGACGATGATGATGACAGTTCGTCGGATACAAATACCCAGCCTCGGACAACGACATCAGGCGGGGGCGGAACCACTGGGCCTTTGATCCTTAACGGCAGCGAAGGCCCCCTCTTCCTCGGGGCGACAGCCAATAGTGTGACGGGCAGTAACCTGCTGGACGACGTCAATCTTGGCGGCGGCAATGACACGATGAATGGCGCTGGTGGCAACGATGTCATCGATGGAAACCAAGGCAATGACAGCGTCTCGGGTGGCGTTGGAAATGACCTGCTTCGCGGTGGCTGGGGCTTTGACAGCCTGTTTGGCGATGGCGGCGATGATACGCTTTTCGGCGGTCAGTTCTCTGACCTTCTGGAGGGCGGTTTTGGCAATGACCAACTCAATGGTGAAGACGGCCTAGATACGCTGGTCGGTGGCGCGGGCAATGATGTTCTGCGCGGCGGCACTGGGGGTGACACCCTGATGGGCGGCGAAGGCAATGACAGCATCTTTGGCAATGAAGACCGCGACAGCCTGATGGGCGGTGATGGCGTCGATACGATGGATGGTGGGTCTGGCAATGACACCATGTTTGGTGGCAATGACAATGACATCATGTTCGGTGGCACCGATAATGACAGCATCGATGGCGGGCTTGGAAACGACTCGATCTCTGGTGGTGCTGGTGCTGATACCGTTTCTGCGGGTTTTGGTGCCGACACGATCTTGGGTGATGCGGGCAATGACTCGATCGATGCGGGCGATGGGGATGATACCATCGACGGCGGAGACGGTTCTGACACCATCAACGGTCAGGCGGGTAATGATACGATTGACGGTGATAACGGCCTTGACGTGATCCTTGGTGGCGCTGGCAATGACGTAATTTCCGGAGATGCTGGCAATGACACAATTGATGGCGAAGACGGCGATGACACCTTGCGCGGTGGCATCGGCAACGACTCTGTCTCTGGTGGTGTCGGCAATGACTCGATCCTTGGCAATGATGGCGCGGATACGCTGATCGGCGGTGACGGGCTTGATACGCTCAGGGGTGGCGAAGGCCTCGACAGTATTGATGGCGGTGCGGGCAATGACTTCCTTGCAGGTGATGCAGGCAATGACACCCTGACAGGTGGTGCTGGTGCCGATACGCTTGTTGGTGGCGACGGAGAAGACCTGCTGAACGGCGATCAGAGCGATACACTCACTGGTGGCGCAGGCAATGATGACTTTGTGGTCACCGTTGCAGGCGGTGGTGCGGCAACCATCACCGATCTGGACCCAGCAGCCGAGACGGTAAACCTTGTGATTAGCCCTGCACCTGCTGCGGGCGCGGTGACCTTGGCCGACAATGGAGCCAATGTTGAGGTTCGCGTGTCGGGCACTGTGGTTGCCATCCTGCAGGGCACGAACTCGGCAGCCGTGACAGCGGGCAATGCAGTCCTTGTCAACGAAACGGCAATCTAGAGAAACAAAAGGCCGGAGGCATTCACATGCTTCCGGCCTTCATTGATCGTTCGTCAAACTCGGGAAAGGCCGTGATCTTCAGATCGCGGCTTTTCTGCTTTCATCAAGATAGATTTCGCGCAGGCGGCTGGCCACAGGGCCAGGCGTGCCGCTGCCAATCGCATCGCCATCGATCTCGACCACGGGCATCACAAAGGTCGAGGCCGAGGTGATAAAGGCCTCATCGGCGGCTTTGACTTCGTCAATGGTAAAGGCGCGCTCTTCCACGACCATCTGCGCCTCACGCGCAAAGCGCAGGACAGCGGCGCGGGTGATGCCATGCAGGATCTCGTTGCCAAGATGGCGGGTGATGATTTTGCCATCCTTGATGATATAGGCGTTGTTCGAGGTGCCTTCCGTTACAAAGCCATCCTCGACCATCCAAGCATCATCCTTGCCCTCGGCCTTGGCCATCATCTTGCCCATGGAGGGATAGAGAAGCTGCACCGTTTTGATATCGCGGCGGCCCCAACGTTGATCCTCGATCGAGATCACCTTGATGCCTGCTTTGGCAGCAGGGCTATCGGCCAATCCGGGTTTGGACTGGGTGAATAGCACGAGTGTTGGTTTGGTATCGGCAGGGGGATAGGCGAAATCACGGTCAGCGGCTGCGCCACGTGTGATCTGCAGATAGATCATCCCCTCATCAATATCATTCAGGTTGACCAATTCACGGTGGATCTCAAGCAATTCATCCATCGTGCAGGGGGCGGCCATATCCAATTCGTTCAACGACCGCTCAAGCCGCGCTGCATGGCCCGCAAAATCAAGCAGCTTGCCGCCCAAAACGCTGGTCACCTCATAGACGCCATCAGCGAAGAGAAAGCCGCGATCAAAGATCGAAACCGTGGCTTCGGTTTCAGGAAGATACTCGCCGTTGACATAAACGGTGCGGGTCATGGATTTATCCCCAAAGTTCGGGACGGGCCGGATGCACTCCGCTGCCGTCGAATTGCAATGCGTTTTCACGGTCTTCGGCCAGAAGAAGCGGTCCGTCAAGATCAGTGATTGCCACGCCTTGCGCAACCAGAAGCGCAGGTGCCATGGCAAGCGATGACCCGACCATGCAGCCGACCATCACCTGATAGCCTTGATCAAGCGCTGCTTGCCGCAATGCCAAGGCCTCGGACAGGCCGCCTGTTTTATCGAGTTTGATATTCACCATGTCATATTTGCCTTTGAGATCAGGCAGGCTGGCGCGGTCATGGCAGCTTTCATCGGCGCATACGGGCAGGGGGCGGTCAATCTCGGCCAGCATTCCATCCTGCCCCGCAGGCAAGGGTTGTTCGACCATCTCGACCCCAAGGCGCAAAAGATGCGGGGCCAGATCGGCATAGACCTCGGCTGTCCATCCTTCATTGGCATCAACGATGATGCGCGCTTGTGGTGCGCCTGCTCGCACGGCTTCAAGGCGGGGCATGTCGTCTGCGGTGCCGAGTTTGATTTTCAGCAAGGGTCGAAACGCGTGCTTTGCGGCTGAGGCCTGCATCTTCTCGGGCGTGTCCAGCGAAAGGGTGAAGGCCGTGATCTCGGGTCTTGGCGCGGGGAGGCCCGCAAGCCGCCAAACGGGCATACCTGTCGATTTGGCCTGCCAATCCCAAAGGGCGCAATCAACGGCATTTCGGGCGGCACCAGCGGGCAGGGCATCTTGCAGGTCCTGCCTAGAAATCGTTGCAGGCAGCGCTTCGATCTCGGTGGTGACGCTTTCAAGGGTTTCGCCATATCTGGCATAGGGCACACATTCCCCCCAGCCCGTCACACCATCGCGGATGACCCGCACCGTAAGCACCTTGGCCTCCACCCGCGAGCCCCGCGAAATGGTGAAGGCTTCGGCAAGGCGGAACGTGTCAGGGGTGACAGAAATCATAGGGTATCCAAGGCATCACACAGGCGTCCTGCACCCTGACGGAAAGGATCGGCGGTGGGAAGACCCATGCGCTTTTCAACCGCTTCGAGATAGGAGAGCGCCTCATCCTCGCCCATAGCGGCGGTGTTGATGGAGATACCGGCCACCTCGCATTTTGGGTTAGCAACCCGCGCCAGTGGCAGGGCGGTGTCGCGTAGTGCTTCCAGTGTGGGCAAGGCATAGCCAGGCAGGCCGCGCATATGGGTGCGGGTGGGCTCATGGCTGAGGATCAGCGCATCGGGTTGGCCACCATGGACCAACGCCATTGTCACGCCCGAGTAAGACACGTGGAACAGGCTGCCCTGACCCTCGATCATATCCCAATGATCTGCGTCATTATCGGGGGTCAGCCATTCAACGGCCCCTGCCATGAAATCTGCGATCACCGCATCCAACGGCACGCCGCTGCCCGTGATCAAAATGCCTGTCTGACCCGTGGCGCGGAAACTGGATTTCAAGCCGCGCTTCTTCATCTCGGCATCCATCGCGAGGGCGGTATACATTTTCCCAGCCGAGCAATCGGTGCCTACGGCAAGACAGCGCTTGCCGCTGCGCTTGATGCCATTGGCAATCGGGTATTGAACACTGGGCACCCGCACATCATGCAGCTGGCGCCCGCAGGCTTTTGCAACGGCAGCAAGGTCTTCTTCATCGCGGAGCAGGTTATGCAGGCCCGAGGCGATGTCGAACCCATCCTCCAGCGCGGCGATCAGCACCTTTTTCCAAGCCGCCGAGATAACACCCCCGCGATTGGCCACGCCGATCACCAGTGTTTTGGCACCAGCTGCCTTGGCAGCGGCCAAATCCATATCGGCGAGCTTTACATCCGCCTTGCAGCCTTCCATCCGAAATTGGCCAACGGCGTTATCAGGGCGCCAGTCACGGATGCCTTGCGCCACTTTCGCGGCCAATTGGTCAGGCGCGTCACCAAGGAACAGCAAATATGGCGTTTCAATCATCGGGGCTCTCCATGAGAAAAATGAGTCGCGCGCAGCTTAGCGCCATGTCTCAGGGAGAGTTTCGCGGAGTTGTGTTGGTTGTCGCTATTATGAGCAAGAATTTCCCAGCCATCCGATCCACCGCGCAAGATTTTTGCGCGATTCTTCAAAGGGCTGGGATAAGTCTGTAAGTGAGCCTATCCGCGCGGGAGATATGCCATGGCAAGGGGATCAGCTGTTTCGAAATCGACGGGCGCCGTATTGGAGGCGGCCGTGTTGCGCTTGTACTCATAGCGCATCAGGTCCCCCTCTTCCGAGGAGGCGACGATCAAAGCACGGTAAAGATGCCGTGGCCCTTCATAGATATCGACATGGCCGCGCATATGGGGCGTTTGCTCTGTATCTACGGCAAAGCCATTCTCGGAAAATTCGAGAATCGGGAAAACATTGTCATCAATATGCACACGCAGCTTCGACTTGCGGCGCCGATCAAGTTTCTGGGCGGCGCGCAGGCCATCCATCACTTCTTTTGGTAAAAAATCCGTCATGATGTCTCTGTACTCCCTAGGCCTTAAAATGGTGTTAGTTCCGGCGGCGTCAACCGAAGCTTTCGCCGCAGTGCAGTAAAAATCCGCTCATGCGACGGCGGTTGTGCAGGTATGAACAGCTCCTCCCTGATCATGCGCATTTGCTGCAAGCGCCATGCCGACTACATCACGAGGCAAGCAGAAAAGGAGAGACCCCGATGGGTTTGTTGATCGACGGCAAATGGGAAGACCGGTGGTATGACACCAAATCGACTGGCGGCGCTTTCAAGCGCAGCGAAGCCCAGTTTCGCAATTGGGTGACCAGTGATGGCAGCGCGGGCCCCAGTGGTGATGCGGGTTTCAAGGCCGAATCGGGGCGCTATCACCTCTATGTGTCGCATGCCTGCCCTTGGGCCAATCGCACGATGATTTTTCGCGCGTTGAAAGGGCTGGAAGACCATATCTCGGTTTCCGTTGTTCACCCCGACATGCTTGGAGAGGGCTGGACCTTTGCCAGTGATTTTGAAGGGGCCACGGGCGATACCCTGTTCGGAACCGATTTCGCGCGCGATATCTACATAAAGGCGCAGCCCGATGTGACGACGCGGGTGACCGTGCCGATCCTATGGGACAAACAGCGCGAGACCATTGTCTCGAACGAAAGCTCCGAGATCATCCGCATGTTCAACTCGGCCTTCAATGAGCTCACAGGTGATCAACAGGATTTCTACCCCGAAGCATTGCGCACCCAGATCGATGAGATCAACAAACGCGTCTATGACGAGATCAATAACGGCGTCTATAAATCGGGCTTTGCGACCACGCAAAAGGCCTATGACAATGCTGTTCATACCCTGTTCGAGGCTCTTGGTTGGGTGGAGGATATTCTATCCAAAAACCGTTACCTGACGGGTAATCAAGTGACCGAAGCAGATTGGCGTTTGCTTACCACCTTGGTGCGGTTTGACCCCGTCTATCACCTGCATTTCAAATGCAATCGCAAGCGTATCATCGATTACCCCAATATCTGGGCCTATACGCGCGAATTGTATCAATGGCCTGGCGTGGCGGGGACGATCCATTTCGATCATATCGTGCGGCATTATCATTACAGCCATGACACGATTAATCCCTATCGCATTCTGCCGATCAATCCTGAGATTGGCTGGCAGGCTCCTCATGGCCGTGAGGCATTGCAGGCGGGCTGAAAATCCGATTGAACATCGGGCCTGAGGAGATGATGGCCCGATGTCCCATCCTGTGAATACGCGCGACCATGGCGGCGGCATTGATGCGGCCTGTCTGCGCTATGGCGGGACGCGTGGTGATTGGGTTGATCTCTCAACGGGCATAAACCCCAATCCCTATCCCGTCGCAGACCTCGTGCCAGATGCATGGACGGCCTTGCCAGACCAAGCGGCGATGGATCGGTTGATGCGCGCTGCAAGGCAGTTCTGGAATGTTCCTGATGAGGCAATGATTGTCGCGGCTTCAGGTGCCTCGGTGCTGATTGCGCTGATGCCGTTTCTGACAGGGCAGTCCAGTGTCTATATCCCACAGCCCACCTATAACGAGCATGAAGCGGCCTTTCGCGCGCAAAATCGGCCAAGGGTTGATGCCGCGCGGGATGCGCCTGTGCATGTTCATGTCCATCCCAACAACCCTGATGGGCGCATGATTACGCCCGCGATGGTCACCGCGCCTGCTTTGAGCATTATTGATGAGAGCTTTTGCGATACCTGCCCGCAAAACAGCCTCATCGCGCTAGCGGCCCGACCTGATGTCGTGGTTCTCAAAAGCTTCGGTAAATTCTGGGGCCTTGCGGGGTTGCGTCTGGGGTTTGCGATCGCGCGGCCTGAAATTGCAAATCGCCTTGCTGATATGCTGGGGCCTTGGGCTGTTTCAGGGCCAGCCTTGCAGATCGGGGCCGAGGCTTTGGAAGATCACGATTGGGCCAATCAAACACGCCTCCAGCTTGAAGCAGCCGCGCAGCGGCTAGACCTACTGATGGCGGGGCATGTGAAGCGGTTGATTGGTGGCACCAGCCTGTTTCGCAGCTATGAGGTTGAGGATGCCGCCGCCCTACAGGCGCGCCTTGCATCGGCCCATATCTGGACGCGCATCTTTCCCTATTCACCCACATGGATCCGCTTTGGCCTTCCCGCGTCAGAGGATCACTGGGCGCGTCTGGAAGAGGCATTGTCATGATCGGCTGTACGGCTTTCCTTTTGGTGCTGGCGATGCTGCTCGATGCCGCCTTGGGCGAGCCGCGCTGGCTGTGGTCGAAACTCCCTCACCCAGCAGTTTTGATGGGCCGCGCCGTGCAGCATTTCGATGATGTCTTCAATATCCCAGAAAAGGCACGAATTGGCGGAATAGTGACTGTTTTCGGCCTCAGTTTGGGCGCTGTTCTGCTTGGGCTTTTAATCGCATCTCTGCCCTTTGGCTGGCTTTGGTCGATATTGGGCGCGGCCATTTTGATCGCGCAGCGCAGCTTGGTCGATCACGTGCAAGCCGTTGCAGACGGGTTGCGCTATGGGTTGGGGGATGGGCGCCGTGCGGTTGCCATGATCGTCGGGCGCGACACCCGCGATATGGAGAAAACCGATATTGCCCGCGCCGCCATTGAAAGCGCGGCCGAGAATTTTTCTGATGGCGTTATCGCCCCTGCCTTTTGGTTTCTGATCGCCGGTTTGCCGGGGATATTGCTGTATAAAGTGATCAACACTGCCGATAGCATGATTGGCCATCGCACCCCGCGCTATCACGCGTTTGGTTGGGCGGCAGCGCGGCTGGATGATCTGCTCAATTGGGTGCCAGCGCGGCTGACTGCTGGCATGATTGCGCTGGCCTTCTGGTCTTCACATGCGTGGAAAGTGGTTCGCAAAGATGCGCGTTTGCACCGTTCGCCCAATGCGGGCTGGCCCGAGGCGGCCATGGCGGGTGTGCTGGATATCGCGCTTTCGGGGCCGCGCAGTTATCACGGCGAGATGCAGGATTTTCCTTTCGTGAATGCCACTGGGCAACATGCACTGGATGAAGGCGATATCGAAGCTGCCATCGGCGTTTTATGGCGGGTCTGGCTGCTGGCGCTTGCGTTGGTTTTGCTCGTCGCGGTGTTTTGAAGCATTCCCTGTTTGCCTCGGGCCTTGTGATTGCTACTGTCCTCAAAAATTTGCCGACAGGACATTACCCATGCGTATTTTGACCGCCGCCGCCCTTTCTCTTGCCATGACTGGAAGCGCTTTTGCGCAACAATGTGGGGGTGATTTCTCAGGCTTTGTTGATGGCTTGCGGCAGGAAGCCATAAGCCGCGGCCATAGCGCTGAGAGTGTGAACAGCTTTTTCCGCTCGGCCAGACAGGATGGGGCCGTGATCAGAGCGGATCGTGCGCAGGGCGTGTTTCAATTGCCCTTCACCGATTTCTCGCGCCGTGTGATCAGCCAGAACCGCATTGATAACGGCGCGCGCAATGGTCAGCGCTATGATGCGGTGTTCGATGCAGCCGAGAGCCAGTTTGGTGTCTCGCGCGGCGTTCTTCTCGCCTTTTGGGCGCTGGAGACGGATTACGGGCAGGTTCAGGGTGATTTCAACACGCTCAACGCCCTTGTCACCTTGGCGCATGATTGCCGCCGGCCTGAATTGTTCCGCCCTCAGGTTTTTGCGGCACTTGAGTTATACGAGAATGGCGATTTTGATCCTGCAGATACCACGGGTGCTTGGGCGGGCGAGATCGGGCAGGTGCAGATGCTGCCCGAGGATATCCTGACCAGAGGCGTGGATGGCGATGGAGACGGGCATGTGACGCTCAAGACATCTGCGCCTGATGCCTTGCTGTCTGGGGCCAATATGTTGCGTGGCCTTGGCTGGCGCCCGAACGAGCCTTGGCTGGTTGAAATTCAGGTGCCTTCCAATCTTGATTGGGCGATGACAGGGCTGGACCATACCCGCAGCGTGTCCGAGTGGGAGCAATTGGGCGTGCGCGCACGCAGCGGATCTTTGAGTGGCGGCAATCTGCCCGCCTCGGTGATCCTGCCGCAGGGGCGCAATGGACCAGCCTTTCTGGCCTATCCGAATTTCTCGGTGCTGTTCGAGTGGAACCAGAGCTTTGTCTATGTGGCCACCGCAGCTTATTTCGCCACCCGCCTTGAGGGCGCGCCCGTGTTCAATGCGGGCAATCCAGAGGCGGGGCTGAGCGGGGCCGAGATCGAACAGCTTCAGCAGCGCCTTGTGGCGCGTGGCTATGATGTTGGCGGGGTTGATGGCATTTTGGGACGTATGACGCGGGCCGCTGTTCAGGCCGAGCAACAACGGCTTGGAATGCCTGCTGACGCATGGCCGACACGGGCTTTGCTCAACGCGCTCTGACGTCTTAAGCGACCAGCTGTTCGGCTTTCTTGAGATCGACGCTGACCAGCTGGCTGACGCCTTGCTCCTGCATCGTAACACCAAAGAGGCGATCCATGCGCGCCATGGTTACGGCATGGTGTGTGATGATCAGGAAGCGCGTATTGGTGCGGCGGGTCATCTCGTCCAGAAGGTCACAAAAGCGCGTGACATTGGCATCATCCAAAGGTGCATCCACCTCGTCCAGCACACAGATCGGGGCAGGATTGGCAAGGAAAACGCCAAAGATCAGGGCAAGCGCTGTCAGCGTCTGCTCACCACCCGACAAGAGGGACAGGGTGGAAAGCTTCTTGCCAGGGGGTTGGCACAAAATCTCGAGGCCAGCTTCCAAAGGATCGTCACTTTCGACCAGAACCAAACGGGCCTCACCTCCGCCAAAGAGATGGGTGAAGAGCGTCGAGAAATTCTTGTTCACTTCCTCAAAAGCGGCCAGCAGGCGTTCGCGCCCTTCGCGGTTGAGTGAGAAAATACCGCTCCGCAGCTTTTTGATCGCCTCTTCAAGATCGATCTTTTCGGCTTCGAGATTGTCATGCTCCTCCTGCACTTCGCGGGCATCTTCCTCGGCGCGCAGATTGACGGCACCAAGCGCATCACGTTGGCGGCGCAGGCGCAGAACGTCATTCTCGATATGCTCGGCAGGGGCCATCTTGTCGGGGTCAAGCTCGAGGTTTTCGAGAAGGGCGGCAGGTTCGACCTCCATCTCTTCCATGATCCGCTCGGCGGCATGGGCTACACCCTCAGCCGCGCCATCACGACGGGCTTCGGCAGCGGCGCGGGCCTCGCGGGCCTCAGAAGCTGTGCGCTCTGCATCCCGTTCGCTTGCAATGGCCGTGCGCAACATGCCCTCGGCCACCGAGAGCGCATCACTTGCCGCCGCTTTGCGCTTTTCCGCCTCGGAGATATGGCCCGACAATTCAGCGCGTTTGGCGGCGATTTCTTCGGGCTTGTTATGCGCCTCGGTTAGTTCCTTTTCGGATTGGCCTTTGCGGGTTTGCAATTCCGCCATCCGTGCGGCGGCGGTATCAAGGCGTTTGCGCCATGTCTCGACATCATTGGCGATCTGGTCAATGCGGCGTTCGCGGGCTTCGCCTTCCCGCTTCAGCTCATCATAGGCGGTGCGCTTGGCCAGCATGGTGATCCGTGCGGCTTCAACGGTGGTTTTGGTATCTGCAACGCGGCTGCGCATCACATCAAGGTTTTCCAATTCGCCTTGCGCCGTTTCCGCTTGGGCCAATTGCGCCAGAGCGGCCTCGGCCTCTTCTTCATGGCGCGTGACGGCTTGGGTCAGCGTCTCCAAACGGCCTGCAAGGATGTTCCGCTCGGCCTCGGCGCGCGACAGGTTGCGGCTGGCCTCGGCCATCTGGGTATCGGCATCGCGGCGCGCTTGGCGGGCCTGTTTGTCAGCCTCGGTCAGGGCGGCAAGCCGTGCTGCGATTTGGGTATGGGCTGTGCGGGTACGCTCGGTTGCGGTCAGGGCGCGTTCCAGCTCGGCCGATAGATCATTGAGCTTGTTGACCTGCTGAAGGCGACGCGCCGCTGTCGAGGATCCATCAGCCGCTGCCAAAGCATATCCATCCCAACGCCATAGATCGCCCTCGCGGCTGACCAGACGTTGGCCGGGTTTTAGCGCATCCTGCAGGCGCGCGCCGTCCTTGGCATCAACAATGCCTACTTGCGACAGGCGGCGGGCCAGCACATCAGGCGCGTCCGTGTAATCAGCAAGCGATGCGACCCCAGATGGCAGCGGGAACATATCGCCATAGGGCGAAAGCTTGGTCCATCCCGTGCTGCCTGCATCCTGCGCAACGGGGGCTTTGAGATCATCGGCCAAAGCCGCGCCAACGGCGGCCTCAAACCCTGGTGCAACGCGCACAAGATCCAGCAATTGCTCGCCTTGGCCGCGTTCGCGTTCCAGCAATTTGGTCAGGGCGCGCACCTCGGAATCGAGGGTGTTTGCGGTGCCTTCGGTTTCTGCCAAGGCCGCGCGGGCCTCCCCTTCGGAGACCTGTGCCTGAGCGCGGGCGGCTTCGGTTTCTACCAAGGTGGCTTCGGCGCGCGCGGTCAGATCGGTGGCGGCTTCCATCGCAGCTTGCGCCGTGTCGAGATCACGGGTCAGCATAGACAGGCGGTCTTGCGCCTCGGTTGCGGCGCTGCGGGCCTTATCAGCCTCGGAGGTGTTGCGCTCGGCTGCTTTGCGCGCATCCGAGACGACCCGTTCAGCCGATTGATGGCGGGCGGCAAGGCGGGCGGCATCCTCGGTAAGCTGGCTCAGGGCGGCTTCGCGCTCGGACATGATCCGCGCGGCGTCAGAGGCCTCGAAGGATGATTTTGCAACCGCTTCATCATGGCCGTCGCCCGCCGCGATCAGCTCGTCGCGTTCCGCTTCCAGCCGTGAGATCGTCTCGCCTGCATCCGTGTTCAGGCTGGCCTCGCGGCTAATATCGCGGCCAAGCTGTTCGATCCGGTTTTGCAGGGATTCGATGTTTTGCCGCGCGCGGGCCTCTTCGGTCTCCAGCGCATCGCGCTCAACGGTGACGCGCTGCAAAAGGGCTGCTGCAATAGCCTCTTCCTCGCGCTTGGCAGGCAGCTTTTCTTCGGCGTCTTCACGGGCTTTGCCAGTATTGAGCGCTGCGTTTTCGGCGCTGGCGGCAGCCGTTACGGCGGCGCGCAAGGTTTCTTCGGCCCGCAGGCGGGCTTCTTCGGCTTCCTTCCAACGAAGATAGAGCAACAGCCCCTCGGCTTGGCGCAGTTCTGCTCCGATTTCGCGGTAGCGTGACGCTTGGCGGGCCTGCCGCGCGAGCGATGCCAATTGCTGTGCCAGTTGTTCCAACACGTCATCCACACGGGCGAGGTTGGTTTCCGCGCCTTTCAGCTTCAACTCAGCCTCGTGGCGGCGTTGATAGAGCCCCGAAATACCCGCGGCTTCCTCAAGCACGCGGCGGCGCGCACGCGGCTTTGCATTGATCAGTTCCGAGATTTGCCCCTGCCGCACCAGCGCGGGCGAATGTGCCCCAGTCGAGGCATCGGCAAACAGCATCTGCACATCGCGCGCGCGCACGTCTTTGCCATTGGTTTTATAAGCGCTGCCTGCATCACGGGTGATCCTGCGGATGATCTCCAACTGGTCCATGTCATTGAAAGACGCGGGGGCGAGACGTTCGGAGTTATCGAGGATCAGCCCGACTTCGGCAAAATTCCGCGCTGAACGTGTGGCGGCGCCTGCAAAGATCACATCTTCCATGCCGCCGCCGCGCATCGCGGTCGGACGATTCTCGCCCATCACCCAACGCAGGGCTTCAAGCAGGTTCGACTTTCCACAGCCATTCGGACCCACAACACCTGTCAAACCATCCGCGATGATAAGATCGGTGGGATCTACGAAACTTTTGAAGCCGTTCAGTCTAAGTTTGGAAAAGCGCAAAAGCCTTCCCCCAGTTGATTCTGATAGAGGTAACTGTCTTGCTTGAAAGCCGCTTGAGTCAATAACGAACCCCTGTATGTGGATAAGTATAGGCAGTTTTCCACAACATATAGACGTTATATAGGCATATAGTTGTCAGCCACGGCCCTTCTGCGTCTTTGAGTGGGTCATGATGGAGATGCCGCATTGTCCTAAGGGGGTTATGTGCAATCGTTGCAGGCGGGCCACGCAATTTCGGCTCTCTTTCGAAAGATTGAGATCAAGCGCCCGAGATGCTATGTTTGATGTATGGCCCGCGCTGAGGCTCTTTGTCAGCGCTTAATCATGGAGGACCGAGTCCTGACTGGACCGACCATTGCCGTTGCTGAGACAACAGCTGAAACAGCCCAAATCGCGGGCAAAACGCAGACCCTGACGAGCGAAGGCTTGCTCGAGAAGGTGCTCGCATCCCTTGAAAATGACAAAGCGGAAGAGATCGTCGAGATCAACCTTCGGGGCAAATCCTCGATGGCGGATTACATGGTGATCGCCTCTGGCCGTTCGTCGCGTCAAGTCGGTGCCATCGCCGAGAAACTTGCCGATTCCCTCAAGCAGGATCATGGCATCCTGTGCAAGATGGAAGGCAAGCAGACAGGCGATTGGGTGCTGATCGATACGGGCGATGTTATCGTCCATGTTTTCCGCCCTGAAGTGCGCGAATTCTATCAGATCGAAAAGATGTGGATGCCTGAAGCAGCAGCGCAGACCAGCCAGTAAGGGCAGGCCTGTGCGCATCCATCTGTGTGTCGTGGGCCGGTTGCGATCAGGCCCCGAACGTATTCTTCTTGATGACTATCTGACCCGCTTTGAAAAATCAGGCCGTGCCTTGGGGCTGGGGCCTGTGCAGGTGCATGAGGTCGAGGATAAAAAAGGCGGCGGCATGTCGGCAGAGGCGGATTTGCTGCGCCGTGCGATCCCGTCAGGTGCTGCGATCTGGGCGATGGACGAGCGCGGGAAAGTGATGTCTTCGCCGGACTTTGCCCAAGATATCGCCAAGCTCAGGGATCAGGGGCGCGGCGATCTGGCTTTTGTCATTGGTGGCGCTGACGGGATTGACCCATCCCTGAGGTCTCAGGCAGATCGTATGATCTCATTCGGGGCGATGGTCTGGCCGCATATGCTGGTGCGCGTGATGCTATCCGAGCAGATTTACCGCGCGGCCTCCATTCTTGCCGGCGCGCCTTATCATCGGGTGTGACCGCCCGCTTCCTAAGCATTTTTTAATCTAAAACCGTCATGGATTTGGGGAAGCCCGAAGCCAGCGGAATGAGATTTATGAGCCTCCTGCATCCTTTAAGCCCTGATCCGGATAATGCAGCCCCGATTATCGGGTTGGATCCGAGCTTGGCAAAGGCGGGGAAGGTGGTGGCTGTGGTCGTCACGCATAATCGTTTCGCGCAACTCAAACAGACGATCAGCGCACTCTTGGCCGTTCCGCCGCCCTTCTTGCAAGGAATTCTAGTGGTGGATAACGGCTCGGATGATGGCAGTTGGGGATGGCTTGCCAGCGTGCAGGATCCGCGCATTCTTCCACTGCGTCATTCAAAAAACCTTGGCGGTGCGGGCGGGTTTCATGCGGGCCTGCGCGCGGCGGTCTCACTGATGGATCCTGATTGGGTGGTCGTTATGGATGATGACGGGCGCCCTGATGACGGGGCGATTGCCGCGTTTCATCAAACTGATTTGAGCGGTTGGGATATGGTGGCGGCGGCAGTGCACTATCCCGACGGAACGATATGCGAGATGAACCGCCCCTCGCGAAATCCCTTTTGGTCGGTCGGGACCTTTTGGGCGACGGCGCTTCGTGGCCGCTCGGGGTTTCATATTGACCCTGCGCATTACGCCGACGATATGGCGCCTGTGCAGGTCGATGTATCCTCATTTGTCGGGTTGTTTATTTCGCGCAAAGCAGTTGACCTCATTGGCTATCCCGATCCGTCCCTTTTTGTTTATGGCGAGGATGGTCTTTACACGCTCGCGGCCTCGAAGGCGGGCCTCAGGATCGGGTTTTCTCCGCAAATTCGCTTCACGCATGATTGTACCACCTTTGTGGCGCGGGACCGTGCCTTTTCCGAGATTTGGAAGGCGTATTACTACCACCGAAATTTGCTTCATCTCTATCGCGCGGCGGCGGGGTTTTGGTTCTGGCCTGCGCTTGGGGTTATTTTGCCGAAATGGCTTTGGCGGATCACACGGCAAAAGCAGGGTCGCGGCCGGTTTGCCCTGATATTGGCCTTGGCCATTTGGGACGGGTTGCGGGGTATAAAGCACCGATCCCATGATCAGGTTTTGCGCCTGTCCGCCGCTCACCGTGAAAGGATATCGCGATGAGTTTTGCGCAAGACCAACAGCCCCAAAGCCAAGGGGAACAGACCTGCAAACAGCGTATAGCTGATGGTGGCATAGGGCGGCTGATACATCGGGTAAAACCCTTGCCGCATCAGGGCGGTGACATGGATCAGCGGGTTGAACCACAAAATATCCTGCGCCCAAGCGGGCAAATCCTCGGGCAAGACCAGAATGCCCGATGCCAGAAACAAAGGCCGCGTGATGATCGACCATATCTGCGCCCAAACAGGCAGCACACCCATCGCGAAACAGTTCAAAACGCCGATGCCCAATCCCAAAATTCCCGCCAATGCCAAAGCCCCGAGGATCGGGCCTGGAACCAAGGGGGAGGTTGTTTTGGTCACAGCCAGAATACCCACCAAAAGAATGTAAGTGACCAACAGGCTGGTCAGAAAGTTCAGGATGAAGCGGGCCAGTATCGCATCAATCCAGCGCAAGGCGGGATAGGCGAGCAAGGGTTTGGAAAAGATCAGGGCGCGGCTGACTGTCAGTTGCACGTTTTGGAACAACAAAAAGGGCAGAAACCCCGTGGCGTAGAACAGGATGAAGGATGTGCCCAAGGGCGGGTTATGGATGATCAGCGAGAACCCTATCGCCAGAATGGCAATTGTGCCCAAAGGCTCCAACACCGCCCAGATATAGCCGCCCACGCTCTGCCCATAGCGCGAGGACATCTCGCGGAGCATCAGCGCTGCAATGCTCCGCAGGCTAGCAATCAGCGGATTGGAGGGCGGCAGGCCCGAGCTGTTTGGCAAACTGTAACTCATGGCACTCTCCCGTCTCGATCCTTGGTCGGGGCGGTTCTAACGGATGAGGGGTGAAGGAATGGTGGATGCGGTGCTTCAAGCTGTTCCAAAACCGCCCGAGCGCATCATTCAGGTGCGCCCCATGGCCAAACCCGCCAGAATGCGCCGGCGCCATCTTGGGTTAATCATGGGCTTTATGATGATGGTGCTTGCCCCGCTTTGCGCGATTGCATGGTATCTTGGCGCACGAGCTGAGGCGCAATATGCTTCGCTTACAGGGTTTACCGTGCGGCAGGAGGAAGGCGGCGCTGCCTCCAGCATGCTGGGTGGTTTTGCCCAATTCGCGGCCATTTCAAGCGCAACGGGTGATACGGATATCTTGCATGAATTCATCCAAAGTCAGGAACTGGTTGCCCGTATCGCCACCCATTTCGATCTGGTTGCGCATTACACTGGCCCATGGGAGCGCGACCCGATTTTCGCCCTCGCACCTGATCCCAGTATCGAGGATTTGCTGGATTACTGGCAGCGTGTTGTGCGCGTCTCCTATGATCAGGGGACAGGTTTGGTAGAGTTGCAGGTGCTCGCCTTTGAGCCTGAAATGGCGCAGCGGATTGCACAGGAAATCGTGGCGCAAAGCCATGTTTTGATCAATGAATTGAACGCCGCCGCCCGTGCCGATCTGATGCGCTTTGCCGAAGCTGATCTGGTAGATGCCAGCACCCGATTGCGCCTTGCCCGCGAGGCGCTGACCGAGTTTCGCATTCGCACCCAGATCGTTGATCCTGAATCGGATATTCAGGGCCGCATGGGGGTTTTGAACAATCTCCAACAACAGCTTGCGCAAGCCTTGATCGAATTCGATGTCTTGGCCGAGAATACCAACCAGACCGATACCCGCGTGGTTCAGGCCAATCGCAGGATCGAGGTGATCCGCGCGCGTATCGCTGAGGAGCGTCAGACTTTCACCCTTCAGGGCGCAACCTTTTCGGGGCAGGATTACCCGACCTTGATGGCCGAATATGAAAGCCTGACGGTTGAGCGTGAATTTGCCGAGCGTGACTACGGGATTGCTCTGGCCGCATTGGAAATGGCACGTGACAATGCCGCCCGCGAGACGCGCTATCTGGCGGTCTATATTCGCCCCACTTTGGCACAAAGCGCGGAATATCCGCGCGCGGGCATGATCCTTGGCCTCGCTTTCGTATTCCTGATCCTGTCTTGGTCCATCCTGACCTTGATCCTGTATAGCATTCGGGATCGTCGATGATCCGCTTGGAGGGGGTATCCAAGGCCTTCCGCTTGCGCGCGGATTGGAAGGTGATCCTTGATGATGTGTCCCTGACCCTGCCAAGCGGACGTGCGCTCGCGCTGTTGGGGCGGAACGGGGCGGGCAAGACGACGCTTTTACAAATGATATCGGGGACAACCCAGCCTGATCAGGGGCGGGTTGTGACCATGGGCGCGGTTTCGTGGCCTGTTGGGTTTGGCGGGTCGCTGCATGGAGATTTGACTGGTGCGCAAAACACGCGGTTTATCGCGCGTATCTATGGCGTCGAGACCGCAGAGCTGTTGGAATTTGTCGAGGATTTTGCCGAGCTTGGCGGCCATTTTCATATGCCAATTAGGAGTTATTCGGCTGGTATGAAATCACGGCTTGGCTTTGCAATGTCGATGGGAATTCCCTTTGATACCTATCTGGTCGATGAGGTCACCGCCGTTGGCGATGCTGCATTCCGGCGCAAAAGCAAAGCCGTCTTTCGCGAAAGGATCAGAAGCGCCAGCGCGATCATGGTCAGCCATAACCTTGCCGAACTGCGCGATTATTGTGATGCGGCATTGCTGCTGGAAGCAGGTGAGTTGCGCTATTTCCCCGACCTGAATGAGGCGATCGCCACCCATAAAGCCATACTCGCCTAACCGAGCCTTAACCCTCACCCGCTACTTCAAGAGGGTGAGGTTACAGGAGTTTGCGAGATGACAATCCTATGCGTTGGGGCTGGGTTTTCAGGCGCTGTCATCGCGCGCGAATTGGCCGAGGCGGGGTTGCGCGTGGATGTGGTCGAGGCGCGTGATCATGTCGCTGGAAATTGTCATAGCAGCCGTGACCCTGCGACAGGTGTTCTGGTCCACCGCTATGGCCCACATATTTTCCACACCGATGACGCACAGGTTTGGGCTTATGTGAACCGTTTTGCCAAATTTCACCCCTATCGCCATCAGGTCAAAACGCTGTCAGACGGCGCGGTTTATTCGATGCCGATCAACCTGCATACGATCAACCAGTTCTTCGGGCGCGCCATGACGCCTGATGAGGCAAAGACCTTTATCGCAGGGCGCACGGTTTCCATCCCTCAGCCTGAAAGTTTTGAGGAACAGGCGCTCAGCATGGTTGGCCCCGAGATTTATGAGGCCTTCCTGAAGGGATATACCGAAAAGCAATGGGGGCGCGCGCCCTCAGATTTGCCGGCCAGTATTCTCAAAAGGCTGCCCCTGCGGTTTTCCTATGATGACAATTACTTCTTCCACAGGTTTCAGGGCATGCCTGAGCAGGGCTATACACCCTTGGTCACTGCTGTTCTGGATCACCCCCTGATTGATCTGCATTTGAACAGCGCGTTCGACGCCGCCATGGCATCGCGCTATGACCATATATTCTGGTCGGGCCCGCTTGATGCATGGTTCGGGCATGATTTTGGGCATCTGGGGTACCGGACGCTCGATTTTTCTCATGGTCATGCGCGCGGCAGTCACCAAGGCGCGCCGATCATGAATTATGCCGACACCAAAACACCCTATACCCGCGTGACTGAGCATAAGTATTTCGCCCCTTGGGAAAGCCATGAGGAAACGGTTTTCACCTTCGAGACCCCGCGTGAGTTTAAGGCGGGTGATATCCCCTATTATCCGATCCGCCTGCTCTCGGATAAATCGATGCTCACCGATTATGTCGCGCGCGCTGCCCTGACCGAAGGGGTGACGTTTTGCGGGCGGCTGGGCACCTATCGCTATCTTGATATGGATGTCACGATCCGTGAGGCGCTGGAGACGGCGCAGGCCTTCCTCAAGCTGCGCCGCAATGACGGTATTATGCCAGCCTTTATGCACCCCCCTATCCCTCAACCCACGGCTTGCCTCTCTGCCTTGCGCTCCGTAGAACCGGAGCGAATGAGCAGAAAGGCCGTCGCATGAGCGAAATGCCCGCAAAGAAACCCGTTGTGCTTTGTATTCTGGATGGTTGGGGCTTGAACCCGAACAAGGAGGGCAATGCAGTTGCCCTCGCTCAAACCTCGAATTTTGATCGCTTGATGGCTGAATGCCCCAATGCCACGCTGACCACCTTTGGCAATGATGTCGGCCTGCCGACAGGGCAGATGGGCAATTCCGAGGTGGGCCATACCAATATTGGCGCGGGCCGTGTTGTGGCGATGGATTTGGGGATGATCGACCTTGCGATCGAGGATGGGTCCTTTTTTGACAATGCCGCCTTGAAGGATTTCGCCGCGAAGGTGAAAGCCAGTGGCGGGGTCGCCCATATCGCAGGGCTTGCCTCACCTGGCGGGGTGCATTCGCATCAGAGCCATATCGCCGCTGCCGCCAAAGCCCTGTGCGATGCTGGCCTTGCGGTAAATATCCATGCCATCACAGACGGGCGCGATGTTGCGCCAAAATCCGCGCTCGACCAGATTGCAGCGCTTGAAGCTGCCCTGCCTGATGGCGCGCATGTTGTGTCGGTGATCGGGCGATATTACGCGCTTGATCGTGATACACGTTGGGAACGCGTTGAAACCGCCTATCGCAGAATTGTGGATGGCGAGGCGTTGAATGGGTTTGATGGCCTGAATGGCGGTGTCTATGATCGCGCATCTGACGCAATCGAGGCCGCCTATGCGCGGGGCGAGACGGATGAGTTTATCCAGCCCTCGGCGATCAAGGGCTATCACGGGCTGAAGACGGGGGATGGCCTGTTCTTTGCCAATTTCCGCGCTGACCGTGCGCGTGAAATTCTCTCGGCCATCGGTGATCCGGATTTTGACGGTTTTAATGTCACGGGCCGCCCCGTATTGGCCGCCCTTCTGGGCATGGTCGATTATTCTAAAACCCATGATAGCTTCATGACCACGGTCTTTCCCAAGCAGGAAATCGTCAATTCCTTGGGCGCTTGGGTTGCCTCCAAAGGGTTGCGGCAGTTCCGTTTGGCCGAGACCGAGAAATACCCCCATGTCACCTTCTTCCTCAATGGCGGGCGCGAAGCCCCCGAGATCGGCGAAGACCGTGCGATGCCAAAATCGCCGAAAGTGGCAACCTATGATCTCCAGCCTGAGATGAGCGCGCCTGAGGTGACCGAGAAATTGGTCGCGGCGATCGGGGCGGAATATGACATGATTGTCGTGAATTTCGCCAACCCCGATATGGTGGGCCATACAGGCGATGTCGCCGCCGCGATGAAAGCCTGTGAAGCCGTTGATGCGGGCCTTGGCGCGGCACTTGCCGCTTTGGACAAGGCGGGCGGCGCGATGATCGTGACAGCAGATCACGGCAATTGCGAGATTATGATCGACCCTGAAACAGGGGGCCGGCACACGGCTCATACGTTAAGCCCTGTTCCCGTCATCCTTTATGGTGGGCCAAAGGGTGCCACGCTGGCCAAGGGCCGTCTGGCCGATCTTGCGCCAACGGTTCTGACCCTGATGGGGCTGGATCAACCGCCCGAGATGACAGGGCGGTCACTGATCCGATGACGCGTATCGGCTGCGTCATCAGCTTTTTGGCCTGGAGTGTTCTGAGCGGCCCTGCACAGGCCGATCTGGACCCTGCCGAGGCGGCTGAAACAGCGGCCCTTATGTTGGAGACAGCGGCCCTGTCCCTGTCTGAGGCAGATGGTGCGCGCGACCGTGTCGAGGCGTTGACAGAAACCGTTCGGGCCTATGAAGAAGGCCTCTTGGCCTTGCGCGAGGGTATTCGCCGCGCGGCCTTGCGGGAACAAACCATTGAAACTGTCTTCGAGGCCGAGCGTTCGCGGCTGGCCAGTTTGCTGGGTGTTTTGCAATCCATTGAGCGTGCGCCCGTGCCGCTCTTGATGATCCACCCCTCCGGCCCAGTTGGCACTGCGCGCTCAGGGATGATCCTGTCGGATGTCACGCCCGCCGTTGCATCCGAGGCCGAAGAGCTGCGCCGCCAACTTCAGGAGCTGCAATCCATGCGCGCCCTACAATCGCGCGCCCTCGACCAGATGGCGATTGCCTTGCAGGATGTTCAATCGGCCCGTTCCGAATTGTCTCAGGCCATCGCGGATCGGCGCCAATTGCCAACGCGGTTTTCGCTGAATGCAGACGCTCTGCGCCAGATCGTTGAAAGCGTCGATTCCCTTTCAAGCTTTGCCGAGATGCTGCGCGACAGTTCTGCCCCAAACCTCACCGATCCCGATTTGCCCCGCTTTGAGACGGCGCGTGGCACGCTTGCCTTGCCCGTCCTTGGCCGCCTTTTGCGCGGCTTTAATGAGGAAGATGCCGCTGGCATCGCACGGCCAGGCTTGGTTCTGGCGACAGGGCCGCGCGCTTTGGTCACAAATCCGTGGCCTGCAACAGTGCGCTATGCTGGCCCTCTGCTGGATTATGGCAATGTCGTAATCCTTGAGCCTGATGGAGACTTCCTGTTGATTATTGCGGGGTTAGACGAAGTTTTTGTGCAGTCGGGCGATGTGGTTGGCATGTCCGCGCCACTGGCCTTGATGGGCGGTTCCGCACCAGACAGCGAAGAATTGATCGTCACGTCATCGCAAGGAGGTGGCGCAGAGCTCTCGGAAACGCTTTATATAGAACTCAGACAACTCGGTGAGCCGACCGACCCTTCGGAATGGTTTGCGGCCCAGTGATATAGAAAGAAGGTGTTGAGATGAAAAAGCTGGTCATGGCCGCGATTGGTGGCACGACTGCAGGGGTTCTGTTGAGCACGCAGCTTGCCGCCCCGCTCATCGCGCAAGAGAATGAGCGCAGTGTTTCGGTGTATGAGCAGCTCGATTTGTTCGGCGACATCTTTGATCGCATCCGCTCCGACTATGTCGAAGAGGTGGATGAAGGTGCCCTGATCGAGGCTGCGATCAACGGCATGCTCACATCTCTTGATCCGCATTCCAGCTATTTGCCGCCAAGCGATTTCGACTCGATGCAGGTCCAGACCCGTGGCGAATTTGGCGGCCTCGGCATCGAGGTAACGCAAGAAGATGGATTTGTGCGCGTCATCACTCCAATGGATGACACCCCTGCCATGGAAGCGGGCGTTGAAGCGGGTGATTTCATCACGCATGTGGATGGCGAAGCGCTGCTGGGGCTGACCTTGGAAGACGCGGTTGATTTGATGCGCGGCCCTGTCGGCTCCGAGATCGTGATCACCGTTGTGCGCGAAGATGTGGCCGAGCCCTTCGATATCACTATCATCCGCGATCGTATCCGCCTGACTGCGGCCCGCGCGCGTTTGGAGGGCAATACAGCCGTTCTGCGTGTCTCAACCTTCAATGATCAGACCTATCCCAATCTCAGCGATGGCTTGGCCGAGATGATCGCCGAGGTCGGCGGTCTTGAGAACCTCAATGGCGTGGTGCTGGATCTGCGCAATAATCCGGGCGGCCTGCTCAGCCAAGCGATCCGTGTCTCGGATGCCTTCCTTGATCAGGGTGAAATCGTCTCCACTCGTGGCCGCAACCCCGAAGATGGGGAACGGTATAATTCCACCCCTGGTGATCTGATTGAAGGTCTGCCGCTGGTGGTTCTGGTCAATGGCGGCTCTGCCTCTGCCTCCGAAATTGTGGCGGGTGCCTTGCAGGATCATCGCCGCGCAGTGGTTGTGGGCACCAATACCTTCGGCAAAGGCTCGGTCCAGTCGGTGATGCCCGTGCAAGGGGATGGCGCGATGCGGCTTACGACATCGCTCTATTACACGCCGTCTGGTCGCTCCATTCAGGCCCTTGGTGTGGCGCCCGATATTCTGGTTGAACAGCGCGACCCGATTGAACTGGATGAGGACGAAGAAGAGCGCGCCACAAGATCCGAGGCTGATCTGCGCGGGGCGCTTGGCAACACAACCCTGACCGAAGACCAGCAACGCCAGTTGGAAATCGAGCGGGAAGCGGCAGAAGCCACAGCGCGTTTGCGCAATGAAGATTATCAACTGGCCTATGCCATTGATATTCTCACCGGCCTGAACGCTCTGGGACCTGAGGCGCAGTGAGCGCCAAACTGACGCCAGAGCAGGCGGCGAAACTTCCCTACCGTCCTTGCGTCGGCATTGTCCTGATCAATGCCGATGGCAAGGTTTTTGCGGGTCAACGCGCCGATATGGACAGCCCCGCATGGCAAATGCCGCAAGGCGGTGTCGACGCAGACGAGGATGTGCTGGCCGCCGCAAAACGCGAATTGCTGGAAGAAACAGGGGTGCATGAGGGCGATGTGATCTTGTTGCGCCAAACGGCAGATTGGGTGCGCTATGATCTCCCGCTCGAGGTGATCCCAACCCGTTGGGGCGGAAAATACCGTGGCCAGAAACAGCATTGGTTTCTGATGCGCCTCGAGCGCCCTGATAGCTGCATCAACCTCACCTATCAGGATGTAGAATTCTCGGATTGGCGCTGGATGCAGGCATCGGAGCTTCTTGATCATATCGTTGGGTTCAAGCGCCCGATCTATGAGGCCGTTTTCACTGAATTCGCCCTGATCTAAGCCTTTCATCTTTCCAAAAATACGAAAAATCCGACCTTTCCAAAGGCGCGGCAATGGTCAGACTCGAAAATAGAACAAAACGTGAATATCATAGGGTCCATGGGATTCGCAGAGCTTGCCATAACGTCCAATTTCACCTTCCTCACGGGTGGCTCCCACCCTGAGGAATACGCCGCGCGTGCGGCGCTTCTTGGCATTGATGCCATCGCGATTGCCGATGAAAATTCGGTCTCTGGCATTGTGCGGGCCTATTCCGAGTTAAAGGAGATCGCCCGCCAGATCCGCCTTCTCGCCACACACGATCTGATAGGTCCACCCAAGCCCGCGCATCTGCCCGACCCGCCGCGCGCACCTGTTGATCACCTCCCCCGTCTCCTGCCGGCAGCCCGCCTTGTGCTGCGCGACGGGTTTGAGCTGGTGGCTTTGCCGCGCAACAGGACAGGTTGGGGCAATTTGTGCAAAATGCTCTCTAACGGGCGGCTTAGAGCCGAAAAAGGATCCTGCGATCTTGGGCTTGAAGATGTGCTGGAGCTTGGTGACGGGCTCGAACTGCTTCTTTCCCCCCCGTCTGATCTGTCTTGTGATACGGAGGCGTGGCAACAGATGGCGCGGCGTCTGTCTCGCCGCTTTGAGGGCGCGTTGCATCTGCTGATGGCACCTGCCTATGACGGGCAGGATAGCACGCGGTTTGCAACGCTTGCCCGTCTGGCCGATGCGCTTGAGCTGCCCACCATCGCCTCGGCCTGTCCGATCATGCATCATGGATCACGGCGCAGGTTGACCGATATCCTGACCTGCATTCGGCAAGGTCTGCGGGTGGAGGATCTGGGCACCGAGGCGCAGGCCAATTCCGAACAGCGCTTGCGCTCGGAGCAGGAGATGCGCCGCATTTTTGCGGGCCATCAACCGGCGGTGGACCGCACGCTTGATCTGACCCGCCGCCTGAATTTCCGCATTGACGAGCTGCGCTATGAATACCCGTCCGAGATTGCCGAGGGTGAAACCGCCAGCCAGCGTCTGGCGCGGCTGGCTTGGGCGGGGCTGGCATGGCGTTATCCGCAAGGCATCCCTGATCGCGCCAAAAAGCTTATGGAGCATGAGCTGACCCTGATCGCCAAGCTTGGCTATGAACCCTATTTCCTGACCGTCCATGACATCGTCGATTTCGCCCGCTCGCGCGGTATCTTGTGCCAAGGGCGCGGCTCGGCGGCCAATTCGATCACCTGTTATGCGCTCGGGGTGACATCCGTTTCGCCCGAGATCGGCACCATGGTCTTCGAGCGTTTCGTCTCGGAGGCGCGGGATGAGCCGCCTGATATCGATGTGGATTTCGAACATGAACGCCGCGAGGAGGTGATCCAGTGGATCTACCAGCGCTATGGTCGGCACCGCGCGGGGCTATGTGCCACGGTGATCCATTATCGCGGCAAGAGGGCGGTGCGGGAAGTGGGCCGCGCCATGGGGCTCAGCGAGGATACCCTATCGGCGCTGTCCAGCCAGATTTGGGGCCATTGGTCGGCCAAAGGTCTGGAGGAGACCCGCATGCGCGAGCTTGGCCTTGACCCAACCAGCCCGCGCCTGCGCCAGACCATTGCCCTGATCCGCGAGATCATCGGCTTTCCTCGTCATCTCAGCCAGCATGTGGGTGGGTTCGTGATCACCGAGGGGCGGCTCGATGAATTGGTGCCGATCGAGAATGCCTCGATGGAGGGGCGTACGGTCATCTGTTGGGATAAGGATGATATCGACGCGCTTGGTATCCTGAAGGTCGATATTCTTGCGCTTGGCATGCTCAGTTGCATCCGCAAGGCATTCGATCTTTTGCAAAAGCATCATCAGGTTGATTACAGCCTCGCGACCCTGCCGCCCGAAGACCCCAGCGTTTACGACATGCTGTGTAAATCCGACAGCCTTGGGGTGTTTCAGGTCGAAAGTCGCGCGCAGATGAATTTCCTGCCCCGCATGCGGCCGCGCAGCTTTTACGATCTGGTGATTCAGGTCGCGATCATCCGTCCTGGTCCCATTCAGGGCGATATGGTCCACCCTTTCATCCGCCGTCGCAATGGAGAGGAAGCCGTCAGTTTTCCCTCGGATGCTTTGGGCGAGGTCTTGGGCAAAACCTTGGGCGTGCCCCTGTTTCAAGAACAAGCCATGCAGATCGCCATTGTGGGGGCAAATTTCACCCCCGATGAGGCCGACCGCCTGCGCCGCTCCCTTGCGACCTTCAAAAAGCATGGCAAAGTCTCGGAATTCCGCACGCGGTTTCTCAAAGGCATGCGGGATAATGGCTATGATGCCGAATTTGCGGATCGGTGTTTTTCGCAGATCGAAGGCTTTGGCAGCTATGGGTTTCCCGAAAGCCACGCGGCCAGTTTCGCGCTTTTGGTTTATGCCTCCTCATGGCTCAAATGCCATCATCCTGGCATTTTTGCCTGTGCGCTTCTCAATAGCCAGCCGATGGGGTTTTACGCGCCAGCGCAGATCGTACGCGATGCGCGTGAGCATGGTGTCGAGGTGCGGCCCGTCTGCATCAACCAGTCGCATTGGGATAATGTGATGGAGCGCAGCGAGACGGGGAAACTTGCCCTGCGCCTCGGGTTTCGGCAGATCAAATCCATCCGCGAGGAAGACGCACATTGGATCGTGGCCGCGCGTGGCAATGGCTATCGCCATGTTGAGGATGTCTGGCGTCGTGCCTCGATTGATGCGCGGATGCTGACCATTCTGGCCGAGGCAGACACGTTCAAAGTGCTCGGCCTGTCGCGCCGCGAAGCCCTTTGGGCGGCCAAGGCGCTTGGCCCGTCCGAGCCTTTGCCGCTTTTCTCGGGCGATCTGGATGGGGAGGGGATTATCGAGCCTGCCGTCCATCTTCCCAAGATGAGCGAGGGAGAAGAGGTGGTGGAGGATTATGTCTCGATGCGGCTGAGCTTGCGGCGCCATCCTGTGGCGCTGATCAGGCATCTCCTGAGCCCCGGATTGGTGCCGATGCCGCGCCCTGCCATCTCGGGCTCAGGCCAATAGGCCGGTCTCAAAGCCCGAATTTGCTGCGCCTTTGACCAACCGCCCGCATCACGCGGATCAACTCATGGCTGATACCTGGCTCGGACAAAGCATGGCCTGCGGCTTTGACCATTTGCAATTTACCACTCGGCCAGCGCTCGGCCAGCATATGGGCGGATTTGGGCGGGCAGATCATATCATACCTGCCTTGAACAATCGTGCCGGGGATATGCGCGATTTTGGGCATATCGCGCAGCAACTGGCCGTCTTCTTCCAGAAAACCGCGATTGACGAAATAATGGTTTTCAAGCCGTGCAAAGGCGCGCGCGTAATCGGCAGGGCTTTCGCCGCCATGGCCGTCACTTTCCATAGAGGCCAGCGCATTTTCCCATGCAGCCCATGCGCGGGCATAGCGGGTTTCGATCATCAGATCGCCCGAAAACAGACGGCGGTTATAGGCGGCAATCATATCGCCGCGTTCTTCTTCGGGAATGAGGCCTGCAAAACGGGCCCATTGCTCGGGCCAGAACTGCCCTGCACCGCCGCCATAGAACCAGTCAAGCTCGCGCTGCATCGACAGGAAGACGCCACGCAAGGCCAGATAGGCCACGGATGTCGGGTAGGTCTGGGCATAGATCAGCGCAAGCGTTGCGCCCCAACTGCCGCCAAAGACCGCCCATTTTTCAATGCCGAGGGTCTCGCGAATTTTTTCAATATCGGCGGCAAGATGCCACGAGGTATTGGCCGTGACCGAGGCATGCGGGCGCGAGCGGCCACAGCCGCGTTGATCAAACAGGATGATCCGCCATTGCTCAGGGTCAAAATAGCGCCGCATCGCGGGGCTACAGCCGCCGCCAGGGCCGCCATGCAGCACCACAACAGGCGCACCATCGGGGTTGCCGCATTGCTCGACATAAAGATGGTGCCCATCACCCACATCCAGACTACGCTGGTCGTAAGGGTCGACCGGCGGGAACAGATGCGCGGCTGCGCGCTTTTGGCCCGAGAACTTGTCCATTGCTGTCCTATATAGAACGAAATATCCGGTCTAACACCCGCGCAAGTTTGACAAGAAGAATTGGGGATGTCCATGAACACCGCCACAGGAACTGTTGATGCAGGCGAAATCGCCAAATTCGAGGCTATGGCCGCCGAATGGTGGGACCCAACAGGCAAGTTCAAGCCGCTCCATATGATGAACCCTGTGCGGCTGGATTATATCACCTCGCAGATTGCTGCCGAGTTCGGGCGCGACCTGAAGGCCGATAAACCGTTTGAGGGGCTGCGCATCCTCGATATCGGTTGCGGCGGCGGCTTGTTATCCGAGCCTATGGCGCGGCTTGGTGCGGATGTGGTTGGGGCGGATGCTGCCCCGCGCAACATCCCCGTGGCGCAAATCCATGCCGAGCAATCGGGCCTCAAGATTGATTACCGCCACACCACCGCCGAAGCGATGGCCGAGGCGGGCGAGCAGTTTGATATCGTTCTCAATATGGAAGTCGTGGAACATGTCGCGGACCCGCTGGCCTATCTGACGGCCTGCCAACGGTTGTTGAAACCGAACGGTTTGATGCTGTGTTCAACCATAAATCGCAACCCAAAGAGCTTCGCCATGGCGATTGTCGGTGCGGAATATGTCATGCGCTGGTTGCCCAAAGGCACGCATGAATGGTCAAAATTCATCACGCCGGACGAGCTGTTCGATTTGATCTCAAAGGCAGGGCTGACGCCTGTCGATCGTAAGGGCTATGTCTTCAACCCGATCACTTGGGGCTGGTCCATCTCGGATCGGGATTTGAGCGTGAATTACGTCACGGCCTCGACCAAGCCTGCCTGAGGCGATCTAGTCTTCGCTCTCAAGGCGCTGGCGCATCTCGCGAATGACGGGCAAGGCCTGACGCACGCGATCCGCGCCAATGGCGTTCACCGTCTCGGACAGGATCGGGGCAATCGCATCAAGCGCTGCTTCGCGCGCCTTGCGGCCCGAGGGGCTGATCGACACGAATTTGCGGCGCGCATCGTCCCAATCGGGGCGGATATGCACATGGCCTGCCCATTCCAGTTTGTTCAAAGTATTGGTCATCGCCCCGCGCGTGACGTGAAACAGGCGCGCCAATTGTGCGGGTGTTTTCTCGTCATTTGCGCGGGCGAGGTGGTTCAACACCGAGAAATGGCTGAGTTCCATGCCTTTGGGCAGCACTTTCGACAGGCGACCGCGTGCAAGCTGGTCTGCCATGAAAACTTCGCTGAATAGGGCAATTGCCAAAGGATCGTCATTCGCGCTCATGCGCGGACTAAAACCCTAGCTGGTGGGTTGGGGCAAGTGGAACTTCCGCAGATCAGAGCGTTTTGCGTTGAACCATAGGCGATCCGCTCAGGTCAACGCCGCGCGTTTTAGCCCTTGAGCAGCGGATCAAGCTTTCCGTTGCGATCCAGATCGGCCAAGTCGTCATATCCGCCGACATGGGTTTTCCCGATGAAAATCTGGGGCACGGTATGCCGCCCATTGGCGCGGCCAAGCATTTCCTGACGCTTGGCGGGATCGCGCGCGACATCAATCTCGGTGAAACTGACGCCTTTCTCACTCAGAAGCCGTTTGGCCGCATGGCAAAAGCCGCAAAGGGGGGAGGTGTATAATTCGACGTTTTGCATCTGTCTGTCCGCTCATATCGTGGTTTGGATGCAATCTAGGCATCCTTGAGCACGCGCGCCAGAGCGATCACGGAAATGGGACCAGCGCCAGCCGATTGCGCGGCTTGCGTTGCGGCAGAAAAAGTGGCCCCTGAGGTCATCACATCATCAATAATCAAAACCCTGCGCCCCTTCAGGTCGGCCGCGCGTTTGGGGTTTGTGGTGATGCTGCCCGAAAGGTTGTCGAACCGTTGATCACGGTTCAGCCCGTCCTGTGACCGTGTGATCTTGCGGCGCAGCAGTGCGTCAGGCAGGCAAGTCAGCCCCGTTGCTTGCGCCATGGAATGGGCCAAAAGGGCAGATTGGTTGTATTTGCGCCGCAGGAGCCGCGTGTGATGCAGTGGCACAGGCAGCAAAAGCGGTGCGCCCTCCAACAGATCAGCGGCGGCGCGTGCCAGCCAAGGGCCTGCCGCGCGCGCGATATCGGCCCGATCACCATGTTTGAGGCCCAAGACCAGCTTTCGCCCGATGGAGGAATAGAGCAGCGCCGCGCGCCCTTTATCCCAAGGCCGCGCGAAGCTGAGGCAGTCATCGCAGCGCAAGCGCTCATCTTCATCGTCACCGGGCAAAGGGCTGCCGCAAGTGTCGCAGATTGCACCATGGATGAAGGGTGTTTCACCCCAGCATGCACCACAAAGCGCAAAATCGGTTCCAACGCGGGTTGCACAGTTGAGGCATTCGGGCGGAAACACCGCATGCAGGATGCTTTGCATTCTCATCTCTGGCCCCTAAATTGCAGCTAACCCTCGAACAGGATTGCTATGACAGTGCCAACACCTTCCTTGGTGGATCGATCCGCCCTTTCGCTTCGGCGTGCGCGTGCACGGCTGGACAAGGCAGGATTCCTCCATGACGAGGCGATCTTCGAAATTCAGGAGAGACTGGTAGACGTTAACAGAAGGTTTACGTCACCCGCGATTGTGACAGGCTTTCCCGAGTATTGGCGCTCTCTTTTCCCGCAGGCGCGCATTGTCGAGGATGCAGAAACGCTCGATCTTGCGCCGCAAGCCCATGATCTGGTTATTCACGCAATGTCTCTACATTGGTCCGATGATCCGGTAGGCCAGCTTGTGCAGGCGCGTCGGGCGCTCAAGCCTGATGGCCTGTTTCTGGCGGTGTCACTGGGCGGCGAGACCTTGCAGGAGTTGCGCGCCGCGCTCGGTCAGGCTGAGGTTGAGATATCGGGTGGCCTATCGCCGCGCGTGACCCCGATGGGGGAATTGCGTGATATGGGCGGGTTGATCCAGCGGGCTGGCCTATCTTTGCCTGTCGCTGATGCCGTGAAGAAAACGGTGACCTATCGCAGCATGTTCCACCTGATGCATGATCTGCGGGATATGGGTGAAACGAATGTTTTGAACACCCGCCACCGTGCTATTCCGCCCCGCAGCCTCTTTGCGCGTGCGGCCGAGCTGTATGCAGAAAACTTTCCTGCAGAAGAAAAACGCATCCAATCGAGCTTTGAGCTCGTATTCCTTTCAGGATGGGCTCCGCATGAGAGCCAACAGAAACCCCTCAGGCCTGGCAGTGCGGGAACGCGGCTTGCCGACGCATTGAACACCACCGAGTTTGACGAGAGCGCCGCTCCCGTCCTAGACCGAGACAAGAAATGAGATTTAGGCCAAGATGAACATTATGCAAAAAACGCCAAAGGCATCCCTCGCACATGCGCCAAGTGATCACCCGAAGGTGAAATTCGGCAAGGTTGGCGTTTTGCTGGCTAATCTGGGCACACCTGACAATTACGATTACTGGTCTATGCGCCGCTATCTGAACGAGTTCCTCTCGGATCGGCGTGTGATTGATTACAGCCCATGGCTCTGGCAGCCGCTGTTGCAATTGATCATTCTGACCAAACGCCCTTTCAGCTCGGGCGCGGCCTATAAGTCGATCTGGAACCATGAGCAGGGCGAAAGCCCCCTGATGACGATCACCAAAGACCAGACCGCCAAAATGGCCGCCCAAATGCAGGAGCGCTATGGCGAGGATGTCGTTGTTGATTTCTGCATGCGCTACGGCAACCCCTCGACCAAATCCAAGGTTGATGCGCTGGTGGCCCAAGGCTGCACCAAGATTTTGTTCTTCCCGCTTTATCCGCAATATGCGGGCGCGACCTCGGCTACGGCTTGCGATGAATTCTTCCGCTCTTTGCAGGATATCAAATGGCAGCCGCTGGTTCGCACGGTTGAGCCCTATTACGAGAACCCGCTTTATATCGACGCTTTGGCCAGATCGGTCGAAGAGGCTTATTCCAAAATGGATGAGCGCCCTGACGTGCTGGTGGCCTCCTATCACGGGGTGCCCAAGCGGTATCTGATGGAGGGTGACCCCTATCACTGCCAATGCCAGAAAACGACGCGCCTGCTGAAGGAACGTCTGGGTTGGGAAGACACCGATATTGTCACCACCTTCCAGAGCCGTTTCGGCCCTGAGGAATGGTTGCAGCCCTACACTGTCGAAGAAGTTGCGCGTTTGGCTGAAGCGGGCAAGAAGAAGATCGCTGTGATTGCGCCCGCTTTCTCGGCGGATTGCATCGAGACCCTCGAAGAGATCAATGAAGAGATCGCCGAGAGCTTCGAGCATGCTGGCGGCGAAAGCTTCACCTATATTCCCTGCCTCAACGATAATGATGCGCATATTCATGCGCTGGCCGAGGTTGCTTCGGATAATCTGAAAGGTTGGTTGGGCTGACCTGCTCAGCCAATCGGCACTAAGGGGTCAAATTCCCGAGGTGGGATGCTTCTTAAACAGAAAAAGCCGCGTTTGACGCGGCTTTTTTCGTAGTGTGATTTTGCTTAGGCCGCAGCGCCTACGGGCGTGCCGACATAGGTCTTATCCGCAACGCGAACAACGATCCTGCCATTTGCGGCTTTTCTCACAAAAATACCCTGAATGGATACGCATGTGCCAAGTGTAATTGTTTTAACCATAATACTCCCCCCGAGTTCAGGTATAACAATCATATGGTCAAAGGCGCAAGAAACGAACGTATCTTTCGTATATGGTTTGATCTTTTGATGTGCTGGGGGCGCTTGATGCTTCGCATTCAACGTGAAGCGATTGGGTCAGAGCCAATCCCGAAGGATCGGGATCAGCGGGACATCTGCCGCAGGCATGGGATAGGATCTCAAATCTGCAGGCTTTACCCATTTCAACGCCTGCCCTTCGCGCGATGAGGGGATACCATCCCATTTCCGGCAGGCAAAAAGCGGCATCAGAAGGTGGAAATCTTCATAGGAATGGCTGGCGAAGGTCAGGGGGGCAAGGCAACTGGACCAAGTGTCGATCCCCAGTTCTTCTTGCAACTCGCGGATCAATGCGGCCTCGGGCGTTTCGCCCGCTTCGACCTTGCCGCCCGGGAATTCCCAAAGGCCTGCCATGCTTTTGCCCTCGGGGCGCTGTGCCAGCAGCACGCGCCCCTCGGGGTCAATCAAGGCAACGGCAGAGACAAGAACCACCTTCATGAGCGGTAATCCGCATTTATGGTGATATAGCCATGCGTCAGGTCACAGGTCCAAACAGTGCCCGAGCCTGCTCCAAGCCCAAGATCAACATCGATCAGCAGTTCCTGATTTTTCATATAGGTGGCACCGAGCTCTTCGCGGTAGCTATCGGCAACCCAGCCGTTTTCGGCCACAAGAATATCACCAAAGCGGATCGACAGAAGGTCACGATCAGCCTGAGCGCCCGATTTGCCCACGGCCATCACCACGCGCCCCCAATTCGGGTCTTCACCAGCAAGAGCAGTTTTGACCAGTGGGGAATCCGCGATTGCGCGCGCGACTTTCATCGCATCGCCTTCGGTTTTTGCGCCACTGACCCTGACCTCGACAAATTTTGTGGCCCCTTCGCCGTCGCGCACAAGCTGCAAGGCGAGGTCTTTGAGAACGGCCTCGAAAGCTGTGGCGAAGGCCAAGGCGTCAGGGCTTGTCCGATCACTGATCAAAGCGTGACCCGCCTTGCCCGTGGCCACCGCCATAAGGCTATCCGAGGTGGAGGTATCGCTATCCACGGTTACCGCATTGAAGGTGCGTTTCGTCATATCCGAGAGCATGTCCTGCAAGACAGGCTGCGCGATCGCGGCATCGGTAAAGACATAGGCCAGCATTGTGGCCATATCAGGTGCGATCATCCCCGAGCCTTTGGCAAAGCCTGCGATCTTCACGGGCTTGCCGCCGAGGCTAAGTTCGGCCTTTGCGCCTTTGGGGAAGGTATCGGTTGTCATGATGGCGCGGGCAGCGCCTTCGGCTCCGTTTGCGTCCAGCTCGTCCGAGAGACGCTGCAGGATATTGGTGATCCGCTCAGGGGGGAACGGCTCGCCGATAACGCCTGTGGAGGCCGAGAAGACATGGGCCTGAGGGATGTTCAGAACGGTGGCAACGGCTTCGGTTACGGCTTCCACGGTCTGGTCGCCCGCTTTGCCTGTAAAGGCGTTGGAATTGCCCGAATTCACCACAATCGCAAACCCGCCATCTGCCTGATCGGACAGGCTGGCAAGCTTGGCCTGACAATCCAGAACAGGGGCGGAACGTGTTGCGGAGCTTGTGAAAACACCTGCAACAGACGCGCCAGCAGAAATTTCTGCCAGCATGACATCGGTGCGGTTTTGATACCGCACACCTGCCGCGCCAGATGCGAAACGCACGCCGTCAATGGCGGGTAGATCAGGAAAACCGCCCGAAGGCGCCAAGGGCGATACGGGCGGGGCAGTTTTTGCAGCCATGATGGGCAGTCCTGTCGTGGATCAGTTATTCAACAGATCGGTATTGCTGATCACGGAAGGGTCAATGTCAAGCTCGGGGCGGATGATATCGGCCTCGGCCATCAGGTCTTCGAGATGCGCATCCATGCGCGCGCGGCGGAGGCCTTCTTCCAACTCGGGGCGCACATCGTCCAGCGAGGGCGCTTCGGCCTGTCGTGTGTCGTTCAGGATCAGCACATGCCAACCGAATTGCGTTTCAACCGGATCCGAGATTTCGCCAACTTCCATGTCTGCGGCAGCGGCCTCGAAGGATGGCACCATCATGCCTGCCGAGAACCAGCCAAGCTGGCCACCATTCGGGCCAGAGGGGCCAGTCGAATGCTCGCGCGCCAGTTCGGCGAAATCAGCGCCGCCCGCCAGTTCCTCAATCAAGGCCAGCGCTTCTTCCTCGGTTTCAACAAGGATATGGCTCGCGTTCCATTCGGTGGTTGGCTCAACCGCGCCGAATTGTGCGTCATATTCGGCCTGCAGTTCTTCGTCCGAGAAAGGCTGCATCGCGATCTCATCCATGACGGAGCCCGCGATAAAGGCGCGGCGTTCGTTTTCGAGGCCAAGCTGGCTGCGCAATCCAATTTCGCCATCAACCGACGACGCGATCGCCTCTTGCTGGATCAATTGCTCAAGCATGCCTTGGAACAACACATCATCAGGCAATTGCTGATACTGCTCGGGCAAATAGGCGCGCATGACGATGAGGTGACCAACCGTGATTTCATTGCCATTTACCGATGCGACAACGGTATCTGCCTCTTGTGCTGCAACCGGAAAGGCAAGCAGAGCAGAGAGGGCTACACCGGAAAGAAAACGCTTCATCATCAAAAGTCCTTTATTTATTGGCAACCCATCTGGTGGGTTCCGTTGACAGGCCACGGGCTGGCCCTTATGTCCCAATTCGGTTTGGGCGTTAGGGGGCAGGCCGTTTTGCCCATGTCTAGACCGCCGCGCAGGGGCAAACAACCCGAGCGGCCTCACGATTGGATGACCATGGCGGCTTTACGCCACGAAAAAAATTAAAAAGGCGATAGCGGATGCTCGGGCTAGGAAATATTGCGAAAAAGGTCTTTGGGTCGCCAAATGACCGCAAGGTAAAAACAGCCTATCCACTTGTGCAGCGGATCAATGCGCTCGAGCCTGAGTTCGAGGCCCTCACGGATGAGGGGATCATCGCCAAAACCAATGAGCTTCGCGAGAAAGTCGCGAGCGGTGCGTCGCTGGATGACCTCCTGCCCGAAGCCTTTGCCAATTGCCGCGAGGCCGCAAAACGCGCCTTGGGTCTGCGGGCCTTTGATGTGCAGTTGATGGGTGGCATCTTCCTGCATCAGGGCAATATCTCGGAAATGAAAACGGGTGAGGGTAAAACCCTCGTCGCGACCTTTCCTGCCTATTTGAACGGCCTTTCGGGCAAGGGTGTGCATGTCGTTACCGTCAACGATTATCTCGCCAAACGCGATGCCGAATGGATGAGCAAGGTGTTCGCAGCGCTCGGGATGACGACAGGGGTTGTGTATCCGCGCCAGCCTGATGGCGAAAAGCGCGAGGCCTATGCTGCCGATATCACCTATGCCACGAATAACGAGCTGGGGTTTGATTACCTGCGGGACAATATGCGCGGATCGCTCGCAGAGATGGCGCAGCGCGGCCATAATTTCGCGATTGTCGATGAGGTCGACTCGATCCTTGTGGATGAGGCGCGCACTCCGCTGATCATCTCGGGCCCCTCGCAGGACCGCTCTGATCTGTATAACGCGATTGATGCCGCGATCCCCTTCATTGAAGAAGAGCATTACACGCTGGATGAAAAAACCCGCGGTGTCAGCCTGACCGATGAGGGCAATGATTTCCTTGAGGTGAAACTGGCCGAATTGGGCATCCTGCCCGAGGGTCAGAGCCTTTATGACCCTGAATCAACCACAATCGTGCATCACACCACCAATGCTCTGCGGGCCCATAAGGTCTATCAAAAGGATAAGGACTATATTGTTCGCAATGATGAAGTGGTTCTGGTTGACGAATTTACGGGCCGTATGATGCCCGGGCGGCGGATGTCGGATGGTTTGCACCAAGCGATTGAAGCCAAGGAAGGCTGCAAGATCCAGCCCGAGAACATCACAATGGCTTCGGTCACCTTTCAGAACTATTTCCGCCTGTATAACAAGCTTGGCGGCATGACTGGCACGGCCGCGACCGAGGCCGAAGAATTCATGTCGATCTATGGGCTTGGCGTTGTGGAAGTGCCAACAAACCGCCCGATCGCGCGGATTGACGATGACGATCATGTTTATCGCACGGCGGAAGAAAAATACACGGCCATCGTTGAATCGATCCGTGAGGCGGCGGCCAAGGGCCAGCCCGTTCTGGTCGGCACCACTTCGATCGAAAAATCCGAAATGCTCAGCCAATTGCTGACGAAAGAGAATATCGAGCACAACGTTCTGAACGCGCGCCAGCACGAGCAGGAAGCGCAGATCGTTGCCGATGCAGGCAAGCTGGGTGCTGTGACAATCGCGACCAATATGGCGGGCCGTGGTACTGACATCAAACTGGGTGGCAATGTCGATTTCAAAATCATGGAAGCCATTGCTGCCGATCCCGAGGCCGATCCCGAGGAAATCCGCGCGCGGATCGAGGCTGAGCATTCCATCGATGAGGAGGCCGTGAAAGCGGCGGGTGGCCTCTATGTTCTGGCCACCGAGCGCCATGAATCGCGCCGCATCGATAACCAGTTGCGTGGCCGCTCGGGCCGTCAGGGTGACCCGGGCCGATCCTCGTTCTTTCTGTCGCTGGAAGATGATCTGATGCGGATTTTCGGATCAGAGCGTCTGGATAAAATGCTCACCACGCTTGGCCTTCAGGAAGGCGAGGCGATTGTTCATCCTTGGATCAACAAATCGCTTGAACGGGCACAGGCCAAGGTGGAAGGCCGCAATTTCGACATGCGTAAGCAATTGTTGAAATTCGATGATGTGATGAATGACCAGCGTAAGGTTATCTTTGGTCAGCGTCTCGATATCATGGGCGCCGAGGACATCAACGAAGTGGCGCGTGATATGCGCCATCAGGTGATCGAGGATTTGGTCGATCAATATCTCCCTCCCAAGACCTATGCCGATCAATGGGATGTCGACGGGCTGCATGAAGCCGCGCGCGAAATTTTGGCCGTCGATGTGCCCGTGCCCGCTTGGGCTGAAGAAGATGGCGTGGACCAAGAGGTTGTGATCGAACGCCTTGAGGAAACCTCGGATGAGTTGATGGATGGCAAGGCCGCATCATTCGGGCCTGAGCAGATGCTGGCCATCGAAAAGCAGGTTCTGCTGCAAACCATCGACCAGAAATGGCGCGAACATTTGCTCAAGCTGGAACATCTGCGTTCCGTGGTGGCCTTCCGTGGTTATGCGCAGCGCGATCCGCTGAACGAATACAAGACTGAGTCCTTCCAGTTGTTTGAAGGGATGCTCGATTCCCTGCGGACAGATGTTACCCAGAAACTGTCGCGCATTCAGCCGATGACGCCTGAACAGCAGGAACAGATGATCCGCCAATTGCAGGAAAAGCAAAAAGAGCAGCAACAAGCAGCTCTTGCCGCGGCTGATGCGGCGCAATCAGGGCCGGCGACGCAACCTCTGATTGAGGGGTTTGACGAAAGCAATCCTGATACTTGGGGTAATCCTGGCCGAAACGATGCCTGCCCTTGTGGTTCGGGCAAGAAGTTCAAGCACTGTCATGGACGCCTCGCCTGAGGTCTTTTCTCGCTGAGTGGGTCTTGGACTGGCCTCATCCCTCGCAGGGGCGAGCCACCTCACCCTGCCGCGATTCCAGCGAGATTTCGGCACATTAACGCCCGATTTCCTGTGTAGGTTCGTTAAATCTATTCATGGAGCGTGGTATGGCCCGCAAGACAACAATGATCAGGATTGCATCTGTCGGCCTATGTTTGGGCGGCGGCGGTTTGGCTGCGGCATATGCCACATCGGACCGCACCGCCCCCGTGGGAACGGCTGCGACTGCTGCTCCTGCGCAAGCCATGGCTGATTCAACGGAACAAACGCGCCCCCTCGCGCCGATCACACCTGTCAGCGTCAATGCGGCAAATACCGAGACAGCTTTGCCAACGCTTCCAAACACGGATGCAGATGCGCTTGGCATTGTGGCGCAGCCTTCAATGCTGCAACCTGTCGAGTTGCCGTCTACCCCTCCGAAAGGGAGCGCGCGCCAATCGGACAGAGCATTTGGCCTTTCTTGCGGTCTTGAGATCAATGCCGTTGCAATGCCCGCAGCAATGGTTGAACTTGATGTGGTGAACCCCTGCCAAGCTGATGCGCGCATCGAGATTGTGCATTCTGGCCTTAACATTACCGCGCAAGCGGATCAGATGGGCCATTTGAGCGTTGATCTCCCAGCCTTTGAAAACCCCGCTTTCATCACCGTGAATATGCCCGATGGCACGGGCGAAGATGTCTTGGTGACGGTACCTGATTTCGAGAATTTCGGCCGCGTGGCTATCCAATGGGCCGAGGATCGCGGGTTGGAGTTGCATGCCTATGAATTCGCCGCGGAATTTGGTGGTGAAGGGCATATCTGGTCGCAAAACCCACAGCTGCCCGAGCGTGCAGTTATTGGCGAGGGCGGGTTCCTCACGCATTTGGGCGCGGCAGATGTCGAAGACCCATCTTTCGCGATGGTCTATACCTTTCCCCGCACAGCCATTCAGGGCGAGCTTGAACTGGCCGCCGATGCGCCCATCACTGCGCAATCCTGCGGTCAGACAACCCAAGCCCGCACTTTGGAAACCCGCGCTGACGGGTCGGTTGCAGTGGTCGAGGTCAGCTTCGTTCTGCCCGAATGTGAGGCCATTGGTGATTTCGTGCTGTTGCAAAATCTCTTCCAAGACCCGAGAGTTGCGTCGAACTAAGACGAAACGAACAGATGCAGGAATTCGATGCGTGATGTGATCTGGGCGGCTCTTTTTGCCGCCCTGTTTTTTTCGCCCCCAGCGGCCCAAGCGCAGGATGTGACGCTGCGCTCGCTCGACGGCTCTGTCGAACTTGAAGGCGATTTGCTTGGCTTTGACGGTGAATTCTACCGCGTCGATTCGGTCTATGGGCCGCTTACAATCGCTTCGGAAGGCGTGGCCTGCCTCGGGCCGGGATGCCCCGATTTGGAAGCCTTCGTTGCCGAGGCCCGCTTGGCAGGTGCCCCCGCAATGGCGGAACGCTTGATGCCTGCCTTGCTGGAGGCCTTCGCCCTTGAGCGTGAAATGGAATTCCAGCGCGAAGACAGGGCCGATGGCACCGCTATCTACACCCTGATCCGCAGCACAGATGGCACAACAGCCGCGCGGTTCACTGTGTCCTCGACATCGTCTGATGGCGGGTTTGAGGCGCTTTTGAATGACGAGACTGATCTCGCACTTTCCCTGCGAGAGCCGAGCGTTGTCGAGCAACGTGCCGCCGAGATGACCGAGGATACTGAGATTTCGCTATCGCGCCGATCACGGGTCGTGGCGTTGGATGCTTTGGTGCCTGTCGTGTCGCCTGCCAATCCGGTTGTGCAACTCAGCCTGCCGGAATTGATTTCCATTTACTCGGGCGAGATTACCAATTGGTCTGATCTTGGCGGGCCCGATGCGCCGATCGAGCTGCATTTTCCTGCCGATGGATCGGGCTTGGCCGAGATTTTCTATGAACAGGTCATGCGCCCCGCAGAGGCAGAATTCACCCAAGCCGTTCAGCGCCATGATGACCTGCGCGAAATCTCGGAGGCTGTTTATAATGATGCCTATGCGCTTGGGGTCACGGGGTATTCTGCCATCCGAAATGCGCGGCAATTGGCCATTTCGGGCGCTTGCGGCTTTGCGCAGCTCGCAACGCCCGGCAGCCTGAAGGCCGAGGATTACCCGCTGACCGCGCCCCTGTTCCTTTACACGCCCGCGCGGCGTCTTCCTCAGCTTGTGCGTGAGTTTATGGCCTTCTTCGAATCGCAAGCCGCTGAACGTGTGGTGCGGCGTGCAGGGTTTGTGAACCAATCGATCACGCGGACGGGCGTGCATGTTCAAGGTCTTCGTCTTACCAATGCGATCCGTGCGGCGGGGGATGAGGTTGGTCTGGCCGATCTTCAATCACTTGCCGACAGACTGGCGCGGGCCGAGCGGCTCTCGCCGACCTTCCGCTTTGCAGGTGGCGAGGTCGAGTTGGACGCACAGTCGCGCAGTTCGGTGTCACGGCTGGCACGTTCCATTGAGAGGGGCTTGTTTGACGGGCGGCGATTGGTGTTTGTGGGGTTCTCGGATGCGGAAGGACCGGCGGAAGTGAATGAACGCCTTTCCCGTCGCCGCGCCGAGGCCGCGCGCGCCGCGGTCCAAGAAGCTGCCGCTGCGGCCAATCTCTCGCGCGTGACAATGGTGATTGAGGCCTATGGCGAGGCCATGCCAATGGCATGTGATGATACGCTTTGGGGCCGTGCGGTGAACAGGCGTGTCGAGGTCTGGTTAGAGTAGCCCCTCGGCGCGAAAACTGACTTCCCGCGCTTTGCCGATGACCAAATGGTCATGGATGGTTATCCCCAGAATATCGGCAGCGTCCCTGATGGCATTGGTCATCTCAATATCGGCCATGCTGGGGGTCGGGTCGCCCGAGGGGTGATTATGCACCAAAATGAGGGCCGAGGCGTTCAGTTCCAGTGCGCGTTTCACGACTTCTCTTGGGTAGACAGGCACGTGATCAACTGTGCCCGTTTGCTGTGCTTCATCGGCGATAAGCACATTCTTTCGATCCAGAAACAGGATGCGGAATTGTTCGACATCGCGATGCGCCATCGCGGTCTGGCAATAGTCCAGCAGGGCCTCCCATGAGGATAGCAGCGGCTTTTTCAAAACGCGCGCCCGCGCCATGCGGTGGCCAACGGCTTCGATCAGTTTCAATTCGAACACGACCCGTTCGCCAACCCCTTTTACGTCCTTCAACCGCGCAGGTGGGGCTGCAAGGACATGGTTAAGATCGCCAAATTTCTTGAGCAAGGCCTTGGCAAGCGGCTTGGTGTCCCCACGGGGCAGCGCGCGGTAGAGGATCATTTCAAGCAATTCATAATCAGGAACAGCATCGGCCCCGCCATCGGTAAAACGCTGGCGCAACCGCCTGCGATGCGCCAAGCGGTGTTCCTCGGCCCCAAGCGGTGGCTTGCGCTTGGGTGGGCCAAGCGGGCTTGCCAGCGCGAAGTCTGGCATGGGTGCTTCGGAAAAGAGATCAGGGTGCCGCGTCATGGGGGCAAGACTGCCCCAAAGCGGTTAACACAAGGTTAGTATTCCAGACCCCAGCCTAGGCTTCATAGGTGGGATGGAACTTGCCTGAGGGAGACAGGGTGAAAATCTCGAACCCGTCTGCTGTCACTCCGATGGAATGTTCAAACTGAGCGGACAAGCTTTTGTCACGGGTGACGGCTGTCCAGTCATCGGCCAGAACCTTTGTTTCGGGGCGACCTAGGTTCACCATCGGCTCGATGGTGAAGAACATGCCTTCCTCAAGAACGGGGCCTGTGCCTTGGCGGCCATAATGCAAAACATTGGGGGGCGCATGAAAGACCTGCCCCAATCCATGCCCGCAAAAGTCGCGCACGACGCTCATGCGGTTTGCCTCGACATAGGTCTGGATCGCGTTGCCGATATCGCCAAAGGTCGCGCCGGGGCGTACGGCTTCGATACCTTTGAACAGGGCGTCATGGGTGACTTGGATCAACCGCTCGGCTTTGCGGCCAAGCCTGCCTGCCACATACATGCGGCTGGTATCGCCGAACCATCCATCCACGATCACGGTGACATCGATATTCAGGATATCGCCATCCTTCAGCGTCTTTGCACCAGGAATGCCATGGCAAACCACGTGATTGACGCTGATGCAGCTGGCATGTTGATAGCCGCGATATCCGATGGTCGCAGAGGTCGCGCCAGAGGCATCCACCATCTTCGTTATGGCATCATCAATCGCTTCCGTGCTGACGCCGGGGGCGATCATCGGTGCAATATCGTCAAGGATACGCGCAGCGAGGGCCCCTGCCTTCTGCATGCCCGCGAAATCCTGTGGTCCATGAATGCGGATGCCGTCTTTGGTCAAACGGCCATCGAAATCGTCCAAGTCTCGTCGCTCCGATCATCATGCTTCCTGGTTTTCCAGGTAAGCGTTCGTTCTGGCTTAGGCGTCGCGTTCACACTGCCGCCTGTTTTGTCTGTCCTGTGCTCCGGTCTGAAGGAGCCGCCTTTGCATTTAACGCTATACGAAGGGTTATCCAAGTCATCTCAGATAGGTGGAAAGAACGCATTTTCCAGCCTTTTCGGTCAAACTTCGATTTGTAAGCCTGTCCGAGCGGACTTATACCCGAGCATGTATCGACACAAGGAGTGGCGCAGATGACAGATAACCCTACTGCAGCAATGTTGGTGATAGGGGATGAAATCCTGTCAGGGCGCACGCGGGATGCGAATATGCATTACCTTGCGGGCGAGCTTACCAAGCATGGCATCACCTTGGCCGAGGTGCGCATTGTCTCGGATGATCACGCCGCAATTGTTGCGGCTGTTCAGGCTCTGAGCAGCGGGTTCGACACTGTTTTCACATCGGGCGGGATCGGACCGACCCATGATGACATCACCGCCGAGGCGATTGCGGATGCCTTCGGCGTGCCTTGTGGCATTCGCGATGATGCCCGCGCTTTGCTGCAGGCCCATTATGATCGCCAAGGGCAGGAATTGAACGAGGCCCGTCTGCGCATGGCGCGCATTCCAGATGGTGCAAGCCTGATCGATAATCCGGTTTCCACCGCGCCAGGCTTCACGCTGAACAATGTGCATGTGATGGCGGGGGTTCCATCGGTGTTTCAGGCCATGGTGGCCTCGGTGCTGCCAAGCCTGACGGGCGGCCAGCCGCTTTTGTCGCAAAGCTTGAATGTGCCGCGCGGTGAGGGCGATATCGCGGGGCCATTGGGCGAGCTAGCCGAGGCGCATCCAGAGGTCTCCATCGGCTCCTACCCTTATCAACGCAATGGCGCCTATGGGGCGAATATTGTTGTGCGCTCCTCGGATGGCGCGGCGATTGATCGGGTCATTTCGGCTTTGGCGGCGATCTTCCCAGAGGCTGGCTGAGGATGCAGCCAACGGCGCAGACGCTCTATGAGGTGATCGAGGCGACTTGGCCAGCCGCCCGAACGTTGCGGGTTGGGAAATGGACGATCCGTGACGGCCAAGGCGGGGGAAGCCGTGTGTCATCGGCGACCTTGGCCGAGGGTCAGGCAAGCGCCTCTGAAATCGCCGAGGCGGAATCTGCGATGGCGGCATTGGGCCAGCCCAAATTGTTCATGATCCGCGATGGTGATGACGCATTGGATGCGGCTCTTGAAGGGCTTGGCTATGTCATCAAGGACCCAGTGACGCTTTATGCCGCGCGGCTTTCCGATATTGTGAAACCCGAGGTCCAATCAGCCAAAGCCTATGACATTTGGCCACCCTTGGCCGTGCAGTTGGAGATATGGGAGGAGGGCGGCATTGGTCCTGCGCGCATCCAAGTGATGGAGCGTTCGCAGAGCGTAAAAACGTCTCTATTTGGCAGAATAGAGGATCATCCTGCCGCCACAGGCTATGTCGCGATCCATCAAGATGTGGCGATGCTTCATGCTTTGGAGACCAAGCCCGAGCATCGCCGCAAAGGGCTTGCGCGATACATGGTTTATGCCATGGCGCAATGGGCGCAGACCCAAGGCGCGGCCTTCCTGTCGCTTGTGACCACACGCGAGAATCTGCCGGCCAATGCGCTCTATGCTTCCATGGGGTTCCAACCTGTGGGACAGTATCACTACAGAATTCACCCCGAGGCATCATGACCCAACCAACCGCATTGAACCTGCCGCCTGTTGATCCGCTGCCCGAGGCGACGCAGAAATATTTCGATATCTGTCAGGATAAATTGGGGATGGTCCCAAATGTTTTGCAGTCCTATGCGTTTGACGTGGACAAGCTGAACAGCTTCACGGCGCTTTACAATGATCTGATGTTGGGCGCGAGCAACCTGAGCAAGCTGGAGCGCGAGATGATCGCGGTGGCGGTGTCTTCGGTGAATAAATGCTTCTATTGCCTGACGGCCCATGGTGCGGCGGTGCGCGAGCTATCGGGCAACCCAGAATTAGGCGAGGCCTTGGTGATGAATTACCGCGTGGCTGATATCTCGCCACGCCAGCGCGCGATGCTGGATTTTGCCGTGATGATGACCGAGGAAAGCCACCGCATCGAAGAAAGCCACCGCGAGGCGCTTCGGACGCATGATTTCTCGGATCGCGATATCTGGGATATCGCCGCTGTTGCGTCTTTCTTCAACATGACAAACCGCATGGCATCGGCTGTAGATATGCGCCCCAATGCAGACTACCACGGCGCGCATCGGTGACCCGCGCAAGCCTATATATCGCCCTTGCGATTGGGCTGGCAGCCCCCGCTATCGCGCTGGATCTGCCTTTGCCGCCTGTGGCGCAAACGGTGCTGAATGATGTTCAGGAGAGCGGTGAATACGATATCGCGACCGGAGCTTGGCGTGAGGATGCGGGCGTCGAGACCTTGGCAGTTGCGGGTATTCTGAACAAAACTGTCTGGCGGATCGCCCCCTATACGGGAACGGTGTCGCAATTGCTTGCCCCGATCGAGGAGATGCTGACCACTGAGGGCTATCAAACGCGGTTGCGCTGTCAGGCGGATGTTTGCGGCGGGTTTGATTTTCGTTTTGCCCGCGATGTGCCGCGTGAACCTGTGATGCATGTGGATCTTGGCAACTACATCTACCTGTCCGCCGAACGCGCAGGGGATGAGGGGGTGGATTACATCGAAATTCTTGCATCGCGCGGGGGGCAGGGGGCCTATCTCTATGTGGCGCAAGTGGGCCCTGCCGCGGGTGAGGGCAGCACAGTAACCTTTTCCACGCGCAGCCCTGATCTGTCGAATGCCGCCTTGCCCGTCGCAGAGCAGTTGCTGACCCAAGGACGGGCCAGCCTTGATGATCTGGTTTTTGACACGGGCCTGTCCTCGCTTTCTGGTGCTGACTACCCCGTTTTGACCGAGATCGCCGAGATCCTCCAAGAAGACCCGACCCGCAGGGTCACCTTTGTTGGTCATACCGATGCGCAAGGCTCTCTTGATGCGAATATCGCCCTGTCACGCGCGCGCGCGGATGCGGTGCGCCTCCATCTGGTTGATCGCTTGGGGGTCGCACCTGAACAGGTGGCGGCGGAAGGGGTTGGCTATCTTGCGCCACGTGCAGTGAATGCGACCGAAGAAGGGCGCCAAGCCAACCGCCGCGTCGAGGCGATTTTGTTGAACACAGAATAAAAGGGACCCGGCTTGCAATGGGCAAACCGGGTCAAGTCGCGCCTGCCAAGAAGCAGGACGAGCGGCATAAAGCTGTTCCCGTGAGACGGGCGGATACCTGTCCTACCAGTTGATAGGACCCTTATCCTTGAATTGATCTACGAGGAAATCGATGAAAGCGCGGACCTTGGGCTGGGTATAACGGCCCGGAGGATAGACGGCGTAGACACCCTGAATATCAATTGGCAATTCTGGGATCGCCTCTTCCAGAAGGCCGTCGCGCACCGCATCGGCATAGAGATAGCTTGGGAGGTAAGCGATCCCGAGACCACCGACCGCCGCGTTCAAAAGCGACTGGCCATCATTTACTGTCAAGGAACCGGCTGTGCGGACTTGGCGTTTTTCACCTGAGGGGGCCGTGACCTTCCAAACATTGCCGCTGGCTTGGTTGGAATAATGCAGCAGCTTGTGCTCGTTCAGGTCATCAATCTTTTCGGGCCTGCCATGGGTTTCAAAATATTTCGGCGAGGCAATCATGCGATGCGTGGTTTCGCAAATCTTCCTTGCGCGCAGCGAACTGTCTTCCAGTTCTCCAACACGGATCGCCATGTCGAACCCTTCAGAGATCAGTTCTACAAAGCGGTTATTGAGAACCATATTGACCGTAATTTCGGGGTATTCATGCAGGAATTGACCCAGAACCGGCGAAAGATGGTTCACACCAAAATCGGTCGCAATCGAACAACGCAACAGGCCGGAGGGCGCGGTTTGCATCGAGGTGACAAGCGCATCGGCTTCGCCTGCATCATTTAGGACGCGGCGGGCGCGGTCATAATAGGCAAGCCCGATTTCGGTTGGATTGACGCGGCGCGTCGTGCGGTTCAACAAGCGTGCACCCAATCGGCTCTCAAGGCTCGAAACATGCTTCGAGACGGCGGATTTCGAAATCCCCATCTTGCGGGCTGCGTCAGTGAAACCACCTTGGTCTACCACTGTCGCGAAGGCCTCCATTTCCGTTAAACGATCCATTGATCTTCCTTGCATTCAGTTATGCTTCGAGATGCAGCATCGTTTCCAAATACGGCACGATTGCGGAAAGTCTTAGGTCAAAGGCAGGAAATACTAGGGATCGTTAATGACGCGGAAACAGAGAAACGCGAGTAATTGGGATCAATGATGGCAAAACCGACAAGATTGTCCCGCTTTGCCAAACAATAGATGCAATTATTAAGCTTTCGTTAAACGTCGTCGAAATCCAGAACCAGTTTCTTACTTGTTGGGCGCGTCTGACAGGCAAGGACAAACCCAGCCTCCGCCTCCCATGATTCGAGGGAATAGTTCACCGCCATCTCGGCGCTGCCCTCTGCAACACGACAGCGACAGGTGCAGCACATCCCCGCGCGGCAGGAATAGGGAAGCTCTACCCCCTGTCGCTCGGCGGCATCCAGAACCGTTGCATCGCTCTCCTCAACCCGAAGCTGTTTGCGCACCCCGTCAAGGATGATGTCCAACTCAACGCCATTGGCCACCCCTCCCTCGGCGGGCAGGGACGGCCTTATAGGCACAGGCGCGCCTTCAACGAAGAACCGCTCATGATGGATATGGTCTTGATCCACCCCAAGCTTGAGGAGCGTTTCCTGAACCCCGTCAATCATCTGGCTCGGGCCACACAGAAACACACCATCAGCCCCTGCCAGATCAATCGCACCCGCTTGCGCCAGACGCGAAATCTTGTCGCCATCGATATGCCCATGCAGCAAGGGCACGTCTTGGGCTTCGCGGCTGAGGATATGGATCAAGGTGAATTTGGTGAGATAGCGATCCTTGAGGGTCTCCAAGGCCTCGCGGAACATGATCGTGTCGCTGCGGCGGTTCCCATAGACAAGCGTCACTTCAGCCCCCCGCGCCAAGGCAGCACCCGCAATCGAGACCATCGGCGTGATGCCCGAACCTGCCGCGATCAGGATCAATCGCTCATATCCAGGATCAACAAAGCGCCCCTCGGGCGGCATAACCTGAATTTGCGCGCCAACTTCCAACGCCTGCGCAAAGCTTGAGAAGGCCCCACCCTCAACCCGTTTGACCCCGACACAAAGCGGCTCATCAGGCAGCGAGGCGATGGAATAGGAACGCCGGATATCTTGGCCACCAACCTCGGCCCTCAGGGTCAGGTATTGACCAGGCTTCCATGTGAAAGCGGGCTCGGATGCGTCAAACACAAGCACCACGGCATCTTCAGTCTCGCGCCGAACATCTTGCAAGGTCAGGTCATGAAACATAGGCGGCCCTCAGATACATTTGAAATAGTCGAAAGGTTCGAGGCAGGCAGTGCAGCGATATTGTGCCTTGCAGGCGGTTGAGCCGAATTCGCTCAAACGCTCGGTCTCGCGGCTCCCACAGGCGGGGCAGGTCACTTGGGTCTCCCCGAACAGAGCGCCTTTTCCAACGGGCCCCTCTGGGGGGGCTATGCCATAGGCGCGCAGCTTCTCGCGGCCTTCTGGCGTGATCCAGTCCGTGGTCCATGGGGGGGACATGACGCGCTCGGTCTTTGCGTCGAACCCCGCATCGCGCAAAGCGGCCTCGACCGCCATCTCAATTGCCAGAACTGCGGGACAGCCCGAATAGGTCGGTGAAAGCCGCGCAATCGCAACCCCGTCAACCAAGGCGACCGAGCGCAAAATGCCAAGGTCTTCAACAGTGACGCAGGGCACCTCGGGGTCAGGCACCGCCGCTGCCGCCGCCCAAGCGCGGGCCTGATCCAACACCTCTACCATTGCGCGCCCGGATAGGCGCGTTGCAGATATTGCATTTCCGCCAAGAGATGCCCGAGGCATTCACCATGGAGCCCGCCCCGTCCGCCTGTCTGTGGAAAACTGATTTCGGGCTGCTCCAAAAGGGCCTCCCTGAACACCATGTCGATAACGCGCTGCCACTCGCCGCGCATATCAGCGCGCGCGGGAAGGATGCCTTTTTCAACCGCCTCAGCGGAAGCGGGGCTTTCCTCGAATAATTCGTCCGTATAGCGGTGCAATTCCTGCACAGCGGCCTGCATCTTCGCGGCACTCTCGCTTGTGCCATCGCCAAGCCGGATCACCCATTCACCCGCATGCCTGATGTGATAGGCCATTTCCTTGACGGCCTTGCCGGCAACACCGCGGATCACGTCATCACTGCTTTGCAATGCGGCCTTCCAATAGGGCTCCATGAACGCCGCAAAATAGAGTTGCCGCAGCATGGTCTGCGCAAAATCCCCATTGGGGCGCTCACATAACAAGAGATTGCGATACTCACGCTCGACCCGCAAATAGGCAAGGTCATCTTCGCTGCGGCCCTTCCCCTCCAAACGTGCGGCATAGTCATAAAGTGTGCGCGCGCTTCCGATCAGATCCAGCGCCATATTGGGCATGGCCAGATCTTCCTCCAACATCGGCGCATGCCCGCACCATTCCGAAACCCGATGCCCAAGGATCAGGTGATCATCCGCCAATTCCAGAACAGCGTCAAAAAGGGCCATCACATATGCCCCACATCATCGGGGATGCTGTAGAAGGTCGGGTGGCGATAGATCTTCTCGGCTGTCGGGTCAAAATTCTCACCGGCCTGATCAGGGTCGCTGGCCGTGATCGCAGCCGATGGCACCACCCAGATCGACACGCCCTCGCCGCGCCTCGTATAGACATCGCGCGCGGCTTGAAGGGCCAAAACCTCATCGGCGGCATGTAGACTGCCCACATGCTTATGGCTCAACCCGTTGCGCGGGCGAATGAACACTTCCCAAAGGGATGTTGCCTCAACCATATCCTTGACCTCTTTGCTTCAAAAATACTTCGGGGAGCGCGAGGGGCTGGCCCCTCGCCCCCTCATTCTGCCGCCAGCGCGGTTTTGCGTGCCTTGCGCTTCTCGGCATGGGCGCGCGCGGCTTCCCGAACCCAAGCGCCCTCCTCCCAAGCGTTTTTCCTGTCACGCACGCGATCGATATTCATCTGCCCGCCGCCTTTTACGACACGCCAGAATTCGTCCCAATCCAACGGCCCGTGATCATAACCCCCTTTGGCCTCGTTCCATTTCAGATCAGGATCAGGCACGCTCAAACCCAGATATTCGGCTTGCGGGATGGTGGCGTCGATGAATTTCTGGCGCAGCTCGTCATTGGTGAAGCGCTTGATCTTCCACGCCATGGATTGGTCCGAATGCTGGCTGTCGGAATCATGCGGCCCAAACATCATCAGCGATGGCCACCACCAGCGGTTCAGCGCATCCTGCGCCATGGCTTTTTGCTCGGCGCTGCCTTGGGCAAGCGTCATGACGATCTCGTAGCCTTGCCTTTGGTGAAAGCTCTCTTCCTTGCAAACGCGGATCATGGCGCGCGAATAGGGGCCATAGGAACAGCGGCAAAGCGGGATCTGGTTCATGATCGCTGCGCCATCGACCAGCCAGCCAATCGTGCCGATATCGGCCCAAGACAGGGTCGGGTAGTTAAAGATCGAGGAATATTTTGCACGTCCGTCATGCAATTCTTCGGTCATTTCTTCGCGGCTGACCCCAAGGGTTTCCGCGGCAGAATAAATATAGAGACCATGCCCGCCTTCATCCTGCACCTTGGCGAGCAAGGCGGCCTTACGCTTGAGCGAGGGCGCGCGCGTAATCCAGTTGCCTTCGGGCAGCATTCCCACAATTTCCGAATGCGCATGCTGGCCCATCATCCGGATCAGCGTTTTGCGATAGCCCGAGGGCATCGGATCATTGGGTTCGATCTTTTCATCGGCATCAATGCGGGCCTGAAATCGCGCCAGAAATTCTGGCGTTTCTTCCGAGCGGCTATCCGCGCCGAGCAATCCTTGGGAATACATTGCATCTTCTCCGAGTGAGGGATGCGTCATATTGGGTTACGAAAAAACAAAAATCAATAAATTTTTGTAACCTTTTTGATCAAAGCCCAAAGCGGGTCTGTGCGGTGGCGGGTTTTGGGGGCATCGGGCCATAGCCCTCGCCTGCCTCGCCAAGCCACACATCCGAGCCGTCACTTAACGCTGCATAAATGCGTGCCACCTTTGCAGGCAACTCAGTTCCCGCAAAGCCTTGCTCGGCCAATACTTGGGGCACTTTGGGAAAGCGCAGCACATAGCGCCGCCAGCGATGGATCAGAACAACACGCGCAACAGCATGCTCCAGCGATGTGCCTTCAAAACCCTCTAACCCATGGCAGAGCTGTGTCAGGGCCAAAGCCTCGGTCTGATGATCCTGCGCGATCACGGCGGGTGCCAGATCGCCTGTGATGATCTCACCTTTGAGCGCAAAGCCAAGATCTTGCGGTGCCTGATCGGCTGGCCAAAGACCAAACCCGCCCGTCAGGCGCAGCCCGCGGGGGGCGTCGGATTGGGCGATCAGCCAGTCCTGCGGCTCGGCTGTATCAGGGTCGGCATAGATCAAGGGTTCCACCTTGATTGTTTCGGCCCAAGTCGCCTCGGAGAAACGATAGGCGCTGGTGCGCCCCGTTTTCTCGCGCAGGGCCAGCCCGTCCTTCACCAAGCGCGATAGCGCGGTTTTCTGGGCAGGTCGCCCTACCCCCATCGCATCCAGCAACACCCCGAGACGTGCCGTCGGCATCGCGGCCTTGCGAGGTGCGGCCATATCGCCAAGCACCGTCACAATCAGCGACCAGACGCGTAGCCGCCCCTGATCGTGCAAATAGGTCTCGGTGATGTGCTTCAGTTCCATCCCGCAGCTTTAGCGGGTGAACCCCACCATCGTCAAAAGCTCATATTCTGCGACCTGTTCCTCGTTCTGGTTATAGAGGGTCGCATTCCAAGCCACCTCGCCATATTCCGCAGTGCGCCGTGTCTTGCGCTTGGCCGTCAGGCGCACATGCAGATGATCATCGGGGCTGACGGGTTTTTGAAAGCTCAGCGCATTGAGGCCGGTATTGGCCAGAACAGGGCCGGGATCGGGTTGCACGAACAGCCCTGCCGCAAAAGACAGCAGCAGATAACCATGCGCCACCCGTCCGGGGAAGAAGGGGTTCGCGCGGGCGGCCTCTTCATCCATATGCGCATAGAAGGTATCGCCCGTGAAATGGGCGAAATGCTCGATATCCTCAAGGCTGATCTTGCGGCTCTCGGTTCTCAGCGTCTCGCCAATCTTGATCTCGTCAAAGACACGTTGGAACGGGTGGGTTTCGGTTGTGATCTCTTGTGCGCCAGACACCCATTCTTCGGTGATGGCTTGGATCATATCGGGGCTGCCCTGCACGGCCACGCGCTGCATATAATGCAGAACACCACGGATGCCGCCCATTTCCTCGCCGCCACCAGCCCGTCCCGGCCCGCCATGGATCAGATGCGGCATGGGTGAGCCATGCCCCGTGCTTTCAGCCATGCTGTCACGATCATTGAAATAGAGCCGCCCATGCCACGCGCCCGAGGCCAGCACCATCTGCCGTGCCACGCTTGGGTCATGAGTGATGACCGAGGCGACAAGGCTGCCACCCCCTTGATTGGCTAATTTGGTAGCATGGGGCAGGTCACGGTAAGCCATCAAGGTCGAGACGGGGCCAAAGGCCTCTACCTCATGGATAACCCTTGCGGCATCAGGATCAGTGCTGCGCAAAAGCATGGGCTTCACAAAGGCCCCTTTATCGGGATCAGCGGCATCAATCTGCAGGTCCTGCCCGTCAAAGATCACTTCGGCCTCACTGCGAAGTTGTGCGATACGCTCCAGAACATCCGCTTTCTGGTTGGCCCCCGCCAAAGCCCCCATTCGCGTTGTCTCAAGCGCGGGGTCACCGATGCGGGTTTTGGCCAGCCGCGCGCTCAGCGCATCCGAGACCTGATCCATCATAGTATCTGGCACGATGATCCGTCGGATTGCCGTGCATTTCTGGCCTGCCTTGGTCGTCATCTCGCGGGTGACTTCCTTGATGAACAGCTCAAATTCAGGGGCGTCAGGCGTGATATCTGGCCCGAGAATAGATGCGTTAAGGCTGTCTTGCTCGGCGATAAAGCGGGTGCCTTGGCGCAGGATATTCTGGTTGGAGCGTAGCAATAATGCTGTATCAGCCGAGCCTGTGAAGCTGACCACATCCTGCGGGCCAAGCCTGTCCAGCAGATCACCTGTTTGGCCGACCACAAGCTGCACGGCCCCTTCAGGCAAAAGACCGGACGCAATGATCATTTTGAAACAGGCCTCGGTCAGCCATGCGGTGGCCGTGGCGGGTTTCACGATGGCGGGCACGCCTGCCAGCAGACAGGGGGCCAGTTTCTCGAGCATGCCCCAAACGGGGAAGTTGAACGCATTGATATGCACGGCCACGCCTTGCAGGGGGACCGCCACATGCTGCCCCAGAAAGCGGCCGGTCTTGCCAAGCTGCTCCAAGCCGCCATCAACATAGACATGCCCCTCGGGCATTTCGCGCCGCCCCTTTGAGGCAAAAACAAACAGAGTGCCGATACCACCTTCAATATCGATCCAGCCATCGGCGCGGGTTGCGCCTGTCATGGCGTTCAGGGCGTAAAGCTCTTCCTTGCGGCTATTGAGATAGCTGGCCAGCGCCTTGATCATCTTGGCGCGTTGATGAAAATCCATCTCGCGCAGCGCGGGGCCACCACGGCTGGTTGCGTGATCCAGCATGGCCTGCATGTCCAGCGCGGCACCGCCACGTGCCACCGCCTCGCCCGTGACGGCGGAATACATCTGTCTTGCGCTTTGGTCAGGATTGATCCAGCGGCCTGCCGCATAGGATTGAAGATCGAGCATTTTTTGAGTCTCCCTTTGCAACAGTCTTGACCGATCGGTCGGGTTTGCGTCAAGGTTGAACATAAGGGAGAGACGACATGACACCACAAATCCGCGCTGAACGCTCGGCCCAAGCTATGTGGGCAACAGATGCAGCCTCGAAATGGTTTGGCCTTTCTCTGGACGGGGTCGGGCCGGGATGGTCGAAGATGAGCATCACGCTGAGCGATGACCAGTTGAACGGACATGGCATGGCGCATGGCGGGGTTATCTTCAGCTTGGCAGATTCGGCCTTTGCCTTCGCCTGCAACAGCCATAACCGCCTTGCTGTCGCGCAGCATAATTCCATCACCTATCTCAGCCCCGGAAAGCGGGGCGAAACCTTGGTGGCCGAGGCGCGGGAGGTCTCGCTCAGTGGGCGCTCGGGGATTACCGATGTGACGGTGACAGGCGAAGACGGGCGCAAGGTGGCGCTGTTTCGCGGGGCTTCGCGCATCATTGATGGCACCCATTTTGAGGAAGAGAAGGCCTGACATGGAAGACCTGACACCAAAGACATCCGAGCTAGACCCGATCGAGATTGCCAGCCGCGACGAGATCGAGGCGCTTCAGCTTGAGCGGATGAAATGGAGCCTGAACCATGCCTATCAAAACGTGGCCCATTATAAGGCGCGCTTTGATGCGGCGGGTGTGCATCCGGATGATCTGAAAAGCCTGTCTGATCTGTCTAAATTTCCGTTCACGGTAAAGCAGGATCTGCGCGAGAATTATCCTTTCGGGATGTTTGCGGTTCCGCAAAACCAGATCGCGCGGGTGCATGCCTCCTCGGGGACAACGGGCAAGCCTACGGTTGTGGGCTATACGGCGGCTGATATTGATACATGGGCCAGCGTGGTCGCGCGCTCGATGCGGGCTGCGGGCACGCGGGCGGGTGATATGGTGCATGTCGCCTATGGCTATGGCTTGTTCACAGGCGGTTTGGGCGCGCATTACGGGGCCGAGAAACTGGGCTGCACCGTCGTGCCTGTTTCGGGCGGTATGACCGCGCGGCAGGTGCAATTGATCGAGGATTTCCGCCCTTCTACCATCATGGTGACCCCGTCCTATGCGCTGTCGATCTTGGATGAATATCGCGCCCAAGGCCTCGACCCGCGCAAAAGCCCTCTCAAGGTTGGGATCTTCGGGGCAGAGCCTTGGACGAATGCGATGCGCGAGGAGATCGAACAGGCCTTTGATATGCATGCCGTGGATATTTATGGCCTGTCCGAGATCATCGGACCCGGGGTTGCCAATGAATGTGTCGAGAGCAAAGACGGCCTGCATATCTGGGAGGATCACTTCTACCCCGAAGTGATCGACCCTGTGACAGGCGAGGTTCTGCCCGAGGGTGAAAAGGGTGAACTGGTTTTCACCTCGCTGACCAAACAGGCCTGCCCGATCATCCGCTACCGCACCCGCGATCTGACGCGGCTTTTGCCGGGAACGGCGCGGTCCATGCGGCGGATGGAAAAGGTCACGGGCCGCTCGGATGATATGATTATCCTGCGCGGCGTGAATGTGTTTCCCACGCAAATCGAAGAGCAGATCATGGCCGTTGAGGGCCTCGCGCCGCATTTCCAGATCGAGCTAAGACGTGAGGGGCGGATGGATGAGATGCTGGTGCATGTCGAGGCCTCGGGGGATGCGCAGAAAGCCAGCCTTGATCTCAAGGCGCGTATCAAGGACCGCGTCGGGGTTACCGTGACCGTCGTGCCGCATGGCACAGGCGGGGTGGAGCGAAGCCAAGGAAAGGCCGTGCGCATTATCGACAAACGGCCAAAGGGCTAAGCCGATGCCGAGAGGGCTTGCGCGCAACCACGAGGAAAAGCGCGATGCGATCCGCAAAACCGCCGCGCTGCATTTCGCGGCGCTTGGCTATGGTCACGCCTCAATGGCTTCGGCCGCAAAGGCCTGTGGCGTGTCGAAGGCGCTGATCTATCATTACTATGACAGCAAGGAAGCGCTGCTTTTTGATATCCTGTCGGTCTATCTAGGCGCTTTGGTTGAGGTTGTGGAAACTGTCTCGGGAGAGGGGACGCCTGAGGAGGTTTTGCGCCGTCTGATCCATGCTATTTTGATGCAATATCAAGATGCAGATGCTGAACATAAGCTGCAACTGGACGCCTTGGAGACGCTGCCCGATGATCTCAAACGCCCCTTGATCGAGGCGCAACGCAAGATCGTTCGCCGCATGGGCGCGGCCCTTGATGCGCTGGAGCCTTCGCATTTGGATGGGCGCTTGCGCGAGGTGACGATGACTGTCTTTGGAATGTTGAACTGGTTTTTTATGTGGCACCGACCCGAGCGCGGGATCAGCCGCGCGGATTATGCCGATCTGGTCACCGATATGGTGTTGGGTGGCGTGCGCGGCCTGAGGTAAGGCCGCGCCGCAAGGTGTTTATACGGAACGCGTTCAATCAGTCGCGCAGCAGCTCGTTGATGCCCGTCTTGGAGCGCGTCTTTTCATCGACGCGCTTGACGATCACCGCGCAATAGAGGTTCACGCCATTCTTCGATGGCATGGAGCCCGCGACAACCACGGAATAGGGCGGCACCTCGCCATACATGACTTCGCCTGTCTCGCGGTCCACGATCTTGGTGGATTGGCCGATGAACACGCCCATGCCGAGAACCGAACCTTCGCGGATGATGCAGCCTTCAACCACCTCTGAGCGTGCGCCGATAAAGCAATTGTCTTCGATGATGGTGGGGCCCGCCTGCATAGGCTCAAGCACGCCGCCAATGCCTACACCGCCCGAGAGGTGCACATTCTTGCCGATCTGCGCGCAGGAGCCGACCGTGGCCCAAGTGTCCACCATGGTGCCGCTATCGACATAGGCCCCGAGGTTCACAAAGGAGGGCATCAAAACCACGCCAGGCGCGATATAGGCCGAACGGCGCACAACGCAGTTCGGCACGGCGCGGAAGCCTGCCTCTTGCCATTCAGCCGCGCCCCAGCCTTTCCATTTGCTATCGACCTTATCCCACCAATTGCCACCTTGGGGGCTGCCTGATTGCAGCTCCATGTCCTTCAGGCGGAACCCCAGAAGAACCGCCTTTTTGGCCCATTGGTTCACATGCCATGTGCCATCATCGCCCCGCTCGGCCACGCGCAAGGCGCCGCTATCTAGGGCGTTCAAGGTGTGTTCGATGGCATCGCGTGTTTCGCCTGTGGTGGCGGGGGTGATCCCGTCACGGGCCTCCCATGCGGCTTCGATTGCGGTTTCAAGTGCTGCGTTCGACATGCTTTCCCCCGAGGATATGGTGTGATCTACATCTGGCACGCCCTATATCCTCGCAGGGCCTTGGAGGAAAGAATGAAAGAAGATCACGGCAAACGTCTGTTTCGGGGTGCGCATCAGGATATGGAAGCGGTTGGTGGTATTCCACTGACTGAGCAGACCGCAGCGCCTGCCTATCGTCTGGCTTTTGCCGATGATGATTTTCTGTGCCGTGATGAATTGCGCCCCGTGCGTCTTCAATTGGAATTGCTCAAGCCCGAAATGGGGTTGAACGAGGCTGGCGTGGACAGCACCGTGGTTCTGTTTGGCGGTGCGCGCATCCCTCAACCCGGAGTTGAGGGGCGCAGCAAGACCCTGTCGGATATGTCGATTTATTATGAGCAAGCCCGCGCTTTCGCCAAGGCTGTCACCGAGCGCAGCATTGCCGCAGGTGGCCGCGATTGGATCGTCACCACGGGCGGTGGTCCTGGTGTGATGGAAGCCGGCAATCGTGGTGCGGCCGAGGCGGGGGGCCGTTCAATCGGGTTGTCGATCGTGCTGCCGCATGAGCAAGCGCCCAATGCCTATGTGACGCCCGAGCTGTGCTTCAACTTTCACTATTTTGCCATTCGCAAGATGCATTTCCTGATGCGCGCGCGCGCCATCGCGGTTTTTCCTGGCGGGTTCGGGACATTTGATGAAACCTTCGAGGCGCTGACCCTGATCCAGACAGGACGTATGGAGCAGGTGCCCTTCCTGCTGTTCGGCGAAAGCTTCTGGCGCAAGATCATCAATTTCGAAGCGCTGGTCGAGGCAGGCACAATTGCGCAGGATGACCTCAAACTGTTCAAATTCGTGGAGACCGCCGAGGAGGCCTTGGCTGCAATGGATGCTTGGGAAGGTGCGGGTTCAAAGCGCGGGAAAATTCCGGGCAGATAGGTCTCCACCAGTGCTCGACCTATAAGCGGTTGAAGTCTTGAACTTCAAAAGGCCGCCCTCACGCAACCTGTATCCCGAAGATCAGCCTTCTACCAAAGCGGCGCATTGGCGGGGCAAATCTCCCAAGGTCAATTCGCGGCGCGGTGTGGGGGGCGGTGCGTTTGGATCAGGGGGTGGCGGATTGAGGATGTTGGATACCCATTGCCGCGCCTCGTCACAGCCATCGCCTGCAGGCGGTCTATCCTGATTTTCACAACCCGGTGATCCCGCAGGGCAGCTTAGGCGTACATGGAAATGGTAGTGATGCCCGTACCAAGGGCGGATATTGCGCAGATAGGAGCGGTCGCCCGTTTCATTATCGCACATCCATACCTTTGCACCCGGAAAGATGAAAATACGCGAAACACGCGGGTCGCTGGCGGCGGCGCGGACAACGCGCCAATGATCTTCCGTCCACTCGCTATTCACGTAAGCGCCATTTGCGCGGCGCATGGAGATCGAAGAGATATTCTCGCGATCCGTCTCGCTCAGTGTCAGATCACGGGCGGGGCGCAGCCAGATATCCGCATCAAGCCCCGATTGATGGCTCGCATGGCCCGACAGCATCGGCCCGCCACGCGGCTGGCTCATGTCGCCTACATAAATTCCTGACCATGACGTGCTGCGCGCAACCTCGCGTGAGAGGTCCTGCACGAAGTCAATCGTTTCGGGATGGGCCCAGTTGCGGTTACGCGACAGACGCATCGCTTGCCATGTCGGGCCAGTTTCGGGCAGCTCAGAGGCGCCTGCAACACAGCCACGGGCATATCCGCCATAAGCGGCGGGGGCATCTTGGCTCGGGCTCTCGATATAGCCAAAGACTTGGCGGGCTTGCTGGCTGGATTGGGTTACACTCAGCGCGGGCAGGTCCGCGCCGCTGGATGCGCCCGAATTCCCCGAAGGGGTTCCGCAGGACGCCAGTGTTGCTACGGCCAAAGAGGTAACGATTATCCGCAGGTTAAACCGCATGTTCAGCTTGTCCCTTTTGCGTGCCTTGAGGGTCTGGATGCACAAAGACTAGCAGAACAAGGCCAATAAGAAAGAGGGCGATCAAGGGGCTGACGCCAAGCTGCTGACTGCCGGTGATTTGCGTGGTCACCCCGATCAGAAGCGGCGCCACAAAAGAGGTGGCTTTGCCCGCCAATGCATAAAGACCAAAGCTCTCGGTCATTTTGGCGGGGTCGGCTTGCCGCACCAGCATATGCCGCGAGGAGCTTTGCAGCATTCCGCCGCCCGCACCGATCAATGCACCCAAGACATAGAAGGTAAGATCGGGAATATTGGAGCCTTCAGCCACCGCAATTCCAAAAACACTCTCGCGGGAGGTGAAGACGATCCCGATGGCGACACATGTCAGGAGAAGGACATTGAAGGTGATCATCGGCTTGGGGCCGAAGCGGTCATCGGCCTTGCCACCGAGCCACGCGAAAACAGCCCCCGTCAAAACGGCGAGGATGGCGAAGGTGCCAACATCCACAACGCTCCACCCCAGAACGCCCGCGGCGTAAATGCCGCCAAAGGTATACATGCCGTTCAAAGCATCACGGTAAAACATCGAGGAGCCCAGATAGGCAAAAAGGCTGCGACTCTTGGGCAGGGCTTTGAGAGAGACGCTGAGATTCGGCAATGCGGTCTTGATCGCGCGGCTGATCGGCATGGCATCTGGCTTGCGTGGCTCCTTCACCCAGAGAAAAAAGGGGATGATGAAGATGATGAACCAGATCGCGGTCAGCGGCCCTACGGCGCGTGTGCCTTCACGAGCGCTCGGGTCCAGCCCGAAAAGCGGGTCTATTCCAATCAGCGTGAGGCCCGTCTCGGCGTTCTCGGCAAAGAACGCGAGCATCAACAGCAGGGACACCAGCCCGCCCAGATAACCGACCGCCCATCCCGAGCCCGAGATACGCCCGATCTGGATCGCGGGGCCGAGGCTTGGCAGAAGGGCATTGGTGAAGATCGTGGCAAATTCCATCCCGATCAAACCGATTGCAAACAGGCAGAGAACCAGCACGATGTTGAAACTGTCGGGCGCTGCCAGCCAAAGACCTGCCGAGCCGATCACATACATGGCCGAGAACACCCAGATGAAGGGCATGCGGCGGCCCGAATGGTCTGCAATCGCCCCAAGGATCGGCGCGCAAAGCGCGATCAGCAATCCCGCGCCGCCCACACCATAGCCCCAAGCCGTTTGCGCAGCCGAGCCATCGGCCAGAACTTCGGTGACATAGGGTGCGAAAATGAAAGTCAGGAGGAGTGTGTTATAAGGTTGGCTGGCCCAATCAAATGCCCACCAGCCCCAAATGCGTTTGCGCATGCTGCGTTCCAAGTTATCTGCTCCCCCTTAGGCCTTTAATGAGGCCTCTGGCGGCTACACTCCTCACTTCCGCGACATTTTGCAATCATTTCTCGGGGTTAAAGCGCGCATCGCGTCATCACGGTGCTTGCAGCTTGGCCTTTGCGCCCTTACCTCTGCGCTGAACAAAGATAGAATTGAACAAAGGACTGCACATAAGATGACTTCGATTTTCATGATCCTCATGCTGCTGATCGACGTGGCGTTCTTCATTATTCTTGCCCATATCATCATGAGCTGGCTGATCAATTTCGGTGTTTTGAATATGGGGCAGCCTATTGTGGCCCAGATCTGGAACGGCCTGTCGCAATTGCTTGAGCCGATCTATGGCCCGATCCGCCGCCGCTTGCCTGCAATGGGTGGGCTGGATCTGGCACCGCTGATCGTGATCCTCGGCCTCTATGTGATCGAGATTGTTCTGCGCAACAATGCAGGCGCTTTCCTTTAAAACAGGGCGCTGCCCCTAGTTAAGGAAGGCGGCGTCACTTCCCCAAAGCTCGGCCACGCGCTGGTCGCGCCCGCAGGCATCGCGGTAGAGTTCATAGGCCACAGATTTGCGGCGCGGGCCAAAGCGGGTCAGGATCAGTTCATTGCCACGGTAATAGTTCTGATGGGCATCCTCGGCCGGATAAAAGGGCGCGGCATCGCGGATGGGCGTGACAATTCTTTGGCCAAGATCAGCCTGTGCCTGCGCAATCGCGCGCTCGGCGCTGGCGCGCTCCTGCGGCGTTTGTGCGAAGATTGCCGTGGTATAGCTAAAGCCGCGATCGCAGAACTGGCCGCCCGAATCTGTCGGATCGACCGAGCGCAGGAACAAAGATAAGAGAGTTTCATAACTGACTTGATCGGCATCATAGGTAATCTCGACCACTTCCAGATGACCTGTGTCACCGCCAACCACCTCGCGGTAGCTGGGATTGGGCACCGTGCCGCCCGCGAAACCCGAGACAACCTCGATCACCCCATCGACCTTTTCGAAATCCGCCTCGATACACCAGAAACAGCCACCCGCCAGAACGGTTGTCTGAATATCACGCGCATGGGCCGTTCCATGTTGAAGCATGGCTCCAACTGCGATTGCCATCGCCAAGGCAATGGTCTTGAATTTCGGTTGTCCAGGCAGACGGGTCATCGGATGTCTCCTCATAACGGAATATGCACATGACATGCGGAAGGGCATTGAAATACAAGCCACGTCCGTGTGAGGTCACGATTGAGTGAAGAGGAGTTTACGATGGTGACCACCCATCAGGCCGAAGATGATGCCCGAAACGAGACTATTCTGATCTGGGTCAATGGCGCGCTCAAACCCAAAGCCGAGGCTTTGGTCAGTGTCTATGATAGCGGCTTCATGCTTGGCGATGGTGTCTGGGAAGGGATGCGCCTTTACGATGGCAAATGGGCCTTTCTGGACGAGCATATCGACCGCCTGTTCGAAGCGGCCAAAGCCATCGATCTGGATATCGGGATGGATAGGGAAGGCATCAAAGAGGCGCTGGAGCAGACCCGTGCCGCCAATGAGATGCACTCGGATGCCCATGCCCGTTTGATGGTGACCCGCGGTGTGAAGATGCGGCCCTTCCAGCATCCGTCGCTATCGCGGTCAGGGCCGACTGTGGTGATCATCATGGAGCATTCCCGCCCCTCGATCCCGCGCCCGATCCGTTTGGCCACTGTTCCGCATCTGCGCGGCCTGCCGATGACGCAGGACCCGAAATTGAACTCGCATTCCAAGCTGAATTGCATCCTTGCTTGTATCGCGGCGGAAAAGGCGGGGGCGGATGAGGCCTTGATGCTGGATATCCATGGCTTTGTGAACACAACCAATGCCTGCAATTTTTTCATTGTCCGCAAAGGCGAGGTTTGGACCAGCACGGGGGATTACTGCATGAACGGGATCACCCGCCAAAAGGTGATTGATGTCTGCCGCGCCGATGGCATTCCTGTCTTTGAAAAGAATTTCAGCCTTGTTGAAACCTATTCCGCTGAAGAGGCCTTTTTGACAGGCACATTTGGTGCCCAGACCCCTGTCAGCGAGATCGACGGGCGTATGATCGGTGAGGGCGAGATGGGCCCGATGACCAAACGCATTCGCGATTTGTACAAAGCATTGGTGGTCCGATCATGACAAAGATCGCCATGTGGTCAGGCCCGCGAAACCTGTCGACTGCGATGATGTATAGCTTTGCGGCCCGTGGGGATTGCGCGGTCTGGGATGAGCCCTTTTATGCCCCCTATCTGGCGGCAACAGGCCAAGATCACCCGATGGCGCCCGAGATTTTGGCGGCCCACGAAACCGACCCCGATAAAATTGCCAAGCGATGCGCAGGCCCCGTGCCTGATCAGAAAATGCATTGGTATATGAAGCACATGCCGCATCACATGATCGACGGGTTCGCGCTGGATTGGACGGGTGAGTGTGTGAATGTGCATCTGCTGCGCCATCCTGCCCGTGTCATCGCAAGCTATGCCGCAAAGCGCGATCTGGTCACCATGGATGATATCGGTTTTGCGCAGCAATATGCGCTGTGGCAACAGCTGCCAGGCCCTGTGATCGACAGCTTCGATATTCGTCAAAACCCCGAAAAGATGCTCCGTTCGCTTTGCGGTGAGATCGGCATTTCCTTCGAGCCTCAGATGCTGCACTGGCCCTCGGGTGGTTTGGCGGAGGATGGTGTTTGGGCGGCGCATTGGTATGGGGCGGTGCATCGCTCATCGGGGTTTGCAGGGCCTGAAGGGCCATTGCCGGAATTGCCCGAAGCCTACCGCCCTTTACTGGATCAAGCGCTCCCCTTCTATGAGGAGATGCGCAAGGCAGCGCTGCACGGATAGCGCATTTGAATTCTGTCTTGCGGAGGGGCGTGGCCAGTGAAAGACTTGGGCAAAGCGCAAATCTGGCCACGGTCTTGATACACAAACCTGATATTTGCGACTTTGTGCATGTCATAAAACGGGCAGGGTAAATGACAGTCTTTTCGAAATACAACGCCGTAGAAATGCCGCCTGAGCAATCTGTGCGCAGTTTCACAGATGCAAAAGAGGCCGTGCTCTATCTGCAGGATTTGTATCAAGACGCGACGGGCTTTCTGCGCCAGAAATTCAGTGAGGTCGTCCAAGGCGACGCCCCAGAGAAAAGGTTTCGCGCCTTTTATCCTGAAATCCGCATCACCACGACAAGCTATGGCCAGATCGATTCACGCCTGTCCTTCGGACATGTGGCTGAACCCGGAACCTATGCCACGACAGTCACGCGGCCTGATTTGTTCAAATATTATTTGCGCCAGCAGATCGCGCTTTTGATCGAAAACCACGGCGTTGCCATTCAGATCGGCCCGTCAATGACGCCGATCCCCGTGCATTTTGCCGTGCTCAATGATGATGCGGTGCAAATCCCGCAGGATGGGGCGATGTCCTTTCCCTTGCGCGATGCCTTTGATGTTCCCGATCTTGGGACGACGAATGATGACATCGTCAATGGCATGAGTATTTCGCATGAGGATGGCTCGGGCGCGCTGGCACCGTTCACGGCACAACGGATCGACTATTCGCTTGCGCGGCTGTCCCATTACACCGCGACCCAGCCCGAGCATTTCCAGAACCATGTCCTCTTCACCAATTACCAGTTCTATGTGGAAGAATTCATCGCTTTCGCGCGCGAGGCTTTGAAAGATAAGTCGAGCGGGTATGTCTCGCTGGTGGGGCCCGGAAACCACGAGATCACCGAGGCAGATCAGGAGCTTCCTACACCGCTGAAAATGCCCCAGATGCCGACCTATCACCTGACGCGGGAGGGCGGTGCTGGCATTACTTTGGTCAATATCGGCGTGGGTCCGTCAAACGCGAAAACCGCGACTGATCATATTGCGGTGCTGCGCCCTCATGTCTGGCTGATGGTCGGGCATTGCGCAGGCCTTCGCAACACGCAGCGGCTTGGGGACTATGTTCTGGCGCATGCCTATTTGCGGGAAGATCACGTGCTGGATGCCGATCTTCCGGTGTGGGTACCAATCCCTGCTTTGGCCGAGGTTCAGATTGCCTTGGAAGAGGCTGTCGCCGATGTCAGCGATGTCTCGGGCTACGAGTTGAAGCGGATTATGCGCACAGGCACTGTTGCCACGATCGATAATCGCAACTGGGAATTGCGCGATCATTCGGGGCCAGTGCAACGGCTCAGCCAAAGCCGCGCGATTGCGCTTGATATGGAAAGTGCGACCATCGCCGCGAACGGGTTCAGGTTCCGCGTGCCCTATGGGACGCTGCTTTGCGTCTCGGATAAGCCGCTTCATGGTGAATTGAAGCTGCCAGGCATGGCGTCAGCCTTCTATAAGGACCAAGTTGCACGGCATCTTTCGATAGGTATTCGGGCTATGGAAAAGCTTCGAGAGATGCCTTTGGAGCGGTTGCACAGCCGAAAACTCCGTAGTTTTGAGGAAACGGCCTTTCTTTGAGCGGAAAAATTCGCAAAAAGACATAGATTTGCATAATTTTAACACACTAATCGTTGTGTTGATCCACAATATGAGGCTATTTTCTTGCCAACGAACCCTAGGGTTCGGGCAGAACAGAGGAATAAGTAAATGGCACAGAAACCAATGACAAAGACCCAACTCGTTGCAGCTTTGGCTGACAAGATGGGTAGCGACAAGAAAACAGCAACCGCAGCACTCGACGCAGTGACCGCCGTGATTAGCGACGAAGTTTCGGGCGGCGGCGCCGTTACCATTCCAGGTGTTGGCAAAATCTACTGCCGTGAGCGTCCTGAGCGCATGGTACGTAACCCTGCGACTGGCGAGCAGATCAAGAAAGACGCTGACAAAGTGGTCAAAATGACCATTGCGAAGGCTCTCAAGGACAGCGTGAACGGCTAATTGCCTTTCCGTATGCTATTGCGAAGGGTCGCCACGGGCGGCCCTTTTGCTTTTGGAACAAAAGGACGCTGACATGGATCTTCGCGCAATCGGTATCGGGCTGCTTTTCGCGCTGATCTGGTCATCAGCCTTTACATCCGCGCGGGTCATCGTTGAGGCCGCTCCTCCGCTGATGGCGCTCGCGCTGCGCTTTGCGATCTCAGGCGGTCTTGCGCTGGCAGTGGGTGCGATGCTGGGGCAGAGCTTTCGCCTCACGCGGTCGCAATGGATCTCTGTTATTGTTTTCGGGATTTGCCAGAACTCGCTCTATCTGGGGCTGAACTTCGTGGCGATGCAGACGGTCGAGGCCTCGCTTGCTGCAATCATCGCCTCGACCATGCCGCTTATTGTGGGCGCTGCAAACTGGCTGATCTTTCGTGAAAAGCTGCCCTTGCTTGGGCTGGTGGGGCTTGTGGCAGGTTTTGCAGGGGTGGCCGTTATTATGGCGCAGCGCTTTGGCGGCGGCACGGACCCTGTTGGCATCATGCTCTGCATGATAGCCGCTGTCGCCTTGGCTGTTGCGACCCTGACCATGCGCGGCGCGTCTTCGAATGGTGGCAATCTTTGGGTCGTCATCGGATTGCAGATGCTGGTGGGCAGTGTTGCCTTGATCCCGCCTGCCGCTGTTTTTGAAACATGGGTTGTCACATGGTCATGGCCGCTGGTGATCGCGTTTATTTATACCACCCTCGCACCGGGCTTGTTTGCCACTTGGATATGGTTTGTCCTTGTCGGGCAGATCGGGGCGACCCGTGCGGCGACCTTCCACTTTCTGAACCCGTTTTTCGGTGTTGTGATTGCAGCAGTGTTGTTGAGCGAGGCTTTGACCTTCGCTGATATCATCGGGGTGGTCATCATCGCGGGTGGCATTCTTGCGGTGCAGCTCTCGCGGGTGCGGTCGTAACAATTTCTCACGCAAAGGTTTGATGACTTTTCTTCCTTGCCGCTGCAGATCGGGGGCATGGAATTTATTCTCGCATATGGCGCAGGACTGCTGACGCTGATCAATCCTTGCGTATTGCCGATCTTGCCGATTGTTCTGGCCTCGGCATTGCAGGCCAGCCGTTGGGGGCCGATTGCGCTGGCCGCAGGGCTTGGCCTGTCTTTTGTTACACTTGGCGTTTCCGTCACTGCTTTCGGGCATCTGGTTGGGATTACCGAACAAACGATATCCAAGGCGGGCGCGATCTTGATGATCGGCTTTGGCTTTGTGCTGCTGGTGCCGCAATTCTCCGAGCGGTTCGCCTATGCAACGGCGGGTCTTGCCGAAGGGGCCGATCGGCAGATCGGGACGCTTTCGGGCAATTCGGGTTGGCAGGGGCAGTTCATCGGCGGGCTTCTTCTTGGCGCAGTTTGGACCCCTTGTGTCGGCCCGACCCTTGGCGGCGCGATATCGCTTGCAAGCCAAAGGCAGGATTTGCTGTCGGTAAGCTTTACGATGGTGGCTTTTGCTTTGGGGATCGGCACGGTGATGATCGGCCTTGCCTATGGCGCGCGGACTGCGCTTCAGCGCCGCCAAGCCGCCCTGCGCCGTATCGCCGAAAAGGCAAAACCTATCCTTGGTATGAGTTTCATTTTGGTGGGCGTCGCGATCATGACGCGCTTTGTCTATGTCATTGAAGCTTGGTTATTGGATGTATTGCCCATCTGGCTTCAGGACCTGTCCGTTATTCTTTGAGGAGGCTTGTTATGAACAGACGACATATGATGCTTTTGGCTGGCTCAGCTCTGGTTCTGCCGCGCATGGGGCTTGCCAGTATGATCGACTACACCCCCGGTCTGGTGGATGAACATCTCGCCCGTGGGGAGACCGTTTTCGTAGATTTCTTCGCGCCATGGTGTTCGACCTGCCGCGCGCAGGATCGTGTTGTCGAAGAATTGCGCGGGGCCAATTCAGCTTATGACAGCGCCATGACCTTTATTCGTGTTGATTGGGATACTTACGGGACGGGTGAGCTTGCCCAAAGGCTGCAAATCCCGCGCAGATCGACCTTGGTTGTCTTGCGCGGCGACGAAGAATTGGGCCGCATCGTTGCAGGCACTTCGCAAGGCGATATTCAGGCCTTGATGGATTTGGGCCTTAGCTGACGCGGTCAATCAGCCCCTTGGTCGCTGACGGTGATACGCAAGTTATCGACCGCCCAAAAGGCATTGGCATTATCAGGAAGAAGATTTGACCCGAAGCCAACTGTCAAAGTTGTGCTTGGGTCTCTGACCAAAATCCGAACGGCCATGGTCTGGTCCTGCGCATCGCCAAACCCGCGATCACGTGGTGGGGGATTGCGCGGTGTTATCGTGGTGATGAAGCGCGGATCCTCGCTCAGATGCGTGGATTGGCGCATTGCCAGATCAGGGGCCGTTGCGAAGCTTTGCGTCGCGACGGGCTCTCCATTGATGAAGACATTCACTTCTTCCAACTGCCAATCATCAATGGCGTGCAGATCAAACTCGACGATTGCAAAGGCGTGATCTTGTGGAAGCTCGAAGGTTTTCGTGATGGCTTCGAGGCCGCCCGTGCCTCCGAACGGCCCCAGCACACCGCCAAACCCATAGGCGGAACTGTCGACCTGCCCGCCTTCCCAACCTGTGGACGCCAGCTCGAATGTCTCAAAAGCAACCAGTTCATCCCCGTCATGCAATGCGAGGACACCTTTTGAGGCCAGCGGCGAATTTTCGGGAGAGGTTGAAACATCTGTCCTGATGAAAACACCCGCCAAAAGAAACGCAGCCAAAAGCGCCGCCACGATGACCGACCAATCGATCGTCAGCGCGCCGTGCTTCCGTTTAAAAGCGGCCGTGATACTCATTTAACAACCTCAACTTTAATCGAGTTTGAGCAATCGACGGGAAATATGCGCAAAAAAAGGCGGGATAGGGGTGGTTTGATATCACTGTCGCGCTGACGGAAACCAATTGGTTTGCATCGCGCAAACTGTATCCTGACCCTGATCAAACCTGACCATCATGCTATCGCGCCCAGTGAAGATTTTCACGGGTTCAATCCAGCAAGGCACAAATTGATGATGCCGAAACGACCCTAGGCGTTTCAGCCGATATGGCCGCGGTTCTCACCGATCTGGCCGCGATGCAGCAACAGGTGATCAAGGATCACGCAGGCCGCCATTGCTTCGCCAACGGGGACTGCACGGATGCCCACGCAAGGGTCATGGCGACCTTTGGTGATGATCTCGGTATTCTCACCAGATTTCGTGATCGTTTTGCGTGTGCTCAGGATCGAAGAAGTCGGCTTGACCGAGAAGCGCAGCACGATGTCCTGACCTGTCGAGATGCCACCCAAGATGCCACCTGCATGGTTCGAGGAATAGATCGGTCCATCAGGACCCATGGTGATCTCATCGGCATTCTCTGTTCCTGTCAGCATCGCAGCCGCCATACCATCGCCAATCTCGACGCCTTTGACTGCGTTGATCGACATCATCGCAGCCGCAAGATCGGTATCGAGCTTGCCATAGATCGGCGCGCCAAGGCCCGCGGGAACACCGCGAACCGTAACCTCGATCACTGCGCCCACGCTTTCGCCCGATTTGCGCAACCCGTCGAGGTAGCCTGCCCATTCCTCAGCGGCTTTGGGGTCGGGCGTCCAAAAGGGGTTTTGATCGATTTCTGCCCAATCCATATTCGCAGGATCGATCCGATGCGGACCCATCTGGACCATATAGCCCTTGATCTCGATCTGCGGGGCAAGTGTCGCCAAAGCCGCGCGCGCCAGACCGCCTGCGGCCACACGTGCCGCCGTTTCGCGCGCTGAAGACCGCCCGCCGCCGCGATAGTCGCGGATGCCGTATTTCTGGAAATAGGTGATATCAGCATGCCCGGGGCGAAACTTCTCGGAAATCTCGCTGTAATCCTTCGAGCGCTGATCGGTATTGCGGATCATCAACTGAACAGGCGTGCCTGTTGTCTGGCCCTCAAACACCCCTGAGAGGATTTCAACCTCATCGGCTTCGCGGCGCTGTGTGGTGTATTTGTTTTGCCCGGGCTTGCGCTTATCCAGCCAAGTCTGGATCGCCGCTTCATCGATTTGCACACCGGGAGGGCAGCCATCAACGGTCGCCCCCAGAGCGGGTCCGTGGCTTTCACCCCATGTGGTGACGCGGAACAAATGGCCAAAACTGTTCATAGACATGCGCAAGCGCCTTTCATTTCTTAGGCGATGGGTTAGCCCTAGCCGCGCCAAAAGCCAAGCAGGATTGCAGGTTTAGCCCGTAGTTTGCTGCGTAGCGGCCTTGGCGCTGCGGTCAGCCCTTGTGCATATCCAAAGCCTTCACTAACTATAGCCGCACCTCGGGGGGGCTCTGATGAGCCTGAGATACATGATCTGACATGTGGACCCGTTGAACCTGAACCGGTTAAGACCGGCGGAGGGAAGGGACCATCTGCAAGGCGCAGACTCCAGCTTCACTTCGCCCGTCGCAATGGAGGAGTGAATATGAAACACACCATCATAGCTGCGGGGTTGATTTGTCTTTCGGGGGCCGCCTTTGCGCAGCAACCCGTATTGACGGTCTATACCTATGACAGCTTTGCATCTGATTGGGGCCCTGGCCCTCAAATTGAAACAGCATTCGAGGCTGAATGTGCCTGCGATTTGCAATTCGTGACCGCAGGGGATGGCGCGGCGCTTTTGGCGCGTATCCGTTTGGAAGGCGAACGCAGCGATGCGGATATCGTCTTGGGGCTGGATACAAACCTGACCCATGCCGCCGCCGAGACGGGCCTTTTCGCGCCACATGGCGTTGCGCCTGAGGGCCTGACCCTTCCCATCGATTGGGACGATCAGACCTTCCTTCCCTTTGATTGGGGCTATTTCGCCTTTGTCCATAACGCGGATCTTGCGGGCGTTCCCGCCAATTTCACCGATTTGGCCGAAAGCGATCTTCGCATTGTCATTCAGGACCCGCGCAGCTCGACCCCCGGTCTGGGTTTGCTGATGTGGGTTGAGGCAGCCTATGGCGCGGATGCCGCGACCATCTGGGACGGGCTTGCCGATAATATCGTCACCGTGACGCCCGGTTGGTCCGAGGCCTATGGCCTGTTCCTTGAGGGTGAAGCGGATATGGTTTTGTCCTACACGACCTCGCCCGCCTATCACCTGATCGCCGAAGAAGACGCCAGCAAAGCCGCTGCCGCCTTTGATGAGGGGCATTATATGCAGGTCGAGGTTGCAGGTGTTCTTGCAGGTTCTGATCAACCTGATCTGGCCGCCAGCTTCATGGAGTTCATGATCAGCGATGCCTTCCAGTCGGTTATTCCGACAACCAACTGGATGTATCCTGCGGCATTGTCTGCTGAAGCCCTGCCTGAGGGGTTCGAGACCCTGATCCAGCCTCAGGAGGCTTTGTTGCTTTCGCCAGAGGATGCGGCTGCGCGCCGTGATGCGGCATTGGAGACATGGCAAACCGCCCTCAGCCAATAAGTGCTCTTGCAGGGATCGGCGCGGCGGTTGCCGCGTTGGTCCTTGCAGCGATGCTTGTGCCGCTTGGCGCGGTTTTCCTGCATACGGAGGGGGCGTCGAGCCTCCGCGCGGCGGACTGGGCGGCTGTCCGCTTTACGCTGCTACAGGCGCTGCTTTCAGCGCTGGTGAGTGTCCTGTTGGCCATCCCCGTTGCACGCGCTTTGGCGCGGCGCAGTTTCATGGGCCGCCGCGCTGTGATTACGCTGATGGGTGCCCCTTTTGTGCTGCCTGTGATCGTGGCGGTGATGGGTTTGCTGGCCGTTTTCGGGCGCAATGGCTGGGTTAGCCAAGGGCTGGAGATATTCGGCCTGCCGCAGATCGAAATCTATGGATTGCATGGCGTGGTTCTGGCCCATGTCTTCTTTAATCTGCCGCTGGCGGTGCGCCTTGTGTTGCATGGTTGGCTTGCCATCCCGTCCGAGCGGTTTCGCTTGGCCCGTTCACTCGGCTTTTCCGCCTCTGACATGCAACGCCATTTCGAATGGCCGATGCTGCGCGCCGCCCTTCCCGGGGCTTTTCTGGTGATCTTCCTGCTTTGCACCACCAGTTTTGCGGTCGCCCTGATCCTTGGCGGGGGTCCGCGTGCCACAACTGTTGAACTGGCGATCTATCAGGCCTTCCGATTCGAGTTTGACCTGACCCGTGCCGCCCTTCTGGCCGTGATTCAGGTTTGTATCTGTGCGTGCGCAGGCCTGTTCCTTCTATGGAGAGCCGCGCCGCAAAGGCTTGGAGCGGGTCTGGACCGCCCGTTGGAGTTCAAAGCACCCCAAGGCGCGGTTTTGCGGGTGCAAGATACGCTTGCGATAGGGGCGGCGGGCTTGTTCCTTGTGATGCCCTTGGCGGCGCTTGTGCTTGGCGGGATCGGTGATGTCTTGTCATTGCCCCAAAGCGTTTGGCAGGCAGCGATCCGATCTGTGATCATGGCTGTCCTTTCGGCGGGGCTGGCCGTTGGCTTTGCCTTGCCCATGGCAGCACTGATGGCGCGCCAAGGCTGGCGGCTTGGGGTTGATGTGGTGGGGGCCTTGTCAATCGCGGTCTCGCCTTTGGTGATCGGAACGGGGGTGTTCCTTCTGGTCTTTCCATTTGCGAACCCAACGCAATTGGCCCTTCCGGTGACGGTTTTTGTGAATGCATTGATGAGCCTTCCTTTTCTGCTGCGCGCCTTGGCCCCTGCTTATCTTCAGGCCGAGCGCGCCCAAGGCCGATTGGCCGATACTTTGGGGCTGCGCGGTTGGAACCGTTTGCGCCACGCGATCCTGCCGCGACTGATGCGCCCGCTTGGGTTTGGCGCAGGTCTTGCGGCGGCTTTGTCGATGGGTGATTTGGGCGTGATCGCATTGTTTTCCTCCCCCTCGCAATCAACTCTACCCCTCGAGATGTATCGCCTCATGGGGTCCTACCGTACCAATGATGCGCAAGGTGCCGCCGTTTTGCTTTTGTTTTTAAGCCTTGGCCTGTTCTGGCTGTTTGACCGTGGAGGACGTGTGAATGCTAAAGCTTGACGCGGTGGAGATCAGCCAAGGCAGTTTTACCCTGCGTGCTGATCTGGAGCTGGCCAAGGGCGGGCGATTGGCCGTTATGGGGGCATCTGGCAGCGGGAAGTCGACCTTGCTCAACCTGATTGCGGGCTTTTTGATCCCCGAACAAGGCTGTGTTTTGCTTGATGGTCAGGATGCAACCCAAAGGGATGTCGCGGAGCGTCCGCTGTCTATTCTGTTCCAAGATGGCAATGTCTTTCCGCATCTGAATGTCTTCGACAATGTGGCGCTTGGTGTCTCGCCCTCGCTGAAGCTGGATGCGGCTGCGCGGGCGCGTATCCCTTTGGCGCTAGCTCAAACCGGTTTGGAGGGGATGGAGGAGCGCATGCCAGCGGATTTGTCAGGCGGGCAACAATCGCGCATCGCACTTGCGCGGGTCTTGGTGCGCGACAGGCCTTTGGTGCTGCTGGACGAGCCGTTTGCAGCGCTTGATCCGGGTTTGAAACGCGAGATGGCCGTGCTGCTGGATGCGCTTTGCGAGAAGGCGGGCCTGACCCTTGTGATGGTGACCCATGACCTGCGCGATGCCGAGATGCTCTGCGAGGATGTGATTGTGCTGGAGAAGGGCGAGATCGCTTTGAACCGCCCCTTGGCAGGCATCAGGGAAAATACGCCCGCTGCCCTTATTCCTTGGCTTTGAACCCCCAATAAAAAACGCGCCCCAATTTGGAGCGCGTTCTTTTTGGTCTATGTTGCTGGCTTACTCAGCAGGCTGCTGACCTTTGGCGCGGGCCTTAACAGGGGCCCAAAGCCGCTTATTGGTCAGATAGAGGAGTGCCGCCAGAAGGCCGAGCAGGATAAAGGCGGTGAAGCCCATCCGCTTGCGGTCCATCAGGTTTGGCTCAGCCGCCCACATCAGGAAGGCCGATACGTCCAGAGCCATGCTCTCGATGTCATTTGGCGACCCATCCGCGTATTCAACCTGACCGTCCCAAAGGGGTGGGGCCATCGCGATCAAACCATAGGTGTCGTTCTCGTAGAAATAGCTGCCGAACTGCTCGACTTCTTCACCTGTGTAATGGGTGAGAAGCGATGCAATATATTCGGGGCCGCCCATTCCGCGAAGGAATTGGTTGATCCCGAGGCCATAGGGGCCGCTGAAGCCCGCACGTGCCTTTGCCATAAGGCTCAGGTCAGGTGCATTTTCCAAGTTCGAGCCACCGAAATGGTCATTCGGTGTGGCTGTGCGCCAATCGTCGATCGCTGGATCGAAGATTTCGAACTGTGCGGCATAGGCACGAACCTGATCCTCGGAATAGCCAAGGCCATCCTCGTCGGTCATCGCGCGGTAAGGCACATATTGAAGACCGTGACAGGCCGAGCAGACCTCGGTGTAGACCTGAAGTCCACGCTGCAGCTGCGCCTGATCATAGGCACCAAACGGGCCTTGGAAGGAGAAGCTGTAGTCTTCTACATAACCTTCTGCGCCCGCCGCCATTGCGGCACCCGAGGAAAGGGTCAGAGCAGCCAGCGTGCTGATTGCAAGTTTCCTGAACATGTCAGTTACGTCCTTTCTCTCACTCTGCCGGAACTTTGGCACCCGATGGCGCGGAGCCAGCTTCGGATTTGCCAGAGTAATGGGCATTGAAGTCTTCTTCGATGGTCGCGGGTGGTGTGGTCGGCTTCTCGAGAACGCCAAGCAGTGGCAGGATCACGAGGAAGTAAGCGAACCAGTAGGTTGACCCGATCAATGCGATATAGGGGTAGATGCCTTCGGCCGGCATCGCGCCTGCCCACATCAACACGAAGAAGTTGATAACGAAGACCCAGAACCATGCTTTGAACATCGGACGGTAGCGGCCCGAACGTACGCTGGATGTATCCAGCCATGGCACCAGAGCCATCACGATGATCGCGCCGAACATTGCAAGCACGCCAAAGAATTTCGCGTCGACAATGCCGCCTGTCAGGAAGTCAGCCGCGATAACGACCCATACTTCCGTGTCGAAGGCCCGCAGGATCGCGTAGAATGGCAAGAAGTACCATTCAGGAACGATATGCGCGGGCGTGACCAGCGGGTCGGCCTCGATATAGTTATCGGGGTGGCCCAGATAGTTCGGCATGAAGCCAACAAGGGCGAAGAACACCGCAAGGATAACTGCCAGAGCGAACAAATCCTTGATCACGAAGTAAGGCCAGAAAGGCAGGGTGTCTGCCTCGGCGTCTTTCTTCGATGTGCGACGCACTTCAACACCCGTCGGGTTGTTATTGCCCGTGGTGTGGAAGGCCCAAACATGCACGATCACGAGGCCCAGAATGACGAAGGGCAGCAGATAGTGCAGCGACAAGAAGCGGTTCAGCGTGGCGTTATCCACGGCAGGTCCGCCCAGAAGCCATGTCTGCAGGGCTTCACCAACAAAGGGGATCGCGCCGAACAGGCCGGTGATCACGGTCGCACCCCAGAAGGACATTTGCCCCCAAGGAAGAACGTAGCCCATGAAGGCCGTGCCCATCATCAGCAGATAGATCAGCATGCCGATGATCCATGTGACTTCGCGCGGCGCTTTATAGGAGCCGTAATAAAGGCCACGGAAGATATGCGCATAAACCGCGATAAAGAAGAGCGACGCGCCGTTCTGGTGGATATAGCGGATCGCCCATCCCCCGTTCACGTTGCGCATGATATGCTCAACCGATGCAAATGCGAGATCCACATGCGGGGTGTAATGCATCACCAGAATGATGCCCGTGATGATCTGCATCACAAGGCAGAAAACCAGAACGATGCCCCAGATCCACATCCAATTGAGGTTTTTGGGCGTGGGGATCATCAAAGTGTCGTACATCAGCGAAACGATCGGAAGGCGCTTGTGGAGCCACTTTTCGCCATCCGTTTTCGGTTCGTAATGGTCGTGGGGAATACCTGACATCTGTCTTTTCCTCCTTAACCGAGAACTAGGGTTGCATCATCCACGAACTCAGCCGCGGGGATGTGAAGATTTTCGGGTGCGGGACCACGGCGGATACGTCCTGCCGTGTCGTAATGCGAGCCGTGACAAGGGCAGAACCAGCCACCGAAATCACCGGCACCATCACCGAGCGGAACACAGCCCAAATGGGTGCAAACGCCCTGCATGACCAACCACTCGCCGGTGTTTTCACCATCGGGTGTGGTCAGGGTGCGGTTCTCATCCGTTGCTGGCACGTCGCCATCAAGGTTGGGGTTGCGTGCGATCTGGTCGACAAGCTCGCTGATTTCAACCGAACGGCCTGCCTCGATTTCCTCGGCGGTCCGACGACGAATAAAGACGGGCTTGCCAAGGAATAGCACAGTCAACTGTGTGCCCTCGGATACGCCGGATACGTCAACGCGCAAGCGTGACGCGGCCTGCACATCGGCCGATGGGTTCATTTGGTTTACCAGCGGCCAAACGGCTGCGCCGGCCACTACTGCACCTGTACCACCCGTCGCATAGTATAGAAAGTCGCGCCGCGTGCTGGACTGGTCTTCTGCGTGTGACACTAATGCGTCTCCCTTTCTCAGTGATCCAAACCTTTGGATCAGAAAAACCTGCAGGGCCACGGGAATCCCCCATAGCCAATCTCCCGCGTATTTATGGAATGCAACGATAGGCGTCCAGCGGACAAACGCGCGCAGCGAGGCCGAAATGTCGCAGGCAAAACCTAAGAAAGAGGCTCTCGCCTCGGGCTTTGCGGCCAGATACACTGAATTGTTACCTCAATAGACGGGAGAATTCCTTGTGACCAACACCTTGATTGACGCCTTGCAAAAGGGCGCAAAGGCCAATCCAGACAGGGTTTTCGCGCGTTTTCCAGATGGTACAACACGGTCATGGGGGGATCTGTTCAAGGGGGCCGCGCGTATGGCGCAGGCCCTGATCACGCTTGGCCTAGCACCTGGGGATCGGGTTGCTGTTCAGGTCGAAAAAACTTTGGCGGCACTGGAGCTTTACCTCGGAACCGTGATGGCAGGCGGCGTTTTCCTGCCGCTGAACACGGCCTATACCCCGACAGAGGTTGAATATTTCCTCTCAAATGCCACCCCGACAGTGTTTGTATGTGACCCCAAAAAGCGCACAGCACTTATGCCTGTCGCGGATGGGGCGGGTTGCCGCCATGTTGAGACGCTGGATGCGGATGGGGCAGGCTCGCTTGCGGATAAAGCCGCTGCTGCTGCGCCCTTGGCCAAAGCGGTTGCGCGTGGTGACGACGAGCTTGCTGCAATTCTTTACACATCTGGCACAACGGGGCGTTCGAAAGGGGCAATGCTCAGCCATCTTGCGCTTTTGTCTAATAGCCGCGCTTTGGTGGATCACTGGCGCTTTACCGAAGAGGACATGCTGATCCATGCCTTGCCGATTTATCATACGCACGGGTTGTTCGTGGCCTCGAATGTCGCGCTTTTGTCGGGTGCATCCGTGCATTTCCTGCCTGGATTCAACGCCGATGCGATTCTGGATGCCATGCCTGATGCAACCGCGCTGATGGGTGTGCCCACCTTCTACACGCGCCTCTTGGCGGATCCGCGCCTGACCAAAAGCCATGCCGCCAATATGCGCCTGTTTATTTCGGGCTCCGCGCCTTTGCTGGCTGAAACCCATAAAGAATGGGAGGCCCGCACAGGCCACCGTATTCTGGAACGCTATGGCATGACGGAAACCAATATGAACACCTCCAACCCCTATGAGGGCGAGCGCCGCGCAGGCACTGTGGGCTTTCCCCTGCCGGGTGTCGAATTGCGGATCATGGGCGAGAATGGCAAGGAGGTGCCAAAGGGCGAGATCGGTATTCTGGAAGTGCGTGGCCCGAATGTGTTTTCAGGTTACTGGCAAATGCCCGAGAAAACCCGCGAAGAGCTTCGCGAGGATGGTTGGTTCATCACAGGTGATTTGGGGCGGTTGGATGAGGATGGCTATGTCATCATCGTCGGGCGCGGCAAGGATCTGGTGATTTCGGGCGGCTTCAATGTCTACCCCAAGGAGGTCGAAGAGGTGATCGATGATCTTGGTGGTGTTCTGGAAAGCGCCGTGATCGGCGTGCCGCACCCCGATTTTGGCGAAGCCGTTGTCGCGGTGGTTGTGCCTGACGGGGGTCAGCCTCTCTCGGAGGAGGCGATCATCGCTGATATCTCTGTGAAGCTGGCTAAATTCAAACAGCCCAAAAAGGTCATTTTTCTGGAGGCTTTGCCAAGAAATACGATGGGCAAGGTTCAGAAAGCCGCGCTTAGAGAAAGCTATGCAGGGCTTTTTGCGGGGTGAAAGGACAAAGTCATGCGGCGATGCAGGATGCCGCTTCCGTCATCGAATTCTGGGCCATCGGCGACAAAACCAAGCCCTTCGTAAAAGGGCAATGCATAGGTTTGCGCGTCCAACACAGCCCCCTCAAACCCGTTTTCTTTGGCATGGCGCAGGACAAAATGCATGATCTTGCGGCCCAACCCCGTGCCACGGTGATCAATGACAACAGCAACACGGCCGATTCTTGCAGCCTTTCCATCACGGTAAAGCCGCGCTGTCGCGCAAGGGCCTGTATCGCCCCAAGCTAGGAAATGCGTCGCGTCATCATCGATGCTGTCCCATTCCTCAGCCTCGGGAATGCCTTGTTCATCAATGAAAACCGCACGGCGGATCGAAAAGCATTCCTGCAGGGCGTTTTGGGTCAGCGCGGGGCCAATTTTCATGCGCTTGCAGGGTCAGTTGCAGCCATTGAGGCGCGTGCGGAAAACCCTTCAAACCAAGCCGTCAATGCGGGACGGTTGCTGCGCCAGCCCCTGTCATCATGGCGGAAATCAAGATAGCCAAGCGCGGAGGCAACGGCGATCTGGCTCATATCAAGCGGGCCGTGGAGATGGCTCATCCAGCGGGCTTCGATCACATCCAATGTGCGGGCGATCTTTGTCCATTGTCCGTCCAGCCAAGGTTGAAACACCATTTCCTCGGGGCGAAAGCGTTTCTCATAGGTGATCCCGACAGAGGCCTCCATGATGCCATCTGCGGTGGCCTCCAGCGTCAGCACCTCCCAGAGGCGATCCTCGGGGTAAAGCCCTGCCTTGGCATGGTCATTCAAGAAGCGCGTGATGACCCGACTGTCATAAAGGGTGGTCCCTTCATCGCGCACCAGAGCGGGAATTTTCCCCAAAGGATTGGCCGCATTCAGTGCGTCCTCGCCCCCCAGAGGTGAGGCCGTGACCTGAACAAATTCTACATCCTCAATCGCTGCTTCATGCAGCAGAATAACGGTTTTGCGCACGAAAGGCGAAGCGGGAGAGCCGAGAAGTTTCATCATGGAACGCGTGTTACCTTTATACGGGCAAGCCCTGTTGCATCGATCTTGATGGCTTTGCCGCTGTGTCCGAAACGATAAACCCGTGTCCAACGCGCCGCGCCGTTCACCTGACCATCGGATTTGCGAAAACTGGCCCCCTCAGGCAGATCATCCATCGCATCTTCGACATTCTGATCCAGCCTTCCAGAGGATAGGCTCCGCGTTGCGGCATAAGTGGCCAAAGCCACAGCGCCATAGCGCAAGGCGAGGCCTGCAATCGGGGCGAATTGGATAGCCATGCGTCCCTCCTTCAAGGTTGGGTAATATCTAGGGGCTCGGCAGGGCTTTGTCTATTGGCCGCCTTTTATGGCCCCTCGCATCAGGGCCGAGACCAAACCCGTTTCCTGCCCGATGGGAGAGCTGGCAACATGCTGCGCCGCGCTTTCGCGCGCGTCGTGGGTTTTGTTCTGGTTCAACTTCCAAGTGCCATCGACCTGCTGCACCTCAAAGCGAAAAGGCAGGATGGCACGCATCAACTTATCCAACGTATCTTCGGGCATCTTGTCGGCGGACCAAGCAGGTTTTGGGCTTAGCATCGCCTCGAAATGGGCGGATAATCGATCAAGCTGGTCGCGCATCAACCCGTGATCCAGCGGGTGCAGCACACCGCGCAGATGAACCGCGACATAGTTCCATGTCGGCACTTGCGCGGGGTCTCCGTACCAATCTGGTGAGATATAGGCATCAGGCCCGCTGACCGCGATCACCGCAGGGGTGGGCGAGGTGACGGCCCGCGCAATCGGGTTGGAGCGGACAAGATGCAATTCGGCACTGTCACCTAATTCATTCAAAACAAATGGAATATGCGAGATGAGCGGGGAAGGCTCGGCATTAACCGAGAGCATCCCAAAGCCACGCTCACGCGCATAATCAAGGTTCCGCTTGTCGGGTTCGTTGCGAAAGGCGGGATTTGGATGCATCGCTTAATGGACCTTTGGAAATGGAACCAAGTTCAATAGTTAAACGCTTAGTCTTTGCCCGTCATGTCCCGCGATTGTGCTTGTGATGATCTGCCCCTCGTGCTGGTCACTGTCAAAACGGACTTCGGTGAATTGTTCGGTCCGACCGATGCGCGGCGTCTCGATCAGAACTTTATGCCTGCGTCCGATCTGTGCATCCAGATGCATAGCAACGCGCTTTTCGCCTGCGGCCCGTAGCTTTGCGGCGCGGGCCTTGATGATCGGGCCAGACACGGCAGGCATTTTGGCGGCCGGCGTGCCTTGCCGCGCGGAATAGGGGAAGACGTGAAGCCAGGTCAGCCCGCATTCCTCGACCAGTTTCAGCGAGTTTTCAAAATGCGCATCGGTTTCCGTTGGAAAACCCGCGATAATATCTGCGCCAAAGGTTATTTCGGGGCGCAATTTGCGCGCCTCCTCGGAAAAGCGGATCGCGTCATCGCGTAGATGGCGGCGTTTCATGCGCTTGAGGATCAGATCATCGCCATGTTGTAGGCTTAAATGGAGATGCGGCATCAGGCGCGGCTCGGTCGCGATGGCTTGCATCAGGTTGTCATCCACTTCGATCGAGTCGATGGATGAAATCCGCAGGCGCGGCAGATCGGGCACCAGTTTCAGGATGCGCATGACAAGATCGCCAAGCTTCGGCTCGGCCGGCAGATCAGCCCCCCATGAGGTCAGATCAACGCCTGTCAGCACCACTTCATTGAAACCGCGCCCGACCAGCCGCTTGATTTGCTCGACCACGACCCCCGCAGGAACCGATCGTGAATTGCCGCGGCCATAGGGAATAATGCAGAAGGTGCAGCGATGGTCACAACCGTTTTGCACCTGCACATAGGCCCGATGCCGCCCGAATCCGTCGATCAGATGGCCTGCGGTTTCGGTGACAGACATGATATCATCGACCATCACCTTTTCGGTTTCGCCAATGAAATCGGGGCTGGAGAGGGTCTTCCATGTCTCGGCCTGCATCTTCTCGGTATTGCCGATGACCAGATCAACCTCCCCCATCGCGCTGAAGGTTTCAGGCTCGGTCTGGGCGGCGCAGCCTGTGACAATCAGCTTGGCGTCTGGGTTTTCACGGCGGAGTTTTCGAATTTCCTGACGCGCTTTGCGCACGGCCTCGGCGGTGACGGCGCAGGTGTTCACAACCACGGCATTATCCACGCCTGCGGCGGCGGATAGCTCCTTCATCGCCTCAGTTTCATAGGCGTTCAACCTGCAACCGAGCGTATGGAACACGGGCGCTGACATCACAGCGCCTCCAGAAAGGCCTGCGTCAGGGTGCCAGTGAAGACATGCGCCGTTGGCCCTGTCATCCAGACGCCATCCTCGCGCCAATCAATGAAAATATCGCCGCCATCCAGCGTGAGCCTGACCTTGCGCCCCGTCAAACCGCGCCGCGCGGCAGCCACGGCAACAGCGCAAGAGGACGACCCAGAGGCCAAGGTGATGCCAGTGCCCCGTTCCCAAACCCGCATGCGCAGATGATCTGGGCCAATGAGGCTGGCAAATTGCACATTAGTGCGCTCGGGGAAAAGCGGATGATGTTCGATCTCGGGGCCGCGCGTGGCCAGCTCGATGGCCTCGGCGTCATCCACGAAAAAGCTGCAATGCGGGTTGCCCATGCTGGTGCCGACAGGGTCGCCCTCAAGGGGCAAATGTAGGCTATCCACCGCCTCAGCCAGTGGAATATCCTGCCACTCCAACTGCGGTGCGCCCATATTGACCGATGTCAGCCCATTCCCTGCATCTAACGCTTGAAGCAGTCCGCGCTCGGTACGTAGGGTCAGTGCGGATTTCCCGCTTTGGACCATCTCGTGGCGGGCGATACAGCGGGTGGCATTACCGCATGTGGCTGAATGCGAGCCATCGGCATTGAAGAAGGTGAGCTTCAGATCGGCTTCGGTGTCGGCTTCAATGATTGCCAATTGGTCAAACCCAACGCCGCGATGACGATCTGCCAAAGCGCAGGCCAACGCCGCCGTCATCTTGAGAGGCGTGTGCCGCGCGTCGATGACCACGAAGTCATTGCCAAGCCCGTGCATCTTCATGAAAGGCAGGCCGTTATATGCGTCAGAATGGGACATGGGCAGGCCTATACAGGTTTGCTGAGCCAAGGGAAATCCTGCTCGGAAACCGCGCGTCGCTAAGAAACCGCCTGTCTGAGCCGTTTGAAATACATTGACTTAGACATTCTTCATCGGCCAGAGCTGGCGCGGTGTTCTGTGATTAGTCCGATATTTTGACCTGACTAACCGGAGGACTGGCTTTCAAGCATATATATTCAGGGCGAAACGCCCCCTCGTACAAAAGAAAAGAGCGGACCGAAGCCCGCTCTCTCTTAAAGTTTCTGATCCGTTAGGATTAGAAGCTCATGTTCAGGCC
>CBFHMG010000003.1:0-244 GCA_965656935.1 uncultured Paracoccaceae bacterium
CTGCCGCGCGCAAGCTTGGGCGGGCGCAATCGGCCATCACTTATGCTATTCAAAAGCTGGAGGACCAAAGCGGTGTCCTTTTGTTCGACCGCGCAGCCTACCGACCCACCCTAACCGAGCAAGGGCATGCCTTGCTGCCACGTGTCCGCCGCATCTTGGAGGATGTCGGTGAATTTCGCGTGCAAGCGCAAAGCATGGCACAGGGTGTGGAGGCTGAGTTGGTTCTGGTGATTGAGACCTTTTT
>CBFHMG010000003.1:254-336295 GCA_965656935.1 uncultured Paracoccaceae bacterium
ATAACCCTATTTGGACCCATAGGCGCTGACGTCAGACAACGACGAATATCCAATGGTGCATCTACGGATCAACGCGGTACCGCCGCTGGATGCCGCGCGCCAGCTTTTGGAACACCGTGCCGACCTCGGGATATGCCTGCAATCGCCAAAGCCGGAGCCGAACTTGGAAAACCTGCTGATCACCGAGTTGGATTTCGTGGCTGTCGCGGTGCCTGAGCATCCGCTCGCGAAGCTTCCGCCTCATTTTCCAAACGCAGCAATGCGCGATCATTTGCAAATTGTCGTCTCTGACCCTAAGGCCGTCGGAGACGGTACCGCGTATGGTGTGGTGGGGGTCAACCAATGGCGCGTGAGCGAGGTGCGGTTGCGATATGACTTGATCAAAGACGGGATCGGCTGGGGGTCTATGCCGCGCCCGATGATTGAAGCCGATCTCGCCCGTGGGGACCTCGTAGAATTGAAGCCCAAGCAATGGGGTTCTTCAAATACGATGCCGCGTTTCAAGACTGTTGTGACAAGGCATAAAGACAAAGCATTGGGCCCAGCGGGCACGTTTTTGATGGCGACGATTGCGCGAGGCAACGCCTAAGGGCAGGGCTGTCGAGGCGACCATTAGCACTCTCGGTGATGCGCCCAATGCGTCCCGCCTTAAACTTTTTGCTCAAAGCTTGAGTTTGGAGCTTTTGCGTCAGAGCCCCATTTTGCTCCGCTAAGTTGCTGCGATTTTTATGGCTCGCCTTCCTTGCGCTCAAGATTGGAGGAAATTCCGTATCGGCGCATTTTGTCGTTCAGGGTTCGGCGCGGCACCCCGAGGATTTCTGCAGCGCGTAGCGTGTTTCCAGCGCAAGCATCTAGCACCGCTGAAATTTCGCGGGCCTCAAATTCAGACACGCGGTCTGAAAGGGCCTTGGGGCCAGAGGCTGGGATGCCAGAGCTTTCCAACTCGAATAGCCCAAGTGCAAAGGCTTCGGCGCTGGTTTTAAGTTCGCGCACATTGCCGCTCCATGTCTGGCGCTTGATCTTTTGTGCCATTGCCCATTCCAGCTTGGGGGCACTGCGCCCATAGCGTTGGGCGGCAAGCTGGGCATAATGAGCAAAGATCAAAGGAATGTCTTCGCCTGCTTCGTGCAGGGTTGGCGTTGTAAATTCCGCGCCAGCGAGCCTGAAGAACAGATCAGGGCGGAAGGTATCGAGCAACCGCAGATTGGTTTTGGTGGTCGCGATAACCCTGACATCAAGTGGCCTTGCGTCAGTATCGCCCATCCGTTCAAAACTGCGCTCTTGCAAGACCCGCAAAAGCTTGGCCTGAATGACCATGGGCATCGCCTCGACCTCATCCAGCATTAAGGTGCCGCCATGGGCCGTTTCCAGCTTGCCCGCGCGCCCCTTTGCATCATGCGCAAAAACGCCTTCACCGTGGCCGAACAGGACCGTCTCGGCTGCGGATTCTGGCAAGATGGCACAATCCAGCACAACGAAAGGCCCGCTAGAGCGGCTGCTGGCGGCATGGATCGCGCGCGCTGCAAGCTCTTTCCCAGTGCCCGTTTCGCCTGTGATAAGAACATCAAGATCAACCGATGCCAAAGCGGCTATGCGTTTGCGAAATTGCTGCATCGCACGCGATTTGCCAAGAATGCTATCATTGGCCTTCTCGGCCAACATCTGCTTCAGGCGCGTCACTTCCCTGCGGGCGGCTTGCGCTTCTAGCGTGCGGCGAACAACGGCCATCAGATGTGTTGAATCGTAGGGCTTTTCTAGAAAATCTTCAGCCCCTGCGCGTATAGCGTCAACCGCATGGCCGACATCACCATTGCCCGTCAGAAGCACAACTGGCACCGTTTGTTTCTGGGTCCGTAGCTCTTTTACAAATTCTATCCCGTCCATCTGGGGCATGCGCAGATCACTGATGATAAGGTCTGGGTTGGCCGGCATAGCCTGCAAGGCCTCTGCCGCAGAAGGGAAGGCTTGTACGGCATATCCGGATGCTTCGACCAGATCAGCCAAGGACGAGAGGTGATCTGCATCATCATCAACAATGAAGAGAAGTGCGCTCATGCGACTTGCGCCGTTTTATCAAGGGCCAAAGGCAGCGTGACCACAACCTGTGTTCCGCGATCTGGACCAGCGCCAATATCGAGGGTGCCTTTGAAATCGGAAAGGATCGCTTTGCAAATTGCGAGGCCAAGGCCCAAGTTTTCACCTGTTAACTTTGTTGAAAAGAATGGCTCAGTCACTTTTGGCAGATCCTCCTCTTGGATGCCTATGCCCGTATCCGCAATGCACAGCCTCGCTTGGCCATCTTCGGTTGTCAAAGTGACACTGATCTGCGCGTCCGGCGTTTCGGCGACTGCATCCAGCGCGTTAAGCAGGAGGTTCACCACGACTTGCTCGATCCTGATTACGCCTGCCATAACCTCGAACCTGCCTTCTGGGGCATGAAATGTCGGCACAACCCCCATGGCGCGCGCGCGCGGCTCCACAAGATCGATCGCGGATCGGACTGGAGCGCAGAGGTCGATCAAGCTACGCTCGGCGGTCTCTTTCCGCGCAAAGCTTTTGAGGTGTTTGGTGGTGCGTTGCATCCGACGGATCAGGCCACGGGCCTTATCGAGCCGTTTTGCCGTTGGGGCGTCTTGTTGGTTCAATCCAAGTTCGGCTGCTGCGATGCTTGCTTCCAAAGCAGCAAGCGGCTGGCTAATTTCATGAACAATCGCCGTAGACATACGCCCTAAAGCGGCCATTTTTTCGGTGTGTATCAATGCTTCTTGCGTCGTGCGTAAATCAATCTCGATTTCGGTGCGCGCCTCAACTTCTCGGGCCAAATCTGCGGTTCTTGCAATGACCATGGATTCAAGCTTTTCCGATTGCGAGAGCCGCAATGCAATGATCTGTCGTCGCTGTTCCCATGCCTTGAATGCAGCCGCAATCGCCAGTGTAGCAAGTGCTGCCAAGATGGCCGAGGCCAAGGACAAAACCTGTAGCCCTGTCGTGCCGCGCGCCGCAATCACTTGCCAGTTGGTGGACGGCATCGGGGCAATCCGAGCAATCCAATCGTCCCAAGATGCGTTTCCGCGCTCGGTTTCTGTATCCATAAGCGGGGCTGAGTTGGCGAGGTCCACCCCCTCATAGGCGCGTGTTTCATCAAGCTGTGCAATGACCTCAGGGCTGAGCTGAGTAAGGGCCCGATATTGCCATTCTGGTCGGGCTGAGAGAAACACAATCCCATTCCCATCTGCCAAGGCAACATCCGCATTTGCAGCGCGCCAGATCGCCTCAAGCGGACGCAGGTCAAGCTTGACGACCAAAACACCAACGGCCCCACCTGCCTCTACCCGAGTAGAGAGAAAATACCCCGGCACGCCAGTTGTCACGCCGATTGCATAAAAATCGCCTTGTCCCGTCTGCATCGCTTCTTGGAAATAGGGACGAAACGCATAATTCTGCCCCACAAAACTTCCAGGGCTGTTCCAGTTTGACGCGGAAATCGTATCGCCCTGCGAGTTGATCAAGAACAGATCGCCAGCTTGGGTATGGGCGGTGAGGGTCTCAAGATATAGGTTTGCGTCCTGCAGCGATCCTGTTCCGGCCAAAGCATCGCGTACGCGGACATCTTCGGCGGCGACTGCTGGCAGAGACCTCAGGCGTTCGACTTCCGCTTCGACGGCGCGCGTTGTCAAAAGCAGGGTTTGGTCCAGCTCCGTACGGGCTGAACCAAGTGCAAGATTTTGCACAACTACCCAGCTCAGAATAGCCGCTAGTCCGGCAAGAAGGAGGGGCCGGACCAGCTTCACAGGCTTAGGCCTCCGATGGTGTTTTCAACCATGGGGGACCGTCGGGAAGGTTTCTTTCCCGCCGCGCCTGAAACCAGTTCACGCCGAGCAAGACCAGGATCAGAACAAACCCTGCGATTTCGTAGCTCAGGTTTGACCAGAAAACGGCCACTACACCGAACATAAGCAAAACCCGCATCCACAACGCGATTGGACGGAACAAGAACCCTTCGAGGATCGCGGCAAAGGCTACCAGAGCCACGATTGCGATGGCACCTCCCCAAAGGACCAGCGGCAGCGGGCCACCAAGAATGATCTGCTGGTTGAAGACCATGAAAAGCGGGATCAGATAAAGGCCTTTGGCGTATTTCCATGCCTGAACACTTGTTTCCATCGGTTTCGACCCCGCGATCGCAGCACCTGCAAAACCGGCGAGTGCAATCGGAGGTGTCACGTTACTGTCTTGCGAATACCAGAAGACAACAAGGTGCGCGATCAAAATTGGAATGCCAAACTGCTCGGTCAATGCGGGACCAACAAGGATGATCAGGACGATATAGGCTGCCGTCACCGGCAGACCCATGCCAAGGATCAGGCTCGCAAGCAGCACTAGGATCAGGGCAAGAATGATATTGCCGCCAGAGAAGGCAATCATCATCGCCGAGAATTTCAGCCCAAGACCGGTCAAGCCGACGACGCCCACAATGATGCCAGCAACAGCACAGGCAACCGATACAGCGACTGCATTGCGCGCACCAAGATCCAGCGCTTGGAGCGTTAGATGGACCCCTCGCTTACACAGGGCAATAAAGCCTTCAATCGTCGGCTCAGAGCGTATGAATGTCCAAAGGGCACGGGCCGAGGCTGCGGCAATGATCGACAAGATCGCGTAAAAGCCAACCCGCATAGGCGAGTAACCCGCGACCAACAATGCCACAAGCGCAACAAGTGGCAGCAGGAAATGCCAACCCTCTGCCAAGATCTTGCGCATATTTGGCAGATCTTCGGCTGGAAGGCCTTTCATCCCCAGTTTCACGGCCGCGATATGGACCAACAGGTAAACAGAGCCAAAATATAGAAACGCGGGAAAAATCGACACCAGAACAATCTGGACATATGGCATTTGGGTGAATTCGCTCATCAGGAACGCACCGGCCCCCATAAGCGGTGGCATGATTTGCCCACCCGTTGAGGCCGCTGCTTCGATCCCGCCCGCCTGTGCGGGACGGTAGCCAAGTTTCTTCATCAAGGGGATGGTGAACGCACCCGTCGTGACCACATTGGCAATCGCAGAGCCCGAGATTGAACCCATGCCTGCGCTGGCAATCACAGCCGCCTTGGCTGGCCCCCCGGGTTTTTTGCCAGCCGCGGCATAAGCAAGATCAATAAAGAATTTGCCTGCACCTGTGACTTCCAGAAAGGCACCGAACAGCACAAAGACGAAAACGAATGTAGCAGCCACGCCCAAGGGGATGCCAAAGATGCCTTCTGCACCAAGGGTCATTTGGCTGGCCAGCCGTTCAAGCGAATAACCACGGTGATTAAGGATGCCTGGCATAACGTCGGCGAGGAACGGAAGTTCCCCACGGCTGCCTGAGAAGGCGTAGACAATGAAGAAGGCCCCAATCAGCGTCATACCCAGCCCCACGGCGCGGCGGGCGGCTTCCAAGACGACGATCATGGTCACAAAACCCATGATGACGTCGATGTCGCGCGGGAAGATTTGATTGGCGATGATGTCGATGTTCAACGGCACCCAAGCGCCCGCTGCGATGCTTGCGACAATCAGTGCACTGTCAATGATCCACCCAATGACACCGCGCGTTTTGTAACGTCCGAAAACGGGGTAGATCAGGAAACAGAGCACCAGAACAAACCCAAGGTGGATAGGGCGCTGAAAAAATAGCCCCAAAGGTTGCAGGCCAGCCGTGTAGAGCTGGAACAGCGATAGAGCGATCCCGATCACGGTAATGGTCCGCACAATCATTCTAGGCTGCTCAAGGGGGAGCTTTATTTCGTCTGTGGTCGAACTCATCGGTCTTAATTCCTTGTAAGAGCAATCCGCACGCGTTCGCGCGGCGCTACAGCAGATAGAGATACGGTTGTGTTTCCAACCTGTAATCGGTGATTAACTGGGCCTGCACCGGGGCGCAGAACATAAGCATTTCCTGGTACAGGCTCATGAATGTCGCGAATAAAGTAGCCACCTTGGCCATCCGTGATTTGCCGACCACGACCAGGGATGTGATCGAGGCCAGCCGCAAAATCAGGAAGATGTGCGTGCATTAGAACCATTTGGCCTGCTTGGTTTTCGTAGCAATCCGCCACGGGAAAACCCTGTACAGAATGGTTCCAAAGCACGCACCACTCGGTTCCTTCTGGAACGGACAGACGGGCAATCTCTGTGCCGTCTTCGCGCGTGGCGATCAGTTCATCTGCGAATGCAGAAACTGGCAAAAGCATCAAAACGAGAAGGAGGAGGCCTTTGCCTCCCCCTCCCCAAGGCATCTCATTCATGGACGGAGGTTATCCGGAATGGTCGCGCCAATCTCTTCGTAGTAGCGGATCGCACCAGGGTGCAGCGGAATAGGCGTTGCCGCGATTGTAAGATCGACGGTTGTCTGGTTCGCTGCGGGGTGAATGGCCTGCATGTCTGCAATGTTTTCAAACATCGCTTTTGTCACCGCATAAACAACATCATCGGACATTTCAGAAGACACAGTCAGTACGTTCGGAATGCCGAGCACGGAAATGTCTTCATCAACACCAGGATATGTACCACCAGCAAGTGTGGTCTGAGCGAAGGTTTCATGTGCCCCCATTGCCGCTTCAAGCTCGGCTTCGGACAGCGCAATAACTACGATGTCTTGAGTCGTTGCGAGGTTGAGGATCGACGATGTTGGCGCACCAACAGACCAGAAGCCCGCATCGATGTCACCGTTGCCGAGCGCGTCAGCTGTTTCGTTGAAGTTCAGGCGCTGCTCGTCGATGTCATCATAGCTGATGCCATTTGCTTCGAGGATAGCAGCCGTGTTGACTTCGGTACCAGAACCTGGCGCACCGATGGATACGCGCTTGCCGCGAAGATCTTCGAGCGACGTGATGCCCGAACCTTCAAGCGCCACGATGTGGATCATGTTTGCATAAAGCGATGCAACACCGCGGATCATTTCGAGTTGCTGGCCTTCAAAGCGCCCTGTGCCCGTTTGAGCTTGTGCAACTGTATCGGCCAGACCGATTGCAAAATCAGCATCGCCCGTGGCGATCAGACCCATGTTTTCAACAGAGGCGCCTGTGACCTCGGCGGTCGCCGAAAAGCCATCTACGTGGTTATTGATGACTTCGGCCAAGCCGCCACCCATAGGGTAGTAAACGCCGCCTGTGCCGCCAGTTGCGATCGAAAGCTGCTCCTGAGCGGCCGCTGGCGCGCCAAGGCCCATAGCCACAACGGCAGCCGTACCAAGCAGGCCAAAAGACCTGCGCGTGAAAGTATTGAACATTATTGATCCTCCCAGATCGGGCAGTCTGCCCACTATTTAAACCCGAATCCTCCCGGGTCAGGCTAAACGCTACGCAAAACGGATGGGTTGGGGTTAAAATTTTTGCGCTTTTCTCCAACTCCGTGGCAATAAGTCGCCAAACTTGGCGCAAATTACCGCCAGCAGGGCGCGGGAGTTGGTGGAGTGGCCCGCAAAAACGCAGTGGACGCAGATAGCGCCTGTTTGTCACGGCGTGGGCATATGCGTGGTCGCTATAAAAATCGCTGTCTAATTCTGGAAATCCATTTTGCTCCCGCGATGCATCAAGCCGTGGCCACTCGTCGAACTATTAGCACAGTCAGCTTTGCAGCGGCACTTCCTATACAGCGAGTGGGAAGGACGGTGTTTACCTCCGCGTCTCAGATGTGGCGATCTCCCTCCAGCGCCTAAAGGGACCAAGGCTATATATGCACGAATGGTCCAACTTGGTCCTGCGCGAGGGGGATCATAGCCATTTGGCGTAGTCGCTGACCAGCAGATGGGTCGGGTCAACGTCTTCCTCGACATTGGCAAAACGGCCGATAGGGTCGCGGAAAATATTGTCGGTTTCATCGTCATTGACGGTGCTGACTTCGCCAATCAGAACGTCGCCGCCTTCGCCCCAAAAAGCGTGCCAATCCCCTGGCATGAGTGTCACGCTCTCACCTGGTGCGAGCTTTAGTTTCTGCCCCGCCTCGTAATCGATGCGGATGCCATCGCAATGAACGGTGCCGCCCTTGTCCTCGGCAAAGCGGCCCTGATCATCCGAGCCATAAAGCTCGACGATCAGCGTCGCACCGCCGCGATTGATGATATCCTCGGCCTTGAGGATATGGGTGTGCATCGGGCTGAGTTGATCTTGCCGCGAGATCAGCAGCTTTTCCGCATAGCACATGCCTCCGCCCCGTTTCAGATCCGCCAGACGGCCATTGCGTAGGGTGAATAAAAACAGCCCCATCTTGTCAAAATCGCCTGCGCCGTAGTCGGTTATATCCCAGCCATTGCGTGCCGAGATCACATTGCGCGCTTCGTCTTTGCGCGCAGCAAATTCCTCAGGCGACCAATAGGCGAAGGGTGGCAGGGCAAACCCATGCTTGCGAATAAGCTCATCCGCATCCGCCATGATTGTATTGATGGTTGAGCGTTTCATGCAGGAAACCTTTGTGTGTTCAGGAATTCGATGACCATCGCAGCGGTCCATGTGAAACTATCGCCGCCACAGGGTTCAGCGTTGATCGGCCCGTAATATTCGGCAAACCCGCTGCATTCGGTGAAGGTTGGACCATTCCATGTTACTTGATGCGACATCGCCAATTTCTACCGTTAGTGAATTTGATCTTATATCAGATTGGAGTTGTAGCCTTATTTCTTACCGTGTGGCTTCATATCTCGGTTTGGCATCGGGGTCATTGTCCAGCACTCGATGAAAATGCTCTATCACTTCATTGAAGGTCTTGCGTTGCGCGTCGCTGAGCCCTTCAAGCAGCCCCCGCTCAACATTGATGGCGGGGGGGAGGATTGCGTCAAGCGTTGCCACCCCCTTCTTGGTTAGCCCGATCTCGACCAATCGGGCATCTTTTGCGCCCGCGCGCTTTGCGACCAGCCCCGCGCTCTCCATCCGCGCAACTGCGCGGCTGACGCGGGATTTTTCGAGATTTGTATAGACCTGAATATCGCGCACCGACGCAGTGCCGAGATATTGCAAATTCACCAAGACCCGCCATTCGGCAACCGATAGCCCATGTGACTTTCCGTAATCGGCAGAGAGCCGTTGGCTCACCCGTTCCGAGATATAGGCCAGTCGATAGGGCAGAAAGGTCGCGAGGTCGAAATCTGTGCTCATGTACACCCCTTGAGATAACCATAGAATATTGACTTTCGTTGCAATCGCAACGATATAATTCATTGCAATTGCAACAAAGGGCGAGATGGCTCGCCCATGGGGAGGATTCATGGCGAAGGCATTCGCGTCAGCGGGCGATCTGACGGAAAAGAAGATCAGTTTCACAGAAGTGGGTGAGGGGCTTTATGCCTTTACCGCTGAGGGAGATCCGAATTCGGGCGTGATCATCGGCGATGACAGCGTGATGATCGTCGAGGCGCAAGCCACCCCGCGGCTGGCCAATAAGGTCATCGACTGTGTGCGCAGCGTCACCGATAAACCGATTAGCCATGTTGTTCTGACCCATTATCATGCGGTCCGCGTGCTGGGGGCCTCGGCCTTCGGGGCGGATCAGATCATCATGTCGGATGCCGCGCGCTCAATGGTGATGGAGCGTGGGCAGGAAGATTGGGACAGCGAATTCCAACGCTTTCCGCGCCTGTTCGAGGGGCATGAAAGTATCCCTGGATTGACCTATCCAACCACGACATTCAGCGATGCCATGACCGTGTTCCTTGGCAATCGTCGGGTCGAGATCAAGCAGATCGGCCGCGCCCATACGGCTGGCGATAGCGTGGTCTGGGTGCCCGATGCGCAGACGATGTTCACAGGCGATATCGTAGAATACCACTCGGCCTGCTATTGCGGCGATGGCCATTATGAAGAATGGGGGGCGACGCTGGACGCGGTGAAAGCCTATGACCCGCAATCGATTGCACCCGGGCGCGGGGATGCGCTGGTCGGGCGCGAGATGGTGGATGCGGCCATCGCCAATACGCGGGATTTCGTGGATAGCACCTATAACGCGGTCAAACCTGTCGCGGCCAAAGGGGGCAGCCTCAAGGATGCTTGGGATGCGGTGCGCGCGGCCTGTGATCCGAAATTCAAGGATTACGCCATTTACGAACACTGCCTGCCCTTCAACGTGGCCCGCGCCTATGACGAAGCACGCGGTATTGCCCATCCCCGCATCTGGACCGCGCAAAGGGATCTGGACATGTGGGAGGCATTGCAGGGATGAACGCGCCGCTGGTTGATCGCTATCCGCTGGCGTTCAAGCTCTATCCCTATGAGCGCAATGCGGACCAAGATGCGGCATCGCCCGTGCGGCATCCTGTGGTGATTGTTGGGGGCGGGCCGATCGGCTTGGCCCTCGCCATGGATTTGGGCCAGCGCGGGGTGCCTGCGCTGGTGCTTGATGATCATGAAGGTGTCGGGCTTGGCTCACGCGCGATTTGCTTTGCCAAGCGCACGCTCGAGATCATGCACCGTTTGGGGGCAGGGGCAGCCCTGCTGGATAAGGGTGTTGTCTGGCAAAAGGGCCGCGTCTTCCGTGACCGTGATGAAGTGTTCGAGTTCGACCTTCTACCTGAGGATGGCCATCGCTGCCCTGCTTTCATCAATCTCAGCCAGATGCATTTTGAGAAATACCAGATGGAGGCGATTGATGCCTCGGATGCACCTGTTGAGGTTCGCGGCAAGAACCGTGTGGATGCGGTTGAGGATAAGGGTGATCACGTTGTCCTGAATGTGATGACACCCGATGGCCCCTATCAGATCGAGGCCGAGTATCTGGTGGCCTGTGACGGCGCGCGCTCGCCCATTCGCGATATGATGGGGCTGGGGTTTGAGGGCCGTGTCTTTGAGGATAATTTCCTGATTGCCGATGTGAAAATGACGGCTGATTTCCCGACCGAGCGCTGGTTCTGGTTCGAGCCGTGGTTCAAATCGGGTGACAGCGCCTTACTGCATAAGCAACCCGATGATATCTGGCGGATCGATTTTCAGCTTGGCTGGGATATCGACCGCGAAAAGGAACTCAAGCCCGAGAATATCCGCGCCCGTGTCGATCAGATGCTGGGGCCCGATGTGGAGTACGAGCTGGATTGGTGCTCGATCTACACGTTCCAATGCCGCCGCATGGAGAAATTCGTTCATAACCGCGTGGTCTTCGCGGGCGATTCCGCGCATCAAGTCTCGCCTTTCGGCGCGCGCGGGGCCAATTCGGGCGTTCAGGATGCCGATAACCTCGGCTGGAAACTGGCGGCTGTGCTCAATGGCGCGCCTGCGGCGCTTTTGGACAGCTATGAGGTGGAACGCGCAGCGGCGGCGGATGAGAATATCCTCAACTCCACCCGTTCGACCGATTTCCTGACCCCGAAATCGCAAGTGTCCAAGATTTTCCGCAATGCGGTGCTCGATCTCGCGAAAGAACATGCCTTTGCCCGCCCTCTCATCAATTCAGGCCGCTTGAGCCTTCCAAGTGTTTATGACGGCTCGCCCTTGAATGGCTCGGACGCGCTTGGTGGCCCCGCGCGGACAAGGCCGGGCGCGCCCTGTCCTGATGCGCCTTTGGGCGGCGGGTATTTGCTGGATCATCTGGATGGCCAATTCACCGTGCTGGCAATCGGCACAGAGGCCCCTTCGCTGGAAGGTGCTGTTGCGTTGCATATCGGGCAGGCAGAAATTTCTGCGGAATTGAGAGAGCGCTATTTGGGCGATGCCCCCTCGGCGGTCTATCTGATCCGCCCTGATCAGCATATTGCGGCCCGCTGGCCTGATGTGGAGGCGTCGACACTTGCAGATGCGATGCAAATAGCTCTCGGAGGTGCCGCATGAGCGATCTGAACCTATCCCCTAATATCACCGATCCTGACGGCTTTTATGCCGAGCTTCTGGCCGCGCATGACGGGCTGTCACTGGAAGACAGCCAAAGCCTGAATGCCCGTCTGGTGTTGATTTTGGCCAATCACATTGGCGACCGCGCCGTTTTGCGCGCGGCCCTGAGCGCCGCGAAAGGAGCGAGCACATGACATCCATGGAACCGCATAGCCTGATCCAATCCGACGGGGCCAGTACCACGCCGGGCTATATGTCGGGCTGGGGCAATGATTTTGAAACCGAAGCCCTGCCGGGGGCTTTGCCCATAGGCATGAACTCGCCCCAAAAGGTGAATTACGGCCTCTATGCCGAGCAGCTTTCAGGCACCGCCTTCACCCAACCCGCTCCCGAGCGCACATGGTGCTACCGCATTCGCCCTTCGGTCAAACATACCCACCGTTTTGCCCGCATTGATCTGCCTTACTGGAAATCCGCGCCGCATATCGTCGAGGATGTCACCTCGCTCGGCCAATATCGCTGGAACCCCATCGAGGCCGAGGGGGATCTGACTTGGCTGACAGGCATGCGCACCATCACCACGGCGGGGGATGTGAACACGCAGGTGGGGATGGCCTCGCATGTCTATCTGGTGACGCAAAGCATGAAGGATGCCTATTTCTATTCTGCAGACTCCGAGATGTTGGTCGTGCCGCAACAGGGCAAGCTACGTTTCGCCACCGAGCTTGGGATCATCGATGTGGAGCCTAAGGAAATCGCCATTCTCCCGCGCGGTCTGGTCTACCGCGTCGAGGTGCTGGAAGGCCCGTGCCGTGGCTTTGTGTGCGAGAATTACGGGGCGAAGTTCGATCTGCCTGACAGGGGCCCGATCGGGGCCAATTGCCTTGCCAATCCACGCGATTTCAAGGCTCCCGTTGCCGCCTTTGAAGACCGTGAGACGCCAAGCACCGTCACCGTGAAATGGTGCGGTCAGTTCCATGAAACCCATATCGGCCATAGCCCGCTGGATATCGTGGCATGGCATGGCAATTACGCCCCGATGAAATATGATTTGCGGGCCTATTGCCCTGTCGGAGCGATCCTGTTCGACCATCCCGATCCGTCGATCTTCACCGTGCTGACTGCACCTGGTGGTCAAGCGGGCGTTGCCAATATCGACTTTGTTTTGTTCCGCGAACGCTGGCTGGTGGCCGAGGATACGTTCCGCCCGCCTTGGTACCACAAAAACGTCATGTCCGAGTTGATGGGCAATATCTATGGCCAATATGACGCCAAGCCCGAAGGCTTTGTTCCGGGTGGCATGTCGCTGCATAATATGATGCTGCCCCATGGCCCCGATATGGAGGCCTTCGAGAAAGCCTCAAACGCCAATCTCGGGGCAGATAAGCTGGACCGCACGATGTCCTTCATGTTCGAGACCCGTTTTCCCCAGCATCTGACGGAATATGCAGGCAAGGAGGCACCTTTGCAGGACAATTACATCGATTGCTGGACCTCGCTTGAAAAGAAATTCGACGGCACGCCGGGCAAGAAATGAAGCTGTATTCCTATTGGCGCTCAACCACCTCCTACCGCGTCCGCATCGCGCTGCATCTCAAGCAGATTGCCTTTGAAACCGTGCCGATCGATCTGGTCGCGGGGGATCAACGCGATGCTGAGTATCTGGCGGTTAACCCCGTGGCTGGCGTGCCTGCGCTGGTGCTGAAGGATGGCACGGTTCTGACGCAATCCATGGCCATCCTCGAATGGATCGAGGCGCGCTACCCCGACCCAACCCTGATCCCGCGCGATCCGGTGCAAGCCGCCCTGATCCGTGGCGCGGCGCTGGTGATGGCGGCGGATGTGCATCCCGTAAACAACCTCAAAGTGGTGCAGCAACTCAAGGCCATGGGCCATGATCAGGATGAGGCCGTGGCATGGATGCAGGATTGGATGACACGCGGGTTCACAGCCTATGATGCACTGATCCCCGGCGGCGCGTTCAGCTTTGGGGACGCCCTGAGCCTTGCCGATATCTGCCTTGTCGCGCAGCTTTATAATGCGCATCGATGGGGTGTTGACCTGTCGCCTTTCCCACGCCTGACAGAGATCGAGGCGCGCTGCCTTGCCTTGCCTGCCTTTGATGCAGCCCACCCCCAAAACCAGCCCGATGCGGCCTAGACGGAGACGAGTATGACTTTGAAGCGATCATGGGTTGAAACGGCCAATAGCGCCGAGACCGACTTTCCGTTGAACAACCTGCCTTATGGCGTGTTCTCCAACGGCGGCGCGCCGCGCTGTGGCGTGGCCATCGGCGATCAGATCTTGGACATGGCCGCGATGGAGGCAGAAGGGCTGCTTGATTTTGATGGGGCTTTGCAAGGGCCTGCGTGGAATGCGTTTATGGAACAGGGCAGGGCGGCTTGGGCCCGCCTGCGGCAAAGCCTGACGGATATGCTGGCCGAGGGGAGCGCGGCCCAAGATCAGCTTGCGCCCCTGCTGGTGCCGATGGCGGGCGTGCAGATGCATATGCCCTTCACGGTGACGGAATTCACCGATTTCTACGCCTCGCGCAATCATGCGACAAATGTCGGCACGATGTTTCGCGGGGCCGAGAATGCCTTGCCGCCGAATTGGCTGCATATTCCCATCGGCTATAACGGGCGGGCCTCGTCTGTTGTGGTGGATGGCACCGATATCCGCCGCCCCTATGGGCAGTTGAAAGGGCCAAATGATGCGCTGCCGCGTTTTGCGCCCTCTGTGCGTTTTGATTTCGAGCTTGAGATGGGCGCGATTGTCGGTGTGCCCTCAGATGCGCCCATTTCCGTGGATGAGGCGTTTGCCAATATATTCGGCTATGTGATCCTGAATGACTGGTCCGCGCGCGATATTCAGGCATGGGAATACCAACCGCTTGGTCCCTTTCAGGCCAAGGCCACAGCCACCAGCATCAGCCCTTGGATCGTGACCGCAGCCGCGCTCGAGCCGTTTCGCCGCCCCACGCCCGAGCGTGAATTCGCCTTGCTGCCGCATATCGCAGACACGTCGCCCATGCTCTATGATATCGAGCTTGAGGTTGGCCTGACGCCTGAGGGCAAATCCGAGACCGTGATCGCGCGCACTAATTACAAAGAGATGTATTATTCCTCGGCGCAGCAATTGGCCCATCATACAAGCAGCGGTTGCCCGATGCGGGTGGGCGACCTGCTGGGGTCGGGCACAATCTCGGGCGCGACCAAAGACAGCCGTGGTGCTTTGCTGGAGCTTAGCTGGGGTGGAAAGGAACCGCTTACGCTTGATACGGGCGAGGAGCGTAGTTTCCTCGCTGATGGGGACACCCTGACCTTGCGCGGGGCGGCCTGCGGCGCGGGCTTCCGCATCGGCTTTGGCGCATGTGCGGGCACAGTGCTTCCAGCCAAGACGTGAGCGGCATTTAGGTCAGCGCGTAAAGATCGACGATGACCCGAGTATGCTCGCGTTTGCCTGTACCGACAAAGAGCGTTTGGTTCACCCAATCATACCGTGCATCGCCTGTTTCAAGGCGGGCATGGGTGCGCATATAGTAGCTGTCTTCAGGCACGTCTTCGCCGCGGGCGATTGCGGCAAGCACTTCGGCAGGGCCATGGCGGTAGCCGTAATTGCATACCTCAATCGTTGCGCCATCATCGGTCACAAAAGCATAGCGCGTGTCCAACTCGGCGGTGGCATTGGCGAAGACGGTTTGCCAATCAGCCCCGAGGTTCAGGATGCGCCCCGATAGTCTTGGCCCTGTGACGGTACCGCCGATGATCGGGATGATCCTGCGGCGCCCTGCGCGTCCTGTGCCCATCTCGCGGATCGGGCCCAGTTCGACCTGTAGCTGGCAGGCGAATTCAAGTTGAGGCGGTTGCATGATATCTCCGAGATTGCACAACATGCAGCACGATCAGCGCCACAGCGCCCAGAATGCCGAACCACATCACCCCTTCGGTTTTCCACATGATCAAAATGGCAAGCCCGAGCCGCGCCGTGATTTCCCAGCTGCGAAGCGGTGCGCGGTCATATCGGGCCAGCGCCGAGGCCACCAAATAGAGCGCAAAAATCAGCCGTGCGGACAGAAGGGCAAGGGCGGTCAATTCAACCTCGCCGCTATAGCCTTCGATCAGGGTGCGCGCGCCGTTTGAATCGGTGATGGTCACGGCCTCGGGGATCAAAAGAAGCTCGGGATACCATGCAAAGATGAAGGGGATGGTGAACATCACAATGCCCACGCGTACGGCGGCAAAGCCTGTGCGCATCGGCTCGGCCCCCGTGATCGAGGCCGCGGCAAAGGCGGCAACCGCAACGGGTGGCGTGATGGCCGAGGCGACAGCGAAATAGAACACAAACATATGTGCCGTGAAAAAGCTGACGCCAAGATTGGCCAGCAACGGCCCAAGCAGCAAGGCCACATTCACATAGGCGGGTACGGTCGGCATGCCCATCCCAAGCAGGATCGCGCAGAGCATCGCACAAGTCAGCGCCAGCATCAGGTAGACCCCGCCGACCACCTGCAAATCAAAGCCGAATATGCGGAGGACCTGTGCCTGTTCCAGCCATGAAGTTACGGCGCGGGTCAATTCGCCCGTCAGCCCGCTTTCATTCAGGAAGGCCGAGATGATCGAGACCGCAAAGAGCAAAAGAAACAGCCGCGAGATTAGAATTCCACCATCCGCCAGTGATTTCAGGATTTTGGACGGCGTCTTGCGTGTCTCGGGATCGAGCAGCAAGAGCGGGATCAATACAGCAACCGCCCACCACCCCGCCGAGACCGCATCGCCCGTTGAATTCGAAATCGTCTGCAATAGCGCTGTTGGCAAGATGGCGGCCAGCACGCCGGTGCCGAGGACGTCCTTATTGCCCAAAAGCAGAAACAGGATGGTCAAGATGGGCACCACGATAATGATCAGGTTCAGCCAATCTTGGCGATCCATGATCTGATCGGGGGGGATTTCGCGCATCGCCTCGACCTTCTCGCGGCGGGCTTGGAACATCACAGCCAGAAAGATCGAGAAGAAAAAGAACATCGCAGGCAAGAAGGCTGCGGTGATGACTTTTGTATAGGGAACAGCCGTCAGGGCGACGAGCACGAAGGCCGCAACCCCCATCACCGGTGGCATGATCTGCCCGCCCGATGAGGCCGCAGCCTCGACACCGCCGGCGAATTCCTTGGAAAACCCGTTGCGGCGCATCATCGGGATGGTCAACCGCCCCGTAGAGAGCACATTCGTGACGGGCCCGCCCGTGATGGTGCCGAACATCGCCGATGAAACAATGGCTGCATGGGCAGGGCCGCCGCGTAGATTACGGGTGGCGCGCACGGCCAGCTTGATCAAGGAGGTGCCGCCCGCCGAGGTGCCGAATAAGGCACCAAGAACCACATAAGGGAACACTTGGTTCACGATGATATCCATGAACCGCCCCATGAACCCGTCAGGCGTGACAAAGATATTGGTGACTTTCTGGATGGCCGCGGCGCGAATATCGCCGCCATCAGCCCCCAGCTTGGTCAGCAGGAAGTTGTTATCGGACAGATCGAACATCCAGATCACCGCCGTGCCAACCGTATAGAGCACCACAACGCTGGCCACAGCGACCAGGGGAAAGCCCCAGACGCGGATGTTATACAAAAAGAACAGGGTGATGATGACGAATAGCAGCGGGATGATCCAAATGCCGAAACGGGCCTGACAGGAGGGGACCTCGGCTTCGAATGAAATGCCGGGGATCACACCTGCCGAGCGCTCGGCCGCGTCTTGGATCAGCCTTGCCCGCTCGCCCGTGATCTGGTCGATCAGGCAGATGGAATCGATTTCCACCAGAAAGCCGAAGGCGGCCAGAAAGGCGGCCAGCAAGAGCCCCGCATCCAGCATAAGGCCCAACCATGCCAAATGGGGTTTCTCGGTGCGCCAGGCGCGGTAAACGCTGGCATCCAGCGCTACGATGGTCATCATCAAGAAGAAAACGGGTGGGTAGAAATATTCAGGCGGGAAGTTCGAGACCCGAAAGAAAGGGCGCCCGCTCAGGTCGCGCGCCCATTCTTGAAGCCCTGTAATCTCGGGCATTGTGTTGAGCATACCCACGCAGACCAGCACCAGCGCCAATACGATCGCGATGCGCCGTCCAAGCGGTTGGTCTACTGTCTGCGTGGTCATGCTCAATTGCTTTCCTCAAGCGATCAGGGGCGCAAGCAATCAGCGATGCTATGGCCTGCTTCTTCGAAGGCACGGATGGCACCCGCATGCATCTTGATCTGAACCGCACCACATGCGCCTTGCGACACACCATCAACATCGCCAAAGCTTAGCATCGTGTATGGTCCGCGCGGAGAGCCTTCGAGGAAGCGCTGCTCCCCTTCGAGATACGCCTTGGTGATCTCATAGGCGAGTTCCTCATCCATGGAGGCGTTTACGATCTGGCCAAAAGCGGTGGCGAAGCTGTCGAATGTATCATCATCCGTGACGATGGTGATGTCATTGCCAGCATAGGCTGCGCGGAATTCCTCGACCGGAACCGAATAAGGCGCATGGCCGGGCGCGGCCAGAATCTGTTGACCCAATTCGCTGGCCAGCAGATCAGATGGCACGTCATGGATGGTGATGCCACCTGCCGCCGCAATCGCGATTTGACGGCCAGAGGGCAGACCTTCGGGAATGGTCCATGCGTCAGCACCGCCGCCTGTGATGCTTCCAACGGTATCGGGCCAAGGCGTCTGGATGCCTTCGTAGTCTTCGCCATCATTGCCACCCGAGAGCAGCTGCACCATTGCACGACCCGAAGTCAGCGCGGCCCCGCGTGGCGGTCCGTTCCAGATGCGCATGCCGTCCAGAGATGTGATATCTTCAACGGGGTTACTGTTATAATAGCCAAAAATCTGCGCTGAGCCTGCATTCCAGAACAGAACGCGCAAATTGTCGGCCATTGCGGCGCCATCTTCGGGGCCGACACCGCTATAGGGGCCAATACCGCGCGACAACAAGAAGGGCAGGATCAGCGGGGCAGGGGCCATATCCAACTGCCCTTCCGCAACCGCTTGTACGGAATTCGTCAGGGTCGCGCCTTCGGTGATCTGCATGGTGGCCACGCCCGCGCTGTCAAGGATCGCGGCCAGTGTTGTGTCGATGTAATGCGGGGTTGATCCCGGTGTCGTTGTCTCTGCCGTCAAAGTGACCTGTGCGGCAGCGGCAAGCGGAGCCAGCGCGACGGCTGCTCCAAGAATTGCTGTCTTGATCATAATATCCTCCCTTGATCCCGCGCCTTCCTCCAAAGACGCGCAGGCTTGGAGCCCGCAATCACGCTTGCAGAGTTTATATGACTTGTCACGTAATTTCTTTCGGCCCATGATGCCCGCAGGAGGAGAGCTGATGACCGAGCAGGTGGAGATTGATGCCGTGCAAATTCGCGCCCGAATGGAGCGTGAGGGGCTGAATATCTTCTCGCGATTGCCTGCTGTTTATGCGGCATCGCGGGTTCAGGGGCGCAATTTTCTGGCACTGGGCGGTGGCTTGTCGATCGTGGAATGGCGCACGCTTTGGGATTTGGCCGAGGCGGGTCCTTTGACGATTCGGGATCTGGCGGCGATCCAGCGGGCGGATCATTCCCTGCTCAGCCGTGCGCTGCCCGATATCCGCGACAAGGGCTATGTGACGATGGACCGTGACAGAAGGGACGGGCGACAGACCCTTGTGAGCCTGACTGACAAGGGCCGCGCCGCCTATGAAGAAGCCGCGCCCGTGATGGCCAGCCGCCGTGCTGCTTTGCGCAAGGTTTTCTCCGAAGATGAAATTCGCGTTCTGGCGGGCTTTCTTGATCGGCTGGAAGACTTTATGCGCATTCCGGTGGATCAATTGATCGCGGACCAGCCTGCCGAAAAGGACAATCTTTCATGACCAAGCGCCCGAATGTTTTGTGGATCATGGCCGATCAATTGCGGTTTGATTACCTCAGTTGTTACGGCCATCCGCATCTGCACACGCCGCATCTGGATGCGCTGGCAGCGCGTGGGGTGCGCTTCACCAATGCTTATGTGCAATCGCCCGTTTGTGGCCCGTCGCGGATGTCGGCCTATACGGGGCGCTATGTGCGCAGCCATGGCTCCACTTGGAATGGAATGCCGTTGCGGGTGGGCGAGCCGACTTTGGGTGATCACCTGCGCGAAGTAGGCGCGCGCGCCGTGCTGGTGGGCAAAACCCATATGACCGCCGATGCCGAGGGCATGGCATGGCTTGGGATTGATCCTGCCAGCGAGATCGGTGTGCGTGTTTCGGAATGTGGGTTTGAACCCTATGAGCGCGATGACGGTCTGCACCCTGATAGTGCGCGGCAGAACTGGTCGGCCTATGATGATTATCTGGTGGCGCATGGTTTTACTTCGGATAACCCATGGGAGGATTTCGCCAATTCGGGGCTGGATGAGAATGGCGACCTGCTTTCGGCTTGGCTGCTGAAGAATTCGCGCCTGCCTGCCAATGTGCCCGAAGAGCATTCCGAGACCGCGTATATGACGGATCGCGCGATTGACTTCATGCAGGAGGCCGAAGCCGACGGGCGGCCATGGATGTGCCATCTGAGCTATATCAAGCCGCATTGGCCTTACATCGTGCCCGCGCCCTATCATGACATGTATGACGAAAGTCACATCGTGCCGCCTGTGCGCTCAGCTTCCGAGCATGACAATGACCACCCGCTGATGCAGGCCTATCTTGGCGCGCGGGTGTGTCAGAGCTTTGCCCGCGATGAGGTTCGCGAGCATGTGATCCCCGCTTATATGGGGTTGATCAAACAATTGGACGACAATCTAGGCAGGCTGTTTGCGTGGATGGATGAGGCGGGGATCAGCGACAATACGATCATCGCCTTTACCTCCGACCATGGCGATTACATGGGCGATCACTGGATGGGTGATAAGGATTTCTATCACGAAATGGCGGTGAAAGTGCCATTGATCATCGCAGACCCGCGTAAGGATGCAGATGCCAGCCGTGGCAGCGTATCGGATGCACTGGTCGAGATGATCGACCTTGCACCCACCTTCATGACCGCCTTGGGCTGTGCGCCGAAACCCCATGTCATCGAAGGCCGTGACCTAACGCCGATCCTGCATGGCACCGACGGGTTCTCGCGCAATTACGCAATCAGCCAGCATGATTATCACTGGTCCGACATGGCCCGTACGCTGGAGCAGCCGCAGGAACATGCCCATACCACGATGATCTTTGACGGACGTTGGAAATACATCCGCTGCGAAGGGTTCCGCCCTGTGCTGTTTGATCTTGAGACCGATCCACAGGAAGTAAGTGATCTGGGTGGCTCCGAGGCGGCCGACCACGTGGCCGTTCGCGCGCGGATGGAGGCGGCTTTGCTCAATTGGGCCACGCGTCACCATACACGGATCACGGCAACACCCACGGTGCTGGCACGCCAGAAAAAAGCCGCTGAAACTGGTATCCTGATCGGGTTTTGGGATGAGGCCGAATATAGAGCCGCAACAGGGATCGAATTTGACAGCCTCACTCCCGTGGGCCGCAACAAGGGCTAGGCGCAAGGCTGCCCTCACCGTCAAAAGAAGCAATCAAGAGCATCTCGACAGGGGCCAATTGGAGGGCTTCTGCGCTGTACTGCGTGCAACAATGCGCGCAGAGGCATTGCCAGCTTCAAAGCCGAGCAAAGCGGTCGAGAGGCATCGCGCATCCATTTCGCAAAACGGACCGCCATTAAGGATGCTACCCCATCTGCCGCAATCTGCGATGCATATTGATAGAATCCTACAATCGTTTGTCCGTATTGTATTGGAGCGCTGTTCGATAACTCTCCATGCTCTTTTCATAGACTTTAACGAATCTATGTTTTCTGGGAGGAATAACATGACACTTTTGCGGACAACCGCACTCGGCCTGACGCTTGGCGTGGCTGGTGCATCTTTTGCAATGGCGGACGGTCACGGGCAGGCACTGACCATCGCGATCGTCAATAACGGCCACATGATCAACATGCAGACTGTTGCCGAAGCCTATACCGCTGATACCGGCGTTGAGCTGAACTGGGTATCGCTGGAAGAAGGCGTTCTTCGTGAGCAGGTAACCTCGGACACAGCCACCGGTGGCGGCCAGTACGACATCATCAATATCGGCATGCAGGAAGCACCCATCTGGGGCGCAGCCGGCTGGATCGAGCCACTTGAATTCGGTGCTGACTACAATATCGACGACATGCTGCCAGCCATTCGCAATGGCCTGTCGCATGAAGGCACATTGTATGCTGCGCCTTTCTACGGTGAATCCTCGATGGTCATGTATCGTCGTGACCTGACAGATGCCGCTGGCGTCACAATCGCTGACAATGACTCGTGGGATAACATCCGCGCAGCCGCTGATGCGATCCACAACCCCGATGAGGGTGTCTACGGTGTTTGTCTTCGCGGCAAGCCCGGCTGGGGCGACAACATGGCCTTCGTGACCACCGTTGTGAACTCCTTCGGTGGCGCTTGGTTTGATGCAGATATGCGTCCAGCACTCGATTCCGACGAATGGAATGCAGCGATCAATTTCTACGTTGACCTTCTGGGCACCTATGGCCCTCCCGGTTCCGAGGGTAACTCCTTCAACGAGATCCTCGCGCTCTATAACGAAGGTCGTTGTGGCATGTGGATCGACGCAACAATCGCGGCGTCCTTCCTCGAAGTTGACGGCGTAGATTACGCTCAATCGCCAAATGCAGGTAACCCTGTTGGTGCAAACTGGTTGTGGGCATGGGCAATGGCCATCCCTGCAGGTTCGCCAAATGCAGAAGCCGCAGCCGATTTCATCGAATGGGCGACATCGCAGGCCTATGTTGAAGCCGTTGCAGCGCATCCTGACTTTGGTTGGGGTTCGGTTCCAACAGGGACACGCGCATCCACCTATGCAAACCCTGAGTTCCAAGCAGTTGCTGGTTTCGCAGCCGCTGAAATGGCAGCAATTGAATCTGCGGCTCCAGAAGCCACAGACCTGAAGCCATACGTTGGTGTTCAGTTCGCAGCTATCCCTGAATTCCCCGAAGTAGGTACAGCCGTTGCGCAAGAAATCGCAGCTGCTCTGTCCGGTGCGAAAACAGTTGAAGAAGCTCTGGCGGATGCACAAGCTGCCGCAGACGCGATCATGTCTGAAGCCGGTTACTACTAATCGTCTTTGAAAAGATCGAAGGGCCCGGGTTGTGTCTCGGGTCCTTCTACCGCCCTCGCTGATTTGATCAGCCGTCGGATTTGACCATAGCGTCCTTGCGCCACTGATCGATATCCTGACACTTGCACAACCTACCGAAACCTCCGCTTCGTAAAGGGCACGAGAGTTATGTCGAAACGCACGCTCCCTCGAATTCTCCAAACCCCAGCTGTGCTTCTCTTGCTGGTTTGGATGTTGGTTCCGCTGAGCATGACACTGTATTTCTCGTTTATCAGATATGTTCTGAACAGCTCGATCCGGCCGGAATGGACCACCCCTGCGCTGAGCAACTGGCGCGGTTTCGGAAATTACGAATATGTTTTGAACGCGCGCGATTTCTGGTTCGCAGTCCAGAACAGCGTTTTCATCGTCAGCAGTATCCTTGTGATCACCGTTATTCTGGGCCTTGGCATTGCGGTTCTGGTTAACCGCTCCTTCCCCGGACGCGGGATTGTCAGGGTCCTTCTGATTTCGCCCTTTTTCGTGATGCCCGCGGTGAATGCCGTGTTGTGGATCAACATGATCCTTGACCCTGTCTTGGGCCTGCAAGGGATCGCGGTATCGGGCTTGAATGATTTTGTGGCGGGCATGCGCGATTTCCCCGTATTGGGTGGGTTCTTCTCGCTCTGGCCCGAGATCGAGCCGATCTCATTCCGCGCGACCCAGACTTCATCCTATGCCGTTATCATGATGGTGGCTTGGCAATGGACACCTTTCGCGGTGTTGATTTTCATGACCTCGCTGCAATCCGAGGACGAGTCCCAGAAAGAGGCCGCCACATTGGACGGGGCCAGCGCATGGTCGCAATTCATCAATTTGACGGTGCCGCATCTGGCGCGTCCGATCGCGATTGTGGTGATGATCCAGTCGATCTTTCACCTGTCGCTTTATGCGGAAATCGAGATTGTCAGCCGAGGGAATGGCAACAAGAACCTTCCCTATCTGATCGGTGAATTCGCCTCGAACAATATCGGTGCTGCAAGTGCTACGGGCATCTTCGCAGTCATCCTTGCCAATATCATCGCAATCTTCCTGCTGCGAATGGTTGGCAAGAGCTTGATGGATTAAGGACCAAGATCATGGCAACAGTCGCTCAATCCTCAAAACTCAGCGATGTGCTCTGGCCTGCTCTGGCTTGGACCATCGCGCTGATCTTCTTTTTCCCAATCTTCTGGCTGGTCTTTACCAGCTTCAAGACCGATGCCGATGCAGTGCGCCCCGAACATCTGTTTTTCTTCACGCCAACGCTGGAGAATTACACGAATATGACCGATAATTATGACTATTGGCGCTTTGCGATCAATTCGGTCATCACCTCCAGCTTCGCGACTGTCTTTGCCCTTTTTGTTGGGGTGCCTGCGGCCTATGCGATGGCGTTTGACCCCAGCCGTCACACCAAAGACATCCTGATGTGGATGTTGTCGACCAAGATGTTGCCAGCGGCGGCGGTGCTTTATCCGATGACCTTCCTGACCAAGAATTTCCTAGGGATTTTCGATACCCATTTCCTTGTGATCTTGGTGCTCTGCCTGATCAATCTGCCAATCGTGATCTGGATGCTGTTCACCTATTTCAAGGAAATCCCGAAGGAGATCATCGAAGCAGGCAAAATGGATGGTGTCAGCACATGGGGCGAGATCAAGGATATTCTTATTCCGCTGGCTTGGGGCGGTATTGCTTCCACGGCGTTGCTGACCTTCATCTTTTGCTGGAACGAGGCCTATTGGACAGTGCGCCTGACCACGATTGATGCCGCGACCCTGTCGAAGCTGATCGAGGGCAACCGCGCGCCTGAGGGTCTGTTCTTCGGGCGCCTTTCAGCGGTTTCCACGGCGGCCATCGCGCCGATCGTTGTTTTGGGCTGGTTCTGCCAAAAGCAATTGGTGCAGGGTCTGACATTCGGAGCGGTCAAGTAATGCTGAACGCTGCCCCCACAGATCTGACGGGAAAGACCGCTTTGGTCACAGGTGCCAGCGGCGGCATCGGGGCCAGTGCCGTGGCGCATTTCGCGGCGCTTGGGGCGCAGGTCTATGCCACCGACATTTCCGACAGCTTTGACGGGCCTGCCAGCTATAAAAAGTTCGATCTTCTAGATGATGCTGATCTGGGGGCTTGCACCGATTGGATCGCCGAGATCAAACCTGACATCTTGTTCAATAACGCGGCCATTTTCGGAATGGGTAGTGTTTTGGAAGAGGGTGATCTGGATCAGCTCGACCGTTTGTTCGGCGTCAATGTGCGCGCCTTTTATGCGATTTTGCAGGCCGCCTCAAAATCAATGGTAAAGCACAATCAAAAAGGCTCGATCATCAATCTCGCCTCTCAAGCGGGGCATCGCGGCGAGGCTCTTGTGGCGCATTATTGCGCGAGCAAGGCGGCTGTTATCAGCTACACGCAATCCACGGCCTTGGCGCTTGCGCCGCATCACATCAGGGTCAATGCCATCAGCCCCGGTGTGATCGATACGCCCATGTGGAAAAGCGTTGATGCCCTTTTTGCCAGATTTGAGGGCAAGGAACTGGGGCAGAAAAAGCGAGAGGTCGGCGAGGCCGTACCGCTTGGCTATATGGGCCAGCCCGATGATGTCGCACGGGCGGCAGTCTTTCTCGCCTCTGATCAGTCGTCCTACATGACCGCGCAAACCATCGGTGTCGATGGTGGCAATGTGCTGAGGTGATCTGATGTCTATTATTGCCCCAGAGATCGAAATGGTTGACCGCAAGACGCGGTCCATCCGCTATCTTGAACATGGCTGGCCCAGTGAATTGTGCCGTTGGCATGCGCATGAGGAATACGAGCTTCACCTGATCACCGCCACACGTGGCAAAGCCTTTGTGGGGGATCATATCGGTGACTTCAAAGCGGGTGATCTGTTCATGACAGGGCCCAATCTGCCGCATAACTGGATCACCGATCAGGTCTGGTCCGAACCCGTGGCGATCCGCGATATGTTGGTTCAGTTCAGCCATTCCAGCGTTGAAAAACTGGCCGAAGGTTTTCCCGAATTTGCCCAAGTGCTGCAGATGCTGAAACTGGCGCAATCGGGCATTCTGTTTGAGGGTTTCAACCCCACTTTCGCGCGCGGCCATATGGAGGCGATCCGCGATAATAAAGGGGCCGAGCGCATTCTGGCCTTTGTGCGGTTTCTTGTTCGCCTCAATGAACATGCCGAAAAGAAAACCCTCTCCTCGGCCAAGCTGATCCAGCCAGAAGGTGGCAGCAAGCAGGCCCGTATCGCCGAAGTTGTCGATTACATCGTCAAGAATTTCAGCGAAGTTCTGACCCTTGCCCAAGCGGCCGAAATGGCGGGCATGACCGAGATTACGTTTAGCCGGAATTTTCAGGCAGTCACGGGGCATAGTTTTGTGGCGTTCCTGAACCGGATCCGCATCGGCGAGGCCTGCGGCATGCTCTATGCCTCAGATGATCAGATCATCATGATCGCCGAGATGGCGGGTTTTAAGAACCTTGCCAATTTCAACCGACATTTCCTGAAGCTCAAGGGCATGACACCTTCCGAATACCGCGACACCGCGCGTAGGGATCTTGCACCGCATTTGGAGTCTACCTCGTGAACACTGCGTCGCTGATCCCTGATTTCGCCACCCGCTATGACAGGTCTGCCTGCCAGATTGGTGTGGTGCATTTGGGCTTTGGAGCGTTCCACCGCGCCCATCAGGCCGTCTATCTGGATGACTATATGGACGGCTCGGGCGATCTGCGTTGGGGGATTGCGGCGGTGAATTTGCGCGGCTCGGAAGCCGAGCAATTTGCAGCCGCCCAAGCCGATATCGCGCGTCATGACGGGTATTTCCTGAAATCCTATTCCGCCGATGGAGAGGTTGAGCTGCGCCGCGTTCGCAGCCATGTGGCCTTTGCGGATTGGAGCCATGACAAGGCGCAGTCCGAGGCTCTTTTATCCGAGCCTTCTGTTCATCTGGTGACAATCACCGTGACGGAAAGCGGCTATTACACAGGGCCCAGTGGCGCGCTGAACACCGCCGATCCGATGATCGCATCCGAGGTTTCGGGCGGTGACGCGCAGAGCGTTTATGGCTATCTGCGCGCGGCACTTGGCCTGCGTATGGCCAGTAGCTCCGCTCCTCTGACAATCGCGTGTTGTGATAATATCCGCCAAAACGGCAAGATGTTGCGCCGCAATCTTCTGGCCTATCTGGAGGCTTGCGGCGATCGGGCATTGGCCGATTGGGTTGCCGCCCATGTGGCCTTCCCCTGTTCGATGGTCGACAGGATCACCCCTCGCAGCCCTGATGCCCTTGGGCGCGATCTATCCGCCATGTTGGGCAAGGATGTGACCTCGCCGATCATGGCCGAGGATTTCACCCAATGGGTTCTGCAAGATAGCAAAGCCTCTGACATGCCAGATCTGGCCCAAGCGGGCGTGACGGTCACCGCTGATGTCGACCCCTATGAAGAAACCAAAATCAGGGTTCTGAATGGCGGGCATACTGCCTTGGTCTATCTTGCGGCCCTTGAGGGGATCGAAACCTTCGACGCGGCCATGCGCCAGCCACATCTAAACGCGCATTTCCAAAGCTATGAGACCGAGGAAGTGCTGCCCGCGATCACGATTGATCTGCCCTTCTCGAAGCAGGATTACCTTGCCCATATCACGCGGCGCTTCGGCAATGAGGCGATCGGCGATACGGTGGCCCGCATTTCCGCAGATGGAATGGCGAAATTCCCCATCTTCATTCGCCCCACGCTTGAAGGGTGCTTTGCGCAGGGCATCCTGCCGATCCATGGCATCCGCAGTATCGCCTATTGGTATGTTTTTGCCCGCCATGTCGCGGCAGGCAAGATACCCTTTGCCTATGTGGAACCCGCTTGGGATGACCTCTCGGCACTGCTGGGAAGCGACGCATTCCTGACAGATCGTCAGCTTTGGGGCGAGCTGCCCGAAACATATCCCGAGTTCATTGAAACTCTGCGCGATGAAATCAAAGAATTGGAGACAAAATGGCCGGTCTGACACTGCGCAATGTGCGCAAAAGCTATGGCGACCTGCAGGTCATGCACGGGGTTGATCTCGACATTGAGGATGGCGAGTTTGTCGTTTTCGTTGGTCCCTCGGGCTGCGGAAAATCGACCTTGCTGCGCATGATCGCGGGGCTGGAAGAAATCTCGGACGGCACCGTCGCGATTGGGGATCAGGAGGTCAATTCTGTCGCCGCCTCAAAGCGGGGCGTGGCCATGGTGTTCCAATCCTACGCGCTTTATCCGCATATGACCGTCTATAAGAATATGGCCTTTGGTCTCAAACAGGCCAAGACCGACCCCGCCGAGATTGACCGCCGCGTAAAAGACGCGGCCGAAATCCTGCAGATCACCGATTATCTAGACCGCAGCCCGCGCAACCTGTCGGGGGGGCAGCGCCAGCGTGTTGCGATTGGCCGTGCGATTGTGCGCGACCCGAAGGTGTTCCTGTTTGACGAGCCGCTCTCGAACCTTGATGCGGCCTTGCGCGTGCAAACGCGGCTGGAGATTGCGCGCCTGCACCAGCGACTGAAAACTACGATGATCTATGTGACCCATGATCAGGTCGAGGCGATGACCTTGGCCGATAAAATCGTTGTGCTGCGCGATGGCCGCATCGAACAGGTGGGCTCCCCGATCGAGCTATATGACCGCCCTGCGAATGCATTTGTGGCCCAGTTCATCGGCAGCCCGAAGATGAACTTCTTCACGGCAAGCGACCTTGGTAAAAATGCAGGTAAGGTGTTGGGTCGTGATCTCGAGGCCACCGAGGAAGTGGGCCTGCGCCCTGAACATTTGGCCGTATCGACGGCTGCCAAAGCCGTTGTCGAGGGCCGTTTGGAATTGGTCGAGAACCTTGGTGAATACGCCTTGGTCCACCTGATCACAGCAAATGGAACCGAATTCATCGCCAAGACCGAGAAGCCGCCCGCCGAGGAAAAAGGCAGCACAATTGGCTTCACCGTCAAGCCAGAGCTGGCCCATTACTTTGATAGAGCAAGCGGTTTGCGTATCTGACGCGACCCGCAAGGGCTATCCGCATATAAAGGGCTGACGGCGCGCGATGTGCCCAAATTTTGCTCTGCCATTGCAAGGCTTGGCGGCCTTACCGCGCCCTATCGAAATAAAGATGCCAGCGCTTGCTTGAAAAAATCTGACAAGCACGCGCTGACATCTGTTTTCGGCACCAATGGTGCCACCCTATTGTCCTAGATGCTGGGTTTCCATCATCAAGCGAACAGGCCGCAGATGCTGGCTGTGGCGGGTTTGCGTATGGTTGAAGACGGCCACCCACATGTAAATTGGCACATCTGGTTGCAGGACAAAGTCATACCGCGAGGTGGTGTCCAAAGCCCTTTGTGCCTCCAATGTCCAGACACCATCCTCCCAAACCGCGCGCGCCAGAACGTCACCGCGATCTCCCTCATGGGGGCCGGTGATCATCACGGAAGGCATGATGGTGCCGATCGGATATATGTCTGCTTCCGCCGTATAGGGCACCATATCCTCGGCGCGCATGGCAAGGGTCAGCTCGTCAGAGATATCTGACGCAAGATCGACATTCTGGAACTGTTCGATCATTGCGGGATCCCGCGGCAAGTGGGTCAGCGTTACGATATCATCGGAGAAACTTTCCCAATTCATCGAATACCCGCCGCCGGTCCTTGGGTCTTGGGTATAGCCGCCTGTATAGCGGCTGCGCGTTGGGTCTTCCTCCATTGGCGGCCCGAAGTAATTGTCGTCGATCTGGTCGAAGGATCCCGTACGCACTGACTTCCAATGCCACACATCTACGAAGGACCCGTCCGTGGTATAGTGCAAGCCGCGCCCGCCTGCAGGTGGTGGTCTGTTCTCAATAGGCTGTCCGCCAAGATGAGAGGTGCCGGCCCCTGCCAATTCTGGGGTGGTTGCGAACATGACGCCGAATTTGTCCTCGTAATAGTAATCCTCATCCTGAATCCCGAACTCATATTGCAGGACCCGCCAACCCTCCTCGGTTTTCTGCAATGGCAGATGCATCTGGCTGCGGGTCGGATCATTCCATTGAAACAGGGTATAAAGCGTTTCTCCGTCATGGATCATACGCGCGGTGACCACTTGCCCGTCTTGCGCATTTGCTCCGCGTGCCGTTGCAATCTCGACGCGGTCGGCGTTTTCCCAAACGGGGTCATTGGCCAAGCCGTCAATCTGTGGGGCGGTGTCACTATGTTGTACAACCAGTGTTGGCAGGGCACGTGAATCGACGAAGACGATGCCCGCTGCCGTTACGGTTGCAATTGCCACGGACCCGAGTGCGGCGGTTCCATAAACCAAACGAGGATTTAGAATTTTTGCCAGATGCGTGAAACCGCCATAGGCCCATTGCGCAATCACATGCAGCACAACATAGGCCAGAACCGACCATGCCAAAATCTCGTGGATTTGTGCCAGTGTAATATAGTTAATCAATCCGGGCAGCGCATAGAGAACAAGGCCCGTTGCTGTTGACGCGATCAACAGTCCAAATGAGATCCAGTATATGACCACATTTATGGCGCGCCAGCGTCGGCTCTTGTCTGCCCCGAACACCGCGCGAAGCGCAGAACGATCAAAGGCCACCCGCCTTTGAAGCCGTGATCTGATCAGAAAAAAGACATAGGCAATCATGATAAAGGTCAGCGAAATCGCAGACCAGATATGCCAAAGGATGACATTGCCTTGAAGCAAGATACGGTCCAACGCGATTGCCCAGGAATTTTCGGGCATATCGGCGGCAATTCGTAACCCTGTCAAAAGGCTTATCGCCAAAGCAATAACGAGTGCCCAATGTAGGACAACGGTTGCAAAATCGCTCTTCTTGATACGCAGGTTTTTCATCACAGACCCTCTTCGACATTTTCCAAAATTGAAAAGTGAAACGCATGGATCCCCGTGGCCTTGATACCACAGCCAATTCACGCGCCCTGCAATGCCGAGCTTTGGGGTGACTATGTTCAGGAATATTTTCGCCAGAAATCACATCTGGCTTCGGCGGATTTTTGAATATGAAGGATCTTTGCGCTGGTGGCCTTGGTCCACCTGATCACAGCAAATGGCACCGAATTCATCGCCAAGACCGAGAAGCCGCCTGCCGAGGAAAAAGGCAGCATAATTGGCTTCACCGTCAATCCTGAGCTGGCCCATTACTTTGATCGCGAAAGCGGTTTGCGTATCTGACGCGACCCGCAAGGGCCTGCCGATTTAGAGGGCTCAAGGCGCGCTGTGCCCTGAGCCCTCTACTTTTTCGGAAGGTTTTTTCAACTGCATGCTTTTTAAGCATTGATCTATAAAATTATGCAAAGTGATGGCTGCTCGGTGCGCATAGACCCGCGCGAGCATTGATCTTTCCCCCCCTTTTTCCACTGCTGGTGCTATGAGCATTGGGACGTCAAAGACGGTCGTTGCATCAGCTTGGCAAGGTAGGATTGAAGTCATCTCTACACATATTTTAGAAGCGCTCTCCGCCGTTGCGAAAACTCGCAATATCCCATTTCAAGTCAGCGCCGATAGCCAAGCGAGATTTGCGAGCTTGGCGACGATGCAAACCGCCGCGCAGGATGAGGTTCTCCTGCAGCAAAACGCCATTGCTGATCGGTTGTGTTTTCTGGTCTCCGGCAAGGCACAGCTTTTCAAGCAACGCCGCACGACCTCCACATTGCTGGGGACAGTGACGGGGCATTTGGTGCCTTTGGGCGTGTCGGGGCTGAATTCACCCGGGCGGTATCTATCCGAGGTCAAACTCGCGGCGGGGAGTGAATATATCACTCTTGATCTTGATGCTCTACGCGATCTTTTCATGATTGATCCGCCCTTTGCGGCCCAATTCTACAGCCTTGTTCTGGCTCAAGCGACCAAGCTTCTTTGGGCGACGCGTGGCTTGCCTGAAGCCCCGCCTGCGGAACATCCCTCATGCGATGAAGGTGCGGGCCATGGCAGTGATTTCGATGTCGCGCGCCGTCTGGCTGATGCGCCGTTCTTCTCCCCCCTTAGCGTCGAACGGATTGCGCAGCTCCTGAGTTATGCCGAGATGAAACTGTTCTCGGCAGGACAACGGATTGCGGTTGAGGGCGCGCCCTCGGATGGGGTCAAAATTCTGTTCTCGGGTCGGGTTGCCGCCGCTTATACCGATGCGCGCCAAGGCGGACCTAAGGAGCGGGTGCGCACAGTGGTTCGCCCTGGTGTGGCCTTGTCTTGGCATAATGGTCATAGCGATATGGCCGCCCCCTATACCGTGACAGCGACGCGGGATACCACGATGCTGGTCCTGTCGCCCGAAAACATCCAGCGTTTGATCAGCGAGGCCCCGACACTGGCCGCGACGCTGTTCCAAAGCCAGATCTGGCAATTGGGCCGATATCAGCAGACCGCCGCGGGGTTGAGCTTTACCGCAACCGATGATGAGGCCGCCCATATCGAGGCGCTGTTGCAAGATAATTCCGCCCGCATTCCTGTGGAGTCTGTTTTGCATGGCGTGCCCCATGCCCTGCGCAACCGCTTCACAGTCGGCCATGCGCTGGACAGTGTTTATGATGCCATCGTGACGGGCAATGATGCCGAACGCTCGGTCGCGGGTCTGATGATGGATGTGCTGGACGGGGTTGAGCGGGAGCACCGCTTTTTCAAAGGGCTCAATGCCGTTTATACCCGTGTTACAAGTGCGGCCCGCGCGACCAACCCTGTGATCTTGCGGGAACTCTCGAATGCCGATTTCTCGCGCGCCTTTGATCAAGTCGCCTATGCGATCAAAGGGATGGAGCATCTGCCCCAGACCGCCAGCAATATCTATTTCTATAACCATCTTGCGGCTTGCCCCGAGAATGAATTGGCAAATGGTCATGCCTTCTCGGTGGATAGTCACTTTGTATCCTCCAAGATCCTTACGCCGAAATACGGGGATGGCGGGCAGCGGATCGTCCGTGCCAGCCGCAACACCGAATTCTGGCGTAATGGCTATTATGCGCGGCTGGACAATATCTTTGTCAGCAATGCCGAATCCGATTGGATTGATGAAACCCCAGAGGAAAAAGAGCGGCGCAAAGCGCAGCTTTTCATTGAGGCTCAGCGTACTTTTGATGCAGGCCGCCCGCTTGCAATCGCGCCCGAGGGCACATCGGAGACGCCCGATAACCTTACGCCGACATCACCTGGCCCTTTCAAGCCTGGGGCGTTTTTATTGGCCGCCCAATTAAAGCCCACGAGCTATCTGGTGCCCATTGCTCTGGCCAATTTCGACTATTCGGTTGCGCAGACCACCTATGCGGCGGTGATCAAACCGCCCTTCCTGATCAGCGATCATGTGAAGGATGTGAATGACCGCAACGAGATGGGGGATTTCCTCGCTTGGTATCGTGAAATTTTCCGCGGCTATGTGGCCGAGGCACGCGAACTGGCCGAAGAGGTCAATGCCCGCGCCGCGACACCGCCTGAAGGGGTGATCACCAATGTCGGGCTTGTCAGCCCCGTGGAGCAGGAATTCGAGGCGGATGTGCGCGAGCTGGAATTTCGCTTAGCGCGGCGCAAACATCCCGGACGGGTGGCGCTTTATGGCAGCTCAACCTTCCGCCTTTGGAGCGATGCCGCGCGCGATCTTGGTCAATCCGATCTGGTCAATCTCGGGTTTGGTGGGGCGACCCTGACCGCCTGCCGCAGCTATTTCAAACGGCTGGTCTTGCCGCATGATCCCAGTGCCTTGGTGTTCTATGCAGGCGATAATGACATTGGCACGGGAGCGTCGGGCGAAGAAGTCGCCGCGGCCTTCGAGCTGTTCCGCGCCGAGTTGCAAGAGCATTTACCGCAAACAAAATGCTATGTCGTTTCGATCAAACCGAGCCCCTTTCGGGCCCATCTCCAGCCGCAGATACAGCGGGCCAATGCTTTGATCAAAGCAGGGGTTGCCGATGATCCCAATTGGACTTTCATCGATTTCCATACACCCATGCTGGATGCAGATGGCGCCCCAAGCGGGATGTTCTATGGCGCAGACCCCTTGCATGTGAATGCAACGGGCTATGGCCTTTTGGCGAAGTTGATCAGGGATGCTTTGGCCTAAGCGGTGTTGTGCAGCCTAGGGCAGATCATTCTGTCCCGAAAGCGATGTCCAAAATCCGCGAAAAATGCGAATAGCTGAGCTGCCCGCCCCCCTTGCTTTCGGTGATGAGGGTTAGGACGCTTGGGTGGTCATTTGCGAATTCAGCGACCCCTTCAAGGGGCACATTGGGGTCATCCGCCCCGTGATAGAGTGTCACCTGTGTGGTGACCCCAGCCAATTCGTCAGACCAGTTCTTGAACCCGTCAACGATTTCGAGAACGCCTGATGTCAGCCCTTGTTGGGTGATTTTTTGGACACCTGATTTGATCGAGTGGATGACATCTGCATCTGTAAGGACGATCTGATCAGACGGCGATTCCTGATACATCTTTTGCAAGAATGCACCGCCCTTGGAGCGCATCAAAAGCCTGTTGCCTGTGCCCAAGATGAGTTTCGCAATCGGAAAAGACAGGACCGAGACACTCATCAAAGCGGTGGTCCATTTGGACGCCACCGTTTTGCCCGCGATGTAATTTCGAGGGATAAGCCCGTTCACCATCACGCCTTTGGTGAAACGATCGGGCAGGCGCGACAGGAGGTTGTAAAATGGTCGCGCAGCCGAGGCTCGGGCAATGATTGGGCAGCTGGTGATTTCCAGTGAGTTGAGGATCGCGGCCACGTCAGCGGCTGTGCAGTCAAAGAGGTCTGCATCCTGTGGCGCGGGCGATGTATCCCCGAAGCCGGGGCGCATGACGCTTATAAGGAAGATATTGCGTTCATGCAGCAATGCCTCGATCTCGGCCGTGATCCCGTGGCCGAACAGGCTTGGGAGGCTGAGCAGGGGCTGCCCCATCTCATCGCCGCAAATCGCCAACTCCACAACACGGCCTTTCGGGCGGGGCAGGGATACAATGCGCGTCTTGGTCGGGCTGGCCGCCGCGGTCCCCTGTTTGGTTCGATCCGCGAGTTGCAGCAGGCTGAATGCCAGACGGAAAAAAGCGGTTTGCGAGTCGCAGCCCGATTTATCCAGAACGCTTTGAAACTGGTTCCGGATGGTCGTGTAGGAGCGTTTGCGCAACCCCGCGATCTCGCGCAGGGACACACCGTCCAGAAAGGCCTTGGCAACATCTGCCTCACTATTTGTGAAGCCGAATTTCTGCGTCAGGATTTGCGTGGCAAGGGAAGAATCTGGCGGCCTGATCAGTAGGATCAGGAATAAGGGCTGGCTGGCTTCGGCATCTTCGATCCGCGAGATTGCTGCGGTCAGATAAGTATCGCTCGTCGTGATCCGTGCCTGAAGGATGTGAAAAAGGGTATCAGTTTTCCTTTCGAGCAAGGACCGCAGAACAGGGCCATCGGTGTCACCCAGCAATTGGATATTGCATTCATCCAATGTCTTTTCGCTGATCAGGCCGAAATCCGTGCGGGCTTGCTCATTGGCTTGTTGTATCTGACCCGCTTGCGTCACTGTGACCGCAGCGCAGTCGTGTTTGGCAAGAATTTGGGCGTCGCCGCTGAGCGAATTGGGAGAGGTATCCAGAAAATTTTGCACCGCTGCCGCCGCATATTCCTCAAAGTCAGAGAATAGGGGGTCACCGCGCATCTGACCTGTTTCCAGTGTCTCGGTTTGAAGATGTAGGCTTTCTAAGAACGCGCTGTATCCGTCCAAGCTTTGCATCGCCGCACGGTGCTGCTGGTGCAGGTCGGGGTTTTGTTTCTTGGGGTCATCATTAGATTTCATCTGGGCATCTGTTCAATATCGTTTCAGCAAAAGTGGTTTCGGCAAAAATTTCAGCATGCGGGCAGCGTTTAGGCATTCATGGAAATAGTGAGAATCATACTCAGTGATTTGGCCCTGCGGTCAAGCCAAGGCATCATGGGCATGTGCAATCGCGCGGCTTGGAATTCATCTGCAAAGGCAGATTCCACCCTCTCTCTTCATAATATTGTTAAGTAGCAAAACAATTATACTATTGACCAATCTTGTTTCGCAGGTTCTATTTCTGTCAGGGAGTGCGATTGCTAAAGCCGCTTGCTGTAAGGTGTTTGTTCTGATCTCGTTACGTTTAGCTGATAGAAAACAACGAAAAAAGGTCGGATGGAGGGCACCAATAGCAGCGTTCAAATCTGGGGTGATGTGATTGGCACCCTGCATTGGCGGCTGAAGTTATTGTTGCAATAAAGTGCTACACATGCATAGCTTGTCGCAGCGAGAGAGACAATTTTGGCATGATAGTGCAAAAATTTGTTCGAGTAAGCTAGGGAGGACTACACATGATTAATCGTAGAAACTTGATGGGGTTCGCAAGTGCCCTTGGGATGGCTGCCATTGCCACCGGACTGTCGACGACAGCATCTATGGCGCAAGAAGTGACCTTGCGGTTGCACCAGTTTTTGCCTGCTCAGGCCAATGTTCCACGTCAGGTGCTTGATGTTTGGGCTGACAATGTCGAGGCCGACTCGGACGGCCGTATCGTCGTTGAGCGCTACCCCGCAATGCAGCTTGGCGGCACGCCCCCTGAGTTGATGGATCAGGTTATGGACGGCGTGGCCGACGTGATCTGGACGGTTGTCGGCTATACGCCCGGTCGTTTCCCAACCACGGAAGTTTTTGAGCTGCCCTTCATGGTGGCCGATGCCCGCGCGGCCTCGTCTGCCTATTGGCAGATGTTCGAGACCCATATGCGCGACACCGAGTTTGACGGTGTGCACATTCTGGGCACTTGGGTTCACGGCCCCGGCAACTTCCACACCAATGTTCCAGTGGAAAGCCCCGCTGACCTTGAAGGTCTGAAAATTCGTGGTGGATCGCGTCTGGTGAACCAGCTTCTCGAATTGCTCGGTGCCGAGCCGATCGGCATGCCTGTGCCTGCCGTATCCGAGGCGCTGTCACGTGGTGTGATCGATGGCACAACCATTCCTTGGGAAGTAACAGCGGCGCTGCGTGTTCCTGAATTGGTTGAGAACCACACCGAGTTCGTAGGTCCTGCGCTCTATAACCTGACCTTTGTTCTGGCGATGAACCAAGATGTCTATGATGGCATGCCTGCCGATCTTCAGGCTGTGATCGATCAGAACTCCGGTCTGGAATTCTCGATCTTCGCAGGTGGCACACAGGCGGATGCTGATGGCCCTGCCCGTGAAGCAGCGGTCGAGATGGGCAATAACATCATCACCGTCTCCGAGGAGCAGGCCGCCGAATGGCGCGAGATTGCTCAGCCGATCTACGAGACATGGATCGCCGATATGGATGCACGTGGCCTCGACGGTCAGGCATTGATCGACGAAGCCCGCGCCTTGATGGACGCCTATGACGGCTAAGCCAAAGGCTATGCCATAATATCAGGATCGCGGGGTATGGACCCGCTTACGCGCCCCGCGATCCACCTCATTTCATTGAAATACCAAAAAACCACGGGGTGCGTTTCATGCATCGTTTTGTCATGTCAGTTGCACGCTTTATGGCCCTTCTTGGCGGGGTGACCTTGGGTGCCATGATCCTGATTATCGGGGTTTCGATCCTTGGGCGCGCCTTGAACGATTTTCTTCATTCCGCTGTGGCCGAAGCCCTTTTGGGCGATGCGGCGCGCGGCTTGATCGATATGGGCATCGGCGCGATCCGTGGTGATTTCGAGCTGGTCGAAGCGCTGATGGCCTTCACCATTTTCGCCTTTATGCCGCTGACGCAAATGACTGGCGGACATGCTGCCGTGGATGTCTTCACCTCATGGATGAAGGGGCGGGGCGACCGTATCCTGAAAGCCTTTATCGAGGTTCTGTTTGCGGTGGTTTTCGTGATCATCGCTTGGCAGTTGAAAGAGGGTATGGATAGCCGCATCCGCAGCGGGCAAACCACGCTGCTTTTGCAATTCCCTGTCTGGTGGCCTTATGCGGCTAGCTTGTTCGGGGCGATCATAACTGCGCTGGTTGCGATCTATCATGCGGGCGTGCGGGTTGTTGAACTGATTACGGGGCAGAGCATTGCCCAAGACGACGAATTGGGAGCCGAACATTGAGTAACCTTCAAATCGGCATGGCGTCCTTTCCGCTTCTGCTGCTTCTGATTTTCCTGCGCGTTCCAATCGGTTTGTCGATGTTCGTGACTGGATTTCTGGGCCTTATCGCCATTCAGGGCGATGCTATTCTGGCCTTGGCCCGCCTCAAGAGCGAGGCCTATACCACCTTCTCGAATTACTCCTTGTCGATTGTGCCTATGTTCTTGTTGATGGGCTATTTCTCGACACTCGGGGGCATGTCGCAATCGCTGTTCAAGGCCGCTGAAGGCTTTTTGGGGCACCGCAAAGGCGGGGTTGCCATGGCGGCCATCGGGGCCTGTGCGGGCTTTGGTGCAATTTGCGGGTCATCGCTGGCAACGGCGGCCACAATGAGCCGCGTCGCTTTGCCCGAGCTGAAACGCTATGGCTATGCGGGCGGTTTTTCCTCGGCCACTTTGGCCGCAGGCGGAACGCTCGGCATCCTGATCCCGCCATCTGTGGTTTTGGTGATCTATGCGATCCTTGCTGAACAAAATATCGCCAAGCTGTTCCTTGCGGCTTTCATTCCCGGCATTCTGGCGGCCCTTGGCTATATGCTGGCGATCTCGGTCTATGTGCGCCTGCATCCCGATGCGGCAGGAACGCGCCCTGCCATCCCCTATAGCGAACGCTTCAAAGCCTTGTTCAATACTTGGCCCGTTCTGTCGGTATTCGTTGCAGTCGTGGGCGGTATCTATGGGGGTATTTTCACCCCGACCGAAGGCGCTGCAATCGGTGCGATCGGTACAGGGTTGATCGCCTATTTCAATGGCGGGCTGACCCGTCACACCTTGGCCGACAGCTTTACCGCCACCGCGCGCTCGACCGCGATGATCTTCCTGATCGTTCTGGGGGCTGCGTTTTTCAACGGGTTTCTGGCGCTGACACAAGTGCCGCAGGAATTGTCCAATTGGGTCGTGAGCCAAGGCTACACACCCTATACCGTGCTGATCGTGATCTTGCTGCTCTATCTCGTGTTTGGTTGCGTAATGGACAGCCTGTCGATGATCCTGCTGACCATTCCGATCTTCTTTCCCGTCATCATGTCGCTGGATTTCGGCTTCCTTGATTTCACCTCCATGCAGCTGGAAGAAGCCGCGCGGATATTGGCATCAGGCGTGCCTGAGGGAATGGCGGCGGATATGTTGTCGAATATTCAGGCCTCGGTGGCCTCAGGCATTGAACTGACCCGTGAACAGGCCCGCGCCCTTGGTGTCTCCATCACCGAGAGCCGCGTTAATCGCCTTGAAGCGGAATATGTCGCCATCTGGTTCGGCATTTTGGTTCTGATCGTCGTTGAAACCGGCCTGATCACACCGCCTGTGGGCATGAACCTTTTTGTTATCAACGCCATGGATCGCTCAACCCCGATGGTCGAGACCTATAAGGCCGTGATGTATTTTGTGGTGACCGATCTGCTGCGCGTGTCGCTTCTGGTCGCCTTCCCCGTGATCACGCTGTTCCTGCTCTATTGAGTGGACCGCTGAATTAGACTGCCAAAGTGGCAAAAGGAGCCCTGATGTCCGAACCTCTCGTTCTGATAGATGTAGAAGATGATATCGCCGTGTTGACCTTCAACCGCCCCGATAAGCGCAATGCCGTCTCGGATGCGTTTATCGAAGAGTTGAACGTGTTTTTCTCGGCCCCGCCCAAGGGCGTGCGGGCGGTTGTGCTGACGGGCTCGGGCGGGCATTTTTGTGCAGGGCTTGATCTGTCCGAACATGTCCACCGCGAAGCCGAGGAGGGGATCTACCATTCCCGCCATTGGCATGCAGTGATCGATAAAATCCAGTTTGGCGGGCTGCCTGTTGTCTCGGCTATGTATGGCGCTGTGATGGGAGGCGGGCTTGAGATTGCATCGGCAACCCATGTGCGTGTGGCCGAGCCCTCAACCCTGTTCCAACTGCCCGAAGGGCGGCGCGGCATCTTTGTGGGCGGCGGTGCCACCGCACGGGTCGGGCGTATTTTGGGGCCGGACCGCATGACCGAAATGATGCTGACGGGCCGTAAATATAGCGCTGAGGAGGGCATGGCCCTTGGGCTTGCCCATTACGTTGTCGGCGAGGGCGAGGCCCTGACCCGCGCCAAGGAGCTTGCCCGCCAGATCGCAGGCAATGCGCCTTTGTCGAATTACTTCATGATTCAGGCGATTTCGCGGATCAATGATATGTCCCAATCGGACGGGCTCTTTGTCGAGAGCCTCTGTGCCGCCTTGGCGCAGACAAGTCCTGATGCGGTGGAGGGCCTCAAGGCTTTCCTTGAAAAGCGCGCGCCGAAATTCCGCTAGGCGGCGAATTGGATTTGCAGGGGAGGCGGGTCTGACAGCCCCGCCGAGGGAGGAGAAATTGATATGAGCGGCAAATATCTGCCTCATAATGTCCAGCGCGAAATTCGCGAGGACGGATCGATCATACTGCGCTCAGGCTATGAGCTGAGCGATTATGTATCGAAATCGGGTGACTGGCTTGATGATTGGGCGGCCCGCACGCCAGATGCCGTTTTCATCGCCGAACGATCGGGCGCTGCATGGCGCGAGGTCAGCTATGGCCAAGCCCGTGAGATGGTGCGCGCCTTGGCATCCAGCCTGCTTGCACGGGGTCTGGGTGGCGACACGCCGATCATGATCCTGTCGGGCAATGGCGTGGATCACGGCCTGTTATCTTTGGCTGCGCAATATGCGGGCATTCCGACCGTTCCATTGGCCGAGCAATATTCGCTGATCCCCGCGGCCAATGGCCAGATCACCTATTGCGCCGATCTGGTGAAGCCGAAACTGGTCTTTGCCGATGATGCTGCGAAATATGCAGGGGCCTTGGCTTTGGAAGTGTTCGAGGGCGTCGAGAAGGTTGCAAGCCGCAATGCGGGCGACGGCGTCACCTCTTTCGAAGACCTGCTCAAAGGCGATAGCGGCGTTGACCTTGATGCAGTGGCCGCAAAGGTCGGGCCTGATACGGTGGCGAAATACCTGATGACCTCGGGCTCCACCTCCAACCCCAAAGCGGTGATCACCACGCAGCGTATGATCTGCGCAAATCAAAGCCAGATTGCCGATGCCATGCCCTTCCTGAGGGCGCGTCCGCCGCGCATCGTGGATTGGTTGCCTTGGAACCATGTTTTCGGCGGCTCGCATAACTTCAACATGATGCTGGCCAATGGCGGCTCGCTTTATATCGATGCGGGCAAACCCGTGAAGGCGCTGGTGGGGCAGACCATCGAAAACAATCGCCTGATGAATGGCACTTTGGCGTTCAATGTCCCCGTTGGCTTCGCCATGCTGCGCGATGCCATGCGCGAGGATGCAGAATTGCGCCAAAGCTATTTCTCGGATCTCGATATGATCTTTTACGCAGGCGCCTCGCTGCCGCAGGATGTCTGGGCTGATCTTGAGGCGATGTCGCGTGAAGTGCGCGGGGATGTCCCCTTGATGACCTCGTCATGGGGGATGACCGAAACCGCGCCTGCCTGTTTGATCGTGCATGAACCCACGACTGCCTCGGGCATTATCGGCGTGCCGATGACGGGCTGTGAGGTCAAGCTGATCCCTGATGAAGATATGCGCTGCGATCTGCGGGTGCGCGGCCCCAATATCACGCCAGGCTATTTCCAGAATGACGAAAAAACGGATGAGCTTTTTGACGAAGAAGGCTTCCTGATTTCTGGGGATGCGGTGAAATTCGTGAATGCCGAGGATATCAATCTCGGTCTGCGCTTTGACGGGCGTATCTCGGAAGATTTCAAGCTGATGACAGGCACTTGGGTGCGCGCCGCCAATCTGCGGCTTGAGCTTCTGGGCGAGCTTGCGCCGCTGTGCCAAGACATCGTGATTTGCGGGGCGGATAAATCCGAGATCGGTCTGTTCATCTTCCCCTCGCCCGAGGCGCTGGCGATGGCGGACGGGGCTGAGGATGCAAGCGGTGCTTTGATCAGTGAGGCTTTGTCCAAAGCCGTGATCGCGAAGCTGGAGGGGCGCAAAAGCCAAGGCTTGGCCAGTCGGATTTCACGGGCGCTGGTGCTCAGCGAGCCGCCCTCGATGGGGGATGGCGAGATGACGGCCAAAGGCAATCTCAACTTCCGCAAAATTCTGACGCGGCGCGCGGGCTTGTTGGCGCGGCTTTATGACGATGCCGATCAAGCTGTGATCCATATTTGAGGGCAAGCTGATGTTCATACCCTATGGCGCTTATTGGTCGACACCTTTCGCCCGCTGGCAGGGCGCTTTGGCCCATCTTCATTCCATCGAGTTTGCGGCCCATGTCACCAAGGAAGCCTTGGCCGAGCGCGATATCGCGCCCGAGGTTTTCGATATGGCAGTCTATGGCTGGACCGTCATCCAGCCCGATTGCTTTTATGCAGGCCCATGGTTTACCGCGATGATCGGGGCCGAACATCTGGCCTGCCCGACCGTCAACCAAGCCTGCGCGACAGGCCCGCGCCTTTTGGCAAATGCTGCGGGGGATTTCGCCCGCGGTGAGGGAAGCGTGGCCCTGCTGGCGGCGGGGGATCGCACCTCGAACGGGGCGCATATCTATTTCCCCGCGCCCACGGGGGTTGGCGGCACGGGCCAATCCGAGGATTGGGTGCTGCGCAGTTTCAGCAATGATCCCTATGCTTGCGGCGCGATGGTCGATACCGCCGAAAATGTCGCTGCGCGTTTCGGAATCGAGACCGCCGAACAGCATGAGGTCGTGGCCTATCGTCATGGCCAATATCAAGATGCGCTCAAGGATGATCGCGCCTTTCAAAAACGCTATATGCAGGCCACATTCGACGTGCCCGATGCGCGCTTTCGCAAAACCCTTGCCGTGCTGGAGGGTGACCAAGGGGTTCAGCCCCTCGATGTTGAGAAAATGGCAGGGCTTCGGCCTGTGAAACAGGGCGGCACGGTGACCTTTGCGGGCCAGACCCACCCCGCTGACGGCAATGCAGGTATGGTTGTGGTCAAAGATCGTGCGCGCGCGCAGGAAATAGCGGGCAGTTCTAAACCTGTGGTTGAGGTTCTTGCCTTGGCGCAAGCCCGCGAAGAAAAAGGCCATATGCCAGCCGCCCCGATCGAGGCCACCAAGCGGGTCTTGGCGCAGGCGGGTTTGGCGATCACGGATGTCGATGTGTTCAAATCCCATAACCCCTTTGCGGTGAATGATATTGCCTTCTCAAGGGCGTTTGATCTTGATTGGCGCAAGATGAACAATTTCGGCTCCTCCCTGATCTGGGGGCATCCGCAGGGGCCAACAGGGCTTCGCGGGATCATGGAGATGATCGAAGAGCTGGAAATGCGCGGTGGTGGTTTGGGCCTGTTCCAAGGCTGCGCGGCTGGCGATAGTGCGATGGCGGTGCTTATTCGGGTGGGGTGAGCCACCTCGTGCGGAACTTTATGCAAAAAAATGCATAAAGCTGTCAAAACACTTGCCTGATCGGGTGTGAGTTTGCATTATATAGCCAATATAATGCCGACTCAGCAAAGCCAGGGAGGGTTTCATGTCCGAGACGCAATTCGTCGAATTGGTTGGGAAAGTGGCCAATGCCATTTCCGGAGCACCCTTGGATGAGGCGCTAGAGGCGCGGTTGAACAGCGAATTCGCTGCCAACTCGGATGATTTCATCACCCTGTCCAAACTCTGTGCGCAAGGCGAGGCCGAGGGCTGGCTGATGTCGCGCGAAATGGGCGGGATCAAATTTGGCCGCGCGGTCAAACCCGGCACAGCAGCGGCGGAGTTCAGTGTTGATGTCGTGCGCATGAAAGACGTGGCTGGCCCCCATCATATCCATACCAATGGCGAGATCGGCGCGATTTTCCCCATTGAAGGCGCGCCGCGTTTCGATGGCAGGGCCGAGGGCTGGTATGTCTATGGCGCGGGCTCGGAGCATCATCCGACCGTCAGCGGAGGCGATGCCTATATCCTCTATCTTCTTCCAGAAGGAGCTATCGAGTTCACTGGAAAGTAATGCACTCAGCGCCTTTGGGAGGGGGACTGAATGACACATGATAATGCAGCGCTCTATTTTGTTGATCGCCATCTAGAAGAAGGCCGCGACGACAAGCCCGCCTTCATGGAGGCGGCAGGGGCAAAACGCAGCCAAAGCTATGGAGAATTGGCCGCAAGGTCGGGCCAAGTGGCAGGGGCGCTCAAACGCGCGGGCATCCACCGTGAAGAGCGCATGGCCTGCCTCGTTCTGGATCAGTTGGAATACCCTGAGATTTTCTGGGGCGGGTTGAAATCGGGCTCCATCCCTGTGGCGCTGAACACACTGCTTGCAACCAGCGTCTATGAGGTGATCCTGAAGGATAGCCGTGCTGCAATCCTGTTTGTCTCGGCGGAGTTACTGGATGTGGTCATGCCCGCCGCGCGGCTTTGCCCTGATCTTCGCAAGATCGTGGTGATTGGGGACGATGCGCCTGAAGGCACCCTATCCTATGAGGCCTTTATGGACGGGGCCGATATTCTGCCCGCGATTGAGGTTTCCGCAGATGAGACGGCCTTTTGGCTCTATTCCTCGGGCTCCACGGGGCAGCCAAAAGGTGTGCGGCATGTGCATGGGGCGCTGAAGGCGACATCAGACACATATGGCGCGCAGGTTCTGGGGATCCGCGAGGATGATCTGGTGTTCTCGGCGGCCAAGATCTTCTTTGCTTATGGCATGGGCAATGCGCTGACCTTCCCGATGTCGGTCGGGGCGACGACAATCCTGTTCAATGGCAGGCCAACTCCCGATGCGGTCTTGCAGATCATCTCGGAGATGAAACCGTCGATCTACTATGGGGTTCCGACCCTTTATGCCGCCACATTGGCAGCGCTTGACGGGCGGGAAACGCCTCCATCCGCCATGCGGCTTTGCGTGTCAGCGGGCGAGGCCCTGCCTGAGGAGATCGGCAATCGTTGGCGGGAGGTTTGGGGTGTGGATATTCTGGATGGGGTCGGCTCCACCGAGATGTTGCATATCTTCCTGTCGAACCGCGTGGGCGATGTTATCTATGGCACCTCGGGGACTGCCGTGCCCGGATATGATCTGCGCTGCGTTGATGAAGAGGGCGCGGATGTCGAGATTGGCGGCGTCGGTGAATTGCTGGTGCGCGGTGCGTCGGCGGCGGATGGCTATTGGAACAAACGCGACAAGAGCCGCACAACCTTTGAAGGCGAATGGACCCGCACGGGTGATAAATACATCCGGCAGGAGGGCGAAAGGTTCGTCTATTGCGGGCGCACGGATGACATGTTCAAGGTCTCGGGTATCTGGGTCAGCCCCTTCGAGATTGAGCAGGCCCTGTCGGCCCATAATGACGTGTTGGAGGCCGCCGTTGTTGCTGCGCGTGACTCGGATGGTTTGGAAAAACCCAAAGCCTTCATCGTGCTGAAAAACGGAAGCGACGCTGCAGATGTCCAGCACGGGCTGAAGGATTTCGTCAAAGAACGTATCGGAAAATGGAAATATCCCCGCTGGATCGAGATCGTCGATGATCTGCCAAAAACGGCCACAGGCAAAATCCAGCGCTTCAAACTACGTGAGGTGGATGCATGAGTGTGACTTGGTCTGATGGCGCAACTGGCAAGATCACGGCTGGCGGCAAAGCACTGGAATATGCCTGTTTCGGCCCCGCACCTGATCAAGCGCCAACGATTGTGATGTTGCATGAAGGTTTGGGCTGTATCGCTCTCTGGCGGGATTTTCCGCAAAAGCTGGCCGAGGCGACAGGGCTTGGCGTGTTTGTCTATTCCCGTGCGGGATATGGCGGATCGGAGGCGGCCGATCTTCCGCGTCCGCTTGATTATATGACCCAAGAGGCGCTTGAGGTTCTACCGCAGGTGCTGGACGCTTTCGGCTTTCAAAGCGGGGTGCTTTTGGGCCATTCCGATGGCGCCTCGATTTCTGCGATCTATGCAGGTTCGCTCAACGATTTCCGCGTGCGTGGGCTTGTGCTGATCGCACCGCATTTCTTCACTGAAGAGGTGGGCCTTGCCGCAATCGCTCAGGCGCGTGAAAGTTTCGCCACTTCCGATATGAAAGCGCGGCTTGGCAAATATCACAATGATCCTGAACATAGTTTCCGTGGCTGGAATGAGGCATGGCTTCATCCCGACTTCAAGAAATGGGATATTGGCGAAGTGATTGATTATTTCCGCATCCCAACGCTGGCCATTCAGGGGCGGCAGGACCAATATGGCACGCTGGCCCAGATCGAGGAGATCGAGACGCGCAGCTATGCGCCCGTTGATACCGTCATTCTGGATGACTGCCGCCATTCCCCCCATATCGACCAACCCCAAGCCGTTATTGATGCCGTGGCCCAGTTCTGCGCGCATCTTATCCGCATTGAAAACGAGAGCGTCAAAATCGCATGAAACTGCAAAGCTATCTTCAGAATACTTGGGTCGAAGGCACAGGCGAGGGCCGCGCTTTGGTCAATCCGGTAACGGGTGAGGAAATCGCCCGCGCTGATGCGACAGGGCTTGATGTGAAAGCGGCCGTTGCTTTCGCGCGTGAGACGGGCGGGGCTGCCTTGCGGTCCCTCAGCTTCGCCGAGCGTGGTGCCTTGCTCAAAGCTGTGGCCGAGGTTCTGGGGGCCAATCGCGACCGCTATGTCGAGATCGCGCGGCGCAATTCAGGCAATACGGGCGTGGATGCCTCGATCGATATTGATGGTGGTATCGGGACCCTGAAATATTACGCCTTCCTTGCCAAAAGCCTTGGTGATGCGAAGACGATGCTTGAAGACGGCCGCGATCAACTCGGGCGGGAACCTGTCTTCGTAGCACAGCATCTGTGGACAACCCGCCCCGGCGTGGCCGTGCAGATCAATGCGTTTAATTTCCCCTCTTGGGGCATGTGGGAGAAGGTGGCCGTTGCCATGCTGGCGGGTGTGCCCTCCATCGCCAAGCCTGCCACGGCGACGGCGCTTCTGTCTTATGAAATGGTGCGGGATGTGGCGCAGGCGAAGGTGCTGCCCGAAGGCGCACTCAGCCTGATCTGCGGGGCGGGCGAGGCTCTGCTTGAAGCGGTCGGGCCAATGGATTCCATCGCCTTCACAGGCTCGGCTGCGACGGGCCAGATGATTTCGCGCCATGAGAATGTTATCGCGTCTGGCTGTCGCGTGACCATCGAGGCGGATTCGGTCAATGCGACTATCCTTGGACAGGATGCAGCACCTGGAACGCCTGTTTTCGATCTGGCAGTGCGCGAGGTGGTCAAGGCGCTGAGCGTCAAGGCGGGGCAGCTTTGCACGAATATCCGCCGTATCTTTGTGCCCGCCGCCCATGCCGATGCCTTTGGAGAAGCGGTGGCCTCAAAGCTTGGCACGCTTGTTGTGGGCGACCCCGCAGAGGAGGCTACGCGGGTTGGCCCATTGATTAATGCGGCCCAAAAGACCGAGGCGCTGGAAAAGATCGCCAAGCTGGCCACGGAATGCTCGGTGGTTGGTGAGGCGCCTCTTGGGGAAGTCGCTGCGCAATCGGGTTTTGTGGCACCGATGCTTTTGCGCTGCACGGATCCCGCGGGCGCGAAACTCGTGCATGAGATCGAGGTTTTCGGCCCAGTTGCCACCATGCTGCCCTATAGCGATCTGGATCAGGCGATGGCCTTGGCATCCAAGGCAGAAGGCTCGCTTGCCTTGAGCCTGTTCTCCAATGATCCCGCCGTGCAGGACGCTGTTATCTTAGGCCTCGCCCCTTGGCACGGGCGGGTTTTGGTTGTCGATGAAGAGGTTGGTAAAAACCATACGGGCCACGCGATCGTCATGCCGCAATGCACCCATGGCGGGCCAGGTCGGGCAGGCGGCGGTGAGGAGCTGGGTGGCTTGCGCGGTTTGCGCTTCCATATGCAGCGCACCGCTATTCAGGGAGGTCCAGCCCTGCTGGAGCGTCTACAAAGCAACGCAAGACTTGGCGGCTTGTGAGTGCGCAATCACCCCTCAGCTGGCGGCCGCCCCATGCCTATGTGCCAGGGCAGAGCCCGCGCCATGACGAGGAATTGTTCGATCATCTGAAAGATGTGGATGCGGCGACCCCCGCCGAGGGGTTGGCGCGCAGTCAGGCCTATGCGGCGGGGCTGGTCTTTCTCAGGGAGGCCTATTTCTGGGAAGCCCATGAGATGCTGGAACCCGTTTGGACGGCCTGCCCCCCAAACAGTGCCGAGCGTGTTTTTGTGCAAGCTCTGGTGCAGCTTGCCAATGCTGGTTTGAAAATCCGTATGCAGCGCCCGCAGGCGGCAGCGCGGCTTTATGCCCAAGCCGATGCCCTTTTTGAGGATGCGTTTCGCCGTGCCGATGGTGCGGTGCTGGAGATGTCACAGGGTGATCTGCGCGAATTGGTGGCGCATGTGCATTTAATTGCAAACGACTCAGTTGAAAATTAGTGCAATATAGTGCATATTTTGTTAAATACTGAGTAAGGCACCTGTTTTATACATAAAAACAACAGGATAAGTCGCTAACTTTTTTCTTGCCGAGCCTTTACTCCGTTTCGCGCGGCACTATAATGCAACTAACGAGGGAAAGGATACACCATGTCCAAGGTCATCGATTTTCAGGTGGACCCGTCCACATATCGCCACTGGAAGGTGGAGTATGATGGGCCTGTGGCCAATCTATTCATGGATGTAGACGAGGATGGTGGCCTTTTTGATGGCTATCAGCTCAAGCTCAATTCCTATGATCTGGGCGTGGATATCGAGCTTGCTGATATCGTGCAGCGTATGCGGTTCGAGCATCCCGAGGTCAAAACCGTGGTCATGCAATCGGCCAAGGATAAAGTGTTTTGCGCGGGCGCTAATATCCGCATGCTAGGTGGGGCGGCGCATAGCCATAAGGTTAATTTCTGTAAATTCACGAATGAAACCCGCAATACCTTTGAGGCGGCCGAAGAAGATTCAGGCCAGCAATATATTGCGGCTGTGAAAGGTGCATGTGCGGGCGGCGGGTATGAGCTGGCTTTGGCCTGCAATTACATCATGCTGACCGATGACCGCACGTCTTCGGTGTCTCTGCCCGAGGTCCCGCTTTTGGCGGTGCTTCCCGGAACAGGTGGCTTGACCCGTGTGACCGACAAGCGCAAGGTGCGCCGCGACCGTGCCGATATTTTCTGTTCGGTCGAAGAAGGCGTGAAGGGCCAGCGTGCAAAAGACTGGCGCTTGGTGGATGAGGTTGTGGCCAATTCCAAATTTGACGAAACCGTCATCGCCCGCGCCAAAGAATTCGCAGCCAATTCCAAAAAGGCAGATGTCGCCAAGGGGATCGCATTGACACCCCTGCAGCGCAGCTTTGGCGAAGATGGCTCGGTGACCTATTCCACCGTTGAGGTCACGGTAGATCGCGCAGGTCGCAAGGCCACGATCATGATCCATGGCCCGAAAGACGATGCGCCGAAGGATATGGACGCTTTCACCGCCCAAGGCGCCGAGGCCTATATGCTGCGCCTTGCGCGTGAATTGGATGATGCGATCCTGCATCTGCGCCTCAACGAGATGGAGCTTGGCCTTTGGGCTTTCCATACGCAGGGCGACGCGGACAAGCTTTTGTCGCATGAGGCCTTGCTGCTGGAAAATGCTGATCATTGGCTGGCCAATGAGGTGCTGAAATATTGGAAACGTGTGCTCAAGCGGGTCGATGTGACCTCGCGCTCCTTGGTGGCGCTGGTCGAGCATGGCTCCTGCTTTGCAGGCGTTGTGGCCGAGCTACTCTTTGCGGTGGACCGCTCCTATATGATGGAAGACGAATTCGAGGGCGATAACCGCCCGCTGGCTGCTGTCACCCTGAGCGATGCCAATTTCGGCCCCTTCCCGATGGGTAATGACCTGACCCGCCTTGAAACCCGTTTTCTTGGCGAGCCCGAGGCCGTGGATGCGGCCAAGGCGCGGATGGATGAGGCTTTGGAGGCGGAAGACGCCGATGAGCTGGGCCTTGTGACCATGATCCTTGACGACATCGATTGGGAAGACGAGATCCGCGTCTTCATGGAGGAGCGCGCAAGCTTCTCGCCCGATGCGATGACGGGGATGGAGGCCAATCTGCGCTTTGCAGGCCCCGAGACGATGGAAACCCGTATCTTTGGGCGTCTGACGGCATGGCAGAACTGGATTTTCAATCGACCAAATGCGGTTGGTGCGGATGGCGCGTTGCAGCGCTACGGCACTGGCGTTCGGGGCGATTACAATATGGAGCGCGTCTAGGCGCGCTCTGCTTGGTGGGGGCAAACCCGCCTCACGGGCTCCGACAGTGATCGGTACCGTTGCAAAGGTAACGTGCGGGCCAGCCCCGCTTCTGAATGGAGAGTATGATGCTTGATCTGATCAATGTGAGCTATGACACCCAAATCCCCAATAATGTGGGGCTGAGTGCTGACCGCAAGGTTCTCAAAGCGCTGGAGCGTTGGCACCCCGGTTATATCAACTGGTGGAATGACCTGATCCCGCAGAACTTTCAGGAATCGATGGTTTATCTGCGCACAGCGGTCTCGGTGGACCCGAAGGGTTGGGCGAAGTTCGACTATGTGAAGATGCCCGATTACCGTTGGGGCGTTTTGCTTGCGCCACAAAATGAAGAGCGCGTGATCCCCTTTGGTGAGCATAAGGGCGAGAAAGCTTGGCAGGAAGTGCCGGGTGAATACCGCAATATGGTCAAGCGTCTGATCGTCATTCAGGGCGATACCGAGCCTGGATCGGTTGAGCAGCAGCGCTTCCTCGGCCTGACTGCGCCATCGCTTTACGACATGCGCAACCTGTTTCAGGTCAACGTAGAAGAGGGCCGTCACCTGTGGGCGATGGTCTATCTGCTGTTCAAATATTTCGGCAAGGATGGCCGCGAAGAAGCGGATGATTTGCTGCAGCGCTCCTCGGGCTCGGAAGAAGCGCCGCGCATGTTGGGTGCGTTCAATGAGGAAACACCAGATTGGTTGTCTTTCTTCATGTTCACCTATTTCACCGACCGTGACGGCAAGATGCAGCTGGAAAGCTTGGCGCAATCGGGTTTTGACCCGCTCAGCCGGACCTGCCGCTTCATGCTGACCGAAGAAGCGCATCACATGTTTGTAGGCGAAACGGGTGTTGGCCGTACGATCCAAGCCACCGTCGAGGCGATGAACAAAGCGGGCATCACAGACCCCTATGACATCGATAAGATCCGTGACCTTGGCGTAATCGACCTGCCCACAATTCAGAAAAAGCTGAACCTGCATTACTCGCTCAGCCTTGATCTCTTTGGTCAGGAAGTTTCGACCAATGCGGCCACAGCCTTCAATTGCGGCATCAAGGGTCGCTATATGGAAGGGCGTCTGGATGACGACCACCAGCTGAAAAATGACAGCTATATCGTACGGACCGTCAAGGACGGCGCTATTGTGGCCGAAGACGTGCCTGCCCTGACCGCGATCAATATGCGTCTGCGTGATGATTATATCCGTGACGCATCGGGTGGCATCGGGCGCTGGAACAAGATCATCGAAAAAGCCGGTGTCGAATTCCAACTGGCGCTGCCGCATGAAGCCTTCCACCGCCAGATCGGCGTGTTCTCGGCGATCAAGGCCAACCCAGAGGGCGATATCATTTCGCAGGCGGAATGGGATCAGAAGGCCCCCGATTGGCTGCCGACCATGGCAGATGGCGATTTCATCCAATCCCTGATGAAGCCCTGCTATGAGCCCGGAAAATTCGCAAGCTGGATTTCGCCCCCGAAAGTGGGCATCGATAACAAGCCTGGCGATTTTGAATACGTCAAACTGCATATGGCGTAAGGTGATCAAGCAAGGGGCGGCAACGCGCTGCCCCTTTCGCTGACCTGAGGGGGAGAGAGATCATGCAGATGCAACTCAAAGCTGGCGCGGCTGATCGTGTTACACGCTTGTCGCAAGATGTGGCCTCTCTCTCGGGTCCGTGCATCGGTTGCACGAAATGCACGGGTCTTTGTCAGGCCTTGATTGAGGTCATGACCCTGCCCGACACCATCCTGACACGCGGAGCGCGCAATGAATAAGCCTCTCAAGCAACACCTGATCGACCCCGAGATTTGCATCCGCTGCTACACGTGCGAGATGACCTGCCCTGTGGGCGCGATCGAACATGACGATAATAATGTCGTTGTGAATGCGGAAAGCTGCAATTTTTGCATGGATTGCATTCCCGTTTGCCCCACAGGCTCGATCGATGAATGGCGCGTGGTGGCCGAACCCTACAGCCTTGAAGATCAATATGGCTGGGATGAATTGCCCGAGCAGGAAGAGCTTGGCAGCGATGAGGCCGATACAGGGCTTGAGGCGCTGGATGAGGAAATGGCCAAGTTGCTGGCTGATGCCCATAAGGGCGCAGGCGGCAAGGCCAAAGCCCCTGCAAGTGCTGCGAAAGCTTCGGTGAATATGTATACGCTTGGCAAGCCTGCCACGGCGAAGGTCACGGGCAATCTGGCCCTGACCAAAGACCCCACGCATGATGTGCGCCATATCATTCTTGATTTGGGGGCCTTGCCCTTTCCGGTGCTGGAAGGACAATCGGTTGGTATCATACCTCCGGGGTTGGATGCAGATGGCAAACCCCATCTTCCGCGGCTCTACTCCATCTCCTCGCCCCGTGATGGCGAGCGTCCGAATTTCAACAATATCTCGCTGACCGTGAAGCGTGAGGAAAACGGGCTTTGCTCCAACTATGTGTGCGATCTGGGTGTGGGCGATGAGGTTCAGGTGACCGGCCCCTTCGGCGCGACCTTCCTGATGCCCGATGAAGCTGATGCGAAACTCTTGATGATTTGCACGGGCACAGGTTCGGCTCCCATGCGGGCTTTCACCATGCGTCGCCAGCGCGCGGCAACAGGGCCATCGGGCGGGATGACGATGTTCTTCGGCGCCCGCGCGCCCGAAGCGTTGCCCTATTTCGGCCCTTTGAAAAAGGTGCCCTCCGAAATTCTGGAACAACATCTTGTCTATAGCCGTGTTGAGGGCGCGCCCAAGGAATATGTGCAGGATCGTCTGCTCTCGGAGGCTGCGCGTGTGGGTGAACTGCTGTCCGATCCAAAGACCTATGTCTATATCTGCGGTTTGCGTGGCATGGAGGAAGGCGTGGACAAAGCCTTTGCCCAGATCGCAGAAAATATCGGTGAGGACTGGGAGGGTCTGCGCACCAAATTGCGCGAAGATGGCCGCTACCATGTCGAAACCTATTGAGGGGCGGCACAGCTAAATGACCGCGCGCCCCGACACTGCCTTTCGGCATGAAATCCGCGTTACTTGGGGCGATTGCGACCCTGCGCGCATCGCCTATACGGGCCGCCTTCCTTGGTTTGCCCTTGATGCGATCAATGCATGGTGGGAGGAACGATTGGGTGGCGATGGTTGGTTCCAGATGGAGATCGACCGCAATATGGGCACGCCTTTCGTGCATATGTCGCTTGATTTCCACGCGCCCGTTACACCGCGTCACCGTCTGATCTGCCATGTCTGGCCTGTTCGCCTCGGGGAAACATCCATCGAGTTCCGCGTTGAGGCCGAGCAGGATGGCACCTTATGTTTCTCGGGCAATTTCGTCAGTGTCTTCACCAAGGCGGATGCGTTCAAAAAGCAGCCACCGCCTGAAACCATTCGCAAATTGGTCGAAGAATTCCTACCAAGCTGAGTGGGCGCAACCTCGTTTTAAGTCTTTGAATTCTGCAACGGCACGGCTATCATGTGCATTATAATTCATATGAGCAGCACATGGCCGAGATCACGACATTCAGCGGAAACGCCACACAGGTAGACGGCGATACCCTCGCCGATATCGAGGTGGCGGCCCTTCTCAGCCAAGTGGGTGCGCGGGTGCGCAAAGCGCGTGAGCTGAAGGGCGTGCCGCGCCGTGTTCTCTCCGAGATGTCAGGTGTCTCGCCGCGTTATCTTGCGCAGCTTGAAGGCGGTGAGGGGAATATCTCGATCGGGCTTCTCAAACGGGTCGCGATTGCCCTTGATCAAAGCTTGGAGAGCTTGGTCGGTGCGGAAGACCCTTGGGAATCCGACCTTTTGCAAGTGGCTGATCTGTTCCGTGTTGCCGACCATTCCACGCAGGAAGCTGTGCTGCGTCTGTTGAACTATGACAGTGCGGGAACACAGCGCGCGCAACGTCTATGTCTTGTAGGATTGCGCGGCGCGGGGAAATCCACCTTGGGGCGCATGCTCGGCGAAAAGCTTGGCGCGCCTTTTGTGGAATTGAACCGCGAGATCGAAAACCATGGCGGTATGCCTGTGGATGAGATCATCGCGCTTTACGGACAGGAAGGGTATCGCAAGCTGGAGGCCGATGCGCTTGACCGTGTGGTCGCCACCTATGACCGCGTGGTTTTGGCAGTGGCAGGCGGGATCGTCTCCGAGACGTCGACCTATAACAAACTGCTATCGCGGTTTCATACCGTTTGGGTCAAAGCCAGCCCGCAGGAACATATGGACCGCGTGCGCGCCCAAGGGGATGAACGCCCGATGGCAGGCAACCCCGAGGCGATGGCACAGCTGAAATCCATCCTTGTTAATCGCGAAGCGCTTTATGATCGTGCGCATGCGCAGCTGGATACATCTGCCCAAAATCTCGAGCAATCACTGGCGGGTTTGCTGGCTTTGGTCGAGGCGCGCCATTTCCTAGACTAGGGCATTGCGCCTTTTATCTCGGGTTGCTCAGGTCATCTCACGCAGCGCGTTTTAGCGGTAATTCGGTTTGCGTTTCTCAAGGAAAGACAGGACGCCTTCGGCATAGTCAGGGTGGCGACCTGCTGCGCCTTGGGCGGCGGCTTCGGCTTTGAGATAGGCTTCAAAATCCATACCCGAACTGGCGGCGGCCACGCTTTTCTTGATTGAGGCGAGGGCCATGCGCGGCGTGCGGGCAAGCTGTGCCAGCAGCGCATCAGTGCTTTCATCAAGGGCGTCCTCGGGCACGGCTTTGTAGATCAGCCCCAAGGCGTGTGCCTCAGTTGCGCTGATCGTCTCGGCCAGCATCAGGGCGGCCTTGGCGCGCGCGGGGCCAAGCGCATGGGTCAGATGCCACCCGCCACCTGCATCAACAGACAGTCCGACCTTGGAAAAGCTCTGAGTGAAATTGGCGCTTTCGGCGGCGATCACGAAGTCACAGGCCAGCGCAAGGCTTGCGCCTGCACCTGCGGCCACGCCATTGACCTTGGCCAGCACAGGCTTTGGCATGGAGGTGATGAGCGTCACAACGGGGTGGAACAATTCGATCTGGAGCGCCTCAAGATCGAAGCCATCGGGATGGGCGCGCGGATCACGCTCCGAGAGGTCCTGACCTGCGCAAAATCCGCGCCCTTCACCCGTCAGGCATATCACCCGCACGGCATCATCCTCAGACAATTTGCGCAAAATATCGGCAAGCCCGATCATCAGCGGTCGGGTCACTGCGTTCAAACGTTCAGGGCGGTTCAGCCGGACCATGGCAATGCCATCATTCACGTCAAAAAGAACTGGGTTTTCAGACATTTTGCCCCTCCGTCGAATTTGCAATTTATCGCACAAGGTGCAATAAAACGCAAAATCCTTGGGAGTCCATATGAGCGTTGAATTTCACCGGAACGGGGCGGTTGCCTTTGTCGAAATGGCCAACCCTCCGGTCAATGCAATCGGCCTTGCCACGCGCGACGGTTTGCAGCGCGCAATTGATTGGGTGACGGGTGAAAAAGGCCTGTCACGGGTGGTTTTGTCGGGACAGGGGCGCGCCTTTGCTGCCGGCGGGGATGCCCGCGAATTCGACGGGCCTGCGCTTGAGCCGCATCTCAACGATATTATCAACCAGATCGAGGCCTCCGAGGTTCCGTGGGTGGCAGCCATTAATGGGGTCGCCCTTGGTGGCGGATGTGAATTGGCACTTGCCTGCCGCTACCGCATCATCGCCCCCAAGGCACAGATCGGTTTGCCCGAGGTGAATTTGGGCATCGTCCCCGGCTCGGGCGGAACGCAGCGTTTGCCGCGCTTGGTTGGCATCAAACAAGCGCTTGAAATGATCCCCACGGCCAAGCCTGTTTCGGCACAAAAGGCTGAGGAAATAGGCCTTGTCGATGGCATCGCTGATGACCCTGTTGCTTTGGCGGCCTCGCTTGATCTGGGAACGATTGAACTGAGTGCGCAGATCTGTGATTTGTCCGCGCCCACCCCCGCCCCCGAGGCGGTTGAGGCGGCGCGCGAAGTGGCGCTCAAGCGGATGCGCGGTGTGGACGCGCCATTGATTGCGATTGACCTGATCGCGGGGACCGCTGAGGTGCCGATGGCTGAGGGGTTGGCGGCGGAGCGTAAACAGTTTCTCGAGTTGCGCCACTCCGATCAGGCGCGCGCCTTGCGGCATATGTTTTTCTCGGAACGCGCAGCGAAAGCGCCTGATTGGTTGGTTGCAGAACCTGTCGCGCTTGAGCATGTGGCCGTTGTGGGTGGTGGCACAATGGGGGCAGGGATCGCCTATGCGCTGCTCAATGCAGGGCTGCGTGTGACCCTGTTGGAAACGGATGAAGAAGGCGTGGCGCGGGCGCGCGCGAATGTCGAAAAGATCATCGAGGCAAGCCTGAAACGCGGTTTGATCACGGATGAGGCTGCCGAGGACCGCCGCGCGCGCATCAATTTTTCCCATGATTATGCGCAAGCATCCTCCGCCACTCTGGCGATTGAGGCGGCGTTTGAAAGCATGGAGGTCAAGCAACAGGTCTTCACGGCGCTTGAGGCCCATTTGCCAAAAACCGCGATCCTTGCGACCAATACGTCCTATCTGGATGTGAACGAGATTGCCGCCGTGGTCGCTGACCCGTCACGCGTGGTGGGGCTGCATTTCTTTGCGCCTGCCCATATCATGAAATTGCTTGAGATCGTGCGGGCGGATGCGTCTTCCGACACCTCTTTGGCCACTGGGTTTGCTCTGGCCAAATTGCTGCGGAAAATTCCTGTTCTGGCGGGTGTTTGTGACGGATTTATCGGCAATCGTATCTTGTTCCGCTACCGCGAGGCCGCCGATACCGTGTTGATGGATGCCTCTACCCCATGGGAGATTGACGAGGCCATGGTCGAGTTCGGCTATGCCATGGGCCCCTATGAGACGCAGGACCTTTCAGGGCTGGATATCGCCTTCGCCAATCGGCGCAGGCTTGATGCCACCCGAGACCCGAACCGCCGCTACATCCCGATTGCCGACCGCATGATCGAGCTTGGCAAATTGGGCAAGAAAGCCGGAGCAGGGTGGTATCGCTATCCGGGTGGGGGCGGCAAGGTTGAAGACCCGATTGTCGCTGATCTGGCCTTGGAAGAGGCCCATTTTGCCAAGATCACCCGTTATGAGCTAAGCGATGACGACATCCGCCACCGCATGTTGATGGCGATGATTAATGAAGCCTGTGATATTCTTTACGAGGGCATTGCGGCCTCGGCCCGCGATATCGATCTGGTAACGGTGTTTGGCTATGGCTTTCCGCGCTGGCGGGGTGGGTTGATGCATTATGCCGATACGCTCGGGGCCAAGGCCATTCTAGGGGTCCTCCAAAAGTTGAGCCAAGAGGATGCGCTTGTCTGGAAGCCAAGCCCGCTGATCGAGGATTGCGCCGCCAAAGGTTTGCGCTTTGCCGATTGGGTGCGCGGCTAGCCCGAGTTTGTATGTGCAACATAACTGTTACGCTGCTAAACATTATGCTGTAATGCTGGTGTTGCAAAAGGCCCGTCCAAGGCCGCGAGACTGAGTGAGGGATCATGGCCGATCAGATTGAGGATAATGCAAAGCTCCGCGCGGGGCAGCTGGATGGCTTCATCGGATATAACCTCAAACGTGCGAATTTGCTGGTGCAAGGCGCCACGCGCCGCGTGCTTGAGCCGCATGATCTGACCCCCAGTGCATTTGCGACCCTCTCCTTGGTTATGAGCCATCCCGGTATCACCCAAAGCGAGGTTGCGCGGCAGTTGGGCATTGAGCGCTCGGGCCTTGTTGCGCTGGTCGATAAGTTGCAAGGCCGCGGTTTCGTCAAACGCGAGCCTGTTCCAGGTGATCGGCGCGTGCAGGCCTTGCATCCAACATCTGCGGGCTGTGCCGCCTATGATGTTGTCTTGCGCGATATTCGGGATCTTGAGGATCGAATGTTCAAGGATTTCAGCGAACAGGAGCGGGGGGCTTTGCTCTCTATTCTTGGCAAATTGCGCACAGGTTTGGAGGAGGAGTGAGCATGATTTTTGAAAAGGGAAGCATCGCGGTTGTAACGGGCGGTGCCTCAGGGCTTGGCGCGGCTACCGCGCAAGCGCTGGCTGATAAAGGTTTGAAGGTCGCGCTGTTTGACCTCAACGCAGACGCGGGTGTGGCGCATGCCGCCGCGATCGGTGGCAGCTTTCACAAGGTAGATGTCTCGGACCCCGCCAGTGTTGCCGCAGGTTTTGATGCTGCACTTGGGGCGGGCGGGCAATTGCGCGTGATGGTGAATTGCGCGGGCATTGGCCCTGCTGCCAAGACCGTTTCCCGAGGCGAGCCGCATGATGCAGGCATGTTTGCCAAAACGATTGGTGTGAACCTGATTGGCAGTTTCAACTGTGCTAGCCAAGCGGCGGCGCGCATGGTGGCGCTTGACCCAACTGGGGATGATGGCGGGCGAGGCGTTATCGTGAATACCGCCTCGGTTGCGGCCTATGAAGGCCAAGTCGGGCAGGTGGCCTATGCCGCGTCCAAAGGGGGTGTGGTGGGGATGACTTTGCCCATGGCCCGTGATCTGGCGGATAAGGGCGTTCGGGTTTGCACCATTGCGCCGGGCCTATTCCTGACCCCGCTTCTGGAGGGGTTGCCGCAAGAGGTGCAGGATTCGCTGGGGGCTCAGGTTCCCCATCCGTCGCGCTTGGGAATGCCTGCAGAATACGCCGCGCTGGTGTGCCATATCCTCGACAACCAGATGCTCAATGGTGAAACCATTCGCCTTGATGGCGCAATCCGGATGGCCCCGCGCTAATCCAAGCGCTTAAGCAGCGCGCAGCCCGAGGATGGCTCGGGCTTGCGCCACATTTGCAACTGGGCGTTCATATTTCTCGCAAACCTCAACCGTGCGCTGCACAAGTGCGGCGTTCGAGGGGGCCAATGCGCTGTGGTTGAGGCGGATATTGTCCTCAAGCCCCGTGCGGGCATGCCCCCCCATCGAGATCGCCCAATCATTCAAAACGATCTGGTTTGCGCCAATTCCAGCCGCACACCAAGGGGCGTCTTCCCCGAAAAAGCGGTGGAAGGTCTTGATATAGAAATCGAAAACCTCCCGATCGGCAGGCATCGCGTTCTTCACACCCATGACAAATTGCACATAAGGGGTGCCAGTTAATTGACCGTTTTTATGCATTTCTGCCGCGCGAAAAATATGACTGAGATCGAAGGCCTCAATCTCGGGTTTGATCTCAAACCGCTGCATCTCGGCGGCCAGCCAATCCACCAGATCGGGCGGGTTTTCATAGACGCGGCTGGGGAAATTATTGGACCCCACAGAAAGCGAGGCCATATCGGGGCGCAAAGGCAGCATGCCGCCACGGGCGCGGCCTGCACCCGATCTCCCGCCCGTGGATAATTGGATGATCATGCCGGGGCAATGCGCCTCGACCCCTTCTTTGAGGCGGGCGAAGCGGTCAGGGTCCGAGCTTGGCGTGCCATCCTCCAGACGCACATGCGCATGGCAAATCGTGGCCCCTGCTTCAAAGGCGGCCTGCGTGCTTTCCACTTGTTCAGTAACCGTAATCGGCACGGCAGGATTGTCCGATTTCTGCGGCACACTTCCAGTGATGGCGACGCAGATAATGCAGGGTGCGGTCATGGGTTACATATCCAGAAAGATTGTTTCATTCGGCCCCTGAATATGCACGTCAAAGCGGTAACGGCCATCCCCAAGCGACTTGGCCAATAGGGTTGGGATGCGGTTTTGATGCTCGATCCTGCTCAGGATCGGATCAACCGCATTGGCTTCGGCCTCATCCTCGAAATAAAGGCGGGTATGCAGGCCAAGATTGATCCCGCGCGCCACGATCCAGACGCTGATATGGGGGGCCTGCATCCTGCCATCAGGCCAAGGCACCTGCCCGGGCTTGACGGTCTCAAAAGTAAATTCGCCCGTTTCCATATCACCCGGTGACCTGCCCCAGCCTTTGAAATTCGGGTCGGCCACGCCGCGTGTTTCTTCGGGCGAGTTGAACAGACCAGCGGCATCGGCCTGCCAGATCTCGATCATAGCGTCCTTCATCACCATGCCCATCCCGTCATGGATTGCGCCTGTGATGGTGATCTCGGGGCCTTGTACAGGCCCCGTTTTCATCGAAGCCCCAAGATCGCCCCCGTAAATATCAATGCCACAAAAGGTTGGTGTGCAGCCGATATGGACATAAGGGCCTGCGGTTTGCGAGGCCGTTTCATGAAGCAGGTCAAGCTTTTGCATCACATGCCCTCCGGACGGTTTTCAAAGACAGATTGGCGACGGCCCCGCAGCACGATGTCGAATTTATAGGCGCGCGCATCCATCGGGATGGTGCGGGTCATATCCAAGGGCGCGATCAACCGCTCGGCCGAGGCTTTGTCCTTGATGGTGCCCACAATCGGGCATTTCCAGATCAATGGGTCGCCCTCGAAATACATCTGGGTGATCAAGCGCTGCGCAAAGGAGCGTCCAAAGACCGAGAAATGGATATGGGCGGGGCGCCAGTCATTCGCGCCATTGGGCCAAGGATAGGGGCCAGGCATGACAGTGCGGAACTCGTAATTCCCCTGCTCATCCGTGATGCAGCGCCCGCAGCCGCCGAAATTCGGGTCAAGGGCCGCGATATAGCCCTCTTTCTTGTGACGATAGCGCCCGCCTGCATTGGCCTGCCAAACCTCGACCAAAGCGCCTGCAACGCCGCGGCCTGTCTCGTCGATGACACGGCCATATACGATGATGCGCGGGCCGATGGCCATCTGCTCAGGGGCTGCGAAATTCAGGATCAGATCATTATCAAGAGGTCCAAGAATGTTGTGGCCGAAGACGGGCCCTGTTTCCTCGGACAAGGTGGATGGAAAGGACAAAAGTGCCGCTGTCGGGGACCGTTTGACGCTGGTTTTATAGGGCGCATGGAAGGCATCGGGATGGACCGAGTGGTCGCGCCCGACATAGCCCCCTTTGCGCGGCAGATCATTCTTCATCTGAGGCCTCCTCCATCTCGGCATAGGTTGCCTTGGCCAGCTTGATCGCATGGTTGGCCTTGGGCACGCCCGCATAGATTGCCACATGTTGGAAGGCTTGCATAACATCTTCCTTGCTTGCGCCCGTTCGGGCTGTGGCGCGGATATGCATGGGAATTTCCTCGAAATTCCCGCAAGCGGCCAAAAGCGCCAAGGTCAGCATGGAGCGTTCGCGCCTGCTGATGGTGTCATCGGCCCAAAGCGTGCCCCAAGCGGCATGGGTGATCAGCGTCTGGAAAGGCGCGTCAAAGGCGGTTTTATTCGCCTCGGCACGATCCACATGGGCATCCCCCAAAATTTCGCGCCGCACCTTCATGCCGGTCTCGAATAGGTCAGACATGCGCTGTCTCCTTCAGAAAATCTGCCAATAGGGCGGAATAGGTTTTGGGGTCCTCGACGCAGGGCAGGTGGCCCGTGGCGGGGATGATATGGAATTGGCTATCTGCGATCATATCCGCCGTGCCGCGCACCAGATCAGGGGGGCTTGCCCCGTCCAACTCGCCTGCGATGGCCAAGACGGGCAGGCGCAGGGTGCGGGTGCTTGGGGAAAGGTCGGCCTCGGCGATCGCTGCGCAACATCCCAGATAACCCTCAACGGGGGTGCGGCACAGCATATGGCCCCAAGGTATGCAGGCGGGCGAGGCGCGGAACTCGGGCGCAAACCAACGCTCGAGCACCGCATCCGCCATGGATGCAAGGCCACCCTCACGAATATGGGCCATGCGGCTTTGCCACATCTCGGGCGTGCCCATCTTGGCGGCGGTGTTTGACAGCACCAAAGCGCGGATCAGATCGGGACTTTTGGCCGCCAAGCCCTGCCCGATCATCCCTCCAATCGACAGACCTATGAAAATCACATCGTGCAAGCCAAGCGCGTCGATCAGCCCTTCGGCATCAGCCACCAGTTGCTCCATGCTATAGGGCGCTGGCGGGCAATCAGACAGCCCATGCCCCCGCTTGTCATAGCGGATCGCGCGATAGCCTTCGGGCAGGCCTGCAATGATGTCGTCCCAAAGACGCAGGTCGGTGCCAAGCGAATTGGCAAAGACGATCGGTTGACCCGAAGGGTCTCCATCTTCGCGCCAGTGCAGGTTGATGCCATTTACGCGTATTGATTGCATCAATAGGGCAGTCCTACGTAATTCGTGGCCATGGCGCGCTGTGCATCGGTATTTGAGCGCAGAAATTCCAGCTCGGCGATCTGCATTTTGAGGTCGAAATCCGTCTGGTCAGGGTAGCGATGCATCAGACCCGAGAACCACCACGAGAACCGTTCGACCTTCCAGACGCGCGACAAGGCGCGCTCGGAATATCGATCAATCCCCTCGGCATCGCCTTCCTCATAGAATTGGCGCAACCCGTTATAGAGGTAATGCACATCGGAGGCGGCGGTATTGAGCCCCTTTGCCCCAGTGGGGGGCACGATATGGGCGGCATCACCGCATAGAAACAGGCGGCCCCAACGCATCGGCTCGGCCACATAGGAGCGCAACGGTGCAATCGATTTCTCGATGCTTGGACCCGTGACCAGATTTTCGGCCTGATCGGCAGGGATGCGGCGCTTGAGTTCGGCCCAGAAATCCTCATCCGACCAATTCTCGACCTTATCGGTGGTGGGACATTGAATGTAGTAGCGGCTGAGATTTGCATTTCGCATGGAGCATAGCGCGAAGCCGCGCGGCGAGTTTGCATAGATCAACTCGTGATTTACGGGCGGGGTTTCCGACAGGACGCCAAGCCAGCCGAAAGGATAGACGCGCTCGTATTCCTTCAGCACATCCGCGGGGATCGTCTTGCGCGAGACGCCATGAAACCCGTCACAGCCCGCGATGAAATCACAATCGATCCGACGGGTTTCGGAGCCTACGCGGTACGTCACATAGGGGCTGTCGGTATCGGCATCGCAAATCTCGACATCTTCGGCATTGAATTCGATTTTGCCATCGGCGGCCTCACGCGCGTCATAGAGATCGCGTGTGACTTCCGTCTGGCCATAGACCATCACGGGGTGGCCAGTGAGATCCTTGAAATTGACGCGGAACATCTCATCGCCATAGGAGAGCAGCGTGCCATCATGCGGCATGCCCTCGCGTTCCATACGCGCGCCGCAGCCTGCTTCTTTCATCAGCTCATATAGTCCGCGTTCCATCACACCTGCACGGATGCGCGACAGGACATAATCGCGGGTCTTGCGTTCCAGCACGACCGAGTCGATCCCACGGACATGCAAAAGCTGGGACAAAAGCAGGCCAGACGGCCCGCCCCCTATGATGGCAACTTGTGTTCTCATGATCGTTCTTCCCTTTGTATAGGAGAGAATGTATTCCAATTTATGCGAAGTAAATTGAATAATCGGCCATTTAACTTGCCATAATGGAATGTAAATGCATCACAGGATCAAACAGCGCCATTTGCGTGGCTTCGTCGAAATTGCCCGCCGCAAGGGGCTGAAACCTGCGGCTGAGGCGATGAATATGACCCAGCCCGCCGTCTCCAAACTGTTGAAAGACCTTGAAGAGATCATCGGCTTTACCTTGTTCGAGCGGGACCGCAGTGGCGCACGCCTGACGGAAGCGGGTGAGGTGTTCCTGCATTACGCGGATCAATCCTTGGCGGTGTTGCAACATGGGATTTCCTCGCTTGAGGCGTTGAAATCAGGCCAAGCTGGCCAGTTGCGGATCGGCGCTTTGCCCAGTGTGGCTGCGCGGTTTCTGCCTCGGGCCGTGTTGCGGTTTCGGGATTTGGCGCAGGCTGCTGATCTCAGCATCGAGCAAGGCTCGCATGAGACATTGGTGGCGGGGTTGCGCAGCGGGGCGCTTGACCTTGTGGTGGGGCGGCTTGGTGCGCCCGAGACGATGGCGGGTTTGTCCTTTACCCAAGTTTATTCCGAGCGCGTGATGCTGGTCACTGCCGCCGATCACATGCTTGCGGGGTCATCACGGGTTGAGGCCCTATCGGAATGGCCCGTTCTTTACCCCCCGCGCGGCGCGGCGATCCGTCCTTCGGTGGACCGATTGTTCCTATCGCTTGGGATGGGCGTTTTGCCCGACAGGATCGAAACGGTGTCAGAGCCTTTCGGGCGCGCGATGGTGCTGGGGCCTGCGCAGGCGGTCTGGATCATCTCGGGCGGGGTTGTGGCCTCGGAGATCGAGGCGGGTGTCATGCGTGCAATGGATATCGACACAGAAATCACCTCGGGCCCTGTCGGCATCATGGCGCGTTCTGAGGATGAGGTAATGGCCTTGGCGCGGCTCTTCCGCATGGCCGTTCTGGAAACCGCAGAGGCGCTGGAGTTGCGCTAGTGCCCCCAGCATTCTTCTGCTATGTCTGGCAATAGTTTCTGTTTTCAAGAATAAGCGAATAATGTCCTATTTTGACAATGTCCGAACCTTTGTGCGCGTTTATGAACTGGGCTCGATGTCTGCCGCAGGTCGGGATTTGCGTATCTCTCCTGCCGTGACATCGTCGCGGATTGCGCAGCTTGAGGATCATTTGGGGGTGCGTCTGTTTCAAAGAACCACGCGCAACTTGACCCCGACCGAGCAAGGCAAAGCCTTTTATGGCGGCGCGGTTGAGGTTCTTGATGCCGTCGAGCGGGCCGAGGCGGGGGTGGTCGATATCACTGAAAACCCCAAAGGCGCGCTCTATGTGGCGGCACCGCTTGGTGTTGGGCGGCGCTTGATTGCACCGCAGGTACCTGCCTTTCTGGCGGAATATCCTGAGGTCAGCCTGCGCCTGCGTCTGACCGATAGAAAGGTTGATCTGACAACTGAGGGCTTGGACCTGTCCTTCTTTTTGGGCCAACCCGAAGACAGCACGTTGCGCATCCGCAAGATCGCCGATTGCGCGCGGGTGCTCTGCGCGGCCCCTGCCTATATCGCGGCGCGCGGTATGCCGAATTCTGGCAAAGATCTTGTGGAAGATCGCCATGAATGCCTCAATCTGCGCTACCCTGGCGCGACCGAGTTTCAATGGCGTTTGATCACCAAGGACGGCCCCAAGAAATTCGCGGTTACGGGGCGCTATGAATGTGATGATGGCGATGTTCTGACCGATTGGGCCTTGTCGGGAAAAGGCATTGTGCTCAAACCTGTGTTCGAGGTGGCAGAACATCTCAAAGCGGGGCGCTTGTTGCCTGTGGCGGAACAGACCCCGCCCGCCCCCGTGCAGATGGCCTGCCTTTACACGCATCGGCGCAGGCAAGACCCGAAGACACGGCTGTTTATGGAGTTTATCATCGACCGCATCGCGGCTGCGGTGAAGATAACAGATATCGAAAGCGAACAAACATGACCGAGCATCTGGAGATTACCCCCATCATGGCGCAGGCCTTTGCGCCTTTTGGCGATATTCTGGAGGCCGCGGGCGAGGCCGATAAGATCATCAATCAAGGCCTGTGCGGGCGGTTTCATGACCGCGCCAAGATCGATCTTACGGATGGGCGTGCTGGGATCAGTATTTTCAAATCCGAGGCGCGGGTCCTGCCCTATATGCTTGAGATGGTGGAGCGCCATCCCGATGGCAGTCAGGCATTCATCCCGATGAGCTTTGATCCCTTTCTTGTGGTGGTGGCCCCTGATGAGAGGGGCAGGCCCGGTCGACCCATGGCCTTTCGCACAGAGGCGGGACAGGGCATCAATTTCCACCGCAATATCTGGCACGGCGTTCTGACGCCCTTGGCCGAGCCTGGCCTTTTTGCGGTGATTGACCGTATTGGCGAAGGTACGAACCTTGAGGAATTCTGGTTCGACACCCCCTATACCGTAGGCTGAGCTTTAGCGCTGCGTCAGCTTCATGTGGCGGTTCACGTCCTTATAGAGCAAGTAGCGGAACTTGGCGGGCCCGCCCGCATAACAGGCCTGCGGGCAGAAGGCGCGTAGCCACATGTAATCTCCCGCCTCAACCTCGACCCAATCGGTATTGAGCCTGTAGGCACCTTTCCCCTCCAAAACATAAAGACCATGCTCCATCACATGGGTCTCCAAAAAGGGGATCACGGCACCGGGTTCCAGCGTGACGATATTGACATGCATGTCATGGCGCAGATCATTTGGGTCGGCAAAACGGGTGGTGGCCCATTTGCCATCGGTGTCTGGCATTGGCGTCGGCGCGACGGCCTCGTCGCTGGTGATGATCGGATCGGGATGAGGCAGGCCCTCGACCGCGTCATAGGCTTTGCGAATCCAGTGGAAGATTGCCTTTGATCCGCTGCGGTTGTGCAGCGTCCAAGCCATACCAGCAGGAATATAGGCATAGCCGCCTGTGGCGAGTGTATGGGTGGACCCGCCCAATACCAGCTCGACCTCGCCTTCGACCACAAACAGCACGGCTTGCGCGCCCCTATCATCCTCAGGGCGGTCTGACCCGCCACCGGGCAGGACTTCGGCGATATAATGGCTGAAGGTTTCGGCAAACCCTGTCATCGGGCGTGCAATCACCCAAAAGCGGCTTGCCTCCCAAAAGGGCAGCAGGCTTGTCACGATATCGCGCATCGTGCCTTTGGGGATGACCGCATAGGCTTGTGTAAAAACGGCGCGATCTGTCAGAAGCTGAGTTTGATCGGGCAGGCCTGCGGGCGGTGTGGCATAGGTGGCGGGCATGAGGGCCTCGGGTTTGGGAATGGGGTTTGGACGCAGTATGCCCTGACGGTGCTTTATGCGCCACTGCGAGATGATCGGCAGGACTATTCGGGTTTATGCGAAAATACTGACGCGTCATTTGGCGATGACATACGGGCTGTATCTGCCATAACTACCTGCATGCCGATCAAGCTCTGCGCAAATCTTACCATGATGTTCCAAACCCATGATCTGGCCCGCCGTGCAGCCCTCGCGGCGCAGGCGGGGTTTCGCGGTGTCGAGGTTTTGTTTCCGTATCAGGAGTTGGAAGGCACGGCGTTCCGCAAGGTGCTAGACGAACACCAACTCACCCCCGTTTTGATCAATGCCGCAGGCGGTGCATGGACCGCGGCCGAGCGCGGGATCGGGGCTTTGCCGAAACGGCAGGCCGCGTTTCGAGAGGCATTCGATCGGGCGCTGGATTACGCCCATGAGATTGGGTGCAAAAACATCCATGTCATGGCGGGGCTTGTGCCCGATGGCGCGGATGATGCGCCCTATTGGGACGCGTTTTGCGAAAATCTCAGCTATGCATCCGCAGGTGCTGCAGCGGCAGGCGTAACGTGTTTGATCGAGCCTTTGAACACCAAGGTAGATATGCCGCGTTATTTGCTACACTCCAGCGCAGATGCCTTATGGGTGCTGGAGCAAGTGGCATCCCCCAATCTGATGCTGCAATATGACCTCTATCATATGCACATTATGGAGAATGGTGCCCGAGCGGATGCGCTGGAACCGCTTTTGCCGCAAATCGGGCATATCCAATTGGCCGATCATCCGGGGCGGAATGAACCCGGCAGTGGCGAGATCGGCTTTGACGCGCTTCTGCCTGCATTGGAGCAGATGGGGTATCAGGGCTGGATTGGCTGCGAATATCACGAGAAGCATGGTCTGAATTGGGCCAAGCCTTGGTTGGGCTGAGTGTCATGGGTTCTGGCCCCCAAGGCGCGGGCTTGTTAGATACCTGTTAAAGAGTGGATCGCTTCGGCGTATGGAGGGTTAATCATGGCGAAACTGGCATTTCTCGGGCTTGGTGTAATGGGCTACCCAATGGCGGGGCATCTCAAGGCCGCTGGCCATGATGTGACGGTCTATAACCGTACAACCGCCAAGGCCGAGGCTTGGGCCAAAGAGCATGGCGGTTCATTCGCAACCACCCCGCGCGAAGCGGCTACAGGTTGCGATTTCGTGATGTCTTGTGTTGGCAATGATGATGATTTGCGCTCTGTCGTTCTGGGTGAGGATGGCGCGCTCAAGGGGATGTCCTTCGGGTCTGTCTTTGTCGATCACACCACGGTTTCGGCACTGGTGACCCGCGAATTGGCGGCTGAGGCCACGCAGCAAGGCGTGGGCTGGGTGGATGCGCCCGTCTCGGGTGGTCAGGCGGGGGCCGAAAACGGCCAGCTTGCCATCATGTGCGGCGGGGATGATGCGCATTTTGCTGCCGTTGAACCTGTGATTGATGCCTATTCCAAGGCCACTGTGCATTTCGGTGAAACCGGCAATGGGCAGATCACCAAGATGATCAATCAGGTCTGTATTGCAGGTGCGATCCAAGCGGTCTCAGAAGGGTTGTTCTTTGCGATGGAGGCAGGTCTCGACCCCAAAAAGGTCGCGGATCTTGTCAGTCAGGGCGCAGGCGGATCATGGCAATTGGCCAATCGTGCAGGCACGATGGTGGATAATGAATTCAACCACGGTTTTGCCGTGGATTGGATGCGCAAAGACCTCGGGATCGCACTTGGCCAAGCCAAGGAGATGGGTCTGAGCCTGCCTGTCACGGCACTTGTCGACCAGTTTTATGCCGAGGTGCAAACCATGGGGGGCGGGCGTTGGGACACCTCCAGCCTGATCCAGCGCTTCCGCAAAATGCATGGGATGGATATCTGATCTATGCAAAACCCCGAGCCGTTTTTGCGTGACCTTTTCGAGGCGGCTGTTGCCGCCGCTGATCCCGCGAAAACGCTGGCCGATCATTTACCCGAGCGCCCAAAGGGCCGCGTTTTGGTGGTGGGTGGTGGTAAGGCATCGGCCAAGATGGCGCAAGCCGTCGAGGCGGTTTGGGGCCCATGCGAGGGGCTGGTTGTTGTGCCCTATGGCTCGCTTTTGCCAACCCAAGGCATTGAGCTGGTCGAGGCGCGCCACCCCGTGCCCGATGCGGCTGGTGAGGCGGCGGCACGGCGTATCCTTGCGATGGCCGAGAGCTTGGGCGAAGGCGATGTCATGCTCTGCCTGATCTCGGGTGGCGGCTCTGCGCTTTTGGGGGTTCCGGGCGAGGGGTTGCGCCTTGAAGACAAACAGGCCGTCCATAAAGCCCTTTTGAAATCAGGCGCGGCAATCGATGAGATGAACTGCCTGCGCAAGCATTTATCAGCAATCAAGGGCGGGCGCTTGGCTGTTGCGGCCTATCCCGCGCGGGTTGTGACGCTGACGATCTCGGATGTGCCGGGCGATGATCCGTCCATCATCGCCTCGGGTCCGACCGTGCCCGACAGCTCAACCCTTGCGGATGCCAAGGCCATTGTCGCCCGCTACGGATTGGATGTGCCACCACAGGTGGCTGCCTATCTTGAGAGTGAGGCCGCGCAAACGCCTGCGCCAGATCATCCGGTATTTGGCAACGCCGAGACACATATGATCGCGACCCCGCTGGCTGCTTTGCAGGCCGCAAAAGCCAAGGCCGAGGCGCTGGCTCCCGAGATGAACATCGTCATGCTGGGCGATGCGCTTGAAGGGGAGGCCCGCGAGGCGGGGCGGTTGATGGCAGGGATTGCCCGTTCGATCCATGAACATGGGCTTCCCGTTGCAGCGCCTGCGCTTTTGCTCTCGGGGGGCGAGACGACTGTGACACTGCGCCATGATGCGCCGGGTCAGGGCGGGCGGAATTCCGAGTTCCTGCTGGCTTTTGCAATGCATGCGCCTGAAGGCATCTTGGCGATTGCGTGTGACACGGATGGAATTGACGGCATGGGCGAGAATGCAGGCGCTGTCTGGACGCCCGAGGTGGCCGCGCGTGCGCTTGATCTGGATGCGAGCGATTACCTGATGCGGCATGATGCGCTGGCTTATTTCACCAAGGCGGGCGGTGTCGTGACAACAGGCCCCACCCATACCAATGTGAATGATTTCCGCGCGATCTTTATCCCTGCGCAGGGCGGCTGATGCCATGCCTTTGACATTGACCAATTTGCAGCGGCCCGAATGGAACGGGTTTGACACGATCATTGATGTGCGCAGCCCTGCCGAATTTGCCGAAGACCACATCCCCGGTGCGATCTCGCTGCCTGTTCTCTCCGATGAGGAGCGCGCCAAGGTTGGCACCATCTATACGCAAGACAGCCCTTTTGTGGCCCGCAAGATCGGGGCTGCCTTGGTTGCGCGCAATGCGGCAAGCCATATTGAGACCTCGCTGATGGGTTATGGCGGCGGTTGGCAGCCATTGGTCTATTGCTGGCGCGGGGGGCAGAGATCGGGCTCTTTTTCGGTGATTTTAAAGCAGATCGGCTGGCGATCTGAGACGATTGAGGGCGGGTATCAGGCCTATCGGCGTCTGGTGGTGCGCAGGCTGTACGAGGAACCGCTGGGGCTGCGGGTGCTCCGCCTTGATGGGAATACGGGAACGGCGAAGACCGATATTCTCAAGCGATTGAAAACTATGGGTGTTCAGGTCATCGATCTTGAGGGATTGGCGGGACATCGCGGGTCGGTTCTGGGCGATATGCCGGGCGGGCAGCCCTCGCAAAAAGCCTTCGAGAGCGCGCTTTGCGCCGAGATCGCCATGCTTGATCCCGTGTGGCCTTTGCTGGTTGAGGCCGAATCCTCGCGCATCGGGGCATTGCGGGTGCCGCCTGCTATATGGTCCGCGATGAAGGATGCTCCTTGTTTGACGGTCTCGGCGCCTTTGCCACAACGCGCGGAATATCTTGCTTCGGCTTATTCGGATATCTCGGATGATACGCCAAAACTGGCGGGCCTGCTGGGGCAGCTCACCAAATTGGTGGGGCATGACGTGGTGCAGAGCTGGCTTGTGCTGCTGCGCGAGGGGCGTTTGGTTGATCTGGCGGGAGAGTTGATGACCCGCCATTATGATCCCGCCTATGCCCGCGCGCGCAAGCGCAATGGCGGCGGGGTGGTCGCGGAGTTCGAGACGCCTTCCTTGGATGCGCCCGCGCTTGATGCGCTGGCAGAGCGGATTGCCGAGAGGATGGCACAGCTTTGAGGCTGTATGGGGGCTTTGCCCCCCGCCGCGCTTTGCGCGCCTCCCCCCAAGGTATTTTTGAAACAAAGAAATGGCTTTGGCTGCGGGGCGGATTCGGGCTGGTCAAATCCAGCGCGCGGGCCAGTTAACCCTTCATGTTGATGTATCGTGATACAGGCGGGGCGGGGTTGTGACGACACTCCTTTGGTTCAAGCGGGATTTGCGTGTCTCAGATCACCCCGCTTTGGCCCTTGCAGCGCAGCAAGGGCCGATCTTGCCGCTTTTTGTGTTTGAGCCTGAGTATTGGGCGCAATCCGATGTGTCGGGGCGCCAGTTTGAATTCCTGCGCGAGTCTGTGTTCGATCTTGCAGCCCAGTTGAAAGCTTTGGGCTTGGATCTTGCTGTTCGGGTTGGGGCTGTGCCGCAGGTCTTGGAGGAGTTGCGGCTAGCGCATGGGGTCACCTCGCTGGTCAGCCATGAAGAAACGGGCAATGGCTGGACCTATGCGCGGGACCGCGACGTCGCTGATTGGGCGCGAGGACAAGGCGTGGTCTGGACGGAGTTGGCGCAATCGGGCGTGGTGCGGCGACTCAATGGTCGGGATGGATGGGCGGCCACGCGCAACCGTTTTGTGGCGCAGCCGCAGCGGGCCGTTCCGCGAGACCTTGTTGGCGTGGATGCAGGGCAGGTGGATGTGCCGCCTTTAACGCGGTCTGATTATTGCCCCAAGCGCCAGATCGGGGGGCGGGAGCAGGGGCTATCTGTCTTGGGCAGCTTCCTGATCCATCGCGCTGAAACCTATCGGCGGGATATGTCATCGCCTTTGGCGGCGGAGCAGGCCTGTTCGCGCCTTTCGCCCTATCTTGCTTATGGATGTTTGTCGGGGCGTGAGGCCGCGCAAGCGGGGGCTGCGCGCCAACGGGAGGTTGCAGGGAGGTGGGGTGCTTCGCTGAAATCTTTCCAGTCGCGCCTCGCTTGGCGGGACCATTTCATGCAGAAACTGGAGGATGAGCCCGCGCTGGAGCATCACTGCCTACATCCCGCTTATGAGGGTTTGCGCGGCGATGATACGGCGCGGCGAGAGGCTTGGGAGAAGGGCGAGACGGGCTTGCCCTTTGTGGATGCCTGCATGCGCTATCTGGCGGCCAGCGGTTGGATCAATTTTCGAATGCGCGCGATGTTGATGGCGGTTGCCTCCTATCATCTATGGCTGGATTGGCGGGCAACGGGCCTGCATCTGGCGCGTGAGTTCACGGATTTCGAGCCGGGCATTCATTGGCCGCAAGTGCAGATGCAATCGGGCACGACGGGGATGAATACAGTTCGGATTTATAACCCGATCAAACAGGGACTGGATCAGGATCCGACAGGCCGTTTCACGCGGCGATGGGTGCCTGAACTGGAGGACGTGCCCGATATCCATCTGCAGGAACCTTGGAAATGGGATGGTGCGGCGCGGTTGAAATACCCAGCCCCAATTGTCGACGTGGCTGCAGCGGCACGCTTTGCATGCGAGCAGGTCTATGGGCTGAGAAAGAATGCAGGTCACCGCCGCGAGGCCGCGCGGGTGATTGATAAACATGCGAGCCGAAAAGACCCGCAGGGCCATTTTGTGAATGATCGCGCAAATCGCAAAAAGCCAAAGCAAAAGGACCCGCGTCAGGGCGCCTTTGATTTTTGAGAGGCAGGCCTCAGGGCAGCTTCTTGTCGCGCGCGGCTTTTTCTTCGCGGGTCAGTTTATTGTTCCAAGTGTTGTTGCTTAGCCCCAACTCGCTTGGAAGCGGCTTGGTTTTGCCAACGCTGACCTTGCCGCCCTTATCCAGAAACTCCTGAATAAGCGCCTCATCTGTCGTTTTCTTGGGCACATGTTTCATGGGGCCAGCTTAACGGCCTTGTCTCAGATTCGTCACCCGTGATCTGAGAAAAACGTGAAATTAGCCAAGCGTGATTTGCGGGGTGCTTTTGGTCAAAATGCCGATCTGCGCGGCGTCAAAGCCGAGGCCTTGCAGATCGCTGAGCAATTCTTCGGCCTTTGCGACGGGGACGGCCGCCAGAAGGCCGCCTGCGGTTTGCGGATCAAAAAGAAGATCGGCACGGGGGCCTGTTGCGCCCGTGACTTTGCCCAAGAGAGCGGCACGGTTTTGCGGATAAAGCGTTGAGCGGATGCCTTGCTGCGCCAGATCCAATGCGCCTTGCAAGAAGGGAATGGCGGCCAGATCAATCTCGGCTCCGCAATTCGAGGCCTCGCAGATATTCCACAAATGCCCCGCAAGCCCGAAGCCTGTCACATCGGTCATGGCAGTGGCATGGGGGGCAAGACAGGCGCTGGCCGCCGCTTGGCTTTTGGACATCTCCGACCAGTAGGCCGCAACGTCTTCGCCGCGTGCTTGCAGGGCCATTTCAGCGGCCAGAATGGTGCCCGAGCCGATACCGCGCGTCAGGATCAGCGCATCACCGCCTTGCGCGCCTGCAAGGGTGATCGCGGGGTTTTCGAGCAGTCCAGTGATGGTAAAGCCAAGCGTCAACTCATCGCCCATTGTGGTATGGCCACCCACAATCTCGGCCCCTTCTTCGGTGAAGACTTGGGCGGCTTCTTCCATGATTTCTTGCAGCCAAACGCTCTGCTTGTCGCTGGCCATGCGCGGCAGGATGATATTGGCAAGAACCGCTTGCGGCTTGGCCCCCATCGCCCAGATGTCGCCCAAAGCATGGAGCGCCGTGATCCGCGCCATCAAGGCGGGATCATTGGAAAAGGCGCGCAGATGGTCGGTGGTGAGGATTTGTGTCGCCCCGCCCGTTTGCAGGATCGCCGCATCATCGCCGGGTGTGCTGAGGACATCGCTGCGGCTACGGGGCAGCTTTGCCACTGTTGCGCTAAGGGCATCAGCGCCCAGTTTTGCACCGCACCCTCCACACATCGGTTTGGGGCCGATGGCCTCGGCCACGCCAAGGGCTGTGTCGTCAGGCAGAGGCGGCTGTGGCATGGCTGGAAGCTGCCCGAGCTTGTCCATGAAGCTTTGATCGATACGGTCTTTCCAGCGCCAAAGCGCGGGGCCTGAAATGCTAAGGCCTGCCTTTTCGGCAAGGGCCGATTTGCGGCCCAAAGAGACGAGCTTGAGGAAGGATTTCTGGGGGCGAAAGGCGCAGGGGGGCGTGCCGATCAGCTCTGCTCTGAGGTTATGGGTCAGGATCGTGGCAGCGCGCACAGCGAAAACGCCCGCTTTGGGGCGCGGTGCATGGGAGAGATGGGCGCAATCCCCTGTCGCGAAGACGGCGCTGTCTGTGACACTGCGAAGCTGTTTATCTACGGTGATAAAGCCATCGGTCAGATGCAGACCCGTTCGGGCCAACCAGTCATGCGGGCGCGCGCCCGCAGCCCCGATTGTGAAGTTTGAGGCGATCTTCTCACCCGTATCCAGAAGGACGGCATTGGCTTTTACGGCAGCAATGCCAACATTTTCACGAATGGTGACGTGGTTTTCGGACAAGGCCTGCCGCAAAGCGCGCCTGACGGAAGCGGGAAGACCTTTCAGAATTTCACCGCGATCAAGAAGGGTGACTTGGGCGTCTCGCCCCAGAACGGCCATTTTATGCGCGGCGGCCATGGCAAGCTCGACGCCGCCGATCCCGCCGCCGATCACGGCGATCTGGGGGGAGGTGGCCTGCACGCAGAACCGCTCCCATGCATTGGCGAATTTATCCAAGGGTTTTGCCGCAATGCCATGCTCGGAAAAGCCTTGCAGTTTGGGCATGTCGGAGGTGATGCCGATGTCAATCGACACGAGATCATAGGGAATGGGCGCGCGCCCTGCGAGGGTGATGGTTTTGGCATCCATCTCCAGACCAATAGCGCGATCAAGAATGATACGCGCGCCTGCAAAACGGGCAAGGCGGATCAGGTCGATATTAAGCGCCTCGCGCGGGTAGTGGCCCGCGATATGGCCGGGCAACATGCCAGTATAGGGCGCAGTCGGGCCGGGGTTAACAAGGGTCAGCCTTGCGCCTGCCACAGGCTTCATTCCCCATGCTTTCAATACCAATGCGTGGCTATGCCCGCCGCCAATCAGGACCACATCTTTGACGAAGGGAATGGGGGGCTGCTGCATGTCGGGTGCTCAGGAAAACGGCGGGGTGGGGTATTCCACGCCCGTCATGTAAAGGCCAAAAGGTGGGGCAACTGGCCCGCAGGCAGATCGGTCGCGCGCCTCAAGGACCTGCTTGACGCGTTCGGGCGTCCAACTGCCCGCGCCCACACGCTCCAGCGTGCCGACAAGCGAGCGGACCTGATTATGCAAAAAGGACCTCGCGCGCAGATGGAAGCGGAACTCGGTTCCGCTGGCCAGCTCAATCGCTTCGATATCGATCTCATCGAGGGTTTTGACAGGGCTTTTGGCTTGGCATTCGGTTGAGCGGAACGTTGTGAAATCATGCTTGCCAATAAGATGCTTCGCCGCCTCCTGCATCGGGGCGAGGGCGAGCTTGCCGCGCACGGACCAGACCTGCCCTTCCTCAAAGGTTATCGGCGCACGGCGGTTGATGACACGGTAGGTATAGCGCCGCTCCAACGCGGAAAACCGTGCATGCCATTCGTCATCCATGATCGAACAATCAACGATCGCGATCGGGTGTGGCTTAAGGTGGAAATTTAGCGCCTCTGACAGGCGAAACGGCGTCCAGTCGCGCAGCAGATCGCAATGCGCGGTTTGGCCTGTGGCGTGAACCCCAGCATCGGTGCGTCCTGCGGCGACGACAGTGGTTTCTTCGTTCAGGTTTAACAGGGCGGCCTCAATTTCCCCTTGCACCGAAGGGTGGTCAATCTGGCGCTGCCAACCATAGAAGGGCCGCCCATCATATTCGATTTTCAAAGCATAGCGTGGCATGCCCTTCCGCTACCCCAAACTGTGCTCTCGCGCAATCAGCCCTGTAAACTGCTGCGCGCAGTGCTTATTGTCTGCATATCGGAATTTCAGGACGGAACGCGCCCCTTGGTTATCGGAACGATTGCAGACAATTTGGGGCGTGGCATTGAAGGCGTGACCTCGACCGTGTCCGAGACCTTTTTCGAGCCTGTCATTCGCCTTGGCGTGACGGGGCTGTCACGCGCGGGCAAAACGGTTTTCATCACCTCGCTTGTCGCCAACCTTCTGGATCGTGACAGGATGGCCGGCCTGCAAGCCGCGCAATCAGGGCGGATCAAGGCGGGTTTTTTGCAACCCCAACCCGATGACACCGTGGCGCGGTTTGAATTTGAGAGCCATTTGGCGGCCTTGACGGGCCCCGCGCCCTATTGGCCTGAAAGCACGCGTCATGTCTCGGAACTGCGCCTTTCGCTCAGGGTGCAGCCTTCGGGTTTGTTATCTGGCTTGCAAGGGCCGCGAACCGTGCATCTCGATATTGTCGATTATCCCGGTGAATGGCTGCTTGATCTGGGCCTTTTGGATCAAAGCTATGAGCAATGGGCCGAGGCCGCATTGGCCAAGGCCGCAACGCGGGAGCAGGCGGGTGAGTATCTCGCCTTGATTGAGGGCTTTGATGGCGCAGGCAAACTGGATGAGGCCAAAGCGCAGGAGCTTGCACGCAGCTATACCGCCTATCTCAAACAGGCGCGTGAGGACGGGTTTTCAGATTGCACACCGGGGCGGTTCTTACTGCCGGGAGAGTTGGAAGGCTCGCCCGCTTTGACCTTTGCACCCTTGCCCGAAGGGGCCTCTCCGCGCGGCTCGCTCAAGCGGGAATTTGCGCGGCGCTTTGCGGCTTATAAATCGCAAGTGGTCAAACCCTTCTTTCGCACCCATTTCGCGCGGCTGGACCGTCAGGTTGTGCTGGTCGATGCGCTGGGCGCGATCAATGCAGGCCCCCGCGCGGTTGAGGATTTGCGCCAGACCATGGAAGGGATTTTGCGTGCCTTCCGTCCGGGGCGAAATTCCTTTTTATCCTCGATCCTTGGCAAGCGGGTGGAGCGGATATTATTCGCCGCCACCAAGGCCGATCACCTGCACCACAGCCAACACGGCAAACTGGCCGCGATCATGGAAGCCTTGGTGCGCGATGCACGTGACCGTGCCGATTTCGCAGGGGCCGAGACCCGCGCCATGGCCATTGCGGCCTTGCGGGCCACGGTCGAGGAAACGCGGGAGCATGAAGGTGCTATGGTTGATATGGTCCGCGGCACTTTGCTGGATAGCGGCAAGCAAGCGGCCTTCCATCCCGGAGACTTGCCAAGCGATCCCAAGGCCATTCTTGCGCCTGCGCGTGCGGGTCAAGGGGCATGGCTGGACGGCGATTTCACCGCGATGCGCTTTGCGCCTGCGGTGATCGACCTCAAACCTCAAGAGGGCCCGCCCCATATCCGATTGGACGCCGCTGCCGAGTTCCTCTTGGGCGATCGTTTGCGTTAGATCAGCACGATCGAGAGCGTTGCCCCTTTTTCAAAACGGGCGTAAGGCCTTGGGTCATGAAAACAATCACACTGTCCCAAGCACAATCGCTGCCACTATGGCGCCGCCCTGTGGCGCTGCTGTTTCTGATGGCATTCGCCATGCCGATTGCCTTTGCGACATGGTCGGCGCTGCTGAACAATTTTGTGGTTGAGGCCGCGCAATTTGACGGCTCGGATATCGGCTGGCTTCATACAGTGCGCGAGATACCCGGCTTTCTGGCGATTGGGGTGATCTTTCTGATCATCTTTATACGTGAACAGATTCTGGGTCTGGTTTCGCTAGTGCTTTTGGGGGTCGCAACTGCGGTGACGGCCGAGTTTCCATCGCTTCAGGGTTTGCTGGTTGTCACTCTGCTCAGCTCGATCGGGTTTCATTATTATGAGACGGTCAATCAATCCCTGCAGCTTCAATGGATAGACAAAAAACGCGCCCCGCAAACCTTGGGCTGGCTCTTGTCGATGGGGTCGGCGGCGACCTTGGTGGCCTATGGGCTGATCGTGCTGACATGGCGCAGCTTTGATCTGAGCTATAGCCTTGTCTATTGGGTAGCGGGCGGGGTGACCGCATCGCTCGCCTTGGCGGCATTCCTGATCTATCCGCAATTTGAGAGCCCCAACCCCCAGACCAAGAAAATGGTGCTGCGCAAGCGCTATTGGCTGTACTACGCGCTGCAATTCATGTCGGGCGCGCGGCGGCAGATTTTCGTGGTGTTCGCGGGCTTTATGATGGTGCAGCGTTATGGCTATGACGTGCATGAAATCACCGCGCTTTTCATGCTGACCTTGGTGGCCAATATGATTGCGGCGCCCTTGCTCGGGCGGGCCGTGTCCTTCTTTGGCGAGCGTATGGCGCTGATCTTTGAATATGTCGGTCTGGCGGTCATCTTTGTGCTTTATGCGGGCCTTTATTATTTCGATTGGGGGCCTTGGATGGCGGCAGGGCTATATGTGGCAAACCATATTTTCTTTGCCCTCGCGCTCGCGATCAAAACCTATTTTCAGAAAATCGCCTCACCGGGGGATATCGCGCCAACAGCGGCGGTGGCCTTCACAATCAACCATATCGCGGCGGTCTTTTTGCCAGCGGTTCTGGGCTATATCTGGCTGACCTCTCCGATCACGGTATTCCTGCTGGCGGCAGGTATGGCGGTGATCTCGCTGCTCTTGTCCTTCTTGGTGCCGCGCCACCCCGAGGAAGGCCATGAGACGATTTTGGCCCGCCCGATACCCGTAGCCGCGCAATAGCCGCCTTGTGATTTTACCGCGCCAGCCCTATTGCGACCTCTCATTCCAAACGGAGCACGCCCATGCCAACCTTCACCGCGCTGACCACCCTTTCAGGCCAAGCCCCCGCCGAAGCGCTTGGTGAGGCTTTGGAGGAGCTTGATCCCACCCCGACAGGCGTCGGCGTTTTCGAGATGGAAGACGGGTCAGGCCTTTGGGAAGTGGGGGCTTATTTCATTGAGAGCCCTGACGAGATTGCTTTGGCGCTTTTGGCAGCAGCCCATGGCGCAAAGGATTTCGCAGTCTCGGAATTGCCCGACACGGATTGGGTCGCGCATGTGAAACGTGAATTGCACCCTGTCGAGGCGGGCCGTTTTTTCGTTTATGGAAGCCATGACGCCGATAAGGTGCCTGACCAATCCGTTTCGCTTTTGATCGAGGCCGCAATGGCCTTTGGCACGGGCCATCACGGCACCACGCTTGGCTGTCTGGCCGCCCTTGATGTCTTGCTGAATGAAGGTTTCACCGCACATAACGTGGCCGATATTGGCTGCGGAACGGCTGTTTTGGCCTTGGCTGCGGCGAAGGTCTGGCCTGAAACCGTGTTGGCCAGCGATATCGATGAGGTCGCTGTTGACGTGGCTTTGGCCAATGCGAAAGCCAACGGGTTGGAAGACCGGCTGATCTGCGTTGAAGCGGCAGGGTTCGAGCATGAAGACATCAAATCCCGTGCACCGTTTGATCTGATTTTCGCAAATATCCTCAAAGGCCCCTTGATCGAATTGGCCCCTGATATGCGCGCCCGTTGCGCGCAAGATGGGCGCGTGATCCTGTCGGGTTTGCTCAATGAACAGGCCGAGGCCGTGATCGCGGCCTATATCGCCGAGGGCTTTGAATTGACCCGCCACTCGGTTCACGGCGAATGGTCTTGCCTCACTTTGGCCCTGTCTCGGACATAGAATTGATCAAACTGGTTGATAGCGACTTATCCGTTGCGGCAACGCGCCCAATAGGATTGTCAGATGGAAGACCAACTAAAGACATATTATGAGCGGCTCGGGCGGATAGACAGCGCGCGCGAGGCGCATATCCCCAATGCATATCGTGTTGGGGAAGATGGTGTCTTGGGTCCTGTATCGCGCCCCAAGCGACGTTTGCCGTCTTCTGTTCGAATGCTGTTGTCGCTCATGATCCTGTTTGCATTGGCCAAAGGCTATGCGACTTGGCATTTGGGTGAGGACTATATGGCGGCCATTGTTGAGGCACTGCTGGTCGGTGAGCCTTATGAGCGGCTGGCAGGCTTTGTCCTGACCCCTGATCCGATGTCTGATTTTGCGGCCAAAGGGTATGATCTGTTGGTCAATGGCCTGCAATGGCTTTCGGAAAAGGCGGAAAGCTTGGCATGAAAAAGCCGCGCTTGCGGTGCAGCAGCGCGGCTTTTGAGACCTTGGTGGCGTGATCAGCCTTAACGGCGGAAACGGCCTTGGGCGATATCTTCGATATCAGCGCGCATCAGCCCCAGATCATCCAGCTCGCGCAGCGAGAGTTTCGACAGATATTTGCGGGTGACGCGGGCATCGTTCCAAGCGGAGATACGTGCGACGAGCGAGGCGAGAGTGGCCGTACCCAGAGGGCTTGCGCCGAGGGTGCGATTGGTCATGGAAGCCATCTGGAGGTCCTTTCAGTTATATTGAGTTAGCAACGTGAATTGCCGCACTTAATCCTGCGGTTTGCACGACACAAGAGCGAATTTCATGCCAAATCCACCAAGAATTTCAGATAGCTGAAAATTGTGATTTCAGCCTTAAAAACATAAGAATATTGCGCATTTTTATGGTCGCTTTTGAGCGGTGTTTTGGCGCTTTTCGCATATAGGGTGCGACGCGTGTCGAATTCGGAACAGGGGATGACGGATTTGCACCTTGGGCTATTCAATGTTCTTGTTTCGTGCTAGTGGTGCGAAAAAGCCGCATAAATCAGAGCAGGGGCAGGCCAAGATGCGTATCATCGGGATTGATCCAGGGTTACAACGCCTCGGGTGGGGGGTGATCGATGTTGAGGGATCACGCCTCAGCCATGTTGCCAATGGCGTCTGCGAAAGCCTCGCGCGTGAAGAATTGGCGCTGCGCCTTTTGTCTTTGCACCGTCAACTCACCAAAGTGGTCGAAACCTATCAACCCGATCTGGCCGCCGTTGAGCAAACCTTCGTGAACCGCGATGGGGCAGGCACGCTCAAGCTGGGTCAGGCGCGCGGCATTGCGATGCTGGTGCCTGCGCAGGCAGGGTTGCCCGTGGCTGAATATGCGCCCAATGCCGTCAAAAAGGCGGTTGTCGGTGTGGGGCATGCCGAAAAACAGCAGGTCGAGCATATGGTGCGCATGCAATTGCCCGGCGCTGTTCCCGCCGGCCCCGACGCTGCGGATGCTTTGGCGATTGCCATTTGCCATTCCTTCCATGCACAAAACTCGCAAAGATTGGCCAAAGCGATTGGGGCAGGGCGATGATCGGCAAATTGACAGGACGGGTGGATTATCGCGGCACGGATCATGTGCTGCTGGATGTGAACGGCGTGGGCTATATCGTCTATTGCTCGGATAGGACGCTGTCCTCGCTGCCCGGTGCGGGGCAGGTGGCCGCCCTTTATACCGAGTTATTGGTGCGCGAAGACAATCTGCAGCTTTTCGGTTTTCTGACGCTGTTTGAACGGGAATGGCACCGTCTGCTGATCTCGGTCCAAGGGGTCGGCTCCAAGGCGTCGATGGCCATTCTTGGCACGCTTGGGGCCGAAGGTATTGGCCGCGCGATTGCGATTGGCGATTGGGGCGCTGTCAAAGCGGCACCTGGTGTGGGGCCGAAGCTTGCGCAGCGTGTCGTGAATGAATTGAAGGATAAGGGGCCTGCGATCATGGCGCTTGGCGGCTCGCTGCCCTCGGCCATGGGCGATGACGAGGCACAGGTGATTGAGCCAAGTGCCCCCACCGCAGCGCCGCCCCAGCCCAAGCCGAATATGCCCGCCCCGAAAGCGGCGGCGCAGGCCGAGGCCCTTTCAGCGCTGCAAAACCTCGGCTATGCCCCGTCTGAGGCGGCCAGCGCCGTTGCCACGGCTGCGGGCGATGCGCCCGATGCGCCGACACCTGACCTGATCCGCGCAGCCCTTCGTTTGCTTGCGCCAAAGGATTGAGATGACCGAACCAGACCCCACCCTGCGGCCTGACCGCCAGCCCGAAGATCCCCCCAGTTCCGACCGTGCGCTGCGGCCCGAACGCTTGGGCGATTTCATCGGCCAACAGGAAGCGCGTGCAAATCTTTCGGTGTTCATCGAAAGCGCGCGTCGCCGCAATGAAGCGATGGACCATGTCTTGTTTCATGGCCCTCCGGGGCTTGGAAAAACCACGCTGGCGCAGATCATGTCGCGGGAATTGGGTGTGAATTTCCGCATGACCTCGGGCCCTGTCTTGGCCAAGGCGGGGGATTTGGCGGCGATCCTGACCAATCTTGAAGCGCGCGATGTCTTGTTCATCGATGAAATCCACCGCCTCAATCCAGCGGTAGAAGAGGTTCTCTACCCCGCGCTTGAGGATTTCGAGTTGGACCTTGTGATCGGGGAAGGTCCTGCCGCGCGCACTGTTCGGATCGAATTGCAGCCTTTCACCTTGATTGGCGCGACCACGCGACTTGGGCTTTTGACAACGCCCCTGCGGGATCGTTTCGGGATTCCGACACGGCTCAATTTCTACAATGTCGATGAATTGCACCAGATCGTGGATCGCGGCGCGCGGCTCTTGGGGGCACCAGCCGAAGAAGGTGGCGCCCATGAGATCGCAAGGCGCGCCCGTGGCACGCCGCGGATCGCAGGGCGCTTGCTGCGCCGTGTTGTCGATTTCGCGGTGGTCGAGGGGAATGGCTGCGTCACCCAAGCCATCGCCGATCGCGCCCTGACACGGCTTGGTGTGGATGATCTTGGCCTTGATGGCGCGGACAGGCGCTACCTGAAGCTGATCGCCGAGTCCTATGGCGGTGGCCCTGTCGGGATTGAAACCTTGAGTGCTGCGCTAAGCGAAAGCCGCGATGCCTTGGAAGAGGTGGTTGAGCCATTCCTGCTGCAACAAGGGTTGATCCAGCGCACGCCACGCGGGCGGATGCTGACCCAAAGCGCGTTTAAACATCTGGGCCTTGAAGTCCCGAAAACGGATCGGGACCTCTTTTCAAGCTAAGGCCGCGCCTGCGTGCCTATTCGGCGGACCCCATCGGAACGGGGTTGCCGTCGCGCAGGCAATGCTGCGCCTCAACCCCGATCGAGTTGATCAGATCGCTGATTTTGCCTGCGATCAATTGCAGCTCATCAATGCTGTCTTGCGGCAGGTTTTGCGGTTTGTAATCGACCACCGTCATCGCCCCCAAGACCAAACCGTCTTTGGTGATCAGCGGGAAGGCCGCCCAGAAGACCCAAGCGGATGGGCCTTTCACAAGCGGATGCGATTTCAAAATCGGATGTTCGCGCAGATCGGGAACGATCTTGGGCTGATAGGATAGCAGCGCATATTGCGACAATGTCCGCGAACGGTCCGCCTCAGGCACGGCGCGATCTTCGTGATCGCCGAAATCAACGCCTAGGATCTTTTGCTGCGTATCATCCAGCAGGCTGATATAGGCCCCCGTGCAGTTCGATGTGCTGCGCGCCCAAGTGGCGAAATGGGTAAAATGGACTGAGGGTTCCGCATCCATCAGGCCAGTGGCCTTGGCGCGCATCGCGCGGGCGAACTCATTGATAGGGTGTGGGGCAGGCTCGAATTGATCTGACATAAGGCTCTCTCCAATCTGTTCATGGTGGAACGGAAGGCTGGAGGCCGAGGTTAGAGAGGCATGCAGCGTTTCAACGAAAGAGCGCGGGTATCGCCCACTTGAACCACGAAGATGCGCAAAGGGACGGCGGCAACCGCCCTTCGAGAGCAATAAGCCTCAGGCGAGAGGGCGTTTGCCCCAGATTATCGCGAGAGGAGCCGAGCCCCCCTGCGGCCTGCCGCTTCGGATTGAGCCAAAATGGCAGGCCACAGGGGGGTGTCGCTGGTCTTGCTAGACACCCATCGAGATGCGGGCTTCGCGTTCAAATTCGAAGATCGCCACCGAGTTGTGTTTTTGAACTTCACAAGGAAAGCTTGCCTTCAATGTGTCGGCGAAGGTGAAGGTCCGCGCGTCATAGGCACGGAGGTCTTCCAGCTCGTCAAAGAGGATAACCACCAGCAAAGTCCCGTCGCGGCGCAACAAGGCCTTGATACCAGCCACATTCTGGGTCGCGACATCCTTGCCCAAAAGGGCGTTCACCACCTCGACGCTCAGCTGCGCATCCTTGGCATCGGCAAAGGTGATCTCATAGGTTCTTGCAAGCATGATCAGTCCTCCATCGCCATCAAGAGATCATCAAGGCTGACGGATTTCTTGGGGGCTGCCATGCGGCGGCGATAGGTGCTTTCCACCAATCCGTGCTCTTGCTGGAGGCGGCGGCCTTCCTCGCTCAACTCAAAAGCGGTGCCGACAGAGCAGGCAAGTCCTGCGGCAACAGCCGCCTCGCCCTGTTCGGGTGCGACGGGCAAATCGGCGGTCAGGGCCATAAAGCCGTGTAGAGCGGCAACAGATACGGGCGTATCGCGGGTAAGCGCCGCGCCCAAAAGTGCGTGCATCTTTTCGGCCAAGGCTTCGCGGTGATCCATCTGCTGGATGATCAGACGCGTCATGGTTTCCGCAACCCGTGTCATCAGGTCGAGCGTTTCTTGCGACAATTGACGGGGTTTGTAGTCGATCACGCAGAGCGTACCGAGCACCAGCCCATCATGGGTGATCAGCGGGAAGGCTGCCCAGAATTGCCAATGCGGTGGGTTTTGCACCAGCGCATTGTTCTTGAGGATTGGATGCTCGCGCAGGTCTTCCACAACCAAAGGCTGGTAGGAGAGCAGCGCATATTGGCACAAGGTGGCGGGGCGTCCAACCTCGCTATCGGGAAGGTCATTGGCATCACCGAAATCGCGCGACAAGAAATACTGGCGCTCTTCATCAAGCAGGCCTGTATAGGCCCCAGGGCAGCCTGTCAGCTTCTTGGCCAGCTCTGTGAACACATCAAATCGCGCCGATTGATCGGTGTCCATCAACCCTGTGCGCCGAACGCGTTCTACGCGGGCATGCTCATTTATCGGTGTATCTGCCGACTGGTAAGTCTCACTCATAACTCTCTCCTATGGTCACGTCATAGAACGGAGATGCAAATGCCGTTTATAGGGGGAGGCATGCGTGTTTTCCGAATTTTTTGACGGGCGAATAGTTGAACCGATCAGCCTTCGCACGTATCCCGACCAAAGGATTGAAAGAGACGAGTATGACAGCAGAAGACATCACCTCCCTTTTTACGCGATCAGACGGGTCGTATCTCTTTGCGCGTTGGGGGCGTCCGATTGTGCCTGTGGTCTTCGGGGCCACGGATGAAACGGTGTCCGTTCTCAAAGGGGCAATCGAGGCGGTGGTGGCACTGGCAGGGCATAAAATGGCGGAAACCGACCCCGAGCTTGGGGCGAACCTCATGGTGTTTTTCTTTCGGGAATGGGACGAGCTGACCGAGACGCCAAATCTCGACCGTTTGATCCCCGATCTGGCGCAAACCGTGGCGCGGTTGAAAGCAGCGGATGCAAACCAGTATCGCAGTTTCCGCTTTGATCCCGATGGTGGCATCAAGGCGGGGTTTGTTTTTGTTCGGATGGATGCGGCCTTGGCCGATATTCCCGCCGAAACCATCGCGCTGAGCCAAATGGTGCAAACCATTCTGCTCTGGTCGGATCAGGCTTTTCTGGGGACATCGCCGCTCGCGGTGCTGGAAGAAGGCGGGCCTGCGGTGCTCAAGCCTGATATCGCGGCCCTGATCCGCGCGGGCTATGATCCGGTCATGCCCGTTTGCGCCACCGATCCATCCCATGCCATCCGCTTGGCCGCCCGTATCGGAGCCCCGCAATGATCCACCGTTTTGCCTTGCGTGTTTACTATGAAGACACCGATCTGGCGGGGATTGTGTATTACGCCAATTACCTCAAATTCACCGAACGCGCCCGCACGGAGATGGTCCGCGCGGCGGATATAGATCAGACGCGGCTCAAAACCGAGCAGGGGATCGTCTTTGCGGTAAAGCGCGTTGAGGCCGAATATATCAGCCCCGCGAGATTTGACGACGAGTTGGTGGTCGAGACCAGACTGATCGATACAAAAGGGGCCAGTTTCGTGATGGAGCAAACGGTATTGCGTGGCGATACGCGCCTGTTTTTCGCCAATGTCCAGCTTGTCTGCCTGAATGATCAGGGCCGCGCGGCGCGGCTTCCGGCGGATATCCGCCAAAGAATTGAAAGATTATCGCCAAACACAGGCAGTTGATGCGGTTTTGTTGGTGTTTCCCGTTTCAACTTGGTAGAATCACCGCGAAATGAGGTGCCGTATAAAAATCAGGCACCCATCCCATCTTGGGGCAGACGGAAAGAGCAGGCATGGAAGCTGAAACGCTGAACATGGTGCATGAAGCGGATTTTACGCTGATTGCACTTTTCTTTAGGGCAAGCCTAACGGTCCAATTGGTTATGATCGCGCTGATCGTGGCCTCGGTTTGGGTCTGGGCGATTACGATCAATAAATACCGGATGTATCGTCGCGCGCGCAGCAATGCGGCTGCATTTGACGCGGCCTTCTGGTCGGGTGAGCCGCTGGACGAGCTCTATGACAAGCTCGCCGAAAATCCGCGCAGCGCGTCCGAGCGGGTTTTTGTGGCAGGTATGACGGAATGGCGCCGCTCTCTGCGCGATGATGGCGCGCTGATCCCCGGAGTGCAGCAGCGCGTTGACCGTTCTATGGATGTCGCGATTGCGCGTGAATCCGAGCGGCTGTCGGGTGGTCTCAACGTGCTGGCCACAACGGGTGCAACATCGCCTTTCGTGGGCTTGTTCGGCACGGTTTGGGGCATCATGCGCTCCTTTCAGGAAATTGCGATCTCGGGTAATACATCGCTGGCCGTTGTGGCACCCGGTATTGCCGAGGCCTTGCTTGCCACGGGTCTGGGCCTATTGGCGGCGATCCCTGCGGTTATTTTCTATAATAAACTCTCCTCCGACTCTGATCGCTTGATTGCGGGCTATGAAGGGTTTGCGGATGAATTCTCGACCTTGCTGTCAAGGCAGCTGGACTGATGGGAGCCTCGGTCGCACAGAAATCATCAGGCGGGCGCAGGCGCGGTCGTCGTGGTGGCAGCAGCCGTCCGATGTCCGAAATCAACGTCACGCCTTTTGTGGATGTGATGCTGTGTTTGCTGATCATCTTCATGGTCAGCGCGCCCTTGATGACGGTTGGTGTTCCGATCGAACTGCCCGAAACCGCCGCCGAGGCGCTGCCCTCCGAGCAGGAGGAGCCGCTCTCGGTCACCATGGCGGGTGACGGGCGTGTGATGATCCAAGAAACCGAGGTGCCGCTGGCCGATCTGGTGCCGCGCCTGCAGGCCATCGCGGCCGAGCGAGAAAGCGCAAGGGTGTTCCTGCGGGCCGATGGCGGCATTCCCTATGATCAGGTGATGATCGTGATGGGTGCGCTTAATGCAGGCGGGTTCCGTGAGATTGGTCTGGTGACCGATGCTGGCGGCCCCGCGCTTGACGGGTCTGGGGGGTGACGCGCTTATGCGTCGGGAACTCTACGCCTCCGCCGGTATCCATGCCGCGATCCTGTTATGGGTCGCGATAGGAGGAAGTTTGTTCCGCGCCACTGACGAGACCGAGTTTCAGGTAACGGGCGTGCAGATCATCTCGACCGCCGAGTTCGAAGAGCTGACGCAAAGCGTGTCTTTCGAGACGCCGCAACCCCCCTCTGCGCCCGACGCGCCCGAGGCTTTGACACCCGCGCCACAGGCAGAATTGCCCGAGCCGCCTGAACAGGAAACAGCAGCCCCTGAGGTGAGCGAGCCGATCGCCCCTGTAACGCCCCCCGTAGAAACGCCCCCGCAAATTGTGGAACCTGACCCTCTCCCTCAAACTGAGGTGACCGATCAGGTCGCGGCGCTGGCCGCACCCCCTCAAGGTGATCCGAACTCGGCCCCGTCTGATACGCCCGTCCCGCAAGAGGCCCCGCGCGTGGCCCCCACACCTGCACCCGCGCCGCCGCCAGATGTAGAAACCGCCCCTGATGTGGTGGAGCAGCCCTCCGAGCCTGAAGAGGCCGATATCCCCGTAGAAGAGATTGTGGAGACCGCCCCCGAGGAGGCCACGACCGAGATCGTGACCGAGGCGGAAACGCCTTCGGCCAGCAATGCGCCGCTTGCCTCTTCGCGCCCCACCGCGCGGCCTGCGCGCCCGACACCACCGCCCACACCAGAAGTCGAGACGGCCGCCGATACGCCAGCCCCTGAAACGCCTGACACCGCCGAGGCCGAGCCACAGCAAGACAGCATGGCCGATGCCATCGCGGCAGCGGTTGCGGATGCGGCGGCCAACCCAAGCCCTGCCGCGCCATCTGGCCCGCCATTGACCCAAGGCGAAGTTGACGGGCTGATCGCGGATGTGCGCGCCTGTTGGAATGTGGGCTCGCTATCCTCTGAGGCGCAGCGCACAATCGTGACGATTTCGGTGCAAATGGCCGCAGATGGCCGCCCCGAGAGCGGATCTATTCGCATGATCGCCTCCGAGGGTGGATCGGATGCGGCAGCGCGTCAGGCATTCGAGGCAGGTCGCCGCGCAATTTTGCGCTGCGGCGCGAACGGATTTGACCTTCCACAAGACAAATATGACCATTGGGCCACAATCGAGATGGTCTTTAATCCCGAACAAATGAGGCTGAGATGAAATTACTCATGGTACCCCTTATGCTCGCTGGCCTTGCCGTATTGGGCAGTTTCGCATCGGGCGCGCAGGCGCAGACCAGCCCCGGACCGCTTCGAATTGAGATCACCGAAGGTGTGATCGAGCCGCTGCCTTTCGCGGCACCGGTGTTTATCGCCGAAAACGGAGCGGCCGCAGATGCCGCCCAAGATATCACACGGGTGATTGCCGCTGATTTGCGGGGTACAGGGCTGTTCCGCGATATTCCTTCCTCGGCCCATATCTCGAGCATCACAAGTTTCGACAGCCCCGTTCAGTTCAATGATTGGCAGGCAATCAATGCCCAAGCCTTGATCACGGGCTCGGTTGAGCAGACCGCGGATGGCCAGTTGGTCGTGCGCTTCCGCCTGTTTGATGTCTTTGCGCAGCAACCGCTCGGGGAAGGTCTGCAATTTGTCGGCAGCCCTGAAAGCTGGCGCAGAATGGCGCATAATGTGGCCGATCAGGTCTATCAAAGGATCACCGGTGAAAGCGGGTATTTCGATACGCGCGTTGTCTTTGTGTCCGAGGATGGGCCCAAGAATGCGCGCCTCAAGCGGCTGGCGATTATGGATTATGATGGTGCGAATGTTCAGTATCTGACCGATAGCCGTTCAATCGTTCTGGCGCCGCGCTTCTCGCCTGATGGTGGGCGGGTGCTCTATACCTCTTATGAAAGCGGCACGCCGCGGATCTATTTGATGGATGTAGCCAGCGTCACAAGCCGCCCCTTGGAAGACTTCCCCGGCACGATGACCTTCGCGCCGCGCTTTTCGCCTGACGGGAACCGCGTTGTCTTCTCATTGGAGAGCGGTGGGAATACCGATATCTATCTGCTTGATCTGAATTCGGGTCAGCGCAGCCGTTTGACCCAAGCCCCTTCGATTGAAACCGCGCCAAGCTTCTCGCCTGATGGCAGCCAGATCGTGTTTGAAAGTGACCGCTCGGGCACCCAGCAAATCTATATCATGCCTGCCTCGGGTGGTGAGGCGCGTCGGATCAGCCAAGGCTCGGGGCGCTATGGCACCCCCGTATGGTCCCCGCGCGGCGATTACATCGCCTTTACCAAACAAGAAAGCGGCCGGTTCCATATCGGTGTGATGCGCGTCGATGGCTCGGAGGAGCGTTTGTTGACCGCGTCTTTCCTTGATGAAGGTCCAAGCTGGGCCCCCAATGGCCGTGTCATCATGTTCACCCGTGAGACTGCGGGCGCAAATGGCGGGCCAGGGCTTTATTCGGTTGATATCTCGGGGCGCAATCTTCAGCGGGTTGCAACGCCGGGAATGGCATCTGACCCCGCATGGTCCCCGCTTTTACAATAGCACTGCAACGAGGTGTGATTTGCACAGCGCCTCACCCGTGATAAACTTGGCATAAATAAATGCCTGTAACGAGGAACGAGCACATGAAATTCTCTACAAAGACGGCCCTTCTGGTTGCCTCTCTTGCTCTTGCGGCCTGTTCGCAAGGCGGCTTTGGCCCAGGTGGTAGCAACTCGGTTGATCTGAACGCATCGGGCGCAGGCGCATTCGACCCTGCCTCGCCTGAATATTTCAACCAGACAATCGGCGACCGTGTGTTGTTCGCGGTTGATCAATCCTCGCTCTCGCCAGAGGCGCAGGGCATTCTGGCGGGACAGGCGCAATGGTTGCTGTCCAACACTGCCTATACCGCGATCATCGAAGGCCATGCCGATGAGCAAGGCACCCGCGAATATAACCTTGCGCTTGGTGCGCGGCGTGCAGCTTCGGTGCAGGAATATCTGGTCAGCCAAGGCGTTGCGGCCAACCGTCTGCGCACCATTTCTTACGGCAAGGAACGCCCCATCGAGATTTGCTCGGATGAAAGCTGTTATAGCCGTAACCGCCGCTCGGTCTCGGTAATTGCTGCTGGCGCAGGAGCCTGATGTGATGTTGCGAGCCTTGGTTCTGTCTTTGGGGATCGCCTGTTTCGCGCCCGGTTTTGCGCTTGCGCAGGATCGTAGCGAAACCCTTGCTGATATTCGGCAGGAGCTTTCGGTGATCTTTGTTGAAATCCAACGCTTGCGAACTGAATTATCGACAACCGGTGCACCCAATAATCCGGTTGTCGGTGGCAATAGTCTGGACCGTATTGATGCGATCGAGGCGGAATTGCGCCGTCTGACCAGCATGACGGAACAGCTTCAAATCCGCGTGGAGCGCGTGGTCTCGGACGGGTCCAACCGCATCGGTGATCTCGAGTTTCGTTTGTGTGAACTGGAAGAAGCCTGCGATATCGCGACCTTGGGCGACACACCCAGCCTTGGCGGTGACACGGGCGGCGCGGTGCCGATCATTCCCGCCCCCTCTGCCGCGCCTGCAGGCCCCCAGCTGGCGGTGAGTGAACAGGCCGATTTTGACCGCGCCCGCGAGGCGTTTGATGCGCAGAACTGGTCCGAGGCGGCCAGCCTGTTCCAAGCCTTCACCGATACCTATTCGGGTGGTCCGCTATCGGGCGAGGCGCATTTCCTACGCGGCGAGGCCGAGGCCCAACAAAGCCAGTGGAGCCGCGCCGCGCGGGCCTATCTCGACAGTTTTTCAGGCTCGCCCGATAACCCACGCGCGCCTGAGGCCTTGATGAAATTGGGCACCAGCCTTGCGCAGCTTGAACGCCCTGATGAGGCCTGTTTGGCCTTGGCCGAGGTCGGAACCCGCTATCCCGGCTCGCCTGCCGTGCTAGAGGCGCAATCGGCCATGATGAATATCGGCTGCAATTGACCCTAGAGACGCGTTTTTCCGATGAGATGACCCAGCTTTTGGGCGCGGTTAAGCCGCGCGCTTTGGCTGTGATGGTGTCGGGCGGCAGCGACTCGATGGCGCTGTTGTTGCTGGCGCGGGATTGGGCCGTGGCGCATGACCTTGGTTTGGTGGCTGTGACCGTGGATCATGGGCTTCGTGCCGAGAGTGCCTCGGAGGCGGACTGGGTTGCAGGGCAAGCTGCGGCCATGGGAATTGCGCATGTGACCCTGCCTTGGACAGGCTGGAGCGGGCAGGGCAATCTGCAAGCCGCCGCGCGTGCCGCCCGATATGCTTTGGTGCAGGATTGGCGCCGCCGCGTGCAACCCGATATTGACGCGATCCTTGTGGGTCATACCCAAGATGATCAGGCAGAAACCATGCTGATGCGTTTGGCGCGCGGTTCTGGTGTGGACGGATTGGCGGGCATGAAAGCGGCCCCCGTCGAGCCTGCCGAGGCGCTCAAAGCGGGTTCTGCGCCGCTTTTGCGGCCCCTGCTATGGGCCGATCGGCAAGCCTTGCGCGATTATCTTCAAACTGCGGGCTTTGGATGGGTCGAGGACCCTTCAAACGATAATGACAAATTCCAGCGCGTAAAGGCACGCAAGGCGCTGGCCGAGCTGTCTGAATTGGGGATCACGGCGGAAGGTCTGGCCAAGACCGCAACCCATATGGGGCGTGCGCAAAAAGCACTGGCTATACGGGCCTCGCAAGTGGCCAGCAGCGTCGTGACCGAAGTGTTGCCCGGCGTTTTGTCTTTCTCCTTGCCCGCGCTTGGCGAGATCGAGGAGGAGACGCAGCTGCGCCTGCTGGCGCATGGTCTTCAATGTATCAGCTCGGCCCCCTATCGTCCGCGCTTGGCCTCGCTTGAACTGGCCTTGGCGGATGCTTTGGCGGGCAAGGGCTCCACCCTGCATGGTGGCCAGATTTTTCCGCATAAAGACCGCCTTTTGGTGGTGCGCGAATTCAATGCGGTTGCAGCCATGGAATGCCCCGCCGATGGTCAGAGCTTTTGGGACCGCCGCTGGCGCATTAAAGGGCAGCGTTTGAATGGTGTGACGATCCGTCCATTGGGCGAGGAAGGTGCCGCGAGAATCGAAACAAGCCATGGATTGCCCAAGCCTGTTTTGCATTCATTTCCCGCGCTTTGGTCGGGCAATACCCTGATTGCGGCCCCGCATCTGCTACATGTAGCGCTTTGTCAGGCGCAATACGCCGCATCAGCCGAGTTCCATAGATCGATATTATCGCATTGAAGTCGCGCCAAGCATCTCTATCTTAGGTGGGAAGGTCGGGCTTGGGGTTCCCCCAGCCACGAATGCGAGGAGACTACTCTTGGGTAACGCAAGAAACATAGCCTTTTGGGTTATTCTGTTCCTACTGATTTTGGCGCTGTTCAATTTGTTCAGCGGAAACCAGACAGCTGTGAACACAAGCTCGGTGGCCTATTCCGAATTTGTCCGCGAGGTCCAGCAAGGCGAAGTGACCACCGCGACACTGGATGGCGAGACCGTCACATATACAACGGGCGATGGCACCTATCAGACGGTACGTCCGCTTGATACGGATCTGACCAGCCTGCTGCTGCAATATAACGTCAATGTGGATGCGCGTCCGCAGGAACAATCGGGCTTCTTCTCGATTCTGTCGCTGTGGCTGCCCGTTCTGGTGCTGATCGGCATCTGGATTTTCTTCATGAACCGTATGCAGGGCGGCGGCAAAGGCGGTGCTATGGGCTTTGGTAAGTCCAAGGCCAAGCTGCTGACAGAAAAGCACGGGCGCGTCACCTTTGATGACGTGGCGGGCATTGATGAAGCGAAAGAAGAACTCGAAGAGATCGTTGAGTTTCTGCGCAACCCGCAGAAGTTCAGCCGCCTTGGTGGCAAGATCCCCAAAGGGGCTTTGCTCGTTGGCCCTCCGGGCACGGGTAAAACCCTTTTGGCGCGTGCAATCGCGGGTGAGGCGGGCGTGCCTTTCTTCACCATCTCTGGCTCCGACTTTGTCGAGATGTTTGTTGGTGTCGGTGCATCGCGTGTGCGTGACATGTTCGAACAGGCCAAGAAAAACGCGCCTTGTATCGTCTTCATCGACGAGATCGACGCCGTAGGCCGCTCGCGTGGTGCAGGCTATGGCGGCGGCAATGACGAGCGTGAGCAGACATTGAACCAGCTTCTGGTCGAAATGGACGGCTTTGAGGCCAATGAGGGTATCATCATCGTTGCGGCCACCAACCGCCCCGATGTTCTTGACCCTGCGCTTCTACGTCCGGGCCGCTTTGACCGTCAGGTTCAGGTGCCAAACCCCGACATCAAGGGCCGTGAGAAAATTCTGGGCGTTCACGCGCGCAAAGTGCCCCTCGGCCCCAATGTCGACCTGCGTATCATCGCGCGCGGCACACCCGGTTTCTCGGGCGCTGATCTGGCCAACCTCGTGAATGAGGCGGCGCTGACAGCGGCTCGGATCAACCGCCGTTTCGTGACAATGGAAGATTTCGAGAATGCCAAGGACAAGGTCATGATGGGCGCTGAGCGCCGCAGCATGGTCATGACCGAGGATGAGAAGAAACTGACGGCCTATCACGAAGCGGGCCACGCGGTGGTCGGCCTCAATGTGCCGCAGCATGATCCGATCCATAAGGCCACGATCATCCCTCGCGGACGTGCGCTTGGTCTGGTTTTGTCGCTGCCCGAGCGGGATCAGCTTTCCGTCAGCTATACAAAATACACCTCGAAAATCGCCATGGCGATGGGGGGGCGTGTCGCTGAAGAGCTGGTCTTTGGTAAGGAAAACATCACCTCGGGTGCGTCCTCGGATATCCAGCAGGTTTCCAAGATTGCACGCGCTATGGTCACGCAATTCGGTTACGCCGAAGAACTTGGCTATGTCGATTACGCAAATGAGCAGCAATCCTATCTGGGCAGCTATGGCGGTGGCGCAAGCCATTCCGCAGATACCCAGAAAATCATCGATGATAAGGTGAAGGCCTTGGTCGATGAGGGATATGAAACGGCCAAGCGTATCCTGACCGAAAAGCGCGATGATCTTGAGCGTCTTGCACAGGGATTGTTGGAATATGAAACGCTGACCGGCTCCGAGATCACCCGTGTAATCGCGGGTGAGGCGCTAAATCGTGGCGATGACAGCGATGATACCGGCACGGGCGGTACGCCGTCCATCACGGCGATCCCAAAGACCAAACCCAAGGCCAAGCCCGCGGATGATGGCGGGATGGAGCCAGAGCCCTCGGCCTAAGCAATTCAAAAACCCCGGTCCAAGCGCCGGGGTTTTTCATTGGGGTGTTGTGCCTGTGCCTTGCCCAAGATGGCGGGGCCTGCGGGCAAATAGTCGGAAATGATCCTAAGGCTTGGCATGTGACAGTTTATTAGGCGAAGTAAGAACAATTGCGCCAATAGGGACGTCACACATGGCTTTTAAAACCGATATCGAAATCGCCCGCGAAGCAAAGAAGCAGCCCATTCAGGATATTGGCGCGAAACTGGGCATCGCTTCGGAGCATTTGCTGCCCTATGGGCATGACAAGGCCAAGGTCAGCCAAGATTTCATCAATTCGGTGCAATCGCGGCCCAATGGCAAGCTGATCCTTGTAACAGCCATCAACCCCACGCCCGCAGGCGAAGGCAAAACCACGACGACCGTGGGCCTTGGGGATGGATTGAACGCAATTGGCAAGAAAGCCGCGATTTGCATTCGCGAAGCCTCGCTTGGGCCGAATTTCGGCATGAAGGGCGGCGCGGCGGGCGGAGGTTATGCGCAAATCGTCCCGATGGAGGAGATGAACCTCCATTTCACGGGGGATTTCCACGCGATCACTTCGGCCCATAACCTGCTTTCGGCGATGATCGACAACCATATCTATTGGGGCAATACGCTCGAGATTGATCAGCGCCGTGTCAGCTGGCGGCGTGTGCTTGATATGAATGACCGTGCCTTGCGCGATACCGTTACCTCGCTTGGTGGTGTGGCCAATGGTTTCCCGCGCCAGACGGGTTTTGACATCACGGTCGCCTCTGAGGTCATGGCTATCTTGTGCCTGTCAAAGGATCTGAAGGATCTTCAACAGCGCCTTGGCGATATGATCGTGGCCTATCGCCGTGATCGCAGCCCTGTATATTGCCGCGATATCAAGGCCGATGGGGCGATGACGGTGCTGCTCAAGGATGCGATGCAGCCCAACCTTGTTCAGACTCTCGAGAATAACCCAGCCTTCGTGCATGGCGGCCCTTTTGCCAATATCGCGCATGGTTGCAATTCGGTCATCGCAACCACGACCGCGCTGAAGCTGGCCGATTACGTGGTGACCGAAGCAGGGTTCGGCGCTGATCTGGGGGCCGAGAAATTCCTCAATATCAAATGTCGTAAGGCAGGGCTTGCGCCAAGCGCGGTTGTGCTGGTCGCCACCGTGCGCGCCATGAAGATGAATGGCGGCGTGGCCAAGGCTGATCTCGGTTCTGAAAATGTTGAAGCCGTGCAGAACGGCTGCCCCAATCTTGGCCGCCATATCGAGAATATCAAATCTTTCGGCGTGCCTGTCGTGGTGGCGATCAACCATTTCGTCACCGATACTGAGGCCGAAGTGCAGGCGGTTAAGGAATATGTGGCCAGCGTCGGGGCTGAGGCGATCTTGTGCAAGCATTGGGCTGATGGCTCGGCTGGCGTGACCGAATTGGCCACCCGTGTGGCCGAGATTGCCGATGGCGACACGGCTGATTTCGCGCCAATCTATCCCGATGAGATGGGTTTGGCCGATAAGATCGAAACCATCGCCACGAAAATCTATCGGGCGGATGGTGTTGTGATGGATGCAAAGATCAAAGCGCAGCTCAAGGAATGGGAAGAGGCGGGCTATGGCCATTTGCCTGTTTGCATGGCCAAGACCCAATATTCCTTCACCACCGACCCTGAGCGTCGCGGGGCGCCCACAGATTTCGCCATTCCCGTGCGGGAGGTGCGCCTTGCGGCAGGGGCGGGCTTTGTGGTGGCGATCTGCGGTGAGATCATGACGATGCCAGGCCTGCCGCGCGTTCCATCGGCCGAGAATATCCGCCTCAATGATGCAGGCGAGATTGAAGGCCTGTTCTGAGGGTTCCATCAGTTCGGTGGCATGCTAAGAGGCTGTCACCGAATGAACGCCCCTTGATCGGAGACTGACACAGATGACTGCCCAGATTATCGACGGCAAAGCCTTCGCGGCCAAACTGCGCGCCCAAGTGGCCGAGCAGGTGACAACCCTCAAAGACGCGCATGGTATCACGCCCGGTCTGGCGGTTGTTCTGGTGGGCGAAGACCCTGCAAGTCAGGTCTATGTCCGCTCCAAGGGGAAGCTGACCGTTGAGGTTGGGATGAATTCCTATGAGCATAAGCTGGATGCCGCGACCTCGCAGGAAGATTTGCTGGCGCTGATTGACAAGCTGAATGGCGATCCTGCGGTGCATGGCATTTTGGTTCAATTGCCTCTGCCTGCACATCTGGATAGTGAATTGGTGATCAATTCGATTGACCCTGCCAAGGATGTCGACGGGTTCCATATTTCCAATGTGGGGCTTTTGGGCACGGGGCAGAAAAGCATGGTGCCCTGCACGCCGCTTGGCTGTTTGATGATGTTGCGTGATCACCATGGCAGCCTGTCTGGCATGAATGCTGTGGTTGTCGGGCGCTCGAATATTGTGGGCAAGCCGATGGCGCAATTGCTGCTTGGCGATAGCTGCACGGTCACGATCGCCCATTCGCGGACCAAGGATTTGCAGGAGGTGTGCCGCCGCGCCGATATTCTGGTGGCAGCGGTTGGACGCCCCGAAATGGTCACAGGCGATTGGGTCAAACCCGGTGCCACGGTGATTGATGTGGGCATCAACCGGATTGAGGGCGAGCAGGGCAAGACCAAGCTGGTCGGCGATGTTGCATTCGAGAGTGCTGCTGCCGTCGCCGGCGCCATCACGCCTGTGCCCGGCGGTGTGGGGCCTATGACGATTGCCTGCTTGCTGGCCAATACGCTGACGGCTTGCGCCCGCGCGAACGGCTTGCCCGAGCCTGAGGGCCTCACGGCCTAAGCACAGCGCTTTTCGTTAAACGGGGATCATCAAGGGCGGGCTGTTGAGCAAAATGGCCCGCGGCTGATCCTGCATCAGGCTGGTCAGGGCAGGGTCATCGGCGAACAGCCCGCCTGTATAGGTGCCATAGGCGGGCAAGATCACACGCCGCTCATCAAGCAAGAAACAAGGCCGCGAGATCACACGCCCGCCTGCGCCAAGCCGCGCTTTGGGGTGGTAATGGCCCGATACCTCGCCCTGCGGGCCACCGGCGCGCGCCATATGGCAAAAGAACAGGGGGCCAAGGGCCAGTTCGGCCAGATGCGTTCCCGCCAAATCCACAGGCCCGGGATCATGGTTGCCCTCGATCCAAATCCAACGCCGCCCCGCCATCATCGGCGCAAGCCTGAGGCTCAACTCCGCTTGAACGGCTTCTGCCGCCTCCAGATCATCGAAACTATCGCCAAGGCAGATCACGGTTTTGGGGGCCGTGGCCGCGATATCTTCAGACAATCGATTGAGGGTTTCTTCAACCTCATAGGGCGGTAGCATTGTGCCACTGCGCCGCGCCATTCGCTCGGATTTTCCAAGATGAAGGTCTGAGACACATAGAACCGCTTCGTCAGGCCACCAAAGGGCACCTGAGGATAACGCTGTCAGAAGCGTTCCCGAAAAAGCAAAGTCCAGCGCGTCCATAGGCCCTTGGGTGGCATGGGATTGCATTTGGCGCAAGCCCTCACACCTTCAGCCCTGCAAGGGTCATTAGGCGTGTGGCTTCTTCCTCCATCAGCTTTTGCTCGGCTAAGCCTTTGACGGGAATGCGGCCTGCCTCAAGAAACAGGGGCGCGGCCAATGGTGTAACACGCTCAAGCTCGACATGGTCGATGCGGGTACCGATGCGCTCAAGCATCTCTTCGATGCGGCCGAAATCAACCAAACCGCGCATGGCTTCGTTGCGGGTGATCTCAAGCATCACATGATCAGGGTCATATTTGCGCAAGGTGTCATAGAGGATATCGGTGGAGAAGGTCGCCTGTCGCCCTGTCTTGCGTTTGCCGGGTGAATTGCGCTCGATCAGGCCTGCGATGATCGCCGAGGATTTGAAAGTGCGTTTCATCACCGCGTTATCGGCAAGCCATGTCTCCAATGTCTCGATCAGGCTGTCGCGTGCAAAAAGTGGGGCAGGGTCGCGCAATGGCTCAAGCCCCCAGATCAGGGTGGCGTAATCGGTTGCGACAAAGCCAAGCGGGTTCAGCCCCTCGCGCTCCATGCGTTGGGTCAGCAAAAGCCCAAGCGTCTGCTGCGCATTGCGGCCTGCAAACCCGTAGACACAGATATGGGCGCGGCCATCATGGGGGAAGCTCTCGACCAGAAGGCGTTCGCGTTCGGGCAGTTTGGAGAGCTTGCGCTGCAGCTTTAGCCAATCGCGGGTATGGACGGGCAGATCGGGCCAATCCTGTTGCTGGAACATCGCAAGAATGCGGTCCGAGAGCTGCGTGGAAGTTGCGAATTTCGTGCCCATGAAGGTCGCGATTTTGGGCTTGAGATTGGGGGTGCGGCTGACCTCGACCACCATCTCGCGCATACCCTCATAACGCACGATTTGCCCGCCGATCAAAAAGGTATCCCCCTTGCGCAAGGTCGAGGCGAAATATTCCTCAACCTCGCCCAAAGGCGCGCCGCCACGGGTTTTTTGATAGCGCACCTTCATCTTGTCAGCATCCACGATGGTGCCGATATTCATTCGGATTTGCGTGGCAGCCCTTGGGTCGCGCAATTGCCATGGCCCGCCCTCTTCACGCTGCAAGAGGCGCTGCCACCGATCATAGGCGCGCAAGGCATAGCCGCCCGTGGCGCAAAATTGCAGGCAGCGATCAAAGCTTTCGCGCGAGAGGTCGGAATAGGCGCCCGCGCTGTGGATTTCGGCGAAAAGATCATCTGCCATGAAGGGGCCTGCCGCCGCGCGGATCAAGATATGCTGGCACAAAACATCCAGAGGGCCGGAATGATCTGTATCGCCATCAAGGCTGCGGGCTTTGACCGCTTGCAGGGCGGCGATGCATTCCACCACCTCAAAGCGGTTGGCGGGCACCAGAAGGGCCTTGGAGGGGGCGTTATAGCGGTGATTGGCACGCCCGATGCGCTGTACCAATCGCTTGACGTTTTTCGGCGCGCCCACCTGTATCACCAGATCGACATCCCCCCAGTCGATCCCTAGATCAAGCGAGCCTGTGCAAACAATCGCACGCAGATCGCCTGCCACCATCGCGGCCTCGACCTTTTCGCGTTGCTCGCGCGCCAAAGCGCCATGGTGGATGCCTATGGGAAGCTGGTCGTCATTGGCCAGCCACAGATGGTGAAAGAAAATCTCGGCCTGCGCGCGAGTATTGTGAAAGATCAGCGTGGTGCGGTGTTTCTTGACCTGTTCCAGAACGGCAGGAATGGCATAGCGCCCGCCGCCCCCTGACCAAGGGGGCTGTTCATCAGTTTGCAGCATGCTGATATCGGGATCAGGGCCAGGGTCGGCTTGCAAAATGGCGCATGGATCAGGGTGGCGGGCCAGCAGATGCGCGATGGCGGCTGGATCCTCTACCGTGGCCGAAAGCCCCACGCGCCGCAAACCCGGTGCCAAGCTTGAAAGCCGCGAGAGCGCGAGCATCAATTGATCGCCCCTTTTGGATTCCGCCAAAGCATGGATTTCATCCACGATGATCCGCTTGAGCCCTGCAAAGGTGCGCCCCGCATCTTCATAGGACACAAGAAGCGCAAGGCTTTCTGGCGTGGTCAGCAGGATATGGGGCGGATCGGCGCGTTGGCTGCGCTTGCGCGAGGATGGGGTGTCGCCGGTGCGATCCTCGATACGGATGGGCAGGCCCATCTCGGCAACTGGGCCTGAGAGGTTGCGTTTGATATCGGCGGCAAGGGCCTTGAGCGGCGAGACATAAAGCGTATGCAGCCCCTTATGGTTCCCTTCGGCCAGTTCAACCAAGGAGGGCAGAAACCCCGCCATCGTCTTGCCCCCACCTGTGGGGGCGATCAGCAATTGGCAAGGCTCCTGCGCGCGGTCCAGCATCTCCAATTGATGGGGATGCGGGTGCCAGTTGCGCGCGGTGAACCAAGCGCCAATCTCGGGGGGAAGGGCTGTCATGCCCTAGACATAGGCCGCCATAAGGCGTGAGCCAACGGATAGGTAAGGCAAAAGCGGGAAAGCGGCCTGATTAGCGCACGATCTTTTCTTCGCGGACATACATGTTTTCCCATGCCCGATCGAGGAGGTCTGGCCGCATCTGGTAGGGGATACCTTCGAAATCGCAAATCGCGATGATCTGATCCAGCAGGAAGGGCGCGTGGTAATTGGCATAGACATTGTCGATGCTGGGATATTTCTTCTTGAGGAGATGCAGCAAAGACGCCTCGTCCAGCGGGACCTTCTTTTTGCGCGCGACCATTGCGAAAATCTTGAGGAATTGTTCCTGCGTTGGACCCGCAATTTTGACCTTGAAAAAGATACGGCGCAAAGCGGCTTGGTCGAAAATCTCGTTCGGGTGGAAGTTGGTCGAGAAAATTACCAATGTGTCGAAGGGCACTTCGAATTTCTCACCCGATTGCAGAGCCAGAATATCATAGCCCATTTCCATCGGAACGATCCAGCGGTTGATCAGTGTCTGGGGCGGTTCTTCCTGACGGCCAAGGTCATCCACGATGAACACGCCACCCGTTGATTTAAGCTGCAGGCTGGCCTGATAGGTGCGGCTGACGGAATTGTATTTCAAATCCAGCATATCCAACGTCAATTCACCGCCCGTCATCACAGTGGGACGGGTGCATAGGATATAACGCGTATCATGCAAAATCATGGATTTGCGCAATGCCGACGGATTAACATCAGGTGTATCGGCTTGGCTGACAGGTGTATGCACGATCGGGTCGAACAGCGTGATGACCTGACCTGCGTAGAACACGGCATGTGGTACATAAATATTGTCGCCCATTGCGGAACGGATGCCTTCCGCAATCGAGGATTTACCATTGCCGGGCGGTCCATACATCAGGACCGAGCGCCCTGATCCAACGGCTGGACCAAGCTGGTCGATCAGACCATCTGGCAAGACCAGGTGCCCCATGGATTTCGTGAGCATATCCCGTGTGAGGTTGATATCACGGATCGATTGCCGCTTGGCCTGAAGTTTATAAGCCTCAAGCGGGACAGGCATTGCGCCGAAATATTCGGATTGCTTGAGCGCATCCATCGCGCGGGCCTTGCCGCTTTCGGTGAGTTGGAACCCCATCTCGCCCTGCGATGTAGCATGAAGGGTGCCTGTCGCCTGCAAAAGGTTCATGTCGCGCAAAGCGTCGATCAATTGCTGCGTCAAGGTGACGGGCAGGGCTACGGCCTGTGCGATATCGGTCGCTGTCTCGACATTCTTGCGGAAGATCGTCTTGAGCAGGATATCCCGCATAACCACGGTCGACAGACCCGTATCGGTCATCTTGCGCAGCGCGGGTGGCGCGATCGCGTCAGTGCTGGGGGTATGCATATTCATGACAAACTCTCGGAGCTGGAGTGGCTATGCGACGACAATACCCAAAGAGATTTGGGGGCCATGAAACTCGTTACCGTCAAGGGGCCTTAGGCCCAAAGCCCAAGCCCCATGACAAGATAGATCACCAATGCGCCCGAAAGAGCGACACCCATTGGAAACAGTTTTCCACGCTCCCAAGACACCCAGTCAGGTGTGGCGCGGCGAACGGCGGGAATGCGGCCCGCGCTGCGATGCGTGATCCATGAACCAATGAGCACCATCGCGAACAACGTCACGAAAAACAGCCCATCCCCTTGCGCAACAAAGGGGGCCATCGCGGCGGCGAATTTCGCATCCCCAGCTCCGACCATGCCAAGCGAGGTGATCACAAAGCCCGCGACCAGCACGAGCGCCAGCGCCAGCATGCGCCAGCCATAAACCTCAAGCGGCAGAAGGAAGAAGCCGCCAACCGCAAAAACCGCGAAAAGGGCCAGAACCGAATAATTTGTGATGCGCATATCCCGCAGATCCGTCCAAGAAACATAGAGGCAGATCGGAAGAACGAAGGGCAGGAACCATGCGGCTTCTTGAAAGGTAATATTCATCAGTTTCTCACCTCTGTATCCAGCGCACGCAGCGCGCGTACGGCAGCATCGAAATGTTGTGGATGCGTATCGATGGCCTCGGCAAGAAGCCCACGTCCAAGATCAACCTCTCCCTGACGGATCGCTGCCAGAGCCATTGTGTGCAAAAGCTGCGCGCGCTCGACTTGGGTTGTGCGTACGAGCGGAAGGTTAAAATCTCCTTGCGCGGCGCGGGCCAGCACGAGGTTGTTTTTGGCTGTAAACAATTCGGGGTTATAGGTGATGGACTCGGTAAAGAGGCGCTCGGCCGCTTCGAAATCCCCACGGGACAATTTCGAATAGCCCCAATTGTTCAAGACGGACGCTGGCCGCGTGGTCAGGCCGACGGCGGTCTCGTAGAAACTGTCGGCGCGGTCCCATTCTTGATTCGAGTCTGCAACCATCGCTTCCAGACGGTAGCGTTCATAGGTCTCGAAGGTGGGCGGCACGAGATCAAGCTGCTCTTCGGCAGTTTCCCATTCGCTGGCGCGGATCAAGGCATCGGCGTAATCGACACGGTCTTGATCAGTGACTTCATCGCTTTGCACGATATCGCGCCAGATGACGGTGGCTTCGGTGGCGCGGCGCGCGCGGATCAGGCTTTGCCCAAGCCCTCTTTGCAGATCGATCCGGTCGGGATTTTCCTGCGTAGCGCGGCGGAAATATGCCACGGCCTCATCAGGGTCAGCGGCGGTTAGCATTATGTCATTGAGATTTGACTCATCAATGACATTCAAAGCGTCCATGGAACGATTGACCTCGCCGCCGGAGTTTTGACATCCAGCGAGCGCAATCGCTAATCCACAGACCATACCCGCTCGGTACGTTAGGCGCATTTTGCGACCTCTTACTGCTCATGCCCTTTGTTTCATGGGGCTGAGGTGAGGGTATATCTGCCCCCACCGCGGCGGACCAAATCAAAGTGGCTTTGGTTGTTTTCCGCACTATAGCTTGGATTTTCCATTCTTTCGATAGAAAGTCGCAAGTTTTCGCGAATGGAGTCCGATTGGCCACTATCGAGTGCAAAAGCCTGCTGAAAAACGCGCATGGCTTCGCCATATTCACCCTGTTCCATCAAGACGACGCCCAAATTATTCCAAGCAGGCGGAAAATCTTCGTCAAGCTCGATGGCCATTCTGAGGTTTTCTTCGGCTTGGCCCAATCGCCCCAAACGCAGATTGGCCGATCCGATGCCCGACAGGACATCCGCGGTCAGCCCTTGATCGGCAGCGCCCCTGTAAAAGGCGCGCAGGGCCAAGTCATATTCGCCCGCATCCATCAAGCGGTGCCCGACCAACACGCCGTCCACGGCATCGCGCAGCACCACGGTTCCCTCGGGCGCGCTTGGGCCCTCGCGCAATGCAGCAAGCGTGTCAGGATTTTGCTGACACGCCGCTAGACCGATCAAAGCTGTTATCGTGATGAGCCCCCGCAACATCCGCCTCCGTATTTCGTCGTTAGCCCCCGAAATTCTGGGTGATCCCGTAAACCGATGGTCCGATCAGGATCACAAGAAGCGGAGGCACACAAAAGAACATTGTGCCCAGTGTCAGTTTCACGGGCAGCTTATTCGCCTTTTCCTCGGCGCGCATCACCCGTTTGTCACGCATTTCGCTGCCATAGACCCGAAGCGCATCGGCAATGGAGGTACCGTAGGTCGTGGCTTGGATCAAAGTTGTGACAAAGCTGTTAACATCTTGCACGCCGACACGTTCTGCCATGTCGCGCAGAACTTGGGTTTTGTCCTTACCCGCTTTCATCTCATAGGCGATGATTTCGAATTCTTCGGACAGGGCAGGGTAGGAGGTGCGCATCTCTTTTGCGACGCGGATGATGGCCTGATCAAGGGATTGGCCCGCCTCGACACAAACCAGCATCAGGTCAAGCGAGTCTGGGAAGCCTGTGATGATTTCCTCTTCGCGCTGCTGCACGCGTTTGGTTACCCAGTATTTCGGGGCCATATAACCGATCATGCCGGGAAGAAGCACGGACATGGCCGTGGCCTGAGGCGTCTGACCCGGCGAGATGAGAATATAGATCGTGCCAAGCCCCAGCATACCAAGGCCAAGGGCCAGCTGCGCGAAATGAAAGGTCTGCACTGCCCCTTTGGAGCGGTAGCCCGCACGGATCAGTTTCAGGCGGATATCGCTGAGTTCTATCTGGTTCGTTGGCTCCAGATATTGGGCGAAGCGGTCCAGCCTCTGGTCTTTGCCGCCCACACGTAGCCCGCCGTCTTTACCAGATGAGGCTTGGGTCGTTTTCTGCTGCTCCAGCAGCTTTTCCATCGGGTCTTTTTTGCGGAACAGAACCAGTGGAAGGGCAATCGCAATCATGAGGATGCCCAGACCTGCTGCTACGAATAGCGGTCCAAATTCGCCAAGCTGTTCGATGATGAACTGATTGGCCGTATCGATAAGGTTTGTAACAAGTTTCATCTGTTGTCTCCCTTAGACCTTAATGTTCACCAGAATTCGCATGAAGAAGAGGTTCAGCCCGAGCATGGCGCCAACGATGATACAGGCGGGCAGAAAGGCTGAAGATTGCATCACATCATCATAGTAGCCCGGCTGCATGATATTGATCATGATCAGGGCCAGCACCGGAAAGGCGGAGAGGAAATTGCCCGAGAATTTCGCCTCGGAGGTAATCGCGTTTACGCGGCGGAACAGTTTGAACCGCATGCGGATCACTTGCGCCAAGCCGTTAAGCACCTCTGCGAGGTTACCGCCCGAGGTTTGCGAGATGCCGACCGCAACGGCCAAGAAGCGCAAATCCTGCATATCCAGACGCTCGGCCATGGTGGCGATCGACTCGGAGACATCAAGGCCATAGGCCGCTTCATCCGCGATGATACCAAGCTCGGAACCGAGAGGGTCGGCAACTTCTTTCGCAACCGTATTGAGAGCGGCCACAAATGGGTGACCAACGCGCAGGCTGCGCACCAATAATTCGACCGCGTCAGGCAATTGCTCCTCGATCATGGCGAGGCGTTTTTTGGCTTTGTTGGACACCCAGTAAAAAACGCCACCAACACCCATCAAAACGGAAAGACCAATGCGAACAGGGAAAGAGGTGCCTGTCCCCAGTGTCAGCGCCAAAAACGCAACCGCGGCGATCAGGCCCATGACCATAATCATCTGTCTGGGCGTGAAAGCGATATTTGCCTTTTGCGCTTTATCCGACAACAGGGAATAGAGCGGGATCGTGCGCGATTTCATATGTTGGTCCATCTCCTTGCGGAGTTTGGCCAAAACATCTTCGCGGCTGGATCCTTTTTCCAGCATTGTAAGGCGGCGATTGACGCGGGCGTTCAAGCTGATCGATTTGCCGAAAACCATCAGGTAGAGACCTTCGATCAGCGCAATAACGCCAATGAAAATCCCGATATAAATGAGGGGTTCGATTGAAAGTTGCATGAGATCAGTCTCCCGCAGGGTCAAAGAGTGACATTGGCAAATCATAGCCCCATTGGCGGAAGCGCTCGGAGTAATGCGAACGCACGCCACAGGCGGTGAAGCGGCCAATGATCGTACCATCGGGCTTCAGCCCAAGGCGTTGGTAGCGGAAAATCTCCTGCATCGAGACGACCTCGCCTTCCATACCGGTGACTTCGGTAATCGAGGTCATCCGACGCGAGCCATCCTGAAGACGGCTGGCCTGAACGATCAGGTTCACAGCAGAAGAAATCTGCGCGCGGACCGCCTTAAGCGGCATTTCGATACCTGCCATCGCCACCATGTTTTCCAGACGCGAGCAAGCATCACGCGCCGAGTTGGCGTGGATTGTCGTCATCGATCCGTCATGGCCCGTGTTCATGGCCTGCAACATGTCGATCACTTCCTCACCACGGGTTTCGCCCACGATGATGCGGTCAGGACGCATCCGAAGCGCGTTGCGCAAACAATCGCGTTGGGTCACTTCGCCTTTGCCTTCCACATTCGCGGGGCGGCTTTCCATCCGGCCGACATGCACCTGCTGGAGCTGAAGTTCGGCCGTATCCTCGATGGTCAGAACACGTTCTTTGTTGTCAATGAAGGAGGACAGTGCATTGAGGGTTGTTGTCTTACCCGAACCCGTACCGCCCGAGACAATGACGTTCAGGCGGCAGGCGCAAGCGGCTTGCAGATAGGCGGCCATCTCCTCGGAGAAGGCACCGAAGCGGACCAGATCATCAACTCCGAGCTTTTCCTTTTTGAACTTACGGATCGAAACCAAGGATCCATCCACCGCAACGGGTGGGACCATGGCGTTGAAACGTGAACCATCCTTGAGGCGCGCGTCGACATATGGGTTTGATTCATCGACGCGTCTGCCAACGGCAGATACGATTTTATCAATAATACGAAGAAGGTGGCGTTCATCCTTGAAGCGCACATCAGTAAGTTGCAGCTTGCCTGCGCGCTCGACGAACACACGGTTCGGGCCGTTGACCAGAATATCGTTGACGGTCTCGTCTTTCAAAAGCGGCTCAAGCGGGCCAAGCCCCATAACCTCGTCGAACAATTCGACTTGCAGGGTCTGGCGGTCTTCGCGGTTGAGGACCACGCCCATGGCACCAAGCTCGTCATTCGTGATCGAGATGATCTCGGCCTTAAGCTCGCTTTCCTTGGCGCTTTCAAGCGCGGCAAGGTTGAGGTTCTCAAGAAGGCGATGGTGCATATCGGTCTTGATTTCATCAAGACGCTGGCGGCGTTTGATATCCTTTTCACCGCTTTGCGCTTGCGCTGCGACCACGTCCTGCGACGGGCCAGGCATGGGGCGGCGCAATGAGGAGGGGGCCGAAGCTGGTGCGTCCGCCGCCACTTCGGGAGCGGCTTTTTCAGGCTCTTTCGGTGCGGCCGGCTTTGGGCGTCCTACAGGCTCTGCCCCAGTCGTTTTTGTGTAGCGAGAAAACATATTGTCCTACTTTCAGCCGGTTTTTGCGTCATCGACCATGGCGCTATGAAGCCCCGTGGCGAGTTTCAAAATATCTTTGCGCAGGGCATTCTTCTTGCCCATTTCCAGCAAGGGGCTGCCATGATCACAGCTTTGCTTGATCTGTTTGCCACCCTCGGAAAGGTTGGTGGCAATCTTGACGCCCAAGCTTTCAGAGAGGCGTTTTGCGCGGGATTTTCCGCCCATATCCGTCATGCCAGGCGCGCGGTTAAGAACGAAATTGACCTTTTCCAAAGGCAGATCTTCTGATTTCAGCGCCTTGATGAAGCGCATCGCGTTTTGCGCAGAGCGCATATCCAGTTCGAGAACCGAGAAATAGACATCAACCTCGCTGAGGATGGTTTCGGTCCATTGCACGATGGTCGAGGGCATATCGATCACCACGATGTCATGGCTTTCCCGCGCAAGACGCAGGATCGCGGTCACATCTTCGGGGCTGATCATATCGAGAGGCAAAATCTCGGATGGGGCGGTGAAGACCGACAGCTTGTTCCCGTAGGTAACGATTGCCTGTTTGAAGGCATCTTCATCCATGGATTGCGCGTCGGTGAGCATCTCCAAGATCATCTCCCGGCGGGAGAGATCAAGATAGGTCGCCACGGTGCCAAACTGTAGATCCAGATCGATCAGGCAAACGCTCGGTGGGTTCTTTTTGTCGATATTGGCCAGTTCCCATGCAAGGTTCACGGCCAGAGTTGTTGCGCCCGTGCCACCTGCGAGTGATTGTACTGCGAATACAGCTTTTACCCCTCCCAAGGTCTGGCGTGCGATGTCTGTGCCTGTGCTACCTGCCGCAGGAGCGTAGGTTGGCTCAGGTGCTTCATTCAGCGCGCGGACGCGGGTGATAGCTTCATGCAGCGCGTTAGTGGGCAGCGGGTAGGGCACAAAATCGTCGGCACCCAGTTTGAGGAGTTGGTGCAGACCAGCGGGGCTTAACCCGTCAGCAATCAGGATCACGCGGGTTCCATTTTGTTTGGCAAGGCGGATGATTTCGGACACCGTGCCAATATCGCTCTCGTCCTTCTGATCGACCGCAATCGCGATAAGTTCGAGGGACTCGCCTTCAGGTTGGCTCAAGAAGGCCTGCGCTTGCGAAATGCTCAGGTCACCCCACGCATCGCCAAGCTCGGTCTCCATATCCTCGATCAAGAGATCGAAATTCTCCACGTCCCGCGAGACCGTGCAGGCCACGATCGGTGTAGGATCAGACTGTAGCGCAAGTCCGCCGCTCATTTGCTCAATTCCCAAATTTGCCCGGCTGTTCGGGTCATTTTCATAGGTTCGAACCCGCGAAAGCGCGTTCAAGATATTGATACTGAGGGGATTTGTTCCGTCGTTCAAAATGACAGAGTACCCCTACTCCACGAGGCTCTTTGTCGTTGAGAACTGGGGCAAGATTGCGGCTAAAAAAATGAAACTATGGGGAATTTTAAAGTGTTTCGTAGCGTGTCAGGAAACGGAAAAATGGCAGCCTTTTCGGCTGCCATTCCATATTAATTGATAATTAACAGGTGTTTGGGGGCTACTCGCCGCCGCCTGTGGTGCCACCATCGCTGCTTGGCGCAATGGTGACGCTGCCGCTTGAATAGGTGCGATATGCGATCCGTGCGTATTGCCCATCCAGAACTGCTGGATGGCTTTGAACGAATCCCGAAACCTCGGTGACAGCGCGGCGATTGCGTTGTTCGCGATCACTGGTCGAGATCAGGGGCTGGGTCTCTCCGAGCGAGACCAGCGCCTCAAGCCTGCTGCGATCAACGCCGTGGCTGACCAGATAATTGACTGCTGCACGCGCGCGGCGAAGGCCAAGCTGGTAGTTATACTGATCAGATCCAACCAGATCGGTGTGACCATAAACACTGAAGCGCACTTCGGGGAATTGGTTCATGAAGGCGGCTTGCTGCCGCAAAACGCTATGCGCGGCACCATCAAGTTGGGCCGAATTGAAAGCGAAAGTCACCGTTGTCGGAACATCGCGCGCGAAACGATCCGCGAGGTCGGAGACATAGCTGCGCTGCCCCGTCATCACGAGGTGATTGTTCATCGTGGGGTTGCCGAAGCCACCTTCATCTAGATCAGCGCCGACGGTTTGATCGCAGCCCGCCAGTGCCAAGGTTGCGATGGCAAAAATCGCGGCGCTGATATGGTGAGGAAAACTCATTGGCTCACTCCATCACATAACCGTAGGAGCCGCCGAAATCCTGCTGCGCAACATCGCCTGCTGCACCCGATGTCGGGGTGCGCCCTGTGGTGCGCCCAAGCAGAAACAATTCACGCTCGGTGGGGATTGCAACACGGTCGGTTGGCAAGGTCAGCGCTTCACCACGAGTGGGCGAGACAAGATGCGCGGTAATGATGACCACAAGCTCGGTTTGCTGACGCTGGTAATTGGTGCTTCGGAACAATGTGCCGATGATCGGCAGATCGCCAAGCCATGGAACCTGACTGATCGAGTCGCGGAAATCATCCTGAAGCAGGCCCGCAATCGCAAAGCTCTCGCCATCACGCATTTCAACTGTTGTTGAGGCCGACCGCGTGTTGAGCGATGGAATGGACGATTCAGCCAATGTCACGGAATCGCCGAGTGAAGACACTTCGGTATCGAGAACTAGATTAATCAGCCCCTCGCTGACGACGGTTGGTGTGAAGTCCAATTGAATACCGAATTCCTTGAACTCGATAGCAACGCCCGTATTGGTTTGCACAGGAATTGGATATTCGCCGCCCGCAAGGAAACTTGCAGATTGCCCAGACAAGGCTGTGAGGTTCGGCTCGGCCAAGGTCCGCACGAGACCGTTGGTTTCAAGGGCTTCCAGCATAATGCCGATCTGCGCACTGCCCGCGCCGAAGGAGACTGCAAGCGCGCCTTGTCTGCCAAGGAATGAGGAATTGCCAAGCGAGGGTGAAGCTGTTCCACCGCCGGCCTCCAGTGCGCCCGTGCCGATAAGTGTGTCCCCACCGCCAACCGCGAAACTTGCAGATAGGTTTTGGCGCACAGAACGGGACATCTCGGCAAATCGCACTTGCAACATCACTTGCTGCGTGCCGCCCACGGACATCAGGTTCGAGACCCTGTCAGGTGCATAGCGGTTAGCCAGTTCCATCGCACGGTCAACGATCTGGCCCGAGCTGACAGTGCCCGATAGCACGATACCGTCATTTGCGGTGCGCACTTCAATCTCTTCACCAGGCAGGATTTCACCCAGACGTTCCCGCAACTCCGCGACGTCCGAGACGACCTGCACCTCGACATTCGAGATCAAGGAGCCATCAAGCCCCAGAAGGGTCAGCGTTGTCCGTCCGGGCGCGCGGCCCAGAATATAGATCGTCGTTTCCGAGAGCGTCGCGATATCCGCAATGCCGGGATTGGCGACAGAAAGCTCTCCGAAGATCACATCGCTTTCAACAACAACCGCTCTGTTCAAGGGGACGCGCAATGTCGAGGATGTCGAGCCTTCAACAACCCGCAAGTTTTGTGCTTGCGCGGGTAGGCCCTGAAATAACACAGCAGCGCAGCCCATAAGGCAGGCGCCGATAATTGATTTTATGCTCATTGTGATCCTGCCTCTCTGATCACTATCTTTTGGGGATTTTGGCATCCCTTTCGGCGCATACTGCCTCAAAAGCTCTGCTCTTGCAAGAATTCCTGTCATCGCAAGGTGGTAGGGGGCTTTTAAATTACTCAGGCCAATGGTGATTGCCCAAATGAATAGATCAGGGCCTCGGAAAGTCCGAGGCCCTGACATGGTGTTATATTTGGGATTTTGGGGATCAGTTGGTGCAGCGCACTGGCACGACAACCACATCGCCACCACGGCGTGATCTGACGGTGCAAACCCGTGCCGCTTGGGCGGGGGCGGCCTCGACAATGCCCAAAATCTCATTCTGACCGGCTTGGACGATTTCACTCTGGATATCGTCATTCACCCCGACAAGCGCCAAGCTGAGCGAGCCTGTGGCCTGCGCTTGGGCAAGGGCTGCGATCCGGTCTGGGCGGGCTTCAACCGTCAATGTCCGTGCAACCATCGGGTTGTTGCGATCTTCATCAGCGACTTGGTCAACGGCGATAATCTGGAGGCTCGCCTCGATCAAACGTGTGACATCGCCATCGCGGGATTCACCGCTCCAATAGACATCCACGCGGTCACCTGGGCGAATGAAGCCCGATACGCCGCTGGCTACATCCACGCGGAGGGCAAAGGCGCGCATACCGGAGGAAAGACGCGAAGCAACGCCCGCATCCTGACCAGGTGCCGTCACCTTAGACAGCATCACAGGCTCATCGCGTTCCATGATACGCAGCACAGTGCGCAACTCATCAGAGCCTTCGGGGAAGACTTCATCAATAGCGCGGAAGGTGCCGAAAGGAACACTATCTGCTGGCCATCTGATGACGCGCACATCTTCACGGCGCAGCTGCTGGCCATAGCGAAGGCCCGTATTCATAACGACCACATCGGTGGTTTCGATGATGGCGTCCCGTTGGGTCGCCAGAGCGTTGCGATATTGGTCAAACCGGTCTTTGGCATAAAATACAGCCATGCCCGCAAGGCCAACACCCACGATCAGAACTAGCATAAAGATCAACCGCATTTTCGACGTTCCTCAATTATCAGTTGGCCGCGTCATTTGAGGCGGCATGACAAAATTATTCCCCCTCGGAATGCTGGAGAATTCGGGCGAAAAAATGGTTCTGGGGTGGAATTTCTGGGGTTTATACGGCTGGCACAAAGCAATGCCAGCCGAAGGCCTGTTCCCCGCGGAGTGTGATATCAATGCGAAATCAGAAACCTTGCGCGGTGTTAACCGTCGCCTCCTTCTTCAGGGGCTGGGGCTTCTTCATCAGCGGAGAACGGGCTGGTATTCGGGTTGGTATCCGAGAGGGATTGGCTGATATCGGTCGAGAGGTCTTGCATGCCGCCTGAAACGACAGAGACCACCGCGACACCGAGACCGACCAATGCGGCGCTCAGGACAACCCAGTCCACGGTTACAGCGCCCGACTCGTTTTTTGCGAAACTGGTGATTGATGTGAAAGCCATGCGATTGCTCCTGCTATCATGTGGTGATTAAGCAGGCGCGTTCTGCGCCTTTGAAAGGGAGGGGGCCGCAATCTGGTTTGGAAAGCGACCTCCACGAGACAGAGCATTCTGATCTCGCTGGTTGTAAAAGGCTTGAGACTTGGGGCGCGAATATGGCGCTTGCGGGTCAGACAAGCGCAGAAAGCCTAAGGTTTTTATCAAATTACCTATAGGGAGGCTGCTGTTTTACATGCCAGGAGGGTACGGTTTGTTGGGGGGGGATGTCGTGGCCGTGCAGGACATATTGCACGGGCCACGACATTCTCAGGCCCTTGATCGTATTGGCCGATTTGGCCCGTTCGATCCGACAGAAACACAGTGCCAAATTGGCAGAGCTTGAAACCAGAGGATCATCGCGAAAGCCGCGAGATCTCCAATCAAAAACAAATTGCGCGAATTATGACGCAATCGGCAGACAAGGGCTTTATTGCGGCGAAATCGGGCGCAGATGTGGTCGAATTGAGGCGGAATTACGGCGATGCCGCGCGGGGTGGAATAAGTCGGATGGGACTGTTTCCAAATACGAAAAACGCCGCGTGATAATCACGCGGCGTTTTTGAGTTTTGAGTTGATCGACGGGAGGGAAGGAGTGTTTCCGCCTCCTGCCAGATCGAAGAATTAGTTAGTTGTTTCTTCAGTAGTTGTTTCTTCAGAAGTTGTTTCGCTACCAGTGCTGCCACCAACGCCAGTCATTGCAGACGAGATGTTGCCAGCTGCGGAAACGGCGCCAGTCTGAACGGCACCAACAACTGCGCCACCAAGAAGAACGATTGCTGCGGTCAGAACGATCCAGTCAACAGTTACGGCACCAGATTCGGATTTTACGAAGTTTGTGAAGAGGTTCATGATATTGCTCCAGTTTCAAGTTTTGTATGTTTGTGTCTGTCTTGTTTCCCAAGGAAGTGTCTGCCGCCTCGGTTGATGCTGTTATCCCCCCAGATCAGGGCGAGACTTGGGCAAGGTTTAGAATTTTATGAGAATTCTTCGCGGTTTGTTCAGGGCGAATTTACCACAACGTAGGGCTGAAATTCCGACAACGCCTATAAAAATAAGGGCTATTGCGGCAAAGTGCCGAAAAAAAGAGCTGAGGGCAGTTATGCGGGTGCAATGGGTGGGGGCGATTTTTTCGCTCTTTTTATTTTCAAGTGAATCGCTGGCGCAAAGCAGCGAACCTGCCCCTTTTCCGGAATTTACCTTTCGAAGCGTTACGCCCCCTGCGCGTGGGGATACGGCACCGCGGATAAATATCCAGATTGTGCCGCAGGCCGATATAGCGCCCTCAAGCGTGCCGCCCCAGCTTGATGCTCCGCCTGTTGCGCAGGATGTGGCTTGGTTCTGGTCCGAAGTGCCTGATGCAATCACGGGCGGGGCGATCAGGTTTCAATTGGCGCTTGCCCATTTGGCCGATGCGCCCGAAGCGGCCAGCCTTGGTGTCGCGCGTGCCGATGATCTGGGGCAGATGGCGGCCGAGTATGGCGCATCTATTCTGGCCGCAACCATAGGGACACGCGTGTCGCCCGCATTGGTTTTGGCGGTGATGGCCGTCGAATCGGCGGGACAGCCCGATGCTGAAAGCATAGCGGGCGCGCAGGGCCTGATGCAGTTGATCCCCGCCACTGCCGAGCGCTTCGGGGTAACCGACAGCTTTGATCCTTCGCAGAATATCGCAGGCGGCGTCGCCTATCTCGATTGGCTTATGGACGAATTCGACCGTGATCCTGTGCTGGTGCTTGCGGCTTATAATGCAGGCGAGGGCGCAATACGCAGCGCGGATGGCGTGCCCGAGTTTGCCGAGACGCGCCGCTATGTGCCCAAAGTGCTGGCCACATGGCAATTGGCGCGGCTGTTATGCCTGACACCGCCTGAACTGATTTGGGATGGGTGCGTGTTTCGCACAATGACCAGCGGTTAGGGGACCAGCGGCCCATACAATAGCAAGGGCGCGAAGATACCGCACCCTTGCTGTTATTCGTTAGACGAGTTTTGCCTCGGTGGCGCTGCGCATCTCGTCTTCCGAGACACCATCGGCCAGTTCCACAATCCTGAGGCCACCCTCGACCACATCCAGCACGCCAAGATTGGTGATGATCCGATGCACCACAGCCGTACCCGTCAGGGGCAGGGTGCAGGATTTCAGCACTTTCGAGTCGCCATGTTTATTGGTGTGATCCATCACAACCACAACGCGGCCCACGCCTGCCACAAGGTCCATCGCGCCGCCCATGCCTTTCACCAGCTTGCCGGGGATCATCCAATTGGCCAGATCGCCCGTCTCCGAGACCTCCATCGCGCCGAGGATCGCCATGGCGATCTTGCCGCCACGGATCATGGCAAAGGATGTGGCGCTGTCGAAAAAGGCGGTATTGGGCAATTCGGTGATGGTTTGCTTGCCCGCATTGATCAGGTCGGCATCTTCTTCCCCGTCAACCGGGAAAGGGCCCATGCCGAGCATGCCGTTTTCCGATTGCAAGGTCACGTCAATGCCTTCGGGGATGTAGTTGGACACCAGTGTCGGAATACCAATGCCAAGATTCACATACATGCCGTCTTGGAGTTCTTGAGCCGCGCGTGCGGCCATCTGGTTACGATCCCATGGCATGGCTTAGACCTCCTCACGCTGGCGCACGGTGCGCTGTTCGATCCGTTTTTCATGCTCGCCCTTGATGATGCGATGCACATAGATGCCAGGAAGATGGATCATGTCAGGGTCAAGACTGCCCGTTGGCACGATCTCTTCTACCTCCAGAATGCAGATCTTGCCGCAGGTCGCGGCAGGCACGTTGAAATTGCGCGCGGTCTTGCGGAAGATCGCATTGCCCGTCTCATCGGCTTTCCATGCCTTGACGATGGCGAGGTCGGCGAAGATGCCTTCTTCAAGGATAAAGGTCTCGCCATTGAAATCTTTGTGGTCCTTGCCCTCGGCAATCACCGTGCCCACACCCGTCTTGGTGAAAAAGCCCGGAATACCCGCGCCACCTGCGCGCATACGCTCGGCCAAGGTGCCTTGCGGGTTGAATTCCAGCTCCAGCTCGCCCGACAGATATTGGCGCATGAATTCGGCATTCTCGCCCACATAGGAGGACAGCATCTTTTTGACTTGGCGGGTGGCGAGCAATTTGCCGAGGCCAAAATCATCAACGCCTGCATTATTTGAAGCGATGGTCAGGTCTTTGACGCCTGTGGCGACAATGCCGTCGATCAGAAGCTCGGGGATGCCGCAAAGGCCAAAGCCGCCTGCCGCAATCATCATTCCGTCCGATAGCACGCCCTCAAGCGCCTCCTCGGCCGATCCGTAAACCTTTTTCATGGGGCATATTCCCGTGTTTGAGACTGGATTTTCTGCAAGGTGACCTGTCGCAGGGGGCGTGTCAACGAAGCGCGGCATGGCGCGACATCAAGGCTCTCAAAAATCAAGTGCGTCTTCCATTTCCGTGATCAGGCTGGAAAAGAAGGCCTCAGGCCGTGGGCCAGGTTGTTGATAGGCCAGCCTTGGCGCAAGGGGATCCTCGGCCGTGATCTTGCTGCCTGACATCGCCTCGAGCACGGCATGACCGCAAAAGGGCACATGCACCTCGGAATAGCCGCCCTCATGCACCATGGTCAGCCGCCCGTCACACAGATCAGCGGCCGCTTCCATCACCATCTCGGTCAGCGCGCGGAAGGTGTTGCTGCCAGCCATCATGCGGCTCAACGGGTCATAGCCCGAGGCATCAAACCCGCAGGCAATGACAATCGCATCGGGCTGGAAGCGTTGCAGTTCGGGCAGGACCAGCCGTTCCATAGCCTCAAGATAGGTCGCATGCCCACCCCCCGGAGGAAGGGGGATATTGAGGTTATAGCCCATGCCCACGCCCGATCCGCGATCCTCGAAATCGCCCGAATCCTTGGGGTAGTTCCGTTCCTGATGGATCGAGACCGTCAGCACATCATCACGATCATAATAGATCGCTTCGGTGCCATTGCCGTGATGGACATCCCAATCAATCACAGCGACGCGCTCGACCATACGGGCCTCCATCGCGGCCTCGATTGCGATGGCGATATTGGCCAGCAGGCAAAATCCGTTCGGAAAATCAGGCAGGCAATGATGACCCGGCGGGCGCGACAGCGCATAGGCATTGCGGACCTCACCCCGCAGGGTGGCCAAGAAGGCTTCCTTGGCAAGCCCTGCTGACAGGGCCGCGATCTCGTAGCCATCTGGCCCGAAAGGCGTGCGAAGCCCCAATTCACCGCCCCCCGCCTCCGAGGTTTTTCGGAAGGTTTCCAGATATTGGGCAGGATGCACGCGCAACAGGTCTTCATAGCTGGCGGGGGGCGCATGGCGGGTGTCCAGCTCGGCAAAGAGGCCTGTGACCTCAGCCAGATTTTTCAAACGGCGCTTGGTTTCAGGATTTTCGGGGATTCCACCTGCGGCTTGTGGCTGAACCAACCCGCCGACAGGGGTCAAAAATGCGTAATTGCCGCCTGAATGCCAAAAGCAGCGCTCATCCCAGAAAAAGCCTGTTGTCATCTGCATCCCTTCCGATTTTGCAAGAGAGTGGCACGCAGCCAGATAGCGCGCAACGGGTTTGCACAGGGCTGTGCTGAGGGCTCAGGCCTTGGCGCGCTGCCCGCGAAAAACGGTGTAAAGCCCGCTGGCCACGATCACGGCGCTGCCCAAAAGGGTCATGGCATCGGGCCGTTCAGCAAAGACAAGCACACCAAGGATCATCGCAAAGACCAGCCTGATATAGCGGAACGGGGCCACAACGCCGATCTCACCTATGCGCATTGCACCTGTCAGGCAGGAATACCCAAGCACCCCCATTACGATGGCCCCGCCCAAAAGCACGCTTGATTGACCGTCAGGCAATGTAGCACCACCTGTCCATGACAGCGCGATAGCCCCTGCAATTGCCATCATCGCAAAACCGTATAGTCCAAGCTGTGCATTGGTCATGCTTGGCGGCGCGGCGCGGGTGGCAAGGTCACGACCTGCAAAGCCGATCATGCCCAAGACGGCAAAGACAGAGAGCGGCTCAAACCCGCCTGTGCCGGGGCGCAAGATCATCAGAACTCCGACAAAGCCGATGATGATGGCCAGCCATCGCCGCCACCCGACCTTTTCCCCGAAGACCATCACCGCACCTGCGGCCACCACCAAAGGGGCGGCCTGCAAAATGGCCGAGGCAGAGGAAAGCGGTGTCAGCGCAATGGCGACCGTATAGCCAAGCCGCCCAAGAACCTCGAAAAAGGCACGCGCCAGAAGCGGGCGGCTGAAGGCTTGCGGGTGGAGAAGCGCCTCACCCCGCATCAAGGCGATAGAGGCATAAATCGCCATGCCGCCAAACCCGAAAACGATCAGAACCTGCCCGACGGGTAAATCCTGAGCGGCGGCTTTGACCAACATATCTTCAAGCGCAAAACCCGCCATGGCCGCGACCATGAGAAGACTGCCTTTGATATTGTCCATGAAAACCTGCGCGCTAGACGTGTTTCAAAACTCTGCGCCTGTGCGCGGCGTAAGTCTAGCCCAAGCGGACGGCCTCAATCCGCATCCTTGGCAAGTTCGATTCTATACACCCCTTCGGGCAAATCCAATGCGGCACCAAGATCGTGCAATTGGGCAATCGACATCTCGATTATCTGGGTTCGATCCGTACGGGGGTCATATTGCTCGATCCTGATCACCTCTGAGAAGGCCGAGATCACGGCATCCTCACGCAAAGGCGCGTTTCCCTCATCAACAAGGGTGATTACGGTGGCGTCAAAATCGTGCTCGATGGTGAACATGGGGCAAGGCTAGGCGGGAATTGGAGCCATGGCAATGCAAACCCGCAGCTGTGATTGGACGCGGGCGCGCGACATGCTAAATCCTGAGGCAGCCCAAATCGGTTCGGAGAGATTATGTTGCGATCATTCCTTTTGCTTGCTGCCTTGATAGGCCTGTCTGCGTGTCAAACCGTCAGCGCGCCGCCAAGCACGCAACCCGCCGCTCCGAATACCCCCCGCCTGTCTTCGCAGCAGGCGATTGCCAATTTTCGCGAGGTTGTCGCCCGCGTAGAACCTGTGGCCGAGCAAACCTGTAGGGCCGAAACGCCGAACCAGAATTGCGATTTCATTATTGCCGTTGATGACAATCCCGCCTCGGGGATCAATGCTTTTCAAACTCTGCGTGGGGGGCGGCCCTATATCGTGTTTACGGTGGGTTTGATCGCGGATGTGCGCAATCAGGATGAATTGGCCTTTGTGATGGGCCATGAGGCCGCGCATCACATTGCGCGCCATATCCCGCAGCAACAGGCCTCGGCCCAAAGTGGCGCGCTGATTTTCGGGGTCTTGGCAACCTTGAGCGGGGCCAATCAGGCGGCGGCGGAAAGTGCCGCACAAATCGGTGCGACCGTGGGCGCGCGGCGATTCTCGCAAGATCATGAGCTGGAGGCGGATGCCCTTGGCAGTGTGATTGCCTGCCGCGCGGGCTATAACTCGCTGCGCGGGTCCGAGTATTTCACGCGCTTGCCTGATCCGGGTGATCGTTTCCTTGGCACGCATCCGCCCAATGCCGCGCGGATCGAGACCGTGCGCCGGATGGCGGCACGCGGCTGTTAATCGACGACGATAGTTCCCCAAAGATCGTATTCGCTGGCCTCATCCACCTCGACTGTCAGGATGTCACCTGCTTTGAGGGTGTCGAACCCTTCATCAATGAACAGGTTTCCATCAATCTCGGGCGCATCGGCCTTGGTGCGACAGGTCGCGCCTTCGGCGTCCAACTCATCGACAATCACGTCCAAACGCCTGCCCAGTTTTGCTTCCAGCTTGGCGGCGGAAATGGCCTGTGCCTTTTCCATAAAGCGGTGGTAGCGGTCTTGCTTCACCTCTTCGGGCAGATGCCCGTCCAATGCGTTCGAGCGTGCGCCATCGACATTTTCGTATTTGAAACAGCCAACACGGTCGAGTTGCGCCTCATCCAGCCAATCAAGCAGGGTCTGGAATTCTTCTTCCGTCTCGCCCGGATAGCCGACAATGAAGGTCGAGCGCAGCGTGATATCGGGGCAATCCACCCGCCAAGCCGCGATCTCGTCTAATGTGCGGGCGGCGGCAGCGGGGCGCGCCATACGTTTGAGTGTATCGGGATGGGCATGCTGGAACGGGATATCGAGATAAGGCAGGATCAAGCCTTCGGCCATCATCGGGATCATCTCGCGCACATGCGGATAGGGGTAGATGTAATGCATCCGCACCCAAGCGCCCAATTCCCCCAAAGCGCGTGACAGCGGCAAGATGGGGAATTTCTCGGGCCGATCCGACCAATCCGTGCCATAGGCCGAGGTGTCTTGACTGATCACCAGCAATTCGCGCACCCCCGCCTCGACCAGCTTTTCCGCCTCGCGCAGAACCGCCTTTTCAGGGCGGCTGGACAGCTTGCCGCGCATATCGGGGATGATGCAGAATTTGCAGCTATGGTTACAGCCTTCGGCAATCTTGAGATAGCTGTAATGGCGCGGTGTCAGGCTGACGCCCGAGGCGGGCAGAAGATCAATTAAGGGATCGGGCGAGGGCGGCACCACGTTATGCACGGCGTCCAGCACCTGCTCGTATTGATGCGGGCCCGTCACCGCCAGAACCTTTGGATGCGCGCCAGTGATGTAATCAGGCTCGGCCCCCAAACAGCCCGTCACGATGACCTTACCGTTTTCGCGCAAAGCCTCGCCAATGGCATCAAGGCTTTCTGCCTTGGCGGAATCGAGAAAGCCGCAGGTGTTCACGATCACCGCATCCGCGCCATTGTAATCCGCCGAGATGCCATAGCCCTCGGCGCGAAGCCGCGTGAGGATACGCTCGGAATCGACCAGCGCCTTGGGACAGCCAAGTGAAACCATGCCAATGGTCGGCTGGCCTGCGCGCATGGTTTCGGTCACGCGGGCGCGGGCGAGGTCGGGGCGAAGATCGGGTGGGTTCTGACTCATGAGGCTGGCTATAGCTTTCCCTGACGCTTTCGGGAAGGGTCAAGAAAAAGAGCCCTGTTGCCCCTGTTTCATAAATACCTTTGTTGCTACGCTTGGGATCAGAACAAATCTATGGGGGTAGAGATGCGGTGGATCGTCAGGCTTCTGGGCGCGGTGATTTTGGTTGCGGTGTTGGGCGTTGCGGTGCTTTTTGCAATTCCGTCCGAGCGGATTGCAGAGATTGCCACCTCTCGGCTTGAACAATCGCTGCAACGCCGCGTTGTCATTTCAGGCGATGTCAGGCCTACCCTTTATCCCATCCTTGGTGTGCGGGCTGAGGGGCTCGAGATCGGCAACCCGGATTGGGCCGAAGCCGATGGTCCTTTGATCACCGCCGATGCTTTGGCGGTGGGGGTGGCTTTGACGCCGCTTTTTTCGGGCCAAATCCAGATTGAAGAGGCCATTCTTGAAGGCCCTGACATCACTTTGGTGCGTGCGGCTGACGGGCGCGAAAGCTGGGATTTTTCGCAAGCCACAGCAGATGTCGCAGCCGATCAGCCTGAGGCCGCCGCCGCTGAGGGCAGCGGATCGGCCATTGCCAGCCTCGGCTTTGATGAGGCGCGGATCACCAATGGCGCCATGCGTTATATTGATCGAAGCACAGGCACCGATATCGTCGTGACCGAGCTTGATCTGACCCTGTCCATGCCAAGCGCTGCCGCCCAAGGCGCGGCCGCTTATTCGGCGCGCGTGAATGGCCAGCGCCTGTCGGGCAATGCGCAGATCGAAAGCGTCGCAGGCCTGTTGGATGGCGAGGTGCAGCCGATCTCCCTGCGTGTCGAATGGGATGGCGGCACGGCTGTTATTGAGGGTGTGGCAGGCTTGGACCCGCTTGTTCTGGATGCCCAGACCGAGATTGACGCAAGTGATTTTTCCCCGCTTGCCGCCTTGGCGGGTACCCAGCTTGCGCCTTTGCCCGCAGGGCTTGGCCGCGACAGTGTTGGCGTATCGGGGCAAGTGGTTCTTGCGCCCGAAGGCTCGGTTCATCTGCGCGATGGCCAGATCGAACTGGATGGTCGCCAATTCGATGCGGCGCTGGATCTTTACCAAGGCGATGAGCGCCCGCGTCTGCGCGGGTCTTTAAGCGGTGCGTCCATGGACCTTTCGGCGCTGACAGGCAGCGATGCGGCGCAGGGGGGGCCTTCCTCGGGCGGTGGCGCTTCGGGCTGGCCGCGCGATCCGATTGATCTGTCAGGTCTGTTCGCTGTGGATGCAGAACTGGTTCTGGGCTTGGGCGTTCTCGATTTCGGTTATCTCGAGACCTCGAATATCGATCTGCGCACCACGCTTGATAATGGCCGCATGGTCATGAGCCTATCGCGGGCGGATGCCTATGGTGGCACGCTCTCGGGCGAGATGGTTCTCAATGGGCGCGGGGGCAATTCAATGCGCGGTGATCTCGCGTTTCGCGGTGTGCAATTGCAGCCTTTGCTCACCGAATTGGCCGATTTTGAGCGGTTAAGCGGCAGTGGCGATATCGCGGTGCAATTCCTTGGCTCGGGTGCATCGCTTCAGGCGATCATGGAGAGCCTTGATGGCGGTGGGTCGATCACCTTTGGTCAGGGCGCGATTGAGGGCTTTGATCTGGCGGGGATGATCCGCAATTTCGATGCAGGCTATCGCGGCGAAGGGCAGCGCACGGTCTATGACAGTGTCACCGCCACATTCGCCATCGCGGGCGGTGTTTTGCAAAACGACGATCTGTTGCTTTCGGCCCCATGGGGAGGTGTCAGTGGGGCGGGGCGCGCTGATCTGGGCGGTCAAACGCTGGAATATCGCGTTATTCCCACGGTCACGCGCGGCGAGAGCGGCTTGAGCGTCCCGATTCTGATCCGTGGGCCTTGGGCTGATCTGAGCTTCCGGCCTGATCTTGAATTTCTGGCAGAACAGGAATTGGCCGCCGAGCGGGAGCGCTTGGAGGCCGAGGCCCGCGCCCGCCTAGAGGAAGAGCGCGACCGCCTTGAGCAAGAGGCCCGTGAGCGGGTGCAGGAAGAGGTGGGCCAAGCCCTTGGCGTGGATGTGAATAGCGAGACGACCACCGAAGAGATCCAAGACAGTCTGGAAGATCGCCTGCGCCAAGAGGCCGAACAACAGCTGCGAAACCTGTTTCAGCGCGATTAACGCCAAAGGGCCAAGGGCAGTTTCCCGCCGATCCCTGACATGGCAGCGGCTACCCACTGGTCAGAGAGCGCGGTTTTCGTCTAGCTGAGCAGATCACGAAACAGGGTCTAAGGGTGTTACATGCGGCTATTGGTTTATCTCTTGTCCAGCTTGGTTTTGCTTGCCGCCTGCGGCTCGGGCGATGGCGGGGTGTCATCCTCGGACTATAACCCCGCCTTGTTTCCAGGTGAGACAGCTGAAATCAGAGCTTTGGTCAATCAATATGCTGATGAAAACGAGATCCCGCGTGAATTGGTGCATCGTGTTATCCAGCGCGAAAGCGATTACCGCCCCGCGGCGCGGAACGGGCCCTATTACGGAATGATGCAAATTCTGCCCGAGACTGCGCGAGGCATGGGGTTTGAAGGCACGGCCAATGATCTTTTGGATGCCGAAACCAATCTGCGCTACGCAGTGCGGTATTTGCGCGGGGCTTGGTTGGTGTCGGATGGGGATATCGACGAGGCCGTCATGTGGTATGCGCGCGGCTATTACTATGAGGCGCGTGACCGATGCCAATTGGTTGAAACAGGTCTGCGGACCCGCGAGATCGCGCGCCATTGCGGCTAGATCTCCCTACCGACCAGACACAAAAAAGCCCGGAGGCAAATGCGCTCCCGGCTTTTTGTTTTTTCGCGTGGTCTATGCCCTAGCGGCGACGGTCGCGGCGCGCGCTCATCGGTTGGAAGGCAACGCCGACATGCGCTTCGCAATAGGGTTTGCCCTGCTGAACGGGCAGGCCGCAGAAGTAGAAGTTATCGGTTGCGGGGTCGCCGATGGGCCATTTGCAGGTCCGCTCGGTCAGTTCCATCAAGGTAATCTTCTTTGCGTGTTTTTCGACCTCATTGACCTTGGCCAAAGCCTCGGGGCTGATTTCATTGGCCGAAGGCTGGGGTGGCAATGGCTGACCTGCAGGCACGATTGGCTTGCGCAAAGGCATAATATTCGTCGGGCGCGGCGCGGGCGCGGGCTCGGGCGAATTTGCAGGCTCGGCCACGGCTTCGGGCTTGGCAGGGGCGCGTTTGGGTGCGGCTGCCTTTGGTTTGGTCTCAGCGGCCGCCTTGGCATTGCTGTCCTTGCCGGTTTTGGAAGCGGAGGCACCGCTTGCCGTCGCACGGTTGGACAAGCCAAGGCGATGTACCTTGCCGATTACCGCATTGCGGGTCACACCACCAAGTTCCTTGGCGATCTGGCTGGCCGATTGGCCCTCTCCCCACATCTTTTTCAAAATTTCGACGCGCTCGTCGGTCCAGGACATTCCGTCCTCCTGATCATCTGTGCACAAAGCCCCTTCAAAAGGGACCCTTGCATATGGAGCGCTTACGCGCGAATTGGAAGGGCCATTTTACCTTCCCCAGTGGCAGACACAATGGCAGACGCAGGAAAAGAAAGCGGAAACTGATGTCACAGGCAGAGCAAAGCACAAATGAAGGCATGGGCGTGCGCCGTTTCGGGCGTATGAACTGGCTGGGTCTGTATACTTTGACTTGGCGTGAGGTGATGCGGTTTACAACCGTCTGGACCCAAACCCTGCTGGCCCCTCTGGTGACGGCAGGTCTTTTCATCCTGATTTTCTCGCTCGCGATCGGTGGTCAGCGTGGAGATGTGATGGGGGTAAGCTTTTTGCATTTCATCGCTCCGGGCATTTTGATGATGACGGTGATCCAGAACAGTTTTGCAAATACCTCCTCCTCCATCGTGATTTCGCGCGTGCAAGGCAATATCGTTGATACATTGATGCCACCGCTCAGCCCGATTGAATTGGTCATTGGCTATGTCACGGGCGGTGTTATGCGCGGGCTATGTGTGGCGGTTGCGGTGGCCGTGATCTTGTTCCCGATTTTAGGGCTGGGAATTGCGCATCCTGTCTGGGCGCTTGTCTTCGTTTTGCTGGGGGCAGCCTTCCTTGGCGCGCTTGGCGTAGTCGCGGGCATTCTGGCGCAGAAATTCGACCAGATCGCTGCAATCACCAATTTCCTTGTAATCCCGCTCAGCTTTTTGTCAGGCACCTTTTATTCGATCGAGGCAGTGCCGGGCTTTATGAACACGATCAGCCATTGGAACCCCGTCTTTTACCTGATCGACGGGGCGCGCTACGGGGTTTTGGGGGTTTCGGACAGCTCCCCATGGAAAGGGCTGGCGGTGGCGAGTTTTGCCACGGCCGCTGTGATCACCCTTGCATGGCGCTGGTTCAAGACGGGTTACCGCCTTAAAAGCTAGGGCGCAATTACTGCCCGAGGCACCACCGCATGATCGCCTTTTGCGCATGCAGGCGGTTCTCGGCCTCGTCAAAGATCACCGAATGGGGCCCATCCATAACCTCGGAGGTTGCTTCATCCTCACGATGGGCAGGCAGGCAATGCATGAAGAGTGCATCGTCTTTTGCATGTTTCATCAGCTCGGCATTTACCTGATAGCCGCGCAGCTGGTTATGGCGCCTTTCGCGTGCGGATTGGCTGTCATGCATTGAAACCCACGTGTCCGTCACCACCAGATCGGCACCTGTCACGGCCTCCACGGCATTGCGGGTGATCTCGACCTTGACGCCCTTGGCGCGCGCCTCATCAAGAAAGACCTTCTCGGGGTCCAGCGTTTCGGGGCCTGCAAAGGTCAGATCAAAACCGAACTGGCCGGCAGCATGGGCAAAGCTGGCAAAGACATTATTGCCATCGCCGCACCAAGTGACCTTCTTGCCTTTGATCGGGCCGCGATGTTCCTCATAGGTCAGGATATCGGCCATGATCTGGCAGGGATGGGTGCGGTTTGTCAGGCCGTTGATCACAGGCACCGTCGCATATTCCGCCAGTTCCAACAGAACATCTTCTTCAAAGGTGCGGATCATGATCATATCGACATAGCGGCTGAGAACGCGGGCTGTATCGGCAATCGTTTCGCCATGGCCAAGCTGCATTTCCGAGCCCGAGAGCACCATTGTCTGCCCACCCATCTGGCGCACACCCACATCGAATGACACGCGCGTGCGGGTCGAGGGCTTTTCGAAGATCAACGCAACCATATGGTCTTTGAGCGGCAGATCATCATCAAGCGCACCTTTGGGGCGGCCCGCGCGGGCGGCTTTCATGGATGACGCATTATCGATCATATGTCTCAATGCGGCTGGGTCGGTTTTATTGATGTCGAGAAAATGGTTCATCTGGATGTCTTTGTTCTTTGAACGAGCAAGCGCCCATGGATTGAAATTTCGATCGAACAGGTCTGGATCTGGGTATCAGCAAACAGACTGCGCGAATGCCTTTTCTTTTTGGAAAGGGGCGGCGTCTTGTCGGTAGCGCATGACCAGCACGCGGTCGCCATCCTCGCAAATGCGGTCTTCAAGGGGCACAAACCCTGCACCTCTATAGGCCGCAATCGCGCGGGTATTATTCGGGTCGGGGTCAACCAAGACTGTTGAGGCGCCTTGCGCCATCAATTCTTCGGCCCGCTGGCGAAGATAGGCTTGAACATGACCTTTGCCCAAAAAAGCAGGATCGCCAAGGAAAGTGTCAATTGCGCGCGCATCCTCAGCCTCACCACGATATTGCGGGGCGGGCCAATGATGCGCGGGGTAGTCTTGCACAAAGGCAAAGGGCGCGCCCGCAAGCTCAACAATGCGCATATCTGTTGGGCCGTTCTCAAGATCTTCCTCGATCAAGGCGATCTCCAGCGCGGCCTCACCCCACCAACCGCCAATATGGGGCTGGTTGAGCCAGCCCCTGATCATCGGATAATCGGCGCGCGTGATGGCGCGGAAATGATAGCGGCTATTCTGCGGCATGGGCCTTTGCCTCCAAGGCGGTCGCGGCTTTATCAAGCCGTTCAAGCCCTTCATTGATCTCGTCCTCACTGATCAAGAGCGAGGGCAGAACACGGATCACATTATCCCCGCCCGGCACTGTCAGCAGGCCCGCATCATATCCCGCATTGACCACATCAAGATTGGGAATTTTGCATTTCACACCAATCATGAAGCCTTGGCCACGGACGCCTTCAAAGATTGAGGGGTGGGCCGCAACAATCCCTTCGAGCTTTTGGCGCAGGAACCCCGCGCGGTGGTTCACATCATCCAGCACGCCGTCTTTGGTCAACTCATCCACCACAGCGCAGCCAACCGCGCAGCCAAGCGGATTGCCACCATAGGTGGAACCATGCGTGCCTGCCGTCATGCCAGAGGCGGCAGCTTCCGTGGCCAGCAAAGCACCAAGCGGGAACCCCCCGCCGATGCCCTTGGCGACCATCATGATATCGGGGTTCACGCCCGCCCATTCATGCGCAAACAGCTTGCCCGTCCTGCCCATGCCACATTGAATCTCGTCAAGGATCAGCAGCAGGCCATGTTCGTCGCAGAGATCACGCAGGCCTTTGAGGCATTGATCAGGCAGCGGGCGGATACCGCTTTCGCCTTGAATGGGCTCGATCATAATCGCGCCGATATCAGACTGTGCGGCGGCTTTGGTCAGCGCCTCATGATCGCCGAATGGCAGATGCAGGAAGCCCTCCATCAAGGGACCAAAGCCCTTGGTCAGCTTCTCGGCGCCCGCAGCCGCAATCGCACCCGTGGAGCGGCCATGGAACGCGCCCTCAAAGGTGATGATGCCTATGCGCTCAGACTGGCCTTTTTCATACCAGTATTTCCGCGCCATCTTGATGGCCAGTTCCGCAGCTTCCGTGCCGGAATTGCAGAAAAAGACGGTATCCGCGAAAGTATGCTCAACCAGCTTTTCAGCCAGCGCTTCCTGCTGGGGCACATTATAAAGGTTCGAGGTATGCCAAAGCTGGTCGGCCTGGTCTTTCAAGGCCCCGACAACCGCAGGATGGCCATGACCGAGCGCCATGACCGCAATGCCCGAGGCGAAATCGAGAAAACGTCGGCCATCTGCCTCGACCAACCATGCCCCTTCGCCTTTGACGAAAGAGAGAGGTGCGCGCGAGTAGCTTGGCAGGACCGGCGAAATCATCGGAATCTCCTTGGGTTGAATCGAAGGGATTTGCTTGCCCGAAAGCCACGCCCAAGTCAATTAAGGGCCGCTTATGGGGTCAAGCAGCATTCATGATAATACAGGTGGTCGAGCCCGTCGCATAGAGCTTGCCATCCTGCGCGCCGCGGATGGTACCCTCGGCAACACCCGTTGAGCGCCCCGCATGCGAGACCACACCTTCTGCGATAATCTCCATGCCCAAAGGGATCGAACGGGTGATGTTCACCTTGTATTCAAGCGTTGTATAGACCGCGCCCTTGGGCACTTTGGTCATGACGGCGCAGGCCATCGCACTATCAAGCAATGTGCCATACCAACCGCCATGCACCGTTCCCATCGGGTTTGTATGCTCGAACTCGGGGCGTCCGTTGAATGTGACGCGGCCATCCTCAACACTTGTGAGACGGTAATTGATGCCTTGGCCGATCGGAGGGTGGGGCAGGCGCCCTTCAAGGATTGCGCGCATGAAGTCAAAGCCCGACATCGAGGTCAGCACCTCGCGAGAGACAAGCCCGTTCATATCGCTTGCGAAAATCGGTTCGGCCATGGGCGCTCCTTATTTGTATAGGAGCTATGCTGGCCTGCCTTCCGAGATTGGGCAAGAGGCCGCGCTAAAAACCGACGCAACGAAAAAGGGTGCGAGCTGCCTCGCACCCTTTCCTATTGGTTGTCTCGAAAGAAACGCTTTAGGCGACTTCGGCAAGGCTGGCCTGAGGGGTCACGCCAAGGGCTGCGCAAATCTCGCGGGTCAGGTCAGGGGTGTTGAGCGTGTAGAAATGCAGGTCCTCGACACCGCCCTCGATCAGGTCCGAACAAAGCTCAGTACAGATCGCGGTGGATAGAAGATGTTCGCGATCATCACGTTCGGCCTTGTCATAGGCCTCATCCACCCAAGTCGGAATGAAGGCCCCAGTAGCTGCGGCAAAGCGGCGGACCGCTTTCCATTTGTTGATCGGCAGGATGCCCGGAATGATCGTTGCGTCAATGCCCGCTTTTTCGCAGGCGTCGCGGAAACGGAAGAAGGTTTCGGCTTCAAAGAAAAACTGCGTGATTGCTGAGGATGCGCCCGCATCGACCTTGCGCTTGAGCCAGTCAACGCAGGCCTGCATGTCAGCGGCTTCGGGATGCGGGTCTGGGTAGGCACCAACGCGGATGTTGAACTTGCCTGTCTCGGCCAAGGCCTCGATCAGTTCGACGGAATTGGCAAAGCCGCCGGGATGCTGGGTGAAATGGCCTTCACCCTTTGGCGGGTCGCCGCGCAGCGCCACGATATCGGTCACGCCAGCCGCGGCATAGCTATTGGCGATCTCAAGGGTTTCTTCGCGGGTGGCTTTCACACAGGTCAAATGCGCCGCAACCTTTACCCCGTAATTGGCATGGATTGTTTTGACCGCATCATGGGTCAGATCACGCGTTGTGCCGCCCGCGCCATAGGTCACCGAGACGAATTCAGGCGAGAGCGGTGCCAGCACTCCGAGCGTATCCCACAGCTTGAATGACGCCTCGATCGATTGGGGCGGGAAGAATTCGAAGGAAACGCGCGGCGTGGTCATGTGATTCTCAATCCTTGATCTATTACCCCATGATGTCGCATAGATTGCTCTAGTGAGACAAATTCATAAAACTCATCATCTATATGAGCCGCACATGCATATCGAGTTTCGACATCTGAAAACCATCAAGGCCATTTATGAATCGGGTGGCCTCGCGAAAGCGGCGGATACCCTTCATATCACGCAATCTGCCCTCAGCCATCAGATCAAGGGGCTGGAGGATCAGGCGGGGGTTGAGTTGTTCGTGCGGCGCTCAAAGCCGATGAAGCTGTCGCCTGCGGGAATGAAGCTGCTGCGCTTGGCCGAAGACATCCTGCCAAGGATCGCCGCCTTGGAGGAAGATTTCAGTGGCCTGCGCTCGGGCAAGACGGGGCGCTTGCATATCGCCATCGAATGTCATGCCTGTTTTGATTGGTTGCTGCCCGTGCTGGAAGCCTTCAGGCAAGCATGGCCTGATATTGATGTTGATATTCGCCCCGGTCTGCAATTTGAGGCCTTACCCGCATTGCTGCGCGAGGAGGTGGATTTGGTCGTCTCCTCGGACCCAGAAGATTTGCCTGGCGTCGATTTCACGCCGCTTTTTGATTATGAGCCTGTTTTCATTTGCTCAAACCAGCATCCTCTGGCCCAGAAGGATTATATCGAGGCCTCGGATTTCACCAATGAAACGCTGATTACCTATCCTGTTGAACGCACGCGGCTTGATGTGTTCACGGGGCTTTTGATGCCTGCAGGGCTTGAGCCGAAATCCATACGGCAGGTGGAGCTATCGGCGGTGATCCTGCTTTTGGTGGCCTCTAATCGGGGCGTTGCGGTCTTGCCCGATTGGGTGGTGCGCGGGCAGGGGCATAGCTCCAGCCTTGTGACCAAACCGCTGACAAAAACGGGCCTGACCAAGCGGCTCTATGGGGCGACGCGACGTGATGATACGACCAAACCTTTCATGTCGCATGTCTTGAAGCTGGCCCGTACCGAGCCACCGAAACTCCAGCGGCGCGATTAAACTGGGGCAACCCTTGGCCAAAGGGCGGCAAGTTAAAGGATTTGCCCCCCTTGGCATAAGGCGCACTGCCCGCTATACGCCGCGCTTGTCGCACGCCCAAGGATAAGACTATGCAAGGTTCAGCCAATCTCAACATCATGATCAAGGCGGCCCGCAAAGCAGGGCGCAGCCTCGTGAAAGACTTCCGCGAAGTGGAAAACCTGCAGGTCTCCTCCAAAGGCCCCGGAGATTTCGTGAGCCGTGCCGATAAGGCCGCCGAGGATATCTTGCGTGAAGAGCTGATGCTGGCGCGCCCGAATTACGGCTTCTTGGGCGAAGAGGGCACCTCGATCGAGGGCACTGACCCAACCCGCCGCTGGATTGTTGATCCGCTGGATGGCACCACGAATTTCCTGCACGGCATGCCGCATTGGGCCGTGTCCATCGCGCTTGAGCATAAGGGCGAGATCGTTGCAGGCGTGGTTTTTGACCCTGCCAAAGACGAGATGTTCTATGCTGAAAAAGGCTCGGGCGCGTGGCTGAATGACAGCCAGCGCATTCGCGTCTCGGGGCGCAACCGTATGATCGAGTCGGTTTTTGCCACGGGCCTTCCTTTCGGCGGCAAGAAATACCTTCCCGCCGCCTTGCGTGATCTGGGGCAGCTTTTGCCGATGACGGCAGGTGTGCGCCGTTGGGGCGCTGCATCGCTGGATTTGGCCTATGTCGCGGCTGGTCGCTATGAGGGCTATTGGGAATATGATCTCAATGCGTGGGATATCGCAGCGGGCATCATTCTGGTGCGTGAAGCAGGCGGGTTTGTCGAGCCTGTCCGTGAAGGTCAGAACATGCTGGAAGACGGCCATCTGATCGCGGCCTCTGGCACGATGTTCGAACCCTTTGCAAAAGTCATTCGCAGCGCGAAAGACTAAAGCATTTAACCTCAGTTGTTGCACGACGCATCACGCGCCGAAATCTGTGATTTCAGGCGGCGCTGGGCGCTCATAACTCTAGGCTTTAGTGGTTTTCCGTCATTTGCTGAAGGATACCTGCGATCATCAGGTAAACGGATGTCGCGGCCACTACCATTGTGAGCGCGGGGTTTGATGCGAAATCTGTCCAAGCGGCATAGGTGATGCCAGCCGTCCAAAGGACAGCCATGCCGAGAGAGAAGGGCCGCCAGCGCTTGGTGCGCACGGGATGGATGAATTTCAGCGGCACAAACATCGCTGCCGCCAAAAGCACCACCAGACCAAGCGTGACCCACCAAGGTGGAACGATCACCAAAAGCGGCAAAACCAGCATGTTCCAGCATCCGGGAAAACCCCTGAAGCTGTAATCCGCCGTCTTCATCCGCGTGTCTGCGTAATAAATCGCACTGGCAAAAGGGATCAGCAAAACCGCGACCCAGCCGCTCCAACCGGGCAAAAGCCCCGAGGCGTAAAGCGCATAGGCGGGAATCATCACATAGGTCAGAAAATCGACCATGAGATCGAGGATCACACCATCAATCTCGGGGGCATGTTCGCTGACCTCGTAATGGCGCGCCAAGGGCCCGTCGATCCCGTCGACCACAAAGGCAACCGCCAGCCAAAGCGCCATGCCCGCCCAGTTGTGCTGCATCGCCTCAAGCAGGGCCAGCATCGCAAGCGATGCGCCCACGGCGGTCAACATATGGATCAGGAAGGCTTTATGGCGTTGGGTCATTTGATGCCTCATGCCTCCTTGTGGGAGAGAGTGCAACAGTTCTGTGACACTGCCCGCTCATGCTTTTGGATGCGCGGCGTTATAGACCTCCAGCAAACGCGCGGTATCCACCGCCGTATAGGCCTGCGTGGTCGACAATGACGCATGGCCCAATAATTCCTGAATGGCGCGCAAATCGCCGCCCGCATTGAGCAGGTGGGTCGCGAAGCTGTGGCGCATGGCATGGGGGGTGGCGCTTGCGGGAAGGCCCAGTTGCAAACGCGCCTGTTCAACCATTTTTGCCACTTGGCGCGGGTTGAGCGGCCCGCCGCGGATGCCGCGAAACAGGGGCTCGCTTGGATCGGAGCGATAGGGGCAGAGGGCGACATAGCGGGCCACGGCGTCACGCGCGGCAGGCAACACAGGCACCTCGCGATCTTTTCCGCCTTTGCCCGTGATCCGCAAGGTATCGCCCATGGGCAGGTTGGCCCCCGTCAGTCCGAGCGCCTCGGAGCGGCGCAAACCGCAGCCATAAAGCAAGGTCACAATCGCGGTGTCGCGGGCTTGCACCCAGTCGCGCGCGTCTTGCTGGCCTACGACCTCTAGCACATCCTTTGCTGCGCTTTCGCTCAAAGGGCGGGGCAGGGGGCGTTGGTATTTCGGGGCGCGAACCGACAGAACGGGCGTAGGGTCAAAGCGCTCATGATCCGACCACCAACGGTAAAAGCTCTTCACAGCCGACAATCGGCGCGCCAGCGACCGCGCGCCCACACCGCGCCCGCGTTCCTCGGCCATCCATGCGCGCATCTGGCGAATGCCAAGCGTTTGCAAGGGCGTCAGCCCGAGGCTGTCACCTGCATAGACGGATTGAAAGCTGAGAAACCCGAGAAGGTCGCGGGTATAGGCGTCGATCGTGGCGTCTGATGCCCCATCGATGGATTGCACATGTGCAAGCCATCGTTGAAGCAGATCGCGGGCGGCAGGCGAGAGGGCGAGGCTCATCGCCTCAGTCCAGGTATTTCCACATCGCGCGTTCGAACACGCCCGTGAAAAAGGCCAAGAGATCGGTGCCTTGGTTGGGGCGGAATTGGTGCGGATCTTCCGCCCCCATCACCAACATACCAGGCAAGCGGCCCTTGCCCAGATCAAGCCGGAGCAGCGCCTCGGAGCCGATCCAGCTTGCCGCATCGCCGAAGATTTCCTCGGAACTGTCACCGACCTGCCTGAGCGTAACTATCCGCTGTGGCACGTCGCGCCCTGCCGAGAGATAAAGATCGATGAAGCCAGCGGGCACGACTGTCAGCACATCTTCCAGCTTCTGCACAGTTGCGGCAGAGCTTTCGGTGACATCCTTGCTTTCCAGAACAAGCCTGATGCGATCCACGCGCAAAATCTCGGCAATCTCATTGCCGAGTGCTTTGAGGAAGGTCTCGAAATCGGGTTGTTCCAGAATCTTGAGAAGGGCGCGATGCACTTGGTTGGTGCCTGCAAGGTTCTCATAAGCCGCGGCAATCACCGAGCGATGCGTATCCTCAAGCCGGTCGAGCCGGTTCTCAAGACGCTCCATCGCGATGCCGCGCATATCCACAATATTGCCGCCCATCTGGCGGTCATTTGCCGAGATCAGCGCCCGCATCAGGTCGCGATCCTCAAGCACCAGTTCGGGGTCTGCCAAGACGCGTTCGCGCCAATCTTCCAACAATTCTGCTCGTTCAGTCACCGGTATGCCTCAAGTGTTTTTTATGATTTGGCGCGACCATACACGATCTCTTCAGGATTTTCTGCCCTGTTTTTTGCTTCATCCCTCATGAACGTGTCCTAGCCGTTATCGCAAGGGGTTTGATCGGCCATCGCTTTGATCGCAGCAAGCAATCCCGCTTGGTATCCAGCGCAATGGTCGCGGCAAAAACGGGTTCATTGCGCGCATCTCAGAATTCCTTGCTCACATCCTTGATGTCATGGCTGGATTTCATGATGATAGAGCGGGTCATGGTCAGAGCATCGACCAGAGCAAAAACATTGAACGCGCGGATCGCATCGACATCGGCGGTGTCTATAAAGAATTTAATGGCTGTGCTGGCTTTTAAAGCATAGTCGATGTGTGTTGCCGCCCAGTAGCGCAATGCCCTGCCAGCGGGAAAGCATGACCCAAGACTATTTCACACAAGGCGAATTGGTTGGCGTGCTGACGGCCGAGCCGCTTGATCGGGTGCTTGACTACAAAGCGCCCGAGGGCGGGTGTTGGCTTGGTGCCTTCGTCGAGGTGCCGCTTGGCCCGCGCAAGGTCTTGGGAGTTGTCTGGGGAGCAGGCAAGGGGGATTGGGATATTTCCAAGGTGCGGCAGGTACGCCGCGTGCTGGATGTGGCCCCGATGCGCAGCGAATTGCGCGCGTTTCTCGAAAAAGCGGGGGCTTATACGCTGACCCCGATCTCGGCGATGCTGCGTTTGGCAACCCGCGCGCCTGGCCTGTCCGATCCGCCTTCGATGCGCAAAATCTACCGTCTTGGGGCCACAATACCCGACCGCATGACCGATGCGCGTGCCCGTGTTCTTGCGGTGCTTGAAGAATATGGCGGGCTTGGCTTCACCTTGAAAGAACTGGCCGAAATGGCGGGCGTGACCTCAAGCGTGGTGAAGGGGCTTGCCGCTCAAGGCGCGGTCGAGGAAGTCGATACCCCGCGCGATACCCCCTATTTGCCGCTTGATCCCGACCTGCCGAGCAAGGCTTTGACGACAGACCAATCGCTGGCTGCAAAAATCCTGCGCGAGGCAATCACATCGCGCAGCTATGGCACCACCTTGCTGAAAGGGGTGACGGGGTCGGGCAAAACCGAAGTGTATCTTGAAGCGGTTGCTGCGTGCCTCAAGGCAGGACGACAGGCTTTGGTGCTTTTGCCCGAAATTGCCCTGACCAGTGAATTCCTCACCCGCGTTGAAGCGCGTTTTGGCGCAAAGCCCGCCGAATGGCATTCGGGCGTGACCATGACCGAGCGTCGGCGCTGCTGGAAAATGGTCGGGCTTGGTGAGGCGCAATTGGTGGTGGGGGCCCGCTCGGCACTGTTTTTGCCTTTCCGCGATCTTGGGTTGATCGTGGTCGATGAGGAACATGACACCTCCTACAAGCAGGAGGATGGGGTTCTTTATAATGCCCGCGACATGGCCGTGCTGCGCGCCTCGCTCAATTCCGCGCAAGTCGTTCTGGCCTCGGCCACCCCCTCGCTTGAAAGCTGGTCCAACGCGCAAGCGGGCAAATATGCCCGCCTTGATCTTCAGGCTCGCTTTGGCGCGGCCGAGCTGCCTGCCATGCATGCCGTTGATATGCGGGCTGAGGATTTGCCCTCAGGCTTATGGATTTCCCCAAGCCTGCAAATGGCCGTGAAGCGGCGCTTGGCATCAGGCGAGCAATCGCTGTTGTTCCTGAACCGTCGCGGCTATGCCCCCGTCACCCTATGCCGTGCTTGCGGCGAACAGGTGGGCTGTGACCATTGCGATGCACGCATGGTCGAGCACCGTTTTCAAAAACGGTTGATGTGTCATCAATGCGGTGAAACCAAACCCGTGCCGGAGGTCTGCCCGTCCTGCAAGGTCGAGGGGAAGATGGCTGTTGTGGGGCCCGGGGTTGAGCGTGTGGCCGAAGAGGCCGCCATGCTGTTCCCCGATGCAAAACAGGCGATCCTCTCTTCTGATCTTTTTGGCTCGGCGCGCGCGTTGAAATCCCAGATCGAGGAAATTGCCGCAGGCGAGACCGATATCATCATTGGCACGCAGCTTGTGGCCAAAGGGCATAATTTCCCGCGCCTGACCTTGGTGGGCGTGATTGATGCCGATCTTGGCTTGCAAGGCTCGGATTTGCGCGCGGCTGAACGGACCTTCCAATTGATGCGCCAAGTCGCGGGGCGCGCGGGGCGTGCCGAAAAAACGGGCGAGGCCTTGTTGCAAACCTTCCAGCCTGAACACCCTGTCATCCGTGCTACGCTTGCAGGGGATGATGAAGGGTTCTGGCAGGCCGAAGCGGAAGAACGACAGGCAACGGGCATGCCCCCTTTTGGCAAGCTGGCAGGCATAATCATCTCCTCGCCTGATGCCGCGCAGGCCTTTGATCTGGGCGCGCACTTGGCGCGCAATGACCAACCGCTGCGCGATGTGGGGGCCATTGTCTATGGCCCCGCGCCCGCCCCGATTGCCCGCGTGCGGGGTCGCCACCGCGTCAGGTTGCTGGTCAAGGCCCCCAAAGGGATTGCCCTGCAAGCCGCCATTGCCCGTTGGACGGGTAATCTCAAGCTGCCCAATACTTTGCGCCTCTCGGTCGATATCGATCCGCAAAGCTTCTACTGATTGCGGTTCCCTTGCGCGGCCTGCCTCGCTAAAACCCTCGAAACATTTAATGGAATCCCGCCCCATGTCCGCGCCAATGCAGCCCAAACCCGGCATTCTGGAGATCGCCCTCTACCAAGGGGGGCAAAGCAAGATCGACGGCCAAGACGATGTGCTCAAGCTCAGTTCGAACGAAAACCCGTTTGGCCCGAGCCCTAAAGCCATCGCCGCAATCAAGGCCGCGGCCGAGGATATGCATCGCTATCCCTCCACCGATCATGCCGAGCTGCGCGACGCGATTGCCCAGATCCATGGCGTGGACCCCGCCCGCGTGATCTGCGGTGTCGGCTCGGACGAGGTGCTGCAATTCCTGTGTCATGCTTATGCAGGGCAGGGGGATGAGGTGCTTTATACCGAGCATGGCTTCTCGATGTATCGCATCTGTGCGCTGATGGTGGGGGCAACCCCCGTCGAGGTCCCCGAGGTCGAGCGCCGCGTCGATATCGACCAGTTGATCGCCGGCCTGACCGATCGGACACGGCTTGTCTTCATCGCCAACCCCGCCAATCCCACAGGCACCATGCTTGGCACGGATGAGCTTGCCCGTCTGGCCGATGCCTTGCCCGAGCGGTGCCTTTTGGTGATCGATTCCGCCTATGCCGAATTCGCCGAAGGCTATGATGGCGGCAAGGCCTTGGTTGATGCGCGCGCGAATGTTGTGATGACGCGCACCTTTTCCAAGCTTTATGGTCTGGGCGGTTTACGTGTTGGCTGGGGCTATGCCGATCAATCCATCATCGAGGTGCTGGGGCGTATCCGCCAGCCCTTCAATCTGTCGACCTTGGCCTTGGCGGGGGCGAAAGCGGCGGCGCTCGATACCGAATTCGCGCTGAACTGTGTGCGGATCAATGCCGAGGAACGTGCAAGGCTGACCGGAAGCTTGCGCCAGATCGGCATTCCTTGCGATGACAGCTTTGCAAATTTCGTGCTCGCCCGCTTCAAGGATGAGGCCGAGGCCGATGCGGCGGATGCTTATCTCAAATCCCGAGGTATTATCGTGCGCCATCCCAAAAGCTATAAGCTGCCGCATTGCCTGCGCATCACCGTGGGCCAGCCTGATGACAATACCCGCGTGCTGGATGCGCTTGCCGGTTTCAAGGGGGCGCAATGAGCCAGATTTATGACCGAGTGGCGCTCATCGGCCTTGGCCTTATTGCAGGCTCTTTGTCGCTCGCGATCAAACGCGCGGGGCTGGCGGGGGAAGTGGTCGGCTATGCCCGTTCCGCAGGCAGCCGCCAGATCGCGCGCGATATCCAGCTTTGCGACCGGATTGAGGATGATCTCACCTCAGCCGTGAAAGATGCCGATCTGGTGGTGCTGTGTGTGCCTGTGGGCGTGATGGCGCAGGTCGCTGAACAGATCGCGCCGCATCTCAAGGCAGGGGCCACGCTCAGTGATGTGGGGTCGGTCAAACGGGATGTGATCAGCGCGGTTGGCCCGCATGTGCCTGAAAATGTGCAGTTCATCCCCGCGCACCCTTTGGCGGGAACCGAGCATTCTGGCCCCAATTCGGGTTTTGCCGAATTGTTCGACAACCGCTATGTCCTCATCACACCCGAGCCTGAGGCGGACCCCCAAGCAGTCGCCAATTTGCGCCTGCTTTGGGAAAAATGCGGCGCCAATGTCGAGGAAATGGATGCCGATCACCATGATCTGGTGCTGGCCGTTACCTCCCACACACCGCATCTGATTGCTTATACGATGGTCGGTGTCGCAGATGATCTGCGCCGTGTGACAGATAGCGAAGTGATCAAATATTCCGCCGCAGGTTTCCGCGATTTCACGCGGATCGCGGCCTCTGACCCGACCATGTGGCGCGATGTTTTCCTGTCGAACAAAGAGGCCACGCTGGAAATCCTTGGCCGTTTCACCGAGGAGCTCTTCGCGCTTCAGCGCGCGATCCGCACGGGCGATGGCGATCATTTGCATGATTACTTCACCCGCACCCGCGAAATTCGTCGAGGCATCATCGAAGCGGGTCAGGATACGGATGCGCCGAATTTCGGGCGCACAAGTTCCAAACCACGGCCACCCAAAATGCCATGATGCGAATTTGGGGTGTTTTGGGGACAATTTTGGTGATGACAACGCAACCGCTCTTGGCGGAGGGCCCGTCTAATTCACTGCGCCCGATCGCGCGGCCCCAAGCCTCACCTGCACCAGCCGTCCCATCACCTGCTGATCAAGCCGAAACGGCCGAGCCCGTGAGTGCCCCGGTGGGGCCTGCCGCGGCAACTACCGTAATTCTTCGGGCTTCATCATTGGCCCCGCGCGGATCTTTGCGCCCGCAAGGACGCGGGGGCATGCCGCCTGCGCAGCCCGTTCAGTCCTCGGCCCTCGTTCAGGCCGATGCAACTCCTGTCAGCGCTGAAACCACGACACAAGTCATCGAACGGCGTGGCCTTTTCGGGACGGTGCGCCGCAGTGTCGAGGTGCGGGTGATCGAAGGTGCCACGCAATATGCCGCTGCCATCTCGCTCCGCCCCAGCTTGCGCCCTGATGGCTTGGAGGAACGCAGCCGCGCGGCTTCCACACGCGCAACACCGGGGCGGGTAACGCAGCCCGGAGCCCGAGGGGCGCTTTGCGGCAGCGCAGGCATTTTGGGAGATCGGCTTGAAACCATCCCCGGTCGGATCAGGGGCTGCGGCATCCCCGAGCCTGTGCGTGTTCGCGAAATCGATGGCGTCACGCTGAACCAGCCGGCCACCTTGAATTGTGATGCAGCCCTCGCGCTGCAAACATGGTTGCGGGAGGGCGTTGTTCCTGTGGTCGGGCGCACAGGTGGCGGTGTGTCCTCGCTCCGCGTGGTGGCCTCCTATGCTTGCCGTACCCGCAATAACCAACCCGGCGCGCGCCTGTCCGAGCATTCCACAGGCAATGCCATTGATATCGCGGGCATCGGTCTTGTGAATGGCACGGAATTAACGGTGCTTACGGGATGGCGCTCGGGTCAAAGCTCGCGCCTGCTGCGCCGAATGCATCAAGAAGCCTGTGGCCCCTTCGGCACTGTGCTTGGCCCGAATTCCGATCGGTTCCACCGCGACCATTTCCATTTTGATGTCGCAAGCTACCGCTCGGGTCCCTATTGCCGCTGAGCCTGCATCTTTGCTTCCCAAATACTTTGGGGTGAATTGGCCATAGGCCAAAAGGGGCAAAGCCCCTAACGCAGAACAAACTGTGGAGCTTGCCCGATCGGGATCGGACCAAAAAACATCAAACCATCCCGAAAGCTTAAAGGGGCATCAAGATTATCTGGATCGCCGCCAAGCCCTGCCAGAAAGCCCAAACCACGCTCAATCATGCGCCGCGCATCCGTTGTAAGTACGCCCGCATTCACGCCGAGATCGAGCATCGCGCGCCAGTTTTCGGCGCGGATGGCGATCTCGCCTGCGGGGCTGCCCGTGCTATCCACCACCAAATCACCCGAGGCGCGCAATCGCATATCGCCCCATACTGCTTGCGCTTCCTCAAGCTCGATTGAGGTGAATTGCGGGCGCGCAACCTCAAGCGCATCCAGATCCCATGGGCGGTCAAACCCGAATTGCCCTTCGATGCGCAGGGTTTCGATCTCCTGAGGCAAAAGCCCCGCAGGGTCCAGAATGCGGGATGCGCCTTCAGGCGGTACATAGCCCTCGGCCTCGAAGACCAGATCATAAAGCTGATCTTCGCCCTCGACCCGTTGCGCCACAAGCGTGCCTGTGCGCAGGCTGCTGGACCAACCCGCGCTGCTGGCAATGGCCAGATCGCGCAATTGCGTCTCCGAGAGATCAAGGGCCAGATTGGCCGAGGGGCGCAAATCCAGATCCGAGGTCATCTGGCTGCTGGTGATCTCCAGCCGTTCAAAGGGCGAGGCAAGGCTTTGCTGATCGGGCCAGATGGCAGTGACTTGATCGGCGCGCAAAGGGCGCTGTTGTAAAATGACCAAGGGCGCTTCCCATGCCCATCCTGTTTCGGGATCGGCCAGTTGCAATTGCGAAATCTCGGTTCTGAGCAAGCTTGGAAACCCACCTGTCGACAGCTCGGCGTAATTCACCAGCCAACCCTCGGCCGCGCGATCTTCCAGCCAGCCCGCCAAAAGCGCTTCGCTGGCCTTTGACCCTGCAAACCAGATCGCCCCCCAACCAGCGGTCAAGATGACGATAACCCAGATCAGTTTCCGCATTGGCTTCGATTCCCCTTCAAACCCGCCTTTACCCTGCATATAGGCAGGAGTTGAAGAAAGGACCAATCCGATGTCGCATGATCCTCTTTGGGTGTTTGGCTATGGCAGCCTGATCTGGAACCCCGGCTTTCCCGTGGCCGAGCGCCGTGTTGCGCGGCTCGACGGATGGCATCGGTCTTTTTGCATGTCCTCCATCCATCATCGCGGCACGCCTGAGGCTCCGGGCTTGGTGCTGGCCCTTGATGTTGCGCCTGACAGCTATTGCGACGGGATCGCCTTTCGCGTGGAAACGGGCAGTGAAGAGGCCACGATTGCCTATTTGCGCGAGCGTGAATTGATTTCCTCGGCCTATGTCGAAACCCGCCAGAGGCTCCAATTCCATGATGGTCCCGCGCAAGGCGATGTGCTGACCTATGTGATCGACCGCGATCACGAGCAATATCTGGGCGGCATGCCTTTAGAGGACCAAGCCCAAATCATCGCCCAAGCGGTGGGGGGGCGTGGCCCGAATGATGAATATCTTCTCCAAACCGCGTCACATCTGGCCTCTCTCGGTCTGGCCGACCCTGATCTTGATTGGCTTGTCGAGCGCGTACAGCAGCTAAAGGCGAGTGTTGGCAGCGCGGCGGAACGCGGCTAGTCTGTCCGCGACAGGCCAAGCAAGCGTCAGAGAACCGCAATGACAAGCAGAGCAGACAGCGCCGAGGCGCTTCGTTTCACCAGACCGACGCGTCAGATTTTGCTGATGCTGATCATCTTCGGGCTGTTTGCCTTCGGAAGTGTCTTGATCTTCCCGATGGTCCAGCCTGTGTTTTTGGCCAACCCCTATCTCAACGGCACCATCGCCGTTGTGTTTCTGGTGGGTGTGCTGGCCTGTTTTTGGCAGGTTTTGCAGCTTTATTCCTCGGTCTCGTGGATCGAGAGCACCGCTTCGGGCTTGCAAGACCAGCAAAGCAGCCGTGTGCCGCAGCTTTTGGCACCTTTGGCGGGGGTCTTGCGCGGGCGCGGCGCGCGAATGCAGCTTTCCACGGCCTCGTCGCGCTCGGTTCTGGATTCGGTTGGTGCGCGGATGGAAGAAAGCCGCGATATCACGCGATACATTGCGAACCTCCTGATTTTCTTGGGTCTTTTGGGTACATTCTTTGGTCTGGCGACCACCGTTCCCGCCGTTGTTGAAACGATCCGCTCGCTGCAGCCGACCGAGGGCGAAGAGGGAATGGCTGTCTTCGGGCGGTTGATGGCGGGGCTTGAGCATCAATTGGGCGGTATGGGCACGGCCTTTGCGTCCTCGCTGCTTGGGCTTGCGGGATCGCTGGTTGTCGGCCTGCTGGAGTTGTTCGCAGGCCATGGCCAGAACCGCTTTTACCGCGAGATGGAGGAATGGCTCTCGACCATCACGCGTGTCGGGTTCTCAACGGGCGATGGCGAGGGCGGCGGTATTGACCGCGCAGCTGTGGCGACCGTTTTGGACCACATGGTGGATCAGATCGACAGCCTCGAGAGCCTCTTTGCACGCTCCGAGACACGCCGTGCCGAGACGGAAGACCGCCTGATTTCATTGGCGGCCTCGGTCGAGAATTTGACGGAAAGACTGGGGCCGGGGCAGGTGGCTGCCACGGAGCGTCTGGCTGTGGCGCAAGATCGCCTATCTGAGGCCATGCTGTCGATGCAGGGCGATAGCGGCGGTATGGATGACGAGGCCAAGATGCGCCTGCGCTCGATTGATGTGCAATTGCTCAAGATTTTTGAGGAAATCGGGGCAGGGCGGCAGCAGGAAATTTCGGCCCTGCGCGGCGATATCAACGAACTCAGCTCGGCCTTGCGCGCCTTGACCCAAGCGGCTGCGACGCCTGAAACCAATGATGCCCCCGCGCCGCGCCGCGCGCCCAAGGCGAAAGAGTAATCCGCGATGGCCTTCCACCGTAGGACAGGCAACCGATTTACCGCCGCGATCTGGCCGGGATTTGTGGATGCGATCACTGCCCTTTTGATGGTGATGATCTTCCTTCTGACCATCTTCATGGTGGTTCAATTTGTTCTCAGCGAAGAAATCAGCACGCAAGACGAAGAACTGAACCTTCTCAATTCGCAACTCAATGAACTGGCGGATGCATTGGGCCTCGAACAGGGGCGCGCGGATCGTTTGGAGGCGCGGGTGGCCACCCTTGGCACCAGCCTTGAAGAGGCCAATGCCGAGATCGAGGCGCAACAAAGCCTGATCGCAACGCTGAATGCGGCAAATGCGCAACAGGCTGCGCGGATTGCTAGTTTCGAGGAACAGGTTGCCTCGCTTCTGGCCGCAAATTCCGAGCTAACCGCCGAGCGGGATGCAACGGCTGCCGAGCTGGCCGAAAGCCTGAGCCAAAGCGAGGCGCTCAACCTCGCGCTTGCACAGGCCCGAAGCGAGATTGATGCCGCCGCAGAAGCCGCGCGTTTGGCAGCCGCCCGTCGCGAGGCCCTTGAGGCTTTGGTGGCTGATCTGGAGACGCAAACCGAAGGGCAATTGGCCGAAATTGACCGCCTGCAAACCGCCCTTTCCGAGGAAGAAGCAGCACGCCTTGTCGATGCCGCCGCGGCCGAGGCCCTGCGCGAGCGGCTCCAGAATGCCGATGCCGAGTTGACCGCCATGACATTGGCCTTGGAAGAACAGCGCCGCGCAGCCGAGGAAACCCTGACCCTGCTGGCAGCGGCCTCTCTGTCGCGTGATGAATTGGCGGCCCAAATCGCCGAGATGGAAGACCGCCAACTCACCGAGGCGGAACGCCAAGCCGCGCTGCTTGCGGTGGCCAACCAGCAATTGGCCGAGGCGCAGGCGCAATCAGCCGAAGGGCAGCGCCGCATTGCTGTTCTCAATGAGCAGATCGCGGCCCTGCGGTCACAATTGGGCGCGTTGCAAGCGCTGCTTGATGCCTCTGAGGCGCGGGATGCAGATGCTCTGGTGCAGATCGAGGCTTTGGGTAGCCGCCTGAATGCTGCGCTGGCGCAGGTTGCAGCCGAGCAAAGCGCGCGGGCCAATCTCGAGGCGGCCGAAGCCGCGCGGCTGGCGCTTGAGGCGCAGGATCTGGAACGCTACCGCTCAGAGTTTTTCGGGCGTTTGCGTGAATTGCTTGAGGGACGCGAAGGCGTGCGGATCGAAGGGGACCGTTTCGTATTCTCCTCGGAGGTGCTTTTCACCTCGGCTTCGGCGGAATTGCTGCCTGAGGGGCGCGCACAGATTGCCAATGTCGCGCAGCTTTTGCTGGAGGTTTCGGATGATATACCCGAGGCCATTGATTGGATTATCCGCGTGGATGGTCACACCGATAATATCCCGCTTTTCGGCGCAGATAACGGGGCGGGGAATTGGCGGTTGAGCCAAGCACGCGCCTTGTCAGTGGTGCTTTATATGAGCGAAGAACTGGGCATCCCGCCCTTCCGTTTGGCCGCCACGGGCTTTGGTGAATTCCGCCCGATTGCAAGCAATGACAGCGCGGATGGACGGGCGCAGAATCGCCGTATCGAATTGAAACTGACCGAGCGCTAACGGATTTCGATCTGGGTGTTGCGCTGGCTGATCGCCACCCCACCACGCAGCAACGAGACTTGCCCGCGATACAGGCCTGCCCGCAAACCCCCACTTGGCGCGCGGCGGCCCGAGGCGCGGAAAAGCTGCGCTTGGGTCCTGTTTAACTCGACCAATTGCTCATGAAACACCACGCCGTCGGGATCAGTGATCAAGATCCTGATCTGGTCGCCCGCGCGGGCACTGTGAACGAAACCCCAAAGCACAAGGGCAGGGGCAGTTCGGGTCAGGAAGGCCGCATCTGCATTGCCTTGTTTGATGGCCTCGAATTCGGGGATGTCTTGCGCAAATCCCGCCGACATCACATCGCCCGCATTATGGGCGATATCCTCGGCCCAAAGGTCAGGCGCACCGATCCCGCAAGCGGCTGTCTCGGTCGGATCGAACGGGTCGATGACCTGCCCGTTATGGCGCAGCGTCATATGAAGATGGGGAAACTCAGAGCGGCCAGAGAACCCGATTTGGCCCAAAGCGGCCCCCGCCTCGACCCTGTCACCCTGTTGAATCGTGATCGAGCCTTGCGCCAAGTGGCAATATTGGGTCTGCCAGCCATCATCATGTTCCAGCACCACGCCATTCCCGCAATCCTGCCCCTCGGGCATCATCGGGATACCGCCATCGGCTACGGTGTTTCTGCTGCCCAGAACGGTACCGCTGGCAGCGGCAAGAACGGACCAGCCAAGGCCAAGCGCCTCAAGATCGGCGAGGCGGATATCGGTGCCTTGATGGCCGTCATAGCTTTGCGGCCCGCAGGTGAAATCGCGGGCATCGGGCCCTGCGTCGCGGTCAACGAATTGTTGAAGAAAACAGGTCTCGCCCAATTCGCAATCGACTGGGAAGAGCAGGGAGGGGGCATCCGCAAGGGCGCTGGACGCAAAAACGGCGACCCCCGAAAGGGCCGCCGCAAAGCTTAAACTGCGCTGTGTCATTCCGCCGTGAGAAGCGGGGGCTTTTTAGAGGAAATGCGCGCTTTCTCAGGCTCTTCGATCCGCAGATCGATTTTGCCATCCTTGACGCCCACTTTGACGTTTCCGCCCTTGGCAAGCTTGCCGAACAGCAATTCTTCGGCCAGCGGTTTCTTGATATGCTCTTGGATCACGCGGCCAAGCGGGCGCGCGCCCATGCGATCATCATAACCTTCCTCGGCCAACCAAGCAGCGGCGGGCTGTGTCAGTTCAATCGTCACATTGCGGTCCATCAATTGCGCTTCGAGTTGAAGCACGAATTTCTCGACCACTTGCATGATGATCTCGCGGCCAAGCGGCGCGAAGCTGATCACGGCATCCAGACGGTTGCGGAATTCAGGCGTGAAGGTCCGTTCAATCGCGGCAGTGTCTTCGCCTTCGCGACGATCACGGCCAAAGCCGATTGCCGCTTTTGCCTGTTCAGCCGCACCCGCATTCGATGTCATGATCAAGATCACATTGCGGAAATCGACCGAGCGACCGTTATGGTCTGTCAATGTGCCGTGATCCATGACCTGCAGCAGGATGTTGAACACATCGGGATGGGCCTTTTCGATCTCGTCGAGCAGCAAGACGCAATGCGGATGCTGGTCAACGCCATCGGTCAAAAGCCCGCCCTGATCAAAGCCGACATATCCCGGAGGCGCACCGATCAGGCGGGAAACGGCGTGCTTTTCCATGTATTCCGACATGTCGAAGCGCATCAATTCCACGCCGAGCGTATCTGCCAATTGCTTGGCAACTTCGGTTTTACCCACACCGGTTGGGCCCGCGAAGAGGTAATTGCCAATCGGCTTTTCAGGCTCACGCAATCCTGCACGTGCCAGTTTGATCGCGCTGGACAGCGCCTCGATGGCATTGTCCTGACCAAAGACCACACGCTTGAGGGTGACCTCGAGATCCTTGAGGACCGTGGCGTCATCCTTGGAGACGTTCTTGGGCGGAATGCGGGCGATCTTGGCGACAACGGCCTCGATCTCTTTGGTGCCGATGGTCTTGCGGCGCTTGCTGTCGGGCAACAAATGCTGCGCTGCACCCGCCTCATCGATCACATCAATGGCTTTATCCGGCAATTTGCGGTCATTGATATAGCGCGACGACAGCTCCACAGCGGTTTTGATCGCATCGGCGGTGTATTTCACATCGTGATGGTCTTCAAAATAGGATTTGATCCCACGCAGGATTTTCACCGCGTCATCCACGGATGGCTCGGCCACATCGATTTTCTGGAAGCGGCGGCTGAGCGCGCGGTCCTTTTCGAAATGCTGGCGGAATTCCTTATAAGTGGTCGACCCCATACAGCGCAGCTTGCCGCCCTGAAGCGCAGGCTTGAGCAGGTTGGATGCATCCATCGCACCGCCCGATGTCGCACCCGCACCGATCACGGTGTGGATCTCATCGATGAACAGCACCGCATCGGGGTGATCTTCCATCTCGGTCACGACCGCCTTGAGGCGTTCCTCAAAATCACCGCGATACCGCGTGCCGGCCAAAAGTGCGCCCATATCGAGGGAATAGATGGTCGATTTCGACAGGACTTCAGGCGTTTGGCCTTCCACGATCTTTTTGGCCAAACCTTCGGCAATCGCTGTTTTACCAACGCCTGGATCACCGACCAAAAGCGGGTTGTTCTTGCGACGGCGGCACAGCACCTGAATGCAGCGCTCAACCTCATGATCGCGGCCGATCAAGGGGTCAACATCGCCCTTATTGGCCTTGTCGTTTAGATCAACGCAGTATTTCGCAAGCGCGGATTCTTTTTTATCCGCCTCGCCTTCGCCTGTCTGTGCCGAGGACATCGGGTCTTCATCCTCGTCCGAGGAGCCTGCAACGGGGCGATTTTCGCCATAGGATGGGTCCTTGGCAACGCCATGCGCGATAAAGTTCACAGCGTCATAACGGGTCATATCCTGTTCTTGCAGGAAATAGGCGGCATTGGATTCGCGTTCGGCGAAAATCGCGACAAGTACATTTGCACCCGTCACCTCGGTACGGCCCGAGGATTGCACATGGATCGCGGCGCGTTGGATCACGCGCTGGAAGGCTGCGGTAGGAACCGCTTCACTTCCTTCAATATCGGTTTCCAGTGTGGACAGATCTTCGTCGATGAAAGTCACGACGGTCGTGCGCAATTCATCTACGTCAACGCTACAGGCTTTCATGACCTTTAGCGCGTCTGGTTCATCCAGAAGGGCGAGCAGCAAATGCTCCAATGTTGCCAATTCGTGTTTACGCGCATTGGCTTGGGCCAGCGCTGCGTGAATGGCCTGCTCAAGAGTGTTTGAAAACGACGGCACGATATGTGCTCCTTTCGTTGCGTCGACGGGTGTTTCAGTGGCCCGCCTGACTTTGGCCTCATAACTATAACGTTCGGTTTTATTTCGCGGGTTTCAAGCAAAACTTACGAAAAAAATGCGGTTGACGCTGCGATCTGGCCTTTTAGCGGGGGAAAACTGGCCCCCATGCGCTTTTTCGCAGCATATTTTACGGACGCATCTGGTGCTGCGCGGGTTAGAAGTGATCTTTTCGTGATCGTATCTCGGTAAAGACAGCCACATCAGAGGCATCTTGCATCCCGATTGCCGCTTTCACCTCGGGAAGATGGGCCCGCAGGAACGGGTTTGTCATCAATTCTTCCGAGAGAAGGCTGGGAACAGTCGGCAGACCTTGTGCGCGATGCTGTGTGATCATCTCTGAACGGGACTTAAGCTCTGAGTTGTCGGGTTCAATACTTTGCGCAAAATTTGCATTGGCGGCGGTATATTCATGGCCCGAGCAGACCAGCGTCTCTGGCGGCAATTTGGCCAGTTTTGTCAGGCTCTCCCACATCTGCGCGGGTGTGCCTTCAAAAAGGCGGCCACAGCCAAGCGCCATTAGGCTATCGGCGGTGAACACGGCGCGCGCTTGCGGGAAGTGAAAAGCGATATGCCCGACCGTGTGGCCCGAGACGTCCAAGACATGCCCCGTCAGATCACCAATCGTGATGCTTTCGCCTTCGCTCAAAGCGCGGTCCAGCGGGGGTAGCCTATGGGCATCCTTGGCGGCACCAAGCACCTGAACGCCTTTTCTGCCATTCAGCAAATCAGCCAAGCCATCGACATGGTCATAATGATGATGCGTTATCAAAACATGGCTCAGCACCCAGCCCTTGGCCTCTAGCGCGGCGGCGATCGGGGCGGCTTCTGGCACATCAATCACCGCGGTCTGGCCTGTCGCCTTGTCATGCAGCAGATAGGCGTAATTATCCTGCAGGCAGGGGATGGTGACGATTTCAGCGGAAGGCGTGGTCTCAGGCATGGCTTTATTCTTCCGAGGGGCTAAGGTGAGCGTCAACATGACCTTCGCGCACCGCATCGGGGTTTGCAATGCATCTGGATGTGCTGGACCTGCGCCAGTTTTATTATCGAACCAGATTGGGTCGGATTGCACAAAAGGCGATCCGCGACCAAATGCTTGCGCTTTGGCCAGAAGCAGACGGCCAGACCGTGGTTGGCTTTGGCTTCGCGGTTCCTCTGTTGCGGCCCTATTTGCCCAAAGCGCGCAGGGTCATCGGGTTGATGCCTGCCGAGCAAGGCGTGATGCCGTGGCCTGCGGGTATGGAGAATGTGTCCACGCTCAGCCGCGAAGGGCAATGGCCGATCCAGACAGGGTTTGTGGATAGGCTGGTTTGCTTGCATGGGTTGGAGACCTCGGAAGATCCCTCGGCCGTATTAGAGGAAGCCTCGCGCGTTTTGGGGCCGGGTGGGCGCGCCTTGTTTATCGTGCCCAATCGCAGCGGGCTGTGGTCGCGACGGGATGCAACGCCATTTGGTTTCGGGCGGCCCTATTCGCTAAGCCAGTTGGAAGCGCAGCTCAAACGGCACGGTTTTGTGCCCGAGCGTCATGTCGCGGCCTTGTTCGCGCCCCCCAGCCATGGACGGTTTTGGTTGAAATCATCAGGCATGGTGGAGCGCGTCGGGCGCAAATTATCATCTTATTACGCGGGCGGCGTGATTATGGTGGAGGCGTCCAAACAGGTCTATGCCCCGACACGACCCGGGCTTGCAGAACGCGTGCGCCAACCGCTTCGAGTGCTGGAAGGCGTTCCAAAGCCAGCGGGTGCCTCAGGCTTGGTGGGCCCGAGTCATTCCATGCATTTGGACGAATAAAGGCAAGAATCCCTGCCAATTTTGTCGGAATTTTGCAGCTTCAAAGCGTCGCAGTTTTCCGAACATCGAAGAACGCCTTTAAAATAAAGCAAAAGCGCCGCAGCTTTAATTGTCTTTGAGCGGTTGCAGCATGAAACACCCTCTGCTAAATCGACGCGAAATTAACGCAAACTCGGGCCGCGTAGTTGGCCTGTATTTTGAACGTCCGGCGCGCGGCTCTCGCGTGACTGGGCCATTACGTTGAAAGGGTGGACGTGTCCGAACCAGCTTCCATTTCTACCGGCATTGCCTCTCGTTATGCGACCGCGATGTTTGATCTGGCCACGGAGGCGAAAGCTCTCGCCGCACTGGAAAAAGACGTCGATGCGCTGGAGGCCGCGCTTGCTGTAAGTGCCGATCTGCGCGATGTCATTTCCTCGCCAATCTACAGCCGCGATGAAGCGCAGGCCGCGATTGGCGCTGTCGCCAAGGCGATGCCCCTCAACGAAATTTCGACGAACACGCTCTTGCTGATGGCGTCGAAGCGTAGGCTCTTTGTGCTTCCGGCCTTGTTGCGCGTGTTGCGCGACATGATCGCGGATCACAAAGGTGAAATTACTGCGGATGTGGTCTCTGCCAAGGCTTTGACCAAGACGCAGGCTGACAAACTGGCCAAATCCTTGAAGGCCAGCGTCGGCAAAGACGTGAAACTGAATGCGACCGTTGATGAAACCCTCATCGGCGGTCTTGTTGTTAAGGTGGGCTCGAAGATGATCGACACGTCGATCCGCTCCAAGCTCAACTCCCTCCAGAACACTATGAAAGAGGTCGGATAATGGCGATCCAAGCAGCAGAGATTTCTGCAATCCTGAAAGACCAGATCAAAAGTTTTGGTCAGGATGCCGAAGTGGCCGAAGTTGGCCGCGTGCTTAGCGTAGGTGATGGTATCGCCCGCGTATATGGGCTCGATAACGTGCAGGCCGGTGAAATGGTCGAATTCCCAGGCGGTATCATGGGAATGGCGTTGAACCTCGAGACTGACAATGTCGGTGTCGTGATCTTCGGCTCCGACCGTGACATCAAGGAAGGTGACACGGTCAAGCGCACAAACTCCATCGTGGACGTGCCTGTTGGCCCTGAACTTCTGGGTCGTGTTGTTGACGGTCTTGGCAACCCGCTGGACGGCAAAGGCCCGATCAAAGCCAAGGCCCGTAGTGTTGCGGACGTGAAAGCGCCCGGCATTATTCCTCGTAAATCGGTGCACGAGCCGATGGCGACTGGCCTCAAGGCCGTTGATGCGATGATCCCGATTGGCCGTGGCCAGCGCGAATTGATCATTGGCGACCGTCAGACTGGTAAGACAGCCGTGGCGCTCGACGCGATCCTGAACCAGAAAAGCTATAACGATGCAGCAGGCGACGACGAGAGCAAGAAGCTCTACTGCGTCTATGTCGCGATCGGCCAGAAGCGCTCGACCGTTGCGCAGCTGGTGAAAAAGCTCGAAGAAACCGGTGCGATCGAGTATTCGATCGTGGTTGCCGCGACCGCTTCCGATCCCGCACCTATGCAGTTCCTCGCGCCTTACGCGGCCACATCGATGGCTGAATATTTCCGCGACAACGGCAAGCATGCTTTGATCATCTATGATGACCTTTCCAAGCAGGCTGTTGCGTATCGTCAGATGTCGTTGCTTCTGCGTCGCCCACCCGGACGTGAAGCCTATCCTGGTGACGTTTTCTATCTCCACTCCCGCCTGCTTGAGCGGTCTTCGAAGTTGAACGAAGAGTTCGGCTCGGGCTCCTTGACGGCCTTGCCGATCATTGAAACCCAAGGTGGTGACGTTTCGGCCTTTATTCCAACCAACGTGATTTCGATCACCGATGGTCAGGTCTTCCTCGAAACCGATCTGTTCTATCAGGGCATTCGTCCTGCTGTGAACACAGGTCTTTCGGTAAGCCGCGTTGGCTCCTCCGCTCAGACCAATGCGATGAAGACAGTTGCTGGTCCGGTTAAGCTGGAATTGGCGCAGTATCGTGAAATGGCGGCCTTCGCCCAGTTCGGTTCCGACCTTGACGCATCAACACAGCGTTTGCTGAACCGTGGTGCACGTCTGACCGAATTGATGAAGCAGCCACAATATGCGCCGCTGACCAATGCTGAGATCGTCTGTGTCATCTTTGCAGGTACCGAAGGCTTCCTCGACAAGATCGCAGTAAGTGATGTGGGTCGCTTTGAGAAAGGCCTTCTGCAGCATTTGCGTGGCAAGCATAAAGACACCCTCGATTGGATCACGAATGACGATCCGAAAATCAAAGGTGATGCTGCTGATCGACTGAAGAAAGTCATCGAAGAATTCGCTGCAGACTTTTCGTAAGGGGGCCTTGGTATGCCAAGTCTCAAGGACCTAAAAAACAGGATCGAGTCGGTCAAATCGACCCGCAAGATCACCAAGGCCATGCAGATGGTGGCCGCGGCTAAACTGCGCCGTGCGCAGGAAGCCGCAGAAGCCGCTCGGCCCTATGCCGAGAAGATGACGGCTGTTGTTGGTGGTTTGGCGGCGTCGGTTGGACAGTCCGAAAGCGCGCCGCGCCTTCTGGCTGGTACCGGCTCCGATCAAACCCAGCTTCTGGTCGTGATGACCTCGGAGCGGGGTCTGTGCGGTGGTTTCAACTCCACGATTGTGCGTCTGGCGAAGGCCCGCGTGCAGGAGCTTCTGGCCCAAGGCAAAACAGTGAAAATTCTCACTGTTGGCAAAAAAGGCCGTGAGCAACTGAACCGTGACTTTGCGGATCATATGGTTGCCCATATCGATCTGGGTGATGTGAAGCGTGTTGGCTATGCCAATGCGGCTGACATCGCAAAAGACGTGATGGAACGGTTTGATCTGGGCGAATTCGATGTCGCCACGATCTTCTTCAACCGCTTCCAATCTGTGATCAGTCAGGTGCCAACAGCACAGCAGATCATCCCTGCCGTCTTCGAGACGAAAGGTGAGGCGACAAACGAGACGCCTTATGATTACGAACCCTCGGAAGAGGCGATCCTTGAAGATCTTTTGCCAAGTGGTGTGGCAACGCAGATTTTCACCGCCCTTCTTGAAAATGCCGCCTCGGAGCAGGGCGCGCGTATGTCTGCAATGGATAACGCAACCCGCAACGCAGGCGAGATGATCGACAAACTGACCATCGAGTTTAACCGCTCACGTCAGGCGGTCATCACCAATGAACTGATTGAAATTATCTCGGGCGCGGAAGCGCTCTAAGGAAACCGGAGACACGACATGGCAAAAGCAGTCGGTAAAATTACGCAGGTCATCGGCGCCGTCGTCGACGTGCAGTTCGAAGATCACCTGCCGGAGATCCTGAACGCTGTCACGACCGAGAACAATGGCAAAAGCCTTATTCTCGAAGTGGCGCAGCACCTCGGTGAGAACACAGTTCGCACCATCGCTATGGACGCGACCGAAGGTCTCGTTCGCGGTGCTGTAGTGACAGATACAGGCGCACCTATTCAGGTTCCGGTCGGCAACGGCACTTTGGGCCGTATCCTCAACGTCACAGGTGAGCCTGTGGACGAAAAAGGCCCGGTAGACGCGAAAGAAACACGTTCGATCCATGGCGACGCGCCAAGCTTCGATCAGCAGTCCACCGCGACTGAAATCCTGACAACAGGCATCAAAGTGATCGACCTTCTCGCGCCCTATACCAAGGGTGGTAAGATCGGTCTGTTCGGTGGTGCGGGTGTTGGTAAAACAGTTTTGATCATGGAGTTGATCAACAACATCGCGAAGGTACACTCGGGTGTGTCCGTATTCGCGGGTGTTGGTGAGCGGACCCGTGAGGGCAACGACCTTTACCACGAGATGATCGAATCCGGCGTTATCGTTCCCGATAACCTGCCAGACTCGAAGATTGCACTGGTCTATGGCCAGATGAACGAGCCTCCCGGTGCGCGTATGCGTGTTGCTTTGACCGGTCTGTCGCTTGCGGAACAGTTCCGTGATGATACGGGTTCGGACGTTTTGTTCTTCGTGGACAACATCTTCCGCTTCACACAGGCTGGCTCTGAGGTGTCCGCGCTTCTTGGCCGTATTCCTTCCGCTGTGGGCTATCAGCCAACACTCGCAACCGATATGGGCGCGATGCAGGAACGGATTTCCTCGACCAAGAACGGTTCGATCACCTCCGTTCAGGCCGTTTACGTGCCTGCGGATGACCTTACCGACCCTGCGCCTGCGACATCCTTCGCCCACCTCGATGCGACAACCGTTCTGGATCGTGCGATCTCGGAAAAAGGTATCTATCCTGCTGTGGACCCACTTGGTTCGACCTCGCGTCTGCTTGATCCGATGATCCTTGGTGAAGAGCACTACAAAGTGGCGACCGACGTTCAGAAAATTCTGCAGCGTTACAAATCCTTGCAGGACATCATCGCGATTCTCGGCATGGACGAATTGTCTGAAGAGGACAAATTGGCCGTTGCCCGTGCGCGTAAGATTGAACGCTTCTTGTCGCAGCCATTCGACGTGGCGAAAGTCTTCACTGGCTCTGATGGCATTCAGGTGCCGCTGGAAGATACGATTGCCTCGTTCAAGGCAGTTGTTGCTGGCGAATACGACCACCTCCCCGAAGCGGCCTTCTACATGGTTGGCGGTATCGAGGACGTGAAAGCCAAGGCCGAAAAGCTGGCCGCAAGCGCAGCCTGATAGGAGGGCCTTATGGCCGACGCAATGAAGTTCGATCTGGTTTCGCCCGAGCGCCGTCTGGCCTCGGTCGAAGCGAGTGAAGTGCAGATCCCGGGTGCTGACGGTGACATGACGGCCATGGCCAACCATGCTCCAACAATCACCACGCTGCGTCCGGGTGTTCTTAAGGTTACCCATGCGGGTGGCGTTGATGAATATGTGGTCATTGGCGGCTTTGCCGATATCTCACCTGCAGGTGTTACCGTTCTGGCCGAACGCGCCTTGCCGCGCGCTGAGGTCTCCAAAGAGCTGTTCGCCGAATGGGTCGAGGAATATCGCGCGGCCCATGAGGCTGCGAAAGATGGCTTCGAGAACCAGCCTGGTCCTGTTGATGATGCGGCAAAGCTTCTGTCTGATATGGTTGCGCTTGGCGATCATATTCAGATCGGAAACTGAGCTACATTCCATCTTAGGATAATGCTTTCAAAGCCCCCGCAGACCGCGTGTCTTCGGGGGCTTTCTTATTGTTAACTACTTTTTGCTTGGACTGGGTCCAATTGATCCTTAGGTAGAAGAAAACAGGCAAAATCAGTATGAAGCAGCTAAACGCAAATAGTGTTGGTATTGATCAAGGGTCGCGCATCCTGTTCTCGGATTTCGAGGAAGGAGGCGTGATGTGGACGGGTGAAGGCCCCCGTGAAGCCCGGTTTCCAACCGAATTCGGCAAGCCCTATAAAACGCCTCCCGTGGTGCATGTATCCCTCACCATGTGGGATACGGATGGCAAGACCAATCAGCGCGCGGATCTCAAGGCCGAGAATATAACCGAAACCTCATTCGAGATCGTTTTCAAAACATGGGGCGATAGCCGCGTGGCGCGGGTCCGTGCGGATTGGATGTCCATTGGCGAGTTGTCCAATGAGGATGACTGGCAGCTTTACTGACGCTTAGTCAGGGCCGCCGTAGCGGCCCTCTTGCGCTTTAGCGGCCATACATGCCGTTGGGATAGAGCCCCTCATAGATCGGTGAGAGCGTCTTCGTATCAAACAGCGACGAAACGCTGGTGCCGTTCCAGATATTCAGAATAGCTTGGGAGAACATTGGCGCTGTTGGCACGATGCGGATGTTCTTGCAGGCCTTTACTTCATCAGTGGGTTCGATCGTGTCTGTGATGACGAGCGCTTTCATCACCGAATTCGTGATCCGCTCCACTGCGGGCCCCGATAGAACACCATGGGTGATATAGGCATGCACTTCGGTCGCGCCATGCTCAACAAGGACCTCTGCTGCTTTGCACAAGGTGCCGGCCGTGTCGCAGATGTCATCGACTATAAGGCATTTCTTGCCGCGGACATCACCGATCACGGTCATCTCGGCAATCTCGCCTGGTTTTTCGCGGCGTTTATCCACGATCGCGAGGGGGGCGCCGATGCGCTGTGCCAACTCGCGTGCGCGGGCGACGCCGCCCACATCCGGTGAAATCACCATCACATCGGATACATCGCCTTCGAATTGGTGCAGGATATCGAGCGCGAAAATGGGGCTGGCATAAAGGTTGTCCACGGGGATGTCGAAAAAGCCCTGAATCTGGGCTGCATGCAGGTCCATCGTCAAAACGCGCTCAATGCCGCCCTCGGCAATGAGATTGGCCACCAGCTTGGCCGAGATAGGCGTGCGCGCCTTTGTGCGGCGGTCCTGACGGGCATAGCCGAAATAAGGGATCACGGCGGTGATACGGCTGGCCGAGGAACGTCTGAGAGCATCGGAGATGATCAACAGCTCCATCAGGTTGTCATTGGCAGGCTTTGAGGTTGGCTGGACGATGAACATATCTTCGCCGCGGACATTCTCGTAGACCTCGACGAAAATCTCTTGGTCGTTGAAACGCTCAACCCGCGCATCAACCAGATCGACCGCCAAACCTCGATGCATCGACATGCGTCGTGCCATTGCTTCGGCCAGAGTTCGGTTTGCATTTCCGGAGATCAGTTTAGGGTCGCTGGCAGCCATATCTTTGGTGTTCCTTGTCGTGTTGGTTTGGGCCCCCAATGCCCGTTGACACCCACTATCATCCGACTACCGTCTTCGCAAAGTCAAAAGGGAGCGGCTGATGGCCCATATCGATTATTACTTCGCGACCTTGTCGCCCTATACCTATCTCTCGGGGCAGCGGCTGGCGGAGGTTTCGGCCAAGCATGGCTGCGCGGTCACCTTCAAGCCCTTGGACATTATGGCGCTTTTCGCACGCACGGGCGGCACGCCCCCCAAGGACAGGCATCCGTCGCGGCAGGCTTACCGTCTACAGGACCTTGTGCGCAGCGCGAAGAAAACAGGCTTTGCCCTGAACGAAAAACCGATGTTCTGGCCCACCAACCCCGCGCCATCCTCTTTTGCGATCATCTCGGCGCAGAAGGCGGGCGGGGGTGATTTGGGTGTTTTGGTGCATGCGCTGACCCGATCTGTTTGGGCCGATGAAAAGGATATCTCGCAAGATGAGGTGATCCGCGCCTGTTTGGAAGAAGCAGGATTTGATCCCGCTTTGGCCGATCGCGATATGTTGGCCAGCGCCGAAGAATATGGCCGCAATCTCGAAGATGCGGTGAATTCAGGCGTCTTCGGCGCACCCTTCTATGTGGTCGATAATACCGCGCATTTCTGGGGCCAAGACAGGATCGAAGACCTCGATCTGTATCTCGCTGGCAAGCTTTGATCTGAAAAAGCGGACGGCCCGCGCGCGGGCCGCTCAGCCGCGCCAGAGCGCTGTGATCTGATCGACGCTGTCCTTGCTGCAGGACCAATCGGTCACCAAGCGGCACAGGATGAGCTCATCATCCGGTCCTTCCAGCGTGGCGGAGAAGGGGAAGAGGTAATATTGCGCCCCTGCCTCCATCGCGCGGCGATGCGCGGCGCGGGGAAGTTCTGCAAAAATCATGTTCCCCGCAGGCTCATGGGCCAGCTTTGCACCTGGAAGGGCGCGGATTGCTTCGGCCAGCGTGGCGCAATGGGCGTTCGCGTCCTGCGCCAATTCCAGCCACAGCCCGTCGGTGACATAGGCATCCATTTGCGCTGACATGTATTTATGCTTGGACCACAGATGCGCCCCCCGTTTGCGGCGCAATTCCATTTCCCATGATTGGGCAGGGTCAAAAAAGATCACGGCTTCCACGGCCATGCAGCCGTTCTTGGTGCCGCCAAAGCTGACGGCATCAATGCCTGCTTTCCACGTCATCTCGGCGGGTGTGCAGCCAAGTGCGGCACAGGCATTGGCAAATCGCGCGCCATCAAGATGGGTTTTGAGGCCGAATTCCTTGGCGACATCTGTCAGGGCCTTGATCTCGGCCAAGCTATAGGCGGTGCCCACTTCGGTGATATTGGTGATCGTCACGGGGCCACGCTGGACCCCGTGAACACCCTTATCGCCCGTTTGAAGGATAGCCGCGCGCAAACCCTCAGGCGTCATTTTCGCATCTTCGCCGTCAACCAAGGTCAGCTTGGCCCCATTGGAGTAGAACTCAGGCGCGCCGCATTCATCCATTTCCACATGGGCGACGCGGTGGCAGAAAATCGCATCCCAAGGATTTGCCAGACATGCCAGCGCCAGTGAGTTCGCGGCTGTCCCAGTCGAGACCAGATGCACGCTGGCCTCAGGCGCTTCAAAAAGGGCGCGCAGCTTGGCGGTTACATCGGGCATGATCGGATCATTGCCATAGGGCATCGCATAGCCTTCATTGGCGCGCATGACAGCCTCCATTACCTTTGGATGGGCGGGGCCTGTGTTGTCGGATGCAAAGATCATGTTCCGGGTTCCTCGATGATATAGTCTTCCCAGTCTTCTTCGGGGATTTCGAATTCGGGCACGGTTATGCCACGGATCGAGATACCCGCCTCATGGACCGTCTCGGGATCACCCGACACCAAAGGGTGCCACCAATGCAAGGGCTTGCCTTCATGCAGCAAACGGTAGGCGCAGGTTTCGGGCATGAAATAGGCGACATCCCCCATCGTCTTGGGGGTCAATTGGATGCATTCGGGAACGAGGCTTTTGCGGATGTCATATTGCCCGCAGCGGCAGCTTTGATCATCAAGCAGGCGGCAAGCCACGCGGGTCAGGGCCACTTCGCCCGTGTCTTCATCTTCAAGCTTGTTGAGGCAGCATTTCCCGCAGCCATCGCACAGGGCTTCCCATTCCTGCGCTGTCATTTTGGCCATGGGGACAGTTTCCCAAAACTGCTTTCTCATAGGGCCGCCAGAATTGCGCGGGCTTGTGCGCTGTCATTATCCATCTGGGCGATCAGGGCGTCCAACCCGTCGAATTTCGCTTCGGGCCTGAGGAAATCAATCAGCGCAACAGACATTTCCGCCCCGTAGAGATCACCCGTGAAATCAAAGAGGAAGGTTTCCAGATTGGGCTCTTCTCCGTTGAACATGGGTCGCACGCCAAGGCTGGCCACGCCGTTATAGCTGCCAGCATGCGGGCCATCGAGCACATCCACCAGTACGGCATAAACCCCCAAACGCGGCACATGCAGCCCCTCAAGGGACATATTCGCTGTGGGGTAGCCCAATTGTCGCCCGCGCTTCTCACCATGGATGACGGGGCCCTCAATGCGGTGCCAATGCCCCAGCATTTTCGCGGCATCGCGCGGGAGGCCCTCGCTCAGTGCGGTGCGGATCGCGGTGGAAGACACAGCGCCACTTTGGCCTGCAAGCAATTCGGCGATCGTGACATCAAAGCCGCAACGTTTGCCGAATTCGACCAAGCCTTTTGCGGTTCCAATCCGGCCTTTGCCAAAACAGAAATCCGCGCCAACCACGACATGGGTCAGCCCCAGACCCTCGCTCAGGATATCGCGGGCGAAAGCCTCGGCCTCCAATTCCGACAGGGCGCGGTTGAAGGGTAATTCATACAAGATATCAACGCCGAGCTTCTCAAGGCGATTGGCCTTGGCCTCGGCATTCATCAAGCGGAACGGGCTGGCATCACGGGCGAAAAACTCACGCGGATGCGGCTCGAATGTCAGAATGCCAAGGGGGCTGTCATCGCGACGCGCAAGGTCGATGACATGTTGATGGCCCAGATGAACGCCGTCGAAATTCCCGATCGCGACAGAGGCGCCTCGGTCTTGTGGTCTTACATATTGGTGGTCACGCACGGTCCGCATGAAACGGACTTAAACGCGCTGGATGCAGAGGGCAAGACGAGGCTTAATCGAACTTGCGCGACGGGGCCAAAACCACCGCTTCGCCTTTGAGGACGGGTTTGCCATCGACCAGACAGCGGGTGTCCAGCGTGACGCGGCGCTTGGTGTAATCAACAGCCGTTACCTCAACCTCGACCCGCACTTGATCACCGGGGCGAACGGGGGCCATGAACTTCAGGGTTTGACCCAGATAGACGGTACCATGTCCGGGAAGCTGTTCCCCGATCACAGCCGAGATCAAACCTGCGGTCAGCATGCCATGGGCAATCCGGCCCTCGAAAATGGTATCTTGGGCGTAATCATCATCAAGATGAACAGGGTTTCTGTCGGTCGAGACTTCGGCAAAAAGCTCAATATCACGATCTGTGACCGTCTTGGTCAGATGGCGCATCATGCCGATCTCGATATCTTCGATGCAGATCGTGCCGCGCGGCAGGTTATGTGTTGTGTCCAACATCAAATAGATTCCCCAGCTTCAATGCGCTTTGAATAGCGCAAGGAAGGGGTCACGGCAATCCGCTGAGTAATAAAAATTCAATTTAAGGCGATATAACTGCAACTATGTTGCGCGTAGATTTATCGTAGATAGCCGATGGAATAGGTTGGGTTGGCCTGCGCCTTGGTAAGCATTGCATCAAGTTTCTCTGGCACGGGCTGGCGCTCGGTGCCGGTTTCCTCTTTTGCCAAGCCACCTGTGATGAACAAGGTGTCGATATTCTCGCCCATGCCGCCTGTGACATCTGTGAAGATGCCATCGCCGACCGCAAGGATACGCTCATCAGCGATATCCTTGCCGATCTGGCGCAAGCGATTACGCGCAAGGTCATAAATGGGAGGATGCGGCTTGCCGAAATAGAGGCTTTCGCCGCCCATCTCGGTGTAAAGCGCAGCCAATGCGCCTGCGCACCACTCACGGCTTTCGCCACGATCCACCACGATATCGGGATTGGCGCAGAGGAATTTCAGGCCTTTGGTTTTGGCCAGCAGGAATTCGGGGCGCATCACTGCGGGGTCGGCAAGGGGGTCGAACGGGCCTGTGCAGACAATGCCCTCTGCCTCTTCGAGAGGCACTTGTGTGATGCTGACGGGGTTGTCGATCAACTCCATCGGGTCGAAAAAGCTCTGATCGCGATCTTCCCCGATGAAATAGACCTTTTCGCCCACAGCGCCGCGCAGCATGGCGGCCCGCGCGCTGTCACCTGAGGTGGCGATCACATCCCATGTGTCGTCAGGCAACCCCATTCTCTCCAATTGCCGTTGCACCGAGCCTCGAGTGCGCGGCGCATTGGTCAGCAGCAAGACGGTGCCGCCTTTGGCGCGGAAGGCTTGCAAGGCGCTGATCGCTTCGGCGAAGGGTTCGATCCCGTTATGGACGCAGCCCCAGAGGTCGCAAAACAGCGCGTCATAACGCTCAGAGATATCGGAGAGGTGCTCGATGATCTGGCTCATTGGGGTCCTGCAATATGGGTCTGGATTGGCGGGCTAAAGAGGCGCCAAAAGGGAAGGGGCGGGATTGAAAAAAAAGCGGCCCGATTGGGCCGCCCTTGATATCACATTGTCAGGTTCGGAATGATCTGCTTCTTGCGGCTGACCACACCTGGAAGAACCACTGTGTCGCCATCGCCGACAAGCGTGGCAAAGCTTTTCTCGGCCACTTGCTTGACCAGATCATTGGGCACCAACAGGGTGCTTTGCTCGTTCAGGATATCCACCACGAAGAGCAGCACCTGATCGGCACCATCTTCGGTTGCAACAGTGGTCATCGTTTCCATCAGGCTGTCCTTACGGGCCAGAATGGTGTCGGGCGATGTGGTTTCCAGAACCGAGACGCGGAAGGTCTTGCCGCTGACCTCGAATGTTTTGGAATCCATGCGGAGCAATTCCGCATCCGAGAAGGTCGAGACATCGGATTTGGCCGCGAACATCTCAGCCGCATAGGAGGGGATATCGATCTCCAGATCCTTTGCCAGTGCTTCTGCAATGGCGTGATCTTCCTGTGTGGTGGTGGGCGAGCGGAATTCCAGCGTGTCCGACAAGATGCAGGACAGCATCGCACCTTTGATGGCTGTCGGGGCTTGGGCCATGTCCTTTCCGATCATTTTATACATGATCGTGGCGGTGCAGGCCAAAGGTTCGATCCGGATATCGATGGGGCCTTTCGTTTCCAGCCCGCCGACCAGTTTGTGGTGGTCGATGATCTGGCGGATATCGGTGGCATTGATCGCGTCGGGCAATTCCGCGGGGTTATTGGTGTCAACGATCACAACAGGGGTGTCGGCGGCCACATCCGAGATGATCTCGGGCTTTTCTAGCTTCCAGCGCTCCAGCACAAAGGCGGCCTCTGTATTGGGCTCACCCAGAAGACGGGCCTGTGCTTTTACATCCTGAATTTCGTTAAGATACCACGCCCAGATGATGGGCGAGCCGGTGGAATCCGTATCAGGCGATTTGTGGCCAAAAACGAGAGTGGTCATATGGGTAATCCGTTTGTCGATTTGGAGTTTTGCCGCCTTATAGGCGCGGGGCGGTACAATGTCACGAGGGCCATGTGGCGTTGCAATGTCGCAAGAAGAATTAAGGGCGGAAATTGGTGCGATTTTTTTTATCGGTGAAGCGTTGACAGGGTCGGTTCCCCTCCTTATCTCCCCACTGTTGGCACTCACGGAGGGTGAGTGCTAACGGGAGAGAAATCACGAACCTAAGGAGTGTTCGACAAATGGCATTCACACCGCTGCATGACCGTGTTCTTGTGCGCCGCGTTGAGAGCGACGAGAAGACCAAAGGTGGTCTTATCATCCCTGAAAGCGCGAAAGAAAAACCAGCTGAAGGCGAAGTCATCGCTTGTGGCGAAGGTGCTCGCAAAGATTCGGGTGAGCTGATCCCGATGGCTGTTAAAGCGGGCGACCGTGTTCTGTTCGGCAAATGGTCCGGCACAGAGGTCACCGTTGATGGCGAAGAGCTGTTGATCATGAAGGAATCGGACATCCTCGGCCTTCTCGCCTGAGCCGATCCGATTTCTTAATTCCAAACCTATTCCAAGGAGGAGCCAAACATGGCTGCTAAGGACGTAAAGTTCGGCACCGACGCACGCAATCGCATGCTCAACGGTGTAAATATCCTCGCCGACGCGGTGAAAGTTACCCTCGGCCCCAAAGGTCGTAACGTTGTTCTCGACAAATCCTTCGGCGCACCGCGCATCACCAAGGACGGTGTATCGGTTGCCAAGGAAATCGAACTGGAAGACAAGTTCGAGAATATGGGCGCGCAGATGGTGAAAGAAGTCGCCAGCCGCACCAATGACGAAGCCGGCGACGGCACAACCACTGCAACTGTACTTGCGCAAGCCATCGTTAAAGAAGGCATGAAGTCGGTTGCTGCTGGCATGAACCCGATGGACCTCAAGCGCGGTATCGACACTGCGGTTGCAACCGTCATCGAAAGCATCAAGGCCTCGGCCCGTGCGGTTGCTGATTCCGATGAAGTTGCTCAGGTCGGCACAATCTCGGCCAATGGCGAAGCGCAGATCGGTCGCATGATTGCGGACGCGATGCAGAAAGTCGGCAATGACGGTGTTATCACTGTCGAAGAAAACAAAGGCCTCGAGACCGAGGTTGATGTTGTCGAAGGCATGCAGTTCGACCGTGGCTATCTCAGCCCCTATTTCGTGACCAACCCTGACAAGATGATCGCAGATCTTGATGACTGCCTCATCCTGCTGCACGAGAAAAAGCTCTCTTCGCTGCAGCCAATGGTTCCGCTGCTCGAGAGCGTGATCCAGTCGCAAAAGCCGCTTTTGATCATTGCAGAAGATGTTGAAGGCGAAGCGCTTGCGACCCTCGTGGTCAACAAGCTGCGTGGCGGCCTGAAAATCTCCGCCGTAAAAGCACCTGGGTTTGGTGATCGTCGCAAGGCCATGCTGCAGGATATCGCTATCCTGACAGGCGGTCAGGTGATCTCGGAAGATCTGGGCATGAAGCTTGAGAGTGTTACGCTCGACATGCTGGGTTCCGCGAAGAAAGTGCTCATCAAGAAAGATGACACCACAATCATCGACGGCGCAGGCGACAAAGCCGAGATCGAAGCCCGTGTTGGCCAGATCCGTCAGCAGATCGAAGAAACATCTTCCGACTATGACAAAGAGAAGCTGCAAGAGCGTGTTGCCAAACTGGCAGGCGGCGTTGCGGTCATCAAAGTTGGCGGCATGAGCGAAATCGAAGTGAAAGAGCGCAAAGACCGCGTTGATGACGCATTGAACGCCACGCGCGCTGCCGTTCAAGAAGGCATCGTTGTTGGTGGTGGTGTTGCTCTGATCCAAGGTGCCAAGGCGCTTGAAGGTGTGACAGCTGAGAATGCCGATCAGAATGCAGGTATCTCCATCGTGCGTCGCGCGCTGGAAGCCCCATTGCGTCAGATCGCCGAGAATGCGGGCGTCGACGGTGCTGTTGTTGCCGGCAAAATCCGCGAGTCGAGCGACAAGAGCTTCGGCTTCAACGCGCAGAGCGAAGAATATGGCGACATGTTCAAATTCGGCGTGATTGATCCTGCCAAAGTTGTACGTACCGCTCTGGAAGATGCAGCTTCGGTTGCAGCCCTTCTGATCACTACAGAAGCCATGGTTGCTGACAAGCCATCCAAAGACGGCGGCGCAGCTGCCGGCGGCATGCCCGATATGGGCGGCATGGGCGGCATGGGTGGCATGATGTAATCCTTTCGCTTTTGCGAAAGGGCATCACCTGCCCGAGTTTGGAAAGGCCCCGCAAATGCGGGGCCTTTTTTCATTTAAGTATTTTTGAAGCAAAGATGGGCAGGGCGCGCCACGCTTCTTATCGCTTGTTATGTGAGTGCCCTCTCGGCATGGAAAAGCCCCCGCAAAGCGAGGGCCTTTGGGTAGTGCTGAGATTGGGTGTGTCAGTGCACGCTCACAGGCTCCATGTCATGTTGACGGGCGACATCGAATGCGAGGTCGCGGTTAATGACCAAGGCCAGTTGTTCACCCTTTTCATTGCCAATCGCATAGAGCCTTTCGACGTCACCGGCTTGTTCGCGGATATTGTCGGGAAGGTCGGCGGCGGCGACTTCGCGGATATAGACAATCTTGCTGCCATCTTGTGCGATCACGTCATGGGGTTCATGCATTTGTCTTACCTCCGGTTTTCATTTGTTTTGCATCGGCTTTCTGGGATTTGATCTCGATGGTGCGCACCACAGTTTCGGGCACGGCGCGGGTGAGATCGATATGCAGCAAGCCATGTTCGGTTGTGGCGCCTGCAACCTCGACACCATCGGCTAGCACGAAACTGCGCTGAAACTGGCGCCCTGCAATGCCACGATGCAGGAAGACGCGGTTGCTATCCTCATCGGCTTGGCGGCCGCGGATCACCAATTGGCGGTCCTCAACCGTGATCGAGAGATCATCCTCGCGAAAGCCTGCAACAGCCAAGGTGATACGATAGGCATTTTCGCCGTATTGTTCGATATTATAGGGCGGGTAGCCCTCATTGCCGGATTTGGCCGTGCGCTCCACCAGCCGTTCAAGCTGGTCGAATCCCAACAGGAAGGGATGGGAGGCAAGTGTCAGTTTCGTCATAAGCACATCCTTTACAGCAAAGCGATCTGCGCGTTTTGGGCCCCATGATTGGCAGCCCGTCTGTAAGGGAATATGGGATGGTGAATTTGTCCTTGCAAGGGTTGCTTAACCTTTGCCAGCGATGGTTTTGGGAGTATCCTCTCACTCTGCAGTCCGACTCGTTGCGGGAGTGGGCCAGAACAAGGCACGGAATATTTGATGAACGCCCCGACCGAAATGTCCCATGAGGAGGTGCTGCGCATCAAGTTGGAGGTGCTGCGCCGTGAGCATCGCGATCTTGACGACGCGATCCTCGCCTTGGAGCAGGTTACGCGGCCCGATCCCCTGACTTTGCGGCGGTTGAAAAAGCAAAAGCTCTTCCTCAAAGACAGCATCGCCAAAATCGAAGATGAACTGACGCCTGATATCATTGCGTAACTTGATCGCGTGGCTATAGTGCGCGCTTCTTTTGATGGGCGCAAAGGGGCGCGGGATATGGCAGAAATTCAGGTCGGGATCATTATGGGCAGCCAGTCTGATTGGCCCACAATGCGTGAAGCAGCCGAAATGCTGGATGCGCTTGGCGTGCCCTATGAAACGAAGATCGTATCGGCGCATCGCACGCCTGACAGGCTGTGGGAGTATGGCAAAAGCGCTGTCTCCAGAGGGTTGAAAGTGATCATCGCAGGCGCAGGCGGGGCGGCGCATTTGCCAGGCATGATGGCCTCGAAAACGCGGGTTCCCGTGATTGGGGTGCCGGTTCAGACCAAGGCGCTATCGGGGGTCGATTCGCTCTATTCCATTTTGCAGATGCCACGCGGTTTTCCTGTTGCCACCATGGCGATCGGGGCAGCGGGGGCCGCGAATGCAGGGTTGATGGCGGCGGGCATCTTGGCCACGCAGGATGAGGAATTGGCCACTCGGCTTGATCAATGGCGCGCTGATTTGTCGGCCTCGATCCCTGAGGAACCCGTTGATGAGTGAGCGTCTTGCGGCAGGATCGGTTATCGGGATTTTGGGCGGCGGCCAATTGGGCCGCATGCTATCGATGGCGGCGGCGCGTTTGGGCTATAAGACCCATATTTTCGAGCCTGCCCCAAACCCGCCTGCAGGCGATGTTGCCCATGCAGTGACAACCGCGGGCTATGATGATCTGGAGGCGTTGAAGCGCTTTGCGCAAAGCTGCGATCTGATCACCTTTGAGTTTGAGAATATACCCGCGCCCGCGCTGGAAATCCTGTCGCAAACCTGCCCGCTTTTTCCTGATCAACGCGCGCTTGAAACCAGTCAGGATCGCTTGGTGGAAAAGAGCTTTCTGGCGGGGTTGGGGCTGAAAACGGCAGCATTTGCAGCAATTGACGGGGCCGAAGGGCTTGATGCGGCTTTGGCCAGCACGGCTGTTCCCGCCATCTTGAAGACCCGCCGTTTCGGTTATGACGGTAAGGGACAAGCCCGTGTGATGGCGCCGGCTGAGGCAAGCGCGGCGTTTGAGAGCCTCAAAGGCGCGCCTGCGATTGCGGAAGGGTTTGTCGCGTTTTCCAAGGAGATTTCGGTCATTGCAGCCCGTGGGCAAGACGGCTCGATGGCGGCCTTTGATCCGGGTGAGAATGTCCATGTCGATGGCATATTATCCACCACCACCGTGCCTGCTGCGATGCCGTCATCGCTGGTCACAGATGCCGTTTTGATCGCCTCGCGCATTCTGAATGCGCTTGAGTATGTCGGTGTGATGGGCGTGGAATTATTTGTGACCAAAGACGGCTTGGTCGTGAATGAGATCGCACCTCGGGTGCATAATTCCGGCCATTGGACACAGGCGGGCTGCGCCGTTGACCAGTTCGAGCAGCATATTCGCGCCATTGCCGGTTGGCCTTTGGGCGACGGCTCGCGGCATGCGAATGTGGTGATGGAAAACCTCATCGGGGATGATGTGGAGCGGGTGGCCGAACTTGCAGGCGAGAGAGGCGTGCAGGTGCATCTTTACGGCAAGGCTGAAACACGGCCCGGTCGTAAGATGGCCCATATCAACAGGGTGACCGGACCCAACGCATAGGGTTAGTTCAGTCGCTTCTCGACGAGATCGCCGACGGCCTCGAAGAAGTTCATGTCATGGTTGAACGCACCCGTTTCCAAGAACGCAACCACCTCGGCGATAACGACGGGGTTGTTCATCATGAAGGTATGAGTGACGGGCAGCGTGATATGGTCGGCCATGCCTGCCACGCCCGTGCTTTCCACGGCCACCTTGCCATCATCAGGCCCCTCGATCAGTGAGGAGTAGACAGGGTTTAAAGAACGATCCCCTGCGATCACGCCAAGATCGAAATCAACGGGCGGCAGCCGGTTCGGGAGGGACCCATCCTCGGTGCCAAGCTGCATGCCTGCGGGGCCATTGATCCATTCAAAGGCCTGTAGATGCCCCAAGACATCCACCAGCTCCGATCCGCCATTTGGCGGGGCCAGCATCACCACACGGCCCAAATTTGCGATCTCATGCTCGGCGAAATAATAACGGGCCAAGATGCCGCCCATGGAATGGGTGACGAAATGGATCGGCTCATCGCCGCATTGTGCGATGGCAGGGTCGATCGTTTCTGGTGCAAGCGTGCTGATCGGGGCTGATGTGGACGGGTAACCTTGGTTGAGAACCTGATACCCCTCGCTTTCGAGTGTTTCCTCGATGATCGTCAGTGAGACTTCGCTGCGGGCCAAGCCATGCAGCAAGATCACGCATTCCGCCGAGGCGGGCGCGCCGAGGCCGATCAGGCCAAGGCTCAAAACTGTGGTGAAGCGGTTCATACCCTCTATCTAGGGGTTAAGTATGAAACTTTCGAGAAGGTGGGAGGTCAGCCTTGCGCTACGTCACCCTGCGGGCCAGTGTTACCCCATGATCCGCGCGCGTCCCCGTTTGGCTGTCCGAGGCCTTCTTCTGATCGAAAACCGTTTGCTACTGGTCAATGCGTGGCCCGAGGGCAAGAGCGATCTTCTCTGCGCGCCGGGCGGCGGTGTTGAGGCGGGCAGTTCCCTGCCTGACAACCTGATCAGAGAGTTTCATGAAGAAACGGGGCTTGTCATTTCGGTGGGAGAGCCCTGCCTTGTGAACGAGTTTCATGACCCCAATGGCAGTTTCCATCAGGTGGATGTGTATTTCCGTGTCAGCTTGATCTCGGGTGATCCCGCAGCCCCTTGGACCGATCCCGAAGGGGTTGTGACCGAGCGGCGCTTGGTCGCGCGCGAAGGGCTTGCAGAGCTGCGCGTCAAACCTGACAGCTTGGCCGAGATCGCTTGGGGGAGCGGGATATTCTATGACCCGCTTGAGCCGATCCTGCGCTGAAACGCCCCTAATCCATAGGCAATTCCGCCAAGCACCAAAACCCCTGCGCCGATCAACCGAAGGCTGGGAGGTTCACTCAGCAGGACGATCCCGCCCAAAACGGCAATTACAGGCACACAGAGCTGCACCAGACCCGCGACCGAGGCGTCAAGTTTGGGCAGGAGTTGGTACCATAGGGCATAGCCAAGCCCTGATGTCACAGCGCCAGAGGTGACCGCAAGGATCAACCCTGTCAGCGTTATGGGCGCGGTTTGCGCGGCCTCGGGCATCACCAAGACGGTGAGCGCACATAAGGGAACAGCCAACAGAAAATTCGCCGCCGTATCTGCCAAAGGGTCTTTGCTGCCGCGCCCTGCCAGCGAATACAGCCCCCAGCCAAGCGCCGCGACGCACATGGCAAGCCCCGCCGCAATGGGCACTGCAACCGCGCCTGTAGGCCAAAGCAGCCAGACCAAACCAGCAAAAGCCAAGCCTGATCCGATCCATCTGCGGGCAGGCAAGGCATCACCCGCAAGGGCCGCGCCTGCAAACATGGTCACCTGCACCCCGCCAAACAGGATCAAGGCGCCAAGACCCGCATCGAGGCTGAGATAGGCCACGGAAAACCCGATGAGATAGAGGCTGAGCGTCACCGCCCCCCATAGGCGCGATGGCAAAAGCAGCGCGAGCTGGCGCTTGCCGAGAATGGCAAGGGCCGCCAGCGTCACCGCGCCCGCAATCACGCGGATCAGCGCGAAATCACTTGCCTCGATATGGCCCGCGCCCACGGCTGCGCGATTGAGGATGGAATTGGCGGCAAAGGCCAGCATGGTCAGCGCCGTCAGCAAAGCGAGGCGCATCACGAAAGAAACCTCTGCGCGATATCGCCCGAGAGATAGGCCAACCGCCCGCCCGTGATGGTGGCGGCAACACGTTTGGTCTCGGCCTCCAAGATCGTCAGATCGGCGCGCAGGCCTGTGGTTATATGGCCGCGATCGGCCAGCCCCAGCAGTTCGGCAGGTCCTGAGGAGACCAAGGCCCAAGCCTGCTGCAAGGGCATACCGCTTTGCACCAGTTTCCAAGCGGCTTGGCGCGGCGCGGGGTAGTGGTAATCCGAGGCAAGCGCTGTGACATAGCCGCGCTCGATGATCTGGGCGGCAGACACCCTGCCATCATGCGATCCACCGCGAACCAGATTGGGCGCGCCCATGATCACGGGATGACCAGCCTCAAAGGCGGTTTTTGCGGCAGCCTCGGTTTCGGGAAATTCGCTTATGACAGCGCCGATACGGGCCATGCGCAGGTGATCTTCGGGGAAGTGATCATCATGGCTGCCAAGCCGTAGGCCCCGCGCGGTCAGTTTCTGAGCGAGCTTCTCCAGCGCGTCTGGAACCTCGTCTCGCCTTGCATGAAGCCCCTGCAAAAGCGCCAGATGCGCCTCGGGCGAGCGGCCCGATTTAAGCGCTTGCCCCGTCAGCCGTGGGGGCCGCTTGCCTGCGGCCAAAGCCTTATGGGGCAGGTGGTCATTGAAGACGACGAATTTGATCCCTGCATGGTCAATCAAGGCCAGTGCACGGTCATATTCATCCAGCAGATTGATCTCGAGCCGTAATTGCAGCTGCATATCCGTCTGACTGTCGGCGCGCATGGCAAGCCAAGCCTCGGCCATTCGTTCCGCGAAATCGGGGCCGCGCATGCCCCCTTCCCATGAGAAGAATTGCGCCAACACGGCGGTGGTGATCCCATTGGCCGCCAATTCCGCATCGGCGGCCTGCAATCCCGCCTCGGGGCTGCCCAAAGCCCCACGGCGCGGGGCAAGATGGCGTTCGAACCCGTCGCCATGGGCATCCACAATTCCGGGCAGGACGAGATAGCCCGACAAATCAATCTCGCGGCCCGTCTTGGCTGCAATCACACCACCGGCCAACGACAAGGGCGCATCGCTCAGCCCGTCAGGGCGCAGCACCTGTGCGCCCGTGATCGTGAGGGGAGGCAGCGGGCTGGTCACGGGATCAGTCGTGGCTTGGGTCGCGCCAGCGATTGGCGATGGGATAGCGCCGATCCAGCCAGAAGGCGCGTTCGGTAAGCCGTGCGCCCGGGGCGGATTGGAAGCGCTTGTATTCCGAGATGTAGATCAAATGCTCGATCTTTTTCACGGTGTCCCGATCATAGCCCATGGCCACGACATCCGCGACTGACGCGTCCTTGTCGATCAGCATGTCCAGCATCACGTCGAGGTCTTCATAAGGCGGCAGGCTGTCTTCGTCTTTTTGGTTGTCGCGCAGTTCCGCGGTGGGGGGCTTGTCGATCACGCGCGGGGGGATAACCTCGCCCGCGGGGGCCATCATCCACGGACGATGGTTTGCATTGCGCCAGCGGCAGGTTTCGAAAACGCGGGTTTTATAGAGGTCTTTGATGGGGTTATAACCGCCCGCCATATCGCCATAGATCGTGGCATAGCCCACTGCGACCTCGGATTTATTGCCCGTGGTCAGCAGCATTTCCCCGAATTTATTCGACAAAGCCATCAGGGTTACACCGCGCAACCGTGACTGGATATTCTCTTCGGTGACATCTGGCTTGGTGCCTTCAAAAAGCGGCCCAAGCGCTGCTGATACGGCCTCATGCGGGCCTGTTATCGAAACGGTATCGAGCCGCGTGCCAAGCCTATGTGCAACATCGGCTGCATCATCCAGCGAGGTTTGCGAGGTATAGCGCGAGGGCAGCATCACACAGCGCACATTCTCGGGCCCGAGCGCATCCGCTGCGATGGCGGCGACAATGGCGGAATCGATCCCGCCGGACAGGCCAAGCAGAACTTTCCCAAAGCCTGTTTTGCGCATGTAGTCGCGCAGGGCCAAAACCATCGTGTGGTAATCAGCCTCCCATTCATCGGGCAGATGGGCCTTTTCGCCCTCGATGGCCTGCCAGCCCGCATCTCCACGCTCGAAATCGACATGGGTGATTGCCTCGGTAAAGGCGGGCATCTGGTGGGTCAAAACACCATGCGGGTTCAGCACGAAGCTTGCCCCGTCAAACACCTGATCATCCTGCCCGCCAAGCAGGTTGAGATAGACCAGCGGCAAGCCCGTTTCGATCACGCGGGAGACCATCAGGGATTGGCGCAGCCCGAATTTATTGCGGTGATAGGGCGAGCCATTGGGCACAACCAAAATCTCGGCACCCGATTCCATCAGCGTTTCGCAGACATCCTCATGCCATGCATCTTCACAAATCGGGATGCCGACCCGCATTGGCCCGATCCGCACAGGCCCCGAGACATTGCCCGCGTGATAATAGCGCTTTTCATCGAAAACGGAGGAATTGGGCAAGTGATGCTTGAGCAACTCTGCCGTGATCTTGCCGCCCTCAAGGATGTAATAGGCGTTGAAAGGCTTGTCGCCGCCAAGCATCGGCGCGCCAATGCCAAGGGCGGGGCCATCGGCACATTCGGCGGCCAATTCGTTCAAAATGCGGTGAGCATCGGCCGCGAAAGCGGGTTTGCGCACAAGGTCTTGCAACTGATATCCAGTCAGGAACATCTCGGGCAGGGCGATGAAATCAGCACCTGCCTCACGGGCTGTTTCCCATGCGGCTTTGGCCTTTGCAGCATTGCCTGCAAGGTCTCCGACGGTTGCGTTCAATTGCGCAAGGCTCAGGCGGAAGCGGTCGGCCATTTATGGGGCTGCCTTTCGATTGGGTCAGTCGCTTCTTAGCAGATCATGGCCCAAGGCCAAGACGCTGTGGTCAAAAGCCATTGCGGGTGGTCTATGGGTCACTTAGATTTGGTTCAATGGAATTTTGACCCCATGACGGAGGATCACGTGCAAGAACGCAATCGCGGCACAATTTGGCAAGGGGCTCGTCTGGGGCTTGTGGCGGCATTTTTTGCCTTGCCCCTTCACGCACAAGAAGACGCAACGCGCGTCGATGTGCAGCAATATGACAATGGCGGCATTTACGAGGGTGAATTCCGCAATGGTATCCAGCATGGCACTGGCACCTATCGTTTGCCCAATGGCTATGAATACACGGGCGAATGGGTCGATGGTGAAATCCGCGGCCAAGGGCGCGCGGTATTCCCTGATGGCTCGGTCTATGAGGGCAGCTTTGTTGCGGGCCAGCCCGAAGGGTTTGGCGCGATCTCCTTTGGAGATGGCTCCAGCTATGAGGGCGAATGGGTTGGCGGGCGGATCAATGGATCGGGCATCGCCTATTACAGCAATGGCGTGAGCTATGAGGGCGAATTCCTCAATTCGCTGCATCACGGGCAAGGCACCATGATGAACCCTGACGGCTACCGCTATGAGGGAGCTTGGGTCAACGGTTTGAAAGAGGGTCAGGGCCGCATCACCTATCCTGACGGCGCGGTTTATGAGGGCAGCTTTGTTGCGGGCCAGCGCGCGGGGCAGGGACGCCTCGAGATGGCGGATGGTATGGTCTATGACGGCCAATGGGCCGAGGGCCAGATCAATGGCACGGGTCTTTTGACACAAACCAATGGCGACAGCTATGAAGGCGAATTGGTCAACGGACAGCGCCAAGGCCAAGGCGTCGTGCGCTACAGCAATGGCGATGTCTATGAGGGTGAATTCCTCGAGGATCGGCGCCATGGTCAAGGCAGTTTCACAGGCTCCGAGGGCTATAGCTATGTCGGGGAATGGACCGATGGCCGCATCGAAGGGCAGGGTCTGGTGACCTATCCTGACGGATCAATTTATGAAGGCCAGTTCCGCAATGATGTGGCGCATGGCACAGGCAAAATCACCTATCCTGACGGCTCCACCTATGAGGGCGATTGGGCCGATGGTGTGATCCAAGGCTTTGGGATCGCAAGCTATACCAATGGGCTGATTTATGAGGGGCAGTTCCTCAATGCGGTCCAGCATGGCCAAGGCGTCATGACATTGCCGCGCGAGGCATCCGACACCGACACCGATAGCGCAGGCGCTGAGCCCCAGTTCGAGTATCGCTATGAAGGGGCTTGGGAAGACGGGCTCCGCCATGGGCAGGGCATTGCGACCTATGCCGATGGAACCTCCTATGAGGGCGGTTTCGAGGAAGGTCAGCGCAACGGGCAAGGCGTTTTGGTGATGGCCGATGGCTTCCGCTATGAAGGCGAATGGCAGGATGGCGAAATGAACGGCGCGGGTATCGCGACCTACTCCAGTGGTGATGTCTATGAGGGCAATTTCGTCAGCGGGCGGCGGCAGGGCGATGGCACAATGCGCTATGCCACGGGTGAGGTTGCCGAAGGTGAATGGGAAGATGGCAGGCTGAATTCCGCAAGCGAGGATGCGCCTGCGTCCGAGCCTGTGCCTGAGCCTGAGCCTGTGACCACTCAGCAGGCCCCCGATGTCCCGACCGAAGCGCCAGCCGAGATTCCGGCAGAAACCCAATAAAAAAGGCGAAACCCAGTATCAGGGTTCCGCCTTTGAATAGTTGAAGGTTGATCGCCCTTAATTGCCGGTGATCAGACCCATGCTTTCAAGCTTCAGCAGAACCTGCTGTGCGCAGTAATCCACCTCGGAGCCTACGGTATCAAGCCTCAGCTCGGGCGTTTCGGGTTCTTCATAAGGGTCCGAGATGCCTGTGAATTCCTTGATCTTACCTTCACGGGCCAGCTTGTAGAGGCCTTTACGGTCACGGCGTTCGCATTCCTCAAGGCTGGTTGCGACATGAATTTCTACAAAGGCCCCGAAATCCTCAACCATTTCGCGCACCGAGCGGCGGGTGGCCGTATAAGGCGCGATCGGCGCACAGATTGCGATGCCGCCATTCTTGGTGATCTCGGAAGCGACATAGCCGATCCGGCGAATATTGATATCGCGGTGTTCCTTGGAGAAGCCAAGCTCGGATGACAGATGCTTGCGCACCACATCGCCATCCAGAAGCGTCACAGGGCGGCCGCCCATCTCCATCAATTTGACCATGATCGCATTGGCGATGGTCGATTTGCCCGAGCCTGACAGCCCTGTGAAAAATACGGTGAAGCCCTGTTTGGACCGCGCAGGGCGCGTGCGGCGCAGCTCCGAGACAACCTCGGGAAAGCTGAACCATTCAGGAATTTCTAAACCTTCAGCCAAACGGCGGCGCAGCTCAGTGCCCGAGATATCGAGAACGGTTGTGCCCTCGGGAACCTCGTTTGCGGGGTAATACTGGGCGCGTTCCTGCACATAGACCATATGCTTGAAATCAACCATCTCGAGGCCGATTTCTTCTTCATGTTCCTTGAACAGAACCTGCGCGTCATAGGGGCCGTAGAAATCCTCGCCCTTTGAGTTCTTACCTGGGCCCGCATGATCGCGGCCCACGATGAAATGCGAGCAACCATGGTTTTTGCGGATCAGCCCGTGCCAGACGGCCTCACGCGGGCCAGCCATGCGCATGGCAAGGTTCAGTAGGCTCATCGTGGTGGTGGCGGCGGGGTATTTATCCAGAACCGCCTCATAACAGCGCACGCGGGTAAAATGATCCACATCGCCCGGTTTTGTCATGCCGACAACGGGGTTGATCAGCAGGTTGGCCTGCGCCTCTTTCGCGGCGCGGAAGGTCAGTTCCTGATGCGCGCGGTGCAAGGGGTTGCGGGTCTGGAAGGCAACGATGCGGCGCCAGCCGAGCTTGCGGAAGTAGGCGCGCAATTCATTGGGCGTGTCGCGGCGGGCGCGGAAATCATAATGGGTGGGGGGCTGGATGCCCGTAATCGCACCGCCCAGATAAACGGGGCCCGCAACATGGTGTAGGTAATTCACCGCAGGATGGGCGATGTCATCGGCCCCGAAAACCTTCTCGGCCTCGCGCGCTTTATTGGGAACCCATTTATCCGAGATCGACAGGATCGCGAGGATCACACCTTCTTGGTCGCGAAGGGCGATATCTTTGCCCGTTTCGATCGTGTCGGCGAAACTCTCGGATACATCAAGGGTGATGGGCATGGGCCAAAGCGTGCCATCCGCCAGACGCATCGTCTCGACAACGCTGTCGTAATTTTCCTGCCCGAGGAACCCTTTGAGCGGGTTGAACCCGCCATTCATCAGCAGTTCCAGATCGCAAATCTGGCGCGGGGTCAGATCCCAAGAAGGCAGCTCGGCCGCTTCGAGTTTCAGCTTCTGGGCGCTGTCATAGGAGACATAGAGTTCGGGGATCGGGGCGTGGTGCGGCATGGCCATGAGGCGTGTATCCAAATCAGTATCAATTAAGGGCAAATTGGCGCGCAAACGGGCGGCACCACGGGCTCTCTAACGTCTCAATATGGCCAGATTCAAGCTTGGGCGTGTTGCTTTTAGGGAATTGAGAGGAAGCGTTCCAAATTTACCCCATCCCGCGAACGCAAGTTCGCAGGATGTGTCACGCCTTGGAACATCGGGTTAGCCCTTAGGCGTCGCCATCAAGCTCGGCGAGGTATTTTTCGGCATCAAGGGCCGCCATGCAGCCCATTCCCGCGCTGGTGACCGCTTGGCGGTAGACATCATCGGTCAGATCGCCTGCCGCAAACACACCCTTGATCGAGGTGCGTGTGGTGCCTGGTTCCACCTTCACATAGCCACCATTTTGCAGCTCGAGCTGGTCTTTGATCAACTCGCTTGCAGGGGCATGACCGATTGCCACAAAGAAGCCTTTGCAGGGAATCTCGGTAATCGCGCCTGTTTCGACATGTTTGGCACGCACCGCTTCAACGCCGCGCGGATTGTCGCCGCCGACCACCTCATCGATGGAGTGATCCCACAGGATTTCCACCTTCGGGTTCTTAAAGAGACGTTCCTGCATGATTTTCTCGGCGCGCAGGCTGTCGCGGCGGTGCACAAGCGTAACCTTGGAAGCGAAATTCGTCAGAAACAGCGCCTCTTCTACGGCGGTGTTGCCGCCGCCGATCACGACAACCTCTTGTCCACGATAGAAAAAACCGTCGCAGGTGGCGCAGGCCGAGACGCCAAAGCCTTTGAAATGTTCCTCAGAAGGAAGGCCAAGCCATTTGGCCTGTGCGCCTGTGCAAAGAACAATCGCATCGGCGGTATAGGTCGTGCCTGTATCGCCTTTCGCGGTAAAGGGGCGGTTCTGAAGATCAAGGCTTGTGATATGGTCCGAGATGATCTCGGTGCCCATTTCGCGGGCATGGCTTTCCATGCGCACCATAAGATCGGGGCCCATAACGCTTGCATCACCTGGCCAGTTTTCAACATCGGTCGTGATGGTCAGCTGCCCGCCTGGCTGGATGCCTTGCACAAGGATCGGCTCCAGCATCGCGCGGCTGGCGTAAACAGCGGCCGTATAACCAGCAGGGCCGGAGCCGATGATCAAAAGGCGGGTATGTCGGGTCTCGGACATGGCAGTGTTCCTTGCATCTTGCGCAGGCCCCATGACCCGCGCGACGTAACTATGGGCTTTCCTCGGATATAGCCACCTGTCCTCCGAGTGGAAAGCCCTGCGAGAGCCTTGCATTCGCAGGGTTCCTATTCCATATATTGCGCAGTTCTGAAATAAAGTTGCGCAACGGACCCGCGTGTTGATTATTTCTGAAAACCCTTGGAGAGTGACCAATATGTCAACGAGCAAACTCGACCCGATTGACCGCAAGATTCTGGCCGAGCTTCAGGATGACGGGCGCATGACCAATGTGGAACTTGCCAAACGGGTTGGTATCTCTGCGCCACCTTGCTTGCGCCGTGTGCGCACCTTGGAAGAGGCGGGGTATATCAAGGGCTATCACGCTGAGGTCGATGCGCGCCAATTGGGATTCGAAGTGCAGGTATTTGCCATGGTCGGGCTTCATAGCCAAGCCGAGGCTGATCTTGTCGCGTTCGAGGAGCGTTGCGGGTCATGGCCCTTTGTTCGGGAATGTCACATGCTCAACGGGGAGATCGATTTCATCCTCAAATGCGTGGCGCCTGATTTATCGACCTTCCAAAGCTTTCTGACTGAACATCTGACATCGGCTCCGAATGTGGCCAGTGTGCGCACATCTTTGGTGATCCGTGGTGCCAAGGATGAACCGGGCGTGCCCTTTGATGTCATGGAAGAGCGCTTGAGCCGCGCAGCAACCTGATCGCAAAATCTCTGTCGTCTAAATGAAAGAAGGCGGCCATTCTGGCCGCCCCTTCGCAAGCATTCGCTTGTTCTAAATTAGCTGGCTTGTTGAAATTCTTCCAACGCGACCTCTTCGCGGCGTTTTGCGCGCAGCTCACGGGCCCACGGCATCTCGATTTGGTCCTTCTTGGATTCTTCCAAAACTGCCTGCATCCAACGACGTGTTTTCATTGTCTTGTTCCTATTCAACTGCTGAGCGACCATTCGGTCTTTTGTTTCTGACTTGCAGATAATTTGCTTCAGCTTTCAGGCAGTCTTGCGACCAAGATCATAATATTCGGTAAATACTTGGGGCATTTCTGTGGCGATCATTCCGCCTTATTTTACGGGTATTTTATGAAAATTTTCGAGGTTGGCGTGATGCGATTGGGGCAAGCCCGTGGCGCGGTCTGCCGCCAAGGTGCCGCAATCTTTCGCGGGACTTCGCCAAGTTGGGCATCTTTGCCCGAATCTGGCCACCCCTAGAGTCGAATCGCCGAGATCAGACGACCGTAATCCGCTTCCTTGCGATGCACGGAGCGGCGGAACGAAAAGAAGCGGGTATCATCGGAATAAGTGCAGTGCCGCGTCCATTCCGCATCCCCGATGCCTGCGGCGCGCAGGCGCATTAAACCATAGGCTGGAAGATCGAACATATATTTCCCCGCCTCTTTGCCATTTGCAAAGAAGCGCGCATTGTCAGGGTCATCATCATAGAAGCGCTCGAAAAACTCCTCGCCGACTTCATAGGTGGCTTGGCTGATCGAGGGGCCGATTGTAGCATAAATATTCTCGCGCGTCGCGCCAAGCGCGATCATTTGATCGATGGTTTGGTCCAAGACGCCATCCAGTGCACCGCGCCAGCCTGCATGGGCTGCTCCGATGACGCGGGCTTTCGTATCGGCAAAAAGGACGGGCTGGCAATCGGCGGTCAAAATCGCAATCGCTGTGCCGGGGGTGGCAGTGACTAGGCCGTCCGCCTTCGGTTTGGTGGCGGGTTGCTCCGTGTCGGCCACAACCACATCGGCGGAATGGGTCTGGTGGATGGTAAAGAGCCGCTCAATCGGCACCTCCATCGCATCGGCCACGCGTTGCCTGTTGGTCTCCACAATCCCTGCCTGATCAGAGGAGCCTGGCCCGCAATTCAACCCTTCAAATATGCCTGATGATGCGCCACCGCGACGGGTGAAAAACCCGTGATGCGTTCCCTCAAGCAAAGGCGAGGAGATCATTTCCAGTTTGAGAGAGTGTGGGCACATGGTCTCGCTACACGTCTAGGGCAGGGGGCAGGGGAGTGGAGGCTGGCGTCAGGGCGAGCACTTTAAACAGGTTCCCCATTTCTTCGGGATGGGTCAACCGCCTATGTGCGGCGATATGGGTATTCAGGGCTTCGCCACTTAGGGCCGCGGCCAGCGTTTGCGCGCGTTGCGTGATGCCGAGACGTTCCAGAAACACGCCCTGCGCTGTGAGCTTCGAGGCCCGCGCGGGCTGTGCGGCCTGTGCCAAAGGCCCGAAGGCTACATGGGCGGTCAGATCAACAAGGCCCGGCTCTTCCAGCGGGTCGGTATAGGCATGGGTTTTGACAGCCTGAAAGGTGTTTTCGCGGCTCAGCGCATCGCCATAATCGATGATCAAACCCGCGCCACCATGGTCGGCAATCCTGCGCCCGATATCTTCTGCGATCGCCTCGGAGGCGGGGTTGAGCTCGATGATCTGCCCCTCTTCCGTGTCGGCAAGCCGGTGCTGGAGGGGCGGGATGGCGCCTTCTGGGCCAAGGCCCCAATGCAGCGCCCCGTCTTTTGCGCCAATCAGACGCTCGCGCCATGCGTTCCCGCTGCGCTGGAATTGCCGAATGGGCAGGGCATCGAAGAACTCGTTGGCGACAAGGAACAGCGGGCCTTCGGGCAAATCGGCGACGGATAGGTGATGGGTGATGTCATGCCCCTGCAAAGCCTTACTTTGGGCCTTTTGCAAGATTGGCGAGGCCTCTATCAGATGAAGCTGCATCGCATCATGGAAGCCCTGCACAGCTGCTGTTGCGCGCAAGATATCTGCCATCAAGGTGCCACGGCCTGGGCCAAGCTCGGCCAGATAAAAGGGCTTGGGCGCGCCTTGGTCCAGCCAGACTTGCGCCAGCCACAGCCCGATCACCTCGCCAAACATCTGGGAAATCTCGGGCGCGGTGATGAAATCGCCCTTTGCCCCGACCGAGCTTTGTGTCGTGTAATAGCCATGCTTTGGGTGCAGCAGGCACTCGGCCATATATTCAGCGACATTCAGCGGGCCGGACTGTTCGATCCGCCGCAGCAAGGACTCCTTCAGCGCCGTCATCGCGCCGCCCGTCTGACATAGATAATCAGCGCAATCCCCATCAGCAGCATCGGCAGCGACAGGATTTGCCCCATCGTCAATCCGACTGTGTCACTCATCCAGATTGCATAGCCACGCGGATGGTTTTCAAAGAATTGCAGATCAGGTTGGCGGAAATATTCAACGATGAACCGTGACAGCCCATAGCCCGCAAAGAACAGCCCAATGGTCTGGCCCGGAATTTTCAGCCAACCACGGCGATACACCAGCCAAAGCAGAATCGCGAAAAGGATCAGGCCCTCAAGGGCGGCCTCATAGAGTTGTGACGGGTGACGTGCGCAGAGCGTTTGCCAAGCCCGCTCGATCAAGCCCTCAGGGCCGGGGCAGGTTTGGGCGGCCTCTCCGGGGAAGATCACACCCCATGGCATATCTGTGGGGCGGCCCCATAATTCGGCATTGATGAAATTGGCGATACGGCCAAAAAACAGCCCCGGTGCGGCTGACATGGCCACGGCATCCCCGAGGCTGAGCGCGGGGATATTATTGAGCCGCGCAAAGCCGTATCCCGCGACGACAACGCCTAAAAGGCCGCCGTGAAAGGCCATGCCGCCTTGCCAGACTTTCAGGATATCGATCGGGTTTTGCAGGTAATAGGCGGGCTGATAAAACAGCACAAAGCCAAGCCGCCCCCCCAAGATCACCCCGAGGATCATCCAAGTCAGAAGCGACTCGACCTGTTCCTTGGTCATGGGGGGGGTGTTGTCGCGCCACAGATCGGCCCGCGCCATCAGCCTGACCACCAGCCACCATGCCAGCAGCAGGCCCGCGATATAGGCCAGCGCATACCACCGCAGCGCAAACTCGAACCCGCCTATCGAGATCGCGAAAATCTCGGGCGAGAGGTCGGGAAAGGGGATCGCGGTGTTCATGGGCGCTCCGAATGAAGATTTACCGCTTGGATGATTGGGGGATGCGGCGATGTCAACCTTGATGCAGGCGCAAAGCTACCCCATATAAGGGTCAGCAAAAGAGGAGCACATGATGCAGACCCGCAATAAAATCATGGAAGATATCGGTCAATTGATGACCAACGCCATGGGCGTGGCGCAAGGTGCCAAGGATGAAGCCGAAAACGCGATGAAATCCATGATGGATCGCTGGCTGGCCGATCGTGATTTCGTCACCCGCGATGAATTCGACGCGGTGCGTGCAATGGCGCAAAAAGCCCGCGAGGAGAATGAGGCTTTGAAGGCCCGTCTCGACGCTCTGGAAACCAAGCCTAAAAAATAATCTTCGCCTCAGCGCAGAATAAGCGGGCGCTTTGGCGCCCGTTTTTTGTTTCTGCAGTCCAGACCTGCCGACCCGTCCTTTGATGGAAACCCTGTGCGCTTGGGGATAAGTTTTCACAGCGCCGCAGAATAATGCACAGCACCCAAAATCTTGTGGACAGATGCCGTGCCAAACACGATTTGCAGTGCCGTCATCAAAATATCGCTTTACAGGTGGCTCAAGTCGCATCACCATATTTGGTATGGGGTCGGGCTGTTCCGGCGACCCATGGTAGATGCACCCAGCCATTGGTGGGCGTCTTGGAGCGATAACCGAGGCCCCGCACGGCTGCCAACAAAGAGGCCTGGGCAATGTCGCTATCCGAAGAATATCTAGACGTCGATGATCTCCATCCCATTGATATCGTAGAAAATCTGGCCACGCGCCATGAATGGGATTTTGATCGTGTCGCTGATGACCAGATCGCCATGGCGATTGAAGGTCAGTGGCGCACCTATTCCATCACATTGGCTTGGTCTGCCTATGACGAAACGCTGCGCATGATTTGCACCTTCGAAATGGAGCCACCCGAGGATAGCCTGCCAAAGCTCTATGAAGTGCTGAACCTGACCAATGACAAATGTTGGGCGGGGGCTTTCAGCTATTGGCTCGAACAGCGCTTGATGGTCTATCGCTACGGTCTGGTCCTTGCGGGCGATCAATTGGCAAGCCCCGAGCAGATCGGTTGCATGGTCGAGACAGCCGTGATTGCGGCCGAGCGCTATTATCCCGCCTTCCAATTGGCATGCTGGGGCAACGAGACGCCGCAGCAAGCGATGCAGGTCGCCATTGCAGAGACCTACGGTCGCGCCTAACCTGAGCCCGAGTTAAACCTCGGGAGGCAGGATGAATTTCGACGACGTGAAACGCCGCGGTCTGGTGATGCTGGGCTGTGGCAAGATGGGATCGGCCATGTTGCAGGGCTGGTTGGGGCGTGGTCTTGCTCCAAGCTCGGTCCATGTGATTGACCCCTATCCATCGGATTGGCTGCTGGCACAGGGCGTGCTGATCAACAAGGCCCCGCCTGATGATGCAGCCGTGGTCGTGGTGGCCGTGAAGCCGCAAATGATGATCGAGGCTTTGCCCCAGATCGCCCGTTTTGGCGGCGGTGGAAGCCTGATTATCTCGGTCGCGGCAGGTACGCCGATTTCCTTTTTCGAAGAGCATCTTGGCCCAGATAGCCGCGTGATCCGTTCCATGCCGAATACGCCTGCGGCTGTTGGCAAAGGGATCACGGCGATTGTCGGGAATGTTGCGGTCAGCACCTCTGATCTGGAACTGGCCTCCTCCCTGCTGGAGGCGGTCGGTCAGGTTGTGCAACTGGACAATGAAGACCAGATTGATGCAGTTACAGGCGTGTCTGGCTCGGGCCCTGCCTATATCTTCTATATGATTGACGCGCTTGCGGCCGCAGCCCGCGCGGAAGGCTTGCCGGCAGATATGGCGATGCAACTGGCCAAGGCCACGGTTGCGGGGGCGGGTGCATTGGCCGAAGACGCGCCTGAGACGCCCGAGCAATTGCGCATCAATGTCACCTCGCCCAATGGCACGACGCAGGCGGGGCTTGAGGTCTTGATGGATAAGGACAGCGGGCTTGCCCCTCTGATCCGTCGCACCGTCGGGGCGGCGGCCAACCGCTCCCGTGAATTGAAGGGCTGAGCGATGATTGGCTTTGATGACTTCATGAAGGTCGATATCCGCGTGGGCACCGTGACCCATGCCGAAGCCTTCCCCGAGGCGCGCAAGCCTGCGATCAAGCTCTGGGTTGATTACGGGGGTGAGATCGGGGTCAAGAAAAGCTCGGCCCAGATCACGGTGCATTATTCCCCCGAGGATTTGATTGGCAGGCAGGTGATGGGTGTGGTGAATTTCCCGCCCCGCCAAATCGGGCCTTTCATGTCCGAGGCCTTGGTGCTCGGGCTGCATGATGCCGAGGGGGCGGTTGTTTTGATCGCGCCCGATACACCCGTTCCCGATGGCGCAAGGATGGCCTGATATGAAATTGCTGATTTCCCGCCGCTTGCCTGACAGCGTGATGGCCGAGGCGGAAGCGCGGTTCGAAGTAACGACCCGTTCAACGACCAAACCTATGGGCCATGAGGAAGCGGTTGCGGGTTTGCGTGAGTATGACGTGGTTCTGCCGACCTTGGGCGATGCCTTTCGCGCCGCCGCTTTTGAGGCCGCGCCAGACCCACGCTGCAAGCTGCTGGCGAATTTCGGTGTCGGGTATAACCATATCGATGTGGATGCCGCCCGCGAAGCCGGGGTTGCTGTCACTAATACGCCCGGTGCTGTGACAGATGCCACGGCTGACATCGCTATGACGCTGATCTTGATGACCGCGCGCCGCGCTGGCGAGGGCGAGCGGATGGTGCGAGCTGGCAAATGGGAGGGCTGGCACCCGACCCAGATGCTTGGCCTGCATCTCAGCGGCAAGACGGTCTGTGTGATCGGAATGGGCCGCATCGGTCAGGCCATCGCGCGGCGCTGCCATTTCGGCTTTGGCTGCCGCATTGTTTATGCCAACCGCTCGGCCAAGGATATGGAGTTTCCTGCCGAGCAGATGCAGCTTCTGGACGCGATAGGCGCGGCGGATGTGGTTGTACTGGCGACACCTGGCGGGGCTGAGACCCACCATTTATTCGGCAAGGATGCTTTGGCCGCGATGCAGCCCCATGCGATCATGGTCAATATCTCGCGCGGGGATGTGGTGGATGAACAAGCCCTTGTTGCCGCCTTGGAGGCAGGGCAGATCGCCGGCGCTGGCCTTGATGTTTATGAATTCGAGCCCGCGCTGCCTGAGGCTTTGACCCGAAGGGAAAATGTCACCCTCCTGCCGCATCTGGGCACAGCCGCCCTAGAGGTGCGTGAGGATATGGGGCGCTTGGCGCTGGCCAATATCATCGCCTTTGCAGAAGGGCAGGAATTGCCAAATCCGGTGTGAACTGGGCGCACTCGTTCCTCTTTGATGCTTGGGGCAGGCTTGCGCCTTAGCGGTCGCCTGTGGCTTCGCGCCAGTGGGTGCGGCAGAGCGATACATAGCGGTCATTGCCCCCCACTTCGATCTGCGCCCCTTGCGTGACGGCATTGCCATGCTCATCGGTGCGGATCACCATGGTGGCCTTCTTGCCGCAATGGCAAATGGTGCGCACTTCACGCATTTCATCGGCCAGCGCCAGCAATGCCGCAGAGCCCGGAAACAGCTCGCCCTGAAAATCAACGCGTAGGCCATAGCACATCACAGGCGTGTTCAGATCATCCACGGCGCGGGCCAGTTGCCAGACCTGATCCTTGGTCATCCATTGGGCTTCATCCACCAAGACACAGGCACAAGGGCCTTGGTCCAAACGGGCTTTGATCTTGGCAAAAAGATCATCGCTTTGGGTATAGGTATCGGCCTCGGCCTTGATGCCAATGCGGCTGCCAATGCTGCCCGTCCCTGCACGATCATCGAAATTGGCGGTCAACAGATAGGTCTGCATCCCGCGCTCGATATAGTTATAGGATGCCTGAAGCAGCAGGGTCGATTTGCCCGCATTCATGGTAGAGTAGTTGAAGTATAGTTTTGCCATGTTTTGCATTTGCCTCAAGCCAAGACCGTTTCGCAAGCATCTATCCGCGCTTCATTGACCTGCATGGGCAAAAAAGGTTCTGCTACATGTCGGATGCAGGAGAGATCTGATGACCGACAGAGTGACCAATTACCTGAAGAAACATTCCGAGGCGCTGATCAAGGATGTGGGTTATGCCACGGCCTGCGAGGTCACGGGGAAGTCCAAGGCGACTTTGGGGCGGTATTATTCTGACGCATCCGAGCATGGTGCCCGTTTCATGCCAATTGATACGGTCGTGCAACTGGAGGCGGTTTCCAGCTACCCGCATGTCACCAGCGCAATGGCGGAACTGAACGGCATATCGCTGAGCCATGACAAACCCACGCAAGGCCCGCGCAGCGTCGGTGGGGTGAACAGCCATGTGGTAGAGTTGAGCCAGCGCTTTGCCCTATTGATGGCGGAATATCATCAAGCCATTCAGGATGCAAAAATTTCGAATAATGAGGCCAAGCGGCTGTTGCATGAAACGGTCGAGCTGCAAAAGGTGCTGGTGGAAATCAAGCTCCACCTCGAGGCGGAAACATGAAGCTTCGCGCTGCAATCTAAGAACCCAAAGCCATCCGTCATTCGCTCCAAAACACCCAAGGGCCGCCGCAACGGCCCAAGGTGGTTTTCTTGATTACGCTCTAGCCCTGAAGCGAGCGCACACCCAATTCCCCCTCGCGGGAGGCTTTCATCGCCAAAGCAGCGGCATGGCTGGCGGCCAGCGTGGTGAAATAAGGGATCTTGTCATAAAGGGCGACAGAGCGCATGGAGCGGCTGTCTTCCACAGCCTGCGCGCCCTCGGTCGTGTTCAGCACAAGGCTGACCATGCCATCCTTCATGATATCGACAATCGTGCGTCCGCCTTCATAGGCCTTGTTCACCACATCCGATGCGATCCCGTGACCGGCAAGGAATTTCGCGGTACCCGAAGTGGCCAGAATAGTCAGGCCAAGCTCGGTCAGGGTCTGGGCGGTCTCGACCAGTTGATCCGTCTTGTCCGCATCCTTGATCGACAGGAATACCGTGCCGCTATCAGGCAATTGCGTTCCTGCGCCAAGCTGTGCTTTCAGGAAAGCGCGCGGGAAGGTGCGATCCCATCCCATAACCTCGCCTGTCGAGCGCATTTCTGGCCCCAAGAGGGTATCGACACCGGGGAAGCGGGCGAAGGGCAAGACGGCCTCTTTCACGCTGAACCAAGGGGTGCGGAAATCAGCCAGCGATAGCGGGTCCCCCATCGGAATGATGGTGTCATCATCAACCTGTTTATGCGGCTTGGCCAAGGGGAAAGCCGAAAGCTTTTCGCCCGCCATCAAACGCGCGGCAATCGAGGCGATGGCGCTATCGGTGGCCTTGGCCACGAAAGGCACGGTGCGCGAGGCACGGGGGTTGACCTCGATCAGATAAATGTCATCGCCTTTGACCGCGAATTGGATATTCATCAAGCCCACAACATTGAGCGCTTTTGCCAAAGCCTCGGTCTGCTCGATGATGCGGTTCTGGATCTCGGTCGAGAGCGTGTGGGGTGGCAGCGAACAGGCGCTATCGCCCGAATGCACGCCCGCCTCTTCGATATGCTGCATGATGCCCGCGACATGGACCGCTTCGCCATCGCAAAGCGCGTCGACATCCACCTCGACCGCGCCATCGAGATAGCTGTCGAGCAGAACGGGGCTGTCGCCAGAGACAACAACAGCCTCGGCGATGTAGCGGTTGAGTTGTGCTGTATCGCGCACAATTTCCATGGCACGGCCCCCCAGAACATAGGAGGGGCGGATCACCAGCGGGTAGCCAAGCGCCTCGGCGGCGGCTTTGGCTTCGGCATCGGAATGGGCAATCGCGTTTTCTGGCTGTTTCAGGCCAAGCCGCTGGACCAATTGCTGGAAGCGCTCACGATCTTCAGCCAGATCGATGGCATCGGGCGTGGTGCCGAGGATCGGAATGCCTGCATCATGCAGCGCATTGGCCAGTTTCAGCGGAGTTTGCCCGCCGAATTGAACGATCACACCATGCAATGTGCCTGCCTCTTGCTCGGCGCGCAAAATCTCCATGACATGCTCATAGGTCAGCGGCTCGAAATAGAGGCGGTCCGAGGTGTCATAATCGGTCGAGACAGTCTCGGGGTTGCAGTTGATCATGATGGTTTCATAGCCCTGATCGGTCAGGGCGAAACAGGCATGACAGCAGCAATAATCAAATTCGATACCTTGTCCGATACGGTTCGGACCACCACCCAGAATGACGACCTTCTTGGCATCTGAAGGTCGCGCTTCGCATTCCACCTCGCCCATCACAGGGGCTTCATAGGTTGAATACATATAGGGCGTTTGCGCTTCGAATTCTGCCGCGCAGGTATCGATCCGCTTGAAAACGGCTGTCACACCTTGGGCCACGCGGGCCGCGCGAATGCTGGCCTCGCTTCGGCCTGTAAGTGCAGCAAGGCGGGCATCTGAGAAGCCCATCATCTTCAGCTTGCGCAGCTCATCTTCATCGGTTGGCAGCCCCGCTTCACGGATGACTTCTTCGGTCTCGATGATCTCGCGGATGCGGGCAAGGAACCACGGGTCGAATTTGGTGACGGCTGCAATATCTTCATCAGATAAACCGTGGCGCATGGCTTGCGCGATCACGCGGATGCGGTCTGGGGTTTGCTGGCTCAGGGCTTTGGTGATGGCGGCCTTTTCAGGCGCACCCGGAATGGTGATCTCGTCAAAACCGGTCAGCCCTGTTTCCATCGAGGCCAGCGCTTTTTGCATCGATTCGTGGAAGGTCCGACCGATGGCCATAGCCTCACCCACCGATTTCATGGCGGTGGTCAGTTCCGGCTTGGAGCCTGGGAATTTCTCAAAAGCAAAGCGCGGAATTTTGGTGACGACATAATCGATGGTCGGCTCAAAGCTGGCAGGTGTGACCTTGGTGATGTCATTGTCCAACTCGTCCAGCGTATAGCCCACGGCCAGTTTCGCGGCGATCTTGGCAATCGGGAAACCCGTCGCTTTCGAGGCCAGCGCCGAGGAGCGGGAGACCCTAGGGTTCATCTCGATCACGACCATTCGGCCATCGGCAGGGTTAATCGCCCATTGCACATTGGAGCCGCCCGTTTCGACGCCAATCTCGCGCAAAACAGCGATCGAGCCATTGCGCATGATCTGGTATTCTTTATCCGTCAGCGTCAGCGCAGGGGCCACGGTGATCGAGTCGCCCGTATGCACCCCCATCGGGTCCACATTCTCAATCGCACATACGATGATCGCGTTATCCGCCTTGTCGCGGACAACCTCCATCTCGAATTCTTTCCAGCCAAGCAGGCTTTCATCGATCAGGATTTGCGACATGGGCGAGGCCTCAAGGCCCGAGCGGCAGAAATGCTCATAATCGTCGCGGTTATAGGCCACGCCACCACCGGTGCCGCCAAGCGTGAAGGCAGGACGGATGATCGCAGGCAGACCGATATCTTCCAGCGCGTCCAATGCCTCGGCGATACCGGCCTTGATGTCGTATTTGCCATTCTCAAGCTTGGGCGATGTCACGATGGTCGCTTTGGGGTTTTCTAGCCCAATCCGGTCCATCGCTTCGCGGAAGAGCTTGCGATCCTCGGCCATCTCGATCGCATCGCGCTTTGCGCCGATCATCTCAACGCCGAATTTCTCCAGCACACCCATTTCCTCAAGCGCAAGCGAGGTATTGAGACCCGTCTGCCCGCCCATTGTCGGCAAAAGCGCATCAGGGCGTTCTTTCTCGATGATCTTTGCCACGACCTCAGGAGTGATCGGCTCGATATAGGTGGCATCGGCAAGGCCGGGATCGGTCATGATTGTCGCGGGGTTCGAGTTCACGAGGATGACGCGATAGCCTTCTTCGCGCAGCGCTTTACAGGCTTGTGCGCCAGAATAATCGAACTCGCAGGCCTGACCGATAACGATAGGCCCCGCTCCGATGATCATGATGGATTGGATATCGTTTCTTTTTGGCATTTCGACCCCCGGGTGCGGCAGCAATTGGGGCGCGCAGAGATGTCCTCGCGCGCAAATTGAATGCGTTATAGACATGGGGCGTGGGGGCGCAAGGGGATGAGCGGGAGATAATTGCCAAAAGACCACCCACAGCGCTGCTTGGCAGGTGTTGATGAGTATTTTTGGGATAGAGAAGCCGGAAAGGTCCAGCCTCTGCCCGGGACAATCCGAGGGGCAGAGGCCTTCTCCATCCACGGTCATCGGCGCTCCCGCCTGTACCGCCCTCGGAGTTCAGCGCAATTTGGTGAATATTTTGCTAAAAGCGCGCCGCTCTATTCTTCATCCCCAAAATACTCTCGCCGAAGGCAAATGGGCGCGGTGAGGGCTGCCTGTGGCAGCTTGAGGCGGGCCCACGCCTTCCCGTATTTTGAGTTTTTAGCAATTTGCAGTAAACTGCCCGGCAGGAACCGGCACGTTTTGTCTCAAGCAATGAGGTATGGCATGTGGACCCTGATCCTTGATGTGATGTTTCGCAGCTTCATTACCCAAGGCGCTTTGCGGGTTGTCTATCCCGACGGGCAGGAAAGGCTTTATGGCGAGGGCGACGCGCCCGTCCAGATCCGTTTGCAGGCTGATGATCTTCCGAAAAACCTGGTTTTGCGCACGGATTTGGCTCTGGGAGAGGCCTATATGAACGGTGCCTTGGAGATTGTTGACGATGATCTTGATGGTTTCATGGCTTTGGTTGCAGTCAATATCGCGCGCTCAAGAGGGCTGTGGTGGCGCAATGCGATCTTAAGAGGGCGCAGGTTCAGGCGTGTGTTTGATCAGTGGAACCCAATCTCGCGCGCAAGATCGAATGTGGCCCATCACTATGATCTTGATGCACGGCTCTATGATCTTTTCCTTGATGAGGACCGGCAATATTCCTGCGCGTATTTTCGGCATCCCGATATGGGACTTGAAGCAGCGCAGGAGGCGAAAAAGCACCATATCGGCAAAAAACTGCTTCTGCAGCCGGGAATGAAGGTGCTGGAGATCGGCTGCGGTTGGGGTGGGCTGAGCCTGAGTCTGGCGCGCGATTACGGGGTTGAGGTTCTTGGTGTGACGCTATCGACAGAGCAATACCGGATCGCCACAGCGCGGGCGCGTGATATGGGGCTGTCCGATAAGGTCCGGTTCGAATTGCGCGATTACAGAAAAGTCACGGGCCAGTTCGACCGTGTCGTCTCGGTCGGCATGTTCGAGCATGTCGGCGCCCCGCATTACCGTGAGTATTTCAGACATATCCACGCGCGTTTAAAAGAGGATGGCGTAGCGCTTGTCCATACAATCGGGCGCAGCGGCCCGCCTGGCACGACCAGTCCTTGGATCACGAAATATATCTTTCCAGGCGGATATGTGCCTGCTTTGTCCGAAAAGTCTGCGGCCGTAGAAAAAGAGGGGCTCTGCGCCACTGATATCGAGGTCTGGCGGCTGCATTATGCCGAGACCTTGAAGCATTGGTATGACCGCTTCATGACCCGCCAAAGTGACGCTCTCGCCCTTTATGATGACAGGTTCTGCCGCATGTGGCGCTATTACCTGAAGGCCTCGGAATATGCCTTTCGGCATACGGGGCAGACCGTGTTCCAATACCAATTGGCGCGTGACCAAACGGCCGTGCCGTTGACGCGGGACTATCTCTATTCTGAACAGGAGGGCGAGGCGCGGCTCAAGGCTGCGGAGTAACGCCTCTATTCAAACAGGTTGGTTGGGTCCACGGCTTCAAACCCGCGGCGCACTTCAAAATGCAGGAAGGACGGATCGCCTGGGCCAACATCGGCGACGGTCTGGCCGCGGGTGATCGTGTCGCCGCGGCTGACTCGGATGTTCTGGATATTGGCATAGACCGTCAGCATATTGTCGGGGTGGCGCAGCACGAGGATCGGGATTTGATCGGTATCGCGGGTGATGGCCGCGACCTCGCCCGCAGCGGCGGCGCTGACATTGGTGCCTGTGACCGCCGCGATATCAATGCCTTCATTTGATCCCGAGAAGGGCCGCAGAATATCCCCCGAGACAGGGCGCAACAGCTGCCCATTGCTTGAGGCGGATGGGGTTGCTGCCGGTGCGGGAGTAGGGGCAGGGGCGGCGGTTGTCTCATTTGAGGTCGCGGCGGGGGCTGCGGCTGTTGCAATAGGCTCTGGCAAGGCTGTTGCGGCCGAAGGGGGCTCGGGCGTCGCCGAGGCGCCCGGGGCAGCGGCATCTGGGGCCGTGCTTGCCTCTTCGATGACCAGCGGGATGATCAGGAATTGGCCTTCGCGCACCGACAGATCGGGCCCCAGCCCGTTCCAATCGGCCAAGGCGCGCACCGAGACGCCATATAGCCGCGCAACGGAATAGGCGGTTTCACCTCGGGTTACGCGGTGGCGCACGGGCTCTTGGCCGTCTTGAACTTCGATGGTCTGTGGCGGCGCGCTGGCCTCTGCGGCATCAATCGCGCTTGTGGCGATCTGGGTGATATCGGTGGTGGTTGCGGTGGTGCCTGCGGCAGGATCCAGACGACGGGGCAGGGCCAGCACTTCACCGCCGCGCATCGGGTCATTGACGGTGCGGCCATTGAAGCGGGCAAGCTCCTCACCTTCTATCCCGATACGGGTTGCAACAGTGCCGACCGTATCGCCGCTACGGGCAACGACAACTTGGTAATTCGGATAGGTGATCAGCCCTTGCGCATCAGGTTCGGGGCGTGCGGCCGTTTCAGGCGCATTCGCATTCGAGATGGCATTGCCGCGGAAATCGAAATCAATCGGTCCGCCTGCGCCGATGCAGGCGGTGAGAAGGGGCGTGCAAATAGCAAGCAGAAGCATCGGGCTGCGGCGGGTCATGGGCTGCTCATCCTCATGTGTCTCAAATGACGGCACTGTTTATTATTTTGTCGGAAATCGACCTGTGCCTTTGCAGCCGCAGCATACACCAAGATTAGAGGGGTTTTCCAGCCCTGCTTGCGGGATGCGCGCTCATTCGCTTGCAACACCTTCCATCAGGGGCACAAAGCGCACGGGCATGAGTTCGTCATAGTCATATCCGTTTTCGCTGCGGGTCACTTTGATCAGGCTCTGCACCGAGTCTGACTGACCGACAGGTACCACCATCGTGCCGCCGATTTTTAACTGCGCCATCAGCGGTCCGGGCGGGTCTTCGGCGGCGGCGGTGACAATGATCCGGTCGAATGGAGCTTGTTCGGGAATGCCGAAGCAGCCATCGCCAGACATCACAGTGACATTGCTCAGCCCGAGTTCATGCACCAGCCGTTCCGCCTCGCGGGCAAGATTGCGGTGCCTGTCGATTGTGTAGACGCGGCGTGCCAGATGCGACAGGACGGCGGCCTGATAGCCCGACCCTGTTCCCACTTCGAGCACCTTATCGCGCGGTTGCACATTAAGCGCTTGGGTCATCATGCCGACAACCGAGGGTTGTGAGATTGTCTGGCCCGATGCAATCGGCAAGGGCATGTCATCATAGGCCCGATCGGCGAAATGGCCGCGCACAAAGGCACCACGATCCACCTTTTCCATGGCGGCAAGGACACGGGTATTCGTTACCCCTTTCGAGCGCAGGGCATAAAGAAATTGCATCTGCATCTCGGGGTCGAGGCTCATTCCAGCGCGGCTTTCAGGTCGGAGATGCTGTCATGGGCTGTAAGGTCGGCCCGCATCGGCGTGATCGAGACATAGCCTTCGAGATTTGCATGGGCATCTGTGCCAGGCTCGGTCGGGATGTTTTGTGGGCCACCTTTGATCCAGAGGAAGCGGCGGCCATTGGGGGCGATATGGGGCTCCATGCCGAAGCCTGTGCCACGGCGGAACCCTTGAGGCGTGACGCGGCGGCCTTTGACATCCGCACCTGCCACGGGTGGGAAATTGACGTTGTAAAAGAGGCGGTAATCCTCTTGATCCCAATGGCCCTGCTCGACCAACGCGCGCACGATTTCGGCACCATGTTTTGCGGCTGCGTCGAATGGATCATCGAGATGGGCGTTATCGGGGCCGAAATATTGCGACAGGGCAATGGCGGGAAGGCCTTGCAGGGCGGCCTCCATCGCGCCGCCGATCGTGCCCGAGTAAAGCACGTTTTCGGCGGCGTTATTGCCTTTATTGACGCCCGAGAGAATGAGATCGGGGGGGCTGTCTTTGAGGACATCATGCAGGCCTGCCATCACGCAATCAGCGGGGCTGCCTTCGGCGGCAAAACGGCGGGGTCCGAGTTCTGCGATCATGGTGGGGTGCACATAAGAGATGCAATGGCCAACGCCCGATTGCTCAAAGGCAGGCGCGACGGTCCAGACTTCGCCTTTGGGGCCTGCGACCTCGGTGGCGATTGCTTCGAGCACTTTGAGCCCCGGTGCATTGATCCCGTCGTCATTGGTGATGAGAATGCGCATGCGTGCTCCTGTCTGTGCTGCTTGCAACAGGTGTTAACGGAGGGTCCGCGATACGGCAAGCAGAACAGGGGCGCTGCCCCTGCGGCGGCGGGGCCGCCTTACCCCGGAGTATTTGGGGGATAGAGAAGCGGTATCAGGCCGCGGCGCGCGGGCGCAGAGTATAGGTCAGGACAGCCACAGCGCCACCTGCTGCAGCACCTGCCAGAAGCGTATCGCTTTGCCATTGCGCCACGATGATCCCGATCAAGGCCCAGATCACGGCGATCCCATAGCCTGGCGCGCGCAGGTTATTGGCCAAGGTGACGGCAACTGCCAGCGCGCCCAGAAGGCCGAGCCAGCCTGCGGCCTCGCGCGAGAAAATGCCATAGCCTGCAAGGATAGTTGCCAGCGAGACGAAGCTGGCCGCGCTGAGCCAGCCTGCATAAAGGCCAAGCGGTGCGCGAAGCCAGTATTTATCCGAGATCGGCGCGCGGAACAGGGCCATGAGCGCTGTGATCAGCATGGCAAAGATCAACAGGGTCGCAGCGATTGGCGAGGTATTGGCGACCGCGATCCATGTCGCGCCGATGCCTGTACTGACGATAAGCGGCAGGCGCGTGGCATCCCAGCCTGCATCCTCGCGGCGTTTGAGCCAACCAAAAACCGCCGCCGCGATAAGCCAGATATAGATCAGCCCCCAGATCGAGAAGGCGTAGCCTGCGGGCTGGACCGGCGGGCGCTCGAGCGTGGTGGTGAAAAACGCAGGATCAAAGCCAGTAAAGGGCGCTGTGAAGACCGGTGAGATCGCAAAAGCGATGCTGGTCAAAAGAACGAGGGCCGCTTTGGTTTTGGGTGTTGCGAAATCAGACAAGGGCGCCCTCCGCGTCAAGCCGTGTTTTGCCGCCCAGATACGGGTGCAGGACTTGCGGTAGATCAACCGACCCATCGGCCTGCTGGCCGTTTTCCAGCACCGCAATCAGGCAGCGCCCCACAGCCAGCCCCGAGCCGTTCAGCGTATGGACGAAATCGGGCTTGCCGCCGCCTTCGGGGCGGAAGCGGGCATTCATCCGACGGGCTTGAAATGCGCCGCAATTGGAGACCGAAGAGATCTCGCGATAGGTGTCCTGACCGGGCAGCCATGCTTCGATATCAAAGGTGCGCACAGCGCCAAAGCCCATATCGCCTGCACAAAGAACCACTGTGCGATAGGGAATGCCAAGCGCCTCTAGGATGCCCTCGGCGCAGCGCAGCATGCGTTTTTGCTCATCATCGGATGTATCAGGGTGGGTGACCGAGACCATTTCGACCTTTTCGAATTGATGCTGGCGCAACATGCCTGCGGTATCACGGCCTGCCGAGCCTGCCTCGGAACGGAAGCAAAGCGAATGGGCTGTATAGCGCAGGGGCAGGGAGGGTTCCTCGACGATCTCGCCCGAGACGATATTGGTTAGGGAGACCTCAGAGGTGGGGATCAGCCACCAGCCATTGGTGGTTTCATAGCTGTCTTCGCCGAATTTCGGCAATTGCCCCGTGCCTTGCATCGCTTCGGGGCGAACGAGAACGGGGGCGTTCATTTCGGTCAGCCCGTTCTGGTCGACATGGGTGTCGAGCATGAATTGCGCCAGCGCGCGGTGGATACGGGCGATGGCCCCGCCAAGGAGCACAAAGCGCGAGCCGGAGAGTTTTGCGGCGGTCTCGAAATCCATATTGGGGGCAACGCCTGCCAGCTCATAATGCTCTTTCGGGGTGAAATCGAAGCTGCGCGGCGTGCCCCAGCGGCCGATCTCGACATTGTCGTCTTCATCTGCGCCATCGGGTATATCGGCGGCGGGCAGATTGGGAAGGGCCGAGAGCAGGCTGCGCAACTCCTCATCCTTGGCCTTGGCGTCCTCTTCGAGGCGGGCGATTTCATCTTTCTTTTCGGCCACGAGGGCGCGCAACCGTTCGAATTCGGCCTCGTCCCCCTTGGCTTTGGCGGCGCCCACAAGCTTGGAGGCGGCGTTGCGATCGGCTTGCGCTGTTTCGGCGGCAAGGATGCAGGCGCGGCGGGCCTCATCAAGGGCGAGGATCGCGGGCGATTGCGCCGAGAACCCACGGCGCGCCAGAGCGGCGTCAAAGGCATCAGGGGTGTCACGGATCGCGCGGATATCATGCATGGGTCGGGCCTCGGGTTGCGGCTTAGTGGTTTGATGGGGGCGGTATGCAATATTGGAGCGCGCGGGGGAAGGGGGTTAGGATCAGGGGCTGGTTTGGGAAGTGTGTGTTGGGTGCTGCGACTAAAGGAGAGCTGGAGCGGATCGTGGGCGCGTGAGGCGGAACTTTGGACGGCGCAACGTCAAAGGCATCAGGGGTCGCGCGGATCTCATTCATTGCTCTTGAACCATAGTTGCGTTGTGAATTTTTGGATCGCGCTTGCAACTATTGTCTGGACCAGTCAAGTCTGCCGCTGGGAACAATGCGAAACGGTTTTGTTGAGACAATGGACCAGTCATTAAACGAGTCTAACTTTGCGAAGATCGAGTTCTTTCGAAGAATAATGAATAGCCATGGGCAGTCATTAACACCACCTGTGTCTGTCGTTGACGTTGGCGCGAGCCCCATCAATCGCCCCAACTATCAGTCCATAGTTGATGCCGAGCTGTGCCATGTCTATGGTTTTGAACCAAACCAGGCGCAATTCAAAAAGCTGCAAGCGGAAGGAAAAGAATTTGAGACGTATGTTCAAAAAGCCGCTGGCAACGGAACGAACATCACGCTTCGGATATATCGCTCACCTGGCCTCACATCTCAGTTCTTGCCAAATGCAATAAATATGCGCCTTTTGGGTATGTTTCATTGGCCCCATATTTCTGAAGAAGTCGAAATGTCCACCTCAAGACTAGATGATGTCGAGGAAGTACAGGCTTGTGATTACTTGAAGATAGATATTCAAGGCGGTGAGTATTCGGTGTTCCAAGGCGCATCCAATACGCTTGCCTCATGCATTCTTGTTACGACCGAAGTCCGGTATCTTTCTCTCTACGAAAACGAACCTATGTTTGGAGACGTGGACCGTATTCTTCGCCAAAATGGGTTTGTCCTACACAAATTTGATTTCAACAAATCTATGGCTGTCCACAACTCGCAAAGCGCAAAGATACGAGATAAACGAGTGGCCGATCAGCTTGTCGATGGGGACGCGACCTACATTAGGGATCTCAATACAATTGCGAATTGGAATACGGAAAAGGTCTTGTCGCTCGCGATCTTGTCGTCGATGGTTATCGAAAGCCATTCGGTCTGTATTTACGCTTTGGATGAGCTGGTTCGACGCGGCACGCTCGATACTTCAGTGCCTGAATCCTATCTTGAACTGATGCCTCGCGATATGATCCAGAAAGACTTTCGATGACTGATAGGAACAAGGACAACCTATTCTTTATTGTGGACATTGGAAAGCTTGAAGCACAGGCAATCCTTCTGGCGACGAGTTTGCACAAACACAATGAGGGATGTTTCAATATTTATGCATATGTACCCCGCGATAGCCTTGATGGACTGTCGCCGATTACAAGAGAAGTCCTCTCTCTTGCAGAGATCGAACTTGTAACCTTCGATGTCCCTCCGGAAACTTGGAAAAAACCTTACCCTCACGGTAACAAGATTCTTGCTGCACGATTGCCGAGAGCAGGCCGGTGGTCCGCTTTTCTTGATACCGACCTAATTTGTACAAAGCAGTTGGATCTAACTCAGATAAAGCGCTCTAATGCTGTTTCTGTCGCGCCCGAAGGGACACCAACTTGGGGGTATGGCACCGATCGGTGGCAACGTGTCTATGATCACTTCGATCTTGCTTTCCCAAGTGAAACCATAAGGATGGCTCGCCGCAAGCGCGTGGAATTTGTACCGTATTTCAATGCAGGTTTTGTTCTATTTGAAGATGGCGTTTTGAAAAAACCTGATAAGGGCTTTGGGGATTTATGGTTGGATACCGCGCGCGAAATCGATTTCAATTGTCCGGTCGCATTAAAAAGACCGTGGCTTGACCAAATCTCTTTGCCGGTGACTTTGAAGAGGTTTGGATTAGAATACAACATATGCCCTGATGAATTTAATTATGCAATCTCGGCAAGAGCTTACATTCCGGAATTGAAACCATATTTCATGCATTATCATGACTTTAAGTGGCTGTCTTCGTGGCCGAGCGCCCTTGAGGTTTTTGATTGGCTAAAGGAATTATCTGGTGATCAGGCAGCCAGCATGGCGATTTCTGAGTTCAGTCACTTTTACGAGCAAATAGATTCACAAACCCAATAGAGCCGCGCACCAATTAGGATTGAGCCGAGGGGGACGTCAGTTTGCACTATGGCAAACAAGGCATTTGCCGTAATCCGTTACTGGCGAGAACTTGGTCGGAAATTTCAACCAGGGTGTGACATGAGGCTTTGAGCATGCCCGTGACAGGTCCAGCAAGCATTCGATCACAGAACCAAAGTGGATATTCCATCGCCCTCCCCCCACACCCCCCCAAAAAAAAGCACAACTTACAAAGGGGGAGGTGAAAAATTGCCCCCGAATTGGGGTGACAAGCCGCCTGCCATGCCCCATATCGCCTCAGAACACCTTTTGGGGGCGGGGTTTGTGGCTGTAAGGTCCGTGGCTTGCCTTCGATGGGACCCGCAATTAACGTTCCGCCGATTTCGGCCTGAGGGAAGCCCCCTCGGCTGCGCGCCATAAAAGAGGAAAACCTATGGAAGCCTTCGCCCAGTTTGTCCCCCTGATCCTGATTTTCGCAATCATGTATCTGCTGTTGATCCGGCCCCAGCAAAAGAAAGCCAAGGAGCATCAGGCCATGGTCGAGGCGCTGCGTCGTGGCGACCAAGTTGTGACTGCGGGCGGCCTTTTGGGCAAAGTGACCAAGGTTAAGGATGAAACTGAGGTCGAGGTCGAGATTTCTTCGGGCGTCAATGTGCGTGTTGTGCGCGCGACGATCACGCAAGTGATCTCCAAGACCGAACCCGCCAATAACTGATCTGATAAGGCCGCGAGCGCATTATGCTGCAAATCCCTCTCTGGAACCGTGTGCTGATATGGGGGCTTCTGGCCCTTGGGGTCGCGCTCGCAATGCCCAATCTGTTCTATGAACGGGTCGAGCGTCACAATGATGCGCTGGCCGCGATCGAGGCAACGGGGGCCAGCACGGCGGCGCTTGATGCAGATGCGGCCGCTTGGCCGTCCTTCTTGCCCTCGAGCCTTGTCAATCTGGGCCTTGATCTGCGGGGCGGGGCGCATCTTCTGGCCGAAGTCGAAGTCGAGGATGTCTATACCGCGCGGATGGATGCGCTCTGGCCGGAAGTCCGCGATGTGCTGCGCGAGGAACGCGAGACGGTCGGAACGATCCGCCGCCAAGACGCCCCCGCCGGTGAATTGCGCGTCCAGATCAGCCAGCAGGAGGGCATGGGCGAAGCGGTTGCGGCAGTACGCACGCTGGCCGAGCCTGTGGTCAGCCTGACAGGGGTTGGCTCCTCTACGCTGGATGTGCAGGGGCAGGGCGATATCGTGATCGTGACGCTCTCGGAGGCCGAGCAGCAAGCCACTGATGACCGCACCATGCAGCAATCCGTCGAGATCGTGCGCCGCCGCGTTGATGAGGCCGGAACCCGCGAGCCGACGATCCAGCGTCAAGGCACAGATCGTATCCTTATTCAGGTGCCTGGCATCGGCTCGGCACAAGAACTCAAAGAACTGATCGGCACGACAGCGCGCCTGACCTTCCATCCCGTGATCGGCCGTACCGATAGCGCTGAGGGCGCAGGGCTGCGCCAGATCATCCTACCCGATATCGAAGACCCGCAAAGCTTCTATATCCTAGAGGAAACCCCCGTTGTGACAGGGGATGATCTTGTCGATAGCCAGCCGGGTTTTGATCAGCAAAACGGCCAGCCCAATGTGTCCTTCCGCTTCAACACCCATGGCGCGCGTCTGTTTGGTGAATATACATCGGCCAATGTCGGCGCGCCTTTTGCGATTGTGCTGGATGGCGAGGTGATTTCGGCCCCCACAATCCGTCAGGCGATCACGGGCGGCTCCGGCCAGATCAGCGGCAATTTCACAGTCGAAAGCTCGACCGAGCTTGCGGTTTTGCTGCGCGCAGGCGCATTGCCCGCCGAGATGACCTTTCTTGAGGAACGCACCATTGGCCCCGAATTGGGCGCCGATAGCATTGAGGCAGGTCGCATCGCGGCGGTTGTCGCTTTTGCGGCTGTGCTGGTCTTCATGATTGCCAGCTACGGGTTATTCGGCCTCTTTGCCAATATCGCGCTGATCTTCAATGTTGCGCTGATCTTCGGCATCCTCAGCCTGATCGGGGCCACACTCACATTGCCCGGTATTGCAGGGATCGTTCTGACAATCGGTATGGCGGTGGATGCCAATGTGCTTGTGTTTGAGCGTATACGCGAGGAACTCAAAACCGCCCGCGGCCCCGCCCGCGCGATCGAGCTTGGCTATTCCCGTGCGCTCTCGGCGATTACGGATGCCAATATCACAACCTTCATCATCGCGACGATCCTCTTCGTGCTTGGCTCGGGCCCTGTGCGCGGGTTCTCCATCACCTTGGGGATCGGGATTTTGACTTCGGTCTTCACCGCGATTTACGTCACCCGTCTTCTGATCGTGACCTGGTTCGACCGGGCGCGTCCAAAATCCATCGAGGTCTGAGATGCGCTTGAAGCTGGTTCCCGACAACACAACGATCAATTTCTTCAAATATGCCCGCCTGACTTTCGGGGCCTCTGTGGTTGCGATGGTCCTGTCGCTTGCTGTCTGGCTGTCGTTGGGGCTGAATTTCGGCATCGATTTTCTGGGCGGCACGACGATCCGCACGGAATCCTCCCAAGCAGTGGATGTTGCCGAATATCGCGCAGCGCTTGATCCATTGGGTCTTGGCGATATCTCGATCACCGAAGTTTTCGACCCCACCTTTGCGGCCGATCAACATGTCGGAATGATCCGCATTCAGGCGCAAGAGGGCGCTGAATCGGTCACCCCTGAAACCATCGCAGCGATTGAACAGGCCTTGCTCGCCTATGACCCGGGCTTGAGCTTTCCCTCCGTTGAGTCCGTGGGCCCGAAAGTGTCGGGCGAGCTGATCATGACAGCGATGCTTGCTGTCGGTGCCTCTCTTGTCGCGATCCTGATCTATATCTGGCTGCGGTTCGAATGGCAGTTCTCGGTGGGGGCTGTTGCGGCCTTGGTCCATGACGTGGTGCTGACCATTGGCGTGTTCAGCTTGCTGCAAATCCGCTTTGATCTGGCCACCATCGCGGCGCTTCTGACGATCATCGGCTATTCGATCAATGACACCGTGGTGATCTTCGACCGCCTTCGGGAAAACCTGATCAAATACAAAAAGCGTGATCTGCAAGAGGTCATGAATATCTCGGCCAATGAAACGCTGAGCCGAACCTTGATGACATCGGGCACCACGCTGCTGGCGCTGATTGCGCTTTTGATTTTGGGCGGTGATGTGATCCGCGGCTTTGTCTTTGCCATTACTTGGGGCGTGATCGTGGGTACTTATTCCTCGATCTATGTCGCCAAGAATGTGGTGCTGATGATCGGCGTCAAGCGTGACTGGACAAAGCCTGACAATAAGGCTGGCACGCAATTCTCCAATATTGATGCCTGAGGCTCTGCTGGCAGCGCTGGCCGAGCCCGCGCTGCCCCTGATCGCTTTGGTCTCGCTTCTGGCAGGGCTGGTTTACGGCTTTGCGGGCTTTGGCTCGGCCCTGATCTTCATGCCCCTCTCGGCGATTTTTCTGCCCCCCGCTATGGCAATCGGTGCGTTTTCCCTCTCGGCGCTGGCCTCGCTGGTCACAGTCGTTCCGGGGGCGTGGCGCGTGGCTGATCGAAAGGTCGTGGGCGTCATGCTTCTCGCGGCCATTGTGGCAACCCCTATGGGGGTCGCGCTGTTGCGCATCGCGCCTGCTGACGGCATCCGCTTGGTCATCTCCTGCCTGACCCTGATCACCTTGGCGGTTCTGATTTTCGGCTGGAAAGTGCCCGCAAAAGGTGGCTGGGGCCTCAGGGTCGGTATCGGAGGCCTCTCGGGCATCTTCGGCGGAGCAACAGGATTGAACGGCCCCCCTGTTATCCTTTTCAACCTCGGCTCCGATCAACCTGTCGAGGTCACCCGCGCCAATCTGGCCGTGTTTCTCACCATCAGCTCGCTGAGCTTTTTGCCGCAGCTTTGGGTGCAGGGTCTTTTGAGTGACCGCGCGCTTTGGCTTGGGATTATCCTGCTCTTGCCTTATGCTATCGGGACAAGGCTCGGCGCTTGGGCTTTCGCGCCCCATCGCGCAAGATTTTATCGTGCGCTGGCCTTCGGTTTGATCGGCTTGGCGGGGCTTTCGGGCCTTCCGATCTGGGATTGAGGATAAAGGACATCCGCGCATGCGTTTGACGGAAGTGAGTTTCGAGACAGGCACCCCGATTGACGGCTATGGCCCGGGTTTTTTCCGCGTCGGGGGCGAGGTCATCCAAGGGCCAACACTCGTGATGCCCGGCTCGGTCAGCGAATGGGCGGGCTATGAGGATCGCGGCCCGCTTCTGGCAGCCATTGGCAAGATAGACGTGCTGCTCATCGGAACAGGCCCCGAGATCGCCCATATCCCAATCGATTTGCGCCAAGCCCTCGAAGGGGTCGGCCTCGGCGTAGAGATCATGGCCTCGGCCTCAGCCGCGCGCACATATAACGTCTTGCTTGGGGAAGGGCGCCGCATCGGGGCCGCTTTGCTGCCCGTCTGAGCGCATCGCCCCCGTCTTCATCTTTCCAAAAATACGAAAATCCGACGCGCGTTCCGCGCTATGCCGTCACTCTGACAGGCTGCCAAGGATCATCGCCCGCAATTCGCGTTCAAGCTTGCGGCGCATGGTCTGCTCGAAGGCTTGGTGATTGGGCGCGTATTCCACAAATGCGCCAGGCCCTCGGATAATTTCTTCCGCGAAATACTCCTGAATCTGGCGCGATGCCCCGCCAATGGCCAGACCGTTCACCGTGACATTATCCAAAGGAAAATGCTCATAGGCCAAGGCGGGTGGGAAGCCGTCATTGTTTTGCCCGTCGCCCGAGACATCAAGGGTTTGGAACAGGCAAGGTGGTGCCGAGGCGAAGTGCTCGGCGGCAAAGCCAAGGGCATAGCCAATAGCGGTGGGAAAATCGGAATAGCCACGCTGTGCATTGGCAAGCCGTTCTGCAATGGCCAGCAGATCTGCCTGTGACGTGATCATCGTCCAATCCACCAGAAGGTCCTGCTGGAACCTGCCCGACCATTCATAGATCGACAGCGCAACAGGGCCAGGCCCGTCCAGAAAAGCGCGTGTGATCTGCTCGTCAATCAAGGCCGAGGCAAGGCCCTGCATTTGAAGGGCATATTCATCGGCATCCACCGAGGCCGATACATCCAGTGCCAAAAGCAGTGCAAGGCGGCATTGCTCGCTTTGCGCAAGCGCAGGGGCCGGAGCGGCAAGCGCTCCGGCAAAGCATAAGGCTTGGGCGAGCCGCCTTACCAATGGCCCGTATTGGGCATGGAGGCCCATGGCTCAGCAGGTGCCAAAGCCTCACCCGCCTGCAATAACTCGATCGAAATATTATCGGGCGAGCGGATAAAAGCCATATGGCCGTCACGCGGGGGACGGTTGATGGTGATGCCATTGTCCATCAAATGCTGGCATGTGGCATAGATATCGTCGACCGCATAGGCGAGATGGCCGAAATGGCGGCTATCGGAGGGCAGCCCCTCATCCCCATCCCAGTTATAGGTCAGCTCGACAGGACAATCGGGGTTTTCGGGCGGGGCCATGAACACCAATGTGAAACGGCCACCTTCGCTTTCATGACGGCGGGTCTCGGTCATGCCCAGAAGGGCGAAAAAGGCGATGCTGGCATCCAGATCCTGCACGCGGACCATGGTATGAAGGTATTTCAATCCCATCTGGGCGCTCTCTCTTTTGCGTTTCGTTCAAAACAGCCTAGCGCCAAGCCGCCGCTTGCACACCCCCAAGAGATGTAAATTTCCCGTTGGTCTCTTCTCAGCAGTCTTGCAGTATATGGTGGTTGTCCCAAGTCTTGCGGCAAAATATGGTATAGCCCGAGTCGCCACCCCCGAGATTGGTCGAAAGGACCCCTGATGCAGCAATATCTGGATGCGCTTCGCACAGTTCTTGAGAAAGGGGCGACCTCGACGGATCGCACGGGGACAGGCACGACCTCCTATTTCGGGCTGCAATGTCGCTTTGACCTGAGCGAGGGCTTTCCCTTGGTCACGACCAAGAAGCTGCATCTCAAATCCATTGTGCATGAATTGCTCTGGTTTCTCGCGGGCGACACCAATATCGCCTATCTCAAGGAAAACGGCGTCTCGATCTGGAATGAATGGGCCGATGAGGATGGCGATCTGGGGCCTGTTTATGGCCATCAATGGCGTCATTTCCCCAAGATCACCCGCGAAGGCGAGCAGGTCATCATAGGTGAGGTCGACCAGATCACCACTTTGATCGAGGCGATCCGCAAAACACCCGATAGCCGACGCTTGATCGTATCAGCTTGGAACCCCGGAGAGGTCGATCAGATGGCGCTGCCGCCCTGCCATACATTGTGGCAAGTGCGCATTCTGGACGGCAAGCTGAACCTTCAACTCTATCAGCGTTCCGCCGATATGTTCCTCGGTGTGCCTTTCAACATCGCGTCCTATGCGCTTCTGGCCGTTATGCTGGCCCATGTCACGGGCTATGAGCCGGGCGAATTTGTGCATTCCATCGGGGATGCGCATATCTATTCCAATCATATGGATCAGGTCGCGCTGCAACTCAGCCGCGAGACACGGCCCCTGCCGCAACTCAAATTGGCGCGGGATGTGAGCTCGATTTTTGATTTCCGCTATGAGGATTTCATCTTCGAGGGTTATGACCCGCACCCCGCCATCAAAGCACCGGTGGCTGTGTAATGCTGAGCCTCATCGTTGCGCGCGCCAAGAACGGAGCCATCGGGAAGGGCAATGACATCCCGTGGCATGCGCCTGAAGATCTTGCCATGTTCCAGCGCGAAACCACGGGCGGGGCCATCATCATGGGGCGGCGCACTTGGGATAGCCTGCCGTTCAAACCGCTCAAGAACAGGCTCAATATCGTGGTCAGCCGCGATACCTCGCTGACCGAGCATGTTGTGGACAGCGTCGAGGCGGCTGTGGCGTTGGCCTATGCCTCGGGCTATCGGCGCGTCTATGGCATCGGGGGGCAAAGCATCTATGCCGAGATGTTGCCACTGGCCGACCGTCTGCTGCTGACCGAGGTCGATCTGGAGATCGAGGAGGCCGATGCCTTTTTCCCGCAACTGCAGGAAAGCGCGTGGCGGGAATTGGGCCGCTCGGTGATCCGCGAGGACGGGCCGCGTTGTGAAGTGAGAGAGTTGGTGAGGCGCTAAACTGCCACATATGGCCGCCAGTGCCGAGGCCTTGGCAGCCCTGCCTGTCGCACTAGGTTCCGTTGAACAAATCATACCGGAGAGCGACCACATGACATTCCTGACCCTGTTCCTGATCACCTCGGTCTTCTTTCTTGTGGCCGATGCGATCATGCTGCGCTCGGTTCTGCATCCTGTATTTGCGCGGCATCTGGGGGATTTGCTCTATGAGGGGGGCTTCAGGTTGCTGCCTGCGCTCTTGTTCTATTTCACCTATATGGGCGGGGTGATGTATTTCGCCTCATGGCCTGCGCTACAGGCTGGGGCGCCGTCGCAGGCCTTGCTGAATGGTGCGATTTTGGGGCTGGTGGCCTATGGCACCTATGAGTTCACCTCATGGGCCGTGATGCGCGATTGGCATGCGCAAATGGTGGCTATGGATGTGATCTGGGGCAGCGTGCTTACTGGGGGCGCTGCATGGGGTGGCGTATTGGCCACGCGGGCATTGTTCGGATAAAGGTAGTGACCGCAAAGCCGCAAGGCCCTGCGGGTCAACCATGTCCACTTGGTCACGTCGAACGCGAAGCGCTTTAGAGGGCCGTTAACTCGACCGCCGAAGAGCGACCATCACGGCCTTCGCGCAATTCATAACCGATCTTCATATTATCGGGGAGTTCCTTCATTCCGGCGCGTTCAACGGCCGAAATATGGACAAATACATCCGTGCCGCCGCCATCGGGGGCAATGAAACCAAATCCTTTTGTGGTGTTGAACCACTTTACTGTGCCAGTGGGCATGGTGCTCTCGACTTTCTTTCTCAGGTCTAACAACCCGCCAGACTTCTTCGGCGGAGTGGTGATCATGACGGGCGCGCGCCTTTTATGGTGCCCTTTTTTACGGGGCGGACCGGACGAAAACCCAACCACAATTACAAAAATTGGTTGGGATTTATAAAAAATCAAGTGAAACTCTGGTGACGGTAGAGCCACTTGGCAGAATTTGACTGACGTGATGAAAAAGGCAGCAACATGGATGTGATTGGAATTAAGACCTGCGATACCTGCCGTAAGGCGGTTAAAGCTCTGGAAGAGGCGGGCAAGGATGTGACCTTCCGCGATGTCCGGACCGAGCCGCTCACCATAGCTGAGCATGTGAAATTTCTGCATTATTTCAAAGATGCCTTGGTGAACCGCAAATCCACCACATGGCGGCAGCTATCCGAGGAGGAACGCGAGAAGCTGCCCTTGGAACTGCTTGGCGCGCATCCAACCCTGATGAAACGCCCCGTGATTGTGGATGGGGACGCATATCATCTGGGCTGGGGCAAGGATGTTCAGGCGGCCCTTTTGTAGCGCGATAGCATTGCATCAACCGAAATGGGCCCCGCACCTTTGAGGACGATCACGAGCAGCACAAAAACCCAAAAGGCGCGTTGATCCACGATCAAGGAGGCTGGGTTTCCGTCGAACCATGCGCCGATATCGGCGGTGGCCAAATTATGCCCGTTGATATCGACCCAAGATTGCGCGGCAACAAAACCGATCATGCCAAGTGCTGCCAATCGTGAGGCCAAGCCGATCAGAAGCAGGGCTGGTAGGATGAACTCGGCCCAAGTGCCCGCCAGAACCACCATGCGCGGCAAAAAGCCGATCTGGCTCAGGTCATAGCCCGAGGCCTCAAAAACGCGCGGAAGAATCTGGCCATAGGCCCCGAAGCCCGGATTAAACAGGCCAGTGATCCCGTCGCCCAATTTGGTCAGCCCCGATTTCCAGTAATACACCAAGAGCGTCCCTGCAAAGACCAGCCGCGCCAATGTCGGAAGCAGGGCAGGGGCGATGCGGGCCTCGAGCCAGTCAAAGCCACGATTATGCAAGGAAATGAGCGCGTTCATAATTGGGGTCCTTCATCCAAGGTCAATGCAGATTTTGTCATAAATAAAGTCAGTACAGGGCCCAGATCAGCCTGAGGGCAAGCGGCCAGTGACGCGGCCATCGCATCTGACAGGGTGCTGCGCCCCTTGAGGCAGCGTGCCAGATCAAAGCCGCCTTCGGGCATCAAATGGGGGGCAGGGTCAAACAGGGGGCGGGTAATCAGGACATTTTCGGGCTGCATCACAACCTTGGGCGCGTCCTGTGTCATATTGGCCTGCCAGATCGAGAACACCGGATAGTTTGAGCGCAGCACAAGGCTTGCAGGGGCCATTCTCGGGCACAATTGCATCACGGCTGCAGGCTCCAGCCCTTGGACATCCAAAGGAGTGCTGTCGGCTGCGTGATAGGATTGGCGCAAACCCAGTTCCAGTTTCGCGACATCGGCCAGATAGGGCAAATGCGCGACAGGCTTGAAGCTTTGCAAAAAGCCGGGAAAGCGTGTGCCATAGGTGGCAATGCACGGGCTCTCGGGCGGGTGGGCGCGCAGGAACACACCCGCCATGGCCTTGAAAAACTCAGGGCCTACCAATTTGGCGATCACGGGAAAGCCCGTTTCCAAGGCCGATGTCAGGCTGACCGCGACATTGTTGCGATAGACGTCAAACCGCTTGGTTGCGGGGCGACCTTGGGGGTCGACCAGACCGGCGGGTGGCGTCTGAGCGCCATCAAGAAGGGCTTGGGTGAAATCGTTTTGCATGGGGGTCATACCGTGGCGGGAAGGAGTTGCGCGGCACGCGTGGCTTCCGCCTTCAACGTATCAAGCCTGGGCACATCGGTGTCCCATTCTATCAATGTGGGCTTGGGGCCTGCGGCGGCGATGGTATAGGCGTAAAGGCTCCAGACAGGGTCCACCACCGCGCGGCCATGGCTGTCGATCAATAAGGGCGCGCCATGCTCGTCGCTGTCCTCATCATGGCCGCCCAGATGGATTTCTCCGACCAGATGCAGGGGGAAGGCATCAATATAGGCGCGCGCATCCCAATTCTGGTTGGCGGCAGATACAAAAACATTGTTCACATCCAGCAACAGGCCGCAGCCCGTACGGGTCGCAATCTCGGTCAGGAACTCGACCTCCGATAGGGTCGTCTCGGTAAAGGCGAGATAGGTCGAAGGGTTTTCCAGCAACATACGGCGGCCAAGCGCGTCTTGGGTTTGGTCGATATGGCGGCAAACGCGGGCCAAAGTGGCCTCGGTATAGGGCAGGGGCAGAAGGTCGTTCAAAAAGCCCACGTCATGGCTGGACCATGCAAGATGCTCGGAAAATGAGGCAGGGTTGAGCCAGTCACAAAGATGACGCAGGCGCGCAAGGTGGTCCCGATCCAGCGGCGCTTCGCCCCCGATGGACAGGCCCACGCCATGTACCGAGATCGGAAATTTTTCGGCCAGCGCTTTGAGTTGAGCAATCGGGCGGCCACCAGCCCCCATGTAATTCTCGGCATGAATCTCGAGCCATGAGATCGGCCCTGCATCTTCCATGACCTCTGCAAAATGCTGCGATTTGAAGCCGATACCTGCCGCAGTCGGAAGGGGGGTTGGGGTCATGTCGAGCATATTGGTGGCTCCGGAATTATGCGTAGGCAGGCGATGTGGAAAACCCCCAAGGCAAAGACGCCTTGGGGGTTTGCCTTGGTTTATGCAGGTAGGTCGCGGTCCAGCTCTTCGAGCGCGCCCATGCGGCCATCAGGCAGTTCAACATCGGCGCAGGTGCCCGCAGGAACGAATGTCCATGCGTTGCCCTGATAATCTACAGTGGATGTGCCCGCGCAGGATGTGCCAGGACCTGCAGCGCAGTCATTCTCACCAGCGAGGCTGATGCCATAGCATTTCTCTTGCTCCTGAGCGGCGGCAGGCATGGTGCCATAAGCGGTTACGGCTGCGGCAACTGCACCAAGAACGGCGGCGGATTTGATCTGAGTTGTCATATGGGTTGCTCCCCGAAAAGTTGAATTTCAAAATGCCTGATGAAGCTTCATCCGACTGAGAGCAGACTAGGGTCAGGCCGTGTTCACAAACCAATCACAGGCTTGTGTGGCACGGCGTCGTGAGCGGTTGCGAAGATCATGTGAGAGACCCGCATGAGATTGGGGCAGGTTTAAGCCACTGAGAAAAATTGGAAAAATTTTGTTTCGGGCCTCATGCGGGGTCGGAATGTTTCATTTCCATATGGGTGAAAACCCGCTCTAACGGGCGAATGTTTCAACGCGTGAAGGCGCAAATAGAAAACGGGGGCAGTCTCCTGCCCCCGTTTCAGATTCGTTATTGTGCTCGCGCGGTGTGTTAGTCGCGAAGATCGGGCGGGATACGCTCGGCGGCCAAGGCGGCGGCCACGTCATCCAAAGCCTCGACACGGGTTTGCTTCTCGCCCAAGCGGCGCAGGGTGACTGTGCGATCTTCGACTTCCTTGCGTCCGACAGCAAGGATTACGGGGACCTTGCCGACCGAATGCTCGCGGATTTTGTAATTGATCTTCTCATTGCGCAGATCAGCTTCGGCGCGCAGGCCAAGCTTTTTGAGCATGGCAACCGTTTCCAGCACATATTCATCCGCATCCGATACGATCGAGGCGACAACAACCTGACGCGGGGCCAACCAGAAGGGCAGTTTGCCCGAGAAGTTCTCGATCAGAATGCCAAGGAAACGCTCGAAAGAGCCGAGAATCGCACGGTGCAGCATGACGGGGCGGTGTTTCGCCCCATCCTCGGCGGTGTAATTGGCATCCAGACGCTCGGGCAGGACGAAATCCACCTGCAGCGTGCCGCATTGCCAGTCACGTCCGATTGCATCGGTCAGAACGAATTCCAGTTTCGGGCCGTAAAACGCCCCTTCACCGGGGTTGAGTTCATAGGTGCAGCCTGCGGCCTCGGTCGCGGCTTTCAGCGCGCTTTCGGCTTTGTCCCAAACCTCATCCGATCCAGCGCGCGCCTCGGGACGGTCAGAGAATTTGATCTTGAAGCTTTCAAAGCCCAAATCCGCGTAGACTGAAGACAGAAGCTCGATGAAGATGCGGGTCTCTTCCTCGATCTGTTCTTCGCGACAGAAGATATGCGCATCGTCTTGGGTAAAGCCACGCACCCGCATGATGCCATGCAGCGCGCCCGAAGGCTCATAGCGGTTGCAAGACCCGAATTCGGCCATGCGCAAAGGCAGGTCACGATAGGATTTCTGGCCATGGTTGAAAATCTGCACATGGCAAGGGCAATTCATCGGCTTGAGCGCGTTGACCGCCTTTTCGCGGGCATGCTCTTCGTCAACCTCGACGATGAACATATGCTCTTGGTACTTTTCCCAATGGCCAGACTCGACCCAGAGTTTGCGGTCCACCACTTGCGGGGTATTGACCTCGACATAACCGCCTAGTTGCTGCCTGCGGCGCATATAGTCTTGCAGATTGGTATAGATGCTCCAGCCATTGGGGTGCCAGAATACCTGACCGGGGGCCTCTTCCTGCATATGGAACAGGTCCATCTCGCGGCCCAAGCGGCGGTGGTCACGTTTTTCGGCTTCTTCAAGAAAATTGAGATGCGCCTTGAGGTCATCGCGGTTCTTGAAGGCCACGCCATAAATACGCTGCAACATCGGGCGGTCGCTATCGCCGCGCCAATAGGCCCCCGCCACCTTCATCAGTTTGAAAGCATCGGCGGGCAATTGGCCTGTATGCTGCAGATGCGGACCACGGCACAAATCCTGCCACTCGCCATGCCAATACATGCGGATCGGCTGGCCTTCGGGGATCATGCCGACCAATTCTACCTTATAGGGCTCGCCAGACGCTTCGTAATGGGCAACAGCGCGGTCACGCTCCCATAGTTCAGTGCGGATCGGGTCGCGCTTGTTGATGATCTCTTTCATCTTGGCTTCGATCTGACCGAGATCTTCGGGAGTGAAGGGCTGTTCACGGTCAAAATCGTAATACCAGCCATTCTCGATCACGGGGCCGATGGTGACTTTGACGTCGGGCCAGATTTCTTGCACCGCACGCGCCATCACATGGGCGAAGTCGTGGCGGATCAGTTCCAGCGCCTCGGCGTCATTATCCTTGATCGTGTTGATCGCAATCTCGCCGCTGGCGTGGATGGGCCAAGCCAGATCGATATGGGCACCGTCCAGCGTCGCGGAAATCGCGCGCTTGGCCAGCGAGGGCGCGATGCTTTCGGCAACGGCAAAAGCCGTGATGCCAGCGGGATAGTCGCGTGCATTGCCGTCGGGGAATTTTAGGGAAATCTGGCTCATGGCCTGTCTCCTCGTCAGTTTGGCGCCTACAAAACGCCCGGTTGCGGGTAAGGGTTCAACGGTTATGTGCCTTGCAGATGCATCCAAGTCAACGGGGCTTGCTAGGTGGTCTTGCCGTTTTGCTGAAGTCTCTGCACAAAGAGGCATTGAGGAAGGAAAACCAGATGACACCGCAATATCTCGAGACTGCCCAAACCCGCCAAATCGCCTATCACAAGCATGAAGGCGCGGGGCCTGGTGTTGTGTTTCTGGGTGGGTTGCGCTCGGATATGGAAGGCTCAAAAGCGCTGTTTCTGGAAGATTGGGCAAAGGCGCGTGGCCAAGCCTTTTTGCGGTTTGACTATTCCGGCCATGGCCAAAGCTCGGGCGAATTTACGCAAGGCTGTATTGGCGATTGGGCCGAGGATGCGCAGGCGGCGATTTCCGCGCTGACGACAGGCCCTCAGGTCTTTGTAGGCTCCTCCATGGGGGGCTGGATTTCGCTTTTGATGGCCAAACGCATGCCTGAGCGGATGGCGGGCCTTGTGACCATCGCGGGCGCACCTGATTTCACCGAGGATGGCATGTGGGCCGAATTCTCGGAGGAGCAACGCCGCCAGATCGTGGAGGACGGGCAGGTGGCGCTTCCGTCAGAATATGGCGAGCCGATGATCATCACGCGGCGCATGATCGAGGATGGTCGCCACCAGTTGGTGCTGCGCGAGCCGCTTGATCTGAACGTGCCTGTGCGGCTGTTGCAAGGCACAGCCGATGATGCCGTGGATATGTCAGTGGCCCTCCGCCTGCTTGAGCATTTGAACGGCCCGCAGGTTCATTTGGAACTGGTCAAAGGGGCGGATCACAGGTTTTCGGATGCGCATTGTCTGGGCGTGATCGAAGCGGCCCTAGAGGCGCTTTTGCCCCAAGCCTGATTTGGCATGGATTATGCAAAATACGCCTTGCCGATATCGGCGCGCAGGGTCTGATACCCGGTCCCCCACAATTTCGGCTCATTGGGCCCTGCGCATTTCCCCCCGCATTGGCCGCGCTTTCGATCTTTCCGCGCTGGACCTCTCCTGCGATGTTGACGCCCTTCCCGCTCTGAGAGAATGTGACCCCGTTAGAGGGAACGCAAAATGCTGAGAGCAAAGATGTCAGTTGACCCATTGGTCCTGATACCTGGAATGATGTGCGACGCGCGGCTCTGGTGGCCGCTTTTGTCGGAACTCTCGGCCGCGCGAAGCCTGCATTTGCCTGCAATTGCGGGTGCCGATACGATCTCGGATATGGCATCCGCTGTATTGGCCAGCGCCCCTGAGACATTTGCAATGCTGGGGTATTCCATGGGCGGCATCGTGGCCATGGACGTGATCCGCCGCGCGCCTGAACGGGTGACGAGGGTGATGTTCATGGATACTTCGCCTTTGGCCGAAACCCCCAACCAAGCCGCCGCGCGCGAGCCGCATATCACACGCGCAAAAGCGGGGCGTCTGGAATATGTGATGCGCGACGAGGTGATCCCCAGCCTTTTGCGCGCCGACCACAAAAGGGATGATATAGAGGAATTGATGTTGGATATGGCCTTGAGCTTGGGGCCGGATGTTTTTGTCGCGCAATCCCGCGCGCTACAACGCCGCGATGATCAGCAAGGAACCTTGCGGCGGATCAGGGTGCCCTGTTCCGTGGTCTGCGGCGAATTTGATGCGCTGACCCCGCCACGCAGGCATGAGCAAATGGCCGACCTGATCCCGCGTGCCAATCTGGAGATCATCGGGGGGGCATCCCATATCCCGATTTTGGAGCGGCCAAGCGAAACGCTCCACGTCCTTCGCACCTGGCTGGAGGCCTGACGCGCCCGCCCTATACGCGCCGATTACTCAGCAGCGTGTGAAGCCCGCGCTTTGGGGACATCGCAATTGGCATCAATGAAATCGATGACAAGCGGGCGGATATTCTGACGCCAGCTTTTCCCTGCGAAAATCCCGTAATGCCCTGCTTCGGGTTCGAGATATCTGGCCTTTTTCGCCTCGGGCAGGCCCGTGCACAAACGCAAAGCAGCAACACATTGACCGGGTGCCGAGATGTCATCTTTGCCGCCTTCAACCGTTTTAACCGCCACAGTGGTGATTTTGCCAAGATCGACTTGCTTGCCATCCACAACAAAACGGTTCTGCGCGATTTCACCGTTTTTGAAGATACGCTCGACGGTGGAGAGATAGAACTCGGCCGTCATATCCATCACGGCGAGATATTCATCGTAGAATTTATTGTGCTTATCCTGATCCGAGGCCTCGCCTTTGGCGACCCGAATGATCTGGTCACTGAAAGCCTTGCCATGCTTTTCGGCATTCATGGCAATAAAGCTGCTAAGCTGCTGCAAGCCCGGATAGACCATGCGCCCTGCACCAGGATGTTTGAAGCCTACACGCTGCAACACATGCTGTTCCAACTGCCCCATTGTGACGCGATTTCCGAAATCGGTTACATCTGTAGCGGCCGCGTCTGGGTCGATTGGTCCCCCGATCAGGGTCAGGGTGCGCGGCTGTGCGTCAGGGTCTTCCTCGGCCAGATAGGCGGTGGCCGCCAAGGCAAGGGGCGCTGGCTGGCATACGGCGATGACATGGCTGTCAGGCCCCATTTCGCGCAGGAAATCCACCAGATAGAGCGTGTAATCTTCGATATCGAATTTGCCGACGCTGACGGGGATGTCGCGGGCGTTATGCCAATCGGTGATATAGACATCGCAATCGGGCAAAAGGCTGACCACGGTCGAACGCAGCAGCGTGGCGTAATGCCCAGACATCGGAGCGACCAGCAAAACCTTACGTCCTGTTGGCGCGCGATCATTCACCTTGAAGCGGATCAAATCGCCAAAGGGGCGCGCCAGAACGGTTTCGATCGAGATCGTATGGTCGCGGCCATCTGGGCCCGCGATCGAGTCGATACCCCAATCGGGTTTGGCAACCATGCGCGCAAAACTACGCTCCATGACCTCGCCCCAAGCGGCGGTCATCTGAATGGCAGGATTGGCCATGAGGCCAAGCTGGGGATAAGAGCACATCGCACGTGCGGTGGAGCCCAACCATTGGTTGGTGACGCGCATCGATTCGATCAGATCATAGGTGAGAAGGTATTTCATTATGCTCATTCCTGCCGTGACAAACTGGATTAAGTGCCTAGAGTCAGGACAAACCCAGTTGCAATTGGTTGCTTTGACCCCTCTCCGTGTCAAAGCTTACAATGCACATGCAGCATTTTTGATGCAAAATCAAGTTGAGACGTCAGGGAACGAAAAGGGAGTTGGCTAAAATGGGGGAAAACCTCGAGCGCTTGAACGCCAATCTCGCAAGGGTTGAGGAACTCAGCCAAAGGCTTGTCGCAGCCCTGTCACAGCGTGAACCGGGGGATGCGGGTCTCTATGGTCCGGGGCAGGAGGTCTATCTCAAGGCGGGCATGGCCTATTGGCAGGATATGATGAACAACCCCGCCAAATTGATGGAACAGCAGGTTCAATACTGGGCCGAGACGTTGACCCATTACATGGATGCCCAAAACGCCATCGCCAGCGGCAGCTTCAAAATTCCCCCCGCCGAGGACGAGGCGACGGATCGCAGGTTTTCAAACCCGCTTTGGCAAACACACCCCTATTTCAACTTTGTAAAACAGCAATATCTGACCTCGGCCAAAGCGGTTGAGGAGGCGGTGCTTGGCCTTGAGGGGCTTGAGGGCAAGGATAAACACCGCGTTGAGTTCTTCGCGCGCCAGATGATCGATATGTTCTCGCCCACCAATTTCCTTGCGACCAATCCCGATGCTTTGGAACGTGCGGTCGAAACCGATGGGGAAAGCCTTGTGAAGGGCATGGAGAACCTTGTGCGCGATATCGAAGCGCATCAGGGCGAGTTTTTGCCCACCCTTGCCGATCCCAACGCTTTCGCGCTCGGGGAAAATATTGGCACAGCCAAGGGCAAGGTCGTCTATCGCAACCGCATGATGGAGCTGATCCAATTCGCGCCGACCACCGATACGGTCCATAAAACACCGCTGATCATCTTCCCGCCTTGGATCAACAAATTCTATGTGATGGATCTCAAGCCACAGAATAGCCTGATCAGATGGATCGTGGATCAGGGCTATACCCTCTTTGTGGTCAGTTGGAAAAACCCCGACCAAAGCTATGCCGATACGGGCCTCGAGGATTATATCGAGGATGGCTACCTTAAGGCCTTTGATGTCGTTCGTGAGATTACTGATGAGAAACAGGTCAATGCCGTTGGATATTGCATCGCGGGTACGACCCTCAGCCTGACCTTGTCGCTGCTAAAGAAGCGTGGCGAGACGCCCGTAAAATCGGCGACCTTCTTTACCACGCTTGTGGATTTCGCGGATCAAGGTGAGTTCACGGTCTTCCTTCAGAACGACTTTGTCGATGCGATTGAGCGGCAGGTTGAGGAAACGGGCATTCTGGACAGCTATTTCATGTCCAAGACTTTCAGCTATTTGCGCGCCAATGACCTCGTTTATGCGCCTGCCGTGCGCAGCTATATGATGGGCGAGGCCCCGCCTGCTTTTGATTTGTTGTTCTGGAACGGCGATAGCACCAACCTGCCCGGGAAAATGGCGATCCAGTATCTTCGGGGTCTTTGTCAGAGCAATGCGCTGGCGGGGGACGGGTTCTCGCTCTTTGACGAGGTGCTGCATATCAGCGATGTGACGGTACCTGTCTGCGCCATTGCCTGCGAGACCGATCACATCGCGGCATGGAAGGACAGCTATCGCGGGGTCCAGAAGATGGGCTCCAAGAGCAAGACCTTCATCCTGTCGCAGTCAGGCCATATTGCGGGCATCGTCAATCCGCCCTCCAAAAAGAAATACGGCCATTACACCAATGACGATATCTCGCTGTCCAATTCCGATTGGCGCGAGGGCGCGGATTTCAATGAAGGGTCGTGGTGGCCGCGTTGGGAAATATGGCTCTCCAAGCAATCGGGCAAGCAAGTTGCGGCCCGCATTCCGGGTGAGGCGGGCTATCCCGCTTTGTGTGACGCGCCGGGCACTTATGTCAGAGAGCAGCTTGAGGATTGAGGTGCTGTCTCCTTGAGTGATTTTGCTGCAATGCAGAAAAAAGTGTTGACATTCTGCGCTGCAGCATAGATATATGTTTGCAGATGCAGCGAAGTCATCGCCGCTTCACGCGTAAACGTTACCTCAGGAGAACTATCATGGCTAAAGCAGCAGCGCCCGATTTCACGAAATACATGACAGACCTGATGGGGTCGTACCCAATGGATATGTCTGCAATGACCGACGCATTCAAAAACTCCGCCGCACTCGGCGAGAAGTTTTCCAAGGTTGCGCTCGAAGCGGCTGAAAAGTCCACCGAGATCCACACCCTTTGGGCAAAAGACACAATCGCGAAACTCAGCGATGTCGCAAAAACCAAAGCAGAGCCAGCAGAGTACGGCCAGTCCGTAACCGATTTTGCTTCGGCACAAGCTGAAATGGCCACTGAATCCATGGCCGCTTTTGCAGAAGTTGCGAAAAAAGTTCAGATGGAAACTGTTGAGTTGCTGATGGCTGCCGGCAAAGAAGCTTCGGAAGAAGCAACTGCCGCTGTCAAGAAAGCAACAAGCGAAGTGACAACTGCCGCTAAGAAAGCAACTGCTGCAGCGAAGTAAGTCACTAGGTTTCTCGCATCATCGTCCTCCCCGATAGATGCGACCTTGAGAGGGCGGGCCTGAAAAGGTCCGCCCTTTTCATATGCCGCGCTGCGGCTTGCAATTCTGCTGCGAGAGCGTAAGCTCATTCTGCACTGCAGGAGAGGGAGAGAACTCCAGTATGCCTACACCCACTGATCCCCTTGTGATCAAGAGATATGCCAGCCGCCGCCTCTATAACACGGAGACATCGGATTACGTGACCCTTGAGGATATCGCGGGGTTCATTCGCGAAGGCCGTGAGGTCAATATCATCGACCTGAAATCCGGTGATGACCTGACGCGGCAATATCTCCTGCAGATCATCGCCGAGCATGAAAGCCGTGGCGAAAGCGTGCTGCCCATTGGTGTTCTGACCGACCTGGTCAGAAGCTACACCTCGCAGGCCAATAGCGTGGTGCCTGATTTCCTTGCCATGAGCTTTGATATGCTCAAGCAGGGACAATCGCAGATGATGGAAAGCATGACGGCGATCAACCCGATTGCGGCTGTGTCGGGCCTTGAGAACATGACCAATATGCCAGGGTTTGACGCGATGCGCGCGCAGCAAGAGGCCTTCATGAAAGCCATGACAGGCGGGCTTGCCACCAATTGGTCGGCCCCTGCATCCGAGGAGGCATCCCCCGAGCCGAGCGCCGAGCCGAGCAGCGCCGAAGAACTGGCCGAAATCCGCAAGCAATTGGCGGAATTGCAGTCAAAGCTTTCCAAGATTTGAGAGTTGGAGCCTTCGGGTCCGCCCATAACCGCCTCGCGATGCGTGGGGCGGGTCGGTGAGCGCCGTCACTGAGACGCCTGCCTACGGGTCGGTTTTGCGGGGCTTTGCTGCCGTTCAGCATATTCGGCTCTATGGCTACTCTCAGCCCGAAGCGGACAAGGTTCCGAATGGCGAGATCGGCAAAAGTGGACGCCTGCGCTATGCTGCGTGGAACGTCGGCTACGCGGACTTAGCTGACCCCACCCCCAACAACACAGCCAGTCCAGTCGCACCTTGTCGGAGCCGAGTTCAGCAACGCCACAGTCAGTTCCCGAGACCGAGCACGGGATAGAGGGATGCCACCAGCAAAGCCGCCATTGTGATGTTGAAGATCCGGAGTCGGGTGGCGTTTGAGAGCCATTGCCGGACGACAGTCCCGAGCCATGCCCAGACCGAGATCGCCGGAAAGGAGACGAGCGCAAACGCTCCTGCTACGATGACGACGGACAACAGTGAGCTGTCTGGCGCATAGAGTGTGATGGCAGAAAGGCACATGGCCCAAGCCTTGGGGTTCACCCATTGGAACGAGGCCGCTTGAAGAAAAGTCATTGGACGACTGTCTGCGCCGCGCTCTTCGATCGGTGCGGCCGTCGCGATCTTGAACGCGAGCCAGAGCAGGTAGCCGATGGAAAGGACCTTCAGCACGAGGTTCAGGGCGGGCAACGCGTCGAACAATGCCATCAGCCCTGCACCAATGAGCAGAGCCAATACCGATACGCCCCCAGTGATGCCAAGCATGTGCGGCAGAGTCCGACGGAAGCCGAAGTTCGCACCAGATGCCATCAGCATCAGGTTATTTGGCCCCGGGGTAACGGTTGCGACGAATGCGAAGCCCAGAAGAGCGGTCAGGATAGCGAGTGTCATCACGTGTGCCTCTTACATTTTCTTTGCACAATAATAGTGGGAGGAGTTCACAATATGTGATCTAATGTGCTACTAATGGAAATAATTACACAATAATTGGCGGCTAATGGATGCCATAGACCATAAAATATTGCGCGAACTACGACGTGACGGTCGGATCAGCAACGTCGCTCTGGCTGAACGTGTTAACCTGTCTCCCTCGGCCTGCCTAAGACGGGTTCAGGAGCTGGAGCGAAGCAGTGTGATCAGCGGCTACAGGGTCGTGACTAATCCGGAGCGCATGGGGCGCGGATTCGCCGCCTATGTCATGGTCGGACTGTCCACTCATACAAAGGCAGCACAGGAGGGCTTCGAGCACGCTATGGCAGTCGCGCCAGAAGTCGTCGAATGCCATAACATAGCAGGGGCGTTCGAGTATCTCCTCCGCGTAGAGAGTGCCGATCTCTCCGACTACAAGCGCTTCCACACGGAGGTGTTGGGCACGCAATCCCACGTCAATGCGATCACGTCCTACATCGTGATGGGATCACCCAAGGATGAACGAGCCACATGATCTGAACGTCCGACTGTGCGTTGGTCGTGGATTTTCGTTCAGGCATTGCCGAATGTCGCGGAAGGGCTCTCTGCCGACCTGCAGTAACGCAGCATTGCTTCAGGCCACCCATAGGATGCCCCTCGATCCTCAGTCAGGCTTTCGCAGATGCCAGACCTGCTCAATCGGATAGCTCTTGGCCCAGTCCGCGGGGATGGCACCGCGGGTCCCCTCGGCCCAATTGGGTGCGTAGACCTCTTGGTATTTTGTCACTGCAAAGCCGATTTCCGAGAAGAGCGCCATCCAATCGGATAGGGTCAGATTGAAACACACACCACTGGGCTCGAATTCAACTTCGGTCCAATCCGCCCCCCACATGCCGCGATAGGGGCGGTGAAGCTGCCTGTCGCAAGGGGCGCCATCCAGAGGGGAACAGATGAGCGATAAGGGGTGGTTGCCGAGAAAAACCAGTTCTCCGCCGGATCGGAGCAATCGCCATGCCTCTTGCAGCCAGAGTTTCGGCGCGCACCAGATCGCCGCGCCATATTCGGAAATGGCAAAGTCGAAACTGGCATCTGGTAGGCCCGTATCTTCGGCATTGCCTTCAATAAAGGTGATATTAGCCGCGTTTTCGCGGGCCAGCCGCCGTGCTGTTTCCAGTTGTGCGGGTGAGACATCTATTGCCGTGACGCATGCGCCGCGCCGCGCCATCCAGCCCGAGACATAGCCCGTGCCACAGCCAAGCTCGATTGCATCTATGCCCGCCATGTCACGCGGCAATATATTCAGAGTGGTCTCAGGCTGGCCCCAATTGCCCCATTCAGGCTCGGTCGCCGCCCAAAGGCGCGTGCCAGTTTCCACCCAATTGGCGGCATCGGCGTTCCAGATATCTCGATTGACGGACACATGATCGCGGGTCATGGATTTTGCTCCGGCTGGTCACACAGGGCGTTTATAGCATAACGCTTTCACGCTGGGGGAGGGTTACCCAGCTATTTTCGGCCCGTCCGCGAAGTTTCACCCCAGTTCAGCAAAAACCGATTTCAGCGCGGCGTCGAGTTTATCAAACATCTCGTCCATCTGGGTATCGCTCAGGATGAAGGGCGGGCAGAGCACGACAGATTGACCAAGAGGGCGGCAAATCAGCCCGTGATCGGTGCAGGTATTGGCGATGCGCTCACTGACCGAGAGATGCCCTTCGAAGGGTGTTTTGCTGTCCTTGTCGCGCACGGCCTCAAGGGCCCACATATAACCGATGCCGCGTAGCTCGCCGATATTTTGGTGTTTGGCGATTTCGGCCAGCCCCGCCTCCATTCGCGGCGCGCCTTCGCGCACCATCTCGAGCAGGCCTTCGTTTAGCACCACATCAATCGCTTTGAGCGCGACCGCACAGCCCACAGGATGGCCCGAGGCGGTGAAGCCATGCGGGAATTCCTCGACCGGATCGATGGCGGCTTGCAGGCGGTCCACCATGTCAGGCCCAAGGATCACCGCGCCCATTGGGAAATACCCCGCCGTCAGCACTTTGGAGGAGATAATGGCATCTGGCATGAAGTCATAGGTTTCGAAGCCCCAGATATTGCCCGTGCGCCCGAAACCGCAGATCACCTCATCGGCGATCAGGGGGATGCCGTGTTTCTTGAGGATGGGCTGGATCGCTTGGAAATACCCCTCGGATGGTGGGATGACCCCGCCTGCGCCCATGACGGGTTCGGCGAAAAAGCCTGCGATGGTGTCAGCGCCTTCATGGGCGATGACATCTTCCAACTCCTGCGCCAGACGCGCCGTGAATTGGGCTTCGGTCTCGCCTTCCGCGCCAAAGCGCCAGAAATGCGGACAGCTCAGATGAACAAAGCCATCCATCGGCAGGCCGAACAGCTCGTTATAGGGTTTTGCCGTCATCGAGGCCGAGACAGCCGTCACCCCGTGATAGGCATTGTGACGGGTCAGGATTTTGCGGGCCTGCGGGCGACCTTCCGCGCGGTTAAGAAACCACAGCATTTTGACCATGGTGTCATTCGCTTCTGACCCTGAATTGGTATAGAAGACCTTGCCGCGTGGGTAGGGCGAGACCTCGACCAGCCGCTCGGATAGGGCAACAGTTTGGTCCGACATGCGGCCAAAGAAGGCGTGATAGCCTGGAAAGCGGTCATATTGCGCTTTGGCAGCTTCGGCCAAACCTTTGTGGTCAAAGCCCGCCACCATATTCCAAAGCCCCGAATTGGCATCGAGATAGCGTTTGCCATGGGTGTCGACGACATAAGGCCCTTCCCCATGGGTCAGAACAACGGTTCCCCGATCACGGATCGAGGGCAGGTCGGTAAAGCCGTAGAGGCTGAATTCCTCGGCGCGGGCTTCCCAAGAATTGGGGGCATGGTCGGTCATGATGGCCTCATTGGGTGACATGTAGATAAAGGCTATCGCGGGGAATGAGACGCCGCAATCTGGATTATGGGATCCTGCGGTCGCACTCATCTGTCTTGGCATGTGAGGCATTAAAAAACGCGCGCCTTGCGGGGCGCGCGTTCAATTCGAGAAGTGCGATGTTTCAGCTTTAGGTGCCGTAGGCGCGTGGCTGCTCCATCACATCCGCGGCGGCCGCCAGCAGGGCGTCTGCAACGAAATCCAGTTCGGGCTTTGTGAGGCGCACAGGCAGGCGCACATCGCAGGCCCGCATCAGCATGTCGCGGGTCTGGGGCAGTTCGGGCATATCGCCAGGGATGAACTGCCAATTCCAAAAAGCGCGAGCATTATCGGTTGAGAGGCCAAAGACCTGCACTTTCACACCACGGTCCGCGGCCGCGGCTTGGAATGCACGGGCATCTTCATCGCTGTCGAACCCGACCAGATTGAACTGGATCGAATCTGGCGCACGCTCCTCAGGGCCGAGGGGGGGAGGCACATCAAGCCAAGCCGAGCCGTTCAGCCGATCAGCCACATAATCATGATTGGCCAAACCATCGCGCACGCGACGCGGAAGCTCGTCGATCTGGGGGCGGATCACAGCCGCCGAGAGGTTTTGCAGCCGAAGATTATAGAGCGGCAGTTTGTTCTGCCAGCGAGCGAAAGCATCAGCCAATTCGGGGTCGTTCTGACCATTCGGGCCTTTGTGCTTTTTCCAGTTATGCTCATATGCGCCCGACATGATCACGGCGCGCGCCACAACATCGGGGTCATCGGTGATCATGATGCCACCTTCGCCTGCGTTGAGCATCTTGTAGGATTGGAAGCTGAAACAGCCGATCTTGCCGATCGTGCCGATCTTTTTGCCATGCCATTGCGTGCCGAGCGAATGGGCGGCGTCCTCGATTACGGGAATGCCGCGCGCATCACAAAGCGCCATGATCGCATCCATATCGGAGGTATGACCACGCATATGGCTGATCATGACCGCGTCGATGCTGTCATCCAGCTTGGCTTTGAAATCGTCCATATCAATGCGGTAATTCGGGCCGACCTCGACCAGAACGGGTTGCATGCGGGCATGCACGATCGAAGATGGCACGGCCGCGAAGGTAAAGGCAGGTATCAGGATGCGTGCACCCGCTTCGAGGCCAAGCGCTTCGAGCGACAAGAACAGCGCCGCAGAGCAGCTTGAAACAGCCAGCGCGTATTTCGAGCCCATCATATCCGCAAATTCACGCTCCAGAAGGGCCACGGGGGCGTCAGCGGGGGCAGTGTAGCGAAACAGATCGCCTGATTGCAGCAGCCGGTCAATTTCGGCGCGCGCGGCCTCGGGGATGGGTTCGGCATCATAGACGTTCGGTGCGAGGGCCATGAATTAACCTTTTTGAAATTCTCTCTTTCAAAATTCTTTAAATGAAGCACGGCTAAATTTCCAGCGAAGCTTTTGTGACACTGCGTCAGGGGCGGTTAGATGCCGAGCCTGTCGCGCAGGGCGAACCAAGTCATGGCAAGGGTCAGCATCGGGCTGCGCAATGTATCCCCACCTGGAAAGGTCGGGACGGGCAGCGCCTCGAATGTGGCCAGACCCTCTTCTTGGCCCAAGACGGCCTCGGCCATCACGCGCCCTGCCATGCCCGAAAGCGCCACGCCATGGCCCGAAAACCCCGCGCCCGACAAAACATTGGGGGCGATGCGCGCGACATGCGGCAAGCGGGTGACCGTCACGGCCAGCGACCCGCCCCAGACATGATCAACCGCCACGCCTTTGAGTTGCGGGAAAAGATGTTCCATCCGCGCAATAAGCGCTGTGGAGATATCGCGGGGAAAGCCGATGGAATAGCTCTCGCGCCCGCCAAAGAGAAAGCGCTTTTCATCGTCGAAGCGATAGTAATTCACCACGAATTTGCTATCCGATACGGCGATATCTTCTGCAAGAACTTCCTGCCAGCGATCAGGCAGCGGCTCGGTCGCGGCGATGAAGGAATTGATCGGCAAGACCTTGGTGTTCACTTGCGGCAGGATATCGGGAAGATAGCCATTGCCCGCGACAATCACATGCCCCGCACTGACCGAGCCGCCACGCGTCATCAGCCGCAATTTGCTGCCCATCTGAACATTGGTCACTTCGCTTTGCTCGAAGATCAAGGCACCTGCCACCTCGGCTTCGCGGGCTAGGGTCAAAGCATAGGCCAGCGGTTGAAGATGCCCGCCCGATGCGTCCATCGTGCCACCGACATAGAGCGGGGATTTCACAAGGGTTGTGAAGGCCTCGCGCTCCATGACCTCGGTGTGATGGCCGTAGCGTTCGGCCAGATGCTCGGCCTCGGCGCGGGCATGGGCCAGATCGGCCTGTTTGTATTCGCCATGCGCGATGCCCGATTTATACTTGGCTTCGGGCGCGTGATCCTTGCAGAAATTGCGCAATTGCGCCTTGGCCTCTTGCGAGATGTCCCACAGCGCATGGGCGCGGGTCTGGCCCAGTTTCTGTTCCAGCCAGTTTTGCGATTTATTGAAGCCAGAATGGACCTGCCCGCCATTGCGGCCCGAGGCGCCAAAGCCAACGCGATGGGCATCCAGCACAACTACGCGCCTGCCCGCGCGTGCCAAGGTCAAAGCGGCCCAAAGCCCTGTGAAACCTGCGCCGATGACGGCGACATCCGCACTGATATGGCCCTGAAATTTCGGGCGATCAGGAGGGCTGGGAAGGGCCGCCAAATAGCTGGAGGGCGCGTGCTGCCCAAGCCTGTCATTGCGATAAAGCGGGTTCATACATTCGTCAGCAGATGTTCGCGCTCCCACGGGCTGATGACTTGCAGGAATTCTTTATATTCCAATTCCTTCACCGCCGTGTAGACGCGGCAGAACTCAGGCCCGAGGGTCTCTGCCATGGCTTCGTTTTCCGAGAAGAGGCCAAGCGCATCCCCAAGTCCGCGCGGGATACCATCATCACTGGCATAGGCATCGCCCTTGAATTCGGGGCTGGGGTCCTTGCCTTCGGTCAGGCCCAGATAGCCACAGGCCAATGAGGCCGCGAGGGCGAGATAGGGGTTGCTATCCATGCCGGGAAGGCGGTTTTCAACGCGGCGGCTGGCAGGATCAGAGACAGGAACGCGCAGCCCTGTCGTGCGGTTGTCGCGCCCCCATTCAAGGTTAATGGGCGCTGCGAAATCAGGCACATAGCGGCGGTAGCTGTTCACATAAGGGGCCAGCAGAGCAATCGTCGAAGGCATATGGCGCTGCATGCCCGAGATGAAATGCAGGAAAGCAGGCGTCTCCGAGCCATCGGGATTTGAGAAGATATTCTTGCCCGTTGCCTGATCGACGACGGAGTGGTGGATATGCATCGCACTTCCAGGCTCGCCCTCGATAGGTTTGGCCATGAAGGTGGCATAGCAGTTGTGGCGCAGTGCGGCCTCACGGATCATCCGTTTGAAGAAGAAGATCTCATCGGCCAGACGCACAGGCTCACCATGGCGCAGGTTCAATTCGATCTGGCCCGCGCCGCCTTCTTGCAAAATACCATCAATTTCGAGGCCCATGGCTTCAGCGAAGTCATAGATATCGTCGATCACGGGGCCGTATTCATCAATCGCGCTCATCGAATAGGCCTGCCGCGCGGCAGCCCTGCGGCCCGAGCGCCCCATCGGCGGCTCGATCTCGCGGGCGGGGTCGGTATTGGGGGCGACGAGGTAGAATTCCATCTCGGGGGCGACGATGGGGTCCCAGCCTTTGGCGTTATACAATTCGACCACACGCTTGAGCACATTGCGCGGCGCAAAGGGAACAGGTCTGCCCTGTTGGTCATCGATATTATGGATCACCTGAAGCGTCCAATCCGCCGTCCAAGGGGCGGGCAGGGCGGTGTCCCAATCAGGGGTCAGGACCATGTCAGGTTCGGTATATCCATCGGATGAGGCATCGGCCCAATCGCCCGTGATGGTCTGGAAAAAGATCGAATTGGGCAGGTAGAAATGCGACTGGCGCGCGAATTTCGGGCCAGGCATCGCCTTGCCGCGCGCTACACCTGCAAGGTCCGAGACGATGCATTCCACCTCATCAAGGCGGCGGTTCTCCAGAAAGAGGCGCGCGACCTCGGGCAGTTTCTCCAAAAAGTCCTGCGAGGTGCTCATGCGGGCACCTGTGCCTTGTCTAGAACGGCGGCAAGCATTTCGGCCAGCCTTTCATTCTGCGTGGCATGGGCCAGACCGTCTTCGGCCTTTGCCAGCAAATCATCAGGCACCACGCCGCGTCCACGGGTCTCAATCAGGTGGTTGACCACGGGGGCTTGGAATTCAGGATGGGGCTGGACTGTCAGGATACGCTCACCATAGGCAATTGCGGCATGGGCGCAGAAATCTGATGACCCGAGGGTTTGCGCCCCTTCAGGCAAGGTGATCACCTGATCCTGATGCCATGCATTGAGGTGCAGCCTTTCGCCATTGATTTCATAATCCTGCCGCCCGACACACCAGCCGCCTGCGAATTTTTCGACATGGCCGCCAAAGGCTTGCGCGATGATCTGGTGGCCAAAGCAAATCCCCACCAGAGGCGCGCCCTTGTCACGGATGGCGCGAAGCAGCACTTCTAGGGGCCGGATAAATGCGTGATCTTCATAGACCCCGTGTTTGGAGCCTGTAACCAGCCATGCATCCGCTGCATCAAGACTGTCGGGAAACTCCATATCGACCACATTGAACACGACATAGCTATAGCCGCGCCCGTCGAAGAGATTTGCAAACATAGCTGCGTAATCGCCATGCGCTGCCCGCATGTCGTCGGGCAGATGGCCAGTTTGAAGAATGCCGATTTTCATTGGGTGCTCGTCAACAGGGTTACTTGGATACGGTATGCTTCAGGCTGGATGCGGGCAAGGGGATTTGATGGCGTGGCTCACACGGTGTCGAGATAAAGCTCCAATTGTTCATCGGGGCTGAGATCTTCCATATATTTCAATTCCTGCCTTTTAGTGGCGAGGAAATTCTGGATCAGGCCTTTGGGGAAAATGCGCGCGATCTCGGGGCTTGTGGAAAAGGCTTCAATCGCGCCACCCCATGTGGCGGGCAGATGGGTGAGGTCTTTGTTATAGGCATTGCCCGTGATGGGCGCGGGCGGTTCCTTACCATCTTCGATACCGTTCAGCGCCGCGCCAAGGATAGCCGCGATCAGCAGATAAGGGTTGGTATCGCCGCCTGCGACGCGATGCTCGATCCTGCGGGCGGCGTGCGCGCCCGAGGGGATACGCAGCGCGCTGGTGCGGTTTTCATAGGCCCATGCAATTCCAGTGGGCGCATGGGCCCCCGGCACAAGGCGGTCATAGCTTGAGGCATGTGGCGCAAAAACCAGCATCGAGCCCGCCATCGCCTTCATGCAACCCGCCACGGCATGGCGCAATTTATCAGCGCCTTTGGAGGTCCCATCATCAAAGATGTTCTTTCCCTGCGCATCGAGAACCGAGAAATGCATATGCATGCCATTGCCCGAATAATCGACATAGGGTTTGGCCATGAAGCTGGCGGCAAAGCCGTATTTCCGCGCAAGCCCGCGCACCAATAGTTTGAAAAGCCATGCGTCATCGGCGGCCTTCAGGGCATCGTTTTGATGCATCATATTGATCTCGAACTGCCCCGGGCCTGCCTCGGAAATCAGGGTATCGGCGGGGATATCCATGGCTTCGCAATGGTCATAGAGATCGGTGAAAAATTCATCAAAGGCATCAAGCTGGCGCAGCGCCAGAATTTCGGCCTGTTGGCGGCGTTTGCCCGAGCGTGGTGAGCGCGGCACGCGCAATTCTGCCCCTTTGTCATCGATGATGTAGAATTCCAGTTCGGTCGCCACCACAGGTGTCAGTCCCAGTTTTTTGTAGCGCTCGACCACTGTGGCCAATGCATGGCGCGGATCGCCTGCGAAGGGGCGGCCATCCTCATGGAACATCCAAAGCGGCAAAAGCGCCGTGGGGGCCTGCAACCATGGCATCGGCACAAAGCCTCGTTCCGTAGGCAGCAGCACCCCGTCAGGATCGCCGCTTTCAAAGACCAAGGGGCTGTCATCAATATCCTCGCCCCAGATATCGAGGTTCAGGACAGAGAAGGGAAAGCGCGTACCTTCCTCGAGAGCCTTGCCTGCAAAGCGGCGCGCGATCCGTTTGCCGCGCGGCTGCCCATTGAGATCGGATGCCGCAACGCGGATCGTTTTGATCTCGGGGTTTTCCAGCAGGAAATCGGTCATCTGATCAGGTTCATACGAATGCGAAGGCGTGGGCGTTCGGTCTTTGGAAGATGGCTGTTCAGCCTGCGATTGATCCATCCAAACAGGGTGATGATCACCAATGTAAGAGCCACAAAATAGACCGCAACAATCGGGTAGGGCACGAAGGGGTTAAAGGTGCGATCGGCAAAATAGCTCGCGTAATAAAGCGCGTCCCCCTTTTGCTGGAAAGCGGGGAAGGAGGAGAAGAACACAAGCGCTGTTGCATGGAACAAAAAGATCGCCTCATTCGTATAGCCGGGCCATGCCAGACGCATCATGGTGGGAAAGGTGATGCGGCGAAACTTGCTCCAGCCTGTAATCCCATAGGCATCGGCGGCCTCAAGATCGCCCTTGGGAACCGAGCGCAGGGCCCCATAGAAAATCTCGGCGGCATAGGCGGATGTATTGCAGAACAGGACCAGCAGCGCGCCAAGCCATGCACGGGCAAACCAGCGGGTCTCGGCCTCGATCATGATGCCGAAAACCTCGAATTCGACGCCAAGGCGCGGCAGCATCACAAAGGCCTCATAGGCCATGAAAAACTGAATGAAGAGGGGGGACCCGCGGAAGATGAAGATGAACCATTCCGCAGGCTTGCGCGCGATTGCCCGCGCCGAGTTTTTGCCTAGCGCTAAGGCCACGGCGAAAAAGAACCCAAAGCCAAGCGCCAGCACCCCGAAATACACATTCCAGATCATGCCCGAGCCGATCAGAACGATCTGGTCGCATAGGGTGATATCCGTGCGCGGCAGCAGCCGCTCGCCGATCCCGATGGAGCGCAGACCATAGGCATGGAGGCTGTCCCAACAACTCATATATCTGCCCTGCGCATTTGCTCGCCCGCCAAGGTGGCTTGCCCGCGTGACAATCTTGCCGTCAAGCGCGACAGCACCAATTCGGAGACACGGGTGAAGGCGAGATAGAAGACCAATAGGCCGAGGAAATACCAGAACCGCCAATCGGGATGGGGGTATTGATAGGCCGAACTGCGTGAGCCACCCAATTCACGGGCCCAATAGACGATATCCTCAATGCCGAGCAGGAAGAGCAGCGGGGTCGCCTTGATCAGGATCATCCAGACATTGCTGAGGCCGGGAAGGGCATAAATCCACATTTGCGGCACCAGAACGCGCCAGAAAACCTGTCGGCGCGACATGCCATAGGCCTCGGCGGTTTCAAGCTGTGCGCGCGGCACGGCCTGCATCGCGCCGAACAGCACATTGGCGCAGAATGCGCCGAATACGATGGCATAGGTGAAAATCGCGAGGAAAAAATTATAGGTCTCATGCACCCATTGCGGCGAATTGCTTTGCGGGGTGCGTGCGGCATCGCAGACGATGAAATTCGGGCCTTGGCGGATCGGCTCGTTCCAATCGGGGCAGAGCGTGACGTGGAACAGGTATTCGATGCCCTGATCCAGCACGAGGACGAAAAAGAGGAAAAACACGATATCGGGAACGCCGCGCACCATCGCCGTATAAAGCCGCCCCAGCCAGCGGATGGGCAGAATATTGGAGCGTGCGGCGGCAGCGGCGGCAAAGCCGAATGCCAATGCGGTCGGGGCCGTGAGCGCAAGGATGGCGAAGACGATCAGGAAGCTTTGGTAGAATAGAAAATGCGCGCCATTGGTCAGGTAGCACCCAAACCAGACGAGGGTTTTTAATTGGCTTGGATCTGCGCAGATTTCGAACATTTTGCCTCAGAGGAGGAAGGGCGGCTCCAAATGGCACATGGTGCTGTTTTCGTATTTGGAGAAAGATGAAAGAGGCGCGCGCGACCATTGCCGCGCGCGCCCTTTGTGACACTCAGAAGGTTGCGGCTTCTTCGCCGAACCAACGTGTGATCATTTCATTGAGCGAGCCGTCATCCTTCATCGACTGGATCGCGGCATTGAAGGCTTCAAGGCGCTCATCGCCTTCGCGCATGGCCATGCCAACGCCACCACCCAATTGCACAGGATCACCGACAACCATCAGATCGGCATCTTCACTGGCAATTGGAAGAAGGTAGTCGCCATCGGCGAAGACGGCATCGGCCTCGCCATTGCGCACGGCTGCGACGGTTTCGTCAGGGGTCGCGAATTCCAGCAGGGTTGCGCCGGTTTCAGCGATATAGCCTGCCTGAATGGTGTTGGTTTGCGCCGCGATCACGCCACCGGCAAGATCTGCATCATCAGAGAGTGCCACGAAGAGAGAGCTCGCAGGCGGGATGTAGTTTTGCGTGAAATCCACGATTTCCTCGCGCTCGGGGGTGATCGACATGCCTGCGATGATGGTGTCGTAATTGCCCGAAGTCAGGTTGGGGATGATCGAGTCCCATTCATTGGTGACCCATTCGCAGGTCAGGCCCGCCATTTCGCACATTTTATCGCCAAGCTCGCGCTCGAAGCCGTCGACTTCGCCATCATCATTGATGAAGTTATAGGGAGGGTAGGCGCCCTCGGTGCCCATGCGGACAACGTCTTGGGCAAAGGCCGCAGTTGCGGTCAAGGCAATGATGCCAGCAGAAAGGATCAGGTTTTTCATGAAATAGCTCCCAGTTTTGGTTGAGATCGCCTCAGGCCGCATGCGTATGGCTGAGGAATTGTTGAAGGCGCGCCGATTTCGGTGCGCCAAAGAGGTCTTCAGGCGGGCCTTCTTCTTCGATGAGGCCTTGGTGAAGAAAGACAACGTGATCCGAAACATCACGGGCCAGCCGCATGTCATGGGTTACGAGGATCATGGTGCGCCCCTCGGTGGCGAGGTCGCGGATAACTTTGACCACCTCTTGCTCCAATTCGGGATCAAGCGCGGAGGTGGGTTCATCAAACAACAGAGCGCGGGGTTCCATGCAAAGGGCGCGCGCAATCGCGGCGCGTTGCTGCTGGCCACCTGACAATTGCGCGGGCCATGCATCGGCTTTGTCGCCGATCCCGACCTTATCAAGAAGCAGGCGTGCACGGGCCTCGACCTGCGCTTTATCCTGACCCAAGACCGTAACGGGGGCCTCCATCACATTTTGCAGGATGCTCATATGGGACCAGAGGTTGAACTGCTGGAACACCATCGACAGGTTTGTGCGGATGCGGCGGATTTGGGCAGGGTCGGCAGGGGTGCGGTTGAGCCCTGTGCCGCGCCATGTCACCGCTTCGCCTTCAAACAGGATATCGCCGCGCTGGCTGTCTTCGAGCAAATTGGCACAGCGCAACAACGTGGATTTCCCTGATCCTGAGGAGCCGATCAAAGACACGACATCGCCCGCGCGTGCGGTCATATCGACGCCTTTCAGCACCTCGAGATGTCCATAGCTTTTATGCAGGCCGGTGATTTGAATGACCGGCGGTTGTGCAGAGGTCACTGAGCGTTTCCCGATTGTTTGGACGATTTGTGCTGAATATGCGTGCATATGCAACGTCTGATCGCCAGATTACGCTGGGGAATTGGCAAAATTTGCCAGTTTTTAGGGCGGGTGATCAAATATCAGGCGCGGTTGGATTTCTGGCGGTGCCTCAGCCCCGTTGATCGACCCTAAGCCGCGCAAGGTTCGAGTCGCGGTCATTTACACCCAGCATCGGTGCGATCATGCGCAGTAGGGAATTTTCCTCGCTATCGCGTTCGCCATCGGCCAGCGCGATTTCCCAAAGGGCTTCGACCACCTCGATACGGTCGTCAAAGGGCACCGCCTCTTTGATCGCGCGGGTGAAGCGCACGGTATCGGGGGCTTCGGCCTCAAGCGCTTCGGCATTGCGGCGCAGATCGGCCGTATCCGCCTCGGACAGGCTGTAGCGCGTGGCCAGCACGTGGCTGATCCTCTCGATCTCGGATTGGGCATAATCGCCATCACTTCTGGCAATGCGCACAAGCAGTGCAGCCAAAGCAAGGCGGGCATCCCCGTGATCAAGGGGGGCGGGTTCTTGTGCCGTCAAGCGGCGGAGCAATTCACCAAACATGGGTTTGATATAGGGCGCGCGCCTTGCGGGGTGAAGGGGCATTCTGCATTGGCTTGGTCAAATATGGGCCCGAAAGATATGGGCCAACCGCTTGACCTCGTCCTGCAGACCATAGGGCGGGTTCACGATGAACATGCCCGAGCCGATCATGCGGTGGCCTTCGCGGGCGGGGCCGAACTTGACCTCATGGCGCAGCGCGTCGGGGTGGGCTGCGGTCAATTCAGCCAGCATCTGGCTATGCAGCCCCGATCCAAGGATCGGATACCAAAGCGCTATGATGCCCACATTCCACTTGCGGTGTAGCGTCTCGATGATGCGCGGCAGGCGGGTGTAGTCATCTTTGAGCTCATAAGGTGGATCAATCAGCAAAAGCCCGCGCCGCGGCATAGGCGGGCAGAGCGATTGGGCCATTTCATACCCGTCCTGCTTATGGGGATAGGCTGGGAATTCGTACATCGCCTCTAGCAGGGCCTCGTGTTCCTGTGGGTGCAACTCGGCCAGATGCAGGCTGTCTTGAGCGCGCAAGGACAAGGCCGCGATCAGCGGTGATCCGGGATAGGCATTGGAACCATAACGGGTGCGCACCTCATCAAGGCAGCGGCGATAGGGGTGGGTTTTGGCGAAGGCTTCGGCCAGCTTGCCGATGCCTGCGGCGGCCTCACCTGTTTTCAGGGCTTGCTCGGCATCAAGCTGGTAGAGGCCGCGCCCTGCATGGGTTTCGAGATAAGAGAGCGGTTTGTCCTTTTGGGTGAGGTAGGACAGCATCCAAGCCAAAAGCGCGTGCTTATGCACATCGGCCAGATTTCCGGCATGGTAGATGTGCTGGTAGGAGAGCATGTTGCGGCCTCTCGGAAAGGAAGTGCAGGCGTTTGTTCAGCTTGAGGCGCCGAGCCGTATGGATAGACGCCTATGCTACGGGCGGGTCAGACCAAGCGGCTCACATCCTTGGCGGCGCGCACGAAATCGCGGAACAGGGGATGCGGGGCAAAGGGTTTTGACTTGAGTTCGGGGTGGAACTGCACGCCGATATACCATGGGTGGTCCTTGACCTCGACAATCTCGGGCAGCTTGCCATCGGGTGACATGCCCGAAAAGATCAGGCCCTTGGCCTCAAGCTGTTCGCGGTATTTGATATCCACCTCATAGCGGTGGCGATGGCGTTCTTCGATATTGCAGGTGCCATAGGCCTGCGCCACGCGCGAGCCTTCGCTCAAGACCGCATTATAGGCACCAAGGCGCATGGTGCCGCCTTTGTCATCGTCGGATTTGCGGGTCACTTTGTAATTGCCCTGCACCCATTCCTTGAGGTGATAGACCACAGGCTCAAAACGCTTTTTGCCCGCTTCATGGTCAAATTCTTCGGAGCCTGCAGTGGGCATATCCGCAAGATTGCGCGCGGCCTCGACCACGGCCATTTGCATGCCAAGGCAGATGCCGAGATAGGGGATTTTGCGGGTGCGGGCGAATTCCGCCGCTTTGATTTTGCCCTCGGTGCCGCGTTCGCCAAATCCACCTGGCACGAGGATCGCGTGGAAGCCTTCGAGATAGGGGGCGGGGTCTTCGCGGTCGAAGGTTTCGGCGTCGATCCATTCGGCGCGGACCTTTACGCGGTTGGCCATGCCACCATGGGTCAGGGCCTCGGCGATTGATTTATAAGCATCTTCAAGCTGCGTATATTTGCCCACAATGGCCACGCGCACTTCGCCTTCGGGGTTGTGGATGCGGTCCGAGACATCTTCCCAACGCGACAGGTCGGGTTTTGGCGCAGGGCTGATCTGGAAAGCGTCCAGCACGGCCTGATCCATGCCTTCGCGGTGATAGGCGAGGGGGGCGTCATAGATGGTGGACAGGTCCTGCGCCGCGATCACGGAATCGGGGCGGACATTGCAGAACAGCGCCAGCTTCTCGCGCTCTTTCTCAGGGATCGGCCCTTCGGAACGGCACACCAGAATATCTGGGGCAAGACCGATCGAGCGGAGTTCCTTGACGCTGTGCTGGGTCGGCTTTGTTTTCAATTCGCCCGAGGCCTTGACAAAGGGCAGCAGGGTGAGATGCATGAAAATACATTCGCCGCGCGGTCTGTCTTGGCCGAATTGGCGGATCGCCTCGAAGAAGGGAAGACCTTCGATATCGCCCACGGTGCCGCCGATTTCGCAGAGCATGAAATCAACCTCGTCATCGCCAATGGCGATGAACTCCTTGATCTCATTGGTGACATGGGGAATCACCTGAATGGTTTTGCCGAGGTAATCGCCACGGCGTTCTTTTTCCAAAACGGTGGAATAGATGCGGCCCGAGGAAACGGAATCGGTTTTGCGCGCGGCCACGCCTGTGAAGCGCTCATAATGTCCGAGGTCGAGATCGGTTTCCGCGCCATCATCGGTGACGAAAACCTCGCCATGCTCAAAGGGCGACATCGTTCCGGGGTCAACATTGAGATAGGGATCGAGCTTGCGCAGGCGGACGGTGTAGCCACGGGCTTGCAAAAGCGCACCCAGAGCCGCCGAGGCGAGGCCTTTTCCAAGAGAAGAAACCACACCACCGGTGATAAAAATATAACGTGCCATAAAGTCGTAAACTCCCGTGTGGGCTGGCTGGAAGGCGCGTTCCAGCATCAAGCTCCAATCCCTGTATCACGGGATTTGAGAATAACAGGATTCGGGCGGGTAGGGCAACCCTACACGCTAGATGATGTTAGCGGGTGGGGCATTGCCCCAATATTTATTGAAAACTGCCTTAATCCGCGCGGGGCGGAAGGGCGGGCGCATCACCAGAGGTGGGTGGCAGAAGATCACCAACAGGCGGCAGGGCCGTGCCATCGGCAGGCGCTTCGCCCTCAACAGCGGCAGGCTCGCCTGCGCCGATACGGTCCAGAACCGAGTCGGTGGAGGAGTTTTGGGCCGCAAGAATTGTCAGCGTGATCGATGTGGCCAGAAAGGCAATCGCGAAACCCCAAGTCAGCTTGCCAACGGCTGTCGCTGCCTGACGGCCGCTCATCACGCCGCCGCCACCGCCGCCACCAAGGCCAAGCCCACCACCCTCAGAGCGTTGTAAAAGGACTGCGCCAATCAAACAGATGGCGAGGATCAGATGTACAACGAGGATGATGTTTTCCATGGGTGGGTTCCGTACGACCTTAAAGTCACTTGCTTCGAATTTGCGTCTACTTAGGGGATGCGACCTGCCGCCGCAAGCCCAACTCAACAACACATATAGATGTAAACGCCCCATAAAGACACGAATTTAGTGACGGATTTGGGTGGTGATCTGGCCGCAAACTGCTGTCTTCCTTGGATTTCAGGGCAGGCGGGCGCGCAGCTTTATGTGCTGGCTCGTGCCGCCGCAGCAAGAATTCGGTTTCACCTCAGGCTTTGGATAGGTATAGCGGCGAGGGTTTTCACTACATGATCTCCGAAAAGGAGCCTTGGATATGGCAAATGTTGTGGTCGTTGGCGCTCAGTGGGGCGATGAGGGCAAAGGCAAAATCGTTGATTGGCTGAGCGAGCGTGCGGATGTGATCTGCCGCTTTCAGGGCGGTCATAACGCGGGCCATACTTTGGTGATCGACGGGAATGTGTATAAGCTGCACGCCCTGCCATCTGGCGTTGTGCGGGGTGGTAAGCTCTCGGTGATCGGCAATGGCGTTGTTCTCGACCCATGGCACTTGATCAAAGAGATCGAGACCGTCCGCGCGCAAGGCGTGGATATCAGCCCTGAGACCTTGATGATCGCCGAGAATACGCCGCTGATCCTGCCGATCCATGGTGAATTGGACCGCGCCCGCGAAGAAGCGGCCAGCAAAGGCACCAAGATCGGAACAACAGGCCGCGGTATCGGACCCTGCTATGAAGACAAGGTTGGGCGTCGCGCGATCCGCGTGGCTGATCTGGCCGATGATGCGACGCTTGTGGCGCGTGTGGACCGTGCTTTGCAGCACCATGATCCGCTGCGCAAGGGCCTTGGTATTGATCCCGTTGATCGGGAAGCCCTTCTGACGGCTTTGCGCGAGATTGCGCCACAGATTCTGCCCTATGCCGCGCCTGTCTGGCATGAGCTGAACGAGAAGCGCAAAGCTGGCAAACGTATCTTGTTTGAAGGCGCGCAAGGCTCGCTGCTGGATATTGATTTTGGCACCTATCCTTTTGTGACCTCGTCCAATGTGGTTGCGGGGCAGGCCTCGGCTGGTACGGGGCTTGGGCCCAATGCCATCGGCTATGTTCTGGGGATTGTAAAAGCCTATACCACCCGCGTCGGCGAAGGCCCGTTTCCGACCGAACTTGATGATGCGGATGGTGAACGTCTTGGAACACGCGGCCATGAATTTGGCACCACGACAGGCCGCAAGCGCCGCTGCGGATGGTTCGATGCCGCCCTTGTGCGCCAGACATGCGCCATTTCGGGGATCACAGGCATCGCGCTGACCAAACTGGATGTGCTGGATGGGTTCGAGAAGCTCAAAATCTGTGTTGGCTATGAGCTTGATGGAGAGCGCCTTGATTACCTGCCGACGGCCGCCGAAGAACAGGCGCGCTGTAAACCCATCTATGAAGAGGTTGATGGCTGGAGCGAGTCGACCGAAGGTGCGCGGTCATGGAATGACCTTCCCGCCAATGCGGTGAAATATGTGCGCCATATCGAAGAGTTGATCCAATGCCCTGTCGCCCTACTTTCAACCTCGCCGGAACGCGACGACACAATCCTTGTGACGGACCCGTTCACCGATTGAGGACACAGCATGGCTCTGAGCTATAAAACACGCAAAAGACTATCGATCTTTGTTCTGCTCATTGGGCTGCCTGCCTATATCGCGGCGGCATGGTTCGTTGTCAGCCTGTTCGATCGGCCATCCGTCCTGGTGGAATTGCTGGTGTATATTTTCTTGGGCGTTCTTTGGGCCTTGCCGCTTAAGGCTGTGTTCAAAGGGGTTGGCAAAGCCGATCCTGACGCAGAAGACCCAGCCGATTGATCACCTGATTTGAATGAAAAACGGCCGCAGCTGGGAAAGCTGCGGCCGTTTTTTCATTTTGTCGGATCGCTTAGCGGTAATGCTGCGATTTGCGCGACAGCGAATATTGTCCCCGCGCTTCTTTGATCAGGACACCTTCACGAAGCAGGATACCAAAAGCGCGCAGGCTGTCTTCGCGTGCGATCTGCGATGCATCGGCTGTTTCAGCCAGCTCGATGATCTCGTTGCGGGTGAAGACGGGTTGGCTTTGAACCTTGGTCAGATAGGCGGCCGACAATTCAAGAATGGTTTCAGGCGCGGCACCAGCAAAGGCTGCGGTGTATTCGCCAAAACTTCCATCACTTGCGGCTGCGGGTGCTGCTGTGTTGGGGCGTGCAACTTCAGGGGCGACCTCAGGGGCGGGGGCAGGTGTAGGCGCTGCAACAGGCTCCGCTTCAGGCGCTGGGGTGGCTTCTGCTACCGGCGTTGGTGTCTCCTGTACCTCAGGGTTGCCTTCCAGAACGCGACTTGCGCGTGCGGCCAAGGCGGCCAGACCGCGTGTGACCTTGCGAGGGGGCTGCGCCAATTGGGCCTGAGCATTTGCGGTGGCCTGATCAAGCTGACTTGCTGTCAGGCGCATCGGGTTCGGGCTTTGTGCATCGTCTTGATCGGCAAGGGCCAGACCGCCTGCACTAACCCGACGCGGGCGAACGGGTGTTGCGGGTTGGGTGGATGGCTCTTCATCAACGCGCTGTTCCGAGACCAGAAGCAGCGGGCTTGGACGTTGCTCGGGGCGTTTGGCGCGACGCTCAACCGCCACCTGAACGCGGCGCGGGCGCATCACTTGCGCCAGATCTTCGCGATACTCGGCTTTTTCATCTGTCGCGGGCTGGTCGCCATCTGCCAGTTCCTCATCGGCATGACGCGCGGCAACCGCCGCTTTCAGATGCTCGATATTGGCGCGGCGGCGCGAGGTCTCAGAGCTGGCCAAACGATCATCGGTTGCATCCAGAAGGCGCGATACCTCTTCGTCGGCGGCGTTGTTGAACGGCTCCGAGCGGGGGGCAGGCGCTTCATCTTCATCAGCCGCAATGGCGACCTCTTCGGAAGGTGCCTCCTCGGTTTGGTCAGCGTTGAAAATGTTTTCTTGCGTGCTGTCCATGACACCCGCGATGGCGGAAAGCGTGTCTTCGCCAAGCAAAGTGTCCTCGGCTTCGGGCGCGGCCTGTACAACACCAGCAGTTGCAACCACAGCGGGTGCTGCTGTTTCTACCTGATCCGCGATTGCGGAAAGATCGATCTCCGGAGTTTCACTGGCATCGGCGGCATCCTGCGCCAAGTCTTGTGACTTGGTTTCAGCCTCAATGGCTGCCAATTCAGCCATAAGCTCCGCTTCTTCATTGGGGTCGAGAACTTCTTCAATCCCTTCTTCGGGCTCTGCGGGAAGATCAGGCGTTGTACCCGTTTCAATCCGCGAGATGACCTCGCTCAGATCTTGGTCTGTTTCGCCTGCTTCCGCATGCTGGTCTTCGCTGAATGCGGGTTCGTCGGCGGCGGGCGCGTCATCGTTGGAGATTTGGCGCATGAGCGCAAGCTTGGCAGCAACGCTATCGGCATCGGTCGCCTGCGGGGCAGCTGCTTGAGCCGTGTCGCCGCGAAGGCGTGCAAGGCGTGCCGCGACAGATTCGACGGGTTCGTCGATAGTGGCGGGCTCGGCTGCTTCAGGCTCGGCGGTGGCAATTTCTTCGGTCTGTGTGGCGGCTTCGGCCTCGGCAACGGGCGCTTCAGGTGCGGCCTGTTCTGTCAGCTCGGAAATGCTGTCTTCAATGCGCGGCTCTGATGCCTCGGCCTGCTCGGACTGATCGGCTTGAGCGACAGGGGCTGTTGAGGCCTCGGGCTGTTCGGGGGCCGCTTGCTCGGCAAGAGGGGCCGTGGCATTCAACGTATCGGCAATATTGGTGTCCGCCTGATCGACGGGCTGCTCTGTAGGCTGGGGGGCAGGTTCAGCGACCGCTGGCGCAGCAGGAGCCGCTGCGGGCTTGGCTTCCTGCGCTTCCTCAACCTCGGGGCGCATAACCATGCCTTGATCAGAGATCTGAGCATTTACGCGGCGCTGGCTGGCCTGCTCGGTGATCTGCTGCAGCATCTTTGCATCAGGGGTCGGAGGCTCGGCGCCGAAATAACGATCATCAGCCGCGAGATCGCGGAAATACTCCGCAATGCCCTTCATCGCGGAGAACGGATCATCGAAGCCTTCCAATGTGCAGGAGAAGGTTCCGTAGGATACCGTTAAAATTTTATGTGCGTCACTCATCAGCTCACTCAAATTCTGCTCGTTCGGCGTTTGACCGAAATTGTTCCACTTGGCTGTGGTATATCCAAATGATTCCAATAAAACGGGACAGCATTAAGACCATTCAATGATCTTTCCCCTGAAACATGGCGAGAATGTGCCTCAAACACCTGTGATTATCCAATCGGCCACTTTTGTAACACTTTTAGGTGGCGGGGCCGTTAATCCCGCCACGCTTGAGCAGGCTTTGGGCTTTGCGCCTGTCTTGGTGGCTGCCGATGGCGGTGCGGATCAGGCCTTGGCGCTTGGCCATAGCCCTGTTGCGGTGATCGGGGATATGGATTCGCTTTCATCTCAGGCGCGTGAGAGCCTTGGCGCGGATGTGGTACACCCGATAGAGGAGCAAGACAGCACCGATTTTGACAAAGCCCTGCGCAATATAGATGCCAAAGGTGTTTTGGCGGTCGGGTTTACGGGGCGTCGGATCGACCATGAATTGGCGGCCTACCACACGCTGATCACCCGCCCCGCAATGCCTTGCATTATTCTGGGCGAGGATGATCTGGCCTTCCATCTGAATGGCCGCATTGAATTATCCCTGCCGCTTGCGACCCGTGTCTCCCTGTTTCCGATGGCGAAAGTCACTGTTCAAGCTACGGGGTTGCGCTGGCCTGTCGAGGCTTTGCAGATGTCCCCTTGGACGCGGATTGGCACCTCGAACGAGACCACATCTTCCAAACTGGTTTTGGAAAGCGATGATGCGGGGCTTTTGGTGATTTTGCCGCGCGAGGTTTTGCCATTGGTGCTGCAAGCGCTTCAATGAGGTGGGATTCCCTCTCGCAACGGGCCGCGCGCTTCTGTAAAGGTTTGCGGGGGAACAATACTGGAAAGATGGAGCGCGCATGATGTCAGCGGAGCTTAACCCGATAGACAAAGCGAAATTCGTGGCCGCCAAGCGGGCTGTGGAACTCGTTGAAGACGGGATGCGTGTGGGGCTTGGAACAGGCTCTACGGCGGCATGGATGGTCCGCTGTCTTGGCGAAATGGTGCGCGATGAGGGGATGCGGATCACAGGTGTCGCAACCTCGACGCGAACGGCCGAGCTTGCGCGCGAAGTGGGCATTCCGGTCAAAACCCTTGATGAGGTCAAATGGCTCGACCTCACGATTGATGGCGCGGATGAATTCGATGCCGATCTGAACCTGATCAAAGGCGGGGGCGGCGCGCTGTTGCAGGAAAAGATCGTGGCAACCGCATCAGACCAGATGGTCGTGATCACGGATGCCAGCAAACAGGTCGCGACGCTTGGGGCCTTTCCCTTGCCTGTCGAGGTTATTCCGTTTGGCTGGCAAACCACAAAAGCATTGATCGAGGAAATGCTGACCAATCTTGATGTCTTGGGGCGCACGACCTCTTTGCGTTTGAACGGGGATGAACCGTTCCGCACGGATGAGGGCAACCTGATCATCGATCTGCATCTCAAGCGCATTCCCAAGCTACAGCAGACCAGCCTTGTGCTGAACCAGATCCCTGGTGTGGTTGAAAATGGCCTTTTCCTTGATATCTGCGACATCGTTGTGATCGGCAATGCGGATGGCACAGTGGAAGTGCGCGATATCAATAGTGGCACGGTCGAGCATGAGCGCATCGATATAATCGAGACGGATAATCTGTTCGCAGATAACGAAAGCTAAACAAGGCCAGAGGTTGCGCTGCGACACGAGGGGGAAGAACGTTGAGTGATTTTGACTATGATCTCTTTGTAATCGGCGGCGGCTCTGGCGGCGTGCGTGCAGCACGGGTGGCGGCGGCCGAAGGCGCGAAGGTGGCGCTGGCCGAAGAAAGCCGTATGGGCGGCACCTGTGTTATCCGTGGCTGCGTGCCCAAAAAGATCATGGTTTTTGCCAGCGGCTATCGCGACATGTTCGAAGATGCCCGCTCCTATGGCTGGGATGTCGAGGCAGGCGCTTTCGAATGGACAGGTTTCAGCAAGAAATTGAATGCCGAACTGGACCGCCTTGAAGGTGTCTATCGCAAGCTGCTGGACGGCTCCAAGGTCGAGATTTTTGACGCACGCGCAACGTTGAAAGACGCACATACCGTGCAATTATCCTCGGGTGAGGAAAAGACAGCCAAGCATATCCTGATCGCCACAGGCGGCCATCCCGTGCGCCCCGATATGAAGAATGCCCATCTCGGCATGGTCTCGGATGACCTGTTCCAAATGCCTGAGTTGCCAAAATCCATCCTGATCGTGGGCGGCGGCTATATCGCGTGTGAATTTGCGGGTGTGTTGAACGGATTGGGCGTCGAGGTCACGCAATTCTACCGAGGGGCGCAAATTCTGCGCGGCTTTGATGAAGAAGCGCGCGGGCTGATCTCGGATATGATGTGCGAGAAGGGCATCAATCTACATCTGGGCACCAATATCATCGATATGATGCCTGCCTCGGATGTCACGATTGACAGCGCGGGCATGGGTGCCCCGATGACACAAAGTGATGTATCACAAGGTGATAGCGCCAAGACCAAAGGCCCTGTTTGGGTTAAATCCTCCAATGGGCAAGAAGCCGTTTACGATGCGGTTCTGTTTGCAACAGGGCGTGATCCGAACAGCCGTGACCTCGGGCTGGAGGAGCTTGGCGTCGAGATCGGGCGTCGCGGTGAAATCGTGGTTGATGACTATAGCCAGACCTCGGTTCCGTCGATCTATGCGATCGGCGATGTGACGAACCGCGTGAACCTCACGCCTGTTGCGATCCGCGAGGGGATGGCCTTTGTCGAGACGGTGTTCAAAGGAAACCCCACCAAGGTTGACCATGCATTGATCCCTTCGGCGGTCTTCACTCAGCCTGAATTCGGCACGGTTGGCCTGTCCGAGGAAGACGCGCGCGAGATTGAACCTGTCGAGATTTACTGCACCTCCTTCAAACCGATGCAAAGCGCCTTTGCGGGCCGCTCGGATCGGGTCTTGATGAAGCTTGTGGTCAGTCAGGCCACGCGTAAGGTCTTGGGGTGCCATATCGTCGCGCCGGGGGCGGGTGAAATGATCCAGCTTGCGGGCATTGCGGTGAAGATGGGCGCGACAAAAGAAGATTTCGATCGGACGGTTGCAGTGCATCCGACAATGTCCGAAGAGCTTGTGACAATGAAAGAACCTGTGCGTACGGCTTGAAATCTGGCTGAAAACGCACAGTTACCCAACAAGGCCTTTGATGCGCATCGCGTATCTGGCGCTCTCAACAGCGCAGGGCGGTTATAACGGAGGAAAAGGCACAGGATGGCTGGCAATAATGGCGGACCTTGGGGCGGCGGCCCCGGTGGTGGAAACCGCGGCGGTGATAATGACAATCGTGGCGGGCGCAGGCCCGAAGATAATGGCGGCCAGCAGTTGCCCGAGATCGACGAGATCGTGCGCAAAGGTCAGGAACAATTGCGCGTCCTGATGGGCGGTCGTGGTGGCGGCAATCGCCCCAATGGCGGCGGCGGTGGCAATGGTGAAGGCTTCAAGCCTACCAAGGGCATGTATGCACTGGGTGCCGCGGGTGTTGTGGCAGCTTGGTTCTTCGCCTCCTTCTACACGGTGCAGCCCTCGCAGCAGGGTGTTGAACTGTTCCTTGGCGAATATTCCCGCACCACGGGCGATGGCCCCCATATCGCGCCTTGGCCTTTCGTGACTGCCGAAGTGATCGAGGTGACAACTCAGCGAACCGAAGCATTGGGCATTGCCCGTGATGCGGAAGGTTTGATGCTGACCACCGACGAAAACATCGTCGATATCGATTTCCAGGTTGTCTGGAACATCAATGATCCAGCCGAATTCCTGTTCAATCTGCGCGATCCCGAAGCGACCGTGCGCGCGGTGTCGGAAGCTGCGATGCGCGAAGTTATCGCACAATCCGAGCTTTCGCCGATCCTGAACAGGGATCGTGAATTGATTGCGGAAAATGTTCGTGAACTGATCCAGACCACGCTGAACAGCTATGATGCTGGTGTGAATGTGGTGCGTCTCAACCTTGACCGCGCTGACCCGCCCGCCGAAGTGATCGACGCATTCCGCGACGTTCAGGCCGCCGAGCAGGAACGTGACCGTCTTGAGCGTCAGGCTGATGCCTATGCCAACCAAGCCCTCGCGGGTGCACGTGGTGAAGCGGCTCAGGTTCTGGAAGAAGCCGAAGGTTACCGCGCCCGCGTGGTCAATGAGGCGGAAGGTGAAGCCAGCCGTTTCCTCGCTGTTCTGGAACAATATCAAGGCGCACCCGACGTGACCCGTCGTCGTCTTTATCTCGAAACAATGGAGCAGGTCTTGGGTGACGTTAACCTCGTTATCCTTGGCGAAGGCGAAAATGGCGGCAATGGCGTTGTGCCCTATCTGCCGCTCAATGATTTGCGCCGTGGCTCGACTGGGGAGAATAACTGATGAAACGCATTACCTATCTTATCCCTGTTGTCTTCCTTGCGGTGGCTTTGGTCCTCAGCTCGATCTTCATCGTGGATGAACGCCAGAAGGCGCTGGTCCTTCAATTTGGTCAAATTCGCCAAGTGATTGAAGAGCCGGGTTTGGCATTCAAAGTGCCCTTCATTCAGGAAGTTGTCTTTTATGATGACCGTATCCTGTCGCTCGATACCACCCCGATCGAGGTCACGCCTTCGGATGATCGTCGTTTGGTTGTTGACGCTTTCGCGCGGTACCGGATTGCCGATGTTGTGGCGTTCCGTCAGGCGGTTGGTGCAGGTGGCATGCGCGCCGCCGAAGGCCAGCTTGAGGATATTTTGAACCCGCAAATTCGTGCCGTGCTTGGTGCGGATGGCGTTACATCGAACACAATCCTGTCTGATGAACGGGCCGCCTTGATGGCGCAGATCACTTTGCGCGCCCGCAGCTTGGGTGAACGTCTTGGTCTGGAAGTGCTTGATGTGCGCTTGAAGCGGACGGAATTGCCGCAGCAAAACCTTGAAGCAACCTTCGCACGTATGGAGGCCGAACGTCAGCGGGAAGCCACCGATGAGCGGGCCCGTGGTGCGGAAGCCGCGCAACGTGTTCGCGCGCTGGCTGATCGTACGGTGGTCGAGCTGGTCTCGGACGCCAATCGTGAAGCCGAGATCATTCGCGGTGAAGCGGATGCTCAGCGGAACCGTATCTTTGCCGAGGCCTTTACACAGGACGAAGAATTCTTCGAATTCTATCGCTCGATGGCCGCCTATAGCCGTGCGCTGGATGGAACGGACTCGACCATGGTGATCAGCCCCGATAGCGAATTCTTCGAGTATCTGGGTGCATCTGGCGGAGTGGCTCCTGCACAATAAGGGTCGGGCATGTTCGATCTGTTGATATTGGGCATCGGAATGGTGCTTGTGTTTGAGGGGCTGGTGTTCGCACTGGCCCCTTCACGCTTCGAAGATATGTTGCGGCTGATCGCGCAGATACCGCTTGAGACGCGGCGGCTGGTTGGATTGGCGGCGGTTGCCTTGGGGGCTGTGCTTGTCTCATTGGGGATGAGCCTGATTTGAGGGGCTTCCTGCTAGCCGCGCCCTGCCTGAGGGCAAGAGCCAGCGCCAAGGTAAAGACACCATCACGTCCATGTGACGCGGAATTCATCTCACGCGCTTGATTGATGGGATGCGAAGGCAAATATTACTGGGAACGGATAAGCGCGGCCTGCCTGCGCTTGTTAACGGCAGAACAGGAGGAATGTTCGTGAATAGCCAAGAGCTTGTTCAATCCAAAAGCCAGAGCGTCGCTCGGGCGCAAACCCAAGACCGCATGACATCATATCGCTTGGCGATGCTGATCTTGATGTCGGCGATGCTGTTGCTGGCAGCGATCCTGAGCGCCAACCCTGCGCGCGCGCAATCCGCGCCCCCCAACAGCTTTGCTGATCTGGTTGATCAGGTTGGCGACTCGGTGGTCAATATCACCACATCGGCGATTGTGGCGGGCCGCACTGGGCCACAGCCTGTTGTGCCCGAAGGCTCGCCTTTGGAAGATTTCTTCAATGACTTCATGAACCGCAACGGTCCGGGCGAAAACCAGTCACGCCGCAGTCAGGCGCTTGGATCGGGGTTCGTGATTTCCGAGGATGGGTTCATCGTCACAAATAACCACGTGATTGAAGGCGCTGATGAAATCATCATCGAGTTTCGCTCAGGCCAAGAACTGGAAGCAACGATTGTCGGGACAGACCCGAATACCGATATCGCACTGTTGAAGGTAGAGCCTGACGCGGCGCTTCCCTTTGTGGCTTTTGGCGATAGCGATGCAATGCGTGTCGGCGATTGGGTGATGGCCGTGGGCAACCCGCTCGGTCAGGGCTTCTCGGTCTCGGTGGGGATCGTCTCGGCCCGTGAGCGCGCCCTGTCTGGCACTTATGATGACTATATCCAGACCGATGCCGCCATCAATCGCGGCAATTCGGGTGGCCCCCTGTTCAATCTTGAAGGGGACGTGATCGGGGTGAACACCGCAATCCTCAGCCCCAATGGCGGCTCGATCGGGATCGGCTTTGCGATGTCCTCGGCCGTGGTTGAGGATGTGGTCTCGCAGCTCAATGAATTTGGCGAAACCCGCCGTGGTTGGCTGGGTGTGCGCATTCAAGATGTAACCGCGGATATCGCCGAAGGCCTCGCGCTTGAGGATGCACGCGGCGCGATGGTGACAGATGTGCCAGAAGGCCCTGCGCGCGATGCGGGCGTTGAAGTGGGGGATGTGATCCTCAATTTCGATGGTCGTGATGTTCAGGATACGCGCGAGCTTGTCCGTGTGGTGGCCGCAGCCCCCGTGGGCGAGACGGTTCGCATGGTTGTCTTCCGTGATGGCCAGACACAAACCTTGCGCGTGACCTTGGGCCGCCGCGAAACAGCCGAGACAGCCGATCAGGCCATGCCTGGTGAAGAGCCAAGTGTTGAGCCAAGCTCGGGCGAGGTTCTGGGCATGACCGTTACGCCGTTGACCGATGAGCTGCGCGAACAATTGGGCGCACAAGGGGTTGAAGGGCTGGTTATCGAGGCGGTTGACGTCGAAAGCGATGCGGCTGCAAAAGGCCTGCAGGCAGGGGATGTGATCACCGAAGTGGGGCAGCAAGCGGTTGTTGATCTCGCCTCCTTCGAGGAGCGTATCTCGGAGGCCAGCGAGGCGGGGCAAAAGAGCATCCTTTTGCTTATCCGCCGTGCGGGCAACCCCCGCTTTGTGGCGCTGAGCCTCGAAGACTGATCTGACCAACCAGCAATCCGAAAGCCGCCCATACTTGCCTATGGGCGGCTTTCCTTTTCCCGCCATGGGCAAACCTCTTCCCTCGGCGCGTCGAATGGGGTAGGAGCCAGCGCATATTGAATTTGGGGTATGGTGATGATGAGACCTGCGGTTTTACTGATGACAGTTCTGGCGCTTGGCGCTTGTGTGGCGTCTGAACCATCGGCCCCATTGAGCGGCCCGCAAGGCCTGATGGCCCGCATCTATGACGGGCGCAGCGTCCAGATTGATGCCTTCGCCGATCCTGCGCAGCGCGCCTCATTCTTTACGCCAAGCCTTTCCCAACAGATCGCGGCAGCCGAGACATGCGCGATCGCGCAAAGCGCGGCCTCGCTCGATTTCAACCCGCTTCTGCCTACGCAGGACTATCGCCGCGCAAGCTACCGTGTTGATACGCTTGCCCAGACAAGCTCGGCCGCCCAGATTGCCGTGTCGGTTCTGGAGCGCGAGGTGGTGCAAGAGGTGATCACCTTCACCCTGCTTTCAAGTGGGCCTGCTTGGCGCATCGATGAGGTCGCGAATGGAGGCATTGCGCTGAGCACACGTTTGGCCGCCGCCTGTGCCGAGCCTGTGGTAGAAACCCCCGAGCTGGCCACCCTTGCCCCTGAGGGTGCTGATCCGCAGTGATCCCCGCCCGTCCTAACTGGACATCAGCGCATTGCGGTGCATTCTAGCGCCATGAGCGCATCCAGCACCCTTCAGTCCCAAACCCCAGAGATCATCTGGCCCGCGATCCGTACGCTTGGGGTTGACGGTGTGCTTGTCAGCTTTGGCGACAGCTTGAACGAGCCTGCCAATCGTGCGGCCTTGGCCTTTCGCCATGCGGTTGAGCGCGAAGGTTTGGCAGGCCTTTGCGAGACCTCAACATCGCTTGTCTCGACATTGGTGAAATTCGACCCCTTTGAACTGCCCCATGATGCGCTTATTGCGCGGCTGCGGGACCTGCTGGAAAGCCGTGATTGGTACGGGGCCGAGCTGCCACAAGGCAGGCGGCTCTGGCGTATTCCCACGGTTTACGGCACCGACCTTGCTCCCCAATTGGAAGAAGCCGCCGCCGCCGCAGGCATGAGCGCGGCGGAGGCTATTGCCGAGATATCATCAACCCCTGTGCGCGTGCAGACCATCGGTTTCGCACCTGGCCAGCCCTATCTGGGCGAATTGCCCCCTGCATGGAACATTCCCCGCCAGCAAGCCCTGACCGATAAGGTCCCCGTTGGCGCATTGGTCGTGGCGATCCGGCAATTGGTGTTGTTTTCCGTCTCAACCCCCACAGGCTGGCGGCATATCGGGCAAACGGCTTTTCGCCTGTTTCGCCCCGAGGCGGAGGAGGCTTTTGTTCTTCGTCCCGGAGATGAGGTGCTATTCGAGGCCGTGAGCCGCGACATCTATGAACGGATGCGGATGGATGGCCCCGATGGCGGCGCCAAGGCGCAGGTGATCCCATGAGCGCCCAATTGCATGTGCATAAAGCAGGGCCTGCGCTCACTGTGCAGGATCTTGGCCGCACGGGGTATCTGGCTTTCGGCCTGTCGCGGGGCGGTGCGGTGGACCGTTTGGCGCTTGCCGAAGGGGCGGCGCTTCTGGGGCAGGGTGAGGATTGCGCCGTGTTGGAAATGGCGGGCATGGGCGGCGAATTCGAGGTTACACAAGACAGCCGCATCGCCCTGACAGGGGCGCAAATGCGCGCCAGTATTGATGGCGCCCCGCTGGTCTGGAATGCCTCGCATCTTTTGCAAAAAGGCGGGCGGCTGGTGATCGGGCCTGCGGTGGAAGGTGTTTACGGTTACCTCCATCTGGGTGGTGGTATTGTGGGTGCACGTACACTTGGCGCGCGCTCGGCTCATTTGACGGCGGGGCTGGGGCAGGTGATTGCAGACGGGGCCAAGTTGGACCTCGGGCCTGATGGCAAGACCACTGAGACAGGGCTGTGCCTTGCTCAAGATACCCGTTTCAATGGCGGCGTGCTGCGGGTTGTGGCGGGATTGCAAACGGGCCTGTTCAGCGCGGACCAAATCGCGCGCTTTGAAGCTGAAAGCTTCACGCGGGACAGCCGCGGCAACAGGATGGGCGTGCGCCTTTTGCCCGAGGGGGAAGGGTTTCAATCACAGTCGGGTTTATCGGTTCTATCCGAGGCGATCGTGCCGGGGGATATCCAGATCACGGGCGATGGCACGCCCTTTGTTCTTCTATCAGAATGCCAAACCACGGGCGGCTATCCAAGAATCGGCTCGGTCCTGCCTTGTGATCTGCCGCGCATGGCACAAGCAGCCCCCGGTGCGAGGTTGAAATTCCGCTTTGTAAGCCTTGATGAGGCCCTCATAGCCGAACGCGCGGCCGCGCAATCGCGCAAGGGGTTGCGTGCAAATCTCAAGCGGCTCGTGCGCGACCCGCAGGACATGCGCGATCTTCTGGCCTATGACTTGATCAGCGGTGTGATCGCTGGAACCGAGGAGGAGTAACACATGCAGGCAAGCGTCGATCTGAATGCCGATATGGGCGAGGGGTTCGGCCCATGGCCAATGGGCGCGGATGACGCTCTATTGGAGGTGGTTTCATCGGCCAATATTGCTTGCGGGTATCATGCAGGCGATGCCGATGTGATGGCGCGTGTGATGGCGCAGGCGGTGGCGCGTGATGTCGGGATCGGTGCGCATCCAGGCTTTGCTGATCTGCAAGGCTTTGGCCGCAGACGTATGGATTTGAACCATTCAGAATTGGGAAACCTTGTCCGCTACCAGATCGGCGCGGCGCAAGCCATGGCGCGGGCGGCGGGTGGTTCGGTCAGGCATCTTAAACTGCATGGCGCCTTGGCCAATATGGCCTCAGAGGATGTCGATATGGCGCGGGCCTGCTACGAGGCGGCCCTGTCGGTCGCGCCCGAGATCATCATCATGGTTTTGGCAGGCACCGCACAGCAACAGGCTGCAACCGATCTGGGGTGCAAAATGGCCTGCGAGATTTTTGCTGACCGTGCGTATAACGATGATTGCACCTTGGTGGATCGACGCAAGGCGGGTGCTGTTATTCATGACCCCGAGCGTGCGGCCGCGCGTATTCTTGAGATGCTGCGCGCAGGTGCGATCATCTCCGAGAGCGGTAAGCATATTCCCACACGGATCGACACGATCTGCCTGCATGGCGACACGCCCGAGGCGGTGCAGATCGCTGGCGGGTTGCGCCGTGGTTTGGAAGGGGCAGGCGTTGCGATCAGGGCCTTTGAAGGCGCGCGCGGCTGATCCCTTCAGAATAAGTGCGACCAGTCACAAAGGCCCGTGCTGCCATCTATCGGTGTTGTGGCGCAGACAATCTGCCGCTTAGGCGATCGCGACTTGGCGCTCTCGGTACGTCAATATCATAGAATGCTTAACGCCGAAGATTGGACGCTGTATGGCCGCAGCCTTTAGACAAAGCAGGCCGAGACCAGAAGCGCTTGGTCATTTTTGATGTGGCGTTTGGTCAATTCACGGGCCTCAGGGCCTTTGGGGAAAATCCGTGCGCCCATAGGTGAGGGGCAATCGACGCCAAGCTTGTCATGGTCCAGATTTGCCAGTTCTGGGAAGAGTGTGAAAATCTCTTTGCGGGATTTCTCAGAGAGCGTTTTGAGCGCTTCCTTGCCCGTATAGAGCGACTCGGCTGGCATGGATTCGGCAAAGACCACCTCGTGTTGGTCAAAGAGGAAATGCCAGTATTCAACACCGTCACACTCCTCGATCACCGAGACACCGGGAATGGCCAAAAGATGTTTGGCGGCGATCAATACTTCTTCCTTGCCGAACATACGTTTGGCAATGCGCGAGCGGATCATGACGCGATGCTGTGGTGAGACGACCAAATCGGTCTTGGGCAGGCCACCGCCAATGGAGCCGGCCTTGATCAGGATGGGGCGCATAGCAGGGGCCTTGGCCAGATCATCGGCGCTAAGTTTGCGGTGACCGATCCAGCGGATCGGCTTCATACCGTGATCCAGCGTTTTGACCATGTCACCACGCTCAAGCTCTTCGATCGGGATATCTCCGAAAGGGGTCATGATGCGGGTGCCGCGTGCGAAACAGACAACGGCGGTGTTTTCGAGGAAGAAATCATCCCCCGCAACCGCGCTGCCACCATTCTGGATCTGCAATCCACCCGCTTCATCCAGCGTGCCATCGGCTTGGTCGGCCTTCAGCCATGCCAGAGGATTGTTATATTGCGGGTTGCCTGGCGTGGCATTCCACGCGGCCAGAGTTGTCTCGTTATAGATAGCCGAGAGATCAATGAAATCATTGTTGCTTGGGTCATTATCGCCCAAGCCATCGGTGGTATCGAAATCAGTGATGAGGTCAGCGGTGCCATCGGCAAAGAAGGTGTCGGCATCGGCGCCACCCGTCAATGTGTCAACGCCAGCGCCACCGATCAGGGTGTCATTGCCAGCACCACCGATCAGCGAGTCGTTTCCGCCCTCGCCATCGATGCGGTCATTTCCTGCGCCGCCATCGATAATGTTACTGATCGAACGGCCGTCATAAGTCGCGTCGTATCCAGAGAGTGTATCGTCAAAGCCCGAACCGATGATGTCATCAACTTCGTTGAATACATCCCCCTCGGCATGACCGCCACTGCCGACCCCGTCTCCATAAATTCCAAAGTCGATCAAGACGCCTGCGTCTGAGCCACTATAGTCGATGAAATCTCCGCCTGATCCGCCGGTGATAGTGTCCGCACCAGCGCCGCCCGCGATCGTGTCCTCGCCTGCGCCGCCAAGCAAGCTGTCGGCCCCAATGCCACCATCAATGGTGTCATCGCCACCTTCGCCGTAGATCGTGTCGTTGCCCGCGCCGCCCTCGATCGAGTCGTCGCCGTCATTCTGGCCGGCGGCCACCGAGTCTGTTTCCGAGAATTCAACCCAGCTGTCTTCGACACGGGTCGCGGTTAAGTAGATGGCTGAGTTAACATCGGCCGTTCCCAGGGTGATACTGGTAATGGGTTGAGCGGTATAGAGTGTTGTATCCGTGTTCGCTGAAAACTCAGGAGCAAGATACGTATTGCCGTTGGTGTCCTGAAACACCACGGCTGAAACTGTTGCTGTCGTACCGTCTTCATAGGTGATGACGGTACCGTCATAAATGGCGGCGCTGTCAAAGGTCTGGTGGACGCCTCCATTAATCTGGAATCTGTCATTGATGTTAAAGTTGTCGCCGTCATAGACTGTTGCGACAGAGCCAACCTCGGAAAGTGTGACAACGTTTTCCGAAAGCGGGTCGGTGGGGGAGCCAAAGGTTGCGCCCTGAAAGGCCGCATCGGCCCTGTTTTCGGCAACTTGGTTTCCTTCGGTCGGGTCTAACTCAACACTGATATTTCCGAGTGATATAACCTCGAAATTTCTAGCCGTGTTTGTGCTGGTTGTATCCGCAGGGGAGGCGGGGACAGCAACGCCGCTATTGTCGCCATAGATGAGGTCATCATCCGCACCACCATCAATGGTATCATTCGCCCCATCACCAAGGAGCGTGTCATTCCCCTCACTGCCCAGAATGGAGTCGTTGCCTGCACCACCCTGTATGAAGTCATCGCCAGCCATACCATCAAATGTGACGCCTTGCGTCGTCGCTTTGGCATCAATGATGTCATCATAATCCGTAACGATAATGGTCTCGATTTCCGAGAAAATGGCATTTGACGTATTTCCTGAGGGCCCGCCGTTCTGGGTGATCGTTCCCGATTCATCGCCGTCAAAAGTGACGTCGATCCCATTATTCATGCCTGAGGCATCAATCGTGTCGCCAGTGGTCTCGGCACCCTCTCCGCCGACGATGGTGTCATTGCCAAAGCCGTCATCGGTTTCAAGTGTGATCGGACCCGAGGTGAAAGCCCCAGTGCCAGAGCCATCATTCGCACCGACCCAGCCGATGACGAATGTATTGGGGCCTGTTGCAACTACGGAGATGGAGTTAACATCGAAGCCGTTTAAGGCGTCGACCTGATTTGCCGTGCTATTTGAGACAACAATGTCGCCAGTTACGGGGCTGCCATCCGAATTGAAGACGCGATAGGCAAGGTTACCATCGCCAAGCTCGTTTTCCTTCCAGACAGCCACAAAACGACCGCCAGCCAAGCTGGCCAGCACTGGCGCGGATTCGTAAAAGCCTGCGTCGGTTTCCTGAATTTCGACATCGCTTATGACGGCAAAGCCAGGATCAGTTGGAGCAAAACTGGGGTCAATGATGTGGAAGGCAGGCTCATCCGTGCCGTTTGATGTATTGCGCACAAAGCCAATAACGACGTTGCCATCAGAGGTCTGGGTGACATCCATGGCATCGATATTGCGACCATCATACCCGTCGACGGCCCAGTTGCCGATCTGGAACTGGTCGGTAGAGGCTGTCCCGTCATTGTTGAAGATCCTGCCTTGGATCGTCATGCCGGTGCCGTTATCCGCGTTTGCGCTATTATTCCAAACCGCCAGAACACGCCCGTCATCCAGCGTGGTCAGGATTGGCGGCGATTCCACGCCTGGTGCATCCGCATCAGGGAAAAGCTGATCTGTGACAGGGGTAAAGCCTGCATCACCAGGGTTGAAGCTTGGATCTATGACCGAGAAAACAGGGGTTTCGCCGCCATTTTCATTGTCGCGCACATAGCCGACAAAGACATTGCCATTGTCCGCTTGGACCACATCAATTGTATCGATGTCGAAATAGTTGCTGCCATCGACATCCCAAGTTCCGATCTGGAATTGGTTGGTCGAAGGGGTGCCGTCGGAATTGAAGATCCGACCTTGCACGCTCATGTCGCCCCAGTCGTTTTCGCCGTTTCTGCTCCAGACGGCTAAAATACGACCGTCATCCAATGCGGTCAGAACGGAGGGAGATTCGTTATCGATTTGGCCTGTGAAAAGTTGGTTGCTGGCGACAACAAAATTTGCCGTGTCAGTGGGGGCAAAGCTTGGATCGATGACCGAAAATGCGGGTGCTTCAACGTTGTCATATCGGCTGCGCACAAAGCCGATGAAGACATTGCCATCGGATGTTTGCGCAAGGTCAATTGCTTGAAGGTCAAACCCTTCATCACCGCTAACGCCCCAAGTCCCAATCTGGAACTGGTCGCTGGAGGGCGTACCATCGGCGTTGTAAATCCGCCCATGTAGGTCCGTATTAGCACTGTCGGTATTGGCGTCATCGTTCCAAACATACAAAACGCGGCCGTCATCCAACGCCAACATTTTGGGTGGCGATTGGTTGGTGGCGGTCGTCTGGTTGACAATAGTTGGCGTGCCGCCCGTCACCCCGCCCGTCGCGGGGCCTCCGCCCTCTGGGAAGTCTGTCAGGAGGAAGAGATCATCGCCATCGCCGCCAGACAGAAAATCACTGCCCCCGCCGCCATTGATGGTGTCATTACCGTCGCCCGCGACGATGAGGTCATCGTCATTCAGGTTGAGGCCTGTTGATGTCGTAGTGTCAAAGGTCTCGTCGCCAGATTGTAAGACGCTGTATTCAACAGAATTGGGGCTAGGGTTAAAGTTGACCGATGTGATTGTCGCCGCACCAGCGGGCGTGCCGGCCTCGAATATAACAAAGTCGAAACCACTGACATTGTCCGTTTCGAACATGTAGCCAGTATAGACTGTGGGGTCGCCGGCGATCGTGTAGGTAAAGGATGCCTCAAGATAGACGGCGCTCCCGTCCTCAAGAACGGTGCCACCATTGTCAGTTATATAGACAGATTGATCGCCGTCCGAGCTTGCCTCATTCGTAACATCTCCCCCAACATTCGTATCCGCATCATCATCGCGGAAGATGATTTGCAAGCTTGCGGCGCCTGTGGTGTTGAAGGTTTCGTTTACAGCGGGATTTTCACTAATCCCGAGGGTGCTTGCCGAATACCCTGTAAAGGAACGATAGGTCGTCATGTCGCGACCTCCCCGTAGGGATTACGGGGTGTATAAGACAAACAAATAACGCGCCTTTGAACGTTTTGTTCAAAAACGCGATGACCGTTTCGGTCACCATAATTGGCGGTCCCGCAGACTTCGCTGCCGCCAGCGATGTCACTCAACAATGTCATATCTCTGCTCGTCTTGCCTGAGCCCTTTTTTGGGCCCTTATTTTTCGGCAAGAGTCTTTAAACACGGCAACTGTGATGCGGCAATGACCAAAAAGGGGCGAGAATAAGGCAACGCCGTCATTTTGCATTTCACCAGCCCTTCTGACTGCTTTGCTAGGAAAAGTATCGCAGGTTTGAAGGCGTTGCAGGTTTAGGACCAAGTGCTGGTTAGGGCAGGGATAAATCCGCAAGCAATGTGATGACCTGCTCGGTTTCGGGGCGTCTGCGGGATGCTTGCGGCATTTGAACCACCAAGGCGCGCCCTGTGTCACAAATATGGTCATGCAGGGGCGTCAGGGCGCGGGATGCCAGCGCATCCTCGATCAGGCACAGATGCCCCATCAACGCGCCTGCCCCCGCTTTGGCCTCTTCCACGGCAAGGCTGTAGAGGGAAAACTTGGCCCCGCTTTGCGGATCGGGAATGGGCAGGCCTGCAGTTTTGGCCCAGATCGACCAATCGCTGACCCAGCTTTGATCATGCAAAAGCGCCATATTGGGAAAAGCGCCTTGAACTGTAGCAAGGCCCGCGCGCGAGGATGCGCAAACGGGCAGAATTTCATCACGGCAAATCGATATCTGGTCGGGTGATCCATCTGGGGTGGCAAAGAAGATCGACAGGTCAAACAGCTCTCTTGCAAGGCTTGGCGGGGATTCCATCGCGGTGACGGAGAAGCTGATCTCGGGGAAGCGCTCTCGGATCCTGCTCAGGCGTTTGGGCAGCCAAAGCTGCGCGATTGAGGGTAGGGTCGCGATGTGGAAATCGGCATTCGGCTTGAGATTGCGCAAGGCATAGGTGGCATCGGCCAAACGGTCGAAAGCGGCGGTGAAATCGGCTGCAAGCGTTTGGCCCGCGCGGGTCAGATCTACCCCTTGGGCATTCCTGCGAAACAGCGGCATGCCCGCCCAACTTTCCAAGGTTTTGATATGCTGGGAAATTGCGCCTGCGGTGACGTTCAATTCCTCAGCCGCGGCAACAAAGCTGACATGGCGGGCGGCGGCTTCAAAGGCGCGCATCGCATTCAGGGGTGGGCCTTTGGGGCGTTTCGGGGCGACACTCATCTAATAGCCTTAGTTTTTCTACGGCAAGAAATAGCAAAACTGCTTTGCTTTGTCATCTGATTGCTTCCACCATCCCGAAAACAGCGGAGACCTTAAATGACCCTTGCACACAGAGATTGGGTGCCAAGCACCAGCGAAACACTGGTTCGCGATATCGCATCGAAAGCGGCCAACACCCCCTCCGAGGCCTTGCTGGCCCGTATCGAAGATTTGGCCGAACAGAACCGCGTGATCCATGAGGAGGAATGCTTCAACCTCAACCCCGCGACCAATGTGATGAACCCCAAGGCCGAAGCCTTGCTGGCCAGTGGCATCGGCTCGCGTCCGTCTTTGGGATATCCGGGCGATAAATATGAAATGGGGCTGGAGGCGATCGAGGAGATCGAGGTGATTTCCGCGCAGATCTGTGCGGAAGTGTTTGACGCAAAATTTGCGGAAGTCCGCGTGCCCTCAGGGGCGATTGCAAATCTCTATGGCTTCATGGCGACCTGCAAACCGGGTGATACGATCATCGCGCCGCCTGCCAGTATCGGTGGCCATGTGACCCATCATATCTCGGGCTGCGCGGGGCTCTATGGGCTGCGTATCCTTGAGGCGCCGGTCAATCCCGATGGCTATACCGTTGACCTTGAGGGGCTGCGGAAGCTGGCGCTGTCTGAGCATCCCAAACTGATCACCATTGGTGGCAGCTTGAACCTGTTTGAACATCCCGTGGCCGAATTGCGTGTCATCGCGGATGAGGTCGGGGCCAAGTTAATGTTTGATGCAGCCCATCAATGCGGGATCATCGCGGGGCGGGCATGGTCGAACCCGCTGCATGAGGGCGCGCATTTCATGACGATGAGCACCTATAAAAGCTTGGGCGGCCCTGCGGGTGGTTTGATCGTCTCCAATGATGCTGAGATTGCCAAGGCGCTTGATGCCATCGCTTTTCCGGGGATGACGGCGAATTTTGACGCCTCGAAAACGGCAGCGCTGGCGGTGAGCATGCTGGATTGGCGCGATTACGGCCAAGCCTATGCGGCCGAGATGATCGCGATGTCGCAAGCGCTCGCCGCGGCGCTGGACGCGCGGGGCGTGCCTGTTTTCTCTGGGGCGGATGGCTTCACAGGCTCCCATCAATTTGCGGTGCTTGCCGCGCCGTTCGGGGGCGGGCAGGCGGCCTCAAAGCTATTGCGTGAAAACGGGTTTCTGGCCTGTGGCATCGGCCTGCCAAGCGCATTGGTCGAAGGCGATATGAACGGGTTGAGGATCGGCACGCCCGAGATGGTGCGTTGGGGGATGACATCGCAAGATGCCCCGCGCTTGGCCAAACTGATCGCCGAGGCGCTGAACGGAACCTCCACGGCAGCGGAGGTCGCAGATTGGCGCAAGACCTTTGGCGAACTGCATTTCATGCATTGAGAACAAAGCCGTCGCGACTGCAAATGCAGCAAGCGGCGGCAGCAACTGCCGTGAACATATCGCGCTAGTGGGGAAGTGGCAGCCCGTAGGGGAATCGAACCCCTCTTTCCAGGTTGAAAACCTGGCGTCCTAACCGATAGACGAACGGGCCACTCGTGGTGGGCGGTTATTAGGAAAACCCGAGGGGGGGCGCAAGAGGATTCTCGCTTGGCTCAAATCTTTTTTGAGGGTCCCGCGAAACACCAAAGAAAACGCGGCTCTAGCTGCTCCATGCTGCGTCATCCAAACGCAGTTGGGTGCGCTGGCGTCCTTGCCAGTGATTGACCTCGATCCGGCCAGCGGCATGGAGTTTGCGGCCCTGATGGTTTGAAAGCGCGTCAAACAGGCCCGATTGCACCGCATTGAAGCAGATCGCATCCAGCGTCACGGGGCCGCCATCGCCAAGGGTCAGTTTCAGATGCCCCTCGCCGACAGGTTTGCAGAATTTGATGCGCATATCGGGAAAGACAAAGCGCGGGGCGGGGGCGCCTGCGCCAAAGGGGCCAGCGGCCTCGATCTGGTCGATCAATTCGGGTGTTGCAGCCTCGGTCATCATCACACCGTCAAGGCGTAGATCGGCGGGGCCAGCCTCGCCTGCGCCCTGTTTGGCCATCAACTCCGTCAGGCGCGCCATTGCAGGTTCAAGCTGTGCGCGGGTCAGGCTGAGGCCTGCGGCCATGCGGTGCCCGCCGCCTTTGAGCAACAAGCCCTCAGCCGCGAGTTTCTGGATCGCGGCGCCCAGATCAACGCCCGAGATAGACCGCCCCGAGCCCTTTCCGTCATCGCCGTCAAAGCCGATCACAATGGCGGGGCGGTTGGTGGCTTCTTTCAGGCGGCTGGCCACAATCCCCACAACGCCCGGATGCCAGCCATCGGCGGCAGCCCAGACCAGAGGAGCCTCCGCGCCGCGGGTTTTGGCCTGCTCCATGGCTTCGTCGCGCACCCGCGCCTCGATCTCGCGGCGATCTGTATTGAGATCATCAAGCCGTTTGGCCATCGTGGCGGCCTGATGCGGGTCGGTGCTGGCCAGAAGGCGTGCGCCCAGATCAGCCTCACCGATGCGTCCGCCTGCATTGATGCGCGGCCCCAGAACAAACCCCAGATGATAAGAGGACGGCGCACGGTCGAGTCGCGCAATATCGGCAAGCGCCACAAGCCCCACACGGTCGCGCCGCCCCATCACGGTCAGCCCCTGCCGAACAAAGGCACGGTTGACCCCTGTAAGCTGCGCCACATCCGCCACGGTGGCCAGAGCCACCAGATCAAGCATCGCCATCAGATCAGGGCCTGCAACGCCCTCTGCCCGCAGCCTGCGGTTGACATCAACCAGCAGCATAAACACCACGGCAGCCGCGCAAAGATGGCCGAGCGCGCCATCCTCATCCTGTCTGTTGGGGTTCACGACAGCCACGCAATCCGGAAGCTCTACGCCTGCCAAGTGGTGATCCAGCACAATCACATCCGCCTCTTTCGCGGCGGCAATCGGGCCATGCGATAGAGTTCCGCAATCCACACAGATGATCAGATCATGCGCGCGGGCCAGATCGGCCATGGCGGCTTCATTCGGGCCATAGCCTTCATCAATGCGGTCGGGGATATAAAGGGTGGTGTTCAGCCCCATCTGGCGGAACCAATCTATCAGCAGGGCGGCCGAGCTGCCGCCATCCACGTCATAATCGGCAAAGATCGCAACGCGTTGCTTGGCCTTGACCGCGGCCAGTACCCGCAAGGCGGCAGGCTCCATATCTTTCATGGTCATCGGGTCGGGCAGCAGGTCGCGCAAGGCGGGTTTGAGAAAGCTTTGCGCGGCTTCAGGGGCTACCCCGCGTTTGGCCAGAACCTGCGCTACGGCAGGGGGCAAGGCAGCTTCGCGGGCGATGGCATCTGATAGGCGTTCCTCGGCACTATCAGGCCCGACCCAACGCCGCCCCGTCAGTGAGTGATCTACGCCCAGAAAAGCCGTCATGGCTGGCCATCCAGCAGCTCCGCCACCGAGACCGCTTGCGCGAATTCACCGTGCAGATGCGAGATCGCGGTTTGATGGATCGCCTCGGGCTCCAATGGTGCAAGGCCAGCCTGCCAGCTTGTATCGGCATTAACAGCGAAACTTGCGCAGGCGTCATGGGCAAGGCGGACGCCAAAGCCCAGATTGGCCGCCATCCGAGTGGTCGTCGAGACGCAATGCGGCGTGGTCAGGCCGCAGATCACCAGATAACAGATGGCATTGCTGCGCAGATGGGCCTCAAGGTTTGTGCCGATGAAGGCGGAATTGACCGATTTCTCGAAAACGGGTTCGCCGCCAATCGGTGTGACCTCGGGCTTGAAATCAATCCCGCCCGTGGCTGCGCCCAAGGGGCTGCCGGGCTCAATGCTGAGATGGCGCACATGCAACACGGGCGCGCCGTGCTTGCGCCAATGGGCCAGCAGCGCGCCCGCTTTTGCTTCGGCATCAGGGTTGTTGCGCGCGCCCCAAAGGGGGGCGTCAAAGCCTGTCTGGAAATCAATCAGGATTAACGCCGCTTGCATCTGGGCTCACGTTGTTGGGTTGCGATAGGTCATCCGGCGGATCGAGCCCGTTTTCGAGCGCATCAGGATTGTCTCGGTCGTTGTATATCCGGGCTCGCGCTTGATCCCTGCAAGGATGGAGCCTGAGGTCACGCCCGTTGCCGCGAAGATTACATCCTGTGTGACCATCTCATCGCGGTTATAGATGCGGTCCAGATCGGTGATGCCTGCCTTGGCGGCGCGGGCTTTTTCATCCTCATTGCGGAACAAAAGACGGCCCCACATCTGCCCGCCCATGCATTTCAACGCGGCGGCGGCCAACACCCCCTCGGGCGCGCCACCTTGGCCCATATACATATCAATGCCCGTCAGCTCGGCCTCGGCGGTGTGGATCACGCCTGCAACATCCCCATCGGTGATCAGGCGGATCGCGGCGCCCGTGCTGCGGATTTCGGCGATCATGGCTTCGTGTCTCGGGCGTTCTAGCACACAAACGGTGATATCGGAGGCCGCACAGCCACGCGCCTCGGCGAGGGCTGAAACGCGCTCGGCGGGGGACATATCAAGGCTGACCACATCCTTGGCAAAGCCCGGGCCGATGGCCAGTTTGTCCATATAGGTGTCTGGCGCATGCAGCATCGAGCCGCGCGGCCCCATCGCGATGACGGTCAAGGCGTTTGGCATATCCTTGGCGGTCAGGGTGGTGCCTTCCAACGGGTCGAGTGCGATATCCACCTCAGGCCCTGAGCCTGTTCCCACTTCCTCACCGATATAGAGCATCGGCGCTTCGTCACGCTCGCCCTCACCAATCACCACGGTGCCGCGAATATCGAGCTTGTTGAGTTGCTCACGCATCGCGTTCACGGCGGCTTGGTCCGCTGCCTTTTCATCGCCGCGTCCGATCAGGTCTGCCGAGGCAAGGGCCGCCGCTTCTGAAACACGCGCGAGGCCGAGCGAGAGCATACGGTCATTGAAATCGGTCGTGGGATTGGCAGACATCGGCTTTCCTTACCTTAAAGAGCGTTGTCTTCGGGTTACCCGTCCCTTGTCTTGGCGGCAAGTCACCGACAGGCGACTGTCTGCGCTAACATCGAGAAAAAACCAAAAAAGGGACGGCTTGGGTCAGACCTCTTCGATGCGCAGTGCAACGGGGGTGCTTTCCAAGACGCCTGTTTCAGGCAAATCCTTCAGGGCGGCATCCAGTGACGGGCGCGCGGTTTTATGGGTGACGATCAAAACGGGCGCGTGATCTTCGGGGTGATCATATTGGCGCATCCGGTCGATAGAGATGCCATTATCGCCCAGAACGGTCGCGACCTTGGCCAGAGCGCCGGGCTTATCCTTTAGGTCCATACGGATGTAATAGCGGCAAGGGCCCGATGCGCTTGCGGCGGGTGCGTCCATCAGGCCGCGAGCGGGCTGGCCGAAGGTTGGCACACGAATGCCGCGCGCCAGATCGCAAATATCTGACAGTACAGCGCTGGCGGTGGGGCCTTCGCCCGCGCCCGCGCCGCGCAGCACGATCTGGCCCACGCTATCGCCTTCCAACACCACCATATTGGTGCCGCCTTCCAACTGGCCAAGCGGCGATGTCGCGGGAACAAGGCAGGGGGACATGCGTTGCTCAAGGCCACGGCCCGTCATCTGGGCCACGCCAAGCAGTTTAATCTTGTACCCCATATCGGCCGCACGCCGGATATCTTCGATCGTAATCGCACCGATGCCTTCCAAAGCGACCGAGGCGAAATCAACCTTGGTGCCATAGGCGATGGAGCTGAGCAGGGTCAGCTTATGGGCCGCATCAATGCCGCCGACATCCAAATTCGGGTCTGCCTCCAGATAGCCAAGCCCGTCTGCCTCGTCAAAGGCTTCCTGATAGCTGAGGCCTGCATTTTCCATACGGGTCAGAATGTAATTACAGGTGCCATTCATCACGCCCATGACACGGGTGATCTGGTTGCCTGCCAAGCCTTCGGTCAGGGACTTGATCACGGGAATACCACCCGCAACGGCCGCTTCGAAACGCAAGGCGAGGGATTTGTCCTCGGCCGCTTCTGCCAAGGCCTGCCCATGCAAGGCCAGAAGGGCCTTATTGGCGGTGACCACATCTTTGCCCGAGGCAATAGCGGCCTCGGTTGCGTCTTTGGCAGGGCCTTCCGAGCCACCCATCAATTCAACAAAGACGTCGATATCATCGCGTTTGGCCAAGGCGACAGGGTCATCTTCCCACGCAAAGCGGCTTAGGTTCACGCCGCGATCCTTGTCTTTGGAGCGGGCTGAGACGGCCACGATCTCGATCGGACGGCCACAGCGCTTGGCCAATAGATCGGCTTCGCGCTGGATGATTTTCACAACCCCCACACCGACGGTTCCAAGGCCTGCAATTCCAAGGCGCAAGGGGTCAGACATGGGAGATCTCCAATCAGGCAAAGGCAAGTTCAATGACCCGTTCCTGTTACCCAACTCGGATGGGAGGTGCAACGCAGGCGTGCAGAGTTTTACAGAGTCATATTTCGCAATACGGCAGCGCGGGCGCGCAAAGACGCGGCGCGGGCTTCCAGAGTTTCGCCTTCCGCAGCGGTATCCAGCGGCTCAAGGGCGTCGCGCTGGCTCAAAAGGGGCCCGAGCGGCACCAATTCGGGGAAATCAGCATTCTGGGAGGTTTCGCTCAAACGCGCGTCCAATCCCGGAAGCGGGTCTCCGCAGGCGGAGAGGGACATGGCGATGCCCAGAAATATGAGGCCTAGAATGCGCATGCCGTCTCGATACAGCGCCTTTGCGCGCAGGTCCAGCGCGCTTGAATTGAACATCTGTTCATATAGAATGCGCGCATGGCAAGAAAACAAGGCAGTCACGCTGATATCACGGGTCCGAAAGTGCGCGCCGCTGCGCTGAAACTCTTTGCGCGGCACGGGTTTGCGGCCGTTTCCATGCGCCAGATCGCGGCGGAGGTCGGGGTGCAGGCAGGTGCGCTCTACCTATATACGCCCGACAAACAGGCCCTTCTGTTCGAGTTGATGCGCGGCCATATGGAAGAGCTTTTGGCCGATTGGGTGCCACCTGATGCGCCGCCCTTGCAGCAGCTTGAGGATTTCACGCGCCATCATATCGGGTTTCACCTTGAGCGGCCCGAATTGGTCTTCATCGCCTATATGGAGCTTAGAAATCTGGAGGCGGAGAATTTCGCCATCATCGAAGGCCTGCGCCGCGATTATGAAGAACGGCTTGAAGCGGTGCTTCGGGCAGGGCAGGCGGCGGGCGATTTTGCGGTGCCCGATACCAAATTGGCGACCATGGCTATCATCGCCATGCTGACGGGCGTGACCACATGGTTCCGCGAGGGCGGGCGCTTGGACCGTTTGGAGGTCGAAGCGATCTATTGGGATATGGTGCGCAAGGCAGTCGCGGCCTGAGGGGCCTTTTCTTTGGGGAAGGGCACAAGCCGCCCTGCGTCTTCATCCCAGAGCTTCAAGGTGAAACTGCGAAAGGCTTCGCGCCAATGAATTGTTGGAATATCATAATTCTCGCGCAGGGCGTGGTGACAATTGCGCAGCCTGTATGAGGGGATATTGGCGTTGAAATGGTGGATGTCATGATAGGTGATATTGGCCACCGCCAAGTCAAACCACCAGCCAAGATCAAGCGCTGAAGCCCCTTGAAGGGCGGCTTGCGCATAATTCAGATCAGGCTTTCGATCCCAATAGGTGTCTTCGAAATTATGTTGCAGATAGACAAGGAAGACCCCGACCGAGCCCGCAACAAACACGGTTGAGAGATAGACCGCGACGCCTGTAAGACCGAAGCCGCTCCAGATCAGGGCGACCCAAAGCGCGATGCCGAGATTGTGGAGAACCACCTCGCGTATGCCGATTTTGGAGACATTGCGCGGCCAGCGATAGGCCAGCACATAGGTGTATAACCCGCCAATCGGGATCATCAGGAATGGGTTGCGATAGAGCCGGTAAAACAGCCTTTGCACAAAAGGGGCCTCCTCCCATTCGCGCAAGGTCATTGTATTGATTTCGGTCGTATGACGCTCATCAAGGTTGCCGATATGGGTGTGATGCTCATTATGGTTGAAGCGCATCACGCTAAAGGGCGTCAGCGTGAAGACCGACAAGCCATAGCCTGCCCAAGTATTGCGCCTTGTGGTGGAAAACAGCGAGGCATGGCCGCAATCATGTTGCAGCACATACAGCCTGACGCTGGCCAAACCCGTAAGCAAGATCGCAGGCAGGCTGAGCCAGAGGTTCGGCCATGAGGCCAGCGCGGCAAAGAGCGCGGTGAAATAAACAAGGAAAGTAGCCGAATACGAGACCGCTGCGATCCTGTCATCGCGCTTGGCCCATTCGCGCGTAAACGCGCGAATTTCGCGTTCCGCTTCTTTTCGAAAAACCTGTTCAAACGCCAGCTTGGAAGACATCACAAAGCCCCCACCGAAATTAAAAACAACACATGCGGCGAAATATACCGCGCGTCGGGCAGCAAACTCCTGCTTCCCACGCAGTGTGCCCTGCTTTTAATTTGGCCTCAATCCTGCGCGGATCAAGGGGCTGTTTTTGTGAAATTAGTGAACGCAGGGCGGCTAAAGATAAGCCGCCCTGCGTAGGTATTGGGCATTACTGGGATGGGTAGATCGGGAAGCGTGCGCAAAGTTCTTTGACTTCAGCGGCAACCTTCGCTTCAACCTCGGCATTGCCATCAGGGCCGTTTGCGGCAAGCCCATCCACCACTTCGACGATCCAATCGGCAATTTGGCGGAATTCAGGCTCGCCGAAACCGCGGGTTGTACCTGCTGGGGTGCCAAGGCGCACACCGCTGGTGATCATCGGCTTTTCGTCATCGAAGGGGATGCCGTTTTTGTTGCATGTGATATGGGCGCGTTCCAGCGCCTTCTCGGTGGCATTGCCCTTCACGCCTTTGGGGCGCAGGTCAACCAGCATCAAATGCGTATCGGTACCGCCTGTCACGATATCAAGGCCACCTTTCATCAACTGATCAGCCAAGGCTTGGGCGTTCAGGATGACTTGGGCCTGATAATCCTTGAATTCGGGGCGCAGCGCTTCGCCAAAAGCAACCGCCTTGCCCGCGATAACATGCATCAAGGGGCCGCCCTGAATGCCAGGGAAGATCGCCGAGTTGCATTTCTTTGCAATCGCCTCGTCATTGGTCAGGATCATGCCGCCACGGGGGCCACGCAGGGTTTTATGCGTGGTGGTTGTAGCCACATGCGCATGCGGGAAGGGCGATGGGTAATGGCCAGCGGCTACCAGACCCGCGAAATGCGCCATATCGACCAGCAGATATGCGCCAACGCTATCCGCGATTTCGCGCATTTTAGCGAAATCGATGATGCGCGGGATGGCCGAGCCACCTGCGATCAGCATTTTCGGCTTATGCTCAAGCGCCAATTCGGCGATCGCGTCATAGTCAACTTCGAGGTCTTGCTTGCGCACGCCGTATTGGATGGCGTTGAACCATTTGCCAGATTGGTTCGGCTTGGCGCCATGCGTCAGGTGTCCGCCTGCATCAAGGCTCATACCGAGGATCGTATCACCTGGCTGCAACAGGGCTGTGAACACACCTTGGTTGGCTTGGCTGCCCGAGTTGGGCTGCACATTGGCAAAGTCGCAGCCGAACAGGGCGCAGGCGCGCTCAATCGCGAGGTTCTCGGCGATATCGACGAATTCGCAACCACCATAGTAGCGACGGCCCGGATAGCCTTCGGCGTATTTATTGGTCATCACCGAACCCTGCGCTTCCATGACGGCAGCGGAGACGATGTTCTCGGATGCGATCAATTCAATCTCGTCGCGCTGGCGACCGAGTTCCTTGCGGATCGCGCCGAAAATCTCGGCATCGCGCGTTTCTAGCGTTTCGGTAAAGAATCCTGCGTCACGGTGGGGCGCGTTCATGAGCTATCTCCTCGGGGCAGCTTGTATGGGGTCGACGGGAAGCGTCGTTCTGCATCCTTTAAGGCAGAACCCGCCTGTCGAAAAGTGCGGAATCCGTCGCATCAGCGTCATATAGAGGCATCACATGTGCTTTCCAGTCGATTTGGGAGCGGATCGGGGATTGAGTTTCCAATCGGCGCGGTGGATGGTCACAGCAATTAAGCCATAGCTCGAGAGAGATCATGCCCGCAGCGCGCAACATAGCCTTTCTGGCCTCGGACGCCCCGCTTGCCCAAGAGGCGCAGGCGCGTTTGTCCGAGCGCTATGGTCAACATCGCCCACAAGATGCCGATGTTATCGTCGCGCTGGGCGGGGATGGCTTTATGCTTGCGACCTTGCACGCAACCCAAGCGATTGAAGCGCCAGTCTATGGTATGAATCGTGGAACGGTCGGGTTCTTGATGAATGAATATAGCGAAGATGGCCTGATCGAGCGGCTCGAGGCGGCCGAGGAGGCTGTGCTGAACCCGCTTCATATGCGGGCCGTGTCGGGCAATGGTCGCGTAACCGAAGCGCTTGCGATCAACGAGGTCAGTTTGCTTCGTGCAGGTCCGCAAGCCGCCAAGCTGCGCATTTATGTTGATGGCAAGGAGCGAATGTCGGAACTGGTTTGTGATGGCGCGCTTTTGTCGACGCCTGCAGGGTCTACGGCCTATAACTACTCGGCGCATGGGCCGATCCTTCCAATCGGCTCGGACGTGCTGGCCTTGACGGCTGTTGCTGCCTTTCGCCCCCGTCGTTGGCGCGGTGCATTGCTGCCGAAAAAGGCGGTCGTGAAATTCGAGGTGCTTGATCCCGAACGCCGCCCTGTGATGGCCGATGCTGACAGCCATTCGGTGCTGGATGTGCATGAGGTGGAAATCCGCTCGGAAACGGATGTGGAGCATCGTATCCTCTTTGATCCGGGCCACGGGCTGGAAGAGCGCCTGTTGCGGGAGCAATTTGTTTAATTTTGACAGGCTTGAAAGCCGTGATTGGGATTAAATTGATTGAGCAAACCGCTGCCTGCTGGCGCGGCATCCAAAAGTAGTTTAATGCTAAACCAAATTTCAGACCGTGACGTTTCGAGAGGCCAAATGACCGAAGATCACAAAGACGGACTGCGCGCCGCTGCCCTGTTTTACCACGAGAACCCGAAGCCGGGTAAACTGGAGATCAGGGCGACAAAACCTTTGGCCAACGGGCGCGATCTTGCTCTGGCCTATAGTCCAGGGGTGGCGGAAGCCTGCCTCGAGATCAAGGCTGATCCCGCCAACGCCGCGCGCTACACGGGCCGTGGCAATCTGGTGGCTGTTGTCACCAATGGCACAGCGGTTCTGGGTTTGGGCAATATCGGGGCGCTGGCGTCTAAGCCTGTGATGGAAGGAAAGGCGGTCCTGTTCAAGAAATTCGCAGGCATTGATTGCTTCGATATCGAATTGAACGAGCCCGACCCCGAGAAACTGGCGGATATCGTCTGCGCGCTCGAGCCGACTTTCGGGGCGATCAATCTTGAGGATATCAAAGCGCCCGATTGCTTTATCGTCGAGAAAATCTGCCGTGAGCGGATGAATATCCCCGTTTTCCATGATGACCAGCATGGAACCGCTATTGTTGTGGGGGCTGCCGCAACAAACGCGCTGCATCTGGCAGGCAAGGCGTTTGAAGATATCAAAGTTGTCTCCACGGGTGGCGGGGCTGCGGGCATTGCTTGTCTGAATATGCTGCTGAAGCTGGGTGTGAAGCGCGAGAATGTCTTTCTCTGTGATCTAGATGGGCTGGTTTATAAAGGCCGCGAGGCGGGCATGACCCCGCAGAAAGCGGATTATGCGCAAGGGGAAAGCGCCGCGACGCTTGCGGATGTGATTGAAGGGGCCGATCTTTTCCTCGGTTTGTCTGGTCCAGGTGTGTTGACCCAAGACATGGTCGCCAAAATGGCTCCAAAACCGATCATCTTCGCCTTGGCCAATCCATCGCCCGAAATCCAGCCGGATGAGGTGCGTGCGGTCGCCCCTGATGCGCTGATCGCCACGGGCCGTTCGGATTTCCCAAATCAGGTAAACAATGTGTTGTGCTTCCCCTTCATCTTCCGAGGGGCTTTGGATGTCGGCGCGACCGAGATCAATGATGCGATGAAAATCGCCTGTATTGAAGGCATCGCGCAAATGGCGCGCGCCACCACAAGTGCCGAAGCCGCCGCTGCCTATAAGGGCGAACAGCTGACATTCGGGCCTGAATATCTGATCCCGAAACCTTTCGACCCGCGCCTGATGGGGGTTGTTGCAAGTGCCGTGGCCAAGGCGGCGATGGAGTCGGGCGTGGCCACGCGGCCTTTGGAGGACGTGGAAGCCTATAAGGCCAAGTTGAACCAAGCCGTGTTCCGCTCGGCATTGATCATGCGCCCCGTCTTCCAAGCAGCGGCCACCACCACACGCCGCATTGTTTTTGCCGAGGGCGAAGACGAGCGGGTGCTGCGCGCTGCGCAAGCCATGCTGGAGGAAACCACCGATAAACCGATCCTGATCGGGCGCCCCGATGTGATCGAGGCGCGCGCCGAGCGGGCAGGTCTGACGATCAGGCCTTCCGTTGATTTCGAATTGGTGAACCCCGAAAACGATCCGCGCTACCGCGATTATTGGCAGACCTATCATTCGGTCATGGCGCGCAAAGGCGTCACGCCCGATCTGGCACGAGCCATCATGCGGACCAATTCAACCGCGATCGGGGCTGTCATGGTCCACCGTGATGAGGCCGACAGCCTGATTTGCGGGACCTTTGGTCAGTATCTATGGCATCTGAACTACATCACCCAGCTTTTGGGTGGGGAAGGGCGCCACCCCGTGGGGGCGTTGAGCTTGATGGTGCTGGAAGATGGCCCATTATTCATCGCCGATACCCATATTCACCAATCGCCAACCCCGCAGCAGATTGCCGAAACCGTGCTGGGTGCGGCGCGCCATGTCAGACGCTTCGGGATCACGCCCAAAATTGCGCTGTGTTCAGGCAGCCAGTTTGGCAATCTCGATAGCGATAGCGGCCGCCGCATGCGGGCGGCGTTGGAAATCCTCGACGGGATGGATCTTGATTTTTCCTATGAGGGTGAAATGCACATCGATTCCGCGCTGGATGCCGATCTGCGTGCACGCATCTTCCCGCAATCGCGGCTGGAGGGGGCGGCCAATGCGATGGTATTCGCCAATACCGATGCGGCAGGCGCGGCGCGCAATGTGCTCAAGATGAAAGCAGGCGGGCTGGAGGTTGGCCCGATCCTGATGGGAATGGGCAATAAGGCGCAGATCGTGACCCCGTCGATCACGGCGCGCGGGCTTTTGAATATCTCGGCCCTCGCAGGGACGCCTGTGTCGTTTTACGGCTAGGCTTAGGGTGCGATTTTAGTGGATCAAACGGGGCAGGGTTTGCAAACTCTGCCCCGTTTTGCATCCTCGTTATGCTGGTTTGCGGGCTTTGCAAATTTGCCTGAGGGCTTATCCATAAATATGCAAATTTTTGAACCCTTCGCCCTTTGATTTGCGCCAAGAGGCTTGCCGTTTGCATCTTTGGTCTCGTATCAATTGATGGCTTTTGAGGAGGAGCCATCATGGATTACCAACAGATATACGCCCAAGCGACATCCGACCCCGAGCGTTTCTGGATGGAGGCCGCCTCTGGCATCGATTGGGATGAAGACCCCTCGAAAGCGCTCTTTGCCGAGAATGCGCCGATCTATGAATGGTTTGCAGATGGCAAATTGAATGGCTGCTGGAATGCGGTCGACCGTCATGTCGAGGCGGGCCATGGCGAGCGTTTGGCCATTATCCATGACAGCCCCGTAACGGGGTCGGTCCAAAAGATCACCTATTCCGAGCTGCGCGATCGCGTGGCCTCCTTGGCGGGCGCGTTGCGTGCCAAGGGGATCGGCAAAGGCGACCGCGTTATCATCTATATGCCGATGGTGCCCGAAGCGCTGGAGGCGATGCTGGCCTGCGCGCGGCTTGGCGCGATCCATTCGGTCGTGTTTGGGGGCTTTGCGGCGCATGAATTGGCGGTGCGGATTGATGACGCCAAGCCCAAATGCATCATTGCGGCCTCCTGCGGGATCGAACCGGGGCGCGTGGTGGCCTATAAGCCGCTGCTGGATGGTGCGATTGAAGGGGCTACCCATAAGCCCGATTTTTGCGTGATTTTCCAACGTGACCAGCAAGTGGCCGAGATGGTGCCTGAGCGCGATCTGGATTGGCACGGGTTTCAATTCGGGGCCGAGCCTGCTGAATGCGTCCCTGTTGAGGGCAATCATCCTGCCTATATCCTGTATACGTCGGGCACGACGGGGCAGCCCAAAGGTGTTGTGCGCCATACCGCAGGCCATCTGGTTGCGCTGAATTGGTCGATGCGCAACCTCTATGACATGAACCCCGGCGAGGTATATTGGGCGGCTTCTGATGTGGGTTGGGTCGTGGGGCATTCCTATATTTGCTACGCGCCGCTGACCTTTGGCTGCACCACGATTGTCTTTGAGGGCAAACCAGTTGGCACGCCCGATGCGGGCACTTTCTGGCGCGTGATCCAAGATCATAAGGTCAAATGCCTCTTCACCGCCCCCACAGCGTTCCGCGCGATCAAGCGCGAGGACTCCCAGGGCGAATTGATGGGGAATTATGACATCTCGAGCCTTGAGAGCCTGTTTTTGGCAGGGGAACGGGCTGATCCCGATACGATCATTTGGGCGCAGGACAAGCTTGGCGTGCCCGTGATCGACCATTGGTGGCAGACCGAGACGGGCTGGTGCATCGCGGGCAACCCGCTTGGCATCGAGGCTATGCCCGTCAAGATCGGCTCACCTTCTGTGCCGATGCCTGGATATGACGTGCAAATCTTGGATGAGGGTGGCCATCCCGTCAAAGATGGTGATCTTGGCGCAATTGCCGTCAAGCTGCCCCTACCGCCCGGCACCTTGCCCACGCTGTGGAACGCGGAGGAGCGCTTCTTCAGCGCCTATCTTGAACATTTCCCCGGATATTACGAAACGGGCGATGCGGGCTATAAGGATGAGGATGGCTATCTCTATATCATGGCGCGCACCGATGATGTGATCAATGTGGCGGGCCACAGATTGTCCACGGGCGGCATGGAAGAGGTTCTGGCAGGTCACCCAGATGTGGCGGAATGCGCCGTGATCGGTGTGGCCGATGATTTGAAAGGCCAGTTGCCGCTGGGTTTTTTGTGCCTCAACAGCAATTCCAAGACAGCCCCCGAAGATGTGGTCAAAGACTGCGTCAAACTGGTGCGCGAAAAGATCGGCCCCGTCGCGGCCTTCAAGCTGGCTGTTGTCGTGGACCGTTTGCCAAAGACGCGGTCTGGCAAGATTTTGCGCGCCACGATGGTCAAGATCGCAGATGGGCAAACGTTCAAAACGCCTGCAACCATTGATGATCCTGCGATCTTGGACGAGATTTCCACCGCGCTCGCCACATTGGGCTACCCCAAGTCAAGTTGAGCTTGGCGTCAAGCGAGGCTTGCGCTTGGGCCTCGGGCTATTCAAACTGTGAAAAACGCAGTTTTACCCGAGGCTCACCCATGTCCCTGATTGATGACGCGCGCGCGATCCGCCTGAATGCCTATGCGCCCTATTCCGAATTTCAGGTGGGGGCCGCAATACGCACGAAGAGCGGCAAGGTGTTCACCGGCGTGAATGTCGAAAATGCGGCCTATCCCGAAGGCACTTGCGCCGAGGCAGGCGCAATTGCCGCGATGTGTGCGGCAGGCGAGCGCGAGATTGTCGAAGTGGCCGTGATCGCCGATAGCCCCGATCCCGTAAGCCCTTGCGGGGGGTGTCGCCAGAAACTGGCCGAGTTTTCCGCCCCTGACATGCCCGTGACCATGGTCACCACGCGCGGCGCACAGGTCACCATGAGCATGGCCGAATTGCTGCCCGGCGCCTTTGTGAAATCCTCGATGGATAAGGAAGGCTAGGCACCCCATGGCCGATGCGCGCGCCATTTTGTCCAAGCTGCGCCATGGTGCGGAGCTGTCGGAAGAAGAGATGACATGGTTTGCCAAAGGCTTGGCCACGGGCTTCGTGTCGGATGCGCAGGCAGGGGCTTTTGCTATGGCCGTGTGCCAACAGGGGTTGAGCCGCAAGAACCGCGTGCAACTTACCCATGGGATGCTGCAATCAGGCGATGTTCTGGCATGGGATCTTGATGGTCCTGTTCTTGACAAACATTCCACCGGTGGGGTGGGGGATTGTGTCTCCCTGATGCTTGCGCCCGCCTTGGCGGCTTGCGGGGCCTATGTGCCGATGATCTCGGGGCGGGGGTTGGGGCATACGGGCGGCACGCTCGACAAGCTCGAGGCGATCCCCGGATATCGCACGCAAATACCGAATGCCGAGTTGCAGGAGATCGTGGCCGATATCGGCTGTGCGATTGTCGGGGCCAGCGGCGATATCGCGCCTGCGGATAAACGTCTCTATGCCGTGCGCGATGTGACCGCCACGGTGGAAAGCATCGACCTGATCACCGCCTCGATCTTGTCCAAGAAATTGGCGGCCAGTCTCGATGGTTTGGTTCTGGACGTCAAAACAGGCTCGGGCGCGTTCATGGGGGATGCGGCGCAGGCGGTGGCCTTGGCGCAATCGCTTGTGGATACGGCGCAAGGCGCGGGTTGTATGACATCAGCCTTGGTCAGCGATATGAGCCAGCCCTTGGTGCGCTCGGCTGGCAATGCCTTGGAAGTGATCGAAGTGATGGATGCGCTGACAGGTGCGGCTGTGGGCACGCCGCTGCACCGATTGACGGTGGCTTTGGGGGGTGAGGTTCTGGCCTTGGGCGGGCTTGCGGCCGATGCGGCAGACGGCGAAGGGCGGATCGATCATGCCATTGCCTCTGGCCAAGCGGCCGAGGTGTTTGGCCACATGATTGCAGCCCTTGGTGGCCCGATGGATTTCGTGGATCGCTGGCGCGACCGCTTGCCAGCCGCGCGGGTGGTGGTGGATGTGCATCCGCCTCATGCGGGTTTTGTAAGCGCGATTGATACGCGCGCTTTGGGTGAGGTTGTGGTGCATCTGGGCGGGGGGCGTTTGCGCGAAGATGACCGGATTGATCCCGCTGTTGGCCTTTCCGAGATTGCGCGGATCGGCGAGCGTGTGGATGGTGAGCGACCTTTGCTGCGCCTGAATGCCGCCAGTGATGCCATGGCGCGGGAGTTGATGGGGCAGGTGGTTGAGGCCTTTACCCTGTCGGATAAAAAGACTGAAACACCCCCCCTTATCCATGAAAGGATTGCCTGATGCCGCGTGCCTTTCTGGTTGTGATGGACTCGGTCGGCTGCGGCGGTGCGCCTGATGCGGGGGCTTTTTTCAATGGTGATTTACCCGATACGGGGGCAAATACGCTTGGCCATATCGCGCAGGCCTGTGCCGCTGGCCGCGCCGATGAGGGCCGAAGCGGCCCGTTACATATGCCCAATCTGGATCGGCTTGGCTTGGGCGCGGCGCTTCATCTTGCATCAGGCCTAGAGGTGGCGGGGCTGGATGCGCGGCCTCAAGGGCTCTGGGGCTGTGCGCAGGAGGTCAGCCGCGGCAAGGATACGCCTTCGGGGCATTGGGAATTGGCGGGGCTGCCTGTGCCTTGGGAGTGGCATTACTTCCCTGACCAGCCCGATACCTTTCCATCAAATCTGGTAGAAGAAGTGAAGTCCCTTGCGGGGGTTGAGGGTATTCTTGGCAATTGTCACGCCTCTGGTACTGCGATCTTGAGTGCGCTTGGCGAGGAGCATCAAAAAACGGGCTGGCCGATTTGCTATACTTCTGCCGATAGCGTTTTTCAGATTGCTGCTCATGAAGACAGTTTCGGTCTGGAGCGTTTGCTCAAGCTTTGCGAAGAGATCGCCCCCAGTCTGCATGCGATGAATGTGGGCCGGGTGATCGCGCGGCCCTTTATCGGGCAGGCGGGCGCGTATACCCGCACTAAAAACCGCCGTGATTTCGCAATAACGCCGCCTGCCCCCACCTTGCTGGATTGGGCGCAAAAGGCGGGGCGCGCCACCTATGGTATTGGCAAGATTAAGGATATCTTTGCAGGGCGCGGCGTGGATCACGCCTTGAAAGGCACGGATGCGGAGTTGATGCCCCATTTGGAGGCTTGTGTGAAAACCGCAGAAGAGGGCAGCCTGACCTTTGCCAATTTCGTCGAGTTCGATAGCCTTTATGGGCATCGCCGCGATGTCTCGGGCTATGCGCGCCATCTGGAATGGTTCGATGCAGCCCTTGGACCCGTCTTGGCGGCTTTGCGTCCTGATGATTTGATGATCTTCACCGCCGATCACGGCAATGACCCGACTTGGGCAGGCACCGATCATACGCGCGAGCGGGTGCCCTTGGTTGCACAAGCCCCTGTTTCGGGGCAGGTGGGGATACGGGCTTTTGCAGATGTGGCGGCGGGAATTGCGGCCCATCTGGGCATTCCATCACAAGGACCGGGGCGGAGTTTTCTATGAAAGAGATACCGAAGATCGAGCTGCATTTGCATCTTGAAGGTGGCGCTCCTGCGGCCTTTATCCGTGGCTTGGCCAAAGAAAAATCAACCGATCTGTCGCGGATTTTCCGCGAGGACGGCTCCTATGATTACCGTGATTTCTGGCATTTCCTCGAGGTTTATGAGGCAGCCACAAGTGTTCTGACCTCGCCCGAGGATTACGCGCGCCTGACCCGCGCGGTGCTTGAGGAAAGTGCGGCCCATGGCGTGATTTATTCCGAGACTTTCCTGTCACCCGATTTTTGCGGCGGGGGCGATCTTGGCGCGTGGCGCGAATATCTCGCGGCAATGCAGGAGGCCGCAGATGAGGCCGAGCGCGATTTCGGCATCACCTTGCGCGGCATCATCACCTGTATTCGCCATTTTGGGCCCGAGAAATCCAAACCCATCGCACGCTGTGCAGCGGAGACCGCGGGGGATTGGATTGTCGGCTTCGGGATGGCGGGGGATGAAAAGACAGGCAAGCCATCCGATTACACATGGGCCTTCGATTGCGCGCGCGAGGCAGGATTGAAGTTGAGCGTTCACGCAGGCGAATGGGGCGGGGCACAATCGGTCAGTGACACGCTGGATGCGTTGTCGCCCGAGCGGATCGGCCATGGCGTGGAGGCGATTTATGACGCGGCTGTTGTCGAGCGTTTGGTCGAGGAGCAGATCGTTCTGGAATGCTGCCCAGGCTCGAATGTGTTTTTGGGGGTGTTCCCCTCCTTGGACAAACACCCGATCGAGACGTTGCGCGAACGGGGGGTGAAAGTGACGGTTTCAACGGATGACCCGCCCTTCTTTCACACCACCATGACCACTGAGTATGAAAACCTCGCGCGTGTATTCGGCTGGACCGAAGAGGTCTTCACCCAGATCAATACCACCGCGCTTGAAGCGGCCTTTTGCAACGAGGCCACCAAAGACAAGCTGCGCCCAAAACTAGGACTTTCAACATGACCGAGCACCTCACAATCGTTGATCACCCTCTCGTTCAACACAAGCTGACCTTGATGCGCGAAACCAAAACCTCGACCAGCGAGTTCCGTCAATTGCTGCGCGAAATCAGTCTGCTTCTGGCCTATGAGATCACCCGTGATCTGCCCATGACCACGCGCAAAATCGAAACCCCTTTGGAGGAGTTGGACGCGCCCGAGATCGAGGGCAAAAAACTTGCGCTGATCTCGATCTTGCGGGCGGGCAATGGCTTGCTGGACGGTATTTTGGAACTGGTGCCCTCGGCCCGTGTCGGATTTGTCGGCCTCTACCGTGATCATGAGACGCTCAAGCCCGTGAAATACTATTTCAAGGTGCCCACCAAGCTGGAAGACAGGATCACAATCGTCGTGGACCCGATGCTGGCCACAGGTAATTCCTCCGCCGCCGCGATCGATATGCTCAAGGAGGCGGGGGCCAAGAATATCCGCTTCCTTTGCCTTTTGGCGGCCCCCGAAGGAGTTGCGCGGATGAAGGAGGCCCATCCCGATGTGCCGATCGTCACCGCGTCGCTCGACCGTCAGTTGAATGACATAGGCTATATCCTGCCAGGACTAGGTGATGCGGGTGACCGCATGTTCGGCACAAAATAAGCCATCACGCGCCTTTACACTTAAGCTTTTTTACGGCAATTTGTTGTCATAAATAAGGAGAGTGTCATGCGGACGCCGATTGTCATTTTTGTTTGTGCAGGCTTGGCACTTGTTGCGGCCCCTTTGGTCGCGCAGCGCAGCGTGTCACAATCACCCGTACCGGCCGAGCAGCCACCAGCCAGCTTTTCGTCCAATCAATATGTCGATAGTCAAGGATGTGTGTATATCCGCGTGGGCCGAGGCGAGCAGACCTCATGGGTGCCACGTGTGAACCGCGCCCGCGAAGTGGTATGCGGCTATCGCCCATCCCTATCTGGCAACACACAAGTGGCAACAGCCAGCGCGCCTGCCACCCCCACCCCGTCACGGGTGGTGGATTTGACCGCGAATATGCAAAACCCTGCGCCAACCACTCGCGTTGCCGCACCGCGCACAACAACGGTTTCTGCGGCCCCCACGACAACGGCTATTCGCACCATCGCACCAAGTGCGGCACCTGTGCGCACTGTCACGGCGCCAAGCGTGAACACAACCATCGCGCAGCCCAGAACCAGCGCAAACATTGCGCGCACCGTTACAGCACCCGCTGCTGTCGTGGCGCCAGCAGCACGCACGGTCAATAGCGGTGGCTGCCGTTGGGAAACCATCAATGGAACCACCATTCTGTCCCAAGGCCGCAACCCTGTTCGTTGTGGACCACAAGCCGTTCACCCTGGCGATCTGGCACGTGGCCAGCAGGGCAGCCTCATTGGTGTGGGTCAATCCAATTATTCAAGCGTTGGCTCGGTGGCAGCGGCCGCCCCTGCGGGCTTCCGCCCTGCTTGGAATGACGGTCGCTTGAACCCTGCACGCGGGCCGCGCAGCGCCGCGGGAGACGCCCAGATGAATGCGATCTGGACGCAGACCGTGCCGCGTGAATTGATCCAGTCCAACACGGTCTATGCCGCGCCAACCGTGTCTTCCAGTAATCCGCGTGAAACCACGCCACGCCTGAGAACCACGACCTCCACCCGCGCGCCAAGCGCATCGGCACCGCAGGGAACGCGCATCACCGCGAACTCGGCGCATCGTTTTGTGCGGGCGGCTGATTTCGCAACCCGCGCCGAGGCGGAGGCTGCGGGGCGTCGTCTTGCATCGCAGGGCCTGACCGCACGGATCGGTCATGTGCAGCGTGGCGGGCAGACGAGCTACACCATTCTGGCAGGCCCTTACGAGACATCAGCCGCTTTGGCACAAGGTCTGGCCGCTGCACGCAGTGCAGGGTTCCCAAGCGCCACAACGCGTTAAGACATCTGTTATGTGAAAGAATTGGCCCGCGCTTCGGCGCGGGTTTTCTTTTGTGCAGGCCGTGCTCTATTCCGAACAGATTTCCTGCAGGGCGATCCAGCTTCCATCGCTCATCAAGGGGCTATGTGTTTGCCCGCGCATCGGGTCGCCTTCGATGAGGGGCAGGGTGGTCTCGCCCGAAATATCCAAAGCATAGGCATAGGTTTCGGCGGGTATCTGCACATCGCCAAACCGCTCCAACAGCGCTGTATCTGAAATAGGGGCAGGATCGGTCGTCAGGATATTTGCGGCGTGATCATGGAGGTGATCATCGCTGATCTCCCCTGTGGTCAGCATCACAAATGTGGCGGGCAAGCCTGCCTCAGAGAGGAGCCGTTCCATCGGCGCGCTTGTCTCGCGGCGGATATCTTCGGCCAGAAGGAACCCTGCCAGCACTTCGGGGTTTTCATAATCCTCAACCAGATTGCGATTGATGATGATGATATTGCCCGGCAAATGCGCGCTTTCCAGCGCGGCGTTGCGCAGGACGACAATCTGCGGGGCATCGGTTGCGCCGAAGACGCGGCGCGCCAATTGGCCGAGCGCTACGCTCCCCTCGGGAGAAGCACAATTGCGCCCTGTAAGCCGCGTGATTTCGCTCAACACATCCCGCCCGACTTGCGCGCGTTTGGCGTCAGGCAGAAGCGAGACCGTCTGGCGTAGCAAAGCCTCAGGCAGCCATAAAACCGCCCCCAGAAACAGGACCACGCCCGCGCCAAGCCCGATCAGATTGCGCAATCGACCGGGATGGGGGCGCTGCCGTTCAATCACCCCGCGCAGTTTCTCGATTGCGGCGATGATCTCGTCATCTTCAAGCTCAAGCGTTTCGTCGCCGCTGGTATCGGGGCCGTAAATCGCGGGCCTTTGACCCGGGTTCAGGCGCTCGACCGCAGGCAGGGACCAATGCGAAAGGGCGGTTTCAGTCAGGGTCGAGATCACCAGCGTGGCATTGCCGATGCTGACCACAACCTCACGGCGTTGGCTATCGGGCGTTGCGCGCCAAAGGCCTGTCGCCTCCAGTCGCTGATATTGCTCAAGCGCGGTCATGCCTGCATGGGTTCTGCTTTGTTATATTTGCGCCAAGGATAGCCGAGCGCAGGCCCGCCGACAACAGCCCCGATACGCGCTAAAGAGATTGCGCGGTCTTGCGGAGTTCGAATTTCTGGATTTTGCCCGTCGAGGTTTTGGGCAATTCCTGAAAGACGACCTTTTTCGGCGTTTTAAAGCCTGCCAAGCGGTCGCGTGCGAAAGCGATGATCTCGTCCTCGCTGGTTGTGGCACCGTCTTTCAATTCGATGAAGGCGCAGGGCACCTCGCCCCATTTTTCGTCAGCCTTGGCCACAACGGCACAAAGTAACACGGCAGGGTGATGCATGAGCGCGCCCTCAACCTCGACCGAGGACACATTCTCGCCGCCCGAGATGATGATATCTTTGGCGCGGTCAGCGATCTGAACATAGGTATCGGGGTGCTGCACGGCGATATCGCCGGTGTGGAAATACCCGCCTCGGAAGGCCTCGGACGTGGCTTGCGGGTTCTTGTAATAGCCCTTCATGGTCGAGTTGCCCCGCATCATGATCTCGCCCAAGGCTGTTCCATCCATCGGGATTTGGGTCATGGTTTCGGGCTCCATCACGGTGATGTCGTCCATATTGGGCATGGCAACCCCTTGGCGCGCCTTGATGGCCGCGCGATCCGGTCCTTGCAGATCACCCCAGATATCATCTTGCCAAGTGCATTCGGTTGCAGGGCCATAGACCTCGGTCAGACCATAGACTTGGGTGACGTTGAAACCCATTGTCTCGATGGCGGCCAAGGTGGCGGCAGCAGGCGGCGCACCTGCGGTAAAGACCTCGACGATATGGTCGAGGCTGCGGCGCTCCTCAGGCTTTGCGTTGACCAGCATGTTCAACACAATCGGTGCGCCGCCAAAATGGGTCACGCCCTCATCGGCGATGGCGTCATTGATGGCCTTGGCGGTGATGTCACGGCAGCACACAGTGGTGCCGCCCATCATCGGCATGGTCCAGACATGGCACCAATTGTTGCAATGAAACAAAGGCACGATGGTCAGGTAGATCGGATAGAGCGTCATGCGCCAAGAAATCGGCGTGCCCATAGTGATCAGATAGGCCCCGCGATGATGGTAAACCACGCCTTTGGGCCGCCCCGTGGTGCCTGAGGTGTAGTTCAGTGCAAGGCTTTCCCACTCATCCTCGGGCATGATCCATTCGAAATCGGGATCGCCCTCGGCCAGCAGCGCCTCATAGGTCGGATGACGGCCCGTGGCAGGAAAGCCTGCCGTCTCGTCAGGCACCTCGATGATCAGCGGCTTGTTGCCCTCCATCGTGGCAAGTGCGGCCTCGACCGTGCCAAGGAATTGGGTATCGGCCAGCACGATCTTCGCTTCACCATGGCTCAGGATATAGGCGACTGTGCTGACATCAAGGCGCACATTGATCGCATTCAGGACAGCGCCGCAGGCAGGCACGCCGAAATGCGCCTCGACCTGCGGGGCGGTATTCGGCAGGACGGATGCCACCACATCCCCGGGCGTAATGCCGCGTTTGGCCAAGGCAGAGGCAAGGCGGGTGACGCGAATGAAATGCTCGGCATAGCTGCTGCGAAAGCCCCGATCCACCAGCGCTGTGCGGTTTGGGAACACGCGATTGGCGCGGATCAGATGCGACAAAGGGGTGAGAGGCACGTAATTGGCCTTGGTCTTCTCAAGCCCTGTTTCATCCTTCATCCAACCCATATCGCGGCCTCCCTTGCCAAGTTGCGGGCTCAGACTTGCACGGCGCAGATGGCAAGGGAAGAGGGCGCATGAGGTTGAGCGCGACCTGCCTTAACTTTGAACAGCGATGCGTCAGGCGGCTGGTTTGGCCTCCGCTCCGAAGCGCCCGTAAAAGCTTTGGCCCTTATCGCCCATTTCACGCAGAAGGGCAGGGCAGGCAAAGCGCGCCCCGAAGCGATCTTGCAGATCGTCGCAACGATCCGCTGCATAGGGCGAGCCGAGCATATCGAGCCAACTGAACGGCCCACCCGACCAAGGCGCAAAGCCCCAACCAAGGATCGCGCCAACATCGCCCTCGCGGATATCGGTCAAAACACCATCTTCCAATGCGCGCACGGCCTCCAGCACTTGAGCAAAGAGCAGGCGGTGCTGCACATCGATCAAATCGGGTTGCTCGGCGGCTTGGGGGTATTGCGCGGCCAAGCCATCCCATATCCCGCTGCGCTTTCCAGCCTCGTCATAGGCATAGAAGCCCGACTTCGATTTGCGCCCCATGCGCCCCTGATCGGCCATCCAGAACAAGACCTCATCAACCGCATCATCGGGATAGGCATCTCCCATCGCGGCCTTGGTCGCTTTGGCGATTTTGACGCCCAGATCAATCGAGGTTTCATCCACCAATTGAAGCGGCCCAAGCGGCATGCCCACCAGCTTGGCGGCATTTTCGATCAGCGCAGGCGCGACGCCCTCGCGGACCATGCGGATGCCTTCATTGATATAGGGAATGATGCAGCGGTTCGCGTAGAAGAAGCGCGCATCATTCACAACGATAGGGGTCTTGCGGATCTGTCGCACAAAATCCAACGATTTTGCCACCGCGATATCCCCCGTTTCCTTGCCTTTGATGATTTCGACAAGGTTCATTTTGTCGACAGGGCTGAAGAAATGGATGCCGATAAACTGCTCAGGCGTGTCCGAGGCTTTGGCAAGCTCGGTGATGGGCAGAGTCGATGTATTGGTCGCGAAAATGCAATCAGGGCCGACTGCTGCCAGCACCTTTTTTGTGACCTCGGCTTTGACGCCAACGTCCTCAAAAACGGCCTCAACGATCAGATCACAGCCTCGCAGGGCGTCATATTCCGTTGTGGCTGTAATGCGCCCCAAGACCTGTTCTTTCTTCTCTGCGGTCACCTTGCCGCGCGACATGCCTTTATCCAGCAGGCTTTCGGCATGGCCCCGACCGCGCTCTGCGGCGTCTTGGGCAGCGTCGATCAGGACAACCTCGATCCCCGCATTGGCCGAGACATAGGCGATGCCTGCCCCCATCATGCCAGCGCCTATCACGCCCAGTTTCCTGACCGCCTGATCAGGAGCCTCAGGTCGGTTCGCGCCTTTTTCCAATGCGCCCTTATTGATGAAGAGCGAACGGATCATCGCGCTTGAAGAGGGGTGCATCAAGATATGCGTGAAATAACGCGCCTCGATTTTCAGGGCCGTGTCGAACGGCACCAAGGCTCCTTCATAAACCGATGAAAGCAGCGCTTTGGCGGCGGGATAAACGCCCTTGGTCTTGCCGTTGATCATGGCGGATGCGCCAACAAAGGTCATGAAACCTGCGGGGTGATACGGCGCGCCACCGGGCATTTTCCAGCCCTTTTGATCCCATGGTTTGACGATATCGGTATCGCTGGCTTGCAGCACCCAATCCTTGGCTGCCTGCAACAGGGCGTCGGGGGCGACTACTTCATCAATCAATTGCGCGGATTTCGCTTTCTTCGGGTCGAGCATGCGCCCCTCCAGCAAAACAGGCGCGGCCGCCATGGCACCCACCATCCGCGAATACCGCGTGGTGCCGCCTGCACCGGGGAACAGACCAACCAGAATTTCAGGCAGGCCAATTTTGGCTTTGGGGCTGTCGGCCATGAAACGGCGATGGCAGGCAAGGGCAATCTCGGTGCCGATACCCGCCGCAGTTCCGGGAATGGCGCAGGCCACAGGCTTGCCGCCCTTATTGGTCTTGGGGTCCATGCCCGCGCGTTCGATCTTGCGCAGGATGCGATGGCCGTTCATCGTGAAATCGAACAGGGCTTGGGCAGGCTCATCGCCCGCTTCGGCGCTGATCGAGCTCAATACATTGAGGTCCATGCCGCCTGCGAATGTATCCTTGCCGCTGGTGATGACGATGCCGCGAATGGCATCATCGGCCAAGGCCTCGTCAAACAGGCGCTCGCATTCGTCAAAGGCCTCGCGCTGCAGGACATTCATTGATTTTCCGGGCACATCCCATGTGATGACGGCAACGCCATCACTGCCTTTTTCCATTGTGAAATCAGTCATCTTGTTTCTCCCTGAATGGGGTGCCGTCTTTATGTGTGAAGTCGAATTGGCCATTTTCCACCCGCACCATCATATCGATATCGCTATACCAAGCGGTCTCGGTCGGTGTTCTTGTGCCGATCACCAGAAAGCGTGCTTCGTGGTCGGTATGGTTTGCAATGCAATGGCCATTGGCCACGCCGGCTTTGAAACTGGCACAATCGCCAGCCTGCAGGATCGTCGGGCCATCATCCTCGATCAGGGTGCATGCGCCTTGCAGGACGATCACGAATTCATCCTGATTTTCGTGCCAATGCCTAAGCGATGACCGCGCTCCGGGCGCGAGGATCACGATATTTGCGCCGAATTGGGTAAGACCGCCCGCATCGCCCACGCGCAGGCTGCTGCGCCCTTCCATCGCGTCTGCATAGGGGGCGGGGTAGCCTGAGCCTGTGTGAACAGGCACTGCGCTGAGATCGATCTTGGGCATCAGAGCCTCTCGATGATGGTGGCAGCCCCCATCCCGCTGGCCACACAAAGCGTCGCAAGCCCCGTGCCTTTTCCGCTGCGCTCCAGTTCATCGAGAAGCGTTCCAATGATCATAGCACCCGTGGCCCCAAGCGGGTGCCCCATGGCGATCGAGCCGCCATTCACATTGACGCGGTCATGATCGACATCAAAGGCCTGCATGAAACGCAAAACAACCGAGGAAAACGCCTCATTCACTTCAAAGAGGTCAATATCCGAGATCGACATGCCGCTGTCTTTCAGGATTTTCTGCGTGGCAGGAACTGGCCCTGTCAGCATGATGGTCGGGTCGGTGCCGATTTTGCAGGTGGCGCGGATCCTTGCGCGCGGCTTGAGGCCATGGGCCTCGCCAAAGGCCTTGTTCCCGATCAAAAGGGCCGCGGCCCCGTCCACGATGCCCGATGAATTGCCCGCATGATGGATATGGTTGATCTCCTCCAGATGCGGGTATTTCATCAGCGCGATCTGATCAAAGCCGGGCATTGTCTCGCCCATATCCTTGAAGGCGGGTTTGAGCGCGCCCAAAGCCTGCATATCGGTTCCGGGGCGCATATATTCATCGCTCTCCAGAATGCTCAGCCCATTCATATCGGTGACAGGCACAATGGAGTTGGCAAAGCGACCCTCGGCCCATGCAATGGCCGCGCGGTTCTGGCTTTCCACCGCGAGCCGATCGGCGTCATCACGGCTGAAGCCGTATTCGGTGGCGATGATATCTGCCGAAATGCCTTGGGGGACAAAATAGGTTTCCATCGCGATGGAGGGATCAACGGCAATTGCTGCGCCGTCCGAACCCATGGCCACGCGGCCCATCATTTCGACCCCACCTGCAATATAGGCAGCGCCCGCGCCTCCGCTCAGCTGGTTGGCCGCAAGGTTCACAGCCTCCAACCCCGAGGCGCAAAAGCGGTTGATCGCAAGGCCCGGAATGCTCTCATCCAGCTCAGAAGCAAGAACAGCTGTGCGGGCAAGGCAACCGCCCTGTTCGCCGACTTGGGTGACATTGCCCCAGATCACATCCTCAACGGCATGGCCATCAAGGCCATTGCGATTTTTCAAAGCGTTCAGGGTGAAGGCGGAAAGCCGTGCGGCGGTCACCTCATGCAAAGCACCATCCTTGCGCCCCTTGCCGCGTGGGGTGCGGATCGCGTCATAGATATAGGCATCGGTCATGAGATTAGCTCCGATCATCTGTGCCGAGCGTTGGGGCCGGCAATAGGTCATAGGGGTGTTTCCAATTGGGCAAAGCTGCCAAACGGTCCAGCCAGCGGTCGAGTGCGGGATAAGAGGCCCGATCAAAATTGAAGGGCTCTGGGTAGTAGAGATATCCCGCGCAAGAAATATCAGCGCAGCTCACCGCATCGCCCACCAGCCAGTCGCGGGTGCCCAACTCGGCCTCAAGCACGCCAAGGGCGGCTTTCAGACGTCCTGCCATAAAGCCGATCACCTCTTGCGGGCGTTTGTCTTCGGGCAGGAAATTCATCAAAAAGCGCAAGGGGCCTGCCACACCTGATACTTTCTGGTTGTCAAAAATGGTCCAGCGCAAAATTTCGCGCCGCGTCTCTTGGCTGCCATCTCCACAGAGCTTTCCTGTCTCGGCCATCACCCAATCCTGAATAACGCCGGATTGGCTGAGTAGCGTGCTATCCGCATCCAGCACAGGCACCTCACCCATCGGGTTGATCGCGCGAAACGCCGCCTCTCGCGCCTCGCCATTGAAGAAATCAACAAAGCGCGCCTCCCAAGGAACACCTGCCAGTTCCAGCGCCAGTGCGGCCTTATAGGCGTTTCCGGATTCCCCGAAACAATAGAGCGTGTTGGTCATGTCTCTCTCCCTTTCGGCCAGCTTATGCCTTTGGCTGATGCCGTGATTTTCGTATTTTTGGAAAGATGAAGGCTCATAACGCTTTGTTAAGCATCACGGGCCAAGATCAGGTCGCGGTACAGGCTGTCGAGCCGATGACCGTGAAAGGTGAAGGTGTCTTGCCTGTTCGTGCAGCGCAACTTGGTATCCGGATACCAAGGAGAACACTCGGATGGGCAAGGCGCTCCCTTTCCTTCATCTTTCCATAAATACGAAACCTCCTCGTGAATGATTGGCGCTATGCTTAGCGTTTTCTGTCTTCCAGTTCTGAATTGAAGATCCGCAGCCGCGCCGTCAGATTGTCGGCATCTGTGACGCTGTTCCAATTCTCGAAGAGGAAGGAGAGGAACTCTCCCTCATCCAGACCAGCCTCGGTACTCAAGGTTCTGAGTTTGCGGAAACCGTCCTCGCTCATTGCGATGTTGGGGCGTCGGGTTAGGCGAAGGCGTTTGGGCATCGGGCTCCTCAGAAATTTGCGGCATCGAGTGACATGACGGGATCAGCGCCAGATTGGATGCGCGCCAGATGGGTGGCGGTCATGGGCAATTGGCGCTGCATGTAGAACCGCCCTGTTGCCAGTTTGCTTTCCAGAAAAGCGGTGTCGGATGCGCCAGCGGCCAAGCCACGTTGCGCGGCTTTTGCCATCTTTGTCCAGAGAAGACCCAAGCAGACATGGCCAAAGAGATGCATGAAGTCATAAGAGCCTGCCAGTGCGTTATTGGGGTTCTTCATGGCCTCTGCCATAAAATACATCGCGGCCGTCTGGAGGTCTTTTGAAGCTTGTTTCAACGGATCAAGGAAATCGGCCTTGATCATGTCATCGCTGTCATCCTCCTTGATCTCCGCTTTCACGAGATCGAAGAAGCCCATTATATGCTTGCCGCCATCCTGCGCCAGTTTACGCCCCACAAGATCGAGCGCCTGAACACCGTTTGCACCTTCATAGATCATGGCGATCCGTGCATCGCGCGTGAATTGGGACATGCCCCATTCCTCGATATATCCATGCCCGCCCAAGACCTGTTGGGCCTGCACGGTCATGTCATAGCCCTTATCGGTCACAAAGCCCTTGATTACTGGGGTGAGGAGCGAAATCAGCCCCTCGGCCTGTGCATCACCGTTGCGGTGGGATCGGTCGATCAGGTTGGCGCCCCAAAGCATCAAGGCACGCGCGCCTTCGGTGAAGCTTTTCTGCTCCATCAGGTTGCGGCGGATATCGGGATGCACGATCAGTGGATCGGCGGGGCCATCAGGGTTTTGCGGCCCCGTCACATCGCGCCCTTGAAGGCGGTCCTTGGCGTAGTTACGCGCATTCTGGAAGGCGATTTCGGCCTGCGCCAAGCCTTGCATACCCACGGCCAGCCGTGCTTCGTTCATCATGGTGAACATGGCGCGCATGCCTTTATGTTCCTCACCCAGCAAATAGCCCGTGGCCCCATCGTAATTCATCACGCAGGTGGCATTGCCGTGAATGCCCATTTTCTCTTCGATCTTGCCGCAAGACAGGGCATTACGCGCGCCAAGGCTTTGATCTTCATTGACCATGAATTTGGGAACAATAAAGAGCGACACGCCCTTGATGCCCTCGGGCCCACCCGGGATCTTGGCGAGGACCAGATGGACGATATTCTCGGCCATGTCATGCTCGCCTGCGGAGATGAAAATCTTCTGGCCGGTGATCTTGAAGCTGCCATCACCCTGAGGTTCGGCCTTGGTGCGCATCAGCCCCAGATCGGTTCCGCAATGGGGCTCGGTCAGGTTCATCGTGCCCGTCCAGTCGCAGGAGACCATCTTGGGCAGATAGGTGTCTTTTTGCTGCTCGGAGCCATGGGCGAGAATGGCTGAGGCCGCGCCATGAGTCAGGCCCTGATACATCATGAAGGCCATATTGGCGGCCGAGAACATCTCGCCGACGGCGCTGCCAATCACATGGGGCATGTTCTGGCCACCATAGGCCTCGGGCATATCGATGCCGGGCCAGCCGCCCTCTTTCATCTGGGTGAGGGCCTCTTTGCACCCGTCGGGCGTGCGCACCACACCGTTTTCCAGATGGCAGCCTTGGGTGTCGCCGCCTGCATTCAGCGGCAACAGCACCTCGGAGGCGATTTTGCCCGCCTCTTCAAGAACAGCATTGGTAAAGCTCGGCTCCATATCATCGAAACCTTCGATGTCCTGTGTGCTGAGTTGCAGCAGATCATGCAGAACAAACTGAATATCTTTCAATGGCGCGGTGTAACTTGTCATGGGTCAAAACCTTACAAAAAGCATGTGTAGGCATAGGGCGCGGTTTGCGGGCCCGATTATTCGGATGCGTTGGCTTCGGCGGCTTTGCGCTCGGTCAGCATATCTTCGACCATGCCCATCTGGGCGCGCAATTCCTCGATCGCGATATCAAGTTCGGCGCGTTGCCTCTCCATATCGCTCAAGCGTTCGCCCGCGACATCCAAGGTACGGCTGAGCTGCGTGGCCTGCTGATCACCGAGGTAATACAGCTCCAGCAATTGCCGGATTTCCTCGAGGCTGAAGCCAAAACGCTTGCCGCGCAAAATCAGTTTCAGACGCGCGCGATCCCGTTTGGTGAACAAGCGTTTTTGGCCGTCACGGATCGGGAATAACAACTCTTTGGATTCGTAAAATCGCAATGTGCGCGGTGTCACATCATAGGTTTCACACATCTCGCGGATCGTCAGAGTGTCAGTCGGCATAGTATCACTTGTCCAGTCAAACATCGAATCCACCCCTCCTTTGAATTTCTGGCAGGGGTATCTCTACACATAAAGATGACGTTGACGTAAATTGAACGTTGCGTCAACTTTTTGATGACCAAACGTTACTTTTCGGCGGATTTTGGGCGGTTTTCTGCTGAATTGGCCCGTAAATACCTGACAAGGCTATGAGAACTGAGGGCAGGCATACGCTGTGCCTGTCTTGGTCTGGCTTGCGGGTTTACGCCAGATCATGGGCTGCGGTTTGGGCGCGAAGGCTGCGCAGCTCCTCTATGATCTCGTCCAATTCGGCGCGCCGCTTTTCAAGATCGTCCAATTGGCGGTCCGCCATTGCGATCCATGCTTCCTGCTGTAGTTTGCCCTCGGGGTCTTTGTCGTAAAGCTCCAGCCATTGCCGGATTTCTTCAAGGCTAAAGCCGAAGCGCCGCCCCCTGAGGATCAGGGTCATCCGCGCTACTTCACGCGGGCCGTAATAGCGGGTGCGCCCCTCACGCGAGGGTGCGAGTAGTTCGATATATTCGTAATGGCGAAGGGTTCTGGGTGTGACGCCAAAGCGGGCGCACATTTGTTTGAAATCAATACGTTCACTCGTCATGCGGTCACTGCGCCTCCTATCGTCCTTGTCTAGTTTCACACCAGCCAAGCGGAAAAGCCAAGAGGCGTTCCCTCTTGCGCGCTCATGCGCAGAATGCGTAGGTGAGGGGGCTCCATCCAAGAGGTTCCCATTGTCTGACAAAAGCGAAGACGAGATCGTGATCGATAAGGCCCGTATTGCGGGGCAATTCATCGATGCTTTGCCCTTTTCAAAAGCGCTGCAAATGCGGGTGGATGAGTTGAGCGATGGTTTAGCCGTTATTTCGATGCCTTACGCGGCCGAGCTTGTCGGGGACCCCTCCAGCAAGGTGATCCATGGCGGGGCCGTTTCGGCCTTGATGGATACCTGCGGCGGTGCGGCGGTGATGAGCCATCCCGATACGCCAAGCATTACCGCGACTTTGGATTTGAGAATTGATTACATGCGCCCCGCAACGCCTGGTCAGAGAATCACGGCGCGTGCGGAATGCTATCATGTCACCCGTTCGGTCGCCTTCATGCGCGCAACCGCTTGGGATGAGGATACCGCGCGCCCAATCGCCACCGCGACAGGGGCCTTTACCGTGCAAACCACACGGCCACGGAAGGCGGCCTCATGATCAAGCGCATGCCCCCCGAACCCGTTCAAGTCATCAAGAACCGCCGCGACAAGGCGTTGGCCGCCATGGTGGGCGGGGTGCCCTATATCCGTTTCATGGGGGTGCATTTCGACCGCCGCGGGGATGAGCTGACGGCTGTGATGAGCTATGATGAGAAGCTCATCGGAAACCCGATGCTGCCGGCCCTTCATGGGGGGGCGACTGCATCATTTCTAGAAGTGACAGCGATTGTTAATCTGGGGTTCCAGATGTTGTGGGATGATATTGAGTCGGGGGCTTTGGATGCCGAAGCGCTGACGCCCGAGACCCTGCCCAGAATGCCCAAGACCATCGATTTTACCGTGGATTATCTGCGTTCAGGCCTGCCGCGTGACGCCTATGCAAGGGCGCGGGTCAACCGCTCGGGGCGGCGCTATGCAAGTGTGCATGTCGAGGCATGGCAGGATAACCATGCCCGCCCCTTCGCGCAGGCCACGGGGCATTTCTTGATGCCTGACTCGGATGGCTGATACCGACATATCCGCATCCGAGCTTTCCAATAAGCGCGTTCTCAAGATTGCGGTGCCTGTCGTCTTGTCGAATGTGACGGTGCCCTTGTTGGGGATCGTCGATACAGGCGTGGTTGGCCAATTGGGTGATCCAGCGCCGATTGGCGCGGTTGGCATCGGGGCTGTGATCCTGACGACCATTTATTGGGTGTTCGGCTTTTTGCGGATGGGCACGGTCGGGCTGACCAGCCAAGCCTTGGGGGCCAAGGACCATGCCGAGGTCTCGGCGCTGTTGTCACGTGTGCTGATGATCGGGGCGGTTGCGGGGCTGGCGCTGATTGTCTTGCAGGTGCCGATTTTCTGGGCCGCTTTCCAGATCGCGCCTGCCAGTGCCGAGGTCGAAGGGCTGGCGCGCAGCTATATGCAAATCCGCATCTATTCTGCGCCCGCCGCCATCGCGCTTTACGGGATTACGGGGTGGCTGATTGCGCAGGAAAGGACGACATCGGTTTTCGCGCTGCAGCTTTGGATGAACGGTTTGAATATCGCGCTGTCGGTTGTGCTGGTTCTGGGGCTTGGCTTTGGAATTGAGGGTGTGGCGCTGGCAACCGTTGTTGCGGAATGGACAGGTCTGGCTATGGGGCTGTGGCTGTGTCGCAAGGCCTTTGCGGTGCCTGCATGGCGGGATTGGCCGCGTGTGTTTGACCGCCTGCGGCTGATCCATATGGCGGCGGTGAATACCGATATTCTGATCCGCTCAGTGCTGCTGATGGCTGGCTTTACCTCCTTCATGTTTTTGGGGTCGGATTTCGGGGATGTCACCTTGGCCTCGAACCAGATTTTGCTGCAATTCCTGTATATCACCGCCTATGCGATGGACGGGTTTGCCTTTGCCGCTGAGGCGCTGGTTGGCAAGGCCATGGGCGCGCGCTCCCCCAAGAGTTTGCGCCGCGCGGCGCTGCTAAACACCTATTGGAGCGCTGGAACGGGTGTTGCCATGGCGCTCGGGTTTTGGCTGTTTGGGGGGCATATCATTGATATCCTGACCACCGCGCCCGAGGTGCGCGAGGAAGCGCGGGTCTATCTTTTCTGGATGGTGCTGGCGCCGCTTCTGGGCTGTTGGGCATGGATTTTGGACGGGATTTTCATTGGTGCCACAAGAACCCGCGATATGCGCAATATGATGGCGCTGTCATTTGCGGGCTATGTGGCGATGTGTTTTCTGTTCATCCCCGCTTTTGGCAATCACGGGCTTTGGGCGGCATTGATTGGCATGTTTGTGCTGCGAGGCGTGACGCTTGGCCTGCGCTATCCTGCCTTGGAGCGGGCAGCGGCTTAAAGGGCATTGAGCCCTTTGCGCCGCTATGGCCTCCGGCGGAAGTATTTTGAAAGCAAAGATTTCAGAGCGGAAGGCCCTAGAGGATCGCGAGGACGGCTTCGGGTGGTCTTCCGATGGCTGCTTTGTTTGCGGCGATCAGGATCGGGCGCTCGATCAGGATCGGATGTTCGGCCATGGTGCCTATCAGGGTCGCGTCATCGGCGTGTCTCAGGCCCTGTTCTTTGAAAATGGCCTCGGATTTGCGAGTGAGGTCATGGGCGGAGAGGTTAAGCTGGTCAAGCAGCGTCTGCAATTCTTGCACCGATGGCGGATCGCTCAGGTAAAGGCGGATATCGGGCTCAAGACCTTTGTCGCGCAGGAGCTGCAAGGTTTGGCGTGATTTAGAGCAGCGCGGGTTATGCCACAGGGTTAAAGCCATTCGCCGCGCCCCGTGCCAATGGCCTCGGCGACCGTGGCATGGCCATCGCGGGCCAGAAGCGCGTCGAGGTCTTGGGCGATGCGGCCACCCAAAGTGATGCCGCCATAGACGAGGCCCGTGTAGAGCTGCACTGCGCAAGCGCCTGCGCGAATTTTTGCATAGGCTTGCTCGGCATTTGCGACGCCGCCGACACCGATGATCGGCAATTTGGCCTCGGTCATTTGCGACAGCTGCGCGAGGATGCGAGTGCTTTTCTCGAATAAAGGCTGGCCGGAGAGGCCACCGGCCTCAGATTTTTGTGCGCTTTGCAGCGCGTCACGCGACAAGGTCGTGTTGGTGGCAATCAACCCGTCAATGCGTGAGGAGATCGCAACCTCGGCCACATCTGCCAATTCATCCCCTGACAGATCAGGTGCGATCTTGAGGAAGATCGGAATGCGGGTGGCGAGGTTGGAATTTGCTTCCATCACACCTGCAAGCAGGGCGGCGAGGGCTGCTTTGCCCTGAAGGTCGCGCAGCTTTTCGGTATTGGGGGAGGAGACATTGACGGTGGCGAAATCCACCACGCTGCCGCAGCGGCTGAGCACGCGGGCGAAATCGGCGGCGCGGTTGTCGCTGGTTTTATTTGCGCCGAGATTGAGGCCGACAGGGACCCTGCGCGGTGCGTCTTGTAGCCGTTTCGCGATGATCTCCATGCCGTCATTATTGAAGCCGAAGCGATTGATCGCGGCTTTATCTTCGCTCAAGCGGAACAAGCGCGGCTTGGCATTTCCCGGTTGGGGCAGGGGGGTGGCGGCGCCGACCTCCAGAAAGCCGAAACCTGCATGTGACAGGGGCGTCACCGCTTCGGCGTTTTTGTCAAAACCCGCGGCAAGCCCGATGGGGTTTGGCATTTCCATCCCTGCAACCTGTGTTGCAAGACGCGGCGAAGTGACGGGGCCGCTTGCTGGCATAAGGCCTGTCTTGAGGGCAGCGATTGCCAGATGATGCGCGCGCTCGGGGTCAAGGCGGTGCATGATTGAGAGGCCGAAGCGTTCCCACATGTCAGATCATCTCCTTCGGGAAGGCATGAAGGCCATCGACCAGAGGCAGGGGTTTATGCCAGATCACATCGCTTAGGCGCAGCGGCGCATAAAGATGCGGGAAAAGCGCATCGCCGCGCGAGACTTCCCATTTCAGGGCAGGGCCGAGGGCCTCGGCATCCATGGCGACAAGAACCAGACCTTCGGCCCCTGCGAAATGCTTGGCGGCTGTTTCACAGGCCTGTTCGGCGGTGGAGAAATGGACATAGCCATCGGCCAGATCAATGGGCGCGCCCAAGGTCTCGCCCTTGGTTTGAAGCGCATCCCATTCGGCGCTGTGTAATATTTTGTATATCTGCATGGCATGTCGCATGCGAAATAAGCGCTCCGAGGTCAAGTGTCGTGTTGTCGTTACGAAGCCTCTTTACTTGCGGTCGATGCGTGACCAAGCTGTTTTGGTAAACTTAAATATGGGAGATGAGAAATGCTCGCACGTGTTTTAGGCTCGACCGCCATGGTTGCGGGTCTTGCCCTTGCTGCACCTGTTGCCGCCGAGACCACCCTGCACATCCTGCATATCAATGATTTGCATAGCCGGATTCAGCCGATTAACCGCTTTGATTCCACTTGTAACGCCGAAGATGACGCCGCGGGCGAATGCTTTGGCGGTGTGGCCCGTGTTGCAACGGCCATCAATCAGATGCGCGCCGAGCTTGAGGGCGAAAATGTCCTCGTTCTGGATGCGGGCGACCAATTCCAAGGCTCCCTGATGTACACGACCTATAAGGGCGAGGTCGAGGCCGAGATGATGGAGGCCATCGGGTTTGATGCAATGGCCGTGGGCAATCATGAATTTGATGATGGCCCCGAAGGATTGAGCGATTTCCTTGATCGGGTGAGCTTTCCTGTTGTCTCGGGCAATCTGGATCTGAGTGGCTCGAACCTGTTGAACGGGCGGGTAGCGGACACATTGGTTCTGGATGTGAACGGCGTTCAGGTCGGGATCGTCTCGGCGCTGGCAAGCGATACGGCTGAGACCTCCAGCCCCGGCCCGAATGTTGTGTTCGGGGACGAGATCGCTTCTCTTCAGGAAGATGTAGATGCCCTGACCGAGCAGGGCGTGAATATTATCATCGCGCTGACCCATGTTGGCCTGCCGCAGGATATGCGGATCGCCGAGGCGGTGACGGGTCTTGATGTGATCGTCGGCGGCCATTCGCACACCTATCTGTCGTCCTCCGATGAAGATCGTGCGGGCCCTTACCCGACATGGACCCAGAACCCCGAGGGCACGATGGTGCCAATCGTGCAGGCCTATGCCTATTCGAAATATCTGGGCCACCTGGAAGCCACATTCGATGATGATGGCAACCTGATCTATGCAGGTGGCGATACGATGGTGCTGGATGCCTCGGTCGAGCCTGACCCCGAGATTGCGGCGCGTGTGGCCGAGCTTGCAGGCCCGATTGAAGAAGCCATGGCCGAGGTGATCGGTGGCACCTCCGAGTTCATCGAAGGTTCGCGCGAGGTTTGCCGTGCCATGGAATGCCCGATGGGCAATCTGGTCGCCGATGCCATGCTTGATCGCACCAGCGATCAGGGTGTGCAATTGGTCATCCAGAATGGCGGTGGTCTGCGTGCTTCCATCGATGAGGGCGAAATCACAATGGGCGAAATCCTGACGGTTCTGCCGTTCCAGAACACGCTTGCCACCTTCCAGTTGACAGGTGCGGGCGTCATCGCGGCGCTTGAAAATGGTGTAAGCCAAGTCGCCGATGGCGCAGGTCGTTTCCCGCAGGTTGCAGGTATGCGCTACACTTGGAGTGCAAGTGCCGAGCCTGGAAGCCGCATCGTGTCGGTTGAGGTTGAAATGCCCGATGGCTCCTTCGCGCCGATCAGCGCAGATGCCACCTATATTCTGGCCACCAATAACTACATGCGTGGTGGTGGTGACGGGTATCGCGTGTTCTCCAGCGATGGCATGAACGCCTATGATTTCGGGCCAGGCCTTGAGCAGGTGGTTGCCGATTATGTCGCGGCCAATTCGCCTTATACGCCTTATGTGGATGGTCGTATCACCAGCGTCGACTAATCCCCATTCCATTTAGCGGAAGGGCCGGTGCATTCCCATGCATCGGCCCTTTTTGCTGCTATGCAGCATTTACAGAGCAGCTTGACCCTATCGGCATTTGTGCAAAGGGCCTCGCCTCCCTTATTTTATGGTCATGAACCCGACGGATTTCCCGCCGTGGCCCAAATAAGGACCTGAAATATGATCGATGTCATTGCTCGACTCCGCAGCGCGGCCCAAAAACGTGCGGCCTATAACCAGACCATCGCCGAGCTTTCGCGCTTGCCACGTGATCTGGCCATTGAAGACCTGAATATCTGCAAGGATGACGCGGCGCTGATCGCGCGGCATGCGGTTTACGGATACTGATCTTCATTGCGTCTGCGAGGGGCTGGGTTAGTCTTGCCCCATGTGCGGACGCATGACGATGACCCATCCCAATGACGCGATGGCGCGGCTGTTTGAGGCGGCGCCCTCCAATGATCTGCCGGCCGTGCCGCGCTATAATATCTGCCCGACCCAAGATGTGGCGGTTGTCACCTCCGAGCAGGGGCAACGCCGCCTCAGGCCAATGCGTTGGGGCTTTCTTCCGCATTGGTACAAAACGCCCACGGGCGGCCCTTTGCTAATCAATGCCCGCGCCGAGACGATTGCCCAAAAGCCCGCCTTTGCGGCTGCCTGCCGAAGCCAGCGCTGCCTGATCCCCGCCTCGGGGTTTTATGAATGGACAAAAGACGAGGCAGGCAATCGCCTGCCTTGGTATTTCGAACCTGCAGATAAATCGCCCGCTGTCTTTGCAGGCATCTGGCAGGATTGGCAGTCAGACGAGCAGAGCTATACCACCTGCGCGATTGTGACCTGCGCGGCTGGCCCCAAGATGGCGCAAATCCATCACCGTGAACCTGTCACGCTTGCGCCTAGTGATTGGGCCAAATGGTTGGGGGAAGAAGGGAAAGGCGCTGCGTTATTGATGAAACCCGCCCCTGATGGCAGCTTTGCCCGTCATCGCGTCAGCTCCAATGTCAATTCGAACCGCGCCAGCGGGCCTGACTTGATCGAAGAGATTGATCCTTGATCGGGTGAAATCTGCCCTGCCCAAAAAAATATCCGAGGCGCGTGATTGGGACGCGCCCCGGATAGTACGAGGGAGGAATGAAACGGAAAAGGTTGGGGGCTCCGTTTCTGGGGAAACGCGTATCTTGGGGGCTGCGTTTCCTTAACAACGACAATCACCTTTAAACGGGGCACAATTGGGGCGGGTTTGAAACGATTATGGGGTAATATGCAGGCTTAAGGTTGTTCCATGGCGCTTTCCCAAGCGTCCAGAAAGGTGCGGCGGTTCAGTTGATCAAGATTGACCATCAGGCCCGGACCCAAGCGGATCGGTCCGAAGGCTGCGGGTTCGGGATCGCGGGTATCGCTTAGGGGGGGCAACACCCAAGCATCCGCGTCTTCACGCATCCCCTCGCGGAGCAGGGCGTCCAACAGCGCGCCTGCATCTTGGGTGTTTTGGGCGGCGGCTGGGATCAGGGCGGTGCGCAGCATCACATTGGCGAAATCTTCCAACTCCAAAATCGCAAGCCGGTCATCTTCCTCGATCCGCTGTGCTGCATAGCTGCCCAAGACGTTATAGGCCATTGCCAGCCGGCCTGACGCGACATCGTCAATCATTTGCGCAGAGCAGCAATAAAGCTGCGGATCGAGCCGCCCCATCACCTCGGTCATACGCCAATAGGCATCTGTCGAGCGCGCCTCTTGAGTGGCAAAGAGATAGCCAAGCCCGCTGTCGCGGACGTCATAGGTTCCTACGCGCCCCTGAAATTGATCCGTATTCTCACGCAACAGTGCGATCAAATCCTGACGCGTGGCAGGCGGTGGACCGCCTTCAAAATCGGCGCGATAGATCACGACGACGGCGGGCTCGGAGGTGAAGGCGAAAATAAGATCACGCCAGCTTGCCCAAACGGGAAGCTCTTCAGTCACCGAGGACTGATAGCTTTGCGCCAATCCGTCATTGGCCAGTTTGAATTGCAAATCCATGGCCGAGGAAATTGCTAGATCGAAGGCGAGGTTCTGGGTAATGGCGCGGTGTAATTCGGTGCTGGAGGTCACGATGTAATCGATCCCGATATCGGGACGTGTGGTTTGGAACCTCAGCAGGAAGGGTTCAAACACCTCCAAATCAGCTGTTGAGATGACGCGGACGACCCGATCAGTACTGCCCGGATAGCTGCGTTGCGCTTCGATCTCTATGTCTTGGGCCAAGCTGATCTGGGCCAAGCCGAACTGGGCCAGAAGACTCAAGCCAAGGGCAATACAAGTAAGACGCATGTCCCTGTTCCTTCCTCGTCAAGGTTGCGCAATCTCAGCGATCCACCATGGGCGCGCATAACCTCATCGGCAATAGTCAGGCCAAGGCCCGAGCCGACAACGCCTGCAACATTGTCGCCGCGCCGAAAGCGCTCGGTCAGGTGCTCGACCGGCCCTGCGCCAAGCCCCGTTCCCTGATCGCATATCTCCACCTCAGCCAGTTTGCCTTCGCAGCGCACATCAATGCGGACGCTGGTTTCAGGTGGTGAATATTTAACGGCGTTATCAAGCACATTGCGCAATGCGGTCTGAAGCAAGATCGCATCCCCCCGCACAGGGCTTGGCTTACTGCTTAAGTCAAAGGTGATATCCTTCATTTCAGCTGTTGGGCTAAGGCTTTCAACGACCGATCGCGTAATCTCGGACAGATCGACCTTGCGACGGTCCAGATCTTCGGCGCGGAAGGCAACGGTGGCGTGGTCCAGTAATTGCCCTGTTGAACGTGAGCTTTCATCAACGGCGCGGATCACGCGGCGCAGGGATTTCTTTTCTTCTTCGCCTGTCACGGTGTGTAGCGCAATCTCTGCTTGTGCCCGCACCGTTGCCAAAGGCGTGCGTACGCGGTGCGCGGCCTCGGTGATGAAGTCCTCAGAGCGACGAATGGATTGTCCCAAACGTTCCATCAAACGATTTAACGCGCTCATCAAAGGGGCCAATTCGCGCGGAGCGGTCCGGCGGATCGGGCGCAGATCGGACGGCCCGCGCCGCGAAACGGCCTGTGCGATTTCATTCAAAGGCCGAAGCGAAGCGCGGGCCGCAATGGCAGAGAGCGCGACGGCCAAGATGAAAAAAGCGACAGAAAGCATGGCTGCCGTGCGCGACAACCCTGAGGTGACTTGCGCAATACCATTTCCGGTTTGTGCCACCGAGACAGTGACGGGCACGGCCTCGCGGCCTGCCGAAACTGCGCGCGAGATGCTCGCCATACGCACCGTTTCGCCTCGATAGGCCAGCGTGTCGAACAGAACCTCGCCCGGAACCTCGGGGATGCGTCCACCTCTCAGATCATCATATCCGGTGAGTGTCTCGCCATTCACAGACACGCGGTAGAAGACCCGATCCTGACTGATCGCCCCCAACATGGCAAAGGCGGAATAGGGCAATTCCAGCCGAACCGTTCCTTGTTCGCTGCGCAGCGTCTCTGCGATGGTCGCAACAGAGGCTGCCAAGACATTGTCTTGGGTACGCGCGGCTGCTTGGCCCGAAAAGCTTGAGACCATCCCCCATGACAAAAGTGACAAAAGCGCCGCAATGGCCGCCAAGAGCAGCGTCAGCCGTCGCCCGATCGAGGCTGCGGGACGGATCATATGCATAGCCGGTAACCCAAACCGCGCACGGTTTCGATTCTGACGCCAACGCTGTCGAGTTTTTTGCGCAAGCGGCCGACATAGACCTCGATGGCATTCTCGGTCACCTCGGCATCATATGAAAACAGGCGGTCCAGCAATTGGCTTTTGGACAAAATTTGTCCGGGATTGCGAACAAAGACTTCCAAAAGACGAATCTCGCGATTGCGCAGGTCGATGCTCTCGTTGGCATGCTGGATGGTGCCCGAATTAGGGTCAAAGACAGCCTCGCCCAATTTGAACTCATTGCGCGCCGATCCGTTGCGACGGCGCAGGACGGCACGGCATCGCGCCTCAAGCTCGGTGAAATCGAAGGGCTTGGTGATGTAGTCATCCGCGCCTTGATCGAGCGCGCCGACTCGGTCGGAAATCTGGCTGCGCGCGGTCAGGACAATTACGGGTGTCTCGAGATCGGCCCGTTTGCTGGCCAGAAATGCGCGTCCATCGCCATCGGGCAGCATCACATCCAGCAAGATCAGGTCATATTCAGCCGTTGCTAGACAATCCTCGGCCATGGCCAGATTTCCTGCATGATCAACGGCATGACCATCCAGTCCGAGGCGTTTGACCACGGCTTCTGCGAGTTCGAGATTATCCTCCACCAGAAGGAAGCGCATTTCTTTTTCCGCTCTTTTTTTGTGCGTGTCAGGTCGATGTCAGCTTTTTATGCTCAGTTGCTGACCATGGGCGGGCTTCGTTCGCCTGTCAAATGGGAGGATACCAATGACGACTTTTAACTTGACCCGTCGGGTCATGGTGGCTGCTGCTGCGGCTTCGTTTGCTTTTGCTGGCGCGGTGCATGCCGATGGTCACCAAATGCTTGATGACATCCACTTTCTTATCCCCGGCGGTGCTGGTGGCGGTTGGGATGGAACCGCACGCGGCACAGGCGAGGCGCTTGTAAATTCGGGCCTGATTGGCGGCGCGACTTTCGAGAATATGTCCGGAGGCGGCGGTGGTGTCGCAATCGGTCATCTGATCGAAAATGCACAGAGCAATGAGGGCACGTTGATGGTCAATTCGACCCCCATCGTGATCCGCGCTTTGACGGGTGAAATTTCGCAAAGCTTCCGTGATCTGACCCTCGTTTCGGGCACAATCGGTGACTATGCAGCGCTGGTTGTTTCTTCGGATAGCCCACTGGCTTCGATGGACGATTTGCTTGCGGCCTATCGTGAAGCGCCAGCCGATTTTGCGATCGGTGGTGGTTCTGTTCCAGGCGGCATGGATCACTTGGTTGCGGCCATGGTGATGCAAGGTGCAGGCGAAGACCCCACAGCTTTCAACTATATCGGCTATGACGCTGGTGGTGAAGCGATGGCAGGCCTTCTGTCAGGTGAGATCGCGGCTCTGTCCACTGGTTTCTCTGAGGCGGTTGCCTTGGCCAGCCAAGGCGAAGTGCGCATTCTGGGTGTGACATCGGACGCGCGTGTTGACGCCTTCGCCGATGCTCCGACCTTTGTTGAGCAAGGCATCGACACCAATTTCGTAAACTGGCGCGGCTTCTTCGCGGCACCTGGTTTGGATGCCGACAAGCTTGCCGCTTATCAGGCAACAATCGCTGCTATGTATGACACGCCCGAATGGGAAGAAGTACGTGCGCGCAATGGTTGGGTGAACATTCACATGCCTGGTGCCGAGTTCGAGACGTTCCTGACAAACCAAGAGCAGCAGATCGGTGATCTGATGCGTGAGTTGGGCTTCCTCTAAGCGGGCATTGCCTCAAGCTATTTTGGGCGGCGGCCAGTTATGGCCCGCCGCCCAAATCAGACCTTGAAAGACACGGCCTATAAAACGCCGACCCCATAGGCCTGCTCAGACGCTCAGCTGTGGATATGGGGTGCGAAAGAATTCTGGAATAGAAGGGATAGATCATGGCGCTTGATCGCTGGATCGCGCTGGTATTCGTGGCACTGTGTTGTGCCTATGGCTACGCAGCGTTTTTTACGATGGACCATTTGCTGCCCCCGATTTTGCAGCGCAACCCGATCTGGCCCTCGACATTTCCGAAAATTCTGGCGGTCTGTGGGATTGTTGTTGGCTTGTTGGTGCTTTTCTCGCCCAAGCCGCCCAAGACGGACGCCGCCGCCAAGGCGCGCGGCCAAGACCCCTCGCCCAAGGATGACGCAGCCGATGATGCTGTGATCGATCTCAAGCGCTTGGGGGATTACAATATCTGGCAGGCGGTGGCCCTATTGGGTGCCATGGTCGCCTATGCCGTGATCTTGCGCCCCATGGGTTTCTGGTTTGCCACGGTTGCCTTTCTGGTGGCGGGGGGCGCGCTTTTGGGTGAGCGGAAATTCCACATTATGATCCCTGTGGCGCTGATCGCGACAGGTTTGATCTGGTATCTGGTGCAGGAGGTGCTTGGCATCTTCCTCAGCCCGCTGCCGCAATTCATGTAAGGAGCAGGGGTGATGCTAGAAGGAATTCTGATCGGGCTTGCCGCCGCCGTCACACCTTTCAACCTGATGATGGTCGTATTCGGCTGTGTCATCGGAACCTTGATTGGCATGTTGCCGGGCCTTGGGCCGATGTCGATCATCGCCATCATGATCCCCGTTGCCATTGGCATGGGGGACCCAACTTCGGCCCTTATTCTGCTGTCAGGGGTGTATTACGGCGCGATCTTCGGGGGCTCGACCTCATCAATCCTGCTTAATGCGCCGGGGGTCGCGGGGACGGTGGCCACCTCCTTTGATGGCTATCCTTTGGCGCGCAAAGGCCAAGCGGGCAAGGCGCTCACTATTGCGGCCATCGCCTCTTTTGCAGGCGGGACGATTGGTGCGATCTTGCTGATGATCTTTGCCCCCGCATTATCCTCGGTCGCGTTGCTGTTTCATTCGGCGGAGTATTTCGCGCTGATGGTTGTGGGGCTTTCGGCCATTGCGGCTTTTGCGGGAACGGGCCAAGTGGGCAAGGCCCTGATGATGACGATCCTTGGTCTCATGATGGGCACTGTGGGCGAGGGCGCTTTGTCCAATATGCCGCGCTTCACCTTTGGCATCCTTGATCTGCAATCTGGATTTTCCTTCATCACATTGGCGATGGCGATGTTCGCCCTGCCAGAGGCCCTCTTCCTCGTCATGAACCCTGCACGTTCAACGCAAGGCGGGGATGGCGGCAAGATCACGAATTTGCGCATCACCCGCAAAGAAGCACAGACAATAGCCCCTGTGGTTGGGCGGCAATCCCTGCAGGGCTTTTTCATCGGGGTGCTTCCTGGTGCGGGGGCAACCATCGCCTCCTTCCTTGGCTACGCGGTGGAGCGCAACATCGCCAAGGGCGAGGATCAGAAGGAATTCGGCAAAGGCTCGATCAAGGGTTTGGCCGCGCCAGAGGCTGCCAATAACGCCGCTTGCACGGGGTCCTTCGTGCCCCTGCTGACGCTCGGTATTCCGGGCTCGGGCACCACGGCGATCCTTTTGGGGGCTTTGATTGCGCTGAACGTCCAACCGGGGCCGCGCTTGATGACCGATCAGCCTGATGTTTTCTGGGCGGTGATCATTTCGATGTATATCGGCAATCTGGTTCTGCTGATCCTGAACCTGCCGCTGATCCCCTATATCGCGAAAATCCTGACCATTCCGCGGACCTATCTGATCCCCTTCATCCTCTTCTTCACCTTGATGGGCTCTTATATCGGTCAGAACAATTCGACCGAATTGCTGATCCTTGTGGGCTTTGGGGTGATTGCCACGATCTTGCGCTTTGCGGATTACCCGCTCGCACCGCTTCTGATCGGCTTTATTCTGGGCACCATGCTTGAGGATAACTTCGCCCGTGCGATGCAGCTTTATCGCGGCTTTGGTTTCATCCTCGAGCGGCCGATGACATTGGGCCTGCTGGTTCTGGCAGCAATCCTTGTGCTGCTCCCCAGCTTCCGTGCCTATCGTGCGCGCAAGCGGGCTCAAGGTGTGGCGGATGGCGACTGAGGCCCCTCTTGCCGGCATAAAGGTTCTTGATCTGACCAATGTGCTGGCAGGGCCCTTTGCCTGCCATCAACTTGTCCATCTGGGGGCCGAGGTCATCAAGGTCGAGGCGGTTGGTCGGGGTGATCTGGCGCGCAATCTGGGGGCCGATCCGGCGCTGTCTGCGCAAGGAATGGGGATCAGCTTTTTGGCGCAGAATGCGGGGAAAACCTCGTTGACGCTGAACCTCAAAGATCCGCGCGGCAAAGATATTCTGCGTCAATTGGTGCGCGAGGCAGACGTGCTGGTCGAAAACTTCCGCCCCCGTGTGATGGAGCGGTTGGACCTTGGCTATGACAGCCTTCGTTCCGAGAACCCGCGCCTGATCTATTGTGCGATTTCAGGGTTCGGGCAGGACGGACCTTGGGCGGATAACCCCGCCTATGACCAGATCGTGCAAGGCGCGGCAGGGGTGATGTCGATCACTGGCGATCAGACGCCGTTGCGCGTGGGCTATCCCTTGTCGGATACGGTCGGGGGATTGACGGCGGCCATGGCGATCACAGCCGCCTTAAGTGCAACGCCGCGGGGCTGTTTCATCGATGTCTCCATGCTGGAGGCGACCTTGGCCACCATGGGCTGGGTTGTGTCCAACCATTTGATCGGCGGGGTTGAGCCTGCCCGTCATGGCAATGAAAACCCCACCAGCGCGCCTTCGGGGACGTTTCAGGCCAGCGACGGTCTGTTGAATATTGCCGCCAATAAGGACGAACAATGGGAGGCTCTGGCCCGATATCTGGGGCGCGAGGACCTATTGGGGCGTGCAGAATTTGGCACCCGCGAGGATCGCAAATCCAACCGCTTGCGCCTTAGGGCCGAGTTGGAAACCGTGCTGACCACCCGCCCCGCCGAGGAATGGGCGAATGCGCTCAACAAGATCGGCGTGCCCGCAGGACCGGTGTTGAGCGTGCCGCAAGCGCTGGCCCACCCCCAAGTGGCCGAGCGTGGGATGATCGCACAATTCCCCGCCCCCGATGGTGTGGGCCGCGATATCTCTCTTTTGAGAACGGGCTTTTCGATTGACGGAGAACGGCCCAAAGTGGACAGGCCGCCGCCTGTTCTGGGGGCGGATACAGATAGAATTTTGGGCGAGCTTGGGTTTTCTGCGATCCAGATCGCGGAGCTAAGGGCCGAGGGTGTCATATGAGCGATGTTTCCGATTGGTGGCGCAGTGCCATCATTGATATGGAACCGGGTCGGATATCCCTGCGCGGTCGACCGATCGAGGAGATGATCGGGACGATGGGATTTGCGCAGATGATATGGCTTATGGTTATGGGCAGCCCGCTTGACGGCGCGCGTACGAAACTGTTCGAGGCGGCATTGGTTTCTGCCGTGGATCATGGTCCCCAAGCCCCTTCGATCGCGGCAGCACGCATGGCGGTGACCTGCGGTGTCGGCTTGAATAACGCGCTGGCGACAGGGGTGAATATGTTGGGCGATGTTCATGGGGGCGCAGGCGAGCAGGCGGTTGAGCTGTATCATCGTGTCGCGCAGAACGGCCCCGAGGCATTGACCGAAAGCCTGACTGCATGGCGCGCCGAACATGGCCCCTACCTTCCGGGGTTCGGGCATCGTTTCCACAAACCCACAGACCCGCGCGCACCCCGTTTGATGGCTTTGGTCGATGAAGCCGCCGCCGAAGGGGCTGTTTCTGGGGCTTATGCGCAAATCGCGCAGGCGATCGAGGCGCATATCTCATCCGAGAAGGGCCGCCCCGTGCCGATGAATATCGATGGTGCGACGGCGGTGATCTATGCCGAGCTTGGCTGTCCTGCGCCTTTGGCGCGGGGGTTTTTCTGTTTGTCCCGCTCGGTCGGGATATTGGCCCATGCGTGGGAACAGACCGAGCAGGGTGGACGCAATAAGGGGCCGACGCCGCCTGCTTATCGCTGGACCTATGATGGCGCGTGAGGGGATGCCGAGCGAGCTTGGACAAACGGCAGGGACGCTCGTGCTTGCTTGCCTCGGGGCGCTGGCATTTTGGGCAGTTGGGTTCCCGGCCCCCTTCCTGACGGGGCCTGCAACACTCGTCACGCTGGCCAGTCTTTTGGGGGTGCCTACCCGCATCGGCCCCCGCCTGCGCGATATTTGTTTCTTTGTAATCGGCATCAGCATCGGCGCCTCGGTCACGCCTGAGGTTGTGCGCACGGCGATCACTTGGCCGTTGAGCCTGCTCGTTCTGGCGGCAGCGCTTTATGTGATGATGTGGCTGTGTCGGCGCATGCTTGAACGTGGCTTCGGCTTTGACCCATTGACCGCCTTGCTTGCTGCAACACCCGGCCATCTGAGCTACGTGCTGGGTCTTACGGTGGATATGAAGGCCGATCTTTCAAGGGTCGCGATTGTACAGTCTATTCGCGTGCTTTTGTTGACCTTGCTGGTGCCTGTCATCCTAACCCTGTGGAGCGGTCCTGTCACCGCGGTACCCGCCGTGCCGCATGGCATGGAGCTATGGGCGATGGTTGGAACCGCTTGCCTTGCTGTGATCTGCGGATTGCTACTCAAGTGGTTGAACGTTCCTGCAGCGTTTTTGTTGGGGGGAATGCTCGTGTCGGCCATCGGTCATGCAACGGATTGGATGCCTGGTTCTGTGCCAGTGGAATTGACCATCGCGGCCTTCGTAACAATGGGGGCGTTGATTGGCACAAGGTTTCGAGGTGTTAGCATGGCCGAGGTACGCCGAGGTATTTGGGCGGGATGTATGGTGACCCTTTTGGCTTGCGCAGTTGCGGCAATGGCTGCGGGGGGCGCTGCATATTTATTGGACCTGCCGCCTGCAATGTTGCTTATCGCCTTTGCGCCTGGTGGAGTTGAGATCATGGCGGCCATGGCTGTGCAAATCGGGGTTGAGCCTGCCTTCGTTGCCGCCCATCACGTCTTGCGCTTGTTGATCTTGACGGTCTTGGTGCCCGTACTGCTGCGCAATTTACGGCGTGAGTTATCGCGCGAAAATTGAACGGATTTCTCCGATATCTGCCTTGACGGGCCAACCTGCTTCGCCTAGCTAACCTGTCATTGCGCGGGCGTTGTGTAATGGTAAGACCTCAGCCTTCCAAGCTGATGACGCGGGTTCGATTCCCGCCGCCCGCTCCAATCCCCCAAACAGCTGCGTCTATATGAACGGTTTGGCCAAGTGATGCTTGTGCCATCGGCCTCACACCAGTATTCCGTTTTGAGGATAAGGGAAGGGGACGCATGACGACCGACGCGAATACACCCGCTGCCAAGAGCGCATCGACGATCAATGAAGAGCGCGAGAAATCGCGCCGCATCGGGTCTCTCAAAGCGCTTGTGCCCTTTATGGCGCCCTATCGTTTGATGGTATTGGCTGCTTTTGCCGCGCTGATCACCACGGCTGCGGTCACTCTGGTCATGCCACTTGCCGTGCGCCGCGTGATTGATGGTTTCGGCACCGAAAGCACCGCGCTGTTGGACAGCTATTTCCTTGCAGCACTTGGAATTGCGGTGCTTTTGGCCTTTGGAACGGGGCTGCGCTATTACCTCGTGACGCGTTTGGGCGAGCGTGTGGTCGCCGATATCCGCAAAGCAGTTTTTGACCGTATGGTCGGGATGAGCCCCGCCTTTTATGAAAAGATCATGACTGGCGAAGTCCTGAGCCGGATCACCACTGACACAACGCTGCTGCTGAGCGTAATTTCTTCTTCGGTTTCTGTTGCGATGCGCAACCTGCTGATCCTGATCGGGGGATTGGCGATGATGATGGTGACCTCGCCCAAGCTGACGGGGCTTGTTTTGCTTATCGTGCCTGCGATCATCGTACCGATTGTGGTTTTGGGCCGCCGCTTGCGGGTGCTCAGCCGTGAAAATCAGGATTGGATCGCGCAAAGCTCGGGCTCTGCCTCTGAGGCGCTTTTGTCGGTCCAGACCGTGCAGGCCTTCACCCATGAGCGACCAACTGCGGCCAGCTTTGACCACGTCACCGAGAAGAGCTTTTTCAGCGCCAAACGCCGTATCGCAACGCGCGCAGTCATGACGGTGATTGTGATCTCCTTGGTCTTTGCTGGCGTTGTTGGCGTGCTGTGGATTGGCGCGCGCGATGTGCGTGCGGATGCCATGAGCATCGGTGCCCTGATCCAGTTCCTGATCTATGCGATCATGGTGGCAGGTGGCGTAGGGGCCTTGTCGGAAATCTGGGGCGAGTTGCAACGCGCCTCGGGCGCGACCGAACGTTTGGTAGAATTGCTCAATAGTGATGACAGCGTCGCGGACCCCGCCGAGGGCAAGCCTCTGGCACAAGCAGGGCGCGGCGCGATCGAGTTTGAGGATGTGCGCTTTTTCTATCCAACACGCCCTAACACGGCCGCTTTGGACGGGGTGAGCCTGAGGGTGGAGCCTGGTGAAACAGTGGCGCTTGTTGGGCCATCCGGCGCGGGTAAATCAACGATTTTCCAGTTGCTTCTGCGCTTTTACGATCCAGCCACGGGTGTGATCAAACTCGACGATCTTGACCTGCGCGAGATGGATCGCGAGACCTTCCGCGCCGCTATGGCGCTTGTCCCGCAAGACCCCGTGATCTTCGCCGCCTCTGCGCGTGAAAATATCCGCTTTGGCCGCCCCGATGCGACGGATGCCGAGGTGGAGGAGGCCGCCAAGGCTGCCGCCGCGCATGATTTCCTGAGCGCACTACCCGAAGGCTACGAGACCTATGTGGGCGAGCGCGGCATCATGCTCTCGGGCGGACAGAAACAGCGGATCGCTATCGCACGCGCAATCTTGCGCGACGCGCCGATCTTGCTGCTGGATGAGGCGACAAGCGCCCTTGATGCCGAAAGCGAGCGGGCGGTGCAGAATGCAGTGGCCGAGATGAGCGCGGGTCGCACCACGCTGATCGTGGCGCATCGTCTGGCGACGGTGAAACAGGCTGACCGAATTCTTGTCTTTGAGGATGGCCAGATCGTGGCGGAAGGCACCCATGATGCCTTGGTCTCGCAGGGCGGTCTTTATGCACGACTGGCACGCCTGCAATTTACCGAAGGTCTTGCCGCAGAATAAGGCTTTCGTCGGGTCATTCTTGCGTGATCTGAAATGTGACGGCATGATCTTGCATCGGTTCGCCTCAGGAGGAGTGAGGCGCACTTTTGGGGAGGAACTGCAGATGTATCGCTTTGCCGATTCAGAAGATTTGAAACTTGTGGAGCGCGAGAAGCCTTGGCCCGCCTCCCAAGCTGCGACAACGGTTTATGGGCTGCTTGGCAGCACCGCGCGTAAATTCGGGACGTATGATGCGGTCAGCTTCCAGCTGTTTTCAGGGCCGACTTCGCCCGCAGAAACTCTGACTTGGAGCGATCTGCACGGCAAGGTGACCCAAGCTGCAAATATGTTCCGCGCGCTTGGCGTACAAGAAGGCGATACCGTCGCCTATATCCTGCCCAATTGTAACGAAACGGTTGTAACCCTTCTGGGGGGCATGGTTGCGGGCATTGTGGCGCCGATCAATCCGCTGCTGGACCCCGAACAGATCGCCGCGATCTTGCGGGAAACCAAGACCAAGGTTGTGGTCACGCTCAGGGCTTTCCCGAAAACCGATGTGGCCCAGAAAGTTGCTGAAGCCGTTCGGCTTGCGCCTGATGTCCAAACTGTACTTGAGGTTGATCTGCATCGGTATTTGACAGGGGCCAAAAAGCTGATTGTTCCCTTGATCCGACCCAAGAACCCCGTGGCGCATAAGGCGCGGGTGGCCTCCTTCAACGAGGAGCTGGCCAAGCATGATGCGAGCCGTCTGGAGTTCGACGATAGCGCCAGTGACCGTGTCGCGGCCTATTTCCACACGGGCGGTACAACGGGCATGCCCAAGGTCGCGCAGCATACCTATAGCGGCATGATCTATAACGGATGGCTGGGGCATACATTGCTGTTTTCCGAGGAAGACAACGTCATCTGCCCTTTGCCCTTGTTCCATGTTTTTGCCTGCCATGTGATCTTGATGGCGATGCTGTCATCGGGGGCGCATGTGGTTTTCCCCACACCGCAAGGCTATCGCGGCGATGGCGTGTTCGACAATTTCTGGAAGTTGATCGAACGCTGGCAGATCACCTTTATCATCACGGTTCCAACCGCAATTTCCGCCATGATGCAGCGGCCTGTCGATGCTGATATCTCTTCGGTGAAAACGGCCTTTTCAGGATCATCACCCTTGCCAGTGGAGCTGTTCAAGCGTTTTGAGAAAGCCACAGGCGTGACGCTGGTTGAAGGCTACGGCCTGACGGAGGCGACCTGCCTTGTCTCCTGCAACCCCTTGCTTGGCGAAAAAAAGATCGGCTCGGTCGGGTTTCCCTTTCCGCATTGCGATGTGAAAATCATCACAGGAACCGCAGATGGCCCCGTTGAATGTGCGGCCGATGTGGTGGGCGAGATTTGTGTCTCTAACCCAGGAGTTCTGGCGGGCAATACCTATACCGAAGCCGACAAAAACCGCGATCTCTTCTACAATGATACCTATCTGCGCACAGGCGATCTGGGGCGGATTGATCCTGATGGTTATCTCTGGATTACGGGCCGCGCCAAGGATCTGATCATTCGCGGCGGCCATAATATCGACCCAGCTGAGATCGAAGAAGCTTTGGCAGGCCATGAGGCGGTGGCCTTTGCAGGTGCCATTGGTCAGCCCGATGCTTTTGCAGGCGAATTGCCCTGCGTCTATGTTGAACTGGTTGCAGAAGCCGAGGTGACCGAGGCTGAATTGATGGATTATGCCGCGGCCAAAGTGGCTGAGCGCGCCGCAATTCCGAAATATCTCGAGATCATGGATGAATTGCCCAAGACCGCCGTGGGCAAGGTGTTCAAGCCCGACCTGCGCCGCCGTGCCATTACGCGTATTTATAATGCCGCCCTTAAGGATGCAGGGATCGCGGCGGAAGTGACCGAGGTGCTGGAAGATAAGAAACTGGGTTTGGTCGCCTGTCTTGAGCGCTCGGGCGAGGTGGATGAAGAGAAACTGGCCCATGTCTTGGGTGAGTTCACGCGGCCATGGCAATGGCGCGACGCGGCATGAGCATCGCCTGAGCATGTCTTTACGCGCGGTCCCCTTGATCGAGATTGGTGCCGCGCGTGCGCTGTTCCTACAGCATCACGGATTGGGCACGCCGCCTTCTGGCCCTGCCAAGGGGCAGGCGCTGAGTGATCTTATAGAAGAGTTAGGCTTTGTTCAGGTCGATAGCGTCAATACCTTTGCACGCGCGCATGACCATATTCTGTGGTCACGCAGGCAGAGCTACAAACCCGCCTCGTTGCGCTGGCTCAATGACCGTGCGCGCGGTGTGTTCGAGCATTGGACGCATGACGCCTCGGTTATCCCCGTATCCTTCTTTCCCTATTGGCGGCTGAAATTCGAACGCGATCGTGCAAAACTGCATAGCCGCTGGAAGACATGGCATGGCGGCCAGTTCCATTCGGAGATTGATGGCGTGCTGCGCCATATCCGCGAGCATGGGGCGGTCTGCTCATCCGAGATGAGCGAGAAACGGGTCGAGAAATCAACAGGCTGGTGAGATTGGCACCCTGGCAAGGCGGCGTTGGAATATCTCTGGCGCTCAGGCGATTTGGCGATCACGCGGCGTGAGGGGTTTCGCAAGTTTTATGACCTATCCGAGCGTGTGATCCCGCCTGAATATCTGAATACCCGCTACGAGGTCGAGGCCATCATTGATTGGGCTTGCGCCGCTGCCCTTGATCGGTTGGGGTTCGCGACATCAGGGGAACTGGCGGCGTTTTTTGCCCTGATCACCCCTTCCGAGGCGAAGACTTGGGTTGCGCAGGCGCTTGCCTCACGCCGATTGGCCGAGGCCGATATCCAAGGCGGTGACGGCAAATTGCGCCGTGTCGTTCTATGGCCCGAGGTCTTGGCGCGCGTTGACGCCATTGCGCCCATCCCGAAGCGGTTGCGCATCCTCAGCCCCTTTGATCCCGCCTTACGTGATAGAAAACGCGCCGAGCGCCTGTTCGGCTTTCACTACCGGATCGAGATTTTCGTACCCGAAGCGCAACGCAAATACGGCTATTATGTCTTCCCCGTCATGGAGGGGGACCGCATGATCGGGCGGATTGATATGAAAGCGGATCGCGCCGAGGGGGTTTTGAACGTCACGGGGTTCTGGCCCGAGGTGGGGATCACCATGGGAAAGGCGCGCTTGGCGCGGCTTGAGGCCGAGTTGGACCGCGCGGCGCGGTTTTCCGAGCTGCATCGCGTGGTGCTGTGCAATGGCTGGTTGCGCGCGGCGGCCTAAACTTCAGGTGCAAGCCCGAGCAGCAATTGCCGCAAACCGAACCACGCCCCGATCCAGATAGAGGCGGCCACGAGAGGGGCAGTTGCCGAAAGCACCGAGAAGGCCGACAAGCCCTGACCGATGCTACACCCTGCCGCCAGAACAGCGCCAAGTCCCATCACCGCAGCGCCCACAATCTGGCGGCGCAATTCGCGCGGGTCTTCGCAGGCTTCCCACCTGAACCCGCCTTTGATCAAGCTGCCGATAAAGCCACCAAGCACGACCCCCAGCACCGATCCCATTCCGAATTTCGGGGCCAGACCTGTCGAGAACATCGCGTAATGGATCGTCTCGCCAATGGGCGCTGTGAAGGTATGGGAGACAACGGGCCAAGCCTCCCAGCCATTTATGGAGACCCAGTGGGTTCCCAAAAAGCCGAAGGAAATGGTGCCGCCGATTGCAAGGCTCCAGATGATCCGAGAAGGTGCCCCTTTGCGCGGGGCAAACACGAGCGCCGCGACGATCAAGATCGCGCCGATGGCCATCCCGATGGTGTTTGGCGACAGGCCGAGTGCATCGCCAAAAACATGCGCTATGCCGCTCGGGCCTTGGGTTTGTGGGGTGACGGGAAAAATGTTCAGCCGCCAGACGGCCAGCATGCCTGACAGCGCGATCATGGCGGTTACCCCCATCACCATCGCAATCATGAAGGCGCGCAGGTCTCCTCCGCCCACGCGGGCAAGGGCCGTGAAGCCGCAATTTCCCGTTTGGGCCATCCCGTAGCCAAAGAGCAGCCCCCCCAAGATCGCACCTGCGATCGAGAATGAATTCTGTAAATAGATGACGCTAGCAAGGTCCAAGACACCTGCCGCTGAGAGTGCAAAGTTTGAAAGAATTGCCACACCCAATGCGCCAACCCATAGCCAAAGCCGCGCGCTGGTATGGCCGTAATGCACATCCTCGATCATGCCGAGCGTGCAGAAGCCTTTGACCCTTGCAGCAAGGCCAAGCACCACTCCTCCGACCAAACCGATAAGAATGATCGCCGCCGGTTCGCCGATCCATTCGAGCATGCTCTCTCCCTTCACGCTCTGGGTATTTTAAGCAGCGCCCTGTCTGACGGGGCGCTTGATCCTATTTGCAGAACAACTCGTAGACTTGCTCGATGATCTTGCGTGCGCGATCATCTGTCAAACTGTAAAAGATCTGTTTGCCTTCGCGCCGCGCAGTCACGAGGCCTTCCAGCCGCAAGCGGGACAGCTGCTGCGAGACCGCGGCTTGGCGTTGGCTCAGCATTTCCTCGATTTCGGTAACCGATTTCTCGCCATTGGCAAGCGAGCACAGGATCATCAAGCGGCCTTCATGGCTGATCGCTTTGAGGAAATCCGAGGCGGTCTGTGCATTGCAACGCAAGCGTTCCCATGTTTCCGCGTCCATTTGCTGATCGGGATCAGGCAATATCGTCGGCGCAAGATTGCTATTTTGCATCAATCGTTCTTCCAGTTGGCGGCTTGGTCCCATGGGCGGGTTCGGGCGATATCTGCACCTCGACGCTCATTGCATTTCCGCTCTTTCAAGAAGCCTTCCGAGAAGGCCCCAAAAAAAATCTTCGCCCGGATATCCTTCGATCCGGCCGATTTCTTGCCCATCTGATACCAATATGAATGTGGGCGTGTAAACGGCGCGCGTGGCAAAACTCAGATCATCCGGCACGGCTTGCCTAATATCTATGCGTCTAAGCGGTGCGGTGAGCCCTTCAGGGGTCAAAGGGTATTCGGGCCCAACTTCTTCCATCCAGCGTGCGCACCACACACAGCCCTGTTCTTCGACCATCACCAGTTCAAGCTCCGAGGCGGAGGCCTGCGTTCCAATCGTCAAAACCATGATTGCGCCTGCAAGCATGCGCGCCGCGATTGACTTGGTGAAAAATATCCATCCAATATGAATATGTGAATATTTTAGCATTGGGCTCTTCATGTTTGACGTTACGTTTGGCGGTGCTTTTGTTGCGGGGCTCCTGTCATTTTTGTCGCCCTGCATCCTTCCTATGGTGCCTTTCTACCTGAGTTACCTTGCTGGCGTAAGTGTAAATCAGGTGACGGGCGGCGAAGGGGTGACGCGTGCTGTGCGTCTGCGCGCGATTTTGGCGGCCACTTTATTCGCGGCGGGCATCCTGACGGTTTTCGTGGCTTTGGGCGCATCTGCTTCGATCTTCGGCCAGATGCTGCGCGATTGGTTTGATGTTTTGCGTTGGGTTGCTGCGGCGCTGATCATTGTTATGGGCCTGCATTTTCTGGGTGTGCTGCGGATTGGGGTTCTCTATCGCCAGTTCCGCGCCGAGCCGGGTGATGTTTCGAATATGTCGCTTGGCGGGGCCTATGTGATCGGGCTTGCCTTTGCCTTTGGCTGGACGCCCTGCGTTGGCCCCGTATTGGCCGCGATCCTGTTCACGGCGGCGGGCACGGATACGGCAGGGCAGGGCGCGATCCTTTTGACAGGCTATGGCATGGGCATGACATTGCCCTTTATTCTTGCTGCCGCTTTTGTGGGGCCCTTCATGCGCCTCATGGCGCGGTTTCGTCCGTATTTGGGCGCGGTCGAAAAGATCATGGGTGTGATGTTGATCGTCTTTGGCATTCTGATTGCCACCAATGCGCTCAATTACATCGGCCAGTGGATGATCGAGAATTTCGAGATTTTCCGTCAGATCGGCTGACGGGTACCAAAGGGGGAGGAAACACAGATGATCAGGAAATTATGCGCCGCGGCATTGGTGGCTTTGCTACCCAGCTCCTTGCCTGCCGCGGAATTGGGAGATGACGGATTACATATCGCGCCATGGATAAACGAGACCTTCCGTGATCTGCGCGAAGATCTTGAGGAAGCCACCGCAAATGGTCAGCGCTTTGTTGTGATGATCGAACAGCGCGGCTGCATCTACTGCACCCAGATGCATGAAGAGGTCTATGTGATTCCCGAAATCGAAGAGCTTCTGAGTGAGGCCTTCTTCGTGGTGAGAATCAATATGTATGGCCAAACGGAAGTGACCGACCTCGATGGCGAAACCATGTCCGAATCCGAGATTGTACGGCGCTGGCGCACCATGTTTACACCGACAACCTTCTTTTTGCCCGAGCAGGTAGACGAGGGGCTGACGGTGCCGCAAGCCGCTGTCGCTATGGTGCCTGGAGCCTTTGGAAGATGGACCACTTTCAACATGCTCAATTGGGTTCTGGAGGAAGGTTATGACAGCGGTGAGCCCTTCCAAGCCTATCACGCACGGCTTTTGAGTGATCAAATTTCTCAAGGAAATTAATACGTTCCGCTGAACTGCATATATTTGTATTCAAAAATACAAATATGTTGTTGCAATGACGTATCGAGGCTGGTTACGCTGTATACAGAGGTGGACAGTTCACCTTAGGGAGGAATTGCATTGAAGCGCCAACTAGTCTTGGCGGCACTCTTCGGAGTGGCCGCAACTGCCGTGACCGCCGAAGGGATCGCACCCTCGGACGTCGTGGTGACTGAATACGGTGAAGTGATGGAGTCTCTGACAGGCGTTGCGGGTGATCCCGTGCGTGGGGAAGAGGTCATGACAAGCCGCGGTTTGGGTAATTGCATTGCGTGCCATCAGGTCTCTGCACTTGATGAATACGATTTCCATGGTGAAGTCGGCCCAATGCTTGACGGTGTCGGATCGCGTTGGGACGCGGCTGGCCTTCGCGGCATTGTCGTGAACGCCAAAGGTGTTTTCCCAGAGTCGGTGATGCCCGCATTCTACAGAACAACCGGATTTACACGGCCAGGTAACGCTTTCACTGGGCGCGCCGCAGAGGGTGAGTTGAGCCCGCTGCTGACAGCGCAGGATGTGGAAGACGTTGTCGCCTATCTACAAACGCTGACCGACTAATCCGGCACCAGCGAAAAGGAGAAAATACACATGTCAGTTAATCGTAGGCAATTTGTTGGGTTGGGCCTTTCGGCAGCAGCGGCTGCGGCTCTGTTCCCCGGCATCGCCTCGGCCAACCTTGTAGACGAAGCCATCGCAGGCTTCACAAGCGGGGCCGATCTTTCGGATGAGGGCATCACCCTGATCGCACCTGAGATTGCCGAAAACGGCAACACAGTGCCGATCGAGGTCAGCGCACCTGGCGCCGAGGCAATCTTTGTCCTCGCAACAGGGAACCCGAACCCGAATGTTGCAACATTCAATTTCGGCCCGCTCTCCGCGAACCAAGCCGCATCCACACGGATCCGTCTTGCCGGCGAGCAGGATGTCGTTGCGATCGCACGTATGGCGGATGGTAGCTTCCGTCGCGCTGTTGCGAACGTGAAAGTCACCATCGGCGGCTGCGGCGGCTGATAGGGAAGGACCAGAAAAATGGCAGATAATGTAACACCACGCGTACGCGTTCCTCGTGAAGCATCGGCCGGCGACGCCGTTTCGATCCGCACGCTGATCTCTCACCCGATGGAAAGTGGCGTACGTCGCGACGGCGATGGCAACACCATCCCACGTTCGATCATCAACCGCTTTACCTGCACCTTTAACGGTGAATCGGTGGTCGACGTGACCATGGAGCCTTCGATCTCCACAAACCCGTATTTCCAGTTTGAAGCAGTCGTCCCTGAATCGGGAACCTTTGCGTTCACTTGGTATGACGACGACGGTTCGGTCTACGAGGACTCAGCCGACATCACTGTGGCTTGATGACTTTGGTCATCGCAAGGGAGGAGGCGAAAGATCATGAACTTTAAGCTACTTACAGTTGGCGGCATGGCTGCGATGGCGCTCAGCGTGTCTGCGGCAGCTCTTTGGGCTGATGAAGACGCGGAACTTGTGATCAATGGCGATATGGAGATGATCGTGCGCGCTGATGCGCCTGCCCATCTTGATGGCGCTGTGAGCACCATCTATTCGGGTTGGGTTTTCCGCTCGGATGGCACACAGGCCATGCAGACCGATGACTTCGAGAACCCTGGTATGCTCTTTGCTGAGCAGGGGCAGCAATTGTTCGACACGGAAATGGGTGCAAATGGCGAAAGCTGCGCATCCTGCCACGAGAACGCCGAGTCGCTGTCCAATGTGCGCGCCACCTATCCCCAGTGGGATGAGGAGCATGGCACAGTCCAGACTGTCGAAATGCAGGTCATCGAGTGCCAGACCGAGCAGATGGGCATGGAAGAGCCTTGGGGCATCAATAGCGGCGAAATGCTGAATGTCACAGCGCTTCTGGCCTCTGTTGCCCGTGGCAATGTCGTCAATGTTGCGATTGATGGGCCTGCTCAGGAAACTTGGGAATTGGGTCGTGATATCTATTACACCCGTTTTGGTCAGCTTGAGCTGAGCTGTGCGAATTGCCATGAAGAAAACTATGGCAACTACATTCGTGCAGACCATCTGAGCCAAGGCCAGATCAACGGTTTCCCGACATACCGTCTCAAGAATGCACGCTTGAACGGCGTTCAGAACCGCTTCCGTGGGTGTGTACGTGACACACGTGCCGAAACCTTTGCCATTGGCAGCCCCGAGTTCACCGCTTTGGAACTCTATGTCGCTTCGCGCGGCAATGGTCTGACCGTCGAAGGCCCTTCGGTCCGCAACTAATCAATTTACCCGCTCCGGTTCTGCCGGGGCGGGTTTCTGCATTAACATATGCAAAAATTAGAATGTAGGGATCTCACATGATCGCGCGCCGTCACTTTCTTCAGGCAGCTCTTGCCACCACCGCGCTTTATGGCGCTTCCGGCTTTGGCAACTGGGCCAAGCTTTCTGCACAGCAACTGCTGACCCAAGATGATCTCATCGGCGGCAGTGGCACGGGCAATGTGACCTTGGTCCATATCACCGATATCCATGCGCAAACGCAGCCGCTCTATTTCCGCGAGCCCGAGTTCAATCTGGGTGTTGGCGCGCAAGAGGGGCTGGTGCCGCATTTGACAGGTGCGGATTTCCGCAGCGCCTATGGGATCGAGCAGGGCTCGGCCATGGATTACGCGCTGACCTATTCCGATTTCTCGGCCCTTGCGCAGAGCTATGGCAAGATGGGCGGGCTTGATCGTATCTCGACCGTGGTCAAGGCGATCCGCGCGGACAGGCCCGAGGCGATCATTCTGGATGGTGGCGATACATGGCAGGGCTCGCTGCCTGCTTTGCGCACCAATGGTCAGGATATGGTTGATCTGTTCAATGCCCTTGGTGTTGAGGCCATGACCTCGCATTGGGAATTCACTCTTGGCTCGGCCCGTGTGAACGAGATCATCGAGACCTCGCTCAACCCTGCCTTCCTTGGCGCGAATATCTTTGATGCCGAGTGGGATGAACCTGTTTTCGACGATTACAAGATCTTCGAGCGCGGCGGCACATCGGTTGCCGTTATCGGGCAGGCCTTCCCCTATATGCCGATCGCCAATCCAGGCTGGATGTTCCCGGAATACAGCTTTGGCCTGCGTCGGGAGCGCATAGCAGAAGTTGTACAAGAAGTTCGTGCCGCAGGCGCGCAGGTTGTGGTGCTGTTGTCGCATAACGGCTTTGACACCGACCGCCAGTTTGCCCGCGATATCGAAGGCATTGATGTGATCCTGACGGGCCACACCCATGATGCGCTGCCCGAGCCTGTGCAGGTCGGAAATACTTTCCTGATCGCATCGGGTAGCCATGGCAAATTCGTCAGCCGTGTAGATCTGGATGTGCGCGATGGCCGGATGCAGGGCATCAATCACCGTCTGATCCCGATCTTCTCGGATGTGATCACGCCTGATGCGGAAATGACCGCTCTGGTGGACGAGACCCGCGCCCCCTTCATCGACGAGATGTCCGAAGTGATCGGTGAGGCGGGATCGCTGCTCTATCGTCGCGGCAATTTCAACGGCACATGGGATGATGTGATCTGTAACGCTCTGATCTCGGAGAGGGATGCGCAAATCGCACTTAGCCCGGGCTTCCGTTGGGGCGCCTCTGTCATTCCGGGGCAGGCTATCACGCGTGAAGATATCTTCAACGCGACCTCCATGAGCTATCCTGAGGCCTATCGTACCGAGATGACGGGTGAGTTCCTCAAGATCGTCATGGAAGATGTGGCCGACAACATCTTCAACCCCGACCCATATTACCAGCAGGGCGGGGACATGGTCCGCGTTGGTGGCATGGGCTACCGCGTGGATGTGAACGCACCTGCGGGCGAGCGCATCTCCGAGATGACCCTGCTTGCGACGGGCGAACGGATTGACCCCGCACAAAGCTATGTCGTGGCCGGTTGGGCCAGCGTCAATCAAGGCACCGAAGGGCCTGCGATCTGGGATGTGGTCGAGAACCATATCCGTGCGCAAGGCACCGTCAATGTAGAACCTAATAACAGCGTTGATGTGGTTGCTGGCTGATCCGGCCCACCACTGAAAGAGAAGGATTGAAAATGGTAGATGATCCGAAATTCACCCCGACACGTCGTCGGTTCCTGCAAGGGGCAGCCGTTGCAGGCGGCGCAGCCGCCACTGGGCAGCTGGCACATGCACAAGCGGCTGATCCGCTGATCACCGATCTGGGTGAACAGCCTTGGTCGCAATATCTGGGCGACGGTGTTGATGCAGCGCCTTACGGCATGCCATCGCGCCACGAGGCCCATGTTGTACGCCGCAATGTGCCTTGGCTGACCGCAGATAGCGTCTCGTCGGTCAATTTCACGCCTTTGCACGAGATGGACGGCATCATCACGCCAAACGGGCTGTGCTTCGAGCGCCATCATGGCGGTGTCGCTGATATCGCGCCTGAAGATTTCCGTTTGATGATCAATGGTTTGGTCGATAGCGAAATGGTCTTCACCCTTGAAGACATCATGCGCTTTCCACGTGAGAACCGCACCTATTTCCTCGAATGTGCGGCCAATTCGGGCATGGAATGGCGCGGCTCTCAGCTCAATGGCTGCCAGTTCACCCATGGGATGATCCATAACGTGATGTATACGGGCGTTCCGCTGCGTCTGCTTCTGGAAGAGGCGGGTGTCAGGACCGAAGGCACATGGCTTCTGGCCGAAGGTGCGGATGCCTCGGGAATGTCGCGGTCCATCCCGATGGAAAAAGCGATGGATGATTGCCTTGTCGCCTTTGCGATGAATGGTGAGCGTTTGCGCCCCGAGCAGGGTTATCCCGTGCGCCTCGTGGTTCCGGGTTGGGAAGGCAATATGTGGGTCAAATGGCTCCGCCGTCTCGAAGTGGGCGATGCGCCTTGGCATCACCGCGAGGAAACCTCGAAATATACCGACCTGCTGGAGCATGGCGAAGCCCGCCGCTTCACATGGGAGATGGACGCCAAATCGGTTATCACCAATCCGAGCCCGCAAGCCCCGATCACCCACGGCCCTGGCCCGACCGTTTTGACGGGTGTGGCATGGTCTGGCCGCGGCACGATCCCGCGGGTGGATGTCACGATTGACGGCGGCATCAACTGGCATCAGGCGCGCATGTCTGGCCCGTCTTTTGAGAAGTCGATGCACCGTTTCTACTTTGAATTTGATTGGGATGGCTCGCCGATGCTGCTGCAATCACGGGCGCATGATTCAACTGGCTATGTCCAGCCAACCAAGGACGCGCTGCGCGAAATCCGTGGCGAGAACTCGATTTACCACAATAACGGCATCCAGACTTGGGCCGTGGACGAAAGTGGTGCAGCCGAAAACGTGGAGATCGGATAAGATGAAAAAAGTACTTACTCTTTCCGCAATCCTTTTGGCGGGTAGCGCAAGCCTTGCTTTTGCTCAGGAAGCCGCAGCCCCCTCGCGGGATGGTGGTTATGGTCTTGGTCGGGTGGCAGCGCCCGAAGAAGTCGCCGCATGGGATATCGATATTCGCCCTGATGGCATGGGCCTGCCTGCGGGCTCGGGCGATGTCTGGACGGGCGAAGAGCTGTGGATCGCACAATGCTCGGCCTGCCACGGTGACTTTGGTGAAGCCGTTGGCCGCTGGCCTGTTCTGGCGGGTGGGTTCGGCACGCTGGACGGCGAAGACCCTGTGAAAACCATTGGCTCCTATTGGCCCTATCTGTCGACCGTGTGGGACTATGTCCACCGCGCAATGCCATATGGCGCGGCACAGAGCCTGTCGGATGATGATGTCTACGCCATCGTTGCATATCTGATGTATGTGAATGATCTGGTGGATGATGATTTCACCCTGTCGAGTGACAACTTCCTTGATGTCCGTCTGGAGAATGAAGAGAATTTCTTCATGGATGACCGCATCGAGGTAGAATTCCCCATCTTCACGCAAGAGCCCTGCATGGAAAACTGCGCCGAGAGCATCGAGATCACGATGCGCGCCGCTGTTCTCGATGTGACCCCTGATGAGGGAACGGATGAGGCCGTTGTCGAAGAGGCGGCTGTTGTCGAAGAGGCCGCCGTCGAGGAAGTGGTTGAGGAAGCTGTTGTAGAAGAAGTGGTTGAGGCCGCTCTTGACCCAGCCCTGATCGAGGCGGGCGAAAGCACCTTCCGTCAGTGCCGCTCCTGCCACCAAGTTGGTGAGGGCGCGCGCAATGCGGCAGGCCCGATGCTGAACGGCATCTATAACGCTCAGGCAGGCACCCGCGAAGGTTTCCGTTATTCGCCAGCATTGGTTGAAGCGGGCGAAGGCGGCACCGTCTGGACGGATGAAGCCCTGACGGCCTTCCTTTTGGATCCACGCGGCTATATTTCGGGCAACCGGATGGCCTTCCGTGGTGTGCGGGATGAAGCCGATATCCCAGGCTTGATTGCATATCTGCGGTCCGAGGGGGGCGAATAGCAAATGATGTGGCGAAGCATTGTTGCACTTAGCTTCGCCGCTGTGACACTCGCATCCTCCCCCGCGTTGTCACAGGGCGATGCTGCACAAGGCGAAACACTGTTTCGTCCTTGTGCAGCCTGTCACATGATTGGGGATGGCGCGGTCAGCCGCGTCGGCCCACATCTGAATGAATTGATCGGGCGGCCTGTCGGGGCTTTGCCCGATTATCGCTATTCATCCGTCTTGGAAGAAGCAGGTGCGGAAGGCGCGGTCTGGGATGAGGCGGTATTGGACCGTTTCCTTGAAAGCCCGCGTGATTACTTCCCGGGAACTCGCATGGCCTTTCGAGGGGTGCGCGACGCTCAGGAACGGCTTGATCTGATTGCCTATATGAGTGCGGCAGGCGGCCAGTTTGAGGGCGAGATTGCACAGGCAAGCGAGGGCGAGGTTGACCCCGAGATTGCAGCGATCCTCGAGATTGCGGGTGATCCTGCCTATGGCCAATATCTGTCATCGGAATGCACAGCTTGCCACCGCGCGTCAGGGGGCGATGATATCCCCTCTATCGCGGGTCTTGCGCCATCCGCCTTCATTCACGGCATTGTTGCCTACCGAAATGGCAGCCGTGAGCATGGGGTGATGAATACAATTGCTGCGCGTCTAGGCGATGAGGAGATCGCAGCGCTCGCAGTTTATTTCGAAGGTGTTGAATAACAGCGCCACCGGAATTTAAATGGGTCCGATCGGAGGAGATAGGTCCTAAAACACGGCTCGGGAAACCGATGCAAAATGGGAGGAAATTATGAGTATTAACAGACGTGTATTTCTAGGAAGCGCTGCGGCGGTTTCTGCCACGCTTGCCGCACCGATGGTGGTGCGTGCCCAAGCAAGTGCGAATGTCGTGGTTGTCGGCGGCGGTGCCGGCGGTGCAACCGCAGCGCGCTATATCGCTCAGTCCAGCAATGGCGCCATCAACGTCACTCTGATCGAGCCGTCGCGGGCCTATTACACCTGCTTCTTCTCGAACCTGTATCTCGGCGGTTTCCGTGAATTCGACAGCCTTGGCCATACCTATGGCAAACTGGCCTCGGATTACGGGATCAATGTTGTCCATGACTGGGCGACGGCCGTGGACCGCGATGCCAAGACGGTATCGCTCGCAGGTGGTGGCGCGGTGCCTTATGACCGCCTCGTCCTCAGCCCCGGTATCGACTTCATCGAAGACAGCGTTCCTGGCTGGTCCACGGCGTCGCAAAACGTCATGCCGCATGCCTATAAGGGCGGCAGCCAGACCGAGCTTCTCAAGGCGCAGGTTATGAATATGCGCGAAGGTGGCACCTTTGCGATGATCGCACCACCCAACCCTTATCGCTGCCCTCCTGGCCCCTATGAGCGGGTATCGATGGTTGCGCATACCCTCAAAGAGGTGAACCCGACCGCGAAAATCCTGATCGTTGATCCAAAGGAAGGCTTCTCCAAGCAGGGTCTTTTCGAGGATGGTTGGGAGCGTCACTATTCGGGCATGATCGAGCGGATCGGCCCTGATTTCGGTGCTGGCAATGTGTCGGTTGACCCGAATGCGATGACTGTTGATATCGATGGTCAGGTTGAAACGGTTGACGTGTGCAACGTTATTCCTGCGCAGCGCGCGGGCAATATCGCCTTTGCAGCAGGGATCACCGATGGCAACTGGGCCCCTGTTTCGGCCTATGACCTGTCCAGCACCATGGATGAGAATATCCATGTACTGGGTGATGCGGCAGCACAGGGCGCGATGCCGAAATCGGGCTTCTCGGCCAATAGCCAAGCCAAGGTTGCGGCCAATGCGATTGTCGCGGCCCTGACTGGTAGCACAGCCTTCCCAGCACGGTTCTCGAACACATGCTGGTCGCTGATCGAAACCAATGATGGCATCAAAGTCGGTGCCACCTATGAAGCCTCGGATGAAGGCATCGTCAGCACGGGCGGCTTTGTCAGCCAAGTGGACGAGACCGCTGAGGTTCGTGAAGAAACCTATCGTGAGAGCATCGGCTGGTACGACGCGATCACGGAGGACATGTTCGGCTAAACGGATAGGAGGCGGCGGTGACCCTGCCGCCGCCTCTTTCCCAACAGAGGATAACGCTATGAAAACGGTACTCGCCTTTCTGTGTGCATTGGCCTGCGCGGCCCCTGCACTTGCCCAAGACGCTGTCACTTACCCGTTCGAGGGAAGCTTTGATGATGCGACCTTCGCCGTTGAAAGCGCGATTATCGACCGTGGTCTGGTGATTGATTACACCAGCCATGTGGGTGATATGCTCAACCGCACGGCAGCGGATATGGACAGCGATGTCACGATTTTCGATCAGGCGGATATCTTCCTGTTCTGCTCGGCCGCAATCTCGCGTCGCGTGATGGAGGCCGATCCTTTGAATATCGCCCATTGCCCTTATGGCATTTTCGTCACCTCGGTTGATGGTGAGGTCAGTATTGGCCACCGCACCTATCCCGATGGCCCTATGCAAGAGGTGGAAGCCCTGTTGGATGCAATCATCCTTGAGGCGCGTGGCGACTAACAGGTCGTGCTGGCTGACTGATGGCCGCGCTCCTTCCAATCGATCCGGTTTGAGCGGGAACTGACCAAATAATTATGCGCTCATTTGACAGGCTGGGGCTTCTGCCTTCAACTGATCATGCTTGAACGACTCAATCTGCATTGGGGATCGCTATGGTCAAAGTTCTTGGAATTGGCGGGGTGTTTTTCAGGTCGAAAGACCCGAGCCGTCTCGCCCAGTGGTATCACCAGCATTTGGGGATTGATCCTGTCCCCTCGGATGCCACGCAAACCCCTTGGAGAACGCAGGAAGGGTTTACCGTCTTTTCCCCCTTTGCGGCGGATACGGATTACTTCCCGCAAGATCGCAGCTTCATGCTGAATTTTCGCGTCGCTGATCTGGACGCGGCGATTGCAGAGCTGAGCGCTCAAGGCATCGCCTGTAGTGACGTGCAAGCCATGCAAGGTGTCGGGCGCTTCTCGCGTCTTCACGACCCCGAGGGGAACCCGATTGAGCTTTGGGAAGCTGACAGCGCAATGGAGGCGTAAACGTCATCGGAGTTTCATCTAGGGGGAGTTCCTTTGACGGCGGCTTTGTGTAAAAGGCGGGCAGGCTTCTCGGCTATGGGTGCCGGCGCTTCGTCGCACCCTTAAAATTCGGAAAAGCGTGGCAATCTTTTCCATTGTGTACTATGGCATGCAGAAATTGACCAAGGCGTGGATATCATGAACTCCAAGAACATTCCCGACATCATCTACACAAAAGTAGACGAGGCCCCCGAACTGGCCTCTGCTTCCCTTTTGCCTATCATTCAAAGCTTTGCCAAAGCGGCAGGCGTTAGCATCGGAACCAAGGACATCTCGCTTGCGGGCCGTATCCTTGCAGCCTTTGCCGATAGCCTGACGCCCGAGCAGCGCCAATCCGATGATCTGGCCGAACTGGGCGATCTGGTCAAAACGCCTGAGGCCAATGTGATCAAGCTGCCCAATATCTCGGCCTCGGTGCCGCAGCTTGTCGCCGCGGTTCAAGAGCTTCAGGGCCAAGGCTACGCGATCCCTGATTATCCCGAGACCCCGTCGAGCGATGCCGAGAAAGCCGCGCGCGCGAAATATGATGCGATCAAGGGCTCGGCCGTGAACCCTGTTCTGCGTGAAGGCAATTCCGATCGTCGTGCAGCCAAAGCCGTGAAGGCCTTTGCACAGGCCAACCCGCACCGGATGGGCGAATGGGTTGCCGATAGCAAAACCCGCGTTGCCTCCATGTCGGGTGGTGATTTCTTCTCGAACGAGGTCTCCGCGACCTTGCCTGCCGCCTCTGTTGCCAAAATCGTGCATATCGCCAAGGACGGCACCGAGACGGTTCTGAAGGACGGCATTAGCTATCCTGCTGGCACCGTCGTGGATGCAACCTTCATGTCGGGTAAGGCGCTTGATGCCTTCCTTGCCCAAGAGATCGAGGCGACCAAAGCCGAAGGCACGCTCTTCTCGCTGCATATGAAAGCCACGATGATGAAGGTCTCGGACCCGATCATCTTTGGCCATGCCGTGAAAGCCTATCTGGCGCCTGTCTTTGAAACCTATGCCGATGAGATGGCCGCCCTTGGCGTGAACCCGAATTCGGGCCTTGGTGATCTGCTGGCCCGAGTCAAAGACAGCCCTGCGATCATGTCGGTCATCGAGACCTGCATGGCCGAGCGTCCACCGCTTTACATGGTTGATAGCGACCGTGGCATCACCAACCTGCATGTGCCATCCGATGTGATCATCGACGCCTCCATGCCTGCCTTGATCCGTGCAGGCGGCAAGGGCTGGGGCCCTGACGGGGCCGAGCATGACGCCAATTGCGTGATCCCCGATAACTCCTATGCGCCCGTCTATGACGAGACGATCAAGTATTTCAAAGAAACAGGCAAGCTTGACCCTGCCACGGCAGGCACAGTGCAGAACATCGGTTTGATGGCGCAAAAGGCCGAGGAATACGGCAGCCACCCCACCACATTCGAGATTGCCTCGGATGGTATCGTCAAGATGATCCTCGAAGACGGCTCGGTCCTGCATGAACATGCCGTTGAGGCGGGCGATATCTGGCGTTCCGCCAGCACGCGCAAAGCCCCAATCGAGGATTGGGTCGCTTTGGCGATTGACCGTCAGAAGGCGGAAAATTGCGAAGCAATCTTCTGGCTGGATGCCTCGCGCGCCCATGATGCCGAATTGATCGCTTATGTGAAGCCGATCCTTGAGGCCAAGGGTGTGGCCGACAAGTTCCAGATCCTTGCGCCGCGCGCGGCCACGCGGGCCTCGCTTGAAACGATCCGTGCGGGCAAAACCTCGATCGCGGTAACGGGCAATGTTTTGCGCGACTACCTGACCGACCTCTTCCCGATCCTCGAGCTGGCGACCTCGGCCAAGATGTTGTCGATCGTGAAACTGATGCAGGGCGGCGGCTTGTTCGAGACAGGGGCAGGCGGGTCTGCGCCGAAACATGTCCAGCAATTGATGGAAGCCAATCACCTGCGTTGGGACAGCCTTGGCGAGTTCTGCGCGCTTGGCGAAAGCTTCAAGTTCTTGGCCGATGCCAAGGGCAATGCCAAAGCAGGTGTTCTGGGCGATGCGGTCGAGGCCGCAACCCAAGGCGTGCTGGATAATGACCGTGGTCCGGGCCGCAAGGTTGGCCAGCCTGATAACCGTCACAGCCATTACTGGTTCGCGCGCTATTGGGCCGAAGCCTTGGCCGCGCAAACCGAGGATGCCGAATTGGCCGCGCATTTCGCGCCAATGGCCAAAGCCTTGGCCGATCAGGAGGCCACCATTCTGGCTGAGCTGTCTGCTGGCAATGGATCGGCGGCTGATCTGGGTGGCTATTACCACAGCGATGCGGCTAAAACCGCGGCTGTTATGCGGCCCTCGGCGGCTTTGAACGCCATCATCGGCTAACCAACGGCTCGGCCACCTGCCAAGCCATTGATGTGATGCCATGAATAGGCCGGCGCCCCGTCACGGGGTGCCGGCCTTTATCTTGCATGACGCAAGGCGGCAGCCGCTATGCGCAATTCGTCATATACTTTGCCTCTATTCCCCGCTATGCAGCGCCTTTGACGCGGTAATGGCGTATCTGGCGGATCTCCGCTGCAACCCTACGGATCACTCCCATAATGAATTCTTCTCTGACTGAGGCGCTCGCTGAGCGTGGCTATGACACACTGACCCCCGTTCAGGAGGCCGTGTCTGACCCTGCGCTTGCCTCAAAGGACCTTCTGGTCTCGGCGCAAACTGGTTCTGGTAAGACGGTTGGCTTCGGCCTTGCGATCGCGCCCACGCTTCTTGGTGATGAGGCGGCTTTTGGCCCTGCTGGCACACCTTTGGCGCTGGTCGTCGCCCCCACCCGTGAACTGGCCTTCCAGGTCATGCAGGAATTGCGCTGGCTCTACGGCAAGACAGGCGCGCGGATTGCAAGCTGCGTGGGTGGCATGGATATGCGCGACGAGCGGCGCACGCTGGATCGTGGTGCCCATATCGTTGTCGGCACCCCTGGCAGGTTGCGTGATCATATCACGCGCGGCTCGCTTGATATGACGGAACTGCGCGCGATTGTGCTGGATGAAGCGGATGAAATGCTTGATCTGGGCTTTCGCGAAGACCTTGAATTCATGTTGGGCGAAGCCCCTGAAGACCGCCGCACCTTGCTGTTTTCGGCCACGGTTCCGCCAACCATCGCCAAGATGGCGCAGCAATTCCAGAATAACGCCGAGCGTATCAATACCATCGGTGGCGCCAAACAGCATAGCGATATCGAATACCAAGCCGTGCGGGTCGCGCAGCAAGACAGCGAGAACGCTATTTTCAACCTGCTGCGCTATCATGATGCCGAGAGCGCGCTGGTCTTTGCCAATACGCGGGCGGCAGTAAACCATTTGATGGCCCGCCTGACCAATCGCGGCTTCTCGGTCGTGAGCCTGTCGGGCGAGTTGAGCCAAGGCGAGCGGACCAATGCGCTGCAAGCCATGCGCGATGGCCGTGCGCGGGTCTGCGTGGCCACCGATGTCGCGGCGCGCGGCATCGATCTTCCGAACCTCACTCTGGTTATCCATGCGGATCTGCCCACCAATACCGAAAGCCTGCTGCACCGCTCGGGCCGCACGGGGCGGGCAGGGCGCAAAGGTATATCCGCGCTGATCGTTCCGCCCAAAGTGGTCAAAAAGGCCGAGCGTTTGCTCAAATGGGCCAAGATCAACGCGGAATGGACCACGCCGCCTTCGGCTGATGACATCCGCAAACTGGATGAAGAGCGTTTGATCAATGATCCCGTCTGGCAGGAACCCGTCACCGAGGCTGAAGCGGTGTTTGCTGCGCAATTGCTGGAAAAGCAGTCGCCCGAAGTGATTGCGGCTGCCTATCTGCGGCTCTATCAGTCGCGCCGTTCTGCGCCAGAAGAGCTTCTGGATGCCGATACACCACCGCCTGCGCGCGAGCATAAGGCCTTTGGCCCAAGCACTTGGTTCTCTCTCTCGGTCGGGCGCAATGACCGTGCCGAGGCGCGCTGGCTTTTGCCGCTGCTCTGCCGTGCGGGCAATATCGACAAAACTGCGATTGGCGCGATCCGTGTCCAAGATTCCGAGACCTTTGTCGAGATTTCCAAAGGCAGCGCGGATGGCATGATGAAAGCCATCGGTGCTGAGGGCGCTTTGGAAGACGGCATCAAGCTGCGCCAATTGGACAGCCCGCCGAACCTGCCAAAATCGGGGCCACGCTCTGACAGGCCTGAGCGCGGCAGCCGTGAGGATCGCGGCCCGCGCAAACCGCGCGAGGATGGCCCCCGCAGACCACGCGAAGACGGCCCCCGCAGACCACGCGAAGACGGTCCGCGTGGGGGCGGCAAGCCCGCCTATGACAAAGCCCCGCGCAAACCGCGCGAAAAGCCCGCCCCGATTGATCCGACCCGCGATGGTGCGGTTTCGACCAAGGGCTGGAAGCCCAAGGGCAAGGATGGCGCGTCCAAAGGACGGCCTGCCTCGAAATTCGGTGATAAGCCTGCGGGCAAATCCTTTGGCAAACCTGCTGGCAAAGGCGGAAAGCCTGAGGGTAAGCCCTTTGGGAAATCTGGTGGCAAACCCGCCGGCAAACCTTCGGGCAAGCCCGCTGGAAAACCTGCCGCCGCGCCCTCAGGCGATGCGCGTGACAGCTCCAAGCGCTTTGTGCCACCCGGTGCCAAGCCACGCTCGGGCAAGCCCGCAGGCGGCCCCAAGCGCCGTACAGGCGGGGATGCAACGCCCAAGCGCCAGCGCTGAGGTCTCTCGCAATTGACATGAACAGGGCGGGCTCGTGAGGATTTCACGGGCCCGTTTCTTTTGGGTCCCTTGATATGGGGCAATGCCGAGGGCCGAGCGCGCAGGCCAAGGCGAACCCAAAGGGGCGCTGTCACGGGTGTTTCTAGGTCTGGAAGGGGGGGAACTGGTGCCGCAGGGGAGGATTGAACTCCCGACCTCGTCATTACCAATGACGCGCTCTACCACTGAGCTACTGCGGCGCTCGGTTATCGGCGGTGAACTAGACGCAATCGCCAACTGACGCAAGCGTAATTTGGGTGTTTTTTGACAGCGTCCCCCTAATCGCCCCCATGTTGAGAAAAACCACCCTCTCGGGGTCTTTGCAGGCTTGTGTTGTGCTGGACGGTTTTTCTCCTTCGGGTTAAGAGAATGGCTATGACAGTGAACCCTGACAAACCAAATGCGAAGGCACGACCTGCAAAGGGTGGCAATACCCGCGAGGATCGGTTGAAAGCCGCGCTCAAGGCCAATCTATCGCGCCGCAAAGCGCAGGCCCGCAAACGCAGTGACGGGGACCAAAAAACAAACGAGGCAGAGGGCTAGCGCCCAAGCCGAGAAAGAGGGCAGAGCCAGTGGATAGTATCATCGTAAAAGGCGGCGGCGAGCTGCGCGGACAAATCCCGATTGCGGGGGCCAAGAACGCATGCCTCACGCTGATGCCCGCGACCCTTTTGTCGGAGGAGCCGCTGACGCTGACCAATGCGCCGCGCCTGTCTGATATCCGGACCATGACGGCCTTGTTGCAATCGCTCGGCGCGGAAGTGACGGCGCTCAATGACGGCAAAGTGCTGACCATGTCTTCGCATGGTTTGAACAATCTTCATGCCGATTATGACATCGTGCGCAAAATGCGCGCATCGATCCTTGTATTGGGGCCGATGCTGGCGCGCGAAGGGCAGGCGGTTGTCTCGCTGCCCGGGGGCTGCGCGATTGGTGCGCGCCCTGTTGATCTGCATCTCAAGGCGCTTGAGGCGATGGGGGCCGAGTTGGACCTGCGCGATGGCTATGTGCATGCCAAAGCGGCTGGCGGGCTTAAGGGGGCGGTTTATGAGTTTCCTTTCGTCTCCGTGGGGGCCACTGAAAATGCGCTGATGGCGGCGACCTTGGCCAAAGGCACCACCGTTTTGAAGAACGCCGCGCGAGAGCCCGAGATCGTTGATCTGGCCGAATGTCTGCGCCGCATGGGCGCGCAAATCGAGGGTGAAGGCAGCAGCACAATCACAATTCAGGGCGTGGACCGTTTGGGCGGTGCCACGCATCCTGTTGTCACAGACAGGATCGAGCTTGGCACCTATATGCTTGCCCCCGCCTTTACGGGTGGAGAGGTTGAGTTGCTGGGAGGCAAGATCAGCCTTCTGCAAGCCTTCTGTGAAAAGCTGGACGCGGCAGGTATTTCTGTTGAGGAAACCGAAAAAGGCCTCAAGGTCGCGCGCAAGAACGGGCGCATCCGTGCGGTTGATGTGCGCACCGAGCCTTTCCCCGGCTTCCCCACCGATCTCCAAGCGCAGATGATGGCGCTGCTTTGCACGGCCGATGGCACAAGCGTGCTGGAGGAAACCATTTTTGAAAATCGCTTCATGCATGCGCCTGAGCTGATCCGCATGGGCGCGCAGATTGATGTCCATGGCGGCACGGCGACAGTGACAGGTGTTGAACAACTCAAAGGCGCGCCCGTGATGGCCACGGATTTGCGCGCCTCGGTCAGCTTGATCCTTGCGGGGCTTGCCGCCGAAGGTGAAACGGTGGTCAATCGTGTCTATCACCTTGATCGGGGCTATGAGCGGGTTGAGGAAAAGCTTTCGGCCTGCGGGGCGCAGATTGAGCGGGTTAAATCCGATGGTTGAAGACGCCCGCTTTGAGGATGGCGCAGAGCGCCCGCTGGCCTTGCGTGCGATGGATGCGGGCGATCTCGAGGTGATGTCGGCCTTGGTGCAGGATGCGGTTTTTCCGATCACCGAACTCAAACATGACGCCAAGCGCCGCCAATTCGCGATCCTGCTAAACCGTTTCCGCTGGGAAGACGGCCAGCGCCGTGATCCGCCCGAGCGGGTTCAATCGGTTCTGGTGATCGAAGATGTGATGAAAGTGGCCAGCCAAGGTTTTGATCGCACGCAAAGCGATCTGGTGCTCTCGCTGCTGGCGCTGGAATGGATCGCGGGCGAGGATGGCACGGGCCGTCTTACGCTTGTTCTGGCGGGCGAGGGGGCCTTGGCCCTAGATGTCGAAGCCATCGGCGTCACCCTCAAGGATGTCACACGCCCTTATCTGGCACCCTCGCGCAAAACGCCCGAGCATCCTGCGTGATCGCAATGCGCAATCGCGCTTGAGGCCAAGCGGTGCGCGCGCTAAGTCCTGTTCCGATTAACGGAGACGGATATGCCCCAATTCCTCGACAGCACAGATCGCGATTTCACCGCGCGCTTTAAAGCCCTGCTTGAGATGAAACGCGAAGACAGCCCCGATGTGGATGATGTCGTTGCTGGAATCATTGCCGATGTGCGCGCACGGGGCGATCAGGCGGTGATTGATCTGACCGAGCAACATGACCGTTTGACCCTCACGCCCGAAACGCTGGCCTTCACCCCTGAGGAGATCGAGGCCGCGGTCGCGCAAGTGCCCGCGCATGAGCGTGCCGCCCTTGAACTGGCCGCCGAGCGTATCCGCGCCTATCACATTCGCCAATTGCCCCAAGATGCGCGTTGGACCGACCCTGATGGTGCCACGCTCGGGTGGCGTTGGACGCCTGTTTCGGCGGCGGGGCTTTATGTGCCAGGCGGTTTGGCCTCCTATCCTTCCTCGGTGCTGATGAATGCGATCCCTGCGGTTGTCGCAGGCGTGGAGCGCCTTGCGATCTGTGCGCCGACACCTGATGGCAAAGCGAACCCTTTGGTGCTGCTGGCGGCCAAATTATCAGGGGTCGAGACGATCTATAGGATCGGTGGCGCGCAGGCGATTGCCGCGATGGCCTATGGCACCGAGACGATCGCCCCTGTCGATAAAATCACAGGCCCCGGAAACGCATTTGTTGCCGCCGCCAAGCGCCGCGTTTTTGGCAAGGTCGGCATTGATATGATTGCGGGCCCTTCGGAAATTCTGGTGATTGCGGATCGGGATAATGACCCCGATTGGATCGCCCTTGATCTGCTGAGCCAAGCCGAACATGACGAAAGCGCGCAATCCATCCTGATCACCGATGATGCGGAGTTTGGCCGCGCTGTCGCCGCTGCCGTTGAAAAGCGGCTCGAGACCTTGGAGCGCCGCCATATCGCGGGCCCAAGCTGGCGGGATTTTGGCGCGGTTGTTACGGTGCGCGATCTTGAGGAGGCGGCGGAGCTGTCGAACCAAGCCGCACCCGAGCATCTTGAGCTCTGCGTGGCCGACCCCGAAGCGCTATGCAGCAAGATCACCCATGCAGGCGCGATCTTCCTTGGCGCTTGGACGCCCGAGGCGATTGGCGATTATATCGGCGGGCCGAACCATGTGCTGCCCACAGCACGCTCGGCGCGGTTCTCATCGGGGCTGTCGGTGCTTGATTTCATGAAGCGCACCACTTTGGCGCAAATGACGCCCGCCTCGCTGCGCGCCATCGGTGCTGCGGCTGAAACGCTGGCGATCTCGGAAAGCCTTGAGGCGCATGGTCTGTCAGTCAGGGCGCGGCTTGACCGCCTGAACGAGAGCGGCAAGGAATGAGCATGCATATTTGCCATATCGAAATAGACACCACAGGTCTGGCAGCGCCAACCCCCGAGATCGAGCAGGAGCGCAAGGTCGCGATTTTCGATCTGTTGGAGGAGAACCATTTCGAGCTGCCCGCTAAGGATGACAAAGCCATCGCCGAAGGGCCCTATCGGTTGAGCCTGTCGATCAGGGAGAAACGGCTGGTCTTTGATGTGGATACCGAAGCAGGCGCGGATGCGGCCGAATTCCATCTCTCGCTCAGCCCGTTCCGACAGGTGGTCAAGGATTACTGGCAGATTTGCGAGAGCTATTTCTCGGCGGTGAAGAAGCTTCCCGCATCGCAGATCGAGGCCATCGATATGGCGCGGCGGGGCATCCATAATGAAGGCGCGCGGGTTGTTCAGGAACGTCTCGAAGGCAAGGCCGAGGTGGATACCGATACCGCAAGGCGCCTGTTCACCCTGATCTGCGTCCTACATTTCGGCGGATAGATATTGGAACAGAATTTACCCCAGTCGGTGCTTTTTTGTTGCGATCACAACGCAACACGATCGCCCATGGCGGAAGGGTTGATGAAGAAGTTCTATGGCCATCAATGCTATGTCCAATCGGCGGGCGTGAAGCATGAGTTGGAGATTGACGGCTTTGCCGTAGCGGTCTCGGCTGAAATGGGCGTGGAGTTGGAGCGGCACCGCGTACGCAGCTTTGACGAGATGGAGCAATGGGGCGATGACCTCTCGGGGTTTGATCTGATCGTGGCGCTTTCGCCCGCCAGCCAGCGCCGCGCGCTTGATCTGACGCGGCATTACCATCTGGATGTGGAATATTGGCCGATCCTTGACCCCACAGGTCTGGGCGAGACGCGCGAGGCGAAACTGGCCTCCTATCGTCAAGCCCGCGACCAGATCATGGACAGGATCAAGGCGCGCTTTGGCCCGCCCCGAAACGACAGCGAACAGGAGTGAACAGATGAGCCTTGATGTGGTCACCTGCTATTATGCGGCCTTCAATGAAGGGGATGTTGACGGGATGCTGGCCTGTTTGTCCGATGACATCGCCCATCATGTGAATGAGGGCGGCGTCCGCATCGGCAAGCCTGCTTTTGCCGAATTTTGCGCCCATATGAGCCGCTGCTATCAGGAGCATCTGACCGATATCGTCGTGATGGTCTCGCAAGATGGCCGCCGTGCTGCCGCGGAATTCACGGTGAATGGCACCTATCTGCAAAGCGATGACGGGCTGCCCGAGGCAAAGGGGCAAAACTATTGCCTGCCTGCAGGCACCTTCTTCACGATTGCGGACGGGAAAATCACCCGTGTGGTGACCCATTACAATCTGCAGGATTGGATCAGGCAGGTCTCGGCGGCATGACGCTGCGCTACCAGAGTTTCACGGGCGAGAGCATCGCCTCTGTCGTGGAAGCGCTGGCAGGGCTGCGCATCAAAGTGTTTCGGGAATGGCCCTATCTCTATGAGGGTGATCTCGAATATGAGCGCGGCTATCTTGCAGCCTATGCCAGCCAAGGCGCGATTGTGGTGGGGGCCTTTGACGGCGCGCAGATGGTCGGGGCCTCAACCGGCCTTCCGCTTGGCCAACATGCAGATGATTTTCAATCGGCCTTTGAAGGCTCGGGTCTGGCGCTGGATCAGGTATTTTACTGTGCGGAATCGGTCTTGCTGTCCGCCTATCGCGGGCGTGGGGCGGGGCATGTGTTTTTTGACCACCGCGAGGCCTTTGCCCGCGCAGAAGGGTTTCACCATAGTGCCTTTTGCGCCGTCATGCGGCCCGAGAGCCATCCTGCACGCCCTGCAAATTATGCGCCGCTGGACGGGTTTTGGCAAAAGCGCGGATATGCCAAGCTGGATGGTGCAATCGCGCGCTTCTCATGGCGCGATATCGGTGAGGCTGGAGCGAGTGAAAAGCCGCTCCAATTCTGGTTGAAGGAGTTGTGATGCGCATTGCCGCCGCCGCTTACCCCTTATCTGTGCTGGAGACTTGGCAGGACCATGCCCAGAAGCTGCACGATTGGGTCGCCGAGGCCGCAACGGCTGGGGCTGACTTACTGGTCTTTCCCGAATATGGCCGCATGGAATTGGCAGCCCTTGAGGGTATGGCGGCGGCAGCCGATCTGGAGGCAAGCCTGCGCGCCGCCATCACTTGGACCGAACAGGCCAATGAGGTGATGGCCGCTTTGGCGGTTCAATACGGCGTGCATATTCTGGCCGCCTCTGGCCCTGCCAAAGGTGAGGCTATGCGGCCAGTAAACCGCGCCTCTCTCTTTGGGCCGCAGGGCTTGATCGGGCATCAGGACAAACAAGTCATGACCCGTTTCGAGCGCGAGATTTGGGATGTTGTCCAAGGGGGTCCTTTGCAGGTCTTTGACACGCCTCTTGGGCGGATTGGTGTGCTGATCTGCTATGATGCGGAGTTTCCGCTGCTGGGGCGTGCCTTGATTGAAGCGGGGGCCGAGATTTTGCTGGTGCCGTCCTGCACCGATAGCCTTGCGGGTTACTCCCGCGTGCGGATCGGGGCGATGGCGCGCGCGCTGGAAGGGCAATGCGTGGTCGCGCACGCCCCCACGGTTGGGGATGCGGCGTGGTGCCCTGCGGTGGATGAGAATATCGGGGCTGCTGCCATTTACGGCCCGCCCGATCTGGGGTTCCCCGCAACAGGCATCATTGCCGAGGGCGCGATGAACCAAGCGGGATGGGTTTTTGCCGATATCGAGCGCGACGCGATTGCCAAAGTGCGACGCGAGGGCAGTGTTTTGAACCATGCGCATTGGCCTGAAAGTGCCAATCGCGCAGCGGAAATCACATCTCGCGCAGATTTGCCTTGAAAACCGACACCTTTGGGCGCACATAGCCGTCCATGCCGCAGATTGGCGGCGATTAGTGCAAGGAGAGACCATGGCCAAGGAAGAGATGCTCGAATTCCCCGGTGTCGTGAAAGAACTTCTGCCGAATGCGACGTTTCGGGTCGAGCTTGAAAATGGCCATGAGATCATCGCACATACGGCAGGAAAGATGCGCAAGAACCGCATCCGCGTTCTGGCCGGAGATAAAGTTCAAGTTGAAATGACGCCCTATGATCTGACCAAGGGCCGCATCAACTACCGCTTCAAATAAACATGCGCCTTATCCTCGGATCAGGCAGCCCCCGCCGGAAGGAGCTTCTGGCGGTTCTTGGCGTTATACCAGATGCCATTCTTCCCCCCGATATCGATGAAGACCCGCGCAAGGGCGAATTGCCCCGTCCTTATGTGGAACGCATGGCGCGTGAAAAAGCCCATGCTGTGCCCGCTGAGGCTGGCGATATCATCCTCTCGGCAGATACAACCGTGGCTTTGGGGCGGCGTATTCTTGGCAAGCCCGTAGATGCAGGCGAGGCGGCCTCGTTTTTGCTGGCGCTCTCGGGGCGGCGGCATCGGGTCTATACGGCCATTGCCCTGCGCAAGGGCGATAGGATCTGGGAGCGCTGCGTTGAAAGCCGCGTGCAAATGAAAAACCTCAGCGATGAGGAATTGAACGGCTATCTCGCCACCAATGACTGGCAGGGCAAGGCGGGTGGTTATTCCATCCAAGGCCCCGCAGGTGCGTTTATCCCTTGGATTTCTGGCAGTCATGCCGCGATAATGGGGCTTCCTCTGGTTGAGACGGCGCAATTGCTGACAACAGCGGGTTGGCCAGTTTGGAGGCAATCATGAAAGGACGTATCGTCGTTCTCGATGAGATCGAGGGCCGCAAGGCTGCTGCTCTGATGGTTGATGGTCGGCTGGAAGAAATTGCCATCGACCCGCCCGAGGATGCACCGCCTGCTGTCGGGGCGATTTTCCGCGCAGTCTGTGAGCGCCCCCTGAAAGGGCAGGGCGGGATGATCCTGCGCTTGCCCGATGGGCAGACAGGCTTTTTGCGGCAGGGCAAGGGCTTGGCTCCGGGCGATGTGTTGCTGGTGCAGGTCACAGGTCTGGGCGAGGGCGGCAAGGCTACGCCGGTAACAACGCGGCTTTTGTTCAAAAGCCGCTATGCGATTGTGACGCCGGATGCGCCTGGCATCAATATCGCGCGCTCGATCCGCGATGAGGCGGAGCGGGAACGCCTTCTCGAGATCGCCCATGAAGGGATGCATGAGGCCCCAGAGGGCTTTGGCCTGATCCTGCGCACCGCAGCGGAAGAGGTCGATGAAGAGACATTGGCTGAAGACATTTCAACGATGCGCGGTCTGGCTGAGGCGGTTCTGGGGGATGCTGAGGGCGTGCCCGAATTGCTGCTTGCACCACTTGATGCCCATGAGACCGCGTGGCGCGACTGGTCGGCCCCCGATCCCGACGAGGTGGTCGAGCGGATCGGCAGCTTTGAGGAGCTTGGCGTGCTGGAGGCGATTGACGCAGTGCTGGCGCCGCCCATGCCCTTAAGCGCGGGCGCTTTCGCCATGATCGAGCCAACATCGGCCTTGGTGGCCGTGGATGTGAATACAGGGCCCGACAGCTCGCTTGCGGCGGGGCTCAAGGCCAATCTGGCACTGGCCCGCGACCTACCACGCCAGTTGCGGCTCAGGGGGCTTGCAGGGCAGTTAACGCTGGATGTCGCGCCCATGCCCAAGAAGGACCGCCGCCAGTTCGAGGATGCGCTCAAGCGCGCCTTCAGGGCGGATGCAACCGACACGGTTCTGGCAGGCTGGACGCCGCTGGGGATGTTCGAGTTGCAGCGTAAACGTGACCGTTGGCCGCTAAAGGAGCTTTGGCCCCGATGACATGTCCGATCTGCCAAAAAGACACCGATGTAAAATACCGCCCCTTCTGTTCCAAACGCTGCGCGGATGTTGATTTGGGGCGTTGGCTGAACGGCACCTATGCGGTGCCCTCCAGTGATCCCGAGGATGTGGAAGAGGCCATTGATGCCGCCGAGCGCGCCTTGCGCGAAGATAGTTTACGACCACATTAAGCGGCTGTTCCAAAGCAGTGCATTTTTTCGCGGAATGGCTATGGACAGCCCCGCCGAGACGCCCTAGAACGCCGACACCCAACGGGGCATCACGCCACCGTATCCCGTGCCCGGGTAGCTCAGGGGTAGAGCAGTGGATTGAAAATCCTCGTGTCGGTGGTTCGATTCCGCCCCCGGGCACCATTTTTAAAGCAATATCAATGACTTAAATTAGCGCGATACACGCTTAAGTTGTGTTTTTCAAAAACACACCAAACACACACTTTTTGCCGTGTTGCTGACTATTTTGACTGCTGAATCACGGTGTTGAACATAGTGCTGGCTATTGCTGTGTTGCGGACACTGTGTTGGCGGAATTTTGGGCGAACATGGTTGGGAGCAATGAGTGTCAGGGTCTATTCACACTAAACTAGTAGCGGACATTTACGTTAGGCGCGGCGCATGGCAGCTGTGAGCCCAAACTACCTGATGCTGCGATTTGCAGGAACGGACGCAAAACAGATCAAAGCCGCCATTCGAAAAGAATCTGTCTTGTCCGGTGATGGACTGGAGTGACCTCCTTGATTAAATTATTGTTATTGTTTGATTATTTGATTGTACCAATTTGCGCGTGTTCAGTCAGTGTTCAGCAGTTTGAACAAGAATATACGGCCCCAGCCCTGAGCCCACGGCCACAACGGCCCTCGGCAGGGTGCGGTGGGCAACAATCTCTGTTTCATGATTGGCGCGTCACAGGGTATGGTAAACGCATTGAAACGCAACGCGCTTCATTTTCGCTTGGTCGCGAAACTAAGGCTGCCCCGGTTCGGGAATTCTAGGGCAGCCTTTACCACCTGAGCCAGCATATGAGCCACTAGCTTACAGCTCATCAGGAAAGTGCGCCTCCCACGGAAAGTCGGTCACGCCGATAGGCCGTATCCTATGGTTGCTAACTGTTTCTACATGCTCAGCTTTGCATGCCTGCATCCCCTGGACGGGTGTTGTTGCTTTCGCCAGTGCTTGGTGGTGCGTTCTCTAGCTCGCTCGCGGTTGTCGAAGGAAAGGGCCATATGCTCGGGGTGGACTATGCTGGTCCACTCTTGCACCGGTGGTGCGCAAAAAGTTAATGCATGCTTTGTCTTATGGCAACGCTATGCGACGTCACCCTAGTGCGATGTCAGAGGCAACGAGTGCAGGCACGAGCGGAAATCTAAGAGACGTTTTGTGGTTGACCCGGTGGGGATCATGACGCGGGCCAGTGGCGCGAGAAGGTAGAGCTGGCGCTACGCTCAGGGGACTGCATCCTGCTATGGAACCGCACCTTGCGAAGTACGGCAGTCTGATACCGGCGTTGGCGCTTCTGTCTCATCTAATTGACGGCGCCGCTTTCGCGGTCTGATACGCGCTGTTTCAGCAGCCTGTGCGGCCTCAGACGCCGTGCAGGGCGAAAAACACTTGTCCGGTGGTCAGGTTCAAGCGATCGTCGCTTCAGAAGGCATGCCACTTGGGGGATGTCGGTTATCTTAATTTGGGAGCACGCAAACATGGGTTTCTTTAAAGCAACCAAAACGTGCCTTGCAAAATACTTCGTTTTTTCAGGGCGGGCGGCACGCTCCGAGTATTGGTGGTTTGCTCTGTTCGTCTTTGTCTTCAGCGTTGTTTTCGCAGTGATCGATACTTCGTTGTTCAGTGTTAACCCTGATACCGGTGAAAGCGTGCAAGTCCTGACCCCGATCTTCCAGCTCGCTGTAGCCATACCCATGCTTGCTGTTGGGTGGCGTAGGCTGCATGA
>CBFHMG010000003.1:336305-336577 GCA_965656935.1 uncultured Paracoccaceae bacterium
GTCCAGCAGCCTTGCTTGGCGTCACTGGTTCAATGGTCGTCGCAGTTCTTCAGCTTATACTTTTGGTCCTTATGATTTGGTGGCTTAGTAGACCTTCACAGGATGGTACGAATGAATATGGAGCCCCTACAGTATGAACCGATGATGTGGACCAGTCTGGCGGTTCGCTGTGACATGATGAAATATGGCTTGGTTGCCTAGGAGCTTCCTTATGAAAAGACATCTAATTGCCACTACGACCCTCATGGTCATGATCTCATCCGCTGCATCTG
>CBFHMG010000004.1:0-204356 GCA_965656935.1 uncultured Paracoccaceae bacterium
GGATACCCCCAAGCAGAAAACGCTTTGAGCTTCCAGAAGATTACGGCGATAATTCGCCGCAACTGGAGTTGCTGGAAATCTAAAATTGCCGCCAATCGACATTCTTGAGACGCTTGAACCAGAAATCGACAAGACAATAGCCGCATTGGCTATGAAGAATTTCCGAGTCGACCCATTGGCGGGCGGGAAATACTCAAAAATTGTCAGTATGCTCAGCAGTGCCTATAAGAGGCACGGCTTCATTCTTGAACGCGCAATTCTAGAAGCGGTAAAGAGAAACCCTGATTTAGAGATCTGGGATGACTTCGAGTTTCAAGTTTCAAATTCTGCCGACCACATGGTTGATAGTATCCTCAAAAACCACACAGATGCATTTCATACAGAAATGCCTTATGGTGTGGGACACCGCACGCTTCAAGTAGACTTGATCGCATTTAACAAAGTGACTGGCCATGTCTCCAGTTACGAAGTTAAGCGTGGAAATGGCCTGCATGATGCAGGCAAAAAGAGATCAATTTTACGCGACTTGTTGTGTCAGCAAGTGCTGATGAAGTCTTACGCTAATAGCCAAGGTTTCGAAGCGAAAACAGCAAGCGTTCACATCATTTTTTACTATGGCCAATGCAGCATCAAAAAGCCATTTAGCTTAGTGAGAGACGAGTTGGACGACCACTTCGGCTGCGCTGTTGTTGAGCAAGTTGAAAAAGTGAACGATGCTTTCAAGAGCCGTTTGCACGCGATGCTGGAAGCATAAGGGACAAATGCAAAAAGTAGTAACCGAAAGCGATCTAGTCATCCCGGCTCTCATTGCTTTGAGAAAGCATCCAAAGACGGGACTATCTACATCCGATCTACAGCCATTGCTGCGTAAACGGTTGCAACCAGAAGGTGACGATCTCGAATTACTTCAAGGTCGAAACGACGACAAGTTTAGTCAGAAAGTCAGAAACCTTCGTGCCCACAAAAGACTCGAACGCGACGGGTATGCGACATTCGATAATGGGCGATTTTTCATTACCGCCGCTGGTGAAATTGCTATCAACCGCGTTGCGGGCGTTGACAAGTCCCTTAGCGCACAAGGATTTAGTGAAGCTGAAAAAGCTGACGCACTTGCACCTTCAACCTCACTGGCTTTTGTGGAAGAAGGCCAAGAAGCACTGGTAACAAAGAAGGTGCGAAAGCGCTCGGCTAAACTACGGTCACTGGCTATCAAAGAGTTTTCGGAGTCCGACGGTAGGCTGTTTTGCGAAGTTTGTGGCTTTGAAGGCTCAGATGTGTATGGCAAAGGCGGCAAGGGTCTCATTGAGATTCATCACAAAAAACCTGTCTTTCTTGAAGGCCACACAAAAATGCAACTTAAGAGGGCGTTGGGCAACCTTTCGCCACTTTGTCCGAACTGTCACCGGATGGTCCACAGAGACCCAAATCGATTGCTGTCTATCGATGAACTAAAGGCCATGCTTCAGAGCTTGGCGCTCTAGTAGTGAAACGCGCAACTCTCAACATTACGGCGGGCAATTTGGGGGGTAATCAACCCTCAAAGGCCCCTATATTATTGAAACAAAATAATTAAATTAGGAATTATGGCGGAGGAGGTGGGATTCGAACCCACGGTAGACTTTCACCTACGTCGGTTTTCAAGACCGGTGCATTCAACCACTCTGCCACTCCTCCGACCCAATGGGGCTTAGCGGGTCAAATCCGATTCTAAAAGCATGTTCAGCAAGTTGCCGATTGCGTGAGAGTGGGTTTTCAGAACGCGCTTTACGCTGTATCCTTCGGCCCAAGCGGTTTTGCGCCGTTTGAGGGAACGACAAATAACAAGAACATATGCGTTAGCAGCCGGATTATGCCGGATGGCGCAAGGGCAGAGCAGGACATCCATATGATGACGGGAAGATTCCAAAGGTCCGGCGGCGTTTGTGCGTTGCTCTTTGTGGCAGCGATTTCGGTTTCCGCCTGCAAGATGCCTTTTGGGCAAAACGGGGCAAGTGGCGCCACAGGTGGCGGTGAGCAGGGCACGCAGCTTGGCACAACGCGGCTGGTGGAGCGCGATGTCGAGGTGCCCGAGATTTTTCAGGTCTCCGAAGACGGCCTTTGGGATGGTCGGCCTTCGCTTGGCGGGGTTTGGGTTGCCCATCCAAGCGCCACTGATCCCGAGCGTGTGATCATCCGCAACGAGGCCAATGGCCGTTTCGTGATTGGCGCGCTTTTCCGTCGTGAGCGGGACAATCCAGGGCCTGCGCTGCAGGTCTCCTCGGATGCGGCGGCGGCATTGAATATGCTGGCAGGTGCACCCACAAATCTGAATGTGACGGCTCTGCGCCGCGAAGAGGTGCCCGAGGCCTTGCCTGCGCCCGCAACAACAGCACCGGGTGAGGAGACGGCCACCAGCCTTGCGGCAGGGACCATCACCGCCGCTCCGCTGGATGATCCGATTGAAGCCGCAGCCTCGGCGCTGGATGCGCTGGAGGCCGAAGATACAGCCCCCGCCGAGGTGGCCGCCTCGCAAGCCCCTGCACCTGCTGGCGAGCCCGCGCCCGTTATCGCCTCAAATCTCGAACGGCCCTTCATCCAGATCGGTATTTTCAGCGTTCAAGAAAACGCGAATAATACGGGTCAGGCCTTGCGTACGGCTGGCATGTTGCCCACGATCTATGATCAACAAAGCAATGACCGCCGTTTCTGGCGCGTTGTTGTCGGGCCTGCCGCCACGATCGAGGAGCGCGCAAGATTGCTGGACGCGGTCAAAGATCTTGGCTTTGAAGACGCCTATTTCGTAACCAACTGAGGAATTTCGGGAAAACACATGTTCAAGGCTCTCAAACGAACAGCGCTGATTTTGGGCTTTGCTCTCGGGCTTCCTGGCGTGGCCATGGCACAGGCCTTCGAGACGAATGCAACAGCCGCTTGGGTTATTGACCACAATACGGGCCAGATCCTTCTCGATCACAATGCCGATCTTCCTTTGCCGCCTGCCTCCATGTCGAAGATCATGACCTTGAACATGACCTTTGAGGCCTTGGAGGATGGACGGCTCAGCCTTGATACTATCCTGCCTGTCAGCGCGCATGCCATGAGCTTTGGCGGGTCTACGATGTTTCTCAACACCCGCGACAGGGTCTCGGTCGAGGATTTGATCCGCGGGATCATCGTGCTCTCGGGCAATGACGCGACGGTTGTTTTGGCCGAAGCGCTCAGCCCTGATGGGACCGAAGAAGGATTTGCAGCCCTGATGACGGAACGCGCCCGCCAATTGGGAATGATGAATTCGACCTTCCGCAATGCCAGTGGCTGGCCCGCACCCGGCCATGTCATGAGCATGCATGATCTGGGCATTCTGGCCGAGCGTCTGATCACCGAGTTCCCGCAATATTACAGCTATTTCGCCGAGCGCGAGTTTGCCTTTGACGGCCGCGCGCCTGATAACCGCTTCAACCGCAACTCGCTTTTGCCGCTCAATATCGGGGCCGATGGCCTCAAGACGGGCCATACAGAGGAAGCAGGATATGGCTTGGTCGGCTCTGCCGTGCAAGGGGATCGTCGGGTGACCTTTGTGATTTCGGGCCTGCAAAGCGCCCAACAACGCGCGACTGAATCCGAGCGGATCGTAAACTGGGCTTTCCGCCAATTTGCCGAACGTACTCTGGTCGAACAAGGGTCGGTCGTGGCCCGGGCCGATGTTTTCATGGGCGACAGCCCCGATGTGGGCCTAACGGTTGCCGAGGATTTGACCATGCTGGTGCCTGCTCTGGCCGCCCTTGGCGAAGGCGTGCAGGCTGATGTGGTCTATGACGGCCCGCTTGAAGCCCCGATTGCGCAAGGCCAGCAAATTGCCGAATTGGTCATCGCCCTTGAAGGGTTTGAGGATCGCCGCGTGCCGCTGGTGGCCGCCGAGGTTGTTGAACAGGGCGGCATCATTTCGCGCATCGGGGCTGCCGCTGAAACGGTGCTGCGCAATTTCCTGAGCAATACCCCTATGGGCGATCAAAGCTGATGAATTCTGCGCCGCGCGGCATGTTCATCAGCCTTGAAGGCATTGATGGCGCTGGAAAATCCACGCAGTTGCGTATGCTGGCCGAACATCTTGGCACACAGGGCCATGAGGTCGTGCAAACCCGCGAACCCGGAGGTGCGGCAGGGGCCGAAGATATCCGCCGCCTTCTGGTTGAAGGGGAGCCTGACCGCTGGTCGCCCGAGACCGAGATCTTGCTTTTCACCGCCGCCCGCCGTGATCATCTGGAGCGCACAATTCGCCCCGCTTTGGCGGATGGCAAGATTGTCCTGACCGACCGTTTTGCGGATTCCACCCGCATCTATCAAGGTGCCACGCGGGGTGATCTGCGCGCGCTGGTCGATGATATCCATGCCCGCGTGATCGGGGTGGAGCCAGACCTGACCTTGATCCTTGATATGGACCCCAGTGAGGCGCTGTCGCGTGGTCTGGCGCGCAAATCGGGCGAGGACCGCTTTGAGGATTTCGGCCTCGCCTTCCAAGAGAAATTGCGTGCGGGCTTTTTATCCTTGGCCAAGGACAACCGTGAGCGCTGCGTGTTGATCGATGCAAGCCGCGCGCCCGAGAGGATTGCCGCCGATATCGCGGATGCGGTAGATATGCGCCTGTCATGAGCGATGAGAGCCCCCCAGAAGCTGATAAAATTGATGGCGCCCCCCATCCGCGTGAAACAGCGCAGCTAATCGGGCAGGGCGCGGCAGAGGCGGCGTTTCTGGAGGCGTTTAATTCGGGCCGTTTGCATCATGCATGGCTGATCACAGGGCCGCGCGGTGTAGGCAAGGCCACCTTGGCATGGCGGTTGGCGCGTTTCTTGGTCGCCAATCCACCCGATGAGGGCGATGCGCTTTTTGCTCCGCCCAAACCTGACAGTTTGCACATCGCCGAAGACCATCCTGTCAATCGCCGTATCCAAGCCATGTCCGAGCCGAGCGTGATGCTTCTGCGCCGTCCATGGGACGAGAAAACCAAACGCCTGCGCGCCGAAATCACGGTGGAAGAAGTCCGCAAGCTCAACAGCTTTTTCGGTCTGTCTTCGGTTGATGGCGGGCGGCGTGTGGTGATTGTGGATGCGGCGGATGAAATGAATGTCTCGGCCGCCAATGCGCTTTTGAAAGTGCTGGAGGAGCCGCCCAAAAACACCACGCTTTTGCTGATCTCGCACCAGCTCTCGCGGCTTTTGTCGACCATCCGTTCGCGCTGCCGCAGTTTGCGGCTTGGCCCTTTGGGCCCGCAGGATATGGCGCAAGCGCTGGAGCAGGCGGGGATCATTGCCGAGGATGCAGCCGCTTTGGCCGAGCTGGCCGAAGGCTCGGTCGGGGAGGCCGCGCGGCTTTGCGATCTGGGCGGGCTGGCCCTTTACGGCGATCTGGTGGGTTTGTTTTCCTCGCTGCCGCGCATGGATCGCGCCTTGGCGGCGCGCTTGGCCGATGGAACAGCAGGCAAAGGCGCAGAGGGGCGGTTTGATTTGACGCTGGTCTTGCTGGACCGTCTTTTGTCGCGGCTTGCGCGCAGGGGCACTTTGGGCGATGCGCCGTCGCAGATCGTCGCGGGTGAGGGCGAGATGCTTGCGCGTCTGGCACCTGATCCGCTGATGGCGCGCGCATGGGCCGATCTCTCGCAATCCCTGACGGCGCGCGCGCGGCGCGGCAAGGCGGTCAACCTTGACCCTGCCGCGCTCATCCTTGATATGTGTTTTGACATTGAAAAGACGGCGGCGCGCCTTCCCGCCTGAGCCTTCCGGACCAGAGCGAGAGTTATGACCAATACCCCCCAGATCGTGGACAGCCATTGCCACCTAGATTTCCCCGATTTCGCGGATGAATTGGGCGATGTGATTGATCGTGCGGTCGCCTCGGGTGTGGCGCGGATGGTCACGATCTGCACCAAGCTGCGCCTTGCCGAGCAGGTGCGCGCCATTGCCGATCAATATGCGCCTGTCTTCTGGGCCGCAGGCACCCATCCGATGAGCGCCGCAGATGAGCCTTTGGCATCGGTGGAGGAGCTTGTTGCGCTGGCCCAACACCCGAAATTTGTAGGGATTGGCGAGACGGGTCTGGATTACCACTATACCGCCGAGAGCAAGGATATTCAGCAAAACTCGTTGCGCATTCATATCGAGGCGGCGCGTCAAACGGGCCTTCCGCTGATCATCCATGCCCGCGCCGCTGATGAGGATATGGCGCGCATCTTGGCCGAAGAACATAAGGCAGGGGCCTATAGCTGCGTCATGCATTGTTTCAGCTCATCGCCCGAATTGGGCCGAGCGGCCCTTGATTTGGGCTTCTACCTGTCGATGTCGGGCATCGCGGCCTTCCCCAAATCCAAGGAGCTGCGCGAGATTTTCGCAGCCGCCCCCGTGGAGCGTATTCTGGTTGAGACCGATAGCCCCTATCTCTCGCCGCCGCCTTTCAGGGGTAAGCGCAACGAGCCTTCCTATAGCGTGCATACCGCACGGGTCGGGGCCGAGTTATTCGGCCTGAGCGAGGCTGAGTTCGCCCATCAAACTACACAGAATTTCGACCGCCTGTTCTGGAAGGCAAAAGAGTGGAGGCAGGCTGCCTGATATGGCCGAGTTACGCTTTACCATTCTGGGCTGTGGATCATCGGGGGGCGTCCCGAGATTGGGCAATGTCTGGGGCGATTGTGACCCATCTGAGCCTAAAAATACCCGCCGCCGCTGTTCGATGCTGGTGCAACGCTTTGATGAGGGAGGTGAAACTTCGGTCTTGATCGACACCTCGCCCGATCTGCGAATGCAATTGCTGGATGCGGGGATCGGCAAGCTGGACGGGGTGGTCTTTACCCATGGCCACGCCGATCATGTCCACGGGATCGATGATTTGCGGATGATCGTGTTCAATATGCGCGCACGCCTGCCTGTCTGGGCCGATGGTGCGACGCAAAATGACCTGCTCAGCCGCTTTGGCTATGCCTTTGTGCAACCGCCAGGCTCGGCCTATCCGCCGATCCTTGATCTCAATGCGATGGCGCCTGAGGTGGTGATCGACGGGGCAGGGGGCGCGATTACTTTGCGGCCCTTCGAGGTCCAGCATGGCAATATCCATTCCCTTGGCTTTCGCATCGAAGATTTGGCTTATCTGCCCGATGTCTCGGATATTCCCGCAGATGTATGGCCGATGCTTGAGGGCTTGGATTGCTGGGTGCTGGATGCGCTGCGCCGCACGCCCCATCCCAGCCATGCCCATCTGGAGCGCTCGCTGGAGTGGATCGCACATGCGGCCCCACGCCGTGCCGTGTTGACCAATATGCATATCGATCTCGACTATCAGACCCTGCTTGAGGAAACCCCCGCCCATATCGCCCCCGCTTTTGACGGGATGGCGATTTCCTACGAGGTGTGAATGTCCGCTCTTTTGGAAGTGGTTTTGCCCGTCTTTCTCGTGATCGGGTTCGGGTATCTTGCGGTATGGCGCAAGCTTTTTGCCGATGCGCATGTCGACGGCTTGATGAAATTCACCCAGAATTACGCCATCCCCTGCCTTTTGTTCAGCGCGATTGCCACGCTTGATCTGGGCCAAGAGTTCAATTGGGCAATATTGCTGAGCTATTATACAGGCTCTGCATCAGTATTTTTTGCGGGCATGATCGGCGCGCGCGTGTTCTTCGCGCGCCCTTGGGCGGATAGCGTCGCCATCGGGTTTTCAGCCCTATTCGCCAATTCGGTGCTGCTGGGGCTTCCCATAATGGAGCGCGCATACGGGCCTGACAGCCTGAACGGCAATTTCGCGATCATCGCGATCCATGCGCCGTTTTGCTACCTGCTTGGCATTACCACGATGGAAATCGTCAAGGCTGATACCGCATCGCCTCTGCGCTTGGCGGGGCTGGTTGGGCGGGCCATGTTCCGCAATGCCCTGACAATCGGGATCGCTCTAGGCTTTGTGGTAAACCTCACGGGGCTGGTCCTGCCAATGGTTGTCTGGGATGCGGTTGATCTTATGGTGCGGGCCGCCCTTCCCGCAGCGCTGTTCGGCTTGGGTGGGGTTCTGTATCGCTACCGCCCTGAAGGGGATGCCAAAGTGATTGCCATGGTCTGTGTGCTTGGCCTGATTGTCCATCCGCTGATCGGATGGTCCTTTGCCGCAGGGCCGCTTGACTTGGACCAAGAGGCCTTGCGCTCGGTCACGATAACGGCAGCGATGGCACCTGGGGTGAATTCCTATCTCTTTGCGAATATGTACGGTGCTGCGCGTCGTGTGGCGGCTTCGGCGGTTCTGGTGGGAACAGCCCTGTCCGTCGTGACTGTTTCGGCTTGGCTGATAATTCTGGGCTAGGGCGGGCATTGTTCAAAAATTTTTGAGCCTTTCAGCGAGTCTCCGCTGCCGATGGTTCTAGGCTCGGCCAAAGCCAGCCTATTGATCGGCCGATCATTATCTCAATTAAATTTAATATTTTGAGTGAGATAGCCTGTATTTCGGGCCAGATTTTTCACCCATGGCGCCTCAGATTCGTCAAAGGTTGAGATATTAATCTTTTGAGGTCGAATTATCTTTGGATTTTTTCATTTTGCGAAAGTCTTGATGCAAAAGTGTTCTGGCTAGATCATAACTGATCTGTAGTAGTAAACAGGTACAAAAAGTGCTGAATCAGAAAAATAATTCCAAAGCCGCTAGCGTTAGGGTGCTTGTTGTTGACGATCAGACCATGGTTGTTGACGCGCTTCGTGTGTCTGATCCCGGAATTGGCAATTTCGAGTGGGTGCAAGCCGCGTCATGTTCCAAAAGCATGGAAATGCTAAAGGATCAAGAGTTTGGACTGGTCCTTGTTGACCCACAATCCATCTTTAACTCCCGCCTGCCCTCGATAGAAAAGTTGCTGGAAGCGGCTGGGGATTTGCCGGTTGCGATCTTCTCAGACGAGCCGGATATCCCGCTTTTGGCGGCCTGCATAGAGCGAGGAGTTAGTGGTTTTATAAGTAAAAAAATGCCCATTGGTGGTGTTTTGAGCGCGCTAACGATTATGATGCTGGGGCAACGGTTTTTTCCAAGTGAAATCGTTAAGACCTTGCTCGAAAATGAGTCTGAAGCCGTTTTGACATCCTTTCAAAAGAGCGTTTTGAAGCGGGCTTCTGAGGGCTTCAAAAATAAGGAGATCGGTAGTGATCTTGGTATCAGCGAGTCTCAGGTAAAAAGCCATATCAACATAATTCGGAAAAAGCTGGCCGCGAGTAATCGGGCTCATGCAGTGGTGATCGCACAAAAGTTGGGGCTGCTCTAGAGCAGGGTCATTTCGCAGTCGGAAGTGGAGTGACCCAGTCTCCTTTGGGCTTCTAATAGGTTTTTGGCATCTGAAAATTTAACCAAGTGATACTTTTAAAAACGCTGTCTGGGTTTTGATGCGGGCTGAAGGAATTTTGCTATTTGGGGTTCTAGATAGCCAAGACTGAGCGAAAGTAAAAAAGAGGCGGCTCCCAATGTTTAAGCGGTATGATGGTATAGATGCTCAAAGGACTGGGCCTGCGCACGTAGAGGGCGGTGGCAATTCAGAGCGAAATGATGCTCTTTCGCACTCCTTGTCGGCTCTATCTTCTCGGCGCCAAGAGGCGAAAAAAACAAAACTGCAAACTAGGGCTGAGTTTGGTGCGACGGACCGTTTTCTCGTCGGGCCAAATCTGGGGGATTACCGGATCATCTGCATTGGCCAGCTGACCAGCCCGATCTGGGCGCATTTTGACTGGTTGGGTGATGTCGCGATCAGTATCACCTCGTCGATTGATCCGATGGCGGGCTTGGTGCGGGCCTCGAAATTTCCGCCGAACCGTCTGCTCTTGCTCTGCGATCTTGATGGCTTTGATCAGTTGGAACAAGCCGTCGAGGCTTTGGTTCAATTTCGGCGGGATCACCCCGATGTCACCGTGGTCGTGGCATCAAAAGGTTTCGGCGCGCATGATTTTGGGGTTGAGCGGGCGATGCTGGCCGATGCCAGTGTAAAGCTGCCCGCAGGCAAGGTTGCGATGGGGCTTGTTCTGGGGGCCGCGATTTCGAACCACAGGGTGATCCAATCGCGTAAATCGGCCTGAACTTCATTTATTGAGACCAGCCGTTCAGGCCACGCGGCGCGCATGATGGGGCAGCACGAACGGAGCTTTGCCTTCAGGTGCCAGATTGACCTTAAGCGCGCATCGATACGCATCTGACAGGGTGTCATCACAGATCACGTCCTGCGGGCTGCCTTGGGCCAATATCTGGCCATCGGCCATCAGCACGATCCGATCTGCATACATGGCGGTCAGGTTGAGATCATGCATCACTGCCACCACACCGCCGCCCGCAGTGGCAAAATCCTTGGCCGTTTGCATCACCTTAAGCTGATGCCCGATATCGAGGCTTGATACAGGTTCATCCAGAAATAACCAGCGCGGTCTGCCCTGATCCAGCGGCTCCCATACTTGGGCCAGAACGCGGGCCAATTGCACGCGCTGTTGCTCGCCGCCTGACAGGTCTTGGTAGTAGCGCCCTTCAAAACCTTGCAGGCCAACGCGGGCTAGCGCCTGTTTGGGCAAGCTGCTTTGCGCGCCACATAGCCCTGCCAGCAGCCCCAGCCGCACAATCTCCAGCACTGTGAAGGGAAAGGCAATTCTTGAGGCTTGCGGCAGGACTGCGCGGAGACTGGCCAGATCGGCGGGCGAGATCTTTGCGATATCCTCGCCCCCCATCGTCACGCGGCCTTGATAGGGAATTTCTTGGGTAATAGCGCGCAGCAGCGTGGTCTTGCCCGAGCCGTTCGGCCCGACAATGGCGGTCAGCTCAGCGGCGCGGGCCGAGAAACTGACCCCTTTCAGAACATCCACTTGCCCGAGTTTTACTTGGAGCTCAGTTGCATGAAGCATGGGTCACAAATCCAACATGGAGCGGTTGCGCAAAAGAATCCAAAGAAAGAACGGCCCGCCGATCATCGCGGTGATGATCCCGATAGGCCGCTCGGCAGGGGCCACGATCAGGCGGCTGATGATATCGGCCCCCACCAAAAGGCTGGCCCCAAGCAGGCCTGCGGCAGGTAGAAGGAAGCGATGATCAGGCCCGATGGCAAGGCGCAGCAGATGCGGCACAACAATGCCCACAAATCCGATGGCCCCCGTCATGGCAACTGACGCTCCAACCGCGCTGGCCACGGAGAGAATGGCGATGGATTTCATCCGCTGCACAGGGATGCCCAGATGTTTGGCGGCCGCCTCCCCGAGGGCCAAACCGTTCAGGGCATGGGCAAGGAAAGGAGCGGTGGCAAGACCTGCGGCAATCAAGGGCGCGGCCAGCAAAACCTTGCTCCACGTGGCGCCCGCAAGTGACCCGAGCCCCCAAAAGGTCAGATCGCGCAATTGCTGGTCATCGGCCATATAGACCAGAACACCCGAAAGAGCCCCCGCCAAAGCCCCAAGCGCAATGCCCGCCAAAAGCATCACCGCCACCGAGGTGCGCCCGCCCTTGGTCGAGACATGATAGAGCATCAAGGCGTCTTTTTGCCTTGGATCTTCCGCCTGCGACCTATTCCAGCATGACGGAGCCACAGCGCTCGATCCTGAATATTGGCACGGGGCGGGATGTTTCAATCGCCGATCTGGCGGTGATGATTGCCCAGATCACGGGTTTTAAAGGGCGTATTGAATTTGACCCTTCCAAACCTGATGGCACAGCGCGCAAATGTTTGGATGTCACGCGGATGACCAGCTTGGGCTGGCAAGCGCAGGTCGGTCTGGAGGAGGGGATCGTACAGACCTATGACTGGTTCTTGCGTCAATCAAGGGTAGGGCTTCGTGGATTGCCGCTGCCGCTCTCGGCTTGAGAAGGGATTGGGCAAAGAAAAAGGCGGCCCCGAAAGGCCGCCTCGTTTTCAGTTTTGTACCAGAAGCTTAGTCAGCGCCGCTTACGCGGATCGACGTATCGGCTGAGGGTTTCACAACCTTCTGGATAAAGTAGATCAAGCCTGCAGCCACCATCCCGATCAGATCGGTAATCAAACCGCCCGAGATCATGCAGAGTGCTGCCGCAATAAGGCCCACCCGCAGGAACCAGACCGAACGTTGGCCCATGAACCAGCCCTGAACCCCAGCCGTGAGAAGGAAGACACCGAAGATCGCCGTCGCACCTGCGCGGATGATCGCAAGGGTATCGCCATCCATCAGGAGTGCGGAGTTGTAGAAGAACATGAAGGGCACCACAAAGGCCGCGATCCCGATCTTGAAGGAGGCAACAGAGGTCTCCATCGGATTGGCCCCTGATATCCCCGCCGCCGCATAGGAGGCCAGCGCCACCGGTGGTGTGATGGCCGAGACAACAGCGAAGTAGAACACGAAGAAATGCGCAGTCAGGTTCGGGATGCCGATCTCGATCAAACCAGGTGCCACGACCGAAGCCGCAACCGCATAGGCCGCCGTGGTGGGCATACCCATCCCCAGCAAAATCGCGATACACATCGCAAAGAACAGGGCCAGAATTTGGCTTACACCCGCCAGATCAAGCAGCAGCGAGGAGAAGCGTGCGCCAACACCGGTCATCGAGATCACCCCGACGATAATGCCCGCACAGGCACAGACCGCGATGATCTGGATGGACATGACACCAGCCAGTTCCAAGGCCCGCACCATGCCCTTGAGGCCAAGCGCAATGGTCTCGTCGCCTTTGGTGAACTCAAGTACCGAAATCAGCACAAAGCCCGCCACAACGATCAAACCTGTGACCAAGATCAACACATCCAACAGCGAGGTTGTTGCATTGGCTGCCGTGGTGATTTCAGGCGTTGGCGTCGTCAGCCAAACAGCGGTAATGACCAGCGTCAGGGCTGCCACGGCCAGCACCAATAGGCGCTGAAGCGACCAAGGATGTTTGCCACGGAACATGAAATGTTCAGGTACCGCCCAAGACACAACCACCGCTGCGATCGTGGCCAAGGTTCCCGCACGGATAACCGAGTATCCCAAGAACAAGGCAAAGATCAGAATGATGATCGGCAGGAAGAGGAAAACCTTCTTGGCCATTTCACGGAACTTCGGAAGCTCCTCGGGGCGCATGCCGCGCATCCCCAGTTTAGCCGCTTCGAAATCCACCATGAAATAGATCGATACGAAATACAGGATCGCAGGGATGATCGCCGCAATGGCGATGTCTTGATAGGGAATGCCTGTGATCTCGGCCATGATGAAGGCACCAGCGCCCATGATCGGCGGCATGATCTGTCCACCTGTGGAGGCTGCGGCCTCAACCGCGCCCGAGGTCTTTTTGTCATAACCGACTTTTTTCATCAGCGGGATCGTAAGCGAGCCAGTCGCCACAACGTTACCCGCGGATGTGCCGTTGATCATGCCCATCAGACCCGAGGCGAAGATCGCCACTTTTGCAGGGCCACCGCGTGCACGGCCAGCGGCCGCGAAGGCGAAGTTCACGAAGTAATCGCCCACTTTCGACGCCTGCAAGAAGGCCGCGAAAATGATGAACAGGATAATGTAGGTCGAGGACACAGCCGTGGTTGGCCCGAGGATACCCGCATCGGTGTAAAGGAAGCCGAAGAAACGCTGCCATGTATAGGGCGTCTGTACTGCCAGAAGGCCGGGCAGCAAATGCGCAGTGAAGGTATAGACAAGGAACACGGCCGTGATGATCACGAGTGCCAGACCAGCCACGCGGCGGGTCAACTCAAGAATCATTGCAGAGCCCGCAGTTGCGGCAAAGGCCACACCGATGGGAACAAAAGTTGTCCCGACCGAGTTACGTGCCGCGGTCGAATAGATTGGCACCAGATAAAGCGCCACAAGCACCGCACAGGCGCATAGCACGATATCGGAGGCCGCAAATCCGTCGCGGTCGCGTTTTTCAAACCAACCAAGGACAATTGCGCCGAGCGTGGCGACCAGCAGCGGCACACCATACCAATAAGTTTCACTGTTGTAGATCGGCGTACCTGGGAAAGACGCCCAAGTCGGAAGGCCGCTCATTTCAGGCAAATCACCCGAATTGACCAATTTCAAAAAGCCCAAGACCGTCCAAAATGCGATCGCTGCGGGGATCAACAAGGCATATCCCGCAAGGCTCAGCATGCGGGTCTGCGGCTTGTCTTCATTCGAGAAGGTATGCGCAGAAAATAACAAGAACCCGAGCACCAAAGCGCCCGCGATATGCACGATACGGAAGTTCCACGTCTCAAGCGGGAATTGCGGCAACAAGGGCAGTTCGAGCCCTGTATAGGCACTAATCGAAACACCATTCAATGCAGCCATGTGAAAGCCTGCATAGAGGATCGAGATCAACGCAACGATCAGCTTGGCACGGCCTGTAAAGAGGCGGCGGTTACTTTCAACGGGTTCCTCGTCAACACCATCTGCGATGACCGGTCCCTCGGTCTGGGCAGTTTGCTCTGTCATGGGGTAATTCCTTCGATGCGGTGGATCCCCTCTTGTATCGGGGCATGTCTCGCAGGTCTGTATGAAAAAGGTCGCGCCCTGAGGCTCAAGGCGCGACCAGAGAGTAGTTTGTAGCGGAAAAAACCTCCGCCAGACGCTTACATTGCGCTGTGGATCATGTCGTCGGCGATGGATGCGCCGCCGTTTTCATTGAACCAACGTGCCGCACCTGGGTGCCAGTTCAGAACGCCGTTTTTGTCCCAGTTTTCGGGAACGGTCGAACGAGCTGCGCCGTGGATGTTCAGCATACGCTCGTTATCCGACATTACTGTGTCTACAACTGCGTAGACAAAGCTCTCTGGCAGGTCGCAATTTGCGATCGCGAAGTTCCACATGGAAACCGAACGAGCAGGTGCTTCCAGAGTAGTGTAGGAATCGGCTGCGATATCGAACTGCGACACTGGGAAGGCTTCCATGATCTGGGCTTGCTCTTCTTCAGTGAACTCGATGATGTTGATATCGGTCTGAACTTCCAGCTGCGAAACAGCAGGAACAGGAACACCAGCTGCGAATGCGATCACGTCGAGCAGGCCATCCTGAAGCTGGCTGCCAAGATCGGTCCAGCCGCCATTGCGACGATCAAACTCAACACCAAGCTCTTCCATCATGCGTGGGAAGTAAGTGTCGGAGGTCGAACCCGCAGGGCCAAAGCCGATGCGTGCGCCTGCAGGGATATCCGCAACGGTTGTGATGCCCGAGGAGGACAGAGCCGTTACGGAGAACGGTGTCTGATACATTGGGAACATCGCGCATGCATTGGTCATCTGAAGACCAGGTGCGATTGGGTTGGTGCCTGCAAGCGATTCAGCCGCTGGACCCATTGTGGTCATGCCGAATTGTGCTTCGCCAGTGTGAACCAGCGCCATGTTCTGCATTGGGCCACCAGTGACTTCGCCACCGCCGGTCAGACCGAGCTCTTCTGCAACCAAGTTTGCCCAACCGGAACCGTAAGCGAAATATGTGCCGCCCTGCGACGCAGTACCTACGGTGAAAGTCTCAGGCCAATCTGTGCGGTCCTCATGGCCATCAGCGAAAGCAGCAGTAGCTGTGAGCGCTGTGGTCATAACCAGAGCTGTCAATTTAGTGAGTTTCATAAAAGGCTCTCCCTTGTTTTTTACAATCGGAGGAAAGCGTGTGGCACGCGGAAAATCGCATGGCCCATCTCCCCCCTTTTGCTTGTGCAGCCAAGGCTCCCTCCTTGGATCTGCAACGAGTTGCCCCGTCGAGAAACTGAATTCCTCAAGAGAGAGTGGCGCACAATCGACTCGCCTTCAGAAATTTTAAGAAGAGAGGAGAAATTTCTCACGATTGGCGGATTCCGACCCATCGCGCGCAAACCCGTGTGTGGAAAGCTCCCCATCCGACCGATGAGCTGGCCGGATGGAGGGTTCAAGAGGGCTTAGCGCCCCAATACATTGCCCAGAAGGGACATGATATTGTCGGCGCTGTCTGCGCCTGCATCCTCGGCTGAGCCCTGTGGCGTCAGCTTGTCGATCATCTCGGGCAGAAGCTGTGCCAGAAGATTGGGTGCCTCTTCCTGTGCAACACCCGCTTGCGAGGCGAAATTCGAGATCGCATCAGAGCCGAGTGCAGCCTCAATCTGGCTTGGCTCAACGGCTTGGTTGTCGCCTGTGCCGACCCAGCTTTCAGCGATATCGCCCAGACCCGCCGATTGGAGCTGGCCAAGCATTTCTGCCAATCCACCGGATTGTCCGCCAGATTGACCGCCGCCCAAAAGGCCTGCCGCCGCCTGAAGAATGGCTGGATTGCTGGTTGCTAACTCGGCCAATTGCCCAAGTCCGCCATTGCCGCGCGCACGGCCAGCCAATGCGCCAACCAAATTGTTAAGAAGTGACATATCGTTCCCCCAAAATTTCAGAAAAAATTCATTTGTTGTCCAGAGGCGGGACCGCCAACTGGAGTGCACCTCATAGTACAAAAAATCTTTCGATATGTATTGCCAAAACTTTTGCGCTTGGCATAGTCCATTGGATGGGGTCTTGTCGGCGCGTGCGTCGCCCTATTGCGACACCGAATTTTCAGGAAGGACATCAGATGGTATTGATTAGTTTTATCTCCAATGCGGGCAAAAAACTGTTCGGTGGAGATGAAGAGCCAAGCGCCGCAGCGCTTGAAACCGAAGTGGCTGATTTGGGCTTGGAACTCAAAGGCACTGAAATCAGCGTGGAGGGCGACAAGGTCACCCTGTCAGGTGGTGATTTGAGCGCTGAGGAGCGTGAAAAGATCATCGTGGCCGTGGGCAATGTTGACGGCATCGCTCCGGTCGAGGCGGATGCAAGCGACGATATCTTCCACACCGTGGAAAAGGGCGAAACGCTGTCGGCCGTTGCCAAGAAAGCCCTTGGCGACGCCAATCGCTACCACGAGATTTTTGAGGCCAACAAACCAATGTTGAGCCATCCTGACAAAATCTATCCGGGTCAGGTTTTGCGCATCCCGCAATAATAACGAATGGGGCAGGGCGCGTCAGTCGCCCTGCCTATACCCCGCGCGATCCAGCGGGTTCAGGCGGTGAAATCGCCCTTATCCAATCCGTATTTCTGCATTTTCTCGTAGAGAGATTTTCGGCTCAGCCCCAGCATTTCATATGTCGCCTTGAGCGAGCCGCTATTGGCCGTGAGGCTGGCCGAGATCAATCCACGCTCATGCTCTGCCATCTGGTCCGACAGGGTTTGGCTTGACGGGGCCACGTCTGCTGGTGCCGCGCTGGTCTCCACGGGCAGACCAAGCGCAAAGCGGTCAGCGGCATTGCGCAATTCACGCACATTTCCAGGCCAGCTGCGTGCCGTGAGGCTGGTCAGCAGCGAAGAGGGCACATCGCGGGGCACAATGCGGTAGCGCGCGGCGGCCTGATCCACCAATTCTACAAAAAGCCTCGGAATATCCTCGCGCCGCGCCGAAAGGGGGGGCATGCGCAAGGTGATTACATTCAGGCGATAGAGCAGATCAGCACGGAATTCGCCCATGCTGACGGCCTCTTCAAGGTCGCGTTTTGAAGCCGCCAAGAAACGCACATCGAGGCTGACGGGATCATTCGAGCCAAGCCGCGTGATGACGCGGTTTTGTAGCGCATTGAGCAGTTTTGCCTGAAGTCCGATCGGAAGGCTGTCAATCTCATCGAGAAAGACCGTGCCGCCGCGGGCATGTTCGAATTTTCCGAAACGGGCCCGCATGGCCCCTGCGAATGCGCCTGCTTCATGTCCGAACAGCTCGCTTTCGATTAGATCGGCGGGCAGAGCCGCGCAATTGATATGCACAAAGGGCTGGCCCGAACGGTTGCTGGCACGGTGCAATGCCCGCGCGGCGACCTCCTTGCCAGTCCCTGTCTGGCCCTCGATCAGGACATCGGCATCCGTTTCAGCCACGGCGCGCAAATGCTGGCGCAGGGCCACAATAGCCTCGCTGCGACCCGTCAGGCGGGCCTCGATCACATCGCGCTGCCCGACCTTGCGGCGCAGAGCGCGGTTTTCCAGTGTGAGGCGGCGCTTGTCAAAAGCGCGGCGTACGGTTTCGACAAGGCGGACGGGATCATAGGGTTTTTCCAGAAAATCATAAGCCCCGTCGCGCATGGAACTGACCGCGAGTTCAACATCCCCGTGGCCTGTCACAAGGATCACGGGGAATTCTGGGTCAATTTCCAGCACTTTGGTCATCAGGGTCAGCCCGTCCATGCTTGGCATACGGATATCGGTGACCAGAGCGCTGGCGGCCTCACGGCTGACATGGGCCAATGCGTCCTCGGCAGCGGCGAAACACGCCACTTCCAGATCGGCCAATTGAAGCGTCTGCTCTGCGGCGAGGCGCAGATGTTCTTCATCATCAACAAAGAGGATTTTTTCGAGTGTCATGGTCATTCGGCCGCAAGGTCAGGTCCTGCCTCTTCCTTAAGGGGTGCGGCTGTGCTGGCAAGGGTTAGTGTAAAAATTGCGCCACCTTCGGGATGGTTGGTGGCCTCGATCCGACCGCCGAAATCGCGGATGATGTTATAGGAAATCGACAGGCCAAGCCCCAAACCCTTGCCAGGTTCCTTGGTGGTGAAAAAGGGATCAAAGGCCTGATCAAGCGCGGCTGTTTCAAGCCCCGCGCCGTGATCGCGCACGATTATACTGACCTCGTCGCCATCGCGGTCGGCATAGCTGATCTCGATTAGCGGCTCATCTTGTTGCGCCATTGCATCAAGCGCGTTGGACAAAAGATTAACCAGAACCTGTTGCAGGCGCACGCGCCCGCCTGTCACCCAAATCTCGGAGCGAGGGAAGTCATGCCGGATCACCTGCGCTTTCGCTTGGCGCAGACGCGCCTCCATCAGGTCGGCCGCATCCTGGATCACCGCCAAAAGGGGGATCGGACCGATTTTCTCCTGTGGGCGGCGGGCGAAATTCCGCAAGTGTTTCGAGATGGAGGCCATCCTATCCGCCATGCCCGAGATGCGGGTGACATTGTCGCGCGCCTCTGTAGCGCGGCCCCGATCAAGGAAGGTGGCAGCGTTTTCGGCATAGGCTTTCACAGCGGCCAACGGCTGGTTGAATTCATGACTGAGCGCTGCCGACATCTGCCCCAAAGCGGCCAGCTTGCCCGCTTGGACCAGCTCGTTTTGGGTTTGGCGAAGCCGCTGCTCGGTGGTGCGGCGGTCTTCAACTTCTTGGACGAGTTGTCGGTTTGCCACATCCAGATCAAGGGTGCGTTCGCGAACGCGGCGTTCTAGCAATTCCTGCTGGCCACGCTGTGCTTCCAGCCGTTCAACCAATTCCGCACGGCGTTGAAGCAAGACCGCCACGATCAAACCGATCAGCAATACCAGCAATGCCAGCGCTGAAAACGCCACCAAGGCTTGCGCGCGCGCGGGCCCCGTTGGTGTCAGAACCTTGATCCGCCATCCCGCCAAGGCAATCAGCCTTTCCTGCATCACAAAGGTCTCAGTCGCCCCAGCTTGGGAAATGGTCAATTCTTCCAGCCCGTCCAGACTGCCTGATTGCTCGAAACTCAGCGTTTGCAATTGCGCGATTGGATATTGCCGCGTAGAGGCAATGGCCTCGATGGCAGATTCGTCCAAAGCGCCGATCGTGTGGAACAACCAGTCTTGCCTATCGGTCATGAAGATCACGTTGTTTGCATCGCCGACGATGACGGTGCTGATACTTTCACTCCAAGCGTCCTCGTATCCATCGAGCGTGATTTTTACGGCGACGACACCCGCAATTTCAGTTCCATCCAAAACGGGGGCGGCGAAGTAATATCCGCGCTGCAGTGACGTCGTTCCAAGCGCGTGAAAACGTCCGACCCCGCCTGCAATGGCATCGGTAAAATAGGGGCGGAAGGCAAAGTTTCGGCCCATAAAGGACCTCTCCAATCGGTAATTGCTGCTGGCAACCGTGGTGCCCTCAACATCCATTAAATAGATGTCAGACACCCCCAGAGAGAGCGCGGTTTGGCGCAATTGCTCATTTGCAAAAGGGACGAGTCCCGAATTGTCAGGTTCACGCAGCACTTGCGCCAGAATTGGGCGCTCTGCCAGCAAAACGGGCAGTGCTTCCGTGCCCGCAAGCACGCCCCGCAGAACCTCGGAGACAAGGCGCAAAGTGGCTTCATCCTGACGGGCATTCTGGATCATGAAATACCGCTCGATCCGAGGGATGGCCGCAACCGCCAATGCCAGTGAGACCAGAACAACAAGCGTCAGCGCGGCAAGAGATTTCCGGCTACTCTTGGCGGGTCTTTGGGCATAGATCTCGGTCATTGCACATTTATGCGCGTCTTGGGGCGCAAGTTCCAGTGGTATGCGCCGCTTTGGCTGGACAGTCACGCGCGGCTCAGGTCTGCTGGGGGCAACACCGCAGAGGGGAAGACCATCATGGCCGAGCTTGAACGTCGCATTTCACAAGGGCGCGGCGATGCCCCCGCTGATCTGGTTTTGCGCGGCGGGCAGGTTTTTGACCTGATCACAGGCAGCATGATCACAGGCGATGTCGCGATCTGCGGGGATATGATTGTCGGTATTGGCGAGGCCTATGAGGGCGTCGAGACAGTTGATGTCACAGGCCTGACCTTGGTTCCGGGCTTTATTGATACCCATCTCCATGTGGAATCGAGCCTTGTGACCCCGTTCGAGTTTGACCGCTGCGTGACCCCACGCGGCGTGACCACCGCGATTTGTGATCCCCATGAGATCGCCAATGTGATCGGCCCTGACGGTATTCGGTATTTCCAAGCAGCCTCGGAAAGGGTCTTGATGGATATGCGGGTGCAATTATCCTCCTGCGTGCCCTCGACCGATATGGAAACCGCAGGTGCCGAAATCGGCGCGCGTGATCTGGCCGAGTTGATGGGCCACCCTTCAGGTATCGGTCTGGCGGAATTCATGAATTACCCCGGCGTGATCCACCGCGACCCCGAAGCGATGGCCAAGCTGCGCCTGTTCGAGGGGGGGCATATCGACGGGCATTGCCCGATGCTTTCGGGGCGTGACCTCAATGCCTATATCGCCGCAGGCATCCGCACCGAGCATGAGGCAACCAGCGCCGAAGAGGCGCTTGAAAAGCTTCGCAAAGGCATGCGCGTCTTGATCCGCGAAGGTTCGGTTTCCAAGGATTTGCACGCGCTCCAGCCCGTACTGACAGAGATCACGGCCCCTTATATGTGCCTGTGCAGCGATGACAGGAACCCGTTGGATATCGCCGAACACGGCCATCTTGATTACATGATCCGCACCCTGATCAGCCTTGGCTGCACGCCTTTGGCGGTGTACCGCGCGGCCTCGCTCTCGGCGGCGGACGCCTTTGGCTTGAAGGATCGCGGGCTGATCGCTCCGGGCAAAAGGGCCGATATCGTGGCGATCGACAGCCTTGAGGGATGCAATGCCGCCAAGGTCTGGGCGGCGGGGCGTTTGGTGGATGACGCGGCCTTTGATGCGCGCGATCTTATCGCCCCTGTCGGGCGCAATTCGGTCAAAGCCCCGCGCGTGACCGCGTCTGATTTTCGAACCCGCGCCAACCGCCCCGAGACGGATGTCATCGGCATTCTGGAGGGCAAGATCATCACCGAACATCTGCGCGAGGTGATCGAGATCGAGGATGGCGATAAAACCCCCGATCCCGCGCGCGATCTGGCGCGGATCACTGTAATCGAGAGGCATGGCAAGAACGGCAATATCGCCACGGGGTTTGTGAAAGGCTTTGGCCTGAAGGCGGGCGCGATTGCCTCCACCGTTTGTCATGATCACCACAATATCGCCTGTGTCGGAGTGGATTACGGCGATATGGCGCTGGCGGCCAACAGGCTTTCAGAGATTGAGGGCGGCTTTGTTGTGGCCTCGGGTGGAAAGGTGCTGGCCGAGCTGTCTTTGCCCGTCGCAGGCCTGATGAGCCTTGAACCTTTTGAAGTCGTTCGCGACGCCTTGGTCGATTTGCGCGCGGCGGCCAAATCCCTTGGCGTGACCTTGGAGGAGCCGTTTTTGCAATTGGCCTTCCTTGCCTTGCCCGTCATTCCCGCTCTCAAGATCACAGATCGGGGAATGGTCGATGTCATGCGATTTGAATTGATCCCTTAACCCCGCCTCAACCCCTCTGCGCTAGCCTTGCCTCATTGGATCGGCTTTTGCGGAGGGTCGCATGCGAAGTCACAGGAATCTCAATTCGCTTCTTCTGTTTTTGGCGCTTGCGATGGTGTTGACCTTATTGAGCCAGCGCGCGGCTTGGGCTGATCCTGTATCGCTCAGGGCCTGTTTTGTCTCGGTCACGCAAGCCTGCAACGCGCAATCGGATAATCCCGCAATCTGTATCCATGACGGCCAAACCGCCTGCGAGGCCGAGGCAGGCCCAAGCCCGCCCGATGTCACCCGCGCCATGACGGATTGGTCATCGCCGCCAATCAATTCTGCGCGCGCGGTGGTGCTGGGGTTTCTTTTGGGGTTGATCAAGGGGCAGACCAGCCTGCCTTAGGCGCGCGACAGGTGTGATTGCGCTTTGGCTTCTTTCCCTTATGCCTGCACTGGCCTATCTATGTTGGATGGAGGCCCGCTGACATGGTTGCGCAGATCGCTCAAGAAAACTGGATTGACCGCTTTATGGGGCTGTCGCGGCTGGAACCCGCGATCAAATCGCTTCTGGTGGAGCGGTCCAATGTGGTGGATATGCCCGAAGGCTCGGTGATTTTCGGGCCAGGTAAAAGCCCTGAAAACCTGCTTTTGCTGTTGGATGGCACTGTGCGGGTTCAACAAATCTCGGATGCGGGGCGCGAGGTTGTGCTTTACCGCGTGCATGCGGGCGAAAGCTGCGTGCTGACCACCGCCTGCCTTCTGGCCTACGAGGATTATTCGGCCGAGGGTATCGCCGAGACACCAGTGCGCGCCGTGGCGATCCCGCGCAAGGTTTTTGATGATCTGATCAGCCAATCCGAGGCCTTTCGCAATTTCGTCTTCTCGGCCTATTCCAAGCGGATCACCGACCTGTTCCATGTCATCGACGAGATCGCCTTTCGGCGCATGGATATTCGTTTGGCGCAAAAGCTGCTGGAACTGGAAAAAGACGGCATCGTCAAATCAACCCATCAGAAAATGGCCGCCGAGCTTGGAACCGCGCGCGAGGTGATCTCGCGCCAATTGTCGGAATTCCAACGTCGCGATTGGGTGGTGCAAACCCGTGGCCAAATCGAGTTGAAAGACCCTGCTTCGATCAAGAAACTAGCTTTGACCGAGGCGTGATCGGCACATTGTGTGACATCGTCACTGAAAGATTGGCGGCTTTGTCGTAGATACAATCAAACGATGACACCAAAGGACGCGTTTCGTGTTGAAAATAAACGACAAAAATTTGCGACTCACCACAAGTTTCACAAGAGGTATCTGCTGATGGAAACCGTATTCACACCGTTCCAATCGCTTGGGGGCGGGGTCCTGATCGGGCTTGCTGCCGTATTATTGATGCTCAGCTTGGGCCGCATCATGGGGGCCACAGGCATTCTGGCAGGCATCCTTGCGCCAGCTTCTTCTTCGGATTTCACATGGCGGCTGGTCTTGCTCGCAGGTATGGTGGCAGGCCCCGTGGTGGTGCTTTTGGCCACTGGCGCGCTGCCTGAGGTTTCTGTGCCCGTCTCGACACCTGCCTTGATCATTGGCGGGTTGTTGGTGGGTGTCGGCGTGACCTTCGGGGCAGGTTGCACCTCAGGTCATGGCGTATGCGGGATGGCGCGGCTGTCCAAGCGGTCCATCGTAGCCACATTGACTTTCATGTTGACGACAGGGATCACCGTCTTTGTCATTCGCCACGTCATTGGAGGCTGAATTCATGCGTCTTATCTCTATCTTCGCGATTGGTTTGATCTTCGGGATCGGCATCTCCATCTCGGGCATGGCAAACCCTGCCAAAGTCATCAATTTCTTCGATATCGCAGGGTCTTGGGACCCAAGCCTCATGTTCGTTATGGGGGGGGCTTTGATCACCACCTTTATCGGCTACCGCCTTGTTTTGTCGCGCCCCACGGGCCCCATCTTCGAGAGCAAATTCCAATTGCCCACAGCCACGGATCTTGATGCGCGGCTGATCGGTGGCTCGGCCATCTTCGGGATCGGTTGGGGCATCGCGGGCTTCTGCCCCGGTGGTGCGCTGCCAGCGCTTGGCACGGGCCGCTCGGAAGTGTTCATCTTTGTGGCTGCCCTGATCGTCGGCATCTTTGTGGCCCGCGCGGCCAATACCGCCCTGCGCAGCCGCCAAGCCGCCCATTCGTAATATCTGTTAGGAAAAGGAGACGACCATGTCTGATTATCCTGTAAATATGCAGTTTACGCTGCTGGTAACACCTTTCTTTGATGCCGCCACCAATACGATTTCATATGTCGTGAAAGACCCCAATTCGACCGCCTGCGCCGTGATCGATAGCGTCATGGATATCGATTATGCAGCGGGTCGGATCACCTATGATAATGCCGATGAGATCATCGCCCATATCAAGGAAAACGGCCTGACACTTGAATGGCTGATCGAGACCCATGTCCATGCCGATCACCTTTCGGCGGCCCCCTATATTCAGCAGGAATTGGGCGGAAAAATCGGCATCGGTGACCAGATCACCGTGGTGCAGGACACCTTCGGAAAGATCTTCAATGAAGGCACCGAATTCCAGCGCGATGGCAGCCAGTTCGACGCCTTGTTCAAGGATGGTGACCGCTACAGCATCGGCGGGATGGAGGCTTTTGTCCTTTATACACCCGGCCATACGCCTGCCTGCATGACCCATGTGATTGGCGATGCCGCCTTTGTGGGCGATACTTTGTTCATGCCTGATGGCGGCTCGGCGCGTGCTGATTTCCCGGGTGGGGATGCGGGCGTGCTCTACGACTCGATCCAGCGCGTGCTGGCGTTGCCTGCCGAGATGCGCCTGTTCATGTGCCATGATTACGGCCCCAATGGCCGCGACATCCAGTGGGAGACCACGGTTGGTGAGGAGCGGGCCCATAACATCCATGTGGGTGGCGGAAAGACCAAAGAGGATTTCGTCAAATTCCGTACGGAACGCGATGCCTCCCTTGCTGTGCCCAAGCTGATCATCCCTTCCTTGCAGGTCAATATGCGCGCAGGCGAGGTTCCGACTGATAAGGATGGTCGCCCCATGCTAAAGGTTCCGCTGAACGGGCTTTGATGCCCGTTCACGCCGCTAATTTTGGAGACAGGTCATGACGATTAAAATGCTCACCCCCGATTTCGCGGTCTCGCCGCAAATCACCGCTGACGAGATTTCTGCCATTGCGAATGAGGGGTTCAAATCCATCATCTGCAACCGCCCCGATGAGGAAGAAGCGGGACAGCCCCAATTCGAAGACGTGGCAGCAGCCGCCAAGGCCGCAGGGATCGAGATCCGTTATCTGCCCTTCACCTCGGGCGCGATGAGCGCGCAGGATGAAGAAGAATTCGCCGATCTCATGGTGGAATTGCCACGGCCCATTCTGGCCTATTGCCGCTCGGGTGCACGCTCCAGCAATCTGTTTTTGTCCTATCAAGCCAAGGCTTGACAGGACGGATGACCTGAGCATGGCAGGCGCGAAAACCGCGCCGCCTTTGTGGGAAAGACCCGTCACATGGCCCTGAAACTCGCGCAATATTTGCCCGTCCTTGATTGGGGACGGCGCTATGATCGCACTGCCTTTTCAAATGATATGATGGCAGCGGTGATTGTGACGATCATGCTGATCCCACAATCGCTGGCCTATGCGCTTTTGGCGGGTCTGCCGCCCGAGGCGGGGCTTTACGCCTCGATCGCGCCGATCATCCTATACGCTATTTTCGGCACCAGCCGTGCCTTGGCAGTGGGGCCTGTTGCCGTTGTCTCCTTGATGACGGCGGCAGCCGTGGGGCAGGTGGCTGAGGCGGGCACTGCAGGCTATGCCATCGCGGCCCTGACCCTTGCGCTGATGTCGGGGGGGCTGCTTTTGGCTTTGGGGGTGTTGAAACTGGGGTTTCTCGCCAATTTCCTGAGCCACCCTGTGATTGCAGGCTTCATCACGGCCTCGGGTATCTTGATTGCGGCCAGCCAGCTCAAGCATATCCTCGGGATTGATGCAGGCGGGCATACACTGGTGGAATTCCTGATTTCACTGGTAGAGCATTTGCCCCAGACCAATTTCGTGACCCTGATCATCGGTGTCACGGCCACGGCTTTCCTGTTTTGGGTGCGCAAGGGGCTCAAACCCTTTCTGATCCAGCGGGGGCTAAGCCCGAGAGCGGCCGAGATTGCCCAAAAAGCAGGCCCTGTCGGGGCGGTTTTTGTGACCACTTTGGCGGTGTGGTTGTTCGGCCTGTCCTCTTGGGCCGATGTGGCGATTGTAGGCGAGGTGCCGCAAAGTCTGCCGCCTTTGACCATGCCCGACTTCTCCTTTGATCTGCTCAGCGCGCTTTTTGTGCCCGCCTTGCTGATCTCGGTGATCGGCTTTGTTGAATCGATCTCGGTTGCGCAAACACTGGCCGCCAAAAAGCGCCAGCGGATCGATCCTGATCAGGAATTGATCGGGCTTGGCATGGCCAATATCGGGGCGGGCTTTACGGGCGGCTATCCTGTGACGGGCGGCTTCGCGCGGTCGGTCGTGAATTTCGATGCAGGTGCCGAGACGCCGGCTGCAGGCGCTTTCACGGCGGTGGGGCTGGCCATTGCCGCCTTGGCGCTGACGCCTTTGGTCTTCTTCCTGCCCAAAGCCACTTTGGCGGCCACCATCATTGTCGCGGTGCTGAGTTTGGTTGATTTCTCGATCCTCAAAAAAACCTGGCGCTATTCCATCGCCGATTTCATAGCTGTTAGCGCCACGATCCTGCTGACCTTGGGGTTCGGCGTGGAAACGGGGGTTTCGGCGGGGGTGATCCTGTCCATTTTGCTGCATTTGTACAAAACCTCGCGCCCCCATGTGGCCGAGGTGGGTCTGGTTCCCGACACGCAGCATTTCCGCAATATCGACCGCCATACCGTCAGAACCGATCCGGGCCTTTTGACGATCCGCATCGACGAGTCGCTCTATTTCGCGAATGCGCGTTTCCTTGAGGATTACGTGCTGGACCGCGTGGTTGAGGATTGCCCGATCAAGCATGTGGTCTTGATGTGCTCGGCGGTGAACGAGATCGACATGTCCGCCCTTGAAACGCTGGAGGCGCTGAATTCGCGGCTCAAGGATATGGGGGTGACGCTACATCTATCCGAGGTGAAAGGCCCCGTCACCGACAGGCTCGAGCGCACACATTTCCTTGAGGAGATGACGGGCGAGCTGTTCCTGTCGCAATATGATGCATGGGTTGCTCTCGCCCATCCCGCGATCAGCACCTCCCGCTAGAGGGCCGCCCCTGACATCGCAAAGGCTGCAACAAAAAAGCCCCGCAATTGGCGGGGCTTGTTGTGGCGCGTGAGGCCTTGACTACGAGGATTTGCGCCGCAGTCGGATCACGACATCAACCTTGGCCACTTCATAGCCTTCCGGAACTTCGGGCAGGGATTTGATTTCGAACTCGGCCGCAGGCGCGTCCGTCAGGCTGCCGTCATCTTCCATGAAGAAATGCGGGTGATCATCCATGCGCGTGTCGAAATAGCTTCGCGTGCCGTCAACGGTGACTTCCTGCATCAGCCCCGCATCGCAAAAGGCGCGCAGGGTATTATAGACGGTCGCCAGCGAAACACGGTCGCCCGCGACCAGCGAGGAGGCATGCAAACCTTCCGCCGTCACATGGCGGTTATGGCCATCGCCAACCAGCAAGGTTGCCAGTGACAGGCGTTGCCGAGTGGGTCTTAGATTGGCCTGTGCCAGCCATTTTGTTCCGCGCTCAAGCGCCTGAGGGGTCATCATCTGGGTCATTCCTAGTCGATTACCGTTAATATAGGGCTGTTGGGCCCTGTTTTTCAAATGGAATCCGTTCCCTGCGACGCTGCGGCAGACTGGAGGCTGGCTGCGCTTGCAAGGCTGGGTAGGCAAATGCTAGACGAAAGCGGCAAAAGTTAAGATAGCAATGATTAGCAAAAGAACAGGCAGGCCCGAATGACAACATACCCCACCAGCTTTGACAGGGACGATCTTTTGAAATGTGCACGTGGCGAATTATTCGGCCACGGCAATGCACAGCTTCCCGAGCCGCCCATGTTGATGATGGATCGCATTACCGATATTTCGGGCGATGGGGGCGAGCATGGCAAAGGCCATGTGGTGGCGGAGTTTGATATCAAACCCGATCTGTGGTTCTTCGATTGCCATTTTCCCGGCAACCCGATCATGCCTGGCTGTCTGGGGCTTGACGGCTTGTGGCAATTGACGGGCTTCAACCTTGGCTGGCGCGGCTGGGAAGGGCGCGGCTATGCGCTTGGTGTCGGTGAAGTGAAGCTGACAGGCATGGTGCGCCCCGAGCGCAAAATGCTGACCTATTACGTCGATTTCACCAAAGCCATTCAAACCCGTCGCCTTACCATGGGTGTGGCCGATGGTAGGGTGGAAGCCGATGGCGAAACCATCTATCTTGTCAAAGACATGAAAGTCGCTCTATCCGCGACCTGATCGCGGGCGATCAAGAAATAGAATTTATGGAGAGCGCCATGCGCCGAGTGGTTGTCACAGGGTTGGGTATCGTCTCACCCATCGGAAATAACGCAGCCGAAGTTACGGCCAGCCTTAAGGCGGGCAAATCCGGCATCGAAGCTGTGCCTGCCATGGCCGAGCACGGGTTTCGCAGCCAGATCGCGGGCACCCTGAAGATCGATGTGGCCGAGCATGTCGACAAGCGCACCTTGCGCTTCATGGGGCCAGGTGCGGCCTATGCCCATATCGCAATGGCCGAGGCGATTGCCGATGCAGGGCTTGACGAGAGCTTGGTCAGCAATCCGCGCACAGGTGTGATCGCAGGCTCGGGCGGGCCGTCCACCAGCGCGATGTTTGCCGCGCATCAAACAGTTCTCAGCACAGGCGCCACCAAGCGGATAGGCCCATTTGCCGTGCCGAAATGCATGTCCTCGACGGTTTCGGCCAATCTTTCGACGGCCTATAAGATCAAGGGTCTTAACTATTCGATAACCTCTGCCTGCTCTACCTCCTTGCATTGTATCGGGGTGGCGAGCGAGCAGATCATGATGGGCAAGCAGGATGTGATGTTTGCGGGTGGCGGCGAGGAGCTGGATTGGACGCTGTCCTGCCTGTTCGATGCCATGGGTGCCATGTCGTCGAAATATAATGACGCGCCCGAGCGCGCGAGCCGCGCCTTTGATGCGGATCGCGATGGGTTCGTGATTGCAGGCGGCGGCGGCATTGTCGTGCTGGAAGAGCTGGATCATGCCCTTGCGCGCGGAGCGAAAATCTATGCCGAAGTGACGGGTTTTGCCGCCACATCCGACGGGCATGACATGGTTGCCCCTTCGGGCGAGGGCGGTGAGCGCGCGATGCGCTTGGCGCTGCAGGACCTGCCCGCGGATCGCAAGGTCAGCTATATCAACGCCCATGGCACCTCGACCCCTGTGGGCGATGTCGGTGAGGTTGAGGCCGTGCGCCGCGTCTTTGGTGCGGGCAGCACGCCGCCAATTTCTTCGACCAAATCGATGACGGGCCATAGCCAAGGTGCCACTGGCGCGCAGGAGGCGATCTATTGCCTCTTGATGCTGGAGAATGATTTCATCGCGCCCTCGATCAATGTCGAGACGCTCGATCCCGCCCTTAACCCCGAAGAGATCGCAACCTCGCTGGTCGAGGGGGCAGGGCTTGATACCGTCATGACGAATTCTTTCGGCTTTGGAGGCACAAATGGCTCCATGCTTCTTTCAAAATATAACGGGTAATCAATTTTATGGCTGATTTGATGAAGGGCAAGCGCGGATTGGTCATGGGCGTTGCCAATGAACGATCCATCGCTTGGGGTATTGCAAAAGCCCTGCATAATGAGGGGGCGGAGCTGGCCTTTTCATATCAGGGCGAGGCATTTGGCAAACGGGTCGAGCCGCTGGCGGCCTCGCTTGGATCCACGCTGATGGTGGATGTCGATGTGATGGATGATGCCTCGATGGAGGCCTGTTTTGACAAGCTGAAGACCGAATGGGGCGGGCTGGATTTTGTGGTTCATGCCATCGCTTTTTCGGACAAGAACGAATTGACGGGGCGTTTCATCAATACCTCGCGCGATAATTTCCGCAATTCCCTGACCATCAGCTGTTACTCTTTCATTGATGTGGCCAAGCGCGCCTCGGAATTGATGCCTGAGGGCGGCACATTGCTGACCTTGAGCTATCAGGGATCGAACCGCGTCACACCGTTTTACAATGTGATGGGTGTGGCCAAAGCGGCGCTGGAAAGTGCGGTGCGTTATTTGGCCAATGATCTGGGGCCGCAAGGCATTCGGGTGAATGCCATCAGCCCCGGCCCGATGAAGACACTAGCAGGGGCCGCGATTGGCGGCGCGCGCAAGACCTTCAAGACCACCGAGGCAAACGCGCCGTTGCGCCGCAACGCCTCGCTTGAGGCGATTGGCGGCACGGCGGTTTATCTTGCCTCGGATTATGGTGCGGATACCACGGGCGAGATTATCACGGTCGATGGCGGCTATCATGTTTTGGCCATGGCGCAGCCTGAAAATCTCTGATTGATCACATTTTCCTAAAATTAAGGCCGCCCGAGGGGGCGGCCTTTTTTCGCCTTCGGCGATCGTATTTTTGGAAAGATGAAGATCAGGCGATCGAGACCAGTTCCACCGCGAAGGTCAGGTCTTTGCCTGCGAGAGGATGGTTTGCATCTAAGGTGACCTCTTCCTCGGTGACAGCGGTGACGGTCACGCCCATGGTTTGGCCATCAGGGGTCTGGACTTGCAGCTCGGTCCCCAGATCAAGCGGGATATCGGCAGGGATCGCTTCCCGTGGGACATTCTGGATCGCTTCGGGATGGTGCGGGCCATAGGCTTGATCGGCGGGGATCGTGACGGTTTTCTTTTCACCGACGCTCATACCGTCAAGCGCTGCATCAAGCCCCGCGATGATCTGGCCCGAGCCCAATTCGAAGGTCAGCGGATCGCGGCCTTCAGAGCTGTCAAAGGTTGCGCCATCGGCCAATGTGCCGGTGTAGTGAATGGATAGGGTATCGCCCGCTTTTGCTTGCGCCATGATGAACCTCGAAAAATGTTGGAGGGGTGGATTTGGCGCGGGACCGCAGGTCATTCAGATTTGCAACATGTCACAGCGCGTTGGATTCGGGACAAGATATGGGTCTGGGGCCATGAGGGAAACCCCCGTTTTCCGATCCGAATTGTAGCAGGCATATCTCTGTGCCACTCTCACCCCAGAATGAGGGAGAGTCGCGTGGCCAAAATCACAACCTGTATCTTTGATGCCTATGGAACTTTGTTTGATGTGAATGCAGCGGCACGTGCGGTGGCCGCCTCGGGCGCGCATGAGGGCTTTGCCACGATATGGCCCGCGGTGTCGGCCCATTGGCGCAGCAAGCAACTGGAATACACATGGTTGCGCAGCCTGATGGGGGCGCATGTGGATTTCTGGCAGATCACGCAGGATGGCTTGGATTGGGCGCTTGAGGCCAATGCCTGTGAGGGCCCCGAATTGCGCGAGGCTTTGTTGAGTGTGTATTGGACCCTGCCGTCTTTTCCTGAAGTGCCTGTGATGCTTGAGAGCCTGAAACAGGCGGGGTTCCAAACGGGAATTCTGTCCAATGGCTCCTTGGATATGCTGGCAGGCGCGGTGACCTCTGCGGGGGTGGGGGCGCAATTGGATGCGGTTTTGAGTGTGGATGAGGTCGGCATCTTCAAGCCGCGTGCCGAAGTTTATGATCTTGTGGGCCAGCATTTCGGCTGTGCGCGCGATGAGGTGTTGTTTGTGTCCTCCAATGGATGGGACGCGGCGGGGGCGGCGCATTACGGGTTTCGCACGCTTTGGGTGAACCGTATGGGCCAGCCTCAAGACCGCTTGGGCGTCTCGGCTGATGCGGAGGTCAAGACGCTCGTGGATGTGCCGCAGATCGCGCAAACGGGGTTGTAATGGCCTATGTCACCACCCCTGATGGATTGCGCCTTGGCTATGATGACCACGGAGCGGGGGTGGCTTTGCTCTGTCTTCCGGGCCTGACGCGGAACAGGGATGACTTTTTGCCTGTGCTGGAGGCGTTCAAGACCCGCGCGCGGATCATCCGGATGGATTTTCGCGGGCGGGGCAGTTCGGATTTCGCGCCTGACCCGATGAGCTATACCGTTGCCCAAGAGGCGCAGGATGTGCTGGCTTTGCTGGATCACCTTGGTCTGGACCGCGTGGCCATTCTTGGCACATCGCGCGGGGGATTGGTGGCGATGATGCTGGCGGCCATGGCGCCTGCACGCCTGCTTGGGGTCTGCTTGAATGATATCGGCCCCGAGATCATGGCTGAGGGGTTGGCCGCAATCATGACCTATATCGGACGCGCGCCCACCTATCGCAGCTATGCCGAGGCCGCCGCTGATATGCCTGCGCGCAACCCAGCCTTTCGTGATGTGCCGCCTGAGCGATGGGAGGCCCATGTGCGTGCGCTCTGGCGCGAAGACGGGGGGCAGTTGCATCTGCGATATGACCCGAAACTGCGCGATGCGGTTGAAGCGGGCTTTGACCCCACGGCCAGCCCGCCAGACCTCTGGCCGCTTTTCGAGGCGCTGGATGGGCGGCCTTTGGCGCTTCTGCGCGGGGGGCAGTCGAACATCCTGTCGCGCGAGACGGCTGATAAAATGCGCGCGCGCAGGCCTGATATGCGCTTTGCTGAATTGCCTGATCGTGGCCATGTGCCTTTCCTTGATGAGCCGAAATCCGTTCATCTTATCAATGCTTTCCTAGGGGATATTGAATGAGTGATATTGCTATGATCGAGGCCGCTGCTGAGCGTTTGAGGGGTGTCGGGCGGATCACGCCTTTGTTGTCCTCACCCTTTCTGGACGAGATCGCGGGGCGGCGGGTTTTTGTAAAGGCGGAGGTGCTCCAGCATACGGGCAGTTTCAAGTTTCGCGGGGCATGGTCGGCCATCTCAGCCCTTGCGCCCGAGACCCGCGCAAAGGGGGTACTGGCCTTTTCCTCGGGCAATCACGCGCAAGGCATTGCGCGGGCGGCGCAGCTTCATGGGGTGCCTGCCACCATCATCATGCCCAAGGATGCGCCCGCGCTGAAAATCGCCAATACCCGTGCGCTTGGGGCCGAGGTCGTGCTTTACGATCGCAAGGGCGGTGAGGATCGCAATGTGATTGGCGAGCGTTTGCGCCTTGAGCGGGGCCTGACCTTGATCAAGCCTTTTGACGAGCCGCAGGTGATTGCGGGGCAGGGCACTTGCGGCTTGGAGATTGCCGCGCAAGCCACTGAGCTTGGTATCACGCAGGCCAGTGTTCTGACCTGTTGCGGCGGCGGTGGATTGACGGCGGGGATTGCGCTTGCGCTTGAGGCCAAAGCGCCCGCCATGGTGGTGCGCCCTGTTGAGCCCGAAGGGTTTGATGATGCGGCGCGGTCGCTGGCCTCGGGCGAGATTCGCCGCAATACGGGGCCAGAGGCTGGGTTTTGTGATGCCATCCTCACCCCCGCGCCAGGCGAGATCACCTTTCCTATCATGCAAAGATTATGCGGGGCGGGCATCGTGGTAACTGAGGCGCAAACCCGCAAGGCAATGCGTGAGGCGTTTTTGCGTCTCAAAATCGTACTTGAACCCGGGGGTGCGGTGGCTTTGGCGGCTGCGCTTTATCATGGGGATAAGCTGGAGCATGACGCGGTGATCGCCACAGCCTCGGGCGGCAATGTCGATGCGGCGCTTTTTGCGCAGGTCTTGGGCGAAGGCGCTTAAGCCTCTTTCGCTTGGCCTGCTTGCGCTGCGGTCACCGTGAAAATGACCAAGGACGCGCCCATCAAAACCGTTGCGACAAGGAAGGGTGCGCCTGGCAGGAACAAGCTGGCCTCGTCGCGGGTGAACCAGAAAAAGGCCTGCGTCATCACCAATGGCGAGATGATCATCGACAGCGCCGCAATCGAGGATAAAACGCCCTGCAATTCGCCTTGCTGGTCATTGCCAGCCGCGCGCGACATGAAGGATTGCATGGCTGGTGCCACCACCGCGCCAAGCGCCGAGATCGGGATTAGAAACCAGATGATCCAGCCCGCGCTGGCAAATCCGAAAGCGACCAGCGAGACAATATTCAAGGCCAGCCCGTATTGGATGGTCCGCATCTCTCCGAGGGTTTTCATGATCGGGCTGATCAACACGCCTTGGGTGATGGCCATTGCCACGCCATAGGCCGTCAGCGACAGGCCGACCATGCGCACATCCCAATCAAAGGCGGCTTGGGTGTAATAGGCCCAGATTGCGGGATAGACATAATTGGAAATCTGATAGGCCAGCATAACCACCAGCAACCATTTCACGCCCGGCAATTTGCCTATTTGCTGCACGCCGCCCAAAGGGTTGGCGCGTTTCCATTGAAAGGGGCGGCGGTTTTCATCGGCAAGGGTTTCGGGCACGAGGAACCACCCCAGCAACAGGTTCGCGCCTGCAATGCAGGCGGCCGCAATAAAGGGCGCGCGCACGTCAAACCCGCCCAAGAACCCGCCAATGATTGGCCCCAGAACAAAGCCCACGCCAAACCCCGCCGAGATCAGCCCGAAGTTTTTCGCGCGTTTCTCGGGCGCGGAGATATCGGCCATATAGGCCAGCGCCGTGGATTGGGTTGAGGCCGCGATCCCCGCGATCAGGCGGCCCAAAAGAAGCAGCCAGATCGAGCCTGCAAATGCCAGCACGATGTAATCCAGCATCATCACAAAGAGCGAGAGCAGCAAGACAGGCCTGCGCCCGAAACGGTCCGACAGATTGCCGACAACGGGCGAGAACAGGAATTGCATCACCGCATAACTCGCCGCCAGAACGCCGCCCCAAAGGGCCGCATCCGACAGGCTTGCGCCCTGCACATCCTCAATCAGGTCGGGCATCACGGGCAGGATCAAACCGATCCCGATCGAATTGATGACAACAGTGATAAGGATGAAAACAGTTGGTAAATTATGGCGCATGGTGGCCGATCTACTCAAAACAGGAATAACAATTCCTCAAGCTTTAGTGTGGCTGAGGGCCTTTGTCACGTCATCCGCAAAGCCGCGCGCCTCTGCTGGGGCTTGGCCCAACAGGGCCGTGATCGGGGCCTGTGCCGCATCGGCAATCTCGGGATGGGCCGCGGCCGCCAGATCGGGCAGGCTGCGCCCAGTCTCCTGCGCGGTTTTGCACAGGGTTTTGATGGCGGCTTGGGCCTCGGGGCGGGGCATATGGGCGGCAAGGGCAAAGCTTAGCCCCTCGGCGCGGATCAGCCCCAGCGGGTCTGCCAGCCGCGCGGCCATGGCATCGGTATTGGGGGTAATGCCTTGGGCAAGCTCGGCGCTGATTGCCGCCGATTTGGCCGCGGCCATCACCAAAGGCGGCAGGGACAACCATTCGCTGAACCAAGCCGCCCCATCGCGCGCCTCGGCATGCAGGGCCGCGCCTTGCATCACATGCGCCATCGCTTGGCCATGACGGGCCAAAGCCACAAGGGCGGATGCCGCGACTGGGTTTTGTTTCTGCGGCATGGTCGAGGAGCCGCCCGCCTTGGGCAACCGCAACTCGGCCAGTTCGGATCGCGTCAGAAGGATCAGATCGGTGCCCATTTTGCCCAAACTGCCCAATAGGCCTGACAGAAGGCTTGCAAATTCCGCCATGCTATCCCGCTCGGCATGCCAGCTATGGCCCGGGTCACGCAGCCCGAGCGCTTTGGCCAATTCCGCGCGCAGGGCAGGGGTTTGCGCGCCCCAGACAGCGCTTGTACCTGCCGCGCCCGAAAGGGAGAGGGTGAAAAATTCCTCCGAGAGGGTGTTCAGCCGTGCTTTGTGGCGCAGCAAGGGCCGCCCCCAAGACGCCACCAAAGCGCCGAAAGCGCTTGGGGCCGCGATCTGACCATAGCTGCGCGCGGCCATGGGCGTGTCGGCATGGGCACGGGCCAGCGCGGCCAAGCCGCTTAATATGTCATCCAAACGAGCCTCGATCAGGGATGTGGCTTGGCGCAGGCGCAGCATCAAAGCGGTGTCGATAATATCTTGCGAGGTCGCACCCCAATGCAGATAGGCCGCGTGATCGGGGGCCTCCATCGCTTTGCGAAACGCAGCGACGAGGGCGGGAACAGGCACGCCGTTCTGCCCTGTTTCCTGCGCCAAGCCTGACGGATCGATCTGCACCTCCATCGAGGCGCGATGGATCGCTTTGGCGGCGGTCTCGGGGATCATTCCAAGCGCGCCTTGGGCTTTGGCCAGCGCCCCTTCCACGATCATCATCGCGCGGATCTCGGCGCTATCGGTAAAGAGTTTCGTCACATCCCGATCTGTGAAGAGATCACGGTAAATCGCTGAATCAAAAGCGCTAATGCTCATATCTTTGCCTCTATATGGCCGATCTTGGATAGAAACTCGGTCAGGCAGGCAGCATAGAGCGCGGGCTGCTCGACACAAGGCAGATGGCCCACGCCACGGAAGAGTTTGAAATCGGAGGCGGGGATCATATCGGCCATTTCGCGCATCAGATCAGGCGGGGTGGAGCCATCCTGATCGCCCGTGATCACCAATGTGGGCAGGCGCAACGCGGCTGTGGTTGTGAAGAAATCGGTCCCTGCGATGGCTGCCGCGCAGCCGATATAGCCCTCGGGTGGCATGCTCTCCAACAGATCGCGCCATGGCGCATGCCGCCCCTCAGAGCGGAATTGTTTGGAAAATGAGCGCTCCATCACTGTGTCCGACAGGGTTTTGACCCCGCCTGAGCGCACCGCTTCAATACGGTCTTCCCACATAGCGCGGGTGCCGATCTTCGGCGCGGTATTCGACAGAACCAAAGCGCGCACCAGATCAAGCCGCTTTGCGGCCAGACCTTGGGCAACCATCCCCCCGATCGACAGGCCCACAAAGACGCAATCCCTGACCTCCAACGCCTCCAGCACGGTTTCGGCGTCACGGATCAAGGCACCCATGGAATAGGGTGCCGCGGGGCAATCCGACAGGCCATGCCCACGGGTATCATAACGGATCAGCCGCAGCCCGTCTGGCATCAATGGAATAATCCCGTCCCAAAGCCGCATATCGGTGCCAAGCGAGTTTGAGAACACCACGGGCGCGCCGGCAGGGTCTCCGTCTTCGCGGATGTGAAGGCTCACGCCAGTTGAAGTGGTCACATGGGGCAAGGGGGCACTCGAAAGGTGGCGGGTTTGGCCCGTTTTCAACCAAAAGCGCGCGCGCTGCAATGGTGGGTCCTGCGGGTGGGGGTGAAAACCGACATGACCTGCCGCCTTTGGACATGCCACTGGCAGGGCCAGTCGCAAATCTCAAGACAGGCAGAGCGGGAGAGGAGGGCACCCCATGACATCCACAACGATCCAAGCGGCGGTTTGCTTTGAGCATGGCACGCCTTTGACGCTGGAGCAGGTCCATCTGCGCGGCCCTGCCGAGGGCGAGGTAGAGGTGACCTTGGAAGCGGTCGCGATCTGCCATTCCGATATTTCCTATATGGAAGGCGCATGGGGTGGTGAATTGCCTGCGGTCTATGGCCATGAGGCGGCGGGACGGATTACGGGTCTGGGCGCGGGCGTCACGGCCTATGCCATGGGCGCGCGGGTTTTGGTGACGCTGATCCGCTCCTGCGGGCAATGCGGCAGTTGTGCTGGTGGGCATCCCGTGAATTGCGATGGAAACCAGCCTGCCGCACCTGCCTTGGTGCTGCCCGATGGCAGGCCCGTCACCAAGGCGATGAATTGCGGGGCTTTCGCCGAAAAGGTGGTGGTGGATCAATCTCAGATCGCCCTGATTGGCGAGGAGATGGGCGCGGATGTGGCCTGCCTTCTGGCCTGCGGGGTGCCAACGGGGGTGGGCGCGGCCGTCAATACCGCGCAAGTCCGCCCGGGCCAAACGGTTGTGGTGATCGGGGCGGGCGGTGTTGGGCTTAATGCCATTCAGGGCGCGCGCATCTCGGGGGCTGCACGGATTGTTGCGATGGATATGGAGCCCTCCAAGCTGGAGGATGCCAAGAGTTTCGGGGCCACGCATGGCATTCTGGCCAGCCTGCCTGACCCTGCGCAGGCTTTGCGCGAAATCACGGGCGGTGGCTTGGCCGATCATGTTTTTGTCACGGTCGGTGCGATCCCCGCCTATGACATGGCGCAGAATCTGCTGGGCGCGCGGGGCACGCTTTATGCGGTTGGCATGCCGCATTCGGGCCAGATCTCCAGTTATGAGCCTGTGAATATCGCCTTTATGGGGCAGGGCATCCGTGGCTCGATGCTGGGGGATATCGTGCTGGCGCGCGATGTGCCTTGGATGGTGGAGCTTTATCGGCAAGGCCGTTTGAAGCTGGATGAATTGATCTCGGCGCGCTGGCGCTTTGACCAGATCAATGAGGCGATAGCAGATACCAAAGCGGGCAAAGCGCGCCGCAATGTGATTGTTTTCTAGATCAACGCCTGTTTGGATGGCCCTATCGCCGTGAAGGAGCCCGTCGCAATGAAGCTCGATAGCCTTGAGATTTTCATCATAGCCCCACCCGCCCCCGGTTGGGGTGGGCGATACTGGATCATCCTGCGCCTGACCACGGCCTGCGGGATCACGGGGTTGGGTGAGGTCTATGCCGCCGCCGTTGGCCCCAAGGCGATGGAGGCTGTGATCGAGGATGTATTTGCCCGCCATATGCAGGGCGAGAGCCCCGAAAATATCGAGTTGATGTTTCGCCGCGCCTATTCCTCGGGCTTTACGCAACGCCCTGACCCCACGGTCATGGGCGCGTTTTCAGGGCTGGAGATGGCCTGTTGGGATATCATGGGCAAAGCCCGCGAGCGCCCCGTTTGGGCGATGCTTGGCGGGCGGATGAATGACCGTATCCGCGCCTATACCTATCTCTATCCCGAACCCCATCACGATGCTGACCGCTTCTGGGTTGATCCAGATATGGCCGCACAATCGGCAGCGGCGCGTGTGGCCGAGGGCTGGACGGCGGTCAAGTTTGACCCCGCAGGCCCCTATACGATCCGTGCAGGTCATATGCCCGCCATGTCCGATATCACCCGTTCGGTCACGTTTTGTGCCAAAATCCGCGAGGCGGTGGGCGATCAGGCCGATCTGCTTTTTGGCACCCATGGGCAATTCTCGACACCGGGTGCGATCCGTTTGGCCCAAGCCCTCGAGCCTTATTCCCCGCTTTGGTATGAAGAACCCGTCCCGCCCGATAATGTCGCAGCCTTGGCGCAAGTGGCGCGTAGCACGCGCATTCCTGTAGCTACGGGCGAGCGGCTGACCACCAAGGGGGAATTCGCCCCGATCCTGCGCGAGGGGGCGGCCCGTATCCTGCAACCTGCTTTGGGCCGTGTGGGCGGCATTTGGGAGGCCAAGAAAATCGCCTCTATGGCCGAGGTCTATAACGCCCATATCGCGCCGCATCTCTATGCAGGGCCTGTCGAATGGGCGGCCAATCTGCATCTGGCGGTAAGCTGTTCGAATATTTTGATGGTGGAAGCGATTGAATCGCCCTTCCATGACGCGCTTGTCTCAGGCCGCCCCAAGGTCGAAGCGGGCTTTGTGGCCGCGCCTGAAGGGGCAGGATTGGGGATCGAGTTGAATGAGGCGATTGCCCAAGCCCATGCTTATACAGGCGACAGATTGCATCTGGAAATGCAGGAGGCGCCTTGTGACTGGCAAAACGGCAATGCCTTTACGGGCGGGGCCAGCGATTAGGGCGTTTTGCGTTTAACGCTCGGTCTCATGGGCGTAACGCAGGCGCGCAATCTCTTCGTTTTGTTCGAATTTCTTCTGTTTATGCAGGTCATCTTCGACATAGCTCAGATGCGTGCTGATCGCCTCTCGTGCGGCTATCGGGTCGCGGGACTGGATCGCCTCATTGATCGCGCGGTGATGATCCAACAGCAAATCGCGCGTGGTGCGCTGTTTGAACATGACCGAGCGGTTATAGAACACACCCTCGCGCAGCAAATCGAACATCGAGCGCATCATATGCAGCATGATCACATTATGGCTGGCCTCAATGATCGCCATATGAAATTGCGCATCCAGTTCCGCCTCATCGGCAGGGTTGCGCTTGGTATGGGCGGCTTCCATCTTTTTGAAAATCGTATCGATCACGCGAAGATCGGTATCGGAGCCGAGCACGGCCGCGCGTTCGGCGGCCAGTGCCTCCATATCGCGGCGAAAGGCGACATAGTCGAAGACAGCCTCGGAGTGATTGGCGAATAGCTTGGTCAAAGCAGGCGAGAAGGCCGAGCCCAAAAAATCGGCCACATAGATGCCAGCACCTGCCCGTGTTGATAGCAAGCCGCGCTCATGCAATTCGGCCACAGCCTCGCGCAAGGAAGGACGGGAGACACCAAGCCGCTCGCTGAGTTCCCGCTCGGAGGGGAGACGCTCACCGGGGCGCAGGATGCCACGCAGGATCAATTGCTCGATCTGGCGCACAACCGAATGCGAGAGCTTTTCCGCCTCGATACGCTGAAATGGCATGGTTTCCTCCCCGTATTGGTCAAATCATATGACCACGGGGGCCGTTAGTCTAGGCCGCACCGCTCGGGTGCGGCCTGAAACCTCTGGGGCTGTGCCGCTTATGCGGTAGGGCGGATAATGATCTCGACCCTGCGATTTTGCTGGCGGCCTGTTTCGGTCAGGTTATCTGCAATCGGTTCCTGCTCGCCGCGGCCAAAGCTGCGTACGCGCCAAGGATCAACCCCTGCTTCAAGCAAAACACCCGCAACCGAGGAAGAGCGCCGCGCCGAGAGGTCTTGGTTATAGGAGGCCGAGCCCGTGTTATCGGTATGGCCGATCACATCCACAGTGCTATCGGGATATTGCTGCAGGTTATTGGCAAGCGCCCTGATATCAGCCTGAAGGCTGGGGCGGATCGCGGCGCTGTCGACATCGAACAGGATGCCCTCGGGCATGGTGACGATCAGCTCTTCGCCCGTATTGTTGATCTGGATCTGGTCATTGCTGAGCGAGCCGCGCAAATCTGCGGCCTGACGGTCCAGCACATTGCCGACAATGCCACCCACGGCTGCGCCCGCTGCCGCACCCAACACGGCATTGCGCCCACGATTGTCATCATTGCTGACCGCCCCAAGGAAGCCGCCAAGCATGCCCCCTACGATGGCTCCATCGCGGGTGCGGTTGGCATTTGGGTCGGTATTGGTTGGCACACAAGCGCCCAATCCAAGGGCCGCGATCGCAAGCAGCGCGGCTGCGCGGTGAGTGATATTCATAGGTTAAACCCTTTCCCGATAGGTATCTGCTTTGGTTGGATCCAAAGCTTTGTCTGCAGGTGATATAACACCACAGGCGGGTTTGCTCATCTATAAAAGGTTTAAATGGCGGATTATTGCCGCTTTTGTGAAGGGCGCGGCAGGAGCGGCAGCCGCCAGATCAGGCGCTTTGCCTGTGGTCCTCGCCCGCGCTTTCCCAAGCCAGCATTGCGCGTTTGACAGGCAGGCCCCAATGATAGCCCCCAAGCGCGCCCGATTTGCGCAAGGCACGATGGCAGGGGATCAAGAAGCTGACTGGATTGCGCCCCACAGCCGTGCCAACCGCTCGCACCGCCTTGGGTTTGCCAACGGCCTGCGCGATATCGGAATAGGTCGAGACATGGCCCGACGGGATTTGCAACAGCGCCTCCCAGACCTTGATCTGGAAAGGTGCCCCGATCATGTGAAGCTGGGTATGCCCGCGCAACCCGAAAGCGGCCCCGACCCAAGGCGTGATCGCTGAGGCGTCTTCGATGTAATCCGCCTCGGGCCAGCGCGCCTCTAGATCGTCAAAGGCCGCCTGCCGCCCCGTCTCAGAGGTGAAGGCCAAACCGCACAACCCGCGCTCGGTCCCCATCGCAAGAGCCTCGCCAAAGGGGCTGTCAAACCAGCCAAAACGGATGGAAAGCCCCGCACCCTTTCGGGCAAATTCGCCGGGGCTCATGGCCTCCCATGTCACAAAAAGATCATGCAATCGGCCCGAGCCTGACAGGCCTGTCTCGGCGACCGTGTCGATCATGCTATGACGCTCGGCCAAAAGCTGTTTGGCATGATCCAGCGTCAGATACTGGCCGTAGCGTTTGGGCGATACCCCCACCCAACGCGAAAACACGCGTTGCAAATGCGCAGGGCTCATCTGCAATTGCGCGGCCAGCGCCTCCAGCGACAAAGCAGGCTCGGCACCATCAATGATATCGATGGCGCGGCGGATGACATTGAAATGATAGCTCTGGTCGCCTGTGTCGGTCATGGCTCTCTCCTTACCTGTGCCAACCTATTGAGGCCTGCATGCAATGACGACCCGAAACTTGCGCCTTCAGACTTGCCCGCACAGGCAGGGCAGGCCAAAAGGGGCCTTATGGCAAAGCAACTCGATTATCATACGATCCACGAGATTTTTTCGCGCTTTCAGGCCGCCGAGGCGGAACCTGAGGGCGAATTGAACCATGTGAATGTCTACACCCTCGTGGTGGCCGTGGCGCTATCGGCGCAGGCCACGGATGCGGGCGTGAACAAGGCAACGGCCGAGCTGTTCAAGATTGCCGACACCCCCCAGAAAATGCTGGATTTGGGCGAAGAGGGGCTGATCCAGCATATCAAGACCATTGGCCTGTTCCGCAACAAGGCAAAGAACGTCATCAAGATGAGCCGCATTCTGGTTGAGGAGTATGGCGGCGAGGTCCCTTCCAGCCGCGCGGCCCTTCAATCCTTGCCCGGAGTGGGGCGCAAGACGGCCAATGTGGTTTTGAACATGTGGTGGCGCCAACCCGCACAAGCCGTAGATACCCATATTTTCCGTCTGGGAAACCGCGCAGGCATCGCGCCTGGACGTGATGTTGATGCGGTCGAGCGCGCCATCGAAGATAATATTCCCGCTGAATTCCAGCTTCACGCGCATCACTGGATGATCCTGCATGGACGCTATATCTGCGTGGCGCGCAAACCAAAATGCGGAGCCTGTATCATCCGCGATCTTTGCCAATTTGAGGATAAAACCGAATGACACACCCCTATGATCTGGTCGGCATCGGCAATGCGATTGTCGATGTCATCTCGCAAGGCGATGACAGCTTTCTCGACAATATGGGCATCACCAAAGGCATCATGCAATTGATCGAGCGCGACCGCGCGGAGCTGCTCTATGGGGCGATGTCGGATCGGGTGCAAACGGCAGGTGGCTCGGTGGCCAACACCATCGCGGGGGCAGGGACCTTGGGGCTGAAAACGGCTTTCCTTGGCAAGGTCAAGGATGACGCGCTTGGCCGCTTCTATGCCCAAGGCATGGAGAGCGAAGGCACCGATTTCCCAAATGCACCTGTTGCGGGGGATATCCCGCCCACATCGCGCTCGATGATCTTCGTCTCGCCAGATGGGGAGCGGTCCATGAACACCTATCTCGGGGCAGGCGCGGATTTCAACGAAGCCGATGTTGACCCACAAGTGGCAGGCAATGCGCGCTGGTTGTTCCTTGAAGGGTATCTTTATGACAAGGATGAAGGCAAAGCGGCCTTCACAGCAGCGGCCAAACATTGCCGCGCGGGCGGGGGCAAGACGGGTATTACGTTGTCCGATCCCTTCTGCGTCGACCGCCACCGCGCCGATTTCCTGACCTTGATCAAGGATGAGATGGATTTCGTCTTGGGCAATGAGGAAGAATGGCTCTCGATGTATCAAACCGAAAATCTGGATGACGCACTTGGTCAGGCCGCGGCGGTTTGTGAAATTGTGGTCTGCACCCGCTCTGGCGATCCAGTTGTCCTGATCAGGGGCGAGGAGCGCGTGGAGGTCCCTGTTGAGCGGATCACTCCCGTCGATGCCACGGGCGCAGGCGACCAATTCGCGGCGGGTTTCCTATATGCTATGGCGACAGATCGTGATCTGGAAACCGCAGGCAAAATGGGCGTCGCGGCTGCTGCGGAAGTGATCCGCCATATGGGCCCACGCCCCAAGCGGTCTTTGACTGAAGTCTTCAAAGACGCAGGCCTTCCGACATCGTGATAGGGCAGTGATTTCGTATTTAGAGAAAGATGAAGGATAGGAGTGCGCCGCACCTTCATCTTTCCAAAAATACGAAGGCCGCAGGCCAATTGTGGGAGAGGGCCTTTAATGGCCCTGTTCCGCAAACCCTTCAATCGCCGAGCTTGGCATGCACCTCATCAAGATCGATCTCACCGATTGGCATCTTGTTGGAGGGGTCTTCAAAGTCATATTTGAAGAGCTGGAAATCTTTCTTGTAGATTTCATAGACCAGATGCATCGACAGATCATCGAAATAATCCTCAACCGGATGGGCGCGTTTTGGGCCATGCCCCTCAGATTCATTGAAACGGGGGACATCGGCCAAGCTTACCGGTTTTTGTGTCTCGATGCTGTCGAGCACGGATTGCATGCCGTCATTGAACTTTTCAGTCCAAAAGATGTTGTCATAACGACCGCCATTCACAATGAAGGTCGAGACATGGCCTGACATCGCGGACCAATGAATATCGGGGTCCATTGGGCGGCGCCAACGGATGGTGTCGCGCGCAAAAAGAAGGAAGCGGCGGAAGCTCTGGATCTGGTCAAACTCGCCCTTGCCGTCATCGCCGCCAACTTCGATGCCGTATTTCTGGATCAAGAGCGGCACAAGGTTCCCACGATAGCGATTTCCATTGCGCTGGATGCCGCAGATCTTGTCGAAAAAGGAGGACAGGATGCGGGTATAGGGGTTGCGAACGCAGGTGAAGGCGTAGGATTTATGCGTGGTCACATTCGACGTTATTTTGGGCTGGGCGGCTTCTTGTGCCCATTTATACATGCCCGATGTGGCATCATGGATGTCACCATCGAAAAATTCACCGTTGTCAGAGTAATACATAATCTGACCAATCGTCGAGCAGGCGCATTTCGGCACCACGCGATACACTACGCTCTCGCTCTCGGTCATCCAGGTTCCAGGAAACCCCATGCTCGAGCAACCTCCATTTATACATCTTCCCGCGTCTATAGCGCGTCTGCTGGTGGTCAAAAAGCAAAGAACTGGGCTTTATTCAAGATCAGTTAGCGATTATGCCTCAAGATTAGCAAAAGATTGAGGCGACCTGTTCCGAAATGGCAAAAATTGCCTTTATTCTCCTGTGTCACAAAAACCCTGAAGGGATCATCCGTCAGGCGATACGCCTAACGGCGGGTGGCGATTTTGTCTCAATCCATTTCGATGCGCGGGCCAATCCCGCGCATTATGCGCAGCTCACCCAAGAGCTTGGCAGCAATCCAGGTGTGGTTTTTGCCAAGAAGCGGATCAAATGCGGCTGGGGGGAGTGGAGCTTGGTGCAAGCGACCTTGAGCGCGCTTGAAACCGCCGAGGAGGCCTTTCCGCAGGCCACACATTTCTACATGCTCTCGGGCGATTGCGTGCCGATCAAATCGGGTGATTTCGCTCGCGATATGCTTGACGCAAATGATGTCGACTACATCGAGAGCTTTGATTTTTTCGCCTCGGATTGGATTAAGGTTGGCATCAAGCGCGAGCGGTTGGTCTATCGCCATTTTTTCAATGAGCGTAACACCAAATGGCTGTTCTATCTGTCGATGAATTTGCAGAAACGATTGGGTGTTGAGCGCAAAATTCCATCGGACCTCCAGATACAGATTGGCAGCCAATGGTGGTGTTTGCGCCGTCGCACGGTGGAAAAAGTGTTGGAGTTTTGCCGCGAGCGGCCTGATGTGATCCGGTTTTTCCGCCGCACTTGGATTCCTGATGAAACCTTTTTCCAAACGCTGGTGCGCCATTTGGTGGCCGATAAGGAAATCGAGTCGCGCACGCTGACCTTCCTTGTCTTCTCGGATTACGGGATGCCTGTTACCTTTTATAATGACCATTATGACCTGCTCTTGAGTCAGGACTACCTTTTCGCACGGAAAATCAGCCCCGAGGCGCATTTTCTGGCCGAACGTCTGGGGGCGCTTTGGGCGTCTGGCCGTAAGGATTTCGCGATCTCGGGTGGGGGGCGTAAGCTTTATACTTTCATGCGCGAGCGCGGCCGTGTAGGGCGCCGTTTTGCCACGCGGTTCTGGGAGCAAGAGGCCTCTTTCGGGCAGGAACGCCAGCTTTTGATGGTGGTATGCAAAAAATGGCATGTCGCCAAACGGTTGATGCATTCGGCCTCAAAGCATGCGGGCATCCATGGTGTGGAATACCTCTTTGATGAGGATGATTGCGGCATTCCCCATTTAGGCGGGCTGGAGCGCACATTGGAAAAGCGCAACCGCCACCGCCGCGCGCTGGTGCGTATGTTGTTTGACTATTACCAGACCGACCGCCTGATGATCTGTCTTGATCCTAATAATATCAACCTGATGCGCGACTTCAGCGCTGATCGAAACAGTGCCAAAATCCTCGAATTGCAATGCGATTTTGATGATGACTATCTCAAAGGCCATGCTTATCGCGTGGGCCTTGCCTCGCCTGATACTTCAGAAGAGCTAATGGATAAAATGCTGCCGACCCTGCGCCATGAGTTCGAGTTCGAGACGGTGCGCATCCGCAATGCCGAATTCGAGAACCATTACCGCGTGCGGCAAGGCAAGGAAGAATGGGAAAATGCAGCCGTTTTGAGGGATTTCTTCGCGATTGGGTCTGATGCAGCCCGCACGATTGCGCAAACGCCTTACCTCTTCGATGATTGATGGGAAAAATACCGATGGCCTATATCTATGACGAGCAGAATATCTTCGCCAAAATCCTGCGCGGGGAAATTCCCAATCAAACAGTTCTCGAGACGGAGCATACTCTGGCCTTCAACGATATCGGCCCGCAAGCGCCGATCCATGTTCTGGTCATCCCCAAAGGGAAATACGTGACCTATGACCATTTCGCGGCCGAGGCCTCGGATGCGGAGATCGTTGATTTCCATCGCGCTTTTGCGAAAATCTGCGCCGATCTTGGCGTTGCGCCGGGGCAAGGCGGGGAAGGGTTTCGGGCGATCAGCAATGCAGGCGCGGATGCGGTGCAAGAGGTTCCGCATTTCCATATGCATATCTTGGGCGGCAGGCCTTTGGGGCGGATGCTCGAAAAAGGCTAGGGCGCTTTGAACAATTGGCCCGGTGCAGACGGGGCCGCGCTTTGGCCCGTTTCGCGCAGCATATGCCAAGCCAAAACCTGATTGCTGGAGAGAACGGGCAGCCCCAATTGCGCCTCCAATGGCGCGATTGCCGCGAGCGTGCGCAGGTTTGTGCAGGACAAAAACAGCGCATCAATGCCGCCTGTTTTGGCCAAAGATTCCGCTGCGGTCATGATGGATTGCGTGTCGATGCGCACAACGCGAGCCTCTTCGGCGACATCGAAGCTGCCAAAGACGGGCGTGTCTATGCCCTCATCCTCCAAGGCCTCCTGCAGGCGCTGCGATACCTGCGCGATATAGGGCGAGAGCATGCCCAATCGGGTCACGCCCAGATGACGACAGGCCGCGACCAGAGCGCTTAATGGGTTGGTAACAGCTTTGGTCTGTGTGGCCCCTTTGATGAGCTCTGCCACCCGCGCGGGCCCGATCTGGGCCGAGCCTGAGGTGCATCCATAGCCGACGGCTTCAAATTTGGCTGCTTGCGGGAAAAGACTTGCGGCCTGTCCCAGATGCCCCTCCATCGCGGCAAGTGTTTCCGAGGTGACCTGCTGAGATGAAGGCACGCGGCTGACGAATAGCTCGATCTCGGGCGGCAGAAGCGCGCGGAAATCCATCTCGATGGTTTCGTCGCTTTGCAACACAACAAGCCCAAGCTGTGCTGCGCGCGTGGCTTCAAGGTTATGGGGGAAGGGTGCTGTCATATCACGATCATCTCCGCTTCGGCGGGTTGGGAAAGCCATTCTGCACCGCCTTCGCGGATCACGATGTTTTCTTCATGAACCATGATTTGGCCTTGCGATAGGCTGATCGAAGGCTCCAGCGTCAGCACCATTCCCGCCTGTAAGGACGTATGATCATCAGGAATGAGCGAAACCCCTTCGGTCAATTGCATGCCCAACCCATGGCCGAAGCGCCCCGCCTCAGCCCCGCTTTGGCCACCCGTTAACACGCGGTCCATGGCGTGAAACAGATCGGCGGGGGTGGCACCGATGCGGGCCGCTTCAAAGCCTGCTTGGGTGGCTTCAATCAATGTAGCATGGGCGGTTTGCGTCTCGGGCTTTGGCGGACCGATGGAGAAATTCCTGTCGAAATCGCAGAAATATCCGTTCCGCACGAGGCCCGTATCCAGCATCATGACATCGCCGCGGGCCAGTGGCTGATCTGATGCAGGCGAGATCACATCGCCATACCCCCCTTGCCCCGCGCCACCCGCAAGATAGGCAACCCAATCGGCCCCTTCTTCTAGGCAGAGGATCTGGAAGCGGCGAAACACATCGCTGAGAGGCACACCTGCGCCCGCAATCTCGGGGACCCGCGAAAAGGCGCGCGTGGCTATAGCGCAAGCGGTTCGAATGGCCTCGATCTCGGCTTCGGATTTCACGGCGCGCAGGCGCTGCATGATCCCATCATCTTGCGTGAAGTGATGGTTGGGCAGGCTTGCGCAAAGCTGCTGCCAGCCCGCCAGCGGCATGCGCAGATGGGTTTCTAGCCCGCTTGGCACGCCAATTTTCGAGGCAGGCGCGGCAAGCTCGGCGCAGGCCTCGGCCAAAAGCGACACACCATCATCATCGTAATTCGGGGCGGCCCATGTCCTGATATCGCTGATCCAGCTTTGCCCCATCAGATGCGCCCCGATGGAGGGGATCACGGCAACAGGATCACCGCTTGCAGGGACAAGCAGAAACCACGGACGTGTCGGGCTTTCCCAAAAACGGGTCAGAAAACCTGTGAAATATCGGATATCGGGTTCCGTGGTCAGCAAAAGGGCGGCAAGTCCTGTGCGCGCCATCTCGGTTTGCGCCGCGTGTAAACGGGTGCGATATTCGCTGGTGTCGAAAACGGGGCTCATCTGTGGCCTCTGGCGCAAGGGGGCTTTGGATGGATGCTGCACCATTTATGCGGGTCTGGGCAGGGCAAATCCGACATATTCGGGCAAAGCAGCGCTTCCTGCGGCCCGCGTCCCGTGTCTGAGCGACAGATCAGGCGCTTTTATTGGAGGTGAGGGCCACAAAAACATCCTCAAGATGGGGCTCTTCGGTTTTGACATCGCGGATCGTGATGCCTGCGGCATGAACCGCCTCAAGGATAGCACCCGTAGAGACATCTTTCGGGGAATAGGAAAAGACCAGCGCGCCATCCTTGCGGCGGCTGAGGGCCACATGCTGAGGCGCGGCCATCTCGGTGCTTGTATCTTCGGGCAGGATCACAAGCGTCTTGGCATCCATCTGCGCCAGCAGGTTCTCGGTGCGGTCGCGCGCTATGACCTCGCCATGATTGATAATCGCAATCTCGTCGCACATCTCCTCGGCCTCTTCGAGGTAATGGGTTGTCAGGATGATCGTCATGCCGCGTTCCTCATTGAGGCGGCGGATATTGGTCCAGAGCATCTGGCGCAATTCGATATCAACGCCTGCGGTGGGTTCATCCAAGACAAGGATTTGTGGGTTATGGATCAAGGCTTTACCCAGCAAAAGGCGGCGCCGCATCCCGCCTGAAAGCGTGCGGGCATAGGCCTCGGCCTTATCCTCCAAGCCGATCAGGCGCAGCACCTCATCGGTTTTGCGCTGCGCTTTGGGCACGCCATATAGGCCTGCTTGAACCTCCAGCGCGCCGCGCGGGGTGAAGAAGGGATCAAGGTTCAATTCCTGCGGCATCACACCGATGGCGGCGCGCGATTGGCGCGGGTTCACGTCTTGATCAAAGCCCCAGATATTCACTTTGCCGCTGGTCTTGGTCACAAGCCCCGCAAGGATATTGATCGTCGTGGATTTGCCAGCGCCATTGGGCCCAAGCAGCCCGAAAATCGAGCCGCGCGGAATGGCGAGATTGATGCCTTTGAGCGCTTCTTTCGGCGCTTCGCGCCGCGAGGCCGCATAGGTCTTGCGCAAATCTGTAAGCTCGATGGCATTTTGTGACATTTTCACGCTGAAAGACCCTCCCATCGGACTTGCCCGAGCGCGGGCAAACTGCGATATGGAGGCAGACTTACGCCCCAGTTGCGGGCCAGACAAGCGCAAGGACGACCGAAAATGAGTATCGACGCCCCCGAGACCGAGATTGTCACCACTTGGCGCGTTGCCTGTGATGGCGGCGAAGGCGCGCTTGGCCATCCCCGTGTTTGGCTTTCAATCCCGCAAGATACGGGTTCGGTCGAATGCGGCTATTGCGACAAGCGCTTTGTGCATCAATCCTTCGCGGATGACGCCGCAAAAGGCTGATTTTCCTGTCCCGATTTGGGGACGTCCAAAATAATGACAAAACACAGGGTCGCGCTGGCGAGGCGGGCGGGTTAAAACCGTGCGGCACGCGTATCTTTGCGCCATCGGGAGAGTGACATGAGCGAGACCAAATTTGGCAAAGGCAGCCATCTGAGCCTTGTAGACGGGTCCGCCTTTATTTTCCGCGCCTATCACGCCCTGCCGCCGCTGACGCGCAAATCCGACGGGCTGCCGATTGGCGCAGTGGCGGGGTTTTGCAACATGATCCACAAGATGATCGAGGCCAATACAGGCCCCGATGCGCCCACCCATGCGGCTGTGGTGTTCGACAAGGGCAGCCATACTTTCCGCAATGACCTCTATGATCTCTACAAAGCCAACCGCGATGAGATGCCCGAGGATTTGCGCCCGCAAATGCCGCTGACGCGGGAGGCGACCCGCGCCTTCAACCTCGCCTGCCTCGAATTGGAGGGATATGAGGCCGATGACATCATCGCCACCTTGTCCCGTCAGGCCCGAGAAGCAGGCGGGCGCTGCACGATTATTTCCTCTGACAAAGACCTGATGCAGCTTGTGGGCGGGGGTGTGGAAATGTTCGACGCCATGAAAAACCTGCGCATTGATCGCGAGGGCGTGGAGGCCAAGTTTGGCGTGGGGCCAGAGCGAGTGATCGACGTGCAGGCTTTGGCGGGCGACTCTGTGGATAACGTTCCGGGCGCGCCTGGCATCGGGATCAAGACCGCAGCGCTTTTGATCAATGAATACGGTGACTTGGAGGCACTTCTTGAACGCGCGGGCGAGATCAAACAGCCAAAACGCCGCGAAACACTTATCCACAATGCCGACCAAATCCGCCTGTCCAAAACGCTTGTCACACTCGATGAAAATACACCGATTGATGTGACGCTTGAAGCCTTGGAAGTGCGCGAGCCCGAGCCTGAAACCCTGTTGGATTTCCTGAGCCGGATGGAATTCCGCACCCTGACCAAACGCATCTCGGACCAGTTCGGGGTCGAAGCCCCCGCCATGCCCGAGCCTGCGATGAAACCCGTCGAAGGGGCAGGCGATGCGCCTGATCTGCCTGAAGCCGCGCCCTTCAGCCATGACGGCTATGAGGTGGTGCGCGATATGGAGGCTTTGCGCGCTTGGATCGCGCGCGCCCATGCCTGCGGCTATGTCGCCGTCGATACCGAGACCACAAGCCTCGACGAGATGAAGGCGAAGCTGGTGGGGATCAGCCTGTCAACCGCGCCGAATTTGGCCTGTTATATCCCGCTGTTGCACCGTCAGGGCGGTGATGACCTTTTCGGCTCGGAGGCTTTGGAAGAGGGTCAATTGCCACTGGATGAGGTGCTGGCCGAGATCAAGCCGATGCTGGAGGATGCAAGCGTCCTCAAGATCGGTCAGAATATGAAATATGACGCCAAGATTTTCGCGCGCCACGGCGTGGAGGTCGGGCCAATCGATGACACGATGCTGATGTCCTATGCGATGCATGCAGGCCTGCACGGGCATGGTATGAATGCGCTGAGCGAGCGGTATCTGGCGCATGAGCCGATCGCGATTAAGGAATTGATCGGCTCGGGCAAAAGCCAAGTGACCTTTGATCAGGTGAAAATCGCGGATGCAGCCCCCTATGCCGCTGAAGATGCCGATATCACCCTGCGCCTGTGGCAGCGGTTCAAACCGCAACTTCACCGCGAAAAGGTGACCACGGTTTATGAAACCATGGAGCGGCCCTTGGTGCCTGTTCTGGCGCGTATGGAGATGGCGGGGATCAAGGTGGACCGCGATGTTCTCAGCCGCATGTCCAACAGTTTTGCGCAGAAAATGGCGGGGCTTGAAGCTGAGATCCATGAATTGGCAGGCCGCAGTTTTAATGTCGGCTCGCCCAAGCAATTGGGTGAAATCCTGTTTGATGAAATGGCGCTTGAGGGCGGCAAAAAGGGCAAGACAGGCGCTTATGCGACAGGGGCCGATGTGCTGGAGGACTTGGCGGCGCAAGGCCATGATCTGCCCGCACGCGTGCTGGATTGGCGGGGCCTGTCCAAGCTGAAATCGACCTATACCGATGCGCTGCAGGATCATATCAACCCCGAGACGGGCCGCGTCCATACCAGCTATGTGATTGCGGGGGCCAATACGGGGCGTCTAGCCTCAAGTGATCCGAATTTGCAAAACATCCCCGTCCGCTCAGAGGAAGGCCGCCGCATCCGTGAGGCTTTTATCGCCGAGGAAGGTAAGGTCTTGGTCAGCCTCGATTATTCCCAGATCGAATTGCGCATTCTGGCCGATATTGCGGGGATCGACGCGCTGAAACAGGCCTTCCGCGAGGGGCAGGATATTCATGCCGCCACCGCCTCGGAGATGTTCAATGTGCCGCTAAACGAGATGACGCCCGAGGTCCGCCGCCAAGCCAAGGCGATCAATTTCGGGGTGATTTATGGTATCTCGGGCTTCGGCCTCAGCCGTAACCTGCGCATCCCACGCGCCGAGGCGCAGGGCTTTATCGACCGCTATTTTGAACGCTTTCCTGGCATCAAGGATTACATGGAGGCGACCAAGGCCTTCGCCAAGGAAAACCATTACGTTCAGACCATGTTCGGGCGCAAAATCCACACGCCTGAGATCAACGCAAAAGGGCCAGGGGCGGGCTTTGCCTATCGCGCCGCGATCAATGCGCCGATCCAAGGCACCGCCGCTGATGTTATCCGCCGCGCGATGATCCGCATGGAGGGGGCGATCAAGGATCTGCCTGCCAAAATGTTGCTTCAGGTCCATGACGAATTGCTGTTCGAGGTTGATGAGGCCGCGGTTGATACGCTGATCGCGCGGGCGCGCGAGGTGATGGAAGGCGCGGCCGAGCCTGCGGTGAAGCTTTCGGTGCCCTTGACGGTGGATGCGGGCCAAGGTGCCAATTGGGCGCAAGCGCATTGAGCGGCGGACGCTCCAGACCACGCCCGCGGGCCAAGGTGAATTCCGGCCCGCCGCGCTTGGTGGCCTTCAATAAACCGATGGATGTGCTGAGCCAATTCACCGATGAGGGGAAATGGCAGGGGCTTGGCCATCATCTGGAGATGCCGGGCATGTATCCCGCAGGGCGGTTGGATCGCGACAGCGAAGGGCTTTTGCTGCTGACCAATGATGGGGGCCTGCAAGCGCGCATCACCTCGCCCAAGACGCGCACGCCCAAAACCTATTACAGCCTTGTCGAAGGTGTGCCCGATGAGGCGGCTCTTGAGGCTTTGCGCAATGGCGTGGAGTTGAAAGACGGCCCCACCTTGCGCGCGCAGGCCGAGGCCGTGGAAGCCCCCGATTGGCTCTGGCAGCGCGTGCCGCCTGTGCGGGTGCGCAAATCGATCACCGATAGCTGGATCAAGCTGACCATTTATGAGGGGCGCAACCGACAGGTGCGCCGCATGTGCGCCCATGTGGGATACCCCGTGATCCGCCTGATCCGTTGGCAGGTGGGGGAGTGGTCGCTGGAAGGCCTCGCACCCGGGGAATGGCGTGATCTTGGTGCGAGCTAACCCTCAGGCCTCGGGGTGCAACAGCACCGATAGGGCCAGATCAAGCACTTCCCTTGGGTCATTGCCGCGCGCACGTTCATCCAAAGCCAGCCTGATCTGCGCGAAAAGATAGGTCGTGGCCAGCTCAACAGGGATCGGGCTGGACCATTCGCCCGAGGCGCGGGCCTTGTCGAGCAATTCCGAGAAGGCCGTGCTGGCCATCTCTTCGATCTGCTCGATCATTGCTTGGGTTTTGGGGCCCATCTGCGCCTTGACCGCGCGCATTTTCACAAAGAGACATCCCTGATCATGCAAACTGTCCGCCGCAGATAGATAGGCGATCTGGCGTATCTTTTCGGCAAAAGCGGCATCCCCTGCCACGATGGACAGCATTTTTGACATGACGGTTTCCGCATATTTTTGCAGCGCCGCATGGGCCAATCCGTCGTCATTGCCAAACTCCCGATAGAGCGAGGGTTTGGAGACGCCCGCGCGCCCGCAAATGTCATTCAAGGACACTTGGGTCGGGCCGTCCTCCCAATAGGCTTTCATCGCCACATCGGTCACGGCGTCTTTCTTCAGGGTCTTGGGGCGTCCACGGGTTGGTTTTTCGTTTTGCATATTATTTATACCAGTCGGTATTTTATTATTGACAGGGCTTGGATTTAATTTGTACCAAACGGTATCAAAAATTCAAAGCGGAGAAAACCTAATGTTTAAAACTCTTATTGCAGCCGCCACTGCGGCCTTGATTTCAACGGCAGCTTTTGCGGAAGGCGATCACGATGATCATCTGGTGATGGCCGATAATATCGCATGGCAGGATGTGATCCCTGGTGTTCAACTGGCGCTTGGATGGGGCGACCCTGAGGCAGGCGACGACATCTGGCTCATTCGCATTGAAGCGGGCGCAAGCCTTCCAACCCATGCCCATACCAATGATTACTGGGGCATGACGATCCAAGGGACTTGGGTCCATGTCCATGAAGATGGATCCGAGACCGCAACCACAGCAGGGGATTACGCATTTGTCGAAGGCGGCGTGTTCCATGGTGATCGTTGCGAGGGGGACATCCCTTGCATCGGCCTGCTGGATTTCGATGGGGAACGTGACGCGATCTTCCCTGAATAAGACAGGTCGCATTTCCGCCAAAATCAAAGGGCCCGCGACATGCGCGGGCCCTTTTTATTTCATATGGCAGATATGGCTTAGGCCAGCATGCCGATCGGGTTTTCCAGATTGTCGACAATGGCTTGCAGCAATTCCGCCCCAAGCGCGCCATCGATCACGCGGTGGTCAACAGACATGGTCACCGACATCACGGTGGCCACGGCCAATTCGCCATCCGCGCCCACGACAGGCTTTTTCACGCCCGCGCCAACCGCCAGAATGGCCCCATGCGGCGGGTTGATCACGGCGTCGAAATTCTCAATCCCGAACATGCCGAGATTGGAGATCGCGAAGCTGCCGCCTGTATATTCATGCGGCGCGAGCTTTTTATTGCGCGCGCGCCCTGCCAGATCTTTCATCTGCGCCGACAGTTCCGAGAGGGATTTCTTATCGGCATCCTGAAGGACAGGCGTGAACAGGCCGCCCTCAATCGCGACAGCGACGGCCACATCAGACGGCGTAAGCCGCAAGATACGGTCGCCCGCCCAAACGGCATTGGCGGCAGGCACTTGCTGAAGCGCCAAGGCGCAGGCCTTGATGATGAAATCATTGACCGACAGCTTCACGCCGCGCGCTTCAAGCGATGTGTTCAACTGGCTGCGGAAGGAGAGAAGCGTGTCCAGTTTGATGTCACGGCGCAGGTAGAAATGCGGGATGGTCTGCTTGGCCTCGGTCAGACGCGCGGCAACGGTTTTGCGCATGCCATCCAGTGCGATTTCTTCATATTCGCGGCCTTCATACATGCGGATGACCTGGTCGGCTGCGGGGCCTGTTGGCATCGCAGCTTTCGCAGGTGCAGCTGATGGTGCGGCAGGCGCGGTGGCAGTGGCGCTTGTGCCTTCCACATCGGCCTTAATGATCCGACCATGCGGGCCTGAGCCTGCGATCTTGGTCAGATCAATCCCTTTATCCTTGGCAATGCGGCGCGCCAGTGGTGAGGCGAAAACGCGTGTGCCGTCAGCGGCTTTGGCCGCTGCAGGGGCAGGGGCTGCCGCAGGGGCGGCTGCTGGGGCTGGCGCAGCAGGAGCCGCTTCAGCGGGGGCTGCCGCAGCGGCCACAGGTGCCGCCGACATGTCTTCGCCCGCTTCACCAATGATCGCGATGGCTGTGTTGACCTTCACGCCCTCGGTGCCCTCAGCCACAAGGATTTTTCCGATTACACCTTCATCTACGGCCTCGAATTCCATCGTGGCTTTATCGGTTTCAATCTCGGCCAGAAGGTCGCCCGATTGTACGGTATCGCCCTCCTTGACCAACCATTTCGACAGCGTGCCTTCTTCCATAGTGGGAGATAGCGCTGGCATCAGGATTTCTGTAGGCATCAGCTGCTCTCCTTACCTGTAGGTGACTTTTTTGACCGCTTCGATCACTTCCGCGGTCGAGGTCAAAGCCAGTTTCTCGAGGTTTGCTGCATAGGGCATCGGCACATCCTTGCCCGTGCAATTGATGACAGGCGCGTCGAGGTAATCAAACGCGTTCTCCATCAAATAGGCCGAGAGGTGATTACCGATTGACGCGACGGGGAAGCCTTCCTCGACGGTGACGCAGCGGTTGGTTTTCATGACCGAGGCCAGCAGCGTGTCGTAATCGAGCGGGCGCAAGGTGCGCAGGTCGACCACTTCGGCGCTGATGCCGTCCTCGGCCAGCTTTTCAGCTGCTTCCAAAGCATAGGTCATCCCGATGCCGAAGCTGACGATGGTCACATCCGTGCCCTCACGCCAGATTTTCGCCTTGCCGAAGGGCACGGTGAAATCATCCATCACAGGCACATCAAAGCTGCGGCCATAGAGGATTTCGTTTTCAAGGAAGATGACAGGGTTTGGGTCACGAATGGCCGTTTTCATCAGGCCTTTCGCATCCGATGCCGAATAGGGCATGACCACCTTCAATCCAGGAATTTGCGCATACCATGCTGCGTAATCCTGAGAATGCTGCGCACCCACACGGGCGGCGGCGCCATTGGGGCCACGGAACACAATCGGGCAGCCCATCTGGCCGCCCGACATATAAAGCGTCTTGGCGGCGGAGTTGATGATCTGGTCAATCGCCTGCATCGCGAAGTTGAAGGTCATGAACTCGACAATCGGGTTCAAACCGCCAAAGGCCGCACCCACACCGATACCAGCAAAGCCATGCTCGGTAATGGGCGTGTCGATGATGCGTTTTGCGCCAAATTCGTCCAGCAAACCTTGGGAGATTTTATAGGCGCCCTGATATTCGGCCACCTCTTCACCCATAAGGAAGACGTTTTCATTGCCACGCATTTCCTCGGCCATAGCGTCGCGCAGCGCTTCGCGCACTGTGGTTTGCTTGACCTCGGTGCCCTCGGGCCAGTCCAGCTCAACGCCTTTGGCGGTTGGTGCTGCAGGGGCGGGGCTGGCGGCAACAGCTGCGGCAACGGGTGCGGCTGCTGGTGCTTCGGTAGGTGTGGCGGGCGCGGCGGCTGAGGCTGCCGACATGTCTTCACCGACCTCGCCGATAATGGCGATGGCGGTGTTCACCTTCACACCTTCGGTTCCTTCGGCGATCAGGATTTTGCCGATCACGCCTTCATCCACAGCCTCGAATTCCATCGTGGCTTTGTCGGTTTCGATCTCGGCGATGATATCGCCCGATTGAACGGTATCGCCTTCCTTGACCATCCATTTGGACAGGGTGCCTTCTTCCATTGTCGGAGAGAGGGCGGGCATAAGAATTTCAATAGCCATTGGTGGTGTCTCCCCTCAAGCGCTCGTTGGCGCGTCGGCGTAAATATCGGTCCAAAGTTCGCTGAGCGCAGGCTCGGGGCTTTCCTTGGAGAATTCCGCCGCCTCATTGACGATTGCCTTGATCTCCTTGTCGATCGCTTTGAGATCCTCCTCGGAGGCATGGCCGCCTGTCAGCAACATCTGGCGCACATGTTCGATTGCATCACGCTTCTCGCGCATTTCCTGCACCTCTTCGCGGGTGCGGTATTTCGCAGGGTCCGACATGGAGTGGCCGCGATAGCGATAGGTCTTTACCTCAAGGATATAAGGCCCTTTGCCCGCGCGGCAGTAAGCAACGGCGCGTTCGCCCGCTTCCTTGACGGCCAGAACATCCATTCCGTCTACTTCTTCGCCCTTGATCCCATAGGCCGCGCCGCGTTCCCACAAGCTTGGCGATTTGGTCGAGCGCTGGACCGATGTGCCCATGGCGTATTGGTTATTCTCGATCACGAAGATCACGGGCAGGGACCACAGCTCGGCCATGTTATAGGTCTCATAGACCTGACCTTGGTTGGCTGCGCCATCGCCGAAATAGGTGAAGGTCACGCGGCCATTGCCTTTGTATTTATCCGCGAAGGCCAAGCCCGCGCCAAGCGGGACTTGGGCTGCCACAATGCCATGGCCGCCATAGAAATGCTTCTCCGTGGAGAACATATGCATGGAGCCGCCTTTGCCTTTGGAAAAGCCGCCCTCGCGCCCAGTCAATTCGGCCATGATGCCCTTGGGGTCCATGCCGCAGGCCAGCATATGGCCATGATCGCGATAGGAGGTGATGCGCTTATCGCCTTCCTCAGCGGCCGCTTCCAAGCCGACCACAACGGCCTCTTGGCCGATATAGAGGTGGCAGAACCCGCCGATCAGGCCCATGCCATAAAGCTGGCCTGCCTTTTCCTCGAATCTGCGGATCAGCAGCATTTCACGGTAATATTCTTTCAGCTCATCTGCAGAAACATTTGGTTTTGCAGCAGATTTCGCCACGGGCTTCTTTGCGGCCATGCCGGTCACTCCTCCCAGCTCAACTAGATAGTTTAACGTTGAACTATCTCTTATCAGAGAGCTGCAAAGAATGCACCCATGCAAATTATCGGATGGTGCAATTTGAGAGATAATACCAATTTACGGGGGATTTGAGCAATGGAATTGCTCAATTAGCGGGCATTTTACCCGAGTAGATCGGGTTTAGGGGATCACGATTTCGTCGGCGCGGACATAGCCCAAAATCTCGCGCGCTTGTTCGTCTAGCAGGTCGAGATCAAGAAAATCATCCGACAGGCGGTGGGTCAGAATTTCCATCCGCTCGGTCTGTGCCTGCAATTGTGCCAGTTCCAAGCGTAACTCATCTGCTTCTGCATCGACCTGAATACGGCTGAACAGCCCGTAATCCCCTTGCACAGCGGCAAAGGTGAAATAGGCCCCCACCATCAGGAGCGCCAAGGGAAGAATAACCCCAGAAAGGGAGCGTTTACGCGTCATGGAACCGTTCAACTGCCTCAACTCAGCCCGCATCTTGCGACGGGTCAGGACAGTAGATTCGCACATCCCGAATCAAATGTGAATCCCCTGAATTCAAAAAGAGAATCGAGGGGGATATCTTGTTGCTTGAGGGCTGATTTAGCCGAGTGCGGCAACGCCAGGCAGGGTTTTACCTTCCATCCATTCAAGGAAAGCCCCGCCTGCGGTGGAGATATAGGTAAACTGTGCCGCAGCGCCCGCCTTGTTCAACGCCGCCACGGTATCGCCGCCGCCCGCGACCGAGATCAGCGCGCCCTTGGCGGTTTGATCGGCCGCGGCTTTGGCGGCGGCATTGGTGGCCGTGTCAAAGGGCGCGATCTCGAATGCGCCAAGCGGGCCGTTCCAGACAACGGTTTTGGCGGTCTCAAACGCAGCCTCGATCCGTGCGACCGTTTTGGGGCCTGCATCAAGGATCATGGCATCGGCTGGAACTTCATCGGTGCCCACCACCTCGGAGGCCGCACCTTCCTTGAATTCGCGGGCGATGACGACATCTGTCGGCAGCAAGATCTCACAGCCACATGCATTTGCTTTGGCCGTGATCTCGCGCGCGGTATCGGCCAGATCATGCTCGCAAAGCGATTTGCCGACATCTACGCCTTGGGCGGCAAGGAATGTATTGGCCATGCCCCCGCCGATCACCAGCATATCGACCTTGTCGATCAAATTGCCCAAGAGATCGAGCTTGGTGGACACTTTGGCCCCGCCGACAACCGCGATCACGGGACGGGCAGGGGTGCCAAGCGCGGCATCGAGCGCTTTGAGTTCGGCCTCCATCAGGCGCCCCGCGCAAGAGGGCAAAAGATGCGCGACTCCTTCGGTGGAGGCATGCGCGCGATGTGCTGCCGAGAAGGCATCATTGCAAAATACATCCCCCAGAGAGGCAAGAAAGGCCGCCATTTGCGGATCATTGGCCTCTTCCATGGGGGTGAAGCGGGTGTTTTCCACCAGCACCACGCTGCCTTCGGGCAGGGCGGCGATCTCCTCGCGCGAGGGGCGTTCGATGAAGCTGACGGATTGCCCAAGCGCGGCTTCCAATGCGGGCAGGGTGATGCGCAGGCTCATCTCGGGCACAGGTTTGCCCTTGGGGCGACCGAAATGGGCCAGAAGAACAGGTTTGCCACCCTTGGCGAGGATATCGGTGATGGTTGGCACGATCCGTTCGATCCGCGTGGCATCTGTCACTTTGCCGGCCTCAACCGGCACGTTGATATCCACACGTGTGAGCACGATTTTTCCAGCAAGATCGAGATCATCGAGGGTTTTCCAAGTCATCTGAGGCTCCGTCAGGTTTGCTTTGCGCGGGTGTTATCACGGGAAAGGGCCGCTCGGCGAGAGGCAGGAGGAGGGATTTCGTATTTGTAGAAATGTGAAAGGGCCGGAACAATTTGATCTAAACTGTTCCGGCCCTGTTCATGATTGTCCTGTCTTTTGCGGCTTAGAGCAATTTGCCCATGGCAACGGCCGTATCGGCCATGCGATTCGAGAAGCCCCATTCATTGTCATACCAGCTCAGGATGCGGCACATATTGCCATCCATCACCTTGGTTTGATCGAGATGGAAGATCGAGGAGCGTGGATCATGGTTGAAATCCATCGAGACATTCGGCTGATCGGTGACGCCCAGAATGCCTTTGAGCGGGCCTTCGGCTGCTGCGGTGACGGCGGCGTTGATTTCCTCGACGCTGGTGTCGCGCATGGCTTCAAAGGTCAGATCGACGACCGAGACATTCGGTGTCGGCACGCGGATCGCGACGCCATCGAGCTTGCCGTTCAATTCGGGCAGCACCAGACCTACGGCGCGCGCGGCACCTGTGGAGGTGGGGATCATGCTCATCGCAGCGGCACGTGCGCGGTAGAGGTCTTTATGCATCGTATCGAGCGTGGGCTGGTCGCCCGTATAGCTGTGGATCGTGGTCATGAAGCCGCGTTTGATGCCGATGGCATTATTGATCGCGAAAGCCACAGGGCTGAGGCAATTGGTGGTGCAGGAGGCGTTTGATACGATCAGGTCATCTTTGGTCAGCGTGTCATGGTTCACACCGTAAACGATGGTTTTATCAGCCCCATTTGACGGTGCCGAAACAAGCACGCGGCTGGCCCCGTTTTCCAGATGGATCGCGGCTTTGGCCTTATCGGTGAAGATGCCCGTGCATTCGAGCACGATATCCACATGCGCCCAAGGCAGCTCGTCTGGGTTGCGGATGGCAGTCACTTCGATTGGGCCGCGGCCCACATCAATGGTGCTGGCCGTGGTGGTCACCTCGGCAGGGAAGCGGCCATGAACACTGTCAAAGCGCAGCAAATGCGCGTTTGTCTCAACCGGTCCGAGATCATTAATCGCGACGACCTCAATGTCGGTCCGTCCCGATTCAATGATGGCGCGCAGAACATTGCGTCCGATCCGTCCGAACCCGTTAATGGCGACTTTGACGGTCATGCTACCCTCCTGATGGTATGGCTTGCTGTAAATTAGACGTCGCAATACAGCCAATTCCCTCAATAAAATCGGCTTTGTTAGCGGTAACGTCTTCTACCATAACTATAGGGGAAGGGAAGGGGGCAAAGCGGCGATTTCTTTGGAAAACGCGGGTCTCTAACGCCAGAAGGCCAGCCATTCCAGAATGCGCAGGAAGTGGCGGCCAACAAGAATGGGCAGATCAAGATCGAGGAAGAGCGCATCTGTCACGAAAATCGCGACGATTATGCCCCCAATCCACAATGCCAATGTATTTGTCATGCGGGTCTTTTAGCGCCGATCCGAGGGGTGCGAAAGGCGCAATGACCGCTCAGTGAAGCAGACGCCCCATCGCGGCAGAGACATCGGCCATACGTGCCGAGAAGCCCCATTCATTGTCATACCATGCCAGAACACGCACCGTGCGCCCGCCAACCACCTTGGTCTGATCTGGTGCGAAGATCGAGGAATAGGATGTGTGGTTGAAATCGATCGAGACTTTCGGTTCGGGATCATAGGCGAGGACCGAGCCCATATGGCCTGCTGCCGCTTCACGCATGATCTCGTTCACATCATCGGCGGTAACGTCTTTGCCAGCTTCAAAGGTCAGATCGACACAGGACACATTCGGTGTGGGCACCCGCATTGCGGTTCCGTCAAGGCGGCCTTCCATCTCGGGCAGAACCTCTTTCAGGGCTTTGGCAGCGCCTGTCGAGGTGGGGATCATGGCCATGGCGGCGGCCCTTGCGCGGTAGAGGTCGCTATGGCGGCGGTCCAGCGTGGGTTGATCGCCCGTATAGCTGTGGATCGTGGTCATGATGCCGCGCTCGATCCCGATGGCATCATTGAGAACCTTGGCGAGGGGGGCGAGGCAATTGGTTGTGCAGGACCCGTTCGAGACAACCTCATGCGAGCGGCGGAGATCACGATGGTTCACGCCGTAGACGACAGTTTTATCGGCGTTCTTCGCAGGGGCCGAGACGAGCACCCGCTTGGCGCCGCGTGTCAGATGCACTGCGGCGGCCTCGCGCTCGTTGAATTTACCGGTGCATTCAAGCACGACATCGCAGCCTTCCCAATCCAACTCGGCAGGATCATAGCTGGAGAAGACCTTGATCGGTCCGCGGCCCAAATCCATCTCATCGCCCGAGATGCGAATATCGCTGCCAAAGCGGCCATGCACGGAGTCGTATTTCAGCAGATGGGCATTGGTTTCGATAGGGCCTGTCGCATTGAGCTTGACCACTTGAACGTCATTGCGTGCGGCCTCGGTGATATGCGCCAAGGTGCAGCGCCCGATCCGTCCAAAGCCGTTGATGCCGATGGTGATGGTCATGATCTGTATCTCCGCGCGTTTGGGCCGTCTCAATCACCAGCTTGCATACAGGGGGCTGCCTCAATCGAAAAGTCAAAAAGAACATGTTTTTCAATATGTTGGCGCAAACATTCGGTGTTGGCGCTAACGGGTTGCGGTGCGGGGCGGCGTAGCTATGCTCGGGCAGGGGTTTTAGGAGATCAGAATTATGAGCGGTTTACTGGCATTGCTGGATGATGTGGCGGGGATCGCCAAAGTCGCGGCCTCCTCGGTGGATGATGTTGTCGGACAGGCGGCAAAAGCGGGGGCCAAAGCGGCAGGGGCAGTGATCGATGATGCCGCGGTCACACCCAAATATGTGCAGGGCTTTGAGGCCAAGCGCGAATTGCCGATTGTTTGGAAAATCGCGCGGGCATCAATCTTTAACAAACTGGTAATCCTGCTTCCCATTGCCTTGCTGTTATCAGCCTTCGCCCCGTGGGGTATTCCGCCGCTTTTGATGCTTGGCGGGGCCTATCTGTGTTATGAAGGCGCTGAAAAGATCTGGCATGCACTGGTGCCCGCGCATGAGCTGGACAAGCCCATGGATGAAGACTTGGCAGATGCTGCGCATCTCGAAGAGGAAAAGGTCAAAGGTGCGATCAAGACGGATTTCATTCTATCCGCCGAGATCATGACGATTGCGCTGGCGGCATTGGAAACGGATTCGATTGTTTTCGAGGCGGCCGCGCTTGCGATTGTGGCGATCGGGATCACGGTTTTGGTCTATGGCTCGGTCGCAGCCATCGTGAAGGCCGATGATATCGGGCTCCATATGGCGGGGGAAGGGCGTTTGGCGCTGACCCGAAAGCTGGGGCAAGCGATTGTGCGTGGCATGCCGGGGTTTCTTAAATGGCTGACCATTGTCGGCACAGCCGCCATGCTTTGGGTCGGCGGCTCGATCATCGTGCATAGCTTGGCCGAATTGGGCTGGCACGCGCCTGAGGATATCATCCACCATGCAGCGGATCTCGTTGCGCATGCGCTGCCGATGCAATTGGCGGGCTTTGCCGAATGGGCCACAAAAGCCGTGATTGACGGTATTTTGGGGTTGGCCTTGGGGCTCTGCCTCATCCCAGTTGTGGCATGGGGGCTGACGCCAGTGATGAAGGCGCTTGGGCTTGGTGGAAAATCGGCGCATTGAGGCAATGTAAGCGATGGGGGCTCTGCCCCCAGACGCAAAATGCGTCTTCCCCCGAAGTATTTGTGAAGCAAAGATCGGAAGACACAGTTTCTTAACCAAGCGGCGTTACTGCTGTGGTTGCGGTACAGGCGGAGGCGCCGATGGCCGTAAACGAAGAAACCCCCGTTGGCTTTGCGCCATCGGGGGTATTCTTTGTTTTCAAAATACCTCGGGGGAGGCGGCGTAGCCGGCGGGGGCAGAGCCCCCACCGCTTCACATTACAACATCGCTTTGGCAGTTGCCGCGATATTTTCGCTTGTGATGCCGAAATGGGTATAGAGCTCACCCGCTGGTGCAGAGGCCCCAAAGCTCGACATTCCAACGAACGCGGCCTTTTTCTCGCGGCCACGCTCGCCCAGAAGCCAGCGGTCCCAGCCCTGACGCACCGCCGCCTCGACGCCGACACGCACGGGGCCTGCCGGAAGAACGCGTTTGCGGTAAGCCTCATCCTGTTCTGCAAACAGCTCCATGGATGGCATGGACACAACGCGCGTGCCGATCCCTTCCGCTTGCAGCGCCTCGCGGGCTGCCATTGCGATTTCTACCTCGGAGCCTGTCGCGATCAGGATCACCTGACGCTTGCCCTCGGCCTCGGCAAGGATATAGGCGCCTTGCGAGACGAGGTTTTTGGTTTGATGCTTGACGCGTTGTGTCGCCAGATTTTGACGCGTGAGCGCGAGGACCGACGGGCGGTCCTTCTGGGTAAGAGCCACTTCCCAAGCCTCTGCCGTCTCAACGGCATCGCAGGGACGCAGCACCAAGCAATTGGGTGTCGCGCGCATCATCGCCAGATGCTCGACGGGTTGGTGGGTCGGGCCGTCCTCGCCCACACCAATGCTGTCATGCGTCATGACATATTGCACATTGATCCCCATCAAGGCCGAAAGGCGCATCGCGGGGCGCGCGTAATCGGTGAAGGTGAAGAAGGTGCCGCTATAGGGGCGCACGCCGCCATGGAGGGCCAAGCCGTTCATTGCGGCGGCCATGCCGTGCTCACGAATGCCGTAATGCACGAAACGGCCTTTGCGGTTTTCAGGTGTGAAAATCCCCATATCTGCCGTCAGCGTGTTGTTGGACCCCGTCAAATCCGCCGAGCCGCCCATGGTTTCAGGCAGAACAGGGTTGATTGCGGCCAAAGCCATTTCGCTTGCCTTACGGGTCGCAACCTTAGGCTGGCCCTCAGACACGGATTTCTTCAGCGCTTTGATAGTTGCCGAGAGCTTTTTGGGCATTTCGCCTGCAAAGGCGCGAGTGAACTCGGCCTGTTTGCTATCGGACAGAGTTGCGAAACCCGCCTCCCATTCTGCGCGTGCGGCACTGCCTTTGGCGCCGATGGCTTCCCATTGCGATTTGAGATCAGCGGGGATTTCAAAGGCAGGCGCGGTCCAGCCATAGGCGGCTTTGGTATCGGCAACGAGTGTCGGGTCGGTCAAAGCACCATGGCCCTTAGAGGTGTCCTGTGCGGCCGAGCCGATGGCGATATGTGTTTTACAGGCAATCATGGCAGGGCGCGGGCTGGCCTTGGCCGCGACAATCGCCGCATCAATGGCAACGGGGTCATGTCCGTCGCATTCAAACACATCCCAACCCGACGCCTTGAAGCGCGCAACCTGATCGGTGCGGTCCGACATATCAACGGTGCCGTCGATTGTGATGTTGTTATTGTCCCAGAACACGATCAGGCGGCTCAGCTCGTGGCGGCCGGCAAGCCCGATGGCTTCCTGACTGATGCCTTCCATCAAGCAACCGTCACCCGCCATGCAATAGGTATAATGGTCAATGACCTTCTTGCCCCATTTCGCGCGCAGGAATTCCTCGGCCATAGCAAAGCCCACGGAATTGGCGATGCCTTGGCCAAGGGGGCCAGTTGTTGTTTCAACGCCGTCGACATGGCCGTATTCGGGGTGGCCTGCCGTGATCGCGCCCAATTGGCGGAAATTCTTGATCTGCTCCAAGGTCATCTGCTCATAGCCTGTGAGGTAGAGCAGCGAATAGATCAGCATCGAGCCGTGACCGGCCGAGAGGATGAAGCGGTCACGATTGGGCCAATTAGGGGCCTTCGCATCAAAGTTTAGATGCTTTTCGAAAAGAACCGTTGCAACATCCGCCATACCCATGGGCATACCGGAATGGCCGGAATTGGCCGCAGCGACGGCATCAAGTGTCAGCGTGCGAATGCAGGCGGCACGGCGCCAATGCTCTGGATTGCGGGCGGCGAGGGCAGTCAGGTCCATTGTCGAATTTCCTTTGAGGCAGCATCTTGTTAGGCGGGGTGATAGCAGGGCCGCCAATAAGTGCAAGCTGGCGCAGGCCTGCTTGGGCGCTTGGTTGGGGAAAAATCGCGCTCAAAAGGGGGGATTGCTTGGAAATGGTTGCAAAATCAGTCTGGATGGGATTCGCTACACACGTGCCGCGCAGGCGCATGGCCTTGCGTGAAACCGACAATATTGGAGCAGCGCCAAGCTGCCTGACAACATAAGGGCGGACCGAGCAATGAGCGATCCGGCAACATTTGAGAAAATCACCGCACTTGAAGGACGGCTTGCTGTCGCATTGGAGAGGATTTCCCAAGCTGTAACAGAGGGATCGGCTCCGGCCAGTGATCCGGCTGAGCTTGCGCAAATCAAGGCCGAGCTTGAGGCGGAAACAAAGACCCGTAAAGAGATTGCTGAGCAACTCAAGGCGATAGAAGCGGCGCGTCAGGCTGATCGTGAAGAGGCGGCCCGTCAGAGCAAGGCTGCTGACGACAAGGCCGAGAAGCTGGCTGCGGAATTGGAATCGCTGAAATCTGCCAAGGCCGCGGCCCCTTCTCAAGCCGATGCTGCCGAGAGCGCCACCAGCGATGACGTCTCCTCCGAGGGGGAATTGCTGATCCTGCGTCGCCGTGCTGCGCGCTTGCGGGAAGAACGCAATGAAGCCCGCCGCGAGCGCGATGAAGCGCGCGATGAGTTGGACGAGATCGCTGCCCGCGCCACAGGGGATGCGATTGAGGAAACCGCGCGTGTTGCTGGCCTTTTGGAACAGATGCAGACCCTGAAAGCGGCCAATGCCAGTCTGACTGACGTGCTGGAAGAGATGCGCAGCGCTGCTGGTGCGCCGGATGAAGAGCTGGCAACTGCCGGGCTCGAGGCCGAATTGGCCGCGCTGAAAGCGGAACGCGCCGCTGAGGTAGAAGAGTTGAATGAAATTTTGGTTGAGCTTCGGCCAATCCCAAGGGGAGGAGCAGCCTGATGCCCGAATTGATCATCAAAATTGGTGGGCGTGATTTCCCCGTGGCCTGTCAAGAAGGCGAAGAGCCGTTCCTGCAATCTGCTGCAAGGATGCTCGACAATGAGGCCGCTGTGATTTTGGGGCAAGTGGGGCGGATGCCAGCGGAGCGGATGCTTTTGATGGCGGGCTTGATGCTGGCCGATAAAACTGCCGCTTTGGAAGAAGATCTGCTCAGCGCCAATGAAAAACTGGCCCAGATAGAGCAAACATTGACAGCGGCCGAAGAACGTCTGGCGGATCGTTCGCGCAGGATTGCCGAGTTGGAACAGGCCGCCCCGCCAGCGCAGGTTACTGTCATCCCCGATCAGGTCACCGATGGGCTGTCCGAGCTTGCAGCCCGTGCCGAGGCTTTGGCCGAGCGGCTGGAAGCAGATAGCGCCTGATAGGCGGCGCGCCTAGCTGGTCTTGAACACAGGACCAAGCAGGCGGGCCGCTTCCGCATTCGGATCGGCAAGCTTTGCGCGATCTTCCCCTGGATAGAAGCGTGCGCGCACGGCCGTGGGCATTGCGGCTGGCTTGAGTAAATGCACCTCAGGCCCGCTTTTGATGTTTTCTTCCTGCCAGCTTGCGATCAGGGCGCGCTGGGCGGCTTTCGACATCGCATAGCCGCCCGCGAATTTGGCATCCCAATCATCATCGAAAAAGATCGCCCTCGCCTGATCCGAGGGCGCAATCAGCGGATCAACCATGCTGATCAACCGCGAAAACGCGCGGATATTGGTGGCGATAACCTTGTCGAGGTCTTTGGCGGTCAAATGCGGGGCAGGGGTCAGGGCGCTGACATGGATGGCGGAATGCACCCAGATATCAGCTTTGCCCCAACGATCATGGATCGAGCGGCACAGATGCGCCATGGCGGCATCATTGGTCACATCCATCGGGGCAAGGGTTGCCGCCCCGCCTGCGGCCTGAATACGATCATCAAGTTCTTCCAGCCCGCCCGTGGTGCGTGCGACAGCCACAACATGGGCGCCGCGCTCGGCCAACCATAGCGCGCTTGCTGCTCCGATCCCGCGCGAGGCGCCGGTGACCAGAGCGATCTGTCCATCAAGTATCTTTTTCATGGCGTCCTCATGGCCTGCGAAATCGCAATTGGCAAGCCTTCGCATGGTGCAGGTTGCTTGACTTTAAGGGTTAGGCAAGGTCAAAGATCGTTCCAACGCATAGCTATGCGATGAAAGAACATCTCGATGAAAGAGGACAGATAATGACCCGTGCCCAGACTTTGAGCCAAGCCCTTCCCGGACAAAACAGCATGCTGCGCAAGGCGCTGCTGGTAATCGGAGGCTCGGCCTTCATCGCAATCGCTGCGCAAATCTCGGTGCCTATGTTCCCCGTACCGATGACACTTCAGACCCTTGCGATCCTGATGGTGGGCTTCGCTTACGGCTCGCGCCTCGGGGCGGCGACCCTTCTGGCCTATCTCGCACAAGGCGCCGCAGGCCTTCCCGTTTTCGCAGGCGGATTGAGCACAATGGCGCTGGTCGGCCCGACCGCAGGCTTCCTGATCGGCTTTGTCGCCATGGCGTGGCTTGCAGGTTTCGCGGCCGAGCGTGGCTTGGCGCGCGGCTTTGTCGGAACAGCGCTGACAGCCATCGTGGCCTCGGCCATCATCTACATTCCCGGCGTTGTATGGCCGATGTTCGTCTCCTCCGCCATTGGCATTGAGGCAGGCTGGGTCGGCTTGGGTGCAAGCTCGGTATGGGCAGGCTTTGTTGCCCCCTTCCTGATCGGTGATGCGGTCAAGGCGGTTCTCGCAGCCCTGATCGTGACAGGCGCATGGAAAGTGCTCAAGCGCGGCTAATTCAGCCAAACGCCAGCAGATACGAAAAACGCCGCTCCGAAAGGGGCGGCGTTTTGCATTTGGAGATATGGATGCGTGACCATGCCGTCACGCCGCGCCTGTTACTCGGCAGGCTCTTTCATCTTGAAACCCTTGGCCATCATATCGGTCGGATTGACGGGGTATTCGCCTGAGAAACAGGCATCGCAATAGCGCGGGCTTTTCGCGTCACGGCCATTGGCCTCGCCTGCTGCGCGGTACAAACCGTCAAGCGAGACAAAGCGCAGGCTGTCAACGCCCAGATGTTTGCGCATCTCTTCCTCGGTCATGGTGGCAGCCAGCAGCTTGTCACGCTGTGGCGTGTCGACACCGTAGAAACAGGGCCAAGCGGTCGGCGGGCTTGCGATGCGGAAATGCACTTCGGCGGCACCCGCATCCAAGATCATCTGTTTGATCTTCTGGCTGGTGGTGCCACGCACAACGGAATCATCCACAAGGATCACGCGCTTGCCTTCAATCAGCGCGCGATTGACATTGAGCTTGAGGCGCACACCCATATTGCGGATCTGCTCGGTCGGCTCGATGAAGGTGCGGCCCATATATTGGTTGCGGATAATGCCCATCCCGAAGGGGATGCCACTTTCAAACGCATATCCGATCGCCGCAGGCGTACCGCTATCGGGCACGGGGCAGACCAGATCAGCATCCACAGGGGCTTCGCGGGCCAGTTCCACACCGATCTGGCGGCGCGTCTCATAGACGGAGCGCCCGCCAAGAATGCTGTCAGGCCGCGAGAAATAGACATGTTCGAAAATACAGAAACGGGGTTTCTTGGGCTCGAAAGGCATATAGCTCTCGATGCCCTGCTCGGTGATCACCACCATTTCACCAGGCTCGACCTCACGAACGAATTCCGCGCCGATGATATCAAGCGCGCAGGTCTCGGAGGAGAGCGCCCATCCATCGCCGACCTTGCCCAGAACCAGCGGGCGCACGCCAAGCGGGTCGCGCACACCCATCAGCTTGGTGCGCGTCATTGCCACAACGGAGAAGGCACCTTCAACGCGGCGCAGCGCGTCTTTCATGCGTTCAGGAATGGTCTTTTGGTAGCTGCGCGCCATCAGATGAATGATGCATTCCGAATCTGAGGATGACTGGAAGATCGAGCCGCGCCCGATCAATTCACGGCGCAGTTCATCGGCATTTACGATATTGCCATTATGCGCAATCGCGGCACCACCCATGGCAAATTCGCCAAAGAAGGGCTGCACATCGCGGATCGCGGTCGCCCCTTTGGAGCCCGCCGTGGAATAGCGCACATGCCCGATCGAGATTGAGCCGGGCAGGGTTTCCATCAGCTTTTGCGAGGTGAAATTATCGCGGACATAGCCAAAGCGTCGGGCCGATTGGAAGCCCGCCTCGGGGTCATGCGTAACGATCCCCCCCGCTTCCTGACCGCGATGCTGCAAGGCATGCAGGCCAAGGGCTACGAAATTTGCCGCATCCGTGACCCCTACGACACCGAAGACACCGCATTCTTCATGCAATTTGTCACCGTCGACCGGATCAAAGGGATGGGATGGAAACCGAGCGTCATTGGCAGCGTCGGAATTATGCATCAGGTGCGCTCCTGCAGGCGTCAGGATGAGCCGCCGAATCCCATCGGCCGCTTTCGAGTTCCGTGTAGGACAACACGGGCGCGGTGTCACGCCCGCTGTTACCTCTTCGTTACATTTCCTGACGGTTCAGCCGTCGCTGCTTGGTGTTTGGGCAGCGGGCGTCTCATCAGGCAGATCGCAAGTGCCGATCAATTGCTCATAGCGCTGCAAAATCCAGCCTGGTGCGTCTTCCGGGATTTGCTCGTCGATGGAGCCTTGCGCCTGCCCGAAGATCATCGCGGTGCGGCTCTCGGAGACCATCGCGATCGGCTCGGAGCCTGCCACGCGGTCATAGGCCACAAGCGCCACGACAACCAAAAGCACGCCGCGCAACACGCCGAAGAAAAAGCCAAGCCCCGCATCAAGGCCACCAATGGCCGAGCGTTGGATGGCCGAAGAAAACAGAGGCGTGAACAAGGACACGATCACCAAGGCGATGGCAAAGACCGCCGCGAAGGCAAGGATGATCGCCAATTCGCAGCTTTCGCCGACGAAATCGCCCACAACGGGAATTTCACCGATCAAAGGCGATGCGGCAGGCGCAAAGAGAAAGGCCAGAATGGCGGCCACGACCCAACCTGCGATCGACATGATCTCTCGCACGAAGCCTCGCGAATAGGCGAGAATGGCCGATATCACGATGACGGCTGCGACGATGCCGTCGATGATTGTGAAGCCTTCCATGCGTATCCCCGTTTTCGTTCGGACCTATTCGGCCCCGAATGTTTCACCCACGAAACGTGTCAAATCTGGCATCAAATCCAGCTTCATTCCCGCTCCGTCCCCGAATTTGCACCCTTGGGGTGCGATGGCGCTGGTGAAACCAAGTTTCTGTGCTTCTTTCAACCTGTTTTCGGCCTGAGAGACAGGACGAAGGGCCCCAGACAGGCTTAATTCGCCAAAAATCACCGATGTGGCGGGCAAAGCAGCATCTTCGCGCGCCGAAAGAAGGGCGGCGGCCACGGCCAGATCGGCGGCGGGCTCGCTGATGCGCATGCCGCCTGCAATATTGAGATAGACATCCAGACCCGCAAAAGAGATGCCGACCCGCGCCTCCAGAACTGCCAAGATCATCGACAAGCGCCCGCTATCCCAGCCCACCACCGCGCGGCGGGGCTGGCTGAGCGAGGAGGGCGCGACCAAGGCTTGAATTTCGACCAGCACGGGGCGGGTGCCTTCCATGCCCGCAAAAACCACCGATCCGGGTGCGGGGGTGTCGCGGTCGGTCAGGAACAGGGCCGAAGGGTTGGGCACTTGCGCCAAGCCCGCGCCCGTCATCTCAAACACGCCGATTTCATCTGCGGGGCCAAAGCGGTTCTTGACCGCACGCAGGATGCGGAATTGATGGCCGCGCTCACCCTCGAAATAGAGCACGGTATCGACCATATGCTCGACCACGCGCGGGCCTGCGATCTGGCCCTCTTTGGTGACATGGCCAACCAAAACAATCGCCACGCCGCGCTGTTTCGCAAAACTGACCAATTCATGGGCCGAGGCGCGGACCTGACTGACCGAGCCGGGCGCGCTGTCCACGGTGTCGAGCCACATCGTCTGGATCGAATCGATGATTGCCAGATCGGGGCGTTCCTCATCCAAGGTGGTCAGGATATCGCGCAGATTGGTTTCGGCGGCCAGTTTGACCTGCGCATCACCCAAGCCAAGCCGCTGCGCACGCATGCGCACTTGGGCGGTCGCTTCTTCGCCCGAGACATAAATGACCTTCATACCCTGTTTGGCAAAGCTGGCCGCTGCCTGCAAAAGCAGCGTGGATTTCCCGATACCAGGATCGCCGCCCACAAGCGTGGCCGAGGCAGGCACCAAGCCGCCGCCAAAGACGCGGTCCAACTCGTCCATCCCTGAGCCGCTGCGCGGGGGCGGGGCTTCTTCGGTGGCCAGATCGCTGAGCGCCATCTTGCGCCCTTTGGCAGCGCCCAAGCCCGATTTCTTCGGCCCCGCAGACAGAGGGGCTTCTTCCTGTATCGAATTCCATTCGCCACAGCCATCACAGCGCCCCGACCATTTCTTATGGGTGGTGCCGCAGGCCGAGCAGATGAATTGGATCACAGGTTTTGCCATGGTCTTGGATTACCCCGACTGGCGGAGTTGTGCCACAGCCGATTTTGGTGGCCGCGAGTCGCAATTGGTAGCTCCGATTCTAATGAGATTCGGCGCGAAAGTTGAAAATTGGGGATCTTTAGGGGGTGGTGTGACCCTCTTTCGACGAAAAAATGTCCGAAATGTGGCACGAAAAACCACGCTTTCTGTAGCGGGTGGCGATTTGGCGAACCACAATCTGTTGTGGATCGCCCGAAAATATAGGCCTTTCGCTCAGGTCGCTTTGCGAGCTGCGCCACAAAATTTACTTTGATTTCGGCGCGTAACTTGTTCACAAAATGGCAAAAATAAGACGCAGGGCCTCCGACCCAAAAACAAAAATGCGGAGGTCGTTAGGGGCAGAGCAGAATATGGCACTCAGGGCTATCACCTGGGCAGGTGCGCTATTTTTGGCGACCAGCGGACAGGCATACTCACAAGACACGCAGCCTGCGGGCGCCTTCACCTATTTGGAAGGCTCTATGGCGCAGGGTGATGCGGGCGTGACGGCGCTGCCATCAGGCAGGCTGCAATCCTCGCCCTTCATGCTGCATGTCACCGATAGCACCAATTTCATGTCGCGCATGTCGGTCGAGAATGACCAAGGTATGTTCAGCCATCTGGCATTGTTCGGCGAGGCGCTGGCAGAGTTCCGCGAGGCGACCAGCCAGACCAATGGGCGCACCCGTCTTGATAACAATGATGACGGCTATTCCTTCGTGCTGCGGATGATCACGGACCCTGCAATGCTGCAGGCGGGATCAGAAATGCAGATCGAAATGGCCCTTGAAAGCCATGATCCCGAAGTGGTGCTTGGTTGGGCCATTGGCGTCATGCAGGGTGGGTATTTCATGCCCTATAGTGCCGAGGATGCAGCGCAGGTTGCCACGGCCTTGGCCGCAGCCCAAGCACAGCAAGCCGAGCAGGAACAGACCCAATTTGTCGTCACTGTGGATGGCACGGGCCGTTTGATCGTGATCGATGCCAGCACCGTGACCCGCAGTTTCGCGCAGCAAAGTTTTGTGGCCCGCGACCAAGCGCTTGGCTTTACGCGCTTTACCGGCCCCGAGGGCGAGATCGAGGTTGTCGCCTCGCATATGAATGCGCCAGGCTTGGTGGGTGGGCTTTACACTTGGGTAGAACTCAGCGGCTTTCACAGCTTTGGCAGCACCCAAGAAGTGTCGGGCCATGGTCTACAATTCGGCGCGGATATCGAATTGGGCGCGCAGCAGCTTTTGGGTCTGTCCTTTGGCTATCGTGATGTCTCAGCCCAAAGCACGGGCTTTGCGCAAGAGGGCAGCTTCACCTTTGTTCAGCCCTATTATTCCTTCCGCCAAGGTGCCTTTAGCGGCTCGGCCAGCCTGCTTTATGGCGAGGGCGAATATACCCAAACGGCGGCTGGTGGCACGGGCGAGGGCGATCTGCGCCTCAGCTCGATCAGCCTTGAAGGCGGGCGCGATATTGCCTTGAGTGACGGCGTGACGCTGACCCCGACCCTTGGCCTGACCTATGGCGAGGTCGAGACCACAGGGCGCAGCGGCACCTTGGCTGGAACTGGCACCACCGATAGCCAATTCACCCAAAGTTCGATCGGTGCCCGCCTGAGCCGCGCAGTGGCATGGGGCACGGTCACGGGTGGTCTTTTTATTGACCATGTGGATCGTTCGACAAATAATGTCGCGGTGAACGGTTTGATCAATGATGACGGCGTCTCGGGCCGGGTTGAGATCGGGCTGGAAGGGATGATCGGGAACCGCACGGGCGTGAATACCTCGCTCGAGATCAGCGGGATCGGTCAGGATATGCAGCAAGCGCGTGGCGGGGTACGTTTCTCGCTCAGCTTCTGAGCTGGCGGGCTGTGGCAATCGAAACGGCGAGCGAGCCCAAGACGCAAGCCGTGAAGAGCCACAGCCCCCAAGCTGTTTCCAGCCGCCCGACGGCAAGACCTTTTCCAACCATAATATAAAGCGAAATCAGAAAGATATCGGCCATTGCCAATTTGCCCAATAGGGTGGTTATGGCCAATGTTCTCTCGGATAGCCTATCGGCCAATTTGCCCAGATGCAGCAGCATCAAGGCAAGGGTTTTGGCGATGGGGGCCAGCAAGGCGAAGATCGCGATCAAGATCGCCAAGACCCATTCGCCCCCCTCCCATAACGCAGAGAGGCCCGTGAGCACTGAAATCTCCTCCAACCCGAACCAAGGCAGCAGGCCCGCGCGCATCAAAGGCGCGGCCCATGCCACTGGAAACAGGATCAAAAGGATCAGATTGGCCCAAAACAGAATACGCATAACCGAGGAGATGGGCCTTTCGCGCCTCAGGCGCAAGCCTTACTCGGCAGGCGCCCCAAAGCCGGCATGCATGGCGATCACGCGGTTGCGGCCCTCGCTGGGGTCTTGATCACCGCTCACGCGCACAGGTTTGGGTAGCTCGGTCGCGCTGATCGGGCGATGGCGCAGCTCGAAACCCAATTCAACCAAAGCCGTGCGCAGTTTTTCCTCAACATCGCGGCGCTTTTCGCCAAGCTTGATCTCGTCATCCTCGATCTTTTCGGCAAGCGCGCTCAATTCAAAGCAGGAGTTGCGGGCGCGTTCCAAGGTCTGTTCAAACCCTGCAATCTCTTTCTGGCGCTGCTTGAGGAAGCTGCGCGCGCGCTCAACCTTCTCGACCGAGAATGTCTGCGAGAGGTGATGGCTTTCGATGCTCATTTGTGATGCAATTTCAAGAATTTGCGGCTCGAGTGTTTCCAGCTCGGGATGCTCTTGCAAAAACGCCATGCGTTCCCGCACCGCATCAAATTCGCGGCTGAGTTGAAAGAACCCTTCGCGATCGGCGGCATGACAGGCGGCATAGGCTTGGCCCACATCTTCCATTGAAATCCGGAAATCGCGGTGACTTTCTTCCAGACGCAGCATGCGGCTATAGGCAGGCAGGATCGAGCAGAGGCAGATGATCACTGCGGTCAGACCCATCTGCACATACATCCCGCCTTCGGGGATCAAGATGTCACCAAATTGTAGAGGCAGGGTCAACCAAGGCAAGACGCCAAACGCGCTGAGCATGGTGACACAGAGAAGACCAATTCCAAAGAGCACCAAGAGGTAAGAGAATGTTCTTTGAAGCAGCGATAAAAAAGATACTAAAATTCCAGCAGTCGAATTCGACACGATAATTCCCCATAGGCCCCCAAAGCCCTCTCTTGTTAATCATAAATGGGAGGAGTTTTGAGCAAAAATATGCCGAAAAGGCCCAATTATTTAAAAATGGCCAGATTTTGTGGCGCAATGGAATTGGCTCCACAATCAGTTGACGCTTGGGTGGAAACAGAGCCGAGCATGCCTGAAATTGTTCATCTTTGGGAAACAAAACTCAAAGACGTTTCGGCGAGGCGATTCTCTGGCTCAGCGAACGGCTTCGATTGGCCCTTCGGCCGAGCCCGAGATGAACTGGCGCAGATAGGGATCATCGGCGCTGTCCATTTCCGCAACAGGGCCTGCCCATTTGATCACACCATCATGCAGCATCGCGACACGGTCGGCGATGGCGCGCACGCTGGACATGTCATGGGTAATGGTCATCGCCGTGGCACCCATTTCTACGACGATCTCGCGGATCAGGTCATTGATCACGCCCGACATGATCGGGTCGAGGCCAGTTGTCGGTTCATCAAAGAAGATCACATCGGGTTGCGCCGCGATGGCGCGGGCAAGGCTGACGCGTTTTTGCATGCCGCCCGACAACTCGGCTGGGAACAGATCGGCCACATCGGGTTTCAGGCCAACGCGGCGCAGCTTTTCGATGGCAATTTCGCGGGCTTCTTCCGCAGGGCGCTTGAGGCTGCCGCGTAAAAGTCTGAAGGCCACGTTTTGCCATACGCTCATGGAATCGAACAAAGCGCCGCCTTGGAACAGCATCCCGAAACGGGCCAGAAAGGCATCGCGTTCCGCTTGCAACACATCCTGCCCCTCAAGCGCGATCAGGCCCGTGTCATGTTTGACCAGCCCCAATACGCATTTCAGAAGCACCGATTTGCCTGTGCCTGACCCGCCAATGATCACCACACTTTCGCCCTTGGCGGCCGATAGGTTCACGCCGCGAAGAACATGTTTGCTCCCGAAGGATTTATGGACGTCGCGAAGCTCGATCATGCTGTGAAAAACAACTCTGTCAGAAGGTAATTGGCCGCAAGGATCATGATCGAGGCCGAGACCACCGCATTGGTGGTGGCTTTGCCCACGCCGCGCGCGCCTTTGCCCGAATTCATGCCGTGATAGCAGCCCATAAGCGCCACGATAAAGCCGAACACGGCGCCTTTGATCATGCCTGAAGTTACATCCCAGACCTCAAGGAAATCGACCGTATTTTGCACGTAATTGGCAGGGTTGAAGCCAAGCCGCGTTGTGCCCACGAGATAGCCGCCGAAAATGCCGATACTGTCGCCCACGGCCACCAGAAGCGGCAGGCTCAAAGTGGCGGCCAGAACGCGCGGCACGGTGAGGTATTTCATCGGATTGGTCGAGAGCGTGACCAAAGCATCGATCTGTTCGGTCACGCGCATGGTGCCGATCTCGGCCGCTATCGCCGCGGCGACACGGCCTGCCACCATCAATCCGCCAAGCACAGGCCCCAACTCGCGCACCATGCCGATGGCCACAATCGAGGGCACAACGGATTCAGCATTAAACCTTGCGCCGCCTGCATAGATTTGCAGCGCCAGCGCGCCGCCAGTAAACAGCGCCGTCAGCCCCACCACGGGCAAGGACAGCCATCCGATCTGAACGATCTGGCCCCAAATCTCGCGGAAATAGAAGGGGGGACGAAAAAGATGCGACAGGGTCTGCCCGCAATAGATCGCGATCCGCCCGATGGCCGCGAGCATCGCCAAAGTGGACCGCCCAATGGCCGCAATAGGCGAGAGGACCAAATTCATAGCGCTTCCCCTGAATAAATCCGCCGATAGCGCGGCCCCAGTGAGGTCAGGATTTCATAGCCAATCGTGCCAGCGACATCCGCCAATTGATCAACGGTTTGATGGGGGCCCAGAATATCCAGCGCCTCGGGGATCTCATCCAGATCAGTCACATCCACTGTCAGCAAATCCATCGAGACACGGCCTGCCAATTGGCAGGGCTGCGCGCCTGCATAAAGCAGGGCTTTGCCGCTCATCGCGCGGATCAATCCATCGGCATAGCCTGCCGAAAGCGTAGCGATCTTGCGCGGGCCTTGGGCGGTATAGCTGGCCGAATAGCCAACGGTTTCGCCATCCACCAAATCGCGGACTTGGACCACGGGCAGAGACAGGCGCACCACGGGGCTGGCATCGGCAAAGGGAAACCCGCCATACAGCCCGATGCCTGGGCGGGTGAGGTCGAAATGATAATCTTTGCCCATCAAAATGCCGCCCGTGGCCGAAAGCGAACGGGGTACGGAGACACCGTTTGTCATCTCGCTGAACTGGCGCAATTGATCGGGGTTTTGGGGATGCTCGGGCGCATCGGCGCAGGCCAGATGGCTCATGACCAAAGTGATCGGGCCTGCCAGCAGGTCACCGCGGAGCGCCGCCCATTCCGCAGGCTCCATCCCCAAACGGTTCATCCCGCTATCAAGCTGCACGCCATAGGCGTGATCGGGCAGGGCGTTTTGGTGGCGGGCAAATTGGGCCGCGCTATTGAGCATAGGCGTCAGCGCATGATCGCGTAAAAGGGCTGCATCACCCTCCATATGGCCTGAAAATACATTGATTTCGGGGCCCGCCCCAAGGGCTTTGCGCACTGCTTCGCCTTCCTCGGCGACCGCCACGAAAAAGCGCCGCGCGCCGGCTTTGGCCAAGGCTTTCGCCACGCGGCCTGCATCCAGACCATAGCCATCAGCTTTGACAACGGCGGCCGTCTCGGCATTGGATTTTGCGTCCAATGCCCGCCAGTTGGCCACCAACGCATCAAGGTCGATATGAAGTGTTCCGCTTGCCATGATCTTCTGTCGCGTCTCTGACCCGCGGGGTCAAGAGGGCTCTGCCCACAAGGCCATAACGGCTGCGAAGCTGATGTTTTTTGACCAAAATAACGATGTTTCGGTAGGGCCTATCAATAGCCGCTGTCTTCGGCCCCTTGCTGCCAAGGTTTGACCAGATTGCCAAAGCGGGTGAAGCGACCCTCAAAGCTCAATTCGATCGAGCCGACAGGCCCGTGACGCTGCTTTCCGATGATCACCTCGGCCTTGCCATGGAGTTGCTCCATATCCTGCTGCCATTTGGTCATCGCCTCGAGGTTCTCCTCGCCGGGCTTTTCACGTTCCTTATAATATTCGCCACGATAGACGAACATCACCACATCGGCATCCTGTTCGATCGAACCCGATTCACGCAGGTCCGAGAGTTGCGGGCGTTTATCATCACGGCTTTCAACCTGACGCGAGAGCTGTGACAGCGCGATCACGGGGATATTGAGTTCCTTGGCGATGGCTTTGAGGCCTTGGGTAATCTCCGAGACCTCATTGACGCGGTTTTCGCTGCGGCCCGAGCCGCGCAAAAGCTGCAAATAGTCGATGATCAGCAAATCCAGACCTTGCGGGCTGCGCTTAAGGCGGCGCGCGCGGGCGGCGACTTGGGCGATTGGCAGGGCAGGCGTGTCATCAATATAGAGCGGGCAATTCTCCAAATCCTGCGCCGCGCGCAGATAGCGCTGGAATTCCTGCGGGTTCAGATCCCCTTTGCGGATTTGCTCGGAGGGCACTTCAGCCGCTTCCGACAAGATCCGTTGTGCAAGTTGGGCCGCCGACATCTCGAGGCTGAAGAACCCGACCACGCCGCCATCCACCGTGCCTTCGCTGCCATCAGTTTTTGCACCGCGCTTGAAGGCTTTGGCCACGTTGAAAGCCACATTGGTCGCAAGCGAGGTTTTCCCCATCGAGGGACGTCCCGCAAGGATCAGCAAGTCGGATTTATGCAGACCACCAAGCATTCGGTCGAGTTCCGTCAGACCTGTTGAAACTCCCGCAAGGCCACCGCCACGGTTATAGGCAGCATTGGCCATATCGACCGCATCGGTCAGCGCGCGCAGGAAGGATTGGAACCCTTTGGAGGTTGTGCCTGTTGAGGCCAGTTTGAACAAATCCGATTCCGCCTCGATGATCTGGTCATCGGGGGTGGCGTCATCGCGCACGGTTTGGGCGCGATCGGCGATGGATTTGCCAAGATCGATCAGCGAGCGGCGGATCGCGAGATCATGGATCAATTGCGCGTAATCCCGCGCCGCCGAAGTGGCCACCGCCGAGAGCTGGAGCCTGAGCAGATATTCCGCCCCACCCAAGGTCTTGAGACCCGCATGATCGGCCATGAAATTCTTGAGCGTGGTCGCGTCGGTTTGCTGGCCTTTCACGATGCGTGCGGCAGCCGTTGCAAAGATATCGGCATGGACGGGATCATGGAAATGATCGGGCTTTACTAGATCATCAACGCGGTCGAGCACATCATTGGAGGCGAGGATCGCCCCAAGAAGCTGTTGCTCGGCCTCGATATTATGGGGCAGCTCGGGTGGGGTGCTCTCATCGCTTTGGGGCGGTTGAAAGGCTGCGATCTCGTTCATTTAGGCGATATCCCCCGACTGCTTTTTATAGATTTTTCTCTGTCCCAAACCCCTACAGAACAGGGCTACGACGGGTCAATCTTGATAAGACTGTGGATAGCCTGTGGGCAGGATTGTTGTGGCCCATCTTGCGGGGTTTCGGGGCATTTCGTCAAGATATGGTTGGTTCAAGCGCGGCTCTAGGCAAAACCGCGCTTAAAAGAATTTTTACGCTTTGCGAATTTCAGGCCCCTGTCAGGACAGCCCGCGCGAGGTGCGCCACTCTTCGGGGTCTTTCAAGAATCGCTCAACCTCATCCAAGGTTTCCGCGTCGAAATCGCCCGCGCGGCGGGCTTCCGTGATGACATCGGCCCAAGTGCATAGCCAATGCAGCTCAATCCCGTGGGCGCGCAGGTTCGGGATCGTTTCATCGAAAATACCGTAATAAAACACCACAGCCGTATGGCCGCAGCTTGCGCCTGTATCGCGGATCGCATCGACAAAGCTGAGTTTTGAGCCGCCATCGGTGGTGAGGTCTTCGACCAGCAAAACCCGCTCGCCTTCCGACATCGCACCCTCGATCCGCGCATTCTTGCCATAGCCTTTGGGCTTCTTGCGGACATAGGTCATGGGCAGGCCCATACGTTCGGCCACGAGGGCTGCGAAGGGGATGCCTGCGGTTTCCCCGCCTGCGATATTGTCGAAGGCTTCGAGCCCTGAATTGCGCATGACTGTGCATGTCAGGAAATCCATCAAGGTGGCGCGAATGCGGGGGAAGGAAATGATGCGGCGGCAATCAATATAGGTGGGGGCCTGTTTGCCGCTGGCGTGGGTGAAGGGCTCGCGCGCATTGAAATGGACGGCTTTGATATCGAGCAGCATCCGCGCGGTCATCTGTGCGATGGTGGCTTGGTCAGGGTAGGTTGCAGGGATCATGGCGCGTCGCTCCTTGGGGCCGGATGCCTCCGGCGGAAGTATTTCTCAAGCAAAGATGGATCAGGCAACCCGCCAATACAGCGGATGGCCAGGGTTGAAAACAGTGACGGGTCCGTCTTCGGTGTCGATTTTATCGGGATATGAGACGGGATCGGCCTCCTTGACCAATGTGATCAGGCTGTCATTGGCAGGCAGGCCATAGCGGGCGGGGCCATGCAGCGAGGCAAAGCCTTCGAGCTTGTCGAGCGCGCCTTCTTCCTCAAAGACATGGGCGAGGCAGGCCATTGTATTGCTGGCGGTGAAACAGCCCGCGCAGCCGCAACTGGTTTCTTTATTGTCGTCAGTATGAGGTGCACTGTCGGTGCCAAGAAAGAAGCGCGGATTGCCTGAGGTCGCGGCCTTGCGCAAAGCCTGTTGATGGGTGGCGCGCTTGGCCACGGGCAGGCAGTAATAATGCGGGCGGATGCCGCCCACGAGGATATGGTTGCGATTGATCATCAGGTGATGGGTTGTGATCGTGCCTGCGATATCGCCATCGGCCTGCGTGATATACTCGATGCCATCGCTGGTGGTGACATGTTCCAGCGTGATTTTCAGCTCGGGCAGGCGGCGGCGGAGCGGGTCGAGCACCGTATCAAGGAAGACTTTTTCGCGATCGAAAATATCGACATCTGCTGTTGTTACTTCGCCGTGGAAGCAAAGCGGCAGGCCGATTTCGGCCATTTTCTCAAGCACGGGCTGGACCTTGGCCAGATCACGCACGCCGGAAGCGGAGTTGGTTGTGGCGCCTGCGGGGTAGAGTTTGACGGCTGTGATCAACCCTGCCGCATGGGCTGCGGCGACATCCTCGGGGTCGGTCGTCTCGGTCAGGTAGAGCGTCATCAGCGGTGTGAAACCCATGCCTTGGGGCAGGGCGGCAAGGATGCGGTCGCGGTAGGCGGTGGCATCTGCGCTGGTGACTACGGGCGGGACCAGATTGGGCATGATGATCGCGCGGCCGAAATGGCGGGCGGTCTCGGGCAAAACGGCGCGCAGCATGGCGCCATCGCGCAGATGCAGGTGCCAATCATCGGGGCGGCGAAGCGTAAGCGTTTGTGTCATGGTTTCGAGCTACAGCCTTCCGCGCGCGGGAACAAGATGGCGCTGATCCAAAGCCAGCGGAGGGTGCATTATTTGGCTGCATAAAAATTAGGCATCATGCCCATTTTGGCGGCGGTTGAGGAGTGCGTCGCAGCTGCTTTGGCGCTGCGCCTTGCCCCTGCTTCAGGGCAAGACATAGCCTCGCTTCATGTTGGATTCCCTCGCTCCGAGCGCGCCGTTGTTGCAGCGCACCAAAGGTGAAGCCCGCGTCCGTTTCGGGGCGGGCATGCCCGCGCGGCTGCTTGGGCTGCGGCAGGCGGGCTCTGCCAAGGCGATTTTGCCCAAAATGCATGGGGCAGCGCCCGAGATTGTGTTTCTCAATACATCGGGCGGGCTGACGGGCGGGGACAGGCTGCATTATGAGTTGGAACTGGGCGAGGGCGCGCATGCTGTTGCGACCACCCAAACCGCCGAGCGCGCCTATCGCGCCAGCGCGGGGCGGGCCGAGATCAAGGTTGATTTGCGGCTTGGCGCGGGGGCCGAGCTGTTCTGGATGCCGCAGGAGTTGATCCTGTTTGACGGCGCTTCGATCGCGCGGGATTTGCGGGTCGAGATGGGGCAGGGCGCAAGGCTGCTTTTGCTTGAATCGCTGGTATTTGGACGCGGCGCGATGGGGGAGACGGTTTCACGTTTGCATCTACGCGACCGCCGCGAGGTCTGGTGCGAGGGCAAACGCGCCATGCTGGAAGCCATTCGGATGGATGATCACGACCTCAGCAGGCAAGGCGCTGCCGGTTTGGGCGCGCATCGCGCCGTGGCCTCGCTCAGCTTGTTTGATGCGGCTGCCGAGGATCGCTTGGCCCCGTTGCGTCTGGTTCTGGATGATCTGCGCCTGACGGGGATTGAGGCGCGCGCCTCGGCTTGGGAGGGGCGCATCACGTTGCGCCTTGCCGCTGCCGACCCTGATCTGTTGCGCAAAGCGATTGCGATTGCCACCAAAACCCTGTCGGGCCGCGCCTTGCCGCGCGTCTGGCCTGTTTAAGAGGATTACCTATGAACCTGACACCGCGTGAAAAGGATAAGCTGCTGATTTCGCTGGCCGCCATGGTGGCGCGCAATCGGCTGGCGCGGGGCGTGAAGCTCAACCATCCCGAGGCGATCGCCCTGATCACGGATTTCGTGGTTGAGGGCGCGCGCGATGGCCGGTCTGTCGCCGACCTGATGGAGGCAGGCGCGCATGTCATCACCGCAGAGCAATGCATGGAGGGCATCCCCGCGATGATCCATGATGTTCAGGTCGAAGCAACATTTCCTGACGGAACCAAATTGGTGACCGTCCACCACCCGATCCGCTAGAGCGCATATATTTCAGGAGACAATAGATGATCACCAACCTTATTCTTGGCGCAGTCGCAGGCTTTCTGACCCCGATGGCCGAACCCCATATCCGCAAAGCCCTGAGCAAGCTCGCCTTGAGCGATATTCCCGTGGGCGAGACCGAGTTTGATGTGTTGAGCCTTTTGGCCATGTTGATGGCGGCCTCGATCCTTGTTGGGGTTCTTGGGGCCAATAGCATGGCCTTTCCTTTGCTGCTTGGTGCGCTTGGCGGCCTGTTCGGCAAACGCTTTGTCGCCGCGATTAAAGGCTATAGCAGCCCCAAAGCCGAGGCTGAGCCCGAGGATGTGGTGCATACGGCTGACACTGATGAAAAGGGCAAAGCATGATCCCCGGTGAGGTAATGCCCGCTGCGGGCGAGATCATCCTGAATGCAAGCAGCACGCCCTTAACCCTTGCGGTGGCCAATACGGGCGACAGGCCTGTGCAGGTCGGCTCGCATTACCATTTCGCCGAGACCAATCCGGGGCTGGAGTTTGACCGCGTGGCGGCCAAGGGCATGCGGCTCGATATTCCTGCAGGCACCGCTGTGCGCTTTGAGCCCGGCCAATCCCGCGATGTGACGCTGGTGCCTTTTGGCGGCGCGCGCGAGGTCTGGGGTTTCAATCAGAAGGTGATGGGCAGCCTCTAGCCTTCATGCCAATTTCTTTGGCCATTCTGGCCCCCGTTTGACGGAGATTATCAATGCCTTATGCCATTCCCCGCACCACCTATGCCGATATGTATGGCCCTACCACGGGCGATAAGGTCAGGCTGGCCGATACCGATCTGATCATCGAGGTCGAGCATGACCTGACCAGCTATGGTGAGGAGGTCAAATTCGGCGGCGGTAAGGTGATCCGCGATGGGATGGGGCAAAGCCAGATCACCCGCGCAGGCGGGGCCGTTGATACCGTGATTACCAATGCGTTGATCGTGGATCATTCGGGCATCTATAAGGCCGATGTCGGCTTGAAAGACGGGTTGATTGCGGGGATCGGCAAAGCTGGCAACCCCGATGTGCAGGACAATGTCGATATCATTGTCGGACCCGGAACGGAGGCAATTGCGGGCGAGGGGCGTATTCTGACGGCAGGCGGGTTTGATGCCCATATCCATTTCATCTGCCCCCAACAGATCGAGGATGCGCTGCATTCGGGCATCACCACCATGCTTGGTGGCGGCACAGGGCCCGCGCATGGCACATTGGCCACGACCTGCACGCCCGGCCCATGGCATATCGGGCGCATGCTGCAATCGCTTGATGCCTTTCCAATGAATTTCGGCATCTCCTCCAAGGGCAATGCCAGCCGGCCCGAGGCTTTGGTCGAAATGGTCAGCGCAGGCGCTTGCGCCATGAAACTGCACGAGGATTGGGGCACGACACCCGGCGCAATTGATTGCTGCCTGTCTGTCGCCGATGACATGGATGTGCAGGTGATGATCCATACCGATACGCTCAATGAAAGCGGATTTGTGGAGAACACGCTGGCCGCCATCAATGGCCGCACGATCCATGCCTTCCATACCGAGGGCGCGGGCGGGGGCCATGCGCCCGATATCATGAAGGTGGTGGGTTATGACCATATCCTGCCAAGCTCGACCAACCCGACCATGCCCTATACGGTCAACACCATCGAAGAGCATCTCGATATGCTGATGGTTTGCCACCATCTGGATAAATCCATTCCCGAAGATGTGGCCTTTGCCGAAAGCCGTATCCGCCGCGAAACCATCGCAGCCGAAGATATCTTGCATGATATGGGGGCCTTTTCGGTGATGGCGTCTGACAGTCAGGCCATGGGACGTGTGGGTGAGGTGATCATTCGCACATGGCAGACGGCAGATAAGATGAAAAAGCAGCGCGGTCGGCTGAGCGATGAGACAGGCGAAAACGACAATGCCCGCGTCAAACGCTATATCGCGAAATATACGATCAACCCCGCGCTGGTGCATGGGATCAGCACGCATATCGGATCGATCGAAGTGGGAAAACGTGCCGATCTGGTGCTGTGGAGCCCCGCCTTTTTCGGAGTGAAGCCCGAGATGAGCCTGATCAGCGGCACCATCGTTATGGCGCAAATGGGCGATCCAAACGCGTCCATCCCGACACCGCAGCCAGTCTATTCACGGCCCATGTTCGGTGCCTTTGGCCGCTCGGTCGAACGCTCGGCGGTGCTCTTTGTAAGTGAGGCCGCGCAGGCGGCGGGGATCGGGGCCAATCTTGGCTTGGCCAAGGACACGCTCGCGGTGAAAGGCACCCGCGATATTGGCAAAAAAGACATGATTCACAATAACTTCACCCCAGAGGTCCATGTCGATCCCGAAACCTATGAAGTGCGCGCCAATGGGGAATTGCTGACTTGCGAACCCGCCTCGGAACTGCCAATGGCACAACGCTATTTCATGTTCTGAAGGACGCTCGAAGATGCTCACAGCGCATATCATCCACCGCAAGGGCCAGTGGTCCGCGGCCCCGAAACACAAGCTCCTGCTTGATTACGAGGGGCGGTTTTTACGGCGTAAAACCGTCTCGACCGAAGACGGGGCAGATATCTTGATTGATCTGGCTGAAACGGTCTCGCTCAATCACGGGGATGCGCTGGAATTAACCTTCGGCGATTTGGTCGAGGTTTCGGCCGCCCCCGAGCCGCTCTTGAAAGTCACGGGTGATCTGGTGCGGCTGGCATGGCATATCGGCAACCGCCACACCCCCTGCCAGATCGAGGCCGACCATCTGTTGATCCGCGCCGATCACGTAATGGCCGATATGCTTGCAAAACTGGGGGCCGAGGCCAAACCGTTGATCGCCCCTTTCACGCCTGAGGGCGGGGCTTATGGCCATGGCCGCACCCATTCCCATGCCCATTGACGCCACCGATATTTTGCGGCTGACGCAATGGCTCTCGCCGTCATTCCCCGTCAGCGCCTATGCCTATTCCCATGGGCTTGAGGCCGCGATTGCACGCGGAGATATCCGCAAATCAGATGATTTGACTGCATGGATCCGCGCCGTTCTGGAGGCGGGTGCCGGCAGAAATGATGCAATCCTTCTGGCCCTCGCGCATCACGGCGAGATGGAACAGGAGGAGTTGATCGATCTGGCCGAGGCGCTTTCCAGCTCGCGCGAGCGGCTTGAGGAAACCCGCGCCCAAGGCCATGCTTTCGCACTGACCCTTTCAGCGATCGAAGATATCGATATCCCGCCAGCCCCTTATCCCGTCGCCATCGGCATCGCCGCGCGCGACCTGAGCCTGCCAAGCGAGGAGGTTATCAAACTCTTCCTCCATGCCTTTGCCTCGAACCTTGTTTCGGTGGCGGTCCGTTTCGTGCCGCTTGGCCAATCCGAAGGGCAGGCCGTTTTGTCCCGCCTGCACGGCCCCATCGCCGCGATGGCAGAAATGGCGGCCAAGGCGAGCATTGATGATCTGGGAGGATGCGTCTTCGGCGCTGATTTGGCGGCGATGGAGCATGAGGATATGGAGGTACGGATTTTCCGCACCTGACCTGTGGATAACTCGTATTATTAAATTTGAATAATGGCTTAGGCCTGAAAACAGAAGTGGATAACATATGCCAAGTCCCAACGGCCCGCTGCGCGTGGGCATCGGTGGCCCAGTAGGTGCTGGCAAGACAACCCTGACCGAAAAGCTCTGCCGTGCAATGGCGGCGGAATATTCCGTCGCGGTCATCACCAATGATATTTATACCTCCGAGGATGCCGAGTTCCTGCTGCGCGCCCAAGCCTTGCCCGCCGAGCGGATCAAGGGCGTCGAGACGGGCGGCTGCCCCCATACTGCCATCCGCGAGGATGCCTCGATCAATCTGGCCGCTGTGGCCGAGTTCCGCAAAGCCATCCCCGATCTTGATGTGATCTTCATTGAATCAGGCGGCGACAATCTGGCCGCCACCTTCAGCCCCGAATTGGCCGATATCACGCTTTATGTGATCGACACCGCCGCAGGGCAGGATATTCCGCGCAAAAAGGGGCCGGGCGTCACGCGTTCGGATATGTTGATCATCAATAAAACCGATCTCGCCCCGCATGTGGGCGTCGACCCCGTTCTGCTGCATTCCGATGCGCAGGCCGCGCGTCAGGGCCTGCCTTTCGTGATGGCGGCGCTGCGCCATGACAAGGGCGTCGATGAGGTCGTGGGTTTCATCAAACGCGCAGGTGGTCTCTAAGCGACTGGAAAAACTGATTTATTGGGCTTTTTGCGCTTCCGAGGCGATATGGCGCGCAAAGATCGGGTCATCGGTCACCGCCGCACCATGATGTGCCACGCGCAGCGCCAATCTGCTATGGTTGCGCTTGATCGCCTCGACCATCAGGGTCTTGAGATAGCCCGCATCAAGCCGCGCACGGTCTGACAAAATCTCGCGCAATTCTTTGACCGTCTCGGCATCATCGCCCGCCAAAGCCTCGATCACTGGGGCAATGCCTTCGCCCGTCAGGATCAAACGCTCCAGATGCGGGCCTAAACGCGGCAACCCGATACGGTGGATATGCGCGCCCCTGAACAAGGCGGCATGGGCGGCGGGCAACCCACCCGAGGAATCAAACAGCACGAAGGCGCGCAAAGCGGCATCCAGCAGCTTGGGCGCAAAGCCGTAGCGTGATTTGAAATCCATGCGTCTGGCTTTGGCGAAACGCGACTCAAAGGGCACATCCGCGCGCTCCAGTGTTGCCACGGGCGAGCTTGCTAAAACCTCTGCCCCAGGCGCGACGACAGAATAGGCACAAGCCGCATGGCCCGCCGCAGGGCCGATGCCCAGAAAAATGACCCGCTCGAATTGCTCGAAAAAGCCCTCATCGCCCAAACCGTCGAAAAATTCATATACTTTAGGTGAACGGAACCAAGTCGCGCCCTCGGCATAAAGGGCGAGCATTGAATATTCATGCTCTTCCACCATCTCGAAGCCAACGGGAAACCCGTCAGGCCCCATAGGTTTAAGGCGCTGCGCATTGTCAAAGGTCACCAAAAGCGTGTCGCCCTCTTCAATGAACAGGGCGCTATGGGCAGGATCAAGCGCGCGGAAAAACCCATGCGCCTGGCCAATGGCCTGCATCCGCTCGGTCCATTCCGCGCCCCTCTCATCGGGTTGAGGATGATTTTGCTCGTTCATCGCGCGCTCGTTTTGTTCCATCACCAATACTCTGACACAATTCACCGCAAGCTCGCCCGCGAAAGACGACCTTACGGCGCAGATAGCTGCTGCACCCTTGACCCCCCGCCTCAGGCAGGCCTTCATGGATACAGCACGGGAGGGCTCTTATATGCAATCAATTGATGCCGTAACTAAGGCGCTGGCGGAGCAAGATTATGTTTGCGGCCGCGCGCTCTCAACAGTGGCGTTTTTATCGCTCAAACTCGGCCGCCCCTTGTTTTTGGAAGGCGAGCCTGGAACGGGAAAAACCGAGATTGCCAAAGCCCTTGCCGCAGCACTCGATCGCCCCCTGATCCGCCTGCAATGCTATGAGGGCCTTGATGCAGCCTCGGCAGTGTATGAGTGGAATTTCGCGGCACAAATGATCGCCATTCGCGCAGCCGAGGCTGCAGGCAGTGCCGATAAACAGGCGCTGCGGCAGGAATTATTCTCCTCCGATTACCTGATCGAACGCCCGCTTCTGCAAGCCATGCGCCCCAGCTCGCAGGGCGCGCCCGTGCTCTTGATCGATGAATTGGACCGCACCGATGAACCCTTTGAGGCCTTTTTGCTCGAAGCTCTGTCTGATTTTCAGGTCACCATCCCCGAGCTTGGCACCATCAAAGCGCCCGAGCCTCCGATCGTGATCCTGACCTCCAACCGCACCCGCGAAGTGCATGACGCGCTCAAGCGCCGCTGCCTTTATCACTGGGTCGACTACCCCGATTTCGAGCGCGAGATGGAGATCATCCGCGCCCGCATCCCCGAGGCCTCCGAGGCGCTGAGCCGCCAGATCGTGGGTTTCGTGCAAAGCCTGCGCACCGAAGACCTTTTCAAAAAACCCGGCGTTGCCGAAACCATTGATTGGGCCAAATGCCTGCTGGCCCTTGATGTGATCGATCTCTCGCCCGAGGTTATTGCCGATACGCTTGGCGCGATCTTGAAATATCAAGATGATATCCAGAAACTCCAAGGTTCCGAGGCCAAGCGCATCCTTGATGAGGTCAAGGCCGAGGTCACAAATGCCTGATCCCATCTTTGCTTGCCAAATACTTTGGGGGTCTGGGGGCAAAGCCCCCATGCGCTTGCGTCAAGGCATGGCCTAGATCATGCCCGAATACGCCCCCCTCGATCTCCCCGAAAAGCCCAAGCTTGCGCAGAATATCACCCATTTCGCGCGCGCCCTCCGGGTGGCGGGGCTACCAGCAGGCACAGGGCGTGTTCTGGATGCGATCCGCGCGGTTGAGGCCGCAGGTTTCTCGGACAGGCTGGCTTTTTTCTACACTTTGCGCGCCTGCTTCACCTCGCGGCCCGAGCATCTGCCCGTTTTTGCACAAATCTTCCGGCTCTATTGGCGCGACCCGCGCTATCTGGAACATATGATGTCCTATATGATCCCTGCCGTGCGCGGCGTGGCCGAGGAGCGCAGTGCCAAACCCGCCGAGAAACGCGCCGCCGAAGCCTTGCTGGACGGGGCCAATCAGGACATCCCCGATCTGGACGACACCGCGCAGGATCAAGGCACCGAGATCGAGATCGACGCGACCCTCACCATGAGCCGCGAAGAACGCCTGCGCAGCCTTGATTTCGAACAAATGTCCAATGCGGAAATGGCCGAGGCCAAACGCCTTCTGGCGCGGATGGATCTGCCCATTCGCCCGCTTCAAAGTCGCCGCACCCAAGCCGCGCGCCATGGTGTTATGCCCGACTGGCGCAAAACCATGCGCAATTCGATGCGCTTTGGCGGCGAGATCACGCAGTTCGAGACCAAAAACCGCCGTGAACGCTGGCCCGAACTGGTCTGCCTTTGCGATATCTCGGGCTCCATGTCGGCCTATTCGCGCGCGGTTCTGCATTTTCTACATGCGGTCTCGAACCAGAAAGGGGCGGGGGGCTGGTCCAAGGTGCATGCCTTTACCTTCGGCACCCAACTCACCAATATCACCCGCCATCTGGGCCACCGCGATGTGGATGCCGCCCTCGCGGCGGCTGGCGCACAGGCGCAGGATTGGGAAGGGGGCACGCGGATCGGTTCCTGTCTTGCGCAATTCAACCGCGATTGGTCGCGCCGCGTTTTGGGGCAGGGGGCGGTCGTGCTTTTGATCACCGATGGTCTCGACCGAGACGAGCCCGAAATCCTTGAAGCCGCGATCGAGCGGCTGCATCTGTCTTGCAAACGTCTGATCTGGATCAATCCTTTGCTGCGTTGGGACGGTTTCGCGCCCAAGGCCACAGGCATCCGCGTGATGCTGCCCCATGTTGATGTGTTTCGCGCGGGCCATAATATTGCGGCGCTGCAAGGGCTTGCAGAGGCGCTATCGCGGCGCGAGGATACGGGCGAGAAGGCGCGGCTGATGCGGATGCTCAATGCCTGACGGCCCCAAAAGGAAAACCCGATGACCCAGATGCTCGAAAACATGCCTGAACTGGCGCTGGATTGGTATCGCGCAGGAAAAGGCGCGGCCCTTGCCACCGTGGTGGAGACATGGGGCTCGGCCCCGCGGCCTGTGGGCAGCCAATTGGTGGTCTCGGGCGATGGTGAGATGGAGGGCTCGGTCTCGGGCGGCTGCGTCGAGGGCGCGGTGGTGATCGAGGCGATGGAGGCCGTGCAAACGGGCGAGGCCAAGATGCTGGAATTCGGCGTCTCGGATGATGAGGCCTTTGCCGTGGGTCTGGCCTGTGGCGGGCGCATCCGCGTGCTTGTGGAACCCGTGGGCGCATCCCTGCCTGAACCGCTTCTGGCTGATCTGGTTGCCGCCCGCGCCGCGCGCCAGCCCGTCGCCTATATCACCGATCCCGATCACGGCAAAAGCCGCCTTGCAGGCCCCGATGAAAGCCATCTGGCCGAGCGGTTTCGGAAGGATCAATCGGGCATGGAAGGCAGTGAGTTTATCGCCATTCATAACCCGCCTTTGCGGATGATCGTGGTGGGGGCCGTGCATATTGCACAAGCCCTTTTGCCGATGGCGCGCATGGCGGGCTATGACCCGATCTTGGTCGATCCGCGCCCTGCTTTCGGCTCGGAAGCGCGGTTTGAAAACCAGCGGATTGTCGAGGATTGGCCAGATGAGGCGCTGGATGCCATCGGGCTTGATACCCGCACAGCCGTTGTCACGCTGACCCATGATCCCAAATTGGACGACCCCGCCATCACACGCGCGCTCGGCTCGGATGTGTTCTATCTGGGCTGTCTTGGCTCCAAGCGCACCCATGCAAAACGGGTGGCGCGTTTACAGGAGGCGGGTTTCTCGGACGATCAGATCACCAAAATCCACGCACCCGTGGGTCTTGATATCGGTGCGCGCGGCCCGGGTGAGATTGCGATCTCGATCATGGCGCAGATCACGCTCAGGCTGAGACATCCATGAAATTCGGCCCTGTCCCGACCGCGCAAGCCGAAGGCGCTGTGCTGGCGCATGCGCTGCAATTGGCGGGTGGCAAATTGAAAAAGGGGCATCTGCTACAGCCTCAGGATATCGCGGCCCTGCAAGCAGAAGGCGTAGCCCATGTGATCGTGGCGCGATTGGAGGCGGATGATGTGGCTGAAAACCTTGCGGCGTCAGAGCTTGCCCATGCGATTGTTCCAGATGAGGGCGTGGCGGGTTTGAGTATCGAGCCTGCCTTTACAGGACGGGTGAATTTGCGTGCGAAAGCTGCGGGCATTTTGCGCGTCGAGGCAGAAGCGATTGCCGCGATCAATGCGGTTGATCCCATGATCACGCTGGCCTGTTTGCCACCCTTTCAAAGGGTTACAGCGGGAATGATGGTCGCCACCGTCAAGATCATCCCCTATGCGGTGCCGCAAAAATCGCTCAACCAAGCCTGTGATGTGGCGCGCAATGCCTTGTCGCTGATTGAGCCCGTGATCACCTCGGCGCGGCTGATCCTGAGCGTGGTCGCGGGCCAAAAGCCAAGCCTGAATGACAAAGCGGTATCCGCGATCGGCGGGCGGCTGGACGCGCTTGGCGTGGTCTTAACTCATGTCGAGACCGTGCCCCATACCCGCGGGGCCATGGCGGCTGCAATCAAGGCGGCGTCTGAGGATTTGGTGCTGGTGCTGACGGCCTCGGCCACCTCGGATATCGAAGATGTCATGCCGGGTGGTTTGCGTGATGCGGGCGGGCAGGTGATCCGCTTTGGGATGCCTGTTGATCCAGGCAATCTTCTGGTGCTTGGCAGGCGCGATGCGCAATCTGTGATCGGCTTGCCCGGATGCGCGCGCAGTCCTGCCTTGAACGGGGCGGATTGGGTGCTGGAACGGGTAATTTGCGGAGTGCCGCTTGGGTCGCATGATATTGCGGCGATGGGGGTCGGCGGGCTTTTGAAGGAAATCCCGACACGCCCGCAGCCGCGCGAGGGCAGATAGCGCAGGCGCAAAGCCTCTAACGCTGCGTCGAAATCTCAAACTTTCCGTTTGCGTTTCCGCGTTTCCGTGTTTGGATAGGGTTAATCACTAAGGGAGGACTGAATGGCTCAAGTCAAAATGACCGTGAACGGTAAATCCGTATCCGGCGACGTGGAAGGCCGCACGCTGCTTGTGGAATTTCTGCGAACCACTCTGAAAAAAACGGGGACCCATGTGGGCTGTGACACCAGCCAATGCGGGGCGTGTGTCGTGCATGTGAATGGCGATGCGATCAAAAGCTGCACCGCTTTGGCCGCTGATCTGGATGGCGCCGAGGTGCGCACGATTGAGGGCATGGCGAATGCTGATGGCTCGCTTTCGGTAATTCAGCAAGCCTTTCAAGACCATCACGGCCTGCAATGCGGCTTCTGCACGCCGGGCATGATCATGAGTGCTGCGGCGCTGCTGAAGGAAAATCCCAAGCCGACCGAGCAAGATGTGCGGGCCTATCTCGAAGGCAATATCTGCCGCTGCACGGGCTACCACAATATTGTCAAAGCGATCCTTGCCGCATCTGGTCAGGATGTCTCGGCGATCGCGGCTGAATAAATGCGTAAGCGGCACCCCGCGATGGAAATGACGCGGTAGCCTTAGGTAATGACGGTTTGCACGGCGGGCTCTTGAGGAGGAGGCCCCATGCATAACCCACCCAGGGAGGAAGATTATGCCCAAAGATCATGGCATTGGCGCAAGCTCGAAGCGCCGCGAGGACGTCCGCTTTCTGACAGGACGCGGCAAATATACCGATGACATCAATCTGCTTGGCCAGACACATGTCTATTTCCTGCGCTCCGATATGGCGCATGGCAAAATCAACAAGATCGACACCAGCGCGGCTGAAAATATGCCTGGCGTGGTCCGTATTTTCACGGGCGCGGATTTTGAGGGTGTGGGCGGGCTGCCCTGCGGTTGGCAGGTGACCGACCGCCATGGCGCGCCGATGAAAGAGCCCGGACACCCTGTTCTGGCGCAAGGCAAGGTCCGCCATGTAGGCGACCCGATTGCCGCTGTCGTGGCCGAAAGCCTCGCCGAGGCGCGCAATGCTGCCGAGGCCATCAATCTTGATATCGACGAGCTGCCAGCGGTTGTGGATATGAAAAAGGCGCTCGAGGCGGGCTCGCCGAAAGTGCATGACGATCTGGATGACAACCTTTGCTATGACTGGGGCTTCGTCGAGGAAAACCGCGAGGCGGTGAATGCGGCGTTTGACGCGGCAGCCCATGTGACCACGCTTGAATTGGTCAACCAGCGTCTGGCCCCCAATGCGATGGAGCCACGCGTGGCGGTTGGCGATTACGCCGCCGGCACGGGCGATAGCACGCTCTATACCACCAGCCAGAACCCGCATGTGATCCGCCTTCTGATGGGCGCTTTTGTCTTGGGTATTCCCGAGCATAAGCTGCGTGTTGTGGCCCCTGATGTGGGCGGTGGTTTCGGCTCGAAAATCTTCCATTATGCCGAAGAAGCCTTCTGCACCTTTGCCGCCAAAGCGATCGAGCGTCCCGTGAAATGGACCTCCAGCCGCTCCGAGGCCTTCATGAGCGATGCACATGGGCGCGACCATATCACCAAGATCGAACTGGCCTTGGATGCAGATAATAATTTCACGGCTTTGCGCACCGATACTTACGCGAATATGGGGGCTTATCTGTCCACTTTCGCACCCTCCGTGCCCACTTGGCTGCATGGCACATTGATGGCGGGCAATTATAAAACCCCGCTGATCTATGTGAATGTGAAGGCAGTGTTTACCAATACGGTGCCCGTGGATGCCTATCGGGGCGCGGGCCGCCCCGAGGCGACCTATCAGCTGGAACGCGTGATCGACAAAGCCGCGCGTGAATTGGGCGTCGATCCTGTGGCGCTGCGTCGCCAGAACTTCATCACCCAATTCCCCTATGCCACACCTGTGGCGGTGGAATATGACACGGGCGATTATGAGGCCACGATGGCCAAATTGCTCGAGATCATCGACCGTGACGGCTTTGAGGCGCGCCGCGCTGAAAGTGCCGCGAATGGCAAGCTGCGTGGGCTTGGTATCAATTGCTATATCGAGGCCTGCGGCATCGCTCCGTCCAACCTTGTGGGCCAATTGGGCGCGCGTGCGGGGCTTTATGAAAGCGCCACAGTGCGGGTCAATGCCACGGGTGGTCTGGTGGTGATGACGGGCAGCCATAGCCATGGTCAGGGCCATGAAACATCCTTTGCCCAAGTGGTCGCCGATATGATCGGCTTGGATGAAAATATGGTCGAGATCGTCCATGGGGATACTGCCAATACACCAATGGGCATGGGCACCTATGGCTCGCGCTCGCTGGCGGTTGGTGGATCGGCCATGGTGCGTGCGACCGAGAAGATCATCGCCAAGGCCAAGAAAATCGCGGCCCATTTGATGGAAGCCTCCGAGGGCGATATCGAATTGAAGGATGGTCAGTTCTCTGTCGCAGGCACCGATAAATCGGTGGCTTGGGGCGATGTGACCTTGGCCGCTTATGTGCCGCATAACTACCCGCTGGAAGAGTTGGAGCCGGGGCTAGAGGAAACAGCCTTTTATGATCCGTCGAATTTCACCTATCCCGCAGGCGCCTATGCCTGTGAGGTGGAAGTTGATCCCGATACGGGCAAGGTGCAGATCATGTCCTTCGCGGCGGCTGATGATTTCGGCAATATCGTCAACCCGATGATCGTCGATGGTCAGGTTCATGGTGGTATCGGTCAGGGCATCGGTCAGGCGCTTCTGGAGGGGGTCAGCTATGACGAGAATGGCCAGATCATGTCGGGCAGCTTCATGGATTATGCCATGCCGCGTGCCGATGACCTGCCGTTCTATCAGGTGGACCATTCTTGCCAGACGCCATGCACCCATAACCCGCTCGGCGTGAAAGGCTGCGGTGAGGCGGGCGCGATCGGATCGCCGCCTGCGGTGGTCAATGCCGTGGTGGATGCGATGCAGCGCGCGGGCAAGACCCATGTGACCCATATCGACATGCCGCTTTCGCCTTCGCGCGTGTGGCAGGCCATGCAGGAGTAAGCTTCGGGCGCTGGCCCTTATGGACAGCGCCTGAGTTTTCGTATTTTTGGAAAGATGAAGGGCAGGGTCCCTTCAGGAGGAAAACGAGATGTATGATTTCGAATTCGTGAAACCCTCGAGCATCAGTGAGGCGGTTGCCGCTTTGGGCGGCGAGGAGGCGCAGGCTTTGGGCGGCGGGCAGACGCTTTTGCCCACGATGAAGCAGCGCCTTGCACAGCCCGGTGTTCTGGTGAGCCTCAATGGCATCGCCGAGATGCAAGGGGTTTGCGTCAATGATGCGGGCCATTTGTGCATTGGAGGCGCGACCACCCATGGAACGGTTGTGGCGGAGGCTGCGGCCCATTACCCCGCTTTGGCAGAGCTTGCAGGCCATATCGGTGATCCTGCGGTGCGCAACCGTGGCACGATTGGTGGCAGCCTTGCCAATAACGACCCCTCTGCCTGCTATCCAGCGGCGGCACTTGGGTCGGGGGCGATCATCAAGACCAATGCGAGAGAGATCGCAGCCGATGATTTCTTTGAGGGCATGTTCACCACGGCTTTGGAAGAAGGGGAGATTATCACGGAAGTGAAATTCCCGATCCCCGAGGCTGCGAATTACCAGAAATTCGTGCAACCCGCTTCACGCTTTGCGCTGGTTGGCGTCTATGTCGCGAAATTTGCAGATGGCGTTCGTGTTGCGGTGACGGGGGCTTCCTCGGATGGGGTGTTCCGTTGGAGCGAGGCGGAAGCCGCTTTGTCGGCCGATTTCTCGGAAGCGGCTGTGGCGGGGCTGGCGGCCCCTTCAGCGGATGGCATGATTGCCGACCTGCATGGCTCGGGCGCGTATCGGGCGCATCTGGTCAAGGTGATGACAGGCCGCGCGGTGGCGGCGGCTGGCTGAGCCTTCGGAACGACTTGAGAGAAGGGCCGCCGGAGAGGATCCGGAGGCCCTTTTTTATGCCTGTTTGCGGGCCTCCAGCGCATCAAGGGCCGCATTGAAGTCTTGCGCGCTTTGCCCCTCGGCGAGGAAGCGACGCATTAAACCTGCTTGGGTTTCGGGGGCGAGGCCGCCAATCGGGGGATCGGTGTCGAGATTGGTGGGGAAGGAATAGCCCTCGGCGGAGGCGGCGATTGCAGCATCAAGCGCGGCGCCTTGCAGCAGGCCCTGTGCCAATACGGGGTAGAGCGCCTTGCACATGGCCGCGCGGTCGATCGTTTCCATGGCGCGTCCGAAGGGCGAGGATATTTGCAACAGGTTTACAAAACGCTGCACATCCGTGGTGCGGTTCTCGCCTGCGGCATGGAAGAGGGCGGGGCTGAAAAACAGCGCATCCCCTTTCTCCAGGGGCAGTTGGATATGGGCCTGCTCAAAGAAGGCGCGGAAATCGGGGCGACGCCATGCGGCATAGCCTGGCTTATAGGCTTGGCTGAAGGGCAGGAGCTTGGTCGGGCCGCTTTCCAAGGACATATCGCAATGCGCGATCCCGCCCTGTAGCGTCATCAGGGGCGATAGCTCATGCACATGGGCAGGGTATTGGGCCGAAATTTCGGCGCTTTGAAACCCCAGGTGATAATCGCGATGCGCCTGCTGTGCCTGACCGCCCGGATGAACAAGATTGACCTGTGCGGTCATCTGGTAATTGGGGCCGAGCCATGCCTCGCAGATTGCATCAACCGCGGGGCTTGCAAAGCTGCGGGCGAAAATCTCGGGGGCTTCAAGGCATAGCTTTTGCAGCGAATTCCAGATGCGGTCATTGGCCCCTGCAGCGGCGAAATGATCGGCCTTGGTGCCATTGGCGGCTTTTTCCTCGGCGATGATCGCAAGGTATTGGGCGGTGGCGGCATCAATTGCGGCCAGATCGGTCACGGCTTGTTTGATCACCACGATGCCTGCGCCCGAGAGCAAAACCTCGGCCCATTCGGCCATCAAGGCGCGGCGCGCGACCTCATCTGCAAGGGCTGGCGCAATCGCGGCTGCGTCATAGATCGGGACATTCTTTTCAATCCGCGTGGCCTGCGGGACATCTTGGGCACGCGTGGTTTGGGCGCAAAGCGTTTGGAAATCCGCAAGGTCGCAGGTCTCTTCCGAGTAATAGCCTTTGGTGTTGTGAGACATATCTTTCATGGTGAACCCTCCCGTTCTTGGAGGACAGATTAGCGGCCAGCAGGCTTGCGGTCTGCCTTAAAACACATCAAAAACACCTCAATGACGCATCGCTTTCCAATCAAGGAGATTGCCGCCCAATCGGGGTTGGCGGCCGCCACGGTGGACCGTGTTTTGCACGCACGCCCCAATGTCAGCGCACGGGCGCGGGCGCGGGTGGAGGCCGCCATAGAGGAGTTGAAAGCGCAAGAGGCGATGTTGGCCGCCAAGGGGCGCAGGCTGTTTGTCGATGTGGTGATCGAAGCGCCACGGCGCTTCTCGCGCGAGGTGCATCATGCAAGTCTGGCGGCTTTGCCCCAGATCAATGCCGCTGTGATCCGTCTGCATTTCACCGAGGCCGAGGTGATGGAGCCTGCGCAAATTCTGGCGCATCTGGCGCGGATCGCCAAACGTGGCTCGCATGGGGTTTGCCTCAAATCCCGCGATCTACCTGAAATCCGTGCCGCGATTGCCGATCTGGAAAGGCGCGGCATCCCCGTGGTCACCATTTTCACCGATATCCCGAACTCGGCTCGGGTGGCTTATGCGGGGCTAGACAATACCGCGGCAGGGCGGACGGCGGGGTGGTTCATGGCGCGGATGCTTGGCGGGCCTGCGCGCGGCGTGGTGCTGACCACCAAAAGCAATGACCTTTTTGAGGGCGAAGATGCGCGGTTTCGCGGATTTTGCGAGGTGATGGAGCAGGATGCACCCCATCTGCAGATCAGGGATGTCTCGGGCGGGCAGGGGCTGAATGCCGATACGGCCCGCATGTTCGAGGCCATGATCGCCCCCGATGTGGTGGGCATTTATTCGATGGGGGGCGGGAACCGCGCCATTTTACAGGTGCTCGAGCGGGCGGGACTGCACCCCGAGGTCTTCATTGCCCATGATCTGGATGAGGATAACCGCGGGCTGCTGCAATCAAGCGGGCTGACGCTGGTGTTGGAGCATGACCTGACCGAGGATATGCGCCGCGCCTTTCTGCATCTTCTGGCCTATCACCGACTGCTGCCCGATCAGGTGGCACTGCCGGGCATGAGTGCTGTGCAGATCATCACACCGCGCAATATTCCAAAGGATTGACGCGGCAGAGGCATCAGGCGGGCGCGGGGCGAAGAAAAAGGGGCGCTTGGCCAGATGCAAGCGCCCCCTTTGGGATAGGTCAAATCGCTGTGGCTTATTTGGACGGCCCGATCATCATGATCATCTGGCGGCCTTCCATCTTCGGCATATTCTCGATCTTGCCGATGCCTTCGATCTCGGTCGCGACCCGCTCAAGCAGGTTGCGGCCCAATTCCTGATGCGCCATTTCGCGGCCACGGAAGCGCAAGGTGACCTTCACCTTATCGCCATTCTCGAGGAATTTCTTGGCATCGCGGACTTTGCGCTCAAAGTCATGATCATCGGTACCAGGCCGCATCTTGACCTCTTTGACCTCAATGATCTTTTGCTTCTTGCGGGCTTCGGCTTCGCGCTTTTGCTGTTCATATTTGAACTTGCCGAAATCCATGATCTTACACACGGGAGGTTCCGCATTCGGCGAAATCTCAACCAGATCAAGACCTGCTTCTTCGGCCATTTCCATGGCGCGGGCGGGCGTAACTACGCCTACATTTTCGCCTTCTGCGCCGATCAGGCGAATTTCATTGGAACGAATGCGGTCGTTTACGCGCGGGCCAGTGTCACGAGGGGGCGGCGCGTTATGAGGTCTGCGGGCTATGGGTTTTGTCCTTTGATAGCTTTGCTTAACAAGTGCGCAACTTACGCGTGCAAGCCTGCTCTTTCAAGGCATTTGAAGCGGATAAATGCTGCATGGCGGCTATCTGCGCGTTTTCGGTTGTAGCAAGCCGTAAAGGCCGCTATCGCGCCTTTATTCATAAAATATTCCGTTGGGGGAAATATGGTACGTATTATCGTCTTCATCATCGCATTCGTCGCATTGGCCGTGGGGTTTGTTTATCTCAACCAATCGCCCGAAGAGATGCCCGAGGCCGCAGCGCCCGAAGCACCAGCCGTAGAAGAGGCCGCGGAAGACGCGGTGGAAGAGGCCACGGACGTGGTTGAAGAAGCAACTGAGGCCGTTGAGGCCGCCACCGATGCAGCATCTGAGGCAGTTGAAGAGGCCGTTGAAGCCACCGAAGAGGCCGCCTCTGATGCAATGGAAGCGGTAGAGTCCGCGGCATCCGATGCCGTTGACGCTGCTACCGATGCGGCTGAAGAAGCGGTTGACGCCGCCACGGACGCGGTCAGTGGCGCAACAGATGCAGCCACCGAGACGGCAACTGACGCGATGGACAGCGCAACAGAAGCCGCGACCGACGCAACTGATGCAGCAGTCGAAGCAGGCGCTGAAGCCGCTGACACCGCCGCGGAAACGACTGAAGCCGCAACAGATGCCGCAACAGAGGCCGCAACCGAGGCCACCGAAGCCGCAACCGAAGCCGCTGATGCCACCGCCGATATGGCGACGGACGCGGCAGCAGATGCGGGCCTTGGCGATATCCTGACCGTTGACGGCTTCAACGCCGATGCAGCGCTGGAAGCAGTTGATGCCTCGGATCTGAGCTTGATGGTCAAAACAACCCTGCGCGGCGCAATTGAGCAAGCCCGCTCCAACCCCGACATGGTTGAAACGGTTGTCACGCAAGTTCGTGAGGCGCTTGGCCTCTAAGCCTTGAGCCACCCCGAAAACCAAAACCCGCGCCGGTCAGACCAGTGCGGGTTTTTCTTTTGGTGGGGCTGTTTTTTGGTTGGTTTTGAAACGCGGAGCGGTCATTCGGCCTGTGAGGGGCGGTGACAAGCGGCGGCTTGAAAAACCATCCTATCCGCATCGAAATAAAGTGTTTCGGTTGCCAGAATACCTTTGTGATTCATATATGAGATCACAACCATTTCATAACCTTCGAACACATCCTGCACCGAGAATTTTAGATCTGGTTGCCGCTCCAAAGCTGCTGCCCAGTATTCTCTAAGCGCCTGCTTTCCATGGATTTCTCCGGAACCAATCACCGGAATTGCCTTCAGGGACCGGAAAGCAATATCGTCCCGATAGTGTCGCATAATGTCGTCAAGGTCGTGGCTATTCCACCCTTGTTCCCAGATTATCGCGAAAGCCTCGCAGTCCATCTATGCACCACATTTAAAGGTCACCTTTGTTGACCTTAATGGCGGCAGAGGAAAATGCAATGCACGATGTTTCGGGCTTGCACGGCCAAACCGGATATCCGGCGATGGCTTTTCTCGAACGAAAAAAGGCCTTAACGGGCCTCAATCCAGAAACGCTTTTTCCACAACGTAATGCTGCGGGTTGGAATTGGCCCCTTCCACCAGCCCATAGGCTTCCAGCAGCTCTTTTAGTTCCAGATTGAAGGCCAGATTGCCACAAATCATCGCGCGATCGGTCTCGGGCGACAGGGCAGGCAGGCCGAGATCCTCAAACACCTCGCCAGAGCGCATCAGGTCGGTGATCCGTCCCATTTTCGCGCTCTGCTCGCGCGTCGTGGTGGGGTAATAGCGCAGCTTATCGGCAAAGCCTTCCCCCATCAGCTCCGCCAGCATCTCATCCTTGCGGATGCTTTCGATCAAATCATGGCCATAAGCCAGCTCTCCCGCCTCACGGCAGGTATGCGTGATGATGATTTCGTCATAATCCTCATAGGTCTGAGGGTCCCGCAACAGGCTGGCAAAAGGCGCAAACCCTGTTCCCGTGGCAAAAAACCAGATCCGCTTGCCGGGCAAAAGCGCGTCATGCACCAGCGTGCCGACAGGTTTGGGGCGCAGGATAATCTCGTCGCCCTCCACGATATTTTGCAATTTCGAGGTTAAAGGCCCGTCTGGCACCTTGATCGAATAGAACTCCAATTCGTCATCCCATGAGGGCGAGGCGATGGAATAGGCCCGCAAAAGCGGCTTGCCATTATCGCCCATCAACCCAATCATCACAAACTCGCCCGACCGGAACCGCATGGAGGCGGGGCGCGTCACGCGGAAGCTGAACAACCTGTCCGTCCAGTGTTTCACAAAGGTAACACGCTGCGCGTCGGGCAAGGTTGGCGTGGCTTTCGGGGAGGGGGCGGATGTATCTGTCAAAATTCTCTGCTCGGTCATATCTGTCACTCTGCCCGCTTTGGGGCTGGTCTATCCATAGGCCCTGATCTCCCTCAGGGGAAGGGCGCGCTTAGCCGCGCAGCCGCGCTTGGTAGTCGTGATCCTGCCAATCGGCGCGCGCCAGCCATTGCGCCTCGCCCTGCCGCGCGGCCAATTCACCCGAGATTTCCACCTCGTCAAAGCCCGCCCGCCGCGCCATCGCATATTGGTCCGCAATCACATGGCCCTTGGCCCGCAGCCGCCCCTTATAGCCCAGATTGCGCAAGCGCTTGGCTAGGGTAAAGCCACGGCCATCGGCAAAGCTGGGGAAATCAATGCGGATCATGCTGATCTCGCCCAAAACTTCCCCCAGCTGCGCCACATCTCCATCGGACGCCAGATCAAGCCCCGCGCCCGATCCCGCTTCAAACTCCGCCTGAAATCCTCCAAGCCAATCCTCGCGCGCAAAGCCCGCATCGCGGATGATCACAATCTCTGACATAACCGCTCCTTCATCTTTCCAAAAATACGAATATCCCGACCCCAGCCATCTCTCACGACGCTTTTGTCAGGGGGCCGCGCACCAGCTTGCCATCGATAAAATGGATGCCGCATTCTTCTTTCTGAGATCCGCGCCACCGCCCCGAGCGGGCATCCTCGCCTTCAGCTACAGGCGAGGTGCAAGGCGCGCAGCCGATTGAGGGGTATCCCTTGGCCACCAGCGGATGGCGGGGCAGGCGGTTATTGATCATATAGTCTTGCACATCGCGCGGCGCCCAATGGGCCAGCGGATTGATTTTGATGCGCAAATCCTCTTCCGCCTCGAAAAATTCTAGCTCGGACCGCGTTTGCCCCTGAAAGCGTTTGCGCCCTGTAATCCACGCATCAAAGGGGGCCAGCGCATGGTTCAGCGGCACGGTTTTGCGCAGGGCGCAGCAGGCATCGGTATCGCGTTTATGCAGGCCTCCATCGCCGTCATGTTTGGCGATCAGCGTATGGCTGGCCTGAACAATCCGCAGATCCTCCAGCCCCAGCCGTTCCGAGACCTCACGCTGATATTCCAGCGTCTCGGGGAAGAGCATTTCGGTATCAATAAACAAGACAGGCGTGCGCCGGTCGATCACCGAGACCATATGCAACAACACCACCGATTCCGCCCCGAAGGACGAGACAAGCGCCACCCGCCCCGTATCCTCATCACGCAATGCATGTTCCAGAACAGCCGTTGCCGAATGATGGTGATACCGCGCGTTCAGCGCATCAACGCGCTGTGCAACGGGGCCGAAATTGTCACGCGGCATCACGCTTGGCCTCATCGGGGTAAAGGGCATGTTTGAAGGGTGCCATGCCAAGGCGGCGATAGGCGTCCAGAAAGCTCTCCTCGGGTCCCTCGCGCAGGGCCAGATAGGTCTTCACGATCCGCTCGATGGCGGGAATGATCTGGTCATAGGCAAATCCAGGACCTGTCCGCTCACCGATCACCGCGTCTTCGGTGCCTGTGCCGCCAAGGGTGATCTGGTAGTTTTCCACACCCGCGCGGTCCAGGCCCAAAATCCCGATATGGCCGACATGGTGATGCCCGCAGGCATTGATGCAGCCCGATATCTTGATCTTGAGCGGCCCAATATCATGCTCCAGCTTCAGCGCTTCGAAATGCGTGGCAATCTCTTGCGCCACGGGGATGGAGCGCGCGGTTGCCAAGGCGCAATAATCCATGCCGGGGCAGGCGATGATATCCGAGATCAGCCCGATATTGGCCGTTGCCAGATCAGCGGCGCGCAGCTTTTGATACAGATCAGGCAAGAAAGCGCGGGGGATATGGGGCAGGATGACATTCTGCTCATGGCTGATGCGCAATTCATCATGGCCGAATTCCTCCGCCAAATCCGCCATGACCCGCATCTGCTCGGCCGTTGCATCACCGGGGGTGGCCCCATGTTTTTTCAGCGAAATCGACACAATCGCATAGTCTTCGCGCTGATGCTTATCCACATTTCTATCCACAAATGACCTGAAAGCGGGGTTTGTCGCATAAGTCTTATCAAAGCGGCCTGACTTTATCGATAGATAGTTCGGACTATCGAAAGCATGTTCGATTTTGGAAAGCATTTCCTGATCGACACCTTTGAAAAGTGGCTTTCGTGCTGCAAATTCTTCCCCAACCAAACGGCGGATTTCGTCCAACCCTGTCTCATGCACGGTGATCTTGATCCGCGCTTTGTATTTATTGTCGCGCCGCCCCAGCAGATTATAGACTGCGACAATGGCTTCCAGATATGGCAGCAAATCTTCCCGAGGCAGGAACTCGGCCAGCACCTTGCCGATCATCGGCGTGCGGCCTAGCCCGCCGCCGACCAAAACCTGATACCCGATCTCACCTTCGCGGCGCAGAATGCGCAGCCCGATATCATGGGCAGCTGTCACCGCGCGGTCATTGGGGCTGCCTGTCACGGCGACCTTGAATTTGCGCGGCAGGAACTGGAATTCGGGATGGTCGGTTGACCATTGGCGGATCAATTCGGCCACTGGGCGGGGATCGGCCACCTCATCGGCGCTGGCCCCTGCGAAATGATCGGCAGTGACATTGCGGATCGTATTGCCGCTGGTCTGGATCGCATGCATGCCCACATCGGCCAAGGCCTCCAGCATGGCGGGCACATCTTCGAGTTTTGGCCAGTTATACTGGATATTCTGGCGCGTGGTGAAATGGCCATAGCCCTTGTCCCACCGCTCCGCGATCATCGCCAATTGGCGCATCTGGCGGCTGTTCAACGTCCCATAGGGGATCGCCACGCGCAGCATATAGGCATGCAATTGCAGATAAAGCCCGTTCATCAAACGCAGCGGCTTGAACTCATCTTCCGTAAGCGAGCCATCAATCCGCCGCGCCACCTGAGCCGAGAATTGCGCCACGCGTTCGCGCAGAAAGGCTTCGTCAAAGTCACTATAGAGATACATCGCGCTCACCTCGACACAGGGTCAGACCTGTTCTTGTTTTCCATGGGGGTAATTTGACGGCCCGCGTGTGCGGAACACTTCGCGGAAATGGACAGGCTCAGGGCCGTTCGGCCCGCGTCGGGCATCGGCCAGATATACGCCAACAACCTCGTCACTGCGCGCCGAGGCGTCCAGCAGGCGGATCGTGGCATGGGCCTCATCCTCCAGCAATTCGGCCTGTGTATGGTCGCGCACCCATCTGTCATCGATGCTCAGATACACAACATCGCCTTCCAGCAAGGCATTGGCGGTCACGACTTTGGGGGTAAAACTACGCGCCATCAGGCATGGTCCTTTTGCAAAAGGGGAAGGGCTTGGCGCGCCATGCGCGGCGCCAGACCGTAAAGCAGGATTGCAGGCCCACTGAGCGCTGCGGCCTCCAGATCGGCTGAGAGACGGGCAAGGCTAGTGGGGATCACACGCGCCGAGCTGCGCGAGGCATTCTCGACGATGCTCACAGGGGTATCGGGGGCAGCCCCATGCATCAACAAGCGCCCCTGAATAAAACGCGCGCCCTTCTTACCCATATAGATCGCGGCCACTTCGCCCGCGCGCGCCAATCCGCGCCAGTCATGCTCGGCAAAGCCTTGCACATCATGACCCGTCAGAAAACGCAGTGCGCTGTTGCGGTCGCGCTTGGTCAGGCTTTGGCCGATCTGCGCCGCTGCCGCCGAAGCCGAGGTGATCCCCGGCACGATGGACCATTCGATCCCCGCGGCCTCCAGCGCATCGATCTCTTCGTCCAAACGGCCGTAAACGCCTGCATCCCCTGATTTCAGGCGCAGCACATAGGCCCCTTGGGTGGCATGCTGGACAATCAGGCGGCAGATATCCTCTTGCGCCATGGCAGGGCCGAAACCCTGTTTGCCCGCATTGACCAGCACCGCTTCGCGTCGGGCCAGTTCAAGAATATCCTTGGAAACAAGCCGGTCATAGATCACCACATCCGCCTCATCCAAAGCGCGCCGCGCCTTCAAGGTCAACAATTCCGGATCACCGGGCCCTGCGCCCACAAGCGCCACACGACCGCGTTTGGGCGCGCTGTGCAGATGCTGTTCCAACAAGCCCTCAAGCGCGTCTTGCACGCCTGCCTCACTACCACGGGCCAATGCATCAGGCCCTGCCGAGGCATAATACTCGGCCCAGAATTCGCGCCGTTTCGCCCCGAAGGGCAGGGCATCTGCCGCCTTGCGAAACCCTTTGCCAATCCGCGCCAAAAGCCCCAGCGAGGCAGGCAGTTTCGCTTCAAGGTCACGCTTGATCGCGCGCGCCAGAACAGGGGCCGCGCCTTCGGTGCCGATCGCCACTGTCACAGGGTCACGATCCACGATGGCGGGGGTGATGAACTGGCTCTCGCCCAGATTATCCACCCAATTGGTCAGCGCCCCATCCGCCTGCGCCAATTTCGTGACGCGGCGATCCTCGCAGGCATCATCATTGGCGGCATAAAACAGCGCCGCACATAGCGCATCTCCGGGTTCAAGATTGCGGGGGCGCCATGTGATCCGCCGCTCCTCCGCCCATTGCTTGATCTGGGCATCGGCCTCTTGCGCGACCACCGTGATATGCGCCTCGGTCTTGAGCAGCAGCCGCAGCTTTGCCAAAGCCGCCTCACCCCCGCCCGAGACAACAACACGCCGTCCAGCGAGATTGATAAAAATCGGAAAATGTTGCATGGGCCAGAACCTTGGGGAAGTTTGTGCCCCAATATGTAGAACAAATTCCCAAAAATTGGCAGATGCACCTTGCGAAAAGGGACGTATGTTCTGTATTGAGCGTGCACTACGTTACACTGTCCGCCCAATGATAAGGCCACACGAATGTCAGCGCAGATCGATGAGATGGATCGGAAAATCCTCGCGGCCCTACAGGAGGATGCGAGCCAATCCCTTGATGAAATTGCCAAGAAAGTGGGCTCTTCCAAGACCCCTGTCTGGAGCAGGATTCGCAAATTGAAGGAGGCCGGCGTCATCGGTCGCCAAACGGTCGAGCTTGATGCCGATGCTTTGGGGTTCGAGGCCTGTTTCTTTGTGCTGATCCGCACCGCCGAGCATGATGCCAAGTGGCAAAACAGCTTTCTGGCCGCCCTGCGCGCGCGGCCCGAGGTGATGGAGGCGCATCGTCTGGCAGGTGAGATCGACTATATCCTGAAAGTCAGGGTCGCCAATGCGCGCGCCTATGATGTGTTCTATCAGGCGCTGATTTCCGAGGTGAAAATCTATAATGTGACGGCGCTTCTCTCCATGGAAGAGATCAAATCGACGACGCTTCTGCCTCTTCAACCAGCGAAGTAACCACTTTAGAGCTGCGCTCCAAGCTCTTGTGAACAGGGCATTTATCCGCGATCTCCAACAGCTTTGCGCGCTGCGCTGCGTCCAGATCACCCTCCAGTCGGATATGGCGGGTAAACTCGTCCAAAGGGGCATTCATGCCTTCCGCGTCCTGCGCATGCACCCTGTTATGGCTCACATCAACACTGACATGGCGCAGGGCCCAAGCCTTGCGGCGCGCATACATGCGGATCGTCATCGAGGTACAGGCCCCCAAACCCGCCGAGAGGAATTGATAAGGCGTCATGCCTTGATTGGTGCCACCATAGCTCAGCGGCTCATCCGCCTTCACATGATGATGCGGACCCGCTTGAACATCTTGCAAGAACCCATCTGCATCAGCCTCCGAGACACGCGTGATCCCCTCAGGCGCACCGGGCGGCGGGGCAGGCGGGCGAAGCGCCACATAGCGCCCGATCCATGCAGCAATCACTTCGGCTGTATATTCCGCATCAGTGGCCCGCGTGATCAAATGATCGGCGCTGTCCAGCGTCACAAAGCTCTTGGGGTGGCGCGCGGCGGTGAAGATCTTCGTGGCATTCTCGATGCCCACAATATCATCCAAGGGCGCATGCATGACCAAAAGCGCTGCCTTCAAATCCTTGATCGCAGGCGCAAGGCTCTCGGCCCGTACATCATCGACAAAAGCCTTCCCGATCCGCAAGGACCGCCCGCCAAGCTGCACATCGCCCGCGCCATCGCGCTCGATCTGCTCCAGCGCGTCATGAAAATTATGGACCACATGGTCAGGATCAAAAGGCGCGCCAATGGTGGCCACAGCCTTGACCGAAGCGATGCCACCAGCCGCCCGCAACACCGCTGCCCCGCCCAAGGAATGGCCGATCAGCAAGTCGGGCGCAAAGCCGCGCGCATCAAGTGCTGCCGCCGCCGCTTTGAGGTCATCCACATTGGAGGTGAAAGTGGTGTTCTCAAACTCGCCCCCTGAATGGCCAAGCCCCGTAAAATCAAAGCGCAACACTGCAAACCCCATCCCCGCCAAACGCGCCGAGATGCGCCGCGCGGCGGGTATGTCTTTGCCGCAGGTAAAGCAATGTGCCATCAAAGCGGTCGCAAGATGCGGCCCCTCAGGCAAATCCAGCCGCGCGGCCAGCTCATCGCCTGAATGGCCCGTGAAGGTGAAACGCTCTGTCGGCATGGCTTCTCTCTTTTCTGTGTCTGGACTGACAATGGCGAGGCGATGCGCCTGTCTCAACCCTCATGTCAGATTTGTCACGCCCTCGTGTGAAACCGTGCAGGCGGGGTGAGGGGCTTCATCTTTCCAAAAATACGAAATCTCCAAGGTTGCCTTTAGCGTATAACGCCTGCCTTGCGCTCCTTTCCATGATAGGTTTCAGTCAATTGTACTGCCGCCGAGGACAGAAGACAGCCCTGATGACGCCCGTTTTTCAACAAACCCTTCCCTATGCGCCATGGATGCATCCCGCCACGCGGCGGATGCCAGGGGTCCAGCCGCTTGATCTGCGCGACTGGATCACTTGCGATGATGCTTATGGTGGCCAAATGGCGCTGCGGGATGCTTTGATTGGACAACGCCGCGGTGAGGTTTTTGCTTGCCTGCCCGAAGCCGAAGACGCTGCCCTCGAAACACTGGCATATATCCTCGCCCATTTGCCCCAAGGCTTCACACGCAGGGGGCAAAAAATCACCCGACCTGATGGGGTTGAAATCGATCTGGAGGCCGACCACCCCTTGATCATCGCAGGCCGTCTGGTGCAGCAGGATATCGCGCTTTTGATGAAAGAGCAGGGCGCGGCGGAACATCGGCTGGTCGGCGCAATTCTATGCTTCCCCGCAAGCTGGACGCTCGCAGAAAAACTTGGCCGCCCTTTGGCCGCAATCCACACACCCGTCAAACCCTATACGGGTGAGATGGCAACCCGCGTTCAGCGCCTCTTTGATATGGTGCGTGAGGATCGCCCTTTGTGGCGTCAAAACGCATTGCTCTATGGCAGCCCTGATCTGTTTCATCCCCGCTCGGAAGTGCAGCCTCGGGTCAAGGCCGAGATCAGGCCAGATTATCTGCGCTCGGAGCGGCAATGCATTTTGCGCCTGCCACAAACAGGCGCGGTGATTTTTTCGATCCACACCTATCTCTTACGTTTTGCGGATCTATCGGCTGACCAAGTGGCCGCGCTTGAGCAACATCCAATCGACTATGCAGGGCGCAATCTATGAGCGCATCTGGTGACCCATCCGAAGCATTTCCATATCCTGAGCGTGACCCCGCGCAGGAAACCAAGCGTTTGACCACGGGCTCGCCCAGTCATCCCCTTGAAATCGATCACTATATTTTCGAGGGAAAGCGCGATTGGTCCAAGCCGATCCGTATTCTCGCAGCCGCAGGCGGCACGGGCGATGCCGTGATCCAGATGGCGCAAGTGCTCAGCTCCGCGAAAAAACCCTATGAAATCACCTATCTGGACCCGTCCAAAGCCGCCCGCGATATCGCCGAGGCACGTGCCGAGGCGCGCGGGCTTCAGGGGATCACCTTCAAAACAGGCGCTCTGCTCGAGGCCCGCAGATTAGGGCGTTTCGATTATATCGATTGCAGCGGCGGGTTGGCCGCCCTGCCAAAGCCGCAAGCGGGGCTCAATGCGCTGGCCAAAGCCTTGGCACCGCGCGGCGGGATCGGGTTGATGCTGCCCGCTGATCTTGGCCGAGCGGGGGCCATGCCCTTGCGCGAGGTCTTCGGCGCGCTTCTTGATGGTCCGCCTGAATTTAAGCTCAGGAAAGCGCAAGCGATCTATGCGCGCCTTCCCGATGCCCACCCGATCAAACGCAACCCGATTTTGCGTGACCAGCTTCAAAGCGATGCTGGGTTTTACGACCTTTTGCTGCGCGGGCAGGGGGTGGATTTCTCAATCCGCCAGCTTCTTGCGGCGCTGCGCAGTGCGGGCCTGTCCTATGTCGGCAGCCCGCAATCGCATCTTTACAACCCCCTTCCGCTTTTGGGGGATGCGGCGCTGGTTCAGGGCATGGATAGGGTTGCGCGGATGGAATTGGCCGAGAGTCTGCGGGGCACGATCAAGGCCCATATCCTCTATGCCGCGCGTGAGGCCACGGGCCATGTTGCGCAGGTGGAGGGAGAGGCGGTGCCGCATCTGCGTGGTGTCAGCGGGCAAAGGCTGGCCCAAGTGGCCGCAAAGACAGGTGTGATCCCCGTGACCATTGCGGGCGAAAAGCTGGAAATCCCTGTATCGGGCATTACCGCCCGCGCTTTGGCGCAGATCACTGGCCGCGCCAGCCTAGCCGAAATCGCGCAAGCCGTGCATCTGGATTGGGACGCCTTCGCGCAGATGTGGCAGAGCCTGTCTGACAGTTTGACAGGGCATGGCTTGCTCTATTATTCGCAGATATTGCGCTAAGGTCACGCCCTTACATCTTGAAATGTTTAGAAAGTTTCAGGCCCTGACCCTGATAATTCGACGCGATATCGCTGCCATAAAGCCTGTCTGGCGCGCTGGCCATCTTCTCATAGACCAAACGCCCCACGACTTGACCATGCTCCAGCACAAAGGGTGCCTCATGGCAGCGCACTTCCAAGACGCCACGTGCTGGCACGCCATGCCCGAATCCGGGGTCGAAGAAGCCTGCGTAATGCACGCGGAATTCACCCACCATCGCCAGATAGGGTGACATCTCGGCGGCGCAATCAGGCGGAATGGTTACGGCCTCGCGGCTGACCAGAATATAAAAAGCACCCGGATCGAGGATGATACGCCCTTCGGTGGTGCGGATTTCTTCCCAGAAATCGGCAGGGTCATAGCCCGCGATATTGTTCAGATCGATAACGCCTGTATGGGGTTTGGCGCGGTATCCGACCAGATCGCTGCCATCAGGGCGCAGATCGACGGAAAAGCCCAAACCCTCATCAATCACAGCCGCCTCGCCCGAAACCAGCGGGTGCTTGGCATGGCGGGCCCGCAATTCATCATCGTCCAAAACCGCTTGGCCCGCGCGAAAGCGGATCTGGTTCAGCCGCATTCCGGGCCGAACGAGCACAGAGAAAGACCGCGGGCAAATCTCGGCATAAAGCGGGCCGCGATATCCCGGTGCGATACGGTCAAATTCGGTGCCGCCATCGGTGATCGTGCGCGTCAGCAAGTCCAACCGCCCTGTCGAGCTTTTTGCATTGGCCACGGCTTGCACGCCTTGGGGCAGGGCCAAGCCCTCCATCAAGGGCACGACATAGACGCAGCCCTTTTCAAGAACGGCCCCCTCGCTGAGGTCAACGCGGTGCATCTCGAACTCAGACAGACGATCGGCCACGCTTGCGCCATGGCCCGAAAGAAAGGAGGCGCGCACACGATACGCCACCGAGCCGAGCCGCAGATCAAGACTGGCGGGTTGCACCTGATCATCGGTTACGGGCTGGTTCAGTGTGATCTCGCCCTGATCGATCATCTTGTGAATGGCATGGTCTGGCAAAACGCCTGCGCCTGTCATTGTCATCTCGCTCTTCCTCTCTCGGCTCACTGCCTAAGAAAAAACCGCCCCGCCCGCGAGGGCAAGAGCGGTTTTCAATGGTCGGGCTAGCAGGACTCGAACCTGCGACCTTCCGTCCCCCAGACGGACGCGCTACCAGGCTGCGCCATAGCCCGACGTGGAGGCTCTTCTAGCGATTTTCCGCACAGGCGCAAGGGGCTTGCGTAAAAAGCCACGCCCTTATTACGAGCCGCCCGCCCGCAACCGCTCCTGCAGCTTTTCCAAACGGGCGATATGGGGCCTGAGCGCTCTTCTGGTGGCGCGATTCTTGGGGAATTCCGGTGCCATTTGGGCCAGTTCCGCAAGGCCATCGGCAAAGCGCTCATGTGTCGGGCCAGTGGTGTCGGGGACAGGTTCGGTGGGTGTTTCATCAATAAGTTGTAGCTCGGTCATCTGCTCGTCTGGCTTGGTGTCGCTCTCTTGATCTGCCTCGGGAGCCGTCTCGGCGGCTTCCTCAGCGGATGTTTCGGCGTCTTCCTCAGGGTTCGTCTCGGCGGCCGCCTCAGAAGCTTCCTCAGGCACTGTCTCTGGGGCTGCCTCTGGGGTGGGGCCTGCATCTTCTGTGGCGGCAGGTGTTTCTTCAGCTGCGGTGGTCTCATCGGCCATCGCTGGTGCCGAATCCTGCATCTCAGCCGCTTGGGGGGCGGTGATTTCTGCATCATCACCGGGCAAAGGCGGCGCAAGGGCGGACACACTGGCCACGCCATCATCGCGGATCATGCGCTGTACGGCTCGTATCGTCTGGCCCTTATCATGCAGCAGCACCTTGATACCGCCGACCAGCGCCATATCCTCGGGGCGGTAATAGCGACGCCCGCCCGCGCGTTTCACAGGCTTGATCTGCGTGAATTTGCTTTCCCAGAACCGCAACACATGTGCCGCCACGCCAAGCCAATCAGCCACCTCGCGGATGGTACGAAATGCTTGGGCGGATTTAGCCATCTAGCGGGGTCCTATTTCTTGTTTCCGGCTGCAACGCGATCTTTCATAAGATGCGAAGGGCGGAATGTCAGAACCCGACGTGGAAGGATTGGAACTTCCTGACCTGTCTTTGGGTTGCGGCCAATGCGGGCTGTCTTGGAGCGCACCGAAAATGTGCCGAAAGATGAGATTTTGACCTGCTCGCCCTCGGCAATCGCATCGGACATCAAATCAAGAACCCGTTCGACCAATTGGGCACTCTCGTTTCGCGACAGACCAACCTCGCTAAAGACCGCTTCGGACAAGTCCATCCGCGTCAGTGTTTTACCAGCCATAAATAACCATCCCCGTTCGGTTTTACGCGAGAATGAGTGATGGCATTTCTCAAGTCAATATCAATGCCTTGCGGTGGGGACGATAGGCAGACGCTGTTGCTTTACCAGCGAAGAACCACCGAGCCCCAAGCAAGGCCGCCACCGATCGCTTCGGTGACCAGCAAATCGCCCTGTTTGATCTGCCCGCGCGCCACCCCGACGGAGAGGGCGAGAGGAATAGAGGCGGCAGATGTATTGCCGTGATCCTGCACGGTGACGACCACGCGGTCCATCTCGACACCCATCTTTTGCGCGGTGCGTGTGATGATCCGCAGATTGGCCTGATGGGGCACGATCCAGTCCACATCGCTGGCCTCCAGCCCTGCTGCGGCAAGCGATGTATGGGCAGTTTGTGCAAGCTTTTCAACAGCATGGCGGAAAACCTCACGGCCTTCCATGCGCAGCACACCCGTGGTTTGTGTCTTGGAGACACCGCCATCCACATAGAGCAGATCACGGTATTGGCCGTCGGAATTCAGATCAACCGCAAGGATGCCCCGATCACTTGAGCTGCCCTCCTGTTCCTCGGCCTCGAGGATCAGCGCGCCCGCACCATCGCCAAACAGGACCGAGGTGGTGCGATCTTCCCAATCAAGGATTCGGCTGAAGGTTTCCGCGCCGATCACCAGCATGCGCTTGGCTTGGCCGCTGGTGATAAATGCATTCGCGGTCGACAGCGCAAATACGAATCCCGCGCAGACCGCTTGCACGTCAAAAGCGAATCCCCCCCGCATCTCCAGCCCTGCCTGAACCATGGTCGCGGTTGAGGGAAAGGTCAGATCAGGGGTTGAGGTTGCGACAACCACACCGTCGATATCCTGCGCCGAGAGGCCCGCCATCTCCAAAGCCTTCAACGCGGCTTGGATCGCCATTTGGCTGGTCGTTTCCCCTTCGGCTGCGAAATGGCGCTGCTCGATCCCCGAGCGGCTTTTGATCCATTCGTCGGAGGTGTCGATCGTTTCGGCGAATTGGGCATTGGTCACGACCCGCTCGGGCAGGTAATGGCCGATTCCCTTTGCAACAGCGCGGATCGTCATACCGATTTTTCCTCTACGTCATGAAGCGCCTCGGTGGCCGCCATCTCTGCATCTGCAATGCGCGCGGCCAAGCGCTCGGTGAAATCGGAGGCGGCAAGCCGCGCTGCCAATTTGATCGCGGCCGCAACGCCCGTGGCATCCGCCGAGCCATGTGATTTCACCACAGTCCCGTTCAGGCCCAGAAATACGCCGCCATTCACGCGGCGCGGGTCGATGCGCTTTTGCAAGCGTTTGAGCGAGGGCATCGCCAAAAGGGCTGCAAAGCGCGAGAGGGGCGAATACTGGAAGGAGGATCGCAGCAATTCGCGGATCAAAGTGGCCGTGCCTTCGCCCGTCTTGAGTGCGGTATTGCCTGTGAAGCCATCCGTGACAATCACATCGACACTATCGGAGGCGATATCGCCGCCCTCAACAAAGCCTTTGAATTCGTAATTGGCAACAGGGGCCAAGCGCTGGACCAGATCATGGGCGACCTTCAGCTCGGCGCGGCCTTTATGTTCTTCGGTGCCCACATTCAGGATGCCTACGCGGGGGCGGGCCAGATCAAGACCATTGCGGGCATAGCTGACCCCCATCAGGGCGTATTGCAGCAAATCCTCGGAATCGGCGCGCACATCGGCCCCGACATCCAGCATCACATTAAAGCCTGATGGATTGCGCGATGGCCAAAGCACCGCGATAGCGGGGCGGTTCACGCCCTCGATCTTGCGCAGACGCACCATGGAGACGGCCATCAATGCACCCGTATTGCCGCAAGACACGACGGCCTTGGCCTTGCCCTTCTTGACCGAGTCAATCGCCGACCACATCGAGCTGCCCTTGCCATTGCGCATCACATAGGAGGGCTTGGCATCCATCGTGACGACATCAGCGGCATGCACAACAGTGCAACGCCCGACAAGCTGTTGCTTGCGGGCGATAAGGCGATCAAGTTTATCCTTGTCGCCATGCACGATGAATTGAAGATCGGGGTTCTTGGAGGCCGCTTTGGCCATCCCGCCGATCACGGCAGAAGGGCCGGCATCCCCGCCCATTGCATCTATTGACAGGATTGTCCCGGGAACTGTGCCACCAGTCAAAGCTGTCGATGCTGCCATGAACGGCCTACCTATCTTCCTGAACGTCTAGGGCGCGGCTTATGCCGCGTCGTCGTCCAGATCGATTTCGTCGGCCTGAGCGATCACTTCACGGTCGTTATAAGTGCCGCAGGACGGGCAGACGTGATGGGGGCGCTTCAGCTCACCGCAGCTTGGGCATTCATTTGGATTGCCAGCGGTCAGGGCGTCATGCGAACGGCGCTGGTTGCGGCGCGAGCGCGTGATTTTATTCTGTGGGACAGCCATGTCTCAACCTCGGTTTTAAGAGGGGCCGGCCAAACCGTATGCCCCAAGTGTCTCGTTTCGTGTCTCTGTCACATCTTTTTCACCCTGAGGCAACCGGCAGTTGCGACCGGACCGGGCGTGCCCAAATGGGAACGACAATCCTAAGGGCGGATAAGGCGCGGAACATACAAAGATTTTGGGGTCATGCAACCCCAATAATGCGCCGATTTGCCTGCAAAGTGACGTCTAATTCTCATCATCATTTTGATCGGATGATCCAAGCTTGTCGCGCAAACCCGCCAATCCTGCAAAGGGTTTCACGGTCTCTTCGGTAATTGGCTCGGCTCCGGGCGGGATCGCTTCGATCTGGGCGGGCTCAATACCATCGGCCCGCGGGTAGAGTGGCAAATGCAGCGCAAGCGCCTCCACCATCACCTCGACAAGATCGAGAGTGGCGGGCAATGGCTCGCTCAGATCATCCTCGGGCATCTCGACCTCTTCCAGATCGGGCTCGTCCATCTCGCTGAGATAGCGGCGCAGAATCTGGGTATCGATTCTTGTGGTGACAGGGTCCAAACTGACCACACAGGGCTGGGTGACGGTTGCGCCCAGTTTCGCTTCAAGACGCCAGTCGCGCTTGCCTTCGGGCAGGATTTCCCCCTCGAACCGTAATTTGCGCAAGCCTGTGATGCCCAATTCTTCGCTGATGGTGCGCAGCACAGGTGTTGGTGGCACAATCTCGAAGCTGCGGGTCGCGCCCTTTGGCAGTTCTGCCAAGCGCAAGATCTCTTGCGGCAGGGGGGAGGGGGTGGGATCTGTCATGGTTCCTCCTTGGGGTTTTGACGCTTGCCATTGCGGCCCATGCTTGCTCTGATCGCTTGGGTAAGTTAAGCGGTTAGACAGGAACAACCAGCCTTGCAAGAGCTGGTGCGGCAACAAGATGGCCCATTGGGGCCAACGGGTGGGTCAAAGAGGGCGGCGATGATGACTGGGCGGATGACCTCGATGGGGAAAAAGCTGAAACTTGCAGGGATGCTGGCGGGTGCGATGCTATTGGCCGCCTGTTCGGCCACCTTCCAGAACCATGGCTATGTCCCCCCTCCCGAAGATGTGGCGCTGATTGTGCCGGGGGTGGATACCCGCGAAAGCGTTGAGGAAAATCTGGGCCGTCCTGCGGCATCTGGTGTGATGCGCGACGAGGCGTGGTTCTATACCGCCTATCAAATCCGCAATTACGCCTATCGCGCGCCCGAGATCATCGAGCGCGAGATTTTGGCCGTATCCTTTGCCGAGAACGGGACCGTCGCCAATATCGAGGAATTCGGGCTGGAAGACGGGCAGGTCGTGCAATTCTCGCGCCGCGTGACCGAGAGCACCGTGCGCGACCTGAGCTTCTTCACCCAGCTGATCGGCAATTTCGGACGTATCAATATCGGCGATGCGCTTGCGGGCAACTGACAGGGGCTTTGGCACTCTGCCTGACATTTTTGTCGCGGTTTCGTCATCTTGCTATGCTATCCTTGATCTGACGAGACAGCGGGGTCGGGGATGAATGATCTTATGAATAAGGGCCGCTATCTGGTGCGCTTTGCCCAGACAGAGCATGATTTGGCCCAAGCGCAGGCGCTGCGATATCTGGCCTTCCGTGCAGGCTCGGATGCGGAAGACACCGCCCCCAAAAGCGATGCCGATCCCTTTGATGCCGATTGCCGCCATGTGCTGGTGGAAGATGCTGAAACTGGTACGCTTGTGTGCTGTTTCCGCTTGCTGCATCTGGCCGCAGGCGACGAGATTTCGCGCAGCTATTCCGCCCAATTCTACGAATTATCAGCCCTTCGCGACTTCAAGGGCCCCATGGTCGAGATGGGGCGGTTTTGTATTCACCCCGATTGGCAGGACCCTGACATTCTGCGGATCGCTTGGGGCGCAATGACGGCCTATGTCGATCAAGAAGGGGTAGAGATGCTCTTTGGCTGCTCCTCCTTCCACGGGACCGAGGCCAAGGACTATTACGATGCCTTCGCACTGCTGCGTGACCGCCATATTGCACCCACGCGCTGGTTGCCGCGGGTGAAAGCGCCGAAAGTCTTCAAATTCGCATCACGGCTGCGCCGCAAGCCTAACCTCAAGCTGGCGCAGGCCAAGATGCCGCCTTTGCTCAGAACCTATCTCTTGATGGGGGGCTGGGTCAGCGATCATGCGGTGATCGACCCTGATCTCAACACATTGCATGTGTTCACAGGGCTTGAGATCAGCGCCGTGCCGCCCTCGCGGGCAAGGCTTTTGCGTGCCGTCGCAGGCGCGGGCTAAGGGGCGCGGGCCAAGGGGCGCGGGCAGAGGCCAGCCTAGGCTGCCCCCTCCGCAATTTTATCATTCAGCCAAGGACCACCAGCGCATGGCGCTTTTTGCCTGCGCTCAGCTTGATCGGCTCGGCCAGATCAGCGGCGGTGATCATCAGGCCCGCATCGCCAAGCGGCGCGTCATTCATCCGCGCGCCATTCTCGGAAATCAGGCGCTTGGCCTCCTTGCCCGAACCCGCAAGGCCTGAGCGGGTGATCAATTGCACGATCGAGATGCCGCCATCGGCCAAATCTGCCGCCGACACTGTCAGGGTTGGCAAATCCTCGCCCATGCCGCCACGCTCGAACACCTCGCGCGCGGTGGCTTCGGCGGCATTTGCAGCCTCAGCGCCGTGCAGTAGCCCCGTGACCTCATTGGCCAAGACGATCTTGGCCTCATTGATCTCTGAGCCTGCCAATGCGCCAAGCCGCTCGCATTCCTCCACCGAAATTTCGGTGAAGAGTTTGAGGAAACGGCCTACATCCGCATCGGTGGTGTTGCGCCAGAATTGCCAGAACTCATAGGGGCTGAGCATCTCCGCATCGAGCCAGATCGCACCGCCTTGCGACTTGCCCATCTTGCGCCCGTCCGAGGTGGTCAGAAGCGGCGTGGTCATGCCGTAAATCTCGTGATCCAGCACGCGACGCGTCAGGTCGATACCATTGACGATATTGCCCCATTGATCCGACCCGCCCATCTGCAACAGACAGCCATAGCGGCGGTTTAGTTCGAGGAAGTCATAGGCCTGCAGGATCATATAGTTAAACTCAAGGAAGGAGAGCGATTGCTCGCGATCCAGCCGTGATTTCACCGACTCGAAGGACAACATACGGTTGACCGAGAAATGCCGCCCGATATCGCGCAGGAAATCGAGATAGTTCAGCCCATCCAGCCATTCGGCATTATTGAGCATCACAGCCTTGTTCTGGGCCGCGTCATAATCGAGATATTTGGCAAATACCCGCTGCATGCCTGCGATATTGGCGTCGATCTGTTCAGGCCCCAAAAGCGGGCGCTCATCCGAGCGGAAGGACGGATCGCCTACTTTGGTCGTGCCGCCGCCCATCAAGGTGATGGGCTGGTGCCCCGTTTTCTGCAGCCAGCGCAGCACCATGATATTCATCAAATGGCCCACATGCAGCGATTTTGCTGTCGCATCATAACCGATATAGGCCGTGACCATGCCCCCGTTCAACGCATCGTCTAGCGCCTGATAATCGGTGCAATCGGCCAAGTAGCCGCGTTCGATCATGGCGTGCAAAAAATCGGATTTGGGGTGGTAGGTCATCGTGATCCAGTCCATTTATTTCAGGGCTGACAGCGCAGGGCTGTAGCCATTCGGTCTATAACGGGGGGAAGCGTGAAGGAAAAGGGTCAAGCAGCCGAGGTTTTGCGCGTTGCAGGCACAATGTCGGGCACCTCGCTCGATGGGGTCGATATTGCCGTGATCGAGACGGATGGCCATAAAATCCACGGCTTTGGCGAAACCCGCTACCGCCCCTATAGCGATCCCGAGCGGGAGATCTTGCGCGCCGCCCTTGGGAAATGGCCCGGTGAGGCTGGCGTGGATGAGGCGGCCCGCATCGTGGAAGACGCCCATATCGAGGTTTTGGCTGATTTGGACAAGGTCGATCTGATCGGGTTTCACGGCCAGACCTTGGCCCATGCCCCCGAATTGGCGCGCACCCATCAGGCGGGCAGCGGCGAGATTTTGGCCGATAAGCTCGGCATTCCCGTGGTTTGGGATTTCCGCACGCTGGATATGCGCATGGGCGGGCAGGGCGCACCTTTGGCCCCGTTTTATCATTGGGCCTGCGCCATGCATATCGGCGCGACCGATCCTGTGGCCTTCCTCAATTTGGGCGGGGTGGGCAACCTGACTTGGATTGATCCCAGCAAGGGCAAACCTGACGCCAAGGGGGCGCTGATCGCCTTTGACACGGGGCCTGCCAATGCGCCGATGGATGATCTGGTGTTTCGCAAACTGAGCCAGCGCTTTGACAAGGATGGCCAATTGGCGGGGCAGGGTGCGCTGGATCAACCCGTGCTGAACGCGTTTCTCAAACGACCCTATTTCTCGAAAATGCCGCCCAAATCGCTGGATCGGGATGCTTTTGCCGATCTGGTTGATCTGGTGGGCGTGCTATCTGTGGAAGATGCAATGGCCACGCTTGCGGCTTGCGCGGCGGGCTCGGTCGCGCGCGGTTTTGAACATCTGCCCCAAACCCCTGCCTTTATGCTGGTGGGCGGGGGCGGGCGGAAAAACCCAGTTTTGATGGAAATGATCGCCGCTCTTGTCGATATTCCCGTGCTTCCCGTGGAAGAGGCGGGATTTGACGGAGATGCCTTGGAGGCGCAGGCCTTCGCGCATCTGGCGATGCGGGTTCGCATGGCGCTTCCCACCAGCGCACCCGGGACCACGGGCGTGCGGGCTGCTGTTGGCTCGGGGCAACTGGCCGAGCCGATGTGAGCGCGGGATTATCCGCGCGGGATGTCGAATTCTGGCGCGGCCAGCGTAAAGCCGTCAAAGGAAAATCCGGGCGAGACGGTGCAAGACACCAAGCTATAGGCCCCCGTGCTGCGCGCGGCCTGCCAATGATGTTCCGGCACGATGATTTGCGGCGCCCCTTTTGTCAGATCAGGCGTGAGAAGATGATCGGTTGCAGGGCCATGATCATCGGCGCTGAGCGATAGGATCAAAGGTGCGCCTGCGTGATAGAACCAGATTTCGGTCGCATCGACCTTATGCCAATGGCTGGCCTCGCCTTCCTTCAGCAGAAAATAAATCGCCGTGCCCGTGGCGCGCCCCTCATTCTCGGCGATCCATGTCTGGCGGTAATACCCGCCTTCGGGATGGGGCTGCAACTCGAGATGGGCGATGATCTCATCAGCGGTCATGGGGCTTTGCCTTTGGTTTTTTGGTTCCAAGCGTCCAATCTAGCGTGGATGGCGCGGCAGGACCAGCTGTGCCTCCAAGCCGCCACGCGCCTTATTGGTCAGGGTGAAAGCGCCCTCGGTCTGTTCGGCAAAACCCAGAACCATCGGCAGCCCGAGGCCTGAGCCTTTGCCAATGGGTTTGGTGGTGAAAAACGGGGTCAGAACCTCGGCGCTCAGCTCCTCGGGAATGCCAGGCCCCGTATCGCAGACCGAGATCGCACAATATGGGCCAGATAGCACCGTTCCATCCTGCCTGCGCGGCGGTGTTGCCGTCAGCCCCGGATAGGTGACAGGCCGCGCGAATACGAGGATTTGGCCTTTCTCGCCCATAGCATCACGCGCATTGATCACAAGGTTCAACATTGCCGAGGCCAATTGGTTGCGATCAGCATGGCAGGTTAATCCTGCAGGGGCGTCATCAATCCGCAGGGTCACGGTTTCGGGCAACACGCGGTCAAACATTGTGCCAAGGCTGCTGAGAAATTCCTGCAGATCAATGGTTTCGGGGTTGAGCTGCGCACGGCGCGAAAAGCTCAGCAATTGCGAGGTCAGCGTGGCCCCGCGCTCGGCGGCGGCAAAGGCCTCTCTGATCACGAAATCCCGATCAGCCTTGTTTTCAAGCTCGTGATAGAGATCCAGATTGCCGATCACCACGGTCAGAATATTGTTGAAATCATGCGCCACACCGCCCGTCAGCCGCCCCACGGCCTCCATTTTCTGGGCCTCTGCGCGCATTTCTTCGGCGGTTCTAAGCCGTGTTCTGAGCTTGGAGATGCCGAGGTAATTCATGGCGTAATAGAGCAGCAAGGTCACCGCCCCCACGCCGATCAGGATATCATCAATCACGTTCGAGACATCTCTTACCGTGGTCCAAAGCAGTACAATCGTGCCCGCCATGATCTGGATGCAATCCCATACCGCCAGATGGATCAGCCCGCGATGGCGCAACAGGCTATGCAGGCACATCGCCAGAAAGCCGCAAATGGCAATAAAACGCAGCGAGGAGACATCCGAGGTCATCAGATAGATCGGCATGGCGATGAACAGGCCCGAGGTGGTCCAACTCAACATCAAGGCGGTGATGAATTGTGTTCGATCCACGGGCGAGGCAAGCGATGCCAGATAGCGCAGATAGCTTCGATCCATCAGCAGATAGACCGCCCCCCAGATCGCGAATAGATATCGACCCGTGGCAAAGGTCAGGCTGATGGCCGCCAACAATACCAGCGACCATCGCCACAGGATTTCAACCCGAGCGGAAGTGTCTGCCGACACGATCGGTGCGATATAGTCCCAATAGTCTTTTCGCTGTTTCGCGTTTGGGGGATCACCCAATTGCGCGCTGTCGATTTCGCTGACCATGGATCGCTCCCCTGCAGCCCCCGAGTCCGCTCCAGCTTATCGAAAGATGAAAAAAGATCACCCTTTCGATCAATAAAAAAGCCCCCGGCCTGAGCCGAGGGCTAAATAGTCACAGTTTTTCGTGCGGCTTAGCGCAGGATCGAGCGGCCCGCGAAGATCGCGGTTTCGCCCAGTTCTTCCTCAATACGGATCAATTGGTTGTATTTCGCCAACCGGTCCGAGCGCGCCAGAGAGCCTGTTTTGATCTGCCCGCAATTGGTGGCCACAGCCAGATCGGCGATGGTGGCATCCTCGGTCTCGCCCGAGCGGTGGCTCATCACGCAGGTCATGCGATTGCGATGCGCCATCTCCACGGCGTCCAATGTCTCGGAGAGGGTGCCGATCTGGTTCACCTTCACCAAAAGTGAATTTGCACAGCCTTTCTCAATGCCTTCTGCAAGACGCTCGGGGTTGGTGACGAACAGATCGTCGCCCACCAATTGGACCTTGTCACCAAGCGCATCGGTCAGCAGTTTCCAGCCATCCCAGTCATCCTCGGAACAGCCATCCTCGATCGAGATAATCGGGTAATCGGCACAAAGCGCTTCCAGATAGGCGACATTCTCGGCGGGGGTCAGAGATTTGCCTTCGCCCGAAAATTCATATTTGCCATCTTTGAAATACTCGGTCGCGGCACAATCGAGCGCGAGATAGATATCCTCACCCGCTTTGTAGCCTGCTTTTTCGATGGATTTCAGAATGAAATCAAGCGCGTCACGGGTGGAGCTGAGATTGGGGGCAAAGCCGCCCTCATCCCCGATCCCCGTGGACAGGCCCGCAGCCGAAAGCTCTTTCTTGAGGGTGTGGAACACTTCGGAACCCATGCGCACAGCCTCGGCAATCGAGCTGGCCGAGACGGGCATGATCATGAATTCCTGAATATCGATCGGGTTATCGGCATGCTCGCCACCATTGATGATATTCATCATCGGCACGGGCAGAACCCGCGCCTGCGTGCCGCCGATATAGCGGTAAAGCGGCTGCGAGGTGTAATCCGCCGCCGCCTTTGCCACCGCCATGGAAACGCCCAAGATCGCATTCGCGCCAAGGCGGCCCTTATTGTCGGTGCCGTCAATTTCGATCATGGCGGCGTCAATCGCTGCCTGCTCGGTGGCGTCGAAGCCTACCAGCGCTTCGGCCAATTCGCCATTCACGCAAGCCACCGCATCGCGCACGCCCTTGCCCATGTAACGCGATTTATCGCCATCGCGCTTTTCAACCGCTTCATAGGCCCCTGTCGAGGCACCCGAGGGAACAGCCGCGCGGCCAAGCGTGCCGTCTTCGAGGATCACATCGACCTCGACTGTCGGGTTGCCACGGCTGTCCAAAATCTCGCGGGCGTGAATGTCGATAATCGTGCTCATGGGAGGGTTCCTTTAAAAGGTGAGAAGCAATTTCGTGGGCGTTTTAACGCCCTGTCGGCGCGGAAGGAAGGCCTCTTTGACGTTGCGACAGATGCGCCTCGCGCAAAATGGTGAAAAGACCTGATCCGATGATCAAAGCGGCCCCCGCCAAGGTCCAGCCATCGGGGCGCTCGGCAAAGAAAAACACCCCCAAAACCATGGTGAAAATCAGCCGCGTATAACGAAAGGGTGTGACCACCGCGATCTCGCCCACGCGCATGGCGGCTGTGATCGCGTAGTAACCCGCCATGCCGACAACCAGCGCGCCAAGCACGGTCAGAAGCGCGCTTTGGTCGGGGACACGCGCGCCGCCAAACAGCGCCAACAGGATCAGACCCGCAGGGATGCAGGCCGCAAAGCCATAACAGGCCAATTGCAACGATTTGATCTCGGGCGGGACAAGGCGGGTGGAAAGATCACGGATCGCCATCAAGATCACGGCAATCGCGGCCAGAAGCGAGCCCAGATCAAAAGCCCCCGTTCCAGGCCGCAGGATCATCAGAACCCCAACAAACCCCACCCCGATCGCAGTCCATCTGCGCCAGCCCACAGGTGCGCCAAGGAAGATCGCGGCCCCCAAGGTCACGGCCAGTGGCGTGGCTTGCAGGATCGCGGCCACCGTCGAGATCGGCGCCAGCACAAGGGCTGTCACAAAGAACATCGCGGCCACCATTTCGGAGATATTGCGGATCATCACCGCACGGTTGAGCAAGGCTTTGGAGATGACTGGCTCGCCACGCGCTTTGAGCATCAGCGCAAAGACCAATGATCCGCCAATGCCCAAAACCAGCAAAATCTGGCCCGCGGGCATCGACGCGCTGGAGGCCTTGATAAAGGCATCCTCCATCGCAAAACCTGCCATGGCAGCGGTCATCAGGGCAATGCCGCGAAGGTTATCCATAAGCGTTCCGATCAGGCTGGGTGTATAACCCGCTTACGCCGATTGGAGGGATATGGAAAGCCGTGTCACTGGGAAGGGGTGCAGGCTCAGCCCTTCTTGATGGGTGAGCCGTAAAGTTCAAGCTTATGGCCCTTCAGCGTGTAGCCAAGCTTGGCTGCGATCTTTTCCTGCAAGGCCTCGATATCGGGATCGACGAATTCGATCACTTCGCCTGTCTGCATGTCAATCAGATGGTCGTGATGTTCCCGCTCGGCATCTTCATAACGCGCGCGGCCATCGCCGAATTCCAACCGCTCGATAATACCCGCCTCCTCGAACAGCTTGACCGTGCGATAGACCGTGGCAATCGAGATACGCGGGTCACGCGCCGAGGCACGGGCATAAAGCTCTTCGACATCGGGGTGATCGTCAGCCTCATCCAAGACCTGCGCAATCACGCGCCGCTGTTCGGTCATTCTCAGGCTGCGCGCCTCGCAGCGCATTTCGATTGTCTCGGCCATGCGTCTTCCAGTCGATCCTCTTCGCGACACCTTCTAGACCAAGCAAGCCGCGCCGAAAAGTCAGAACAGGGGCAGGGTGGAACCGCTGCGGCCTGAAGCCTACACGGCATTGACAGCCCGCACGCGAAGGTCCACGCCATGCGGATCAAAAACGGAGCGGCCCCCTCATGGATCGAAAAACACAGATGGACGCCTTTGGCGTGATCGCGATGACGGGGTTTGCCGTGCTTCTGGCCTTTAACCAAGTGGTGATCCGCGTCACGAATGAAGGCCTGCAACCGATCTTTTTCGCAGGCCTCAGATCGCTTGGCGGGGCTGTGCTGATCGCATTATGGATGAAGGCACGTGGCATCCGGATCGAGATTGCGGCTGGAACCGTGCCTGCAGGCCTGATGATCGGCACAATTTTCGCGGTGGAATTCATCTGCCTTTTCGTGGCGCTGGATCTGACCACCGTGACCCGAACCTCGGTGATTTTCTACACCATGCCCTTCTGGCTGGCGATTGGTGCGCATTTTCTGATCCCCGATGACAAGATCACCCCGCGCAAAGCCTTTGGAATGAGTCTGGCCTTTGCAGGTGTGGCTTGGGCGATCATCAATCAGGGCGGGCCTGAGGGCGAGGCCTCGCTGTTGGGGGATCTGATGGCGCTTGGCGGCGCGGTTGGATGGGCAGGGATTGCGCTTTGTGCGCGTGGCACCCGCCTGCGTGAGGTCAGACCCGAGATGCAGCTGCTATGGCAGCTTTCAGTCTCGGCCCCTTTGCTGTTGATCGCGGCTTTTGCTTTCGGCCCTTTCCTGCGGGACCCAAGTTTCATTCATTGGGCGGGGCTGGCCTTTCAGATCGTGGTTGTGGTCTCGGCCGCGTTTTTGTTCTGGCTCTGGCTGTTGTCGATCTACCCTGCCTCCTCCATCGCATCCTTCAGCTTTTTGTCGCCGATCTTTGGTGTCGGATTGGGCTGGTTGTTATTGGGGGAACATGTCGGGCCTGAAATTGGCGTGGCCTTGGTGCTGGTTTGCGCAGGCCTGATCATCATCAACCGCCCGCCAAAGCCTCGCGCTAAGTGACGGCCTGACCCGAAGCGCCCTTAGGTGCCGCAAAAGGTGCGGGTGACGCGTTCATGATCCTCTGGCGGGTCTTGATAGGCGGCATGCGCGGCTTGCGCGTCAAAGGGGCGCGACAACACCTCGTTCAACCTATGAAACGGCGCGTAATCGCCTGTGAGGGCGGCTTGGATCACCTCTTCCACGCGGTGATTGCGCGGAATAAAGGCGGGATTGGCCGCTTGCATGGCGGTGATGCGCGCCTCATCTGTGCGGGCCTCCTTTGCCAGCCGTGCCTGCCACGCGGCCAGCCAGTCATCCAAACGGGTGGGGTCCGCGAAATAGGCACGCGCACGGGCAGGATCATCTGAGGAGAGCGCGCGGAAGGTCAGGGTGAAATCGGCTTGCCCCTCGGCCATGCGGGCCAGCAGGTCAAAGGCCAGCGCGGCATCGCCCTCATGCGGCTCTGCCAGCCCCAATTTGGCGCGCAGCACCGCTTCCCATGCCGTGTTGAACACATCCGAGAAACCATTGACCACGTCGGTCAATTCCTCAATCGCGGCATCCCTGTCGGGCATCAGCGGCAAAAGCGAGGTCGCCAGTTGCGCAATATTCCAGACCGCGATTTGGGGTTGGTTGCCAAAGGCATAGCGCCCGAATTGATCGATGGAGGAGAAGACCTTTTCGGGGTGGTAGGCATCAAGGAAAGCAGCAGGGCCGTAATCAATCGTCTCGCCCGAGATGGTCATATTATCGGTATTCATCACCCCATGGATAAAGCCCACGCCCATCCATGCGGCGATCAACTGCGCCTGGCCCCCGATCACGGCTTTGAGCAAGCCTACAGGCCCCTCTGCCTGCGGGTAATGGCGCGCGATGGCGTAATCGCAAAGTATTTGCAGCGCGTCGATATCCTGTTTGGCGGCGAAAAACTGGAAACTGCCCACGCGGATATGGCTGGCGGCCACGCGGGTGAAAACAGCCCCTGGAAGGCGGGTTTCGCGCAGCACGATATCGCCCGTTTCCACCGCTGCCAACGCGCGGGTTGTGGGGATGCCAAGCGCATGCATCGCCTCGGACAGGATGTATTCGCGCAAGACAGGCCCCAGCCATGCCCTGCCATCGCCCGAACGGGAAAAAGGCGTGCGGCCCGCCCCTTTGAGTTGGATATCCCGCCTTTGCCCGTCTTGGCCCAAAACTTCGCCCAAAAGAACCGCGCGGCCATCGCCAAGCTGGGGCACCCATCCGCCAAATTGATGCCCCGCATAGGCCTGTGCCAAAGGCTCGGAGCCTTCCGCGATTTCATTGCCTGCGAAGATACCCGCAATCGCGTCTTCATCTTCGGGCAGGGTGATGCCCAATTCAGCCGCCAAATCACGGTTCAGCGCGATCAGGCGCGGGGCCGAGACAGGCTCGGGCGCTTGCCGCGCAAAGAAGCGGTCGGGCAGGCGGACATAGGAATTGTCAAAGGGGATTGAGAAGGTCATGCGGTGGAATATGTGCCAGCAGGGCGGCCTTTACCAGTGGGCCGCGCGCAATTCACGCTAAAGCCCCCATGACATGGCGTGCATATCCTCGCGCAGGCGGAACCCCATGCGTTTGAACAGTCGTGCCACAGCCTCGCCCTGTGCAGGAATATCAAGATGCAGCGCGACCAACCCCGCCTCGCGCAATTGCGGCAGCAGCGCTGACAGCGTGTCACCCCCCATGCCGCGCCCGCGGATTTTCTCGCGGATGAAGAAATCGGTGATCCGGCCTTCCATCCCGCCCCGCGCGATGGACCAACCAAAGGACAGCGCGATATAGCCCACAGGCGCTTGGCGCGGGCCGATCAGCCAGATCGCCCCAAGCGGGTTGCCATCAAGCAAGGGCTGCATGGCGGCCTCGCGGGCCTCAACGCTCATATCGATGGATTGGCTCTCGTGGAAGCGTTCGATCAAGGGCAGCAGGCGGGCGGCATCATGGGCGGTGGCAAGATGGACAAGCTGGCTCATAACCGTGCCAAACGCTCGGTCAGAAGGGCAAAGAACCCTTCTGCATTCAGCTCGCCCATGAACATCGCATTGGCCTCACGCCCCGAGACGCGCCACCAATCGGCGACGGTCATGCCCAAGGTCAACTCCGATCCTGTCTCGATCTCCACATTCACATAGCGGCCCTTGAACAGATGCGGGGCCAGCAAATAGGCAATCACACAAGGATCATGCAAAGGCGCGCCTTCCGAGCCGTATTTCTCCTTGTCAAACCGTTCAAAGAAATCGGTCCATTCCGCCACCATGCGGCCCACCTCGCTGCCCATCTCGCGAAAGGCTTCGACACGGGGGCGTGTGGTCAGTGCCTGATGGGTGACATCCAGCGGCATCACCGTGATCGGTGCGCCAGATTTGAACACGATTTCAGCGGCTTCTGGGTCCACATAGATGTTGAACTCGGCCGCGGGCGTGATGTTGCCCACCTCGAAATAGGCCCCGCCCATCAGCACGATTTCCTGCACCCTATCAATGATATCGGGGGCGCGTTGAAAGGCTGTGGCGATATTGGTGAGCGGGCCCAAAGGGCAGAGCGTTACCGATTTGGGGGTATGCTCGCGCAGGGAACGGATGATGAAATCAACCCCGTCTTCATCCTGCAATTCCATCACCGGATCAGGCAATTGCGGCCCGTCCAACCCCGTTTTGCCATGCACATGTTCCGCCGTGACCAGCTTGCGTGCCAGCGGGGCGGCACAGCCTTTAAATACAGGGGTTTCGGGCTTGCCTGCCAATTCACACACGATGCGGGCGTTTTTCTCGGTCAGATCAAGCGGGACATTGCCCGCCACGGCCACAACCCCCAGAACATCCAACTGCTCAGGGCTGGCCAAGGCCAGCAGGATTGCGACGGCGTCATCTTGTCCGGGGTCTGTGTCGATGATGATCTTGCGTGTCATCTTTGATCCTATCGTGATGCCTGTGTCGCCCGCAGCCTGACCCGAGCGCCGCTATGATGCAACGCCATTTCGGCGCATAAGGCGAAGCTTTGCCACTGCCGCCTTCACAAATCAAAAAGGCCGCCCCAGAGAGGCGGCCTGAATTTTGGAATGCTGAGGTGCAGTGGTTCAGCGGTTCTCGATATCGACATAGTCGCGATAGGTCGCACCGGTATAGAGCTGGCGCGGGCGGCCGATTTTGCCTGCCGGATCGGCGATCATCTCTTTCCATTGTGCAATCCAGCCCACGGTGCGCGAGACCGCGAAAATCGGGGTGAACATGGAGGTCGGGAACCCCATCGCATCAAGGATAATGCCCGAATAGAAATCGACATTCGGGTAGAGCTTCTTATCTGCGAAATAGGAATCTTCCAGCGCGATCCGCTCAAGCTCCTTGGCGACTTGTAGGGTGGGGTTGTTTTCAACACCCAGCAATTCAAGAACCTCATCCGCCGATTCCTTCATCACCTTGGCGCGGGGATCAAAGTTTTTATAGACGCGGTGGCCAAAGCCCATAAGGCGGAACGGGTCAGCCTTATCTTTGGCGCGGGCGATATATTCAGGAATGCGGTCAACCGTTCCGATTTCGCGCAGCATCTCGAGACAGGCTTGGTTCGCACCACCATGGGCAGGGCCCCAGAGGCAGGCAATGCCAGCGGCGATACAGGCAAAGGGGTTCGCCCCCGAAGAGCCCGCCAAACGCACGGTCGAGGTCGAGGCGTTCTGCTCATGATCGGCATGCAGCGTGAAGATACGGTCCATCGCGCGGCTCAGGATCGGATCGGGCTGATATTCCTCCGCAGGGACGGCAAAGCACATGCGCAGGAAATTCGTCGCGTAATCCAGATCATTGCGTGGATAAACGAAAGGCTGCCCGATCGAATATTTATAGGCCATTGCCGCAATCGTCGGCATTTTCGCGATCATGCGGATCGAGGCCACTTCGCGCTGCCATGGGTCGGAGATATCGGTGCTGTCATGGTAGAAGGCCGACATCGCGCCCACAACGCCCACCATTGTGGCCATTGGGTGTGCATCACGGCGGAACCCACGGAAGAAGTTATGCATCTGCTCGTGGATCATGGTGTGATTGGTCACACGCGCCTCGAAATCCTCCAGCACGGTCGCGCTGGGCAATTCGCCGTAAAGCAGCAGGTAGCAGACTTCGAGGAAATGCGAGTTCTTCGCCAATTGGTCGATCGGGTAGCCACGATGCAGCAATTCGCCCTTTTCGCCATCAATGAAGGTAATCGCGCTTTCACAGGCCGAAGTGGAGGTGAAGCCGGGATCATGGGTGAACACATCGGCCTGACCATAGAGCTTGCCAATGTCGATGACATCAGGGCCAGCGCTTGGTGAATGCATCGGCAATTCAAAGGTTTTGCCATCAAAGCTCAAGCTTGCTGTTCTATTTTCTGCCATCTCGTTCCCTTTCTATGTGACCCATGCGCAGATGCGGACATCCGAGCTTGGGGAAACTTGTATGCGGGCTTCTTTAAAGAGGCCCTAAATTCTTATCGGCGGCGGAGTTCACTCCGCGCCTGAGGCTGCGTCTTGCAATCGGGCAATGGTCTCCTCCCGCCCGATCACCAGCATCATGTCGAAAACGCTCGGGCTGACGGAGCGGCCTGACAGCGCGGCCCTCAAGGGGCCAGCCAGCTTGCCAAGCTTCGTTTCATGCGCCTCGGCGATCTGCGAAACGACAGCCTCCAGCGTGTCTCGCGTCCAGCTAGCATTTTGCAGGTGCGGCGTCAATTCTTTCAGTATACCACGGGATACATCGTCAAGTGCTTTTGCCGCTTTTTCCTCGGGAATAAAGGGCCTTTCCTGCAGAACAAACGCGGCTTTTTCCATCAGGTCGGGCAAAGTCTTGGCCCGCTCCTTGAGGCAATACATCGCTTTGGTCAGCCCATCTTTCTGCGACTGCGAAAGCGCGGTCTGATCTGTTTGCGACAAATATCCCTCGATTTGTGAAACAAGATCGGCATCCTCCATTTGGGAGATATGCCAAGAGGACACATTATCAAGTTTCTTGAAATCGAGCCGTGCGGGCGATTTGCCGATCCCTGCAAGATCGAACCAGTCGCGCGCCTGTTCATCGAGGAACAATTCGTCATCGCCATGGCTCCAGCCAAGCCGCGCAAGGTAATTGCGCATGGCAGCCGCTGGATAGCCCATGGCGGCATATTCCTCGACCCCGAGCGCGCCGTGGCGTTTCGACAATTTCTTGCCATCAGGGCCATGGATCAGCGGGATATGCGCAAAGACAGGCAGATCCCAACCCATAGCAAGATAGATTTGCGCCTGACGTGCAGCGTTATTGAGGTGATCATCGCCGCGAATGGCATGGGTCACGCCCATATCATGGTCATCCACCACAACCGCCAGCATATAGGTCGGCGTCCCGTCCGAGCGCAGCAGCACCATGTCATCCAACTGGTCATTGCGGAAGGTCACTTTGCCCTGAACGGCATCATCGATCACGGTTTGACCATCGCGCGGCGCTTTCAGGCGCACCACGAAAGGCGCATCGGGATGCTCCGCTGCGGGCGTGTCGCGCCACGGGCTGAGATACAGCGTCGAGCGGCCCTCTTCCTTGGCCTTATCGCGGAAGCGCTGGATTTCATCCTGCGTGGCAAAACATTTATACGCGGTGCCGGCCTCTAGCATCGCATGGGCCACCTCGGCATGGCGCGCGGCGCGCTCGAACTGGCTGATCGCCTCGCCATCCCAATCCAGACCCAACCATGTCAGCCCGCTCAAAATGGCCTCGGTCGCCTCGGAGGTGGAGCGTTCGCGATCCGTATCCTCAATGCGCAGCAGGAACTTTCCACCCCGCCCGCGGGCATAGAGCCAGTTGAACAACGCGGTGCGTGCGCCGCCAATGTGAAGAAAGCCCGTGGGGGAGGGGGCGAAACGGGTGACTACCTCGGTCATGAAATCTCCTTGAGGGTCAAACGCGATTCTCCTTCACAGAGGCGACGCGCGTTAACCATTCTCTAACCATGTTACGGCTTGATGACGCTTGCGTTTTAGGGAAGCCCGAGTGGGGAGACAAGAGTGCCGCACCTGTCATCGCTCAGATCCCGAATGGAGGGCCAGACAACGGGCTGGGTCCATGCGCTGATCAATGGCCAAAGGGGCGCGCTGATGCCTTGGGCGCCGGTCTGTGTCGGGGCAGGGGTGGTGCTGTATTTTGGCCTGAAATTCGAACCTGACATGCTGACCTATAGCCTTGTCTTGGTGGCGGGTCTTATCGCGCTGGCCCTATCGCGCCTTGCCCCTTTGCGTGAAGGATATGGCCCTGTTTTCATGGGGTTATCCCTTATTCTTGCGGGGTTTTTACTGGCGGGTGCGCGCGCCCATCATGTCAGCGGCCCTGTTCTTGATTTCCGCTATTACGGCCCGATTGAAGGGCGGGTGGTGGCGATTGACCGATCGGCCTCGGACGCGCTGCGCCTGACCTTGGACCACGTGGTGCTGTCGCGCATCCCGCGCGAGCAGACGCCGCTGCGGGTCCGTGTCTCGCTGCATGGCGAACAAATCTGGCTTGATCCTGCGCCAGGTGATCTGGTGATGATGACAGGGCATCTTTCGCCCCCCGAAGGTGCGGCAGAGCCCGGTGGCTTTGACTTCCAGCGCCATGCTTGGTTTTTAACGCTTGGTGCGGTTGGCTATACGCGCACGCCCGCGCTCTTGCTGGAGCCGCGTGCGCCGCGTTCTGCCCCGATCACCCATATGCGCCTGCGCCTCTCCGCCGCCATCCAGAGCAGGATTGACGGGCAGGCTGGGGCTTTCGCGGCGGCGGTTCTGACGGGTGATAGATCGGGCCTGAATGCGACCTCGATCGAGAATATGCGCGCCACGAATATCGCGCATCTCTTGGCAATTTCGGGGCTGCATATGGGGCTTTTGACGGGGTTTATTTATGCCGCCCTGCGCTATGGCTTGGCGCTGAGCCAGACCCTCGCGCTGCGCTACCCGATCCGAAAATGTGCCGCGATGGCCGCGCTGCTTGCAGGCGCGTTCTATCTGGCCTTGTCAGGCGGCAATGTCGCGACCGAGCGGGCCTTTATTCAGGTGGGCGTGATGTTTACGGCCGTTATGCTCGACAGGCGGGCCGTGACGCTACGCTCGGTTGCGATTGCGGCATTGATCGTGCTGGCCCGCCGCCCCGAGACGCTGCTGTCACCCGGTTTCCAGATGTCCTTTGCCGCCACGGTGGCGCTGGTGGCTGTGTTCAATGCCTTGCGTGGGCGCGAGTGGCTCAGACGCCAACCCAAATGGGCCAAAGGCTTTACCGCATTGGTAATTTCCTCAGTGGTGGCAGGGGCCGCGACAGCCCCTTTTGCGGCGGCGCATTTCAACCAGATGGCAAGCTATGGCTTGCTGGCCAATCTTTTATCGGTGCCGGTCATGGGCTCGGTCGTTATCCCCTTTGCGGTGCTGGCAGGGCTGTTATGGCCCTTGGGGCTGGATTGGCTGCCCTTTTGGGTGATGGAGCAGGGTCTGATCTGGATATTAAGCGTCGCGGCGCATATCGCGGATTGGCCCTCGGCCACGCGTTTGGTTCAAGTGCCCCAGCCTTGGGTTTTGCCGCTGCTGAGCATGGGCGCGTTGCTTGTTATAATCTGGCAAGGCAGGGGGCGGTTTATCGGGGTTTTGCCGATGCTTATGGGCCTTGCGCTGTGGCAAGGGGCGGCGCGGCCTGAGCTGCTGGTTTCACCCTCTGGCGGGATTGCGGGGCTTTTGACGCCTGAGGGGCGCGCGCTGTCGCGGGATAGGGGCGATGGCTTTGTTGCTGGCATCTGGCTTGAAAATGACGGGGACGGGGCCGATCAGGCACAAGCCGCCGCCCGATCTGGTTGGCGCGAGGATGGCGCGGGGCATAGCGTGGTCTTGGCAGGGCGTTCGATCTGGCATGGCCGTGGTGCGCAGGCCGCGGGTGAGGCCGACGGGGCCTGCGCCCGCCACCGCATCGTCATCATCGCCACCCCGCCCGAGACCGAGCGTATCGCCTCAATGCCTGATGCGGCGGGGAATGTTTTGCCAAGCCCCCTCCAAGGGGCGGCCCATGCGCATGGGCCGTCCGAGGCCTGCGTGTTCCTGACGCCAGAGAGCTTCCGCCGCACTGGGGCGATTGCCTTTGCGCTGGATCAAGACAGGCTTGTCGCGGTGAGCTCTGCACAAATTCAGGGCCGCCGCCTCTGGTCGCGGCAATAAAAAAGCACGCCCCAACGGGAGCGCGCTTTTTGAATTTTCATTGGCAGAATTGTCAGGGCAAGGCCCTGTCTGTGTCTCAATATGTCCGGATCAGCCCGACAAGACGCCCCTGCACCTTCACCTGATCTTCCGGCAGAACGCGGGTTTCATAGGCGGGGTTGGCGGCTTCCAGCGCGATCATGCCGGCCTTGCGGCGGAACCGTTTCAGCGTGGCCTCATAGCCTTCGACCAAAGCGACAACGATATCCCCGTTATCGGCTGTGGAGCCTTCCTCGATCACGACGATATCCCCTTCATTGATACCCGCCTCGATCATCGAGTCGCCCTTCACCTCAAGCGCGTAATGGCTTTTGCCAGTGCCAAGCATCTGGTGGGGTACCGCGACATGGCTTGCCACTTCAGCCAATGCCTCAATCGGGGTGCCTGCCGCGATGCGGCCCATCACGGGCAACTCAATCGCGACGGCGCTTTCCACAGGGATCGCATCGCGGGGCGGATCAACCTTGTCACCGTCAATCACACGTGGCGAAAATCCGGTTGCGCCTGCCAGCTTTTGCTCCAGCGCTTCGGGCAGTTTCACAACCTCCAAAGCGCGGGCCTTATGGGCGAGCCTGCGGATGAAGCCGCGTTCTTCCAAGGCGGTGATCAGGCGGTGGATGCCCGATTTGGAGCGCAAATCCAGCGCCTCTTTCATCTCGTCAAAAGAGGGCGGCACACCATCACGCTGCACGCGTTTATGAATGAATTCCAACAGATCGAGCTGTTTTTTGGTCAGCATGTTCAATATTCCCCGTTTGGGCCGCATCACTGCTCGGGCCGGGTTGTTCGGGTTATGTTCTACCCTTGTTCGCCCATTGTGTCAACAATTTGTGAAAACGCAGCGCTACAGGGTGATGTAGTCGACCATGCTGCCCGCTTTGAGCGCCTCTTGATGGGGCGGGCGGATCATCAGCGCGCCTGCTTGCGAGAAGATGCTGAGCAAGGCGCTGTCCTGCCGTGTGAAGGGGGTGATCTCGGGCAGGGGGTGGCTGTGATGCTCCAGTGTGGCGCGCATGTAGTGCTCACGCGGGCCATTGGGCGGCAGATCAACGCCAAGCCGCGCCTGAAATCTGCGCGGGGCTGTGGCGGGCAGGCCCAAAAACCCATGCAGCATCGGGACCAGAAACAAATGCCCGCAGACCATGGCCGAAACAGGATTTCCGGGCAGGCCAAGCATGGCGGATTTGCCCAAGCGGCCCGCCATCAGCGGTTTGCCCGGCCGCATCGCGATTTTGTAGAAGGCGCGCTCCAGCCCCATCTCTTGGGCCACTTGCCCCACCAGATCATGGTCGCCAACCGAAGCCCCGCCAATGGTCACGATCAGATCAGCGCTGGAGGCGAGATCAAACACCGTCTCGAGGCTTTCACGGGTGTCGCGTGCAATCGGCAAAAGGCGCGCATGCCCGCCCTCGGCCTCGATCATCGCTTTCAGCCCGAAGGTGTTCGAGGCGATGATCTGATCGGGGGCGGGGTCTGCGCCCGGCATTACCAATTCATCCCCCGTGGCGATCAGCGCGACCTCGGGCTTGCGCGTGACCTGCAGGCGCGGCGCATTCATCGAGGCCGCGAGCGCCAGATCTTGGGGGCGCAAACGGCGCGGGGCCTGCAGGCGGTCGCCGATGCGGAAATCATTGCCCGCGGCACGGATATGGGGGCCTTCATCAAACCCGTCCTTGAGGGTGATCACGTCGCCTTCAGGGGTGACATCTTCCTGAATGACAATCCTGTCTGCGCCTTCGGGCACGGGCGCGCCGGTGAAAATGCGCAGCGCCTCGCCCTCTTGCAAAACGCCCCTCCACATATGGCCGGCAGGGGCTTCACCCACGACACGAAACTGCGCGCCTGCCTGCGCTTGCGAGGCTTTCACAGCATAGCCATCCATCGCCGAGGCCGCAAAGGGCGGCTGATCCCGCATGGCGGTAACGGGGGCGGCCAAGACCCGCCCCAATCCGTCTTGCAGGGCAATCTCCTCGGAAGGCAGGGGGGTGGTCAGGGCCAGACAGGCCTCAAGCGCTTGCGCGACGGTGATCATTCGGCTTCATAGCGGCCCGATTTGCCGCCATCCTTCAGCACAACCCGCAGACCGCCGATCTCCATGCCGCGATCCACGGCTTTGAGCATGTCATAGACCGTCAGCGCCGCCGTTGAGGCCGCGCAGAGCGCTTCCATCTCGACACCCGTCTGACCCGAGGTTTTCACTGTGGCTTCGATCCGCACTCCTGGCAGGCTGGCATCAGGCTGCAAATCAAGCGAGACCTTGGTGATCGGCAGAGGATGGCAGAGCGGGATCAGATCGGCCGTTTTCTTGGCCCCCATGATGCCTGCAAGCCGTGCAATCCCCAGAACATCGCCTTTCTTGGCGCTGCCTTCTTGAAGGATATCAAAGGTTTCGGGCAGCATCTTGACCCATGCTTGAGCGGTCGCAATGCGATCGGTCATAGCCTTCTCTGAGACATCGACCATATGGGCCTGCCCCGCGCCGTCAAAATGGGTCAGCTTGCCTCCCGACATCAGGCCATTCCTGTCATCGGTTTATCCAACAGCGCACGGGTTGCGGCGGCGACATCATCCTGCCGCATCAGGCTTTCGCCAATCAAGAAGCAGCGCGCACCATAGCGGGCCATATCGGCCAGATCGGCAGGGGTGAACAAGCCGCTTTCCGAAATCATCAAGCGGTTCTCAGGGGCCATGCGCACAAGGCGGCGGGTGGTGTCCAAAGTGGTCTCAAAGGTGTTGAGATCGCGGTTATTGATCCCCAAGAGCCGCGATTTGAGGCGCGAGGCGCGCTCAAGCTCTTCTTCGTTATGTACCTCGATCAACGCATCCATGCCCCATTCTTCGGCGGCTTTCTCAAGCTCATCGGCTTGGGCATCACTGACCGAGGCCATGATGATCAGAATGCAATCCGCCCCCCAAGCGCGCGCTTGGGTCACCTGATAGGTGTCATACATGAAATCCTTGCGCAAAACGGGCAGATCGCAGGCCTCGCGCGCGGCGATCAGATACTCGGGCGCGCCCTGAAAGCTGGGGCCATCAGTCAGCACCGACAGGCAGGTCGCCCCGCCATCGGCATAGGCCTTGGCCAAAGCGGGCGGATCGAAATCGGCGCGGATCAGACCCTTGGAGGGGCTGGCCTTCTTGATCTCGGCGATCAGCCCATAGCCCTGCTGGCTGGCTTGCTGCAGCGCATCGCCAAAGGGGCGCACGGGCGAGGCCGCGCGGGCTTGGGCGCAGATGTCTTCATAAGAGGTCTCGGCGCGATCCGCGGCGATTTCCTCAAGCTTATAGGCTTTGATCTTTTCAAGGATGGTTGGGGTGCTCATGCGGCAGCCTCCGATGTGATGCGGGCCAAGGTCTCAACCGCGCGTTTCGCGGCACCTGAATCGATGCTTTCGCGTGCCATTTCAACGCCTTGCTTCAAGTCGCTGGCTTTATCCGCCACAACCAGCGCCGCCGCTGCGTTCAGCAAAACCGCATCGCGATAGGCGCTTTGCGCGCCCTCCAGCAGGGCCTTGAAAGCCACGCCGTTTTCTTCGGGTGTGCCACCAAGAATGTCACGGAAAGGATGCACGGGCAGGCCTGCATCCTCAGGGTGAACTTCCAACCCTGTAATCTTGCCATCTGCCAGAACCGCGATATCGGTCTTGCCTGTGATGGTGATCTCATCGGTGCCATCCGAGCCATGCACCAGCCATGCTTTCTCGGAACCAAGCTCCTTCAGGGTCTCGGCCATGGGGAAAATCAGGTCGATCGCGAAAGCGCCGGTCAATTGGCGTTTGACGCCTGCGGGGTTGGTCAGCGGCCCGAGGATGTTGAAGATGGTCTTGCAGCCAAGCTCGGTGCGCACGGGCATCACATGTTTGATTGCAGGGTGATGCATCGGGGCCATCATAAAGCCGATCCCCGCCTCGGCAATGGCGCGCTCGACCACATCGGCGCCGACCATGACATTGATCCCCATCACCCCAAGCGCATCCGCTGCGCCCGATTTGGAACTCAGATTGCGATTGCCATGCTTGGCCACGGGCACGCCAGCGCCCGCCACCACAAAAGCCGTGGCAGTCGAGATATTCAGCGTGCCTTTTCCATCCCCGCCCGTGCCCACGATATCCATCGCGCCCTCGGGGGCGTTCACGGCGACACATTTGGCCCGCATCACAGCGGCGGCGGCGGCATATTCCGCCACAGATTCGCCGCGCGCGCGCATCGCCATCAACAGCCCGCCCATTTGCGCGGGCGTGGCTGTGCCCTCGAACAAATGGGTGAAGGCCTGCTCCGCCTGTGCGCGCGAAAGCGGCCCCTCGGAGGCGGCGTAGATCAGGGGTTTCATTGCATCTGAAGCACTCATGCGGGTTCTGCCGTTTTTGCCATATCAAGAAAATTCCTCAGCATCGCATGCCCATGCTCGGAGCGGATGCTTTCGGGGTGGAATTGGACGCCCTCGATGGGCAGCGTTTTATGGCGCAGGCCCATAATATTGCCGTCGGGCAATTCTGCAGTGATTTCAAGCTCATCAGGCAGGCTGTCGCGATCCACCACAAGGCTGTGGTAGCGTGTGCCCAAAAGGGGCGAGGGCAGCCCCGCAAACACGCCTTTGCCCTGATGGTGAATTTCACCCATCTTGCCATGCACGATCTCGTTACAGCGCACCACCTTGCCGCCAAAGGCCTCACCAATAGTTTGGTGGCCCAGACACACCCCCATCAAAGGCACGCGCGCGGTGGCCGCGGCCTTGGTCAGGCTTAGGCAAATTCCTGCCTGTGCGGGGTCGCGCGGGCCTGGCGAGAGCAAAATCGCCTCGGGTTTTAGCCCGAGCGCGTCCTGCACAGTTAGCGCATCATTGCGGACAACCTTCACATCCGCGCCCAATTCGCCCAAATAATGGACAAGGTTATATGTAAAACTGTCGTAATTATCGATCAGTAGCAGCATGTTGCCTGCCCTCGTGAATAGGGGGTGAAGCGCGCGCGCGCTCGGGGTATACATGTTCAGAGCCGCGCGGCATGGTCAAGGGATCGGGCGGGATAAACAACTATAGAGCAATCGTTAAAGCGGGTGGGCTGAAATGATACGGGGCATTTTGACGGGTGGAATTCTGGGGGCGGTGGTTTCAGGTCTGGGACTGGGGCTTGTATCGCTCAGTGTGCCATTGCCAGATCGAAGCGGACCAGCTTCGGTTTTGACGGCCCCTGACCCGACGGAAAATCTGGAAGAACCGCAACAGGATGCGTCGCCAGACGTACAGCAGGAGGCGCAAGACCCTGCCCCTGAGCAGGACAGCGCGGCCCAATCCGCCCCGAATGACAGCGCGCCTGTGGTTGAGGAACCTTTCAACCAGATCGAGCCTGAACCCCAGACCGAGCTAAGCCCCGACGCCCCCGCTCCAACCGTGTTTGGCGCGCCCGAGGCCCCGATTGCCGCCGCCCCCGCTATGCCATCGGTGAGCGAGACCGAAACAGCCCCGCGCCCTGATCCAACAGCGGATATTGCGCGGCCAAGCATCGCTTTCCCGACCATCGGCGGCGAGGATGAAACCGCCGCCCCCGATACGGCCAATGATCCTTTGGCCCCGCCCGCCGAGCTGCAACCCGCCCCGATGACCCCGCCTGATGCAGGCCAATCGCCCGAGACGGTCGATCAAACTGTCGAAGAAGACACCTCCGCGCCGCTCGCCCCCTCCATCGCGCAGCCTGCGCCGCCACCCCCCGCTTTGGGCGGCGGCTCAGCCTTGACACTTGCGCAGCCCTCCGAAGGGGCCGATACATCCGCGCCAGCGCCTGCCATCGCGGGTGTCGCGCCTGCGCCCCCAGCCCTTGGGGCTGAGCCTGCCGCCGGCACACAAACCGCTGCCGCTCCTAATCCCGCCGCCTCAGAAGCGGCCACAAGCATTGCCCCTCCTGCGCGCGTAAGGCCACAGGAAGACGACACGCAGGAGATGGCTATGGCCGAGCCTGTCGCCCCCGTTTTGCCAAGCGTCACAGCGCAGCCCTCGGGCAATTCATTGGTCGCGCCCCAGCCGTCTGAGCAGGATGCCGAGCCTGCCGCGACGCCTGAGCCAGACACAGCCATGCCAGCCGCTCCCGATTTGTCGCGAGCGATTGAGGCCTATGCCGCCAGCTTTGATCCGACCGAGACCCGTCCGCTGATGTCAGTCATCTTGATCGACGATCCCGAAGAGGAGTTGGACCGCGCCTCGGTGATCAGCCTTGGCTTGCCTGTGACCATCGCCATCGACCCGATGCGCGAGGATGCGGCTGAGGTTGCCGCCCTCTACCGCGAGGCAGGGTTCGAGCTTGCGCTTATGGCCACGATTTTCCCCGAAGGCGCGGAAGCCACGGATGTCGAGGTCGCGCTGACCTCAGCCGAGGAAACGCTGCCTGAAACGGTGGCCATTCTCGATACGGTTGATGGGCGCATTCAAGGCAACCGCGCGGTGCTGGATGCGGTTGTGGCCGCAATCGGCGAAAGCGGGCATGGCTTGGTGGCTTTCCCGCAAGGATTGAACGCAGCCGAGGCCAGCGCCACGCGCGAAGAGGTGCCTGCCGCCACGCTTTTCCGCGAGCTGGATGACGAGCGGGAACGCGCCACAGTGATCAGCCGTTTTCTGGACCGCGCGGCCTTTGCTGCAGCGCAAGAAGGCTCGGTGATTGTCTTGGGGCACACCTATTCGGAAACGGTCACAGCACTTTATTCATGGGCGCTCGGCTCACGCTCCGAGAGCGTGGCGCTTGCGCCTCTCTCGGCTGTGTTGCTGCGGGAAGAATAACGACCGTTTCAGCTATTGCCAGATCCGCTAAACAGCCCTGCATCCTCGGCGGCTTTTTTGATGGCGCGGGATTTGTTCACGGTTTCCATGAATTCGGCCTCGGGGTCGCTGTCATAGACCACGCCGCCGCCTGCTTGGATGTAAAGTTTGCCATCCTTGATCACGGCCGTGCGCAGCGCTATGCACATATCCATATCGCCGCCCGCGCTGAAATAGCCAACGCCGCCGCCATAGACGCCGCGCTTTTCGGGCTCCAATTCATCGATGATTTCCATCGCCCGAACCTTGGGGGCGCCCGAAACCGTTCCTGCGGGAAGGCCCGCCAAAAGGGCTGATAGCGCGTCATGCTCGTCGGATAGCTCGCCCACCACATTCGAGACGATATGCATTACATGGCTGTAGCGCTCGACAATGAATTCCTCGGTCGGGCGCACAGTGCCGATCTTGGCGACGCGCCCAACATCATTGCGGCCCAGATCCAGCAGCATCAGATGTTCGGCCAGTTCCTTCTGATCCGCGAGGAGGTCCTCCTCCAAGGCGCGGTCTTCTTCGGGGGTGGCCCCGCGCGGGCGGGTGCCTGCGATCGGGCGGATTGTGACCTCGCCGTCAAAGGCGCGCACCAAAATCTCGGGGCTTGCACCCACGATCTGGAAGCCGTCGAAATTGAAGAAGAACATGAAAGGCGAGGGGTTTGTGCGCCGCAAGGCGCGGTAAAGCGCAAAGGGGGGCTCGGGGAAATCCTGCGTCCAGCGCTGCGAGGGAACGACCTGAAAAATATCGCCTGCGCGGATATATTCCTTGGCGGTCTCGACGGCGGCCTTATAGCCCTCCCGCGTGAAATTCGAGACGGGTTCCCCTTTTTGATGCACTTCGCCCATCTCGCGGCTGGCGGTTGTGGGCGCGCGTTCCAAATCGCGCAGCGCATCCGAGACCCGCTCGGCGGCTTGGGCATAGGCCGCGCGCGCCGACAGCCCCGAGGAGACCCAAGCAGGCGAGACAATCGTGACCTCGCCCTTCACGCCATCGAGCACTGCAATCACCGAGGGGCGCATCAGCACCGCATCGGGCAGGCCAAGCGTGTCGGGGTTGATATCGGGCAGATGCTCGACCAGACGGATCATGTCATAGCCGAGATAGCCGAACAGGCCCGCGCTTGCGGCGGGCAGATCGGCGGGCAGATCAATGGCGCTTTCTGCAAGAATGGCGCGCAACGTTTCAAGCGGGGGCTGGTCGCAGGTTTGGAAGCTCTCGCGATCATAGCGCGCGGCGCGGTTGATGCGGCTTTGGGTGCCGTTGCATTCCCAGATCAGGTCGGGCTTCAGGCCGATGATCGAATAGCGCCCGCGCAGTTCACCGCCTGTCACCGATTCAAGAATAAAGCTGTCGCGCCCTGCATCGGCCAGCTTCAGCATCACCGAGACGGGCGTGTCGAGATCAGCCGCAAGGCGGGTATAGACCACCTGATTTTTGCCTGCGTTCCAGTTTTTCTCGAACGCCTCATATGTCGGGATCATGGCCATCGGATCAGGGGAAGCTGGCGTGGACCTGATTGACCACGGATTGGTTGAAACTGATCCCCGCATCGGCCTGCATGGCCTGACCGAAGCTCTCGAACATGTCACCTGCCAGCGATTGCGCGATTTGCGCGGTCACAATCTCGAGCAGCAATTCGGTATCAGGCTCGGCGCGATTGGCGGCATTGATACGATCAAGCCGCGCGATATAGGCCGCTTCCGAGGCAGGCACGACAACGGTGTCGCCTGTGCTGTCCAACAAGAAAACCTGCGCCACCAAGGTCGGGGGCGTATCGGGGATGAAATCCTGACGGCGGATCTGAACCTCTTGGGCGAGGCTGCCCAAATCCTCAAGCTGTGCGCCTGTCACCAAATCCTCGACAAGGGTATTGGCATAGTCCGCCAGCGCCGCGCGCACAGCGCCCAAGCGCCAATCGGTGAGAACTTCGTCGCGCACCTCATCGAAGGGGGGCAGGGCGGGGGGCACGATCTCGTCAAGGCGCAGCGAAAACAGGCCACCATCCGACAGGTCCAGCACTTCGGGGAAATCGCCTTCCTGTGCGGCAAAGGCTGCATCGCGGAAATTATCATATCCTGCGATGCCGTCCTCGGATGCAGGGCTGAATTCGATCTCGCCCAATTCCAGAAGGGTTTCATCAGCCACTTCTTCCACGGTCGCGCCCGAGGCGAGAAGGTCATCGACGGCCTCGCGCAGATCAAGAATGGTGCGGCGCGCAGCCTCGACGGCCAATTCGGCGCGCAGATCGATCTCGGCCTCTTCAAAGCTGGTGGTTTGCGCATCCAGAACCGCGTTGATGCGGAAGAGCGCTGGCCCGAAGGCCGATTCCACAGGGCCGATGATTTCGCGATCTGTATCGGCAAAGATCATCTGCGCGGCCGCTTCGCTGAGATCGCCGCGCTGCACATCGCCCATATCCACATCCGTCAGGGTCAGGCCGCGATCTTCTACCAATTGATCGAAATCGGTCTCGCCTGCTTCAATCGCATCAAAGGCGGTCTGCGCCTCATCGGTGGAGGGAAAGACCAAGCGTTCCAACAGGCGACGCTCGGGCTGGTTGTAGATCTCAGCCCGCTGCTCATACAGCGTGCGCAAAGCGTCTTCCGAGATTTCCATATCATCCATGATCGCCGAGGGCGTGACCCACGCATAGGTGATCCGGCGCTGCTCAGGGCGGGTGAAGCGCTGCGCATTTTCCTCAAAATGGGCTTGCAAAGTGGCGTCATCGGCATCGGCTACGGGGGTGGGCAGATCGCCTTCAGTCACTTCAAGGATCGAGAAATCGCGGGTTTCGCCCTGATAGGCGAGAACGGTTTCGGCATAGACCGCAGGGGCTGTGATGCCGCCGACCACGGCAAATTGCAGGATCGAGCGGCTGGCGTCTTGGCGGACATCTTCCTCGAACTCGCCCGCATCCAGACCAAGCTGGCTGAGATAGAATTCATAGGCCTGACGGTCAAAATTGCCATCCACAAGCTGGAAATTGGGGGTTTCAAGAATTTGGTTCGCGACTTCTTCATCGCCCACGGACAGGCCCATATTGCGCGCCTCGTTTTCCAATGCGGCGCGGGCAAACAGGCTCTGGCGGACGGCCGCGTCAAGATTATTGGCGCGCAGATCGGCCAGATTGACGGGGGTGCCGCTTTCGCTCTGGCGGGCGCGGATTTCGGCTTGCAGCGCATTGGCATAATCGCGCGCGGAGATTTCGACATCGCCGACCGAGCCCAATCGGCTTGCGCCGCCGCTAAAGCCGCCAATGCCAAATCCGGCGAGGGCCACCAAGAGCAAGCCCATGATAATCCAGACAAAGATATTCGAGGCTTTCTTACCGACGCTTTTGGCCATGTCCTGCAGTCTCCGAGTGATTTTGATGCGGTTATTGCCGCAGTTCAGAGCGATTTACGCGCTCAAGGCTGGGGGGGCAAGGGCCGCGCTAGAGTGTGATATGCTCCAGCCGCGAAACCATCTCCGCAATTCCACTGGCATCGGCATTGGCAAAGGCGATCCGAAGGGTGGCTTCGGCCTGTCCATCACCGCCATCCGCGCGCAAGGGGCCAAACATCGTACCGGGCAAAACCAGCAGGCTGGCCTCATCCACCAAGCGTTTGGCGACCTCATCCGAGGGCAGATCAAACGGGTAGCGTACATAGGCGAAATAAGCCCCGCAGCCCAGAACCTGCCAATCGGGCAGGCGTTGGAAATTGGCGACCACCGCATCGCGGCGCGCAAGGATTTCAAGACGCTCGCCTGCCAGCCACGTGCCCAAATTCTGCATCCCCCAAAGCGCGCCAATCTGGCCGATCTGGGGCGGGCAAATCGAGACCGTATCAAGGAATTTCTCCACCTCGAAAAGCCGCGCGCGCGAGGCCATGACAGCCCCCACACGATGCCCCGTCAGGCGGTAGGCCTTTGAGAAGGAATACAGATGTATGAAAGTCTCGTCCCAATCGGCATCATGGAACAGATCATGGGGGGGTGCATCGCTGGAATGGAAATCGCGATAGGTCTCATCCACGATCAGCGCGATATTTCTGGCCTTGGCCAAATCGTAAAAGGCGCGGATCAGCGCGGGCGGATATTCAACGCCACAAGGGTTATTGGGCGAGATCAGGATGATCGCCTTGACGCTGTCATCAATCAAAGCGGCGCAGGCTTCGACATCGGGCAGCAAGCTGTCATCTGTCTTGAGATAGCGGCTTTCGACGCCCGCCATATCCAGCCACATCTTATGGTTGAAATAATAAGGCACGGGCAGGATCACCGCATCACCGGGCCCCGCAAGGGTGGACATCACTGCGGTGAAGGCCTGATTGCAGCCTGCGGTGACAGCGACCTGCTCGGGCGAGATATCGCCTTTATACGAGGCACTCCATTGACTGGCCAATTCCTCGCGCAGGGCGGGCAAGCCAAGCACGGGGCCGTAGAGATGGCTTTCAGGGCTGGAGATCAACGCATCGGCCATGGCGCGGGCCAAGGCGTCTGGCGGGGGATCGACGGGGGCGGCTTGGCTCAGCGCGATCAGCGGGCGATCCTCGGGAAAGCTTTTTCCAGCAATCCAGCGCCGCGCCTCCATGACAGGTGGGGGGAAGGTGCCGTGAATATTCGGATTGATCGGACCCATTTCTGTGCCGCCCCATATTGAAAGGGCCGCAATGCCCTTTGGTCATGTTCTTGGTTCTTTGGATGCCATCAAGGCAATCGGCACCCCGCTTGTGCAGGATGCCGATGAATGGTCTCAGAAGGGGATTTCATCATCCATGTCATTTCCACCGGGGCCGCCTGCGCCACCGGCGGGGCCGGATGGTCCGCCACGATCATCAGGGTAGCCACCGCCGCGATCATCGCCATAACCGCCACCGCCGCCACCATAACCGCCGCCACCGCCGCTGCCGCCATTTTCGCCGCGACCATCCAGCATGGTCAGGGTGCTGTTATAGGGGCGCAGCACAACTTCGGTGCTGTAACGATCCGCGCCGCTTTGATCCTGCCATTTGCGGGTTTCAAGCTGGCCCTCGATATAGACCTTGGAGCCTTTGCGCAGATATTGCTCGGCAACGCGAGCAAGCGGTTCCGAGAAGATCGCCACGCTATGCCACTCGGTGCGCTCTTTGCGCTCGCCCGTGGTGCGGTCCTTCCAAGTCTCGGAGGTGGCGATCCGCAGGTTGCACACCTTGCCACCATTCTGAAAGCTGCGCACCTCAGGGTCGCGGCCCAGATTACCTATGATGATTACCTTATTTACCGAACCGGCCATGTCTACTCCCCGGGGTCTATCGCTTGATGCGAATCTCAATTCTTGGACAGATGTTAGACCATCTGAAATTGGTTAATGAAACCACAATCCTCGCGAAACTATGGGCAAGCTATGCGGTGAAACGCTGGCGCTTGGGTGCGAAACCTCTATATTGCGCGTCATATTGAGTAGATTTTCCGAGGTCACCCGTTTGAAACCCCTGCTTTCGCGTGTTTTCTTTCGCCGCAGCCTCGCCGTGAGTTTGGGGTGTTTCCTCCTATCGGCGCTGATATCGGCGCCTGTTTTCGCCGATCGTCTGGAACGGTTTTCCTCGGCCACACGGCTTTTGGATAGCCGCGGCGCATCGCAATACGCCAATTCCATCCGCCTGACCCCGAATTACGACCCGAGCGGCAGCAATCTTCCCAGCTATCGCGGCGCTTATGATGGCCCCTATCTCGAAGTGGCGCGCGCGGCGGCCCGCAGGCATGGGGTGCCCGAGGATTTGTTCCTGCGCCTTGTCACACAGGAATCGGCGTGGAACCCCAATGCTGTCAGCCATGCAGGCGCGATCGGCTTGGCGCAATTGATGCCAGGCACGGCGTCGATGTTGGGGGTCAATCCGCGCGATCCGATGCAGAACCTTGAAGGCGGCGCGCGCTATCTGGCCGCGCAATATCGCACTTTCGGGTCATGGCGTCTGGCTTTGGCGGCGTATAATGCAGGGCCCGAGGCGGTGCATCGCCATGATGGCATCCCGCCCTATGAAGAAACCCAGAATTACGTGCGGATCATCTTGGGCGGCGCGTGATCAGCAATCGGGCTCGGCCCCGAGCGCGACCAGCCCCGCGCGAATAGAGGCCGCCGCCTCAAGCCCCGCTTCCAAGGCAAAGACATAGGCATGGGTCATGTAAAAGGCCGCTGCGGCGCCATCTTCCGTGCCCTCTGACACCTTAAGGTAGAGCCGCACCAATTCGGCATGATCCCCGTTTTCATGCGCGGCAAGCAGGCCTGCATCCAGCGCGGATTTATCCATCCTCTCCAAGGGCCTCCATCCGGCCTGCCACCCAAGCGTGGAACAAATGCGTGGGGCCGTCCATCGCAGGGGCAAAACGCCCGCCATCAAAGCCCGAGGCCCGCCGCCCGCGCATCATGCCCTCGACCACGAAAATATCCTCTTCAAAGACATCTTTCCACTGTTTGGCATTGCGCGCGCGCAGATCGGGGTCGGTCTGGGGCGCGGCGTAATAGATATGCACATGCTCGCGCGTTTGCGTATTCGAGACAGGCTCCAGAATGATCGCGAAACTATGGTCACGATGCACGCCAAGCAGCAGATTGGGGTAGAGCGTGATATATTCCGCGCCTGTCTCCCAGAACTCGGACAGGCCTTCGAAATCGGGCAGGCGCTTGCCATCCTCGCCTGTCAACTGCCGATAGACATAGCTGCCTTGCCCCGAGTACTTGCCCTGCGCCTCGATATGGTAATGATCTTCCAGTCGGGAATAGCTGTTCAGGCCGGGATGGACCCAAGGCAGATGGTAGCTTTCGCAATAATTCTCGACCGCCAGTTTCCAATTGGTCTGCACATCAAGGGTAAAGCGGCTATCATCCCCGCCATGAAAGAGCGGTTTGTCGAACTCGCGCCAGCGGGCCAGCACATCGCTATGCACCTCCTCAAAAGGGGCTGCATCGCCCGAGAGGTTGATGAAGACCACATCCATCCAGATATGGCTGCGCACCTCCACCAAACCGAGCGTTGCGCGGTCAATGCCTTCATGCTGGTTTTGCCCCGCGCCACCGACATGGGGCGTGGCCACCAAGCGCCCCGTTTTGGCATAGCACCATGAATGATAGGGGCAGCGGATCGCGCCTTCGATCTTGCGGGGCTCCTCGACCAAAATCATCCCGCGATGGCGGCAGATATTGAAAAACACCCGAACCTCGCCTTGGTCATCGCGCAGCAACAGCAGGGGCTGGCCCAAGAAGTCGATTGGTTTTGCATCACCCTTCTCGGGCACATCCGCGCCAACGGCCAAGGCGGTCCAAGTGGTCTCCAACACCGCTTTGTTTTCGCGCGCGATGGTGTCGGGATCGGTGTAATGGCTGTTGGGCAGGCCGCGCGCATGGGTGATCGGAGCCTGAACATCGGCCAGATAAGTGGAACGAATATCGTCAGGCATTCCCGAGCCTCCCCGCGCGCTATCTTGGTGCGCTAGGGTCGCGCTTGTGCCCGCCCGCCGTCTGACCTGCAAACGACCATTTGATGTCGCGTTTGGGCAGGCAGAGGTCAGAGCCCCAGAAGATGGGTGACGGGTGTATCGGGGGGCAGATCAAGCCTTGCACAAAGTGCCGCCCGCCCGCGTGACAATCGGGAGGTCACAGTGCCAAGCGGCAACCCTGTCAAAGCGGCGATTTCGGTGTAATTCTTGCCCTCGATGCCTCGCATCCGCAGGATTTGCGCCTGCTCGGGCGGGAGGGCATCAAGCGCGCTCATGGCGCTGGCGAAAATCAGGCGGGTCTCGCCGATGGGGGCGCATGAGGCCTCGGGCATGTCCTCGGTCACTGTTTCCTCGCGCATCGAGCGGGTTTTGAAGGCGGCTTTGCGCAAAATGGCATGGGCATAGGCGCGGGGGTTGTCGACATCGGGTTTGGCGCTGTCTTCCAGCCGCCGCCATAGCATGAGGGCTGTTTCCTGTACCAGATCATCGGGTTCAACGCCCGCGCGGGCCATGCGGCGTGCCGCGCGGGTCAATTCGGGAATGAGCGCTGCCAGATCGCCCGCGCGATCAGGGCCTTGGCCTGAGAACTGCTCCATTAGGTCCGATCCTTGGATTGCGTGTTGCCCACAGCCTCGGCCCGCGCGGGGCCTGCTTCAATCGCGCGCGCAAAGCTGTGGCCGCTTGGGCGCTGGATCGCGCAGATCGGGGGGCGGCATCGGCAAGCGGTCGCGCGCCCTCGGGGCTGCAGGCCGCACAGGCGTTGTTTCGCCGCCCGCGCCTGCGCCTTTTGGCCAAGCCCCGCTGAGATCAGGCGGCCCACCCCTTGGCGTGGACGAAAGCGCCGCCCCGCTGCCTCTTACTCAGTGAGCGTCACCAAAGACATGACGCTTTTCAGGACCAATCAAGGAGAAAGACCTATGACGATCAGCTTTACATCGCGTCCGCAGGGCAATCGCCGTGTAACCCCTATCGCACTTGCCAGCCTCGCAACCCTGATGGGGGCCGTGGTTGCCAGTTATGCAATGGGGCAGGGCATGGCCATGGACAGTGATGGCGATGGCCTTGTGTCCTACACCGAGCTTCTCGTGATCCTGCCCGAAGTGACGGGCGAGGAGTTCGCAGCGATGGATGTGGATGGCTCAGGCGCGTTGGACGAAGCCGAGCTGGCCGCGGCCCAAGATAGCGGCATGCTACCCGCAACCTGAGGGCGGAGCCGCTTTTGCGCGGTTTGATCCCGAGTTCCGATCCCCAGTGATCAGCCCCGCATGGGGGCGGCGCGACAGGTATCCCGTTGTCGCGCCGTCCTTGTTTTTGCGTGAAATCAGGCCCCGCGGGAAATTGCGGCCACGCCTGTGCGCGCCACTTCCAAAAGGCCAAGCGGGCGCATCAGATCGGCAAAAGCATCAATCTTCTCAGGGGTGCCCGTGATCTCGAAGACAAAGCTTTCCAAGGTCGAATCCACCACATTGGCGCGGAAAATCTCGGCCGTGCGCAAGGCTTCGACGCGGTGATCGCCCTTGCCTTTCACCTTGAACAAGGCCAGTTCGCGGCTGACATGGGGGCCTTCCACGGTCAGGTCATGCACCTCATGCACGGGCACCATACGGTCCAGCTGCATCTTGATCTGGTGGATCACCTGCGGCGTGCCCGATGTGACGATTGTAATGCGCGAGCGGTGGCCCTGATGGTCCACCTCGGCCACTGTGAGGCTTTCGATATTATAGCCGCGCCCCGAGAACAGCCCGATCACACGCGCCAGCACACCTGCCTCGTTTTGGACCAATACCGCCAGCGTATGGGTCTCGATCGCGTCGGACATATGGCTGCGCAGGTCGTAGGCGGAATGGCTCGAAGAGCCTTTGTCGATTTTTAGAGGGGACATGATGTCGTCCTTTTCCTTTATCTTTTTGCGGCCAATCAGACCAGAACGGAGCCTTTGGCATCGATGACGCCTTGGGTGTCGGCCTCGCCCAGAAGCATTTCGTTATGCGCCTTGCCCGAGGGGATCATCGGGAAGCAGTTCTCGTGCTTTTCCACCAGACAATCGAAGATTACAGGCCCGTCATAGGCCAGCATTTCCTTGATCGCCTCATCCAGATCATCGGGGTTGTCGCATTTGATCCCCTTGCAGCCGAAGGCCTCGGCCAGTTTCACGAAATCGGGCAGGGCCTCGGACCAGCTATGGGAATAGCGCTCGCCATGGAGCAATTCCTGCCATTGCCGCACCATGCCGAGACGCTCGTTATTCATGATGAACTGTTTTACGGGCAGGCGGTATTGAACGGCGGTGCCCATTTCCTGCATGTTCATCAGCCATGAGGCCTCGCCCGCGACATTGATCACCAAAGCATCGCGATGGGCAACCTGCACACCGATCGAGGCAGGTGTGCCATAGCCCATGGTGCCCAGACCGCCCGAAGTCATCCAGCGGTTCGGATCCTCAAAACCAAGATATTGCGCAGCCCACATCTGGTGCTGGCCCACCTCGGTGGTGATATAGCGGTCATAGCCTTTGGTCAGGGCCTCAAGGCGCTGCAGGGCATATTGCGGCTTGATGGTTTTTTCCGAGTTCTTGAAGCTGAGACAGTTGATCGCCCGCCAATCGGCAATCTGACCCCACCAGTTTTTCACGGCACCTTTATTGGTCTTGCTGCCGCGCGCCTTCCAGATGCGCAGGATATCTTCGAGCACATGGCCCACATCCCCGATGATCGGGAAATCGGCATGGATCACCTTATTGATCGAGGAAGGGTCGATATCGACATGGGCTTTGAGCGAGTTCGGGCTGAAATCTGCGATCCGGCCCGTGATACGGTCATCAAAACGCGCGCCGATATTGATCATCAGATCACAGCCATGCATCGCGAGATTGGCCTCATAGAGGCCATGCATCCCCAGCATTCCCAGCCATTTCTCGCCCGAGGCGGGATAGGCCCCGAGCCCCATCAGCGTCGAGGTGATCGGGAAGCCCGTCTGATCGACCAATTCGCGCAGCAGGCCGCTGGCGGCGGGGCCTGAATTGATCACGCCGCCGCCTGTGTAGAAGACAGGGCGCTCGGCCTTTTCAATGGCCTCGACCAGCGCGGTGATTGTCTCGACATCGCCTTTGACGCGCGGTTGGTAATGGTCGGTTTTCGCACGGGGCTTTTCGACATAAGCGCCCGTGGCGAATTGAACATCCTTCGGAATATCCACCAAAACAGGGCCGGGGCGGCCCTTGGTGGAGATGTGGAACGCCTCATGGATGGTCGAGGCGAGGTGATCTGTCTCTTTGACCAGCCAGTTCATCTTGGTGCAGGGGCGGGTGATGCCAACGGTATCGGCCTCCTGAAACGCATCCGAGCCGATCATGAAGGTGGGCACCTGACCTGTCAGAACCACGATCGGGATCGAATCCATCAAGGCATCGGTCAGGCCTGTCACGGCATTGGTGGCACCCGGCCCCGAGGTTACAAGAACAACGCCAGGCTTGCCCGTGGCGCGCGCATAACCTTCGGCGGCATGCACAGCCCCTTGTTCATGGCGCACGAGGATGTGTTCGATGTGGTTTTGCTGAAAAATCTCGTCATAGATCGGTAGTACAGCACCGCCGGGATAGCCGAATACCGTGTCGACGCCCTGTTCGATCAGAGCCTCAACCACCATCTTTGCGCCGGTCATCTGACGTGTCATCGCTGTGTTCCTTATCTCGTCTATGCGTCTTTTATCGGTCGTTGATACAAAAAAGCCCCCGGAGTTTTCCGAGGGCGCATGGGGTTAACTATGGTTGTCGTCACCGACCCATGCGCGAATTCCTCACTAGAACAAGAATACCGGACATAAAACCCGAAGCTCCTTTGCGTATTCGGTGGGACATTATGAGCGGCAAACAGGGGCGTCAACAGCCAAAACCGTGAATAATATGTCGTGAGGCACATTTTTTGCGCAATAATGAAACGATTTTGGGTTTCTGGGGTGTCATTTGTTGCCGTGGATGATTCTGCAGAGGGGGGCTGCTTTTTGGGGGGCTCCGCCATTTCTGCACAGTGGCGGTCTATTGCGGGTGCCTGCGCACTAGGCATCTGGCCATTCGCTAAGCAATTTCACCGTTTGACGCCCGTTTTGGCTGGATTGGTAAAGAAATATTACAAAAAATGGCAAAAACTTTGAAAAACCGTTTGCGGCCAGCGTTTGCATCGCTAACGTGAGCGGACACAGAAACGAAAATCCGATGCCCGGAGGGGGTGGTTGGATTTCCAAAGGGGAGGATACCTTATGGATCGTCGTTCTTTCTTGAGAACATCTGCAGTCGGCGGTGCCGCTGCAGCATCCACTACGCTCGCAGCGCCACTTTATGCGCAGGGCAACCGTACACTGACTCTGGTAACGTCCGTTCCTGACGGCTTTGCCATTTTTGATGACGCGGCACAGACAGCGATCGATTACATCGCTGCAATGACTGACGGTCAGCTGACCTTCAACAAGAACTCCGCGGGCTCGCTTGTTGGCGCGTTCGAAGTGTTCGACGCTGTATCTGCAGGTCAGGCCGATGTGTATCACTCGGCAGAATACTACTTCTTGAACCAGCACCCAGCTTTCGCATTCTTCACCTCCGTGCCTTTCGGCATGACGGCGCAGGAAATGGCGAACTGGTACTACCAGCGTGGTGGTCAGGATCTTCATGACGAACTGTCGTCGCTCTTCAACCTCAAGCCCATCATGTGCGGCATGACAGCGATGCAGCCCGGCGGTTGGTTCAACAAAGAGATCAATTCGGTCGACGATCTTCAGGGTCTTCGCTTCCGTATGCCAGGCCAGGGTGGTCAGGTTCTCGGTCGTCTTGGCGCATCGGTTCAGAACATCCCAGGTGGCGAAATCTACCAGGCGCTGTCCTCTGGTCAGATCGACGGTGCGGAGTGGATCGGTCCTTACGCGGATGAGCGCATGGGCTTCCAGGAAGTTACCAACACTTACTATGCCGCTGGTTTCCACGAGCCAGGCTCTGCATTGTGCTTGAGCTTCAACCTCGAGATCTGGGAATCGCTGACACCTGCACAGCAGCGTATCTGTGAAGTGGCATGCCAAGCCGCACACGCAGAAAACACTGCATTGTCGCTTGCTGAAAACGGTGCAGCACTTGCCCGTCTCGAAGCGGGTGGTACGCAGGTTCGCCAGTTCCCAGAAGACGTTTGGGATGCATTCGGTGCAGCCGCTGCAGAAGTACGCGAAGAAAACATGAGCGATGAAATCTACGCAAACATCGCAGAAAGCTACTTCGCAAGCCAAGCGGAATCGGCCGGCTGGTACGAGATCGCCGATGGCGAGTACATGCGTCAGCGTAACCGCGTTAACGCAGGCTAAACCAAGCTGAACTACACCGTCCCGCCCATGCCATTTGCGCCATGGGCGGGGCAATCTGTTTATCGACTGACTTTGTGCTAAGGTGATCGCCTGCACATCAGTGCCGTTGTCTAAGGGATCGCCGCATGCTTGATGCTATTCTCTGGCTACTGACGAATTTCGCGCTTGCCCCGTACCACCTGTTTCTTGCCATCGCCAATCCGGCTGCGTGGTTGAACTGGGGGGATCGAGAGGCCTTGGTGCGCTTCATCTATTACGGCGCCTCTACTGAATTTTTCTTTGTTGTCACCACAATATTCCTTGTGATCACCGCGCTCGGCATGGCCTGGAAGCGCGAGATCCTGTGGTGGTGTGTGCGTGTCCTCGAAGCGCTGGCCAATGGGGTTGGCCGTATCGCGGCATGGGCGGGGCTTTTGATGGTCCTTCAGCAGGTTATGATCGTGTTCCTCCAGCGCATCTTTCGCGTGGCCCAGATCGAGATCGGGCCTTTGGGGACAGCCTTTGTCCAAGACCTCAGCTGGTTTGGCGAAGAGTTGAAGCTTTATAACGCGATGGTTGTGTGCCTTTGCGTCAGCTATACCTTTGTGCAGGGTGGCCATGTGCGTGTGGACCTTGTTTATTCCGCCGTGAAATTCCGCACCAAGCGGATGATGGATATGATCTTCTCTATCGTCTTCATGGTGCCTGCCATCGTGCTTACTTACATGTATGCGTGGTTCTTCATGTGGCGCCATCTGGTGCTGCCGGGCCCTTCGGCGACAGGCCAGTTGGACCGGATGTTAATGCAATCCCGCGTTATGCGCTGGAATGTGGAAACCATCGGCTTCAGCCCAAACGGCTTTAACGCGTATTTCCTCTTCAAAATTCTGATCGTTGCCTTCTGCATCTTGGTGTTTTTGCAAGCGATCACCTTTTTCTGGCGCTCCTATCTGGAATGGCTGGAGGGCGAGGAAAGCGAAGGCAAATATCTTGACCGCGATAAAATGGGCGATGAAACAGCAGAAACTGCTGCAGCCATCCACTAACAAGATCAGACAAGTCGGCCCTGCAAGAAGGCCGCATAGAAGGGACTTTCACTTATGATTTTCGGTTTGGATGGGGTCGAAATTGGTCTGATCATCGTGTTCCTCACGTTGTTCTCGGGGATCATGACAGGGTTTCCAGTGGCCTTTGCCATTGGCGGCGCAGGGGTTATTTCCTTCACGATTATCGCAGCACTCGATAGTGCTGGTATTCTGATCCACCAAGCGATTGATTATAATTCGGCCGAGTTTGGGGCTTTGATCGCCGAAGGCGTCGCGCGAGACTCGATTTCCGTCTTCAGATACCCCGAACTGCCACGGGTCGAAGAAGCTCTGTTCCCCGATGGCTGGCAAACCGCGATGGACCGCAACCTGTCCTTCATCGTGAACCGCATGAACGAGCGCGTGATTGCGGGACAATCCATCGAGACGCTGCTGGCGGTGTCCATGTTCGTGATGATGGGCATCACGCTGGAACGCTCCAAGATCGCCGAGGATTTGTTGACGACAATGGCCCGCGTCTTCGGCCCGCTGCCAGGTGGTCTGGCGGTTTCTATTGTCCTTGTGGGCGCGTTCCTCGCGGCCTCGACAGGTATTGTCGGCGCGACGGTTGTCACCATGGGCTTGCTGGCCCTGCCCACGATGCTGCGCAACAATTACTCGCCCGAACTGGCAACAGGTGTGATCGCGGCTTCGGGCACCTTGGGGCAGATCATTCCGCCCTCCATCGTGATCGTATTGCTGGGAACGCTTGTGGGCGATCTCTATGCCACGGGTCAGGAAACACGCGCACAGCTTGCAGGATGTAGCGATGCGCTGACATATCTGGGTGAGCCTGCCGTTCTGTCTGTCGGCACCTTGTTCCAAGCCGCCCTTCTGCCCGGTATTTTCTTGGCCTTCCTCTATGGCGCCTATGCATTCGGCTTTGCGCTCTGGCGGCCAAGCGCGGCCCCGCCCGTTCAATTCGGCGCAAGCACACAAGAGCCTGTGACCCGCAACGAGGCGCTGACATGGTACCTGATCGCGCCAGTGGCGTTGATCGCGGCTGTCGTGATCGGCGGGCAAGTCGGGCTGGTCGGGTCGCAATCTGTCTTTGTGTCCGACTATGCCGAACGTGAAGAGCGCTCGGCCCTGCGGACCAATGTGTCCGAGCAGTGCCAGATCGCCATGATTGATCTGCACGGACAAGAGGCATGGGATGAATCCTTGGCAACCTCGACGGCACAAGCTGCGGCGGGTGTCTCGGACGAAGTGGTTCTGCTGACCGATGAGGAACGCGCCACAGCCATCGCCACGGCCTTGGATAACGTCGCCCCCATCGGCACGGGTATCGCTGTTGTCGTGGTGCTTCTGGGGCTAGTCCTGATCCTTGCGCGTGGTGTCTCTCCAAGCGCGAACCCGATGCCCCTGATCATTGGTGGCGTTGGCTTGGTGCTGGTCTGTTTGGCTGATATTCTGTTCGTCGGGCCCTCGACCTCGGCGGGGACCACGACCGTGATTATGGCCATCCCGATGATCATAGCGCTTTACGGAACCCGCGAGGCGATGATCCGCTGTGCCCAGAACGAGCTGTTGCGCGTGGTGTTCCCACCGCTGATCCTGATTGTGGCCGTCTTGGGCTCGATCCTTGGTGGTATCACCAATCCGACACCTGCTGCTGCACTTGGTGCCGCGGGCGCGATCATGCTGGCCGCTTATCGCAAGCTTAAGGAAGAAAACGGCCTGTCGAAGATCATCATCTGGGCCAGCTTTGCCATTGTGATCATGATCCTTGTCGGGGTGAATTTCGACCTGCGGATCACACGTGAAGATGTGCCACTCGTAGATTGGATCGCCTATATCGTGGCGCAATTCGCGTATCACTTTGCCTTCTTCGGCTTGCTCTATGGCTGCTATGTGCTGTTCCGCACCTCTGTCCTGTCGCCAGTGGTGCGCGAGACGGCGAAGGTAACCAGCATGGTTTTCACCATTCTGATCGGCTCGCAGATCCTGAACCTCGTGCTGATCTCCTTCGGGGGTGAACATTACATCCAGCAATTCTTGCGGGCTTTCGACAATGAAATGGTCGTCTTCTTGCTGGTGATGCTGATCCTGTTTGTGCTTGGCTTCGTGCTCGATTTCCTCGAGATCATTTATATTGTGATCCCGATTGTGGGGCCTGTGATCTATGGCGGCACGCTGGACCCGAAATGGGTGACCATCATGATCGCGGTCAATTTGCAGACCTCCTTCCTGACACCGCCTTTCGGCTTTGCGCTGTTCTATCTGCGCGGTGTGGCCCCTGCAGGGGTGACCACAGGCCATATCTATCGCGGGGTGATCCCTTTCGTGTTGATCCAAGTGGTGGGGCTCTCGCTTCTGTGGCTCTTCCCGTCGATCGTGACATTCGTGCCGGATCTTCTGCCAAATAACTAAGGCACTCAGCTTTAATGCAGATAAGAAAAGGGGCGGCCAATTGGCCGCCCTTTTGCTTTGAACATCTGACTAAAGTCAGAGCCTCTTCCTTGCGGGCCTAATCCTTGCGGGCCTAATCTTTGCGGGATTGCGGCTCGGCCATACGGTCGGGCAGGGTGATTTGCGCCACCTGCTCGGCAATCGGCTGCACGGAAAGGGGATGGGTCTGGTTGGAATATTCCTCGGGGTTCTCAAGCGGCGTCCATTCGCCCCCTACAAAGACCTCTAGCGCGGGAAAGCCCGCCTTATAGCCCATCTTGTCTGATCCAGGCACCCAATAGCCAAGATAGACATAAGGCAGCCCCGCCTCGCGCGCGACCTCCACATGATCAAGGATCACATAGGTTCCAAGCGATTGTTTCTGCATGTCTGGGTCATAGAAGGAATAGACAAGGCTCAACCCGTCATCCAGCACATCGGTCAGGCAAACGGCTGCCAAACCCTCATCCGTCTTGGCGGCATCGCGATATTCAATCACCCGACTGCGCACAGGGGTTTCCTCGATCATCGCGGCAAATTCGAAGACATCCATATCCGCCATCCCACCCGAGGCGTGGCGGTTATCAAGATAGCGGCGGAAGAGGTTATATTGCTCCTCCGTGGCCCAAGGGGATCGCGCACTGCGTGTCAGCCCTGCATTGCGCTTGAGAATGCGCTTATGGCTGCGGCTGGGGGCGAAATCGGCCACCCTGATCCGCGCGGACATACAGGCCGAGCAATCCGCACAAGAGGGGCGGTAGAGCACATTCTGCGAGCGGCGGAAGCCTTGCTTGGAGAGCGCATCATTCAACTGGCCCGCATGTTCGCCCTGCAAGGCGGTAAAGAGTTTACGTTCCCGCCGACCATCAAGATAGGGGCAGGTTTGCGGGGCCGTCACATAGAATTGCGGTGCTATCGGGAGTGAATGACGCATTACATCTCGATACTGTTACGGAAGGAAGCCTGCAACAGCTTCCCCCTTTCTCGCAACAGATTTTTCACAAAAGCGCCCCCGCAGGGACACTCAGCGTGGGCGATTAATGGCCGCCGATCCAATCAGAAGGTCATGCAGGCCTTGCCCGCGACCGCCAAACATCATCATCACGATGGACAGGATTTGCGGCAGGAAAAATGCCGAACTGACCAGAAAAGCCAAGGTGTGAAGGGCGGCTTCCCCGCTGGAGAACTGCATGCCCGTGGGGCCGCGCAGCTCGATATTCATCACCCGCATACCCCATGTGGCCGAGCGCGATGAGATGGTGAACCAGCGATAGGCAAAGGTCACAGCGATATAGAAAATCGGCCAGAGGAACCACGCGATGCCAAAGGTCAAAAGCCCCAGCAAAAGGGTCGCCACTGTCACAAGGATCACGTCAATCACCCATGCAAAGAGGCGCTTGATGGTCACGCCCTCATAAAAGGCCGCTTGGTGATAGGGATCGGGAAGGCTTGAATTCATAGAGGTAGACATGGGTCTGTCCCTGCGATTTGTAAAATGTATTTTTCGAGGTTGCGCCATTTAAACTTGGGGGAGGGGGCAGGCGCAACCCCGTGAAACCAGCCACACCCAAGGGAGAGGAGGGGGCGTGGCTGGCAGGTTGGCGGTTTAGCTCTCGGCATCCGCCTCTTTTGCGACCCGCTCGGATTTGCGGGCTTCAGCGGCATCATCCATGAACTGGTCAAATTCCGACTTGTCCTTAGCGGTGCGCAGACGCTCGAGGAATTCCTCAAAGGCGCGCTGCTCGTCTTCCAAGCGCTGCAATGTATCGGCCTTATAGGCATCAAAGGCCGTATTGCCCGAGCTGCGGAAATTTTGATGACGGCTTTTGCGGCTCATTGTGCAAGATGAATTGAACATGCGTTTGCTCCAGATCATATAGGCCAGAAGGGCGAGGCCGATTGGCCAGAAAAAGATGAAGGACAGGACCATAGCCGCGATCCATGCGCCTTTGCCGCGGGCATCAAGCCAGCTTTCTGCGCGACCAAACCAGCTTTGCGGCTGTGCGATTGGTGCTGCGGGTGCAGATGTCATTTTGATCTCCTTTTGCTGCGTTTCAGTATGTTAATGTTAATTACATTTACTGATATAAGGATGCACCGCGCCCTCACAAGAGGCGGGGGGGTGAAAAAGTAAATCTTTTTTACATCATTCGAGTTAAGGCACTGAATTCAATGAAAAAGGCGCATCAAAAAATGATGCGCCTTTGGCGGGTCAAGGGGCTATTGAGGCGCTTTATGCGCGCCCGCGCCCCTCAAATCGTGGCAACATCGCCGAAAAATCCTTGCCCAAACCATCCTCCTGCTCGACAAAGCGCTCATAGAGTGTGGCGGCCATCTGCCCCATGGGCGTATCAGCATCTGCCGCATCGGCAGCCGATTGGCTCAAACGCAAATCCTTCAGCATCAACTCAGCCGCGAAGCCGGGCTTATAATCATTATCCGAGGGGCTATGCGGCCCGATGCCAGGAGCAGGGCAATAGGCATTCATCGACCAGCTATAGCCCGAGGAGGTCGAGACGACATCAAACATGGATTGCCGCGACAGCCCCAGCTTGTCGGCCAAGGCAAAGGCCTCACAAGTGGCAATCATGGTAACGCCAAGGATCATATTGTTGCAGATCTTGGCCGCCTGCCCATTGCCTGCCCCCCCGCAAAGCACGGCCTTTTGCCCCATGATATCGAATAGGGGGGTGGCTTGTGCAAATCCTGCCTCGGTGCCGCCAACCATGAAGGTCAATGTCCCCGCAGCAGCCCCGCCAACCCCGCCCGAGACGGGCGCATCCAAAAACTCCAGCCCCGCCGCTTGGGCCTGCGCGGCCACAGCGCGGGCGGCCTCTACCTCAACGGTAGAACTGTCGATCAACACGGCACCCTTGCTCATCGCGGCGATGATCTCGTCGGCGACGGCACGCAGGATCGCTCCATTGGGCAGCATCGTCAGAACGATTTCGGCATCCCTCGCCGCATCCGCGGCACTGCCGGCCATGCGCACTCCATCAGGGGCGGCCGCGTTCAGGTCAAACCCTGCCACCTCATGGCCCGCTGCCGCGAGATTGGCGGCCATTGGCGCCCCCATATTCCCAAGACCGATAAATCCAATTTTCATGGGCTCTCCCTCCCTGTTCAAAATGTCAGACCATCCGCGCCCAATGGCATCAGCATGGCCGCCACGGCTGCCGCGCCCACCTCTTTGGGGGTGGCATGCTTCCATTTGGGTTGGCGGTCTTTGTCGATGATTGCGGCCCGAATGCCTTCCAGAAAATCCCCTTTCTCCATCGCGCGCGCGGTGAAGCGGTATTCCTGTTCCAAAGCATGTTCGATGCTGTCGCGCATCCGCGCGCGGTGAACCAACTCGATTGCGGCCCCCATAGCCAGCGGGCTGTTGCGCGCCAGAATGGCCAATGTCTCTTGTGCAAAGCGGCTTTCCGAATGCTCCAGCACATTCAGGATATCGCGCAAACTCTCGCCGCCAAAACAGGCATCAACCTCAGCTTGTAGACCTTCCAAATCGCTTGGCAGGGGCGGGACGGCGGCGCGGTCCACTTCTTCCCAATCGCCCGTGTCACACAGGTTTTGGATCAGATCGGGCCAGAGCTGCTGAGGGATGAAGAAATCCGCAAACCCCGCATAGATCGCATCCGCCGCAGACATCCTGCGCGCCGTGCTGCCCAGATACTCTCCCATCCGACCAGGCGCGCGCGATAACACAAGCGTGCCACCCACATCAGGGATCAAACCGATCCCTACTTCTGGCATGGCGATCTGGCTGTTTTCACACACCACCCGATGCGAACCATGACAGCCAATCCCGACACCGCCCCCCATCGTATAGCCCTGCATCAGGCTGATCACGGGCTTTGGAAAATTGAACAGCCGCGCATTCATGCGGTATTCATCCGCCCAGAACCTGCGCCCGTAATCGAAATCCCCCGCACGCCCTGTGGCATACATCTCGGCAATATCACCGCCCGCACAAAAGGCGCGCTCGCCCTCGGCATCAATGATCAGAAGCCTCACTTTCGGATCATCGGCCCAGTCTATCAAAGCGGCATCAATCGCCAGACACATCTTATAAGACAGCGCGTTCAACGCCTCTGGCCGCGTCAAAGTAATCCGTCCCGCATGGCCCTCGATCCGGATGGATATATCGCTGCTCATTGATGTTTCATCTTTCCAAAAATACGAAAAAACGCCCGATCTCAGCCGCGCTCGGCCAGCATATGACGCGCCGTGATCATCCGCATGATCTCATTGGTGCCCTCAAGGATCTGATGCACCCGCAGATCACGCACGATCTTCTCGATTCCGTAATCGGCCAGATAGCCATAGCCGCCATGCAATTGCAGGCATTGATCAGCCACGCGGCTCCCCGCCTCGGTCACGAATTTCTTGGCCATGGCGCAATGCTTGGCGGCATCAGGCGCGCCCGCATCCAGCTTGGCGGCGGCTTGGCGCAAAAACACCCGCGCGGCTTGCAACTCAATCTCCATATCGGCCAAGCGGAATTGCAACGCCTGAAATTGATCGATGCTTTTCCCGAAGGCCTTGCGCTCGCCCATATAGGCCAGCGTATGGGTCAGCGCGCTTTGCGCGGCCCCGAGCGAGCAGGCCGCGATATTCAACCGCCCCCCGTCCAAGCCCATCATCGCATAGGAAAACCCTTTGTCTTCCTCGCCCAAAAGCGCCTCGGAAGGAATGGCGCAATCATCGAATTGCACCTGCCGCGTGGGCTGTGAGCGCCAGCCCATCTTGTCTTCCAAACCTCCGAAACTCAAACCAGCCGCGCCATCCTCGACAATCACCGAGGAAATGCCCTTGGGGCCCTCCTCGCCCGTGCGCACCATCACCAGATAGGCATCGGCATAGCCACCGCCCGAGATGAAGGCCTTGGTGCCATTGAGCTTATAGCCCTCATTGCTGCGCTCGGCCCGTGTCTTGAGGGCGGCTGCATCTGAGCCCGATCCCGGTTCGGTCAGGCAATAGGCAAAGAAGGTCTCCATCGCCAAGGCGCGACCCAGATAGCGGGCTTTGAGCGGCTCTGAGCCGAAGCTCTCGATCATTTTCGCGCACATATTATGGATCGACAGAAAAGCCGCGACCGAGGCGCAGCTTTCCGACAAGCCTTCAAAGACAAGGGTTGCATCCAGTCGCGACAAGCCTGATCCGCCAGCCTCCTCGCTGACATAAAGCCCGCCAAAGCCAAGCTCGGCCAGTTTCGGCCAGAGCGTTTTGGGGATTTCGCCAGCGCTTTCCCAATCCCGCGCGAAGGGCGCGATATGCTCCTGCCCAAATCCGCGTGCCATGTCGAAAATGGCCTCTTGTTCCTCGCTCAGGTTGAAATCCACGATCCAGTTCCTCCCGCTCGCGCTTCTAATTGAACGCGTGTTTAATTTCCGACTGTTTCAGAAGTTTTGCAAGGCATGTGAAACCCTGTCGGGAAACAAAAAGGGGCGACCCGAAGGCCGCCCCTTTTGAAAGTATTTTTAAAGCAAAGAGGATCAATCCATCGCTTTGAAGTTGAACTCGCCGCCATCCTTGATGCCCGAGGGCCAACGCGCGGTGACCGTTTTGGTGCGGGTGTAGAAGCGGAAGGAATCTGGACCATGCTGGTTGAGATCGCCAAAGCCCGATTTCTTCCAGCCACCGAATGTGTGATAGGCCAGCGGCACGGGGATGGGCACATTGATGCCGACCATGCCGATATTGATGCGGCTTGCGAAATCACGCGCGGCGTCGCCATCGCGGGTGAAGATCGCTGTGCCATTGCCATATTCATGGTCCATCGCAAGGCCGATAGCCTCCTCATAGGAGCCTGCGCGCACGGTCGATAGAACAGGTCCGAAGATCTCTTGCGTGTAGATATCCATATCGGGTGTCACGCGGTCAAAGAGATGCGGGCCTACGAAGAAGCCGTCTTCATAGCCTTGCAGGTTGAAATCACGCCCATCAACGACCAGCTCGGCGCCTTGATCGACGCCTGTTTGCACGAGGCGCTCGATATTGGCTTTGGCGGCGGCCGTGACAACAGGGCCGTAATCCACATCATCGCCCGACGTATAAGGGCCGACCTTGAGGGCCTCGATGCGGGGGACAAGCTTCTCGATTAGGCGGTCGGCGGTTTCCTCGCCAACGGGAACAGCAACCGAGATCGCCATGCAGCGTTCGCCCGCCGCGCCATAGCCCGCACCCACAAGCGCGTCAGCGGCTTTGTCCATATCGGCATCAGGCATGATGATCATATGGTTCTTGGCACCACCAAAACACTGGCAGCGTTTGCCATTCGCGGTTGCGCGGCTGTAGATATATTGCGCAATCGGGGTGGAGCCGACAAAGCCCACGGCCTGAATGGTGTCATTATCAAGGATCGCATCCACGGCGTCCTTATCGCCATTGATGACCTGGAAGACGCCATCGGGCAGACCCGCTTCTTGCAGCAACTCACCCAGCATCATCGGGCAGGAGGGGTCGCGCTCGGAGGGCTTCATGATCATCGCATTGCCGCAAGCCAGCGCGGGGCCCAGTTTCCACAAAGGGATCATCGCGGGGAAGTTGAACGGGGTGATACCTGCAACAACGCCCAAAGGCTGGCGCATGGAATACATGTCGATGCCGGGGCCGGCGCTATCGGTAAACTCGCCCTTCAAAAGATGCGGCGCGCCGATGCAAAATTCGATGACTTCAAGGCCACGCTGAACGTCGCCTTTGGCATCGGGAATGGTTTTGCCATGCTCGCGGCTGATCGCCTCGGCCAGCTTGTCCATATCGCGGTTCATCAGGTCAACCAGCTTCATCATCACGCGGGCGCGGCGCTGCGGGTTGGTATTGCCCCATTCGATCTGCGCTTTTGCAGCATCTGCAACAGCGGCGTCCATTTCTTCCTTGGAGGCCAGCGCCACCTTGGCTTGAACTTCGCCTGTTGCGGGGTTGAAGACATCTGCCATGCGGCCAGACGTGCCTTTGACATGTTTGCCGTTAATCCAGTGACCGATCTCGTTCATCGGGTGTCCTCCCAAAGAGTGTGTCTTGATAAGGCGTCTTATAGTCTTGCAAACGCGCAGGTAAAAGGGGCAGGTTGTCAAAGTAGATTTGCATTTTTGCAAAATGAGGGTCGTATGCGGAATTGGGATGATGCGCGGGTGTTTCTGGCGGTGGCTCGCAGTGAAAGCCTGACGGGCGCGGGCAAGATTTTGCGGATGGATGCCGCGACGGTGGGGCGGCGCGTGGCGCGCTTGGAGGAGGCGCTCGGCCAAGTCCTGTTCGTGAAATCCCCGCAAGGCTACGCGCTGACAGAGGCGGGCGCGCGGCTGTTTGAACCTGCCGAGCGGGCCGAGATGGCTTTGTCCTCTGGGGCGGGGGCGGTTTCGGGCGTGGGCGAGGGGATGTCGGGGATCATCCGTATCGGTGCGCCTGATGGCTGCGCGAATTACCTGCTGCCGCAGGTCTGCGCCGCGATCCAAGCCGATAATCCCGATCTTGAGGTTCAGATTCTGGCCCTGCCGCGGGTGGTGAACCTGTCCAAGCGCGAGGCGGATATGGCCATCACAGTCAGCCCGCCTGATGCAACGCGGCTCAGCGTGCAAAAGATCACCGATTACCGTCTGCATCTGGCGATGCGCCATGATCTGCCCCAGCCCGAGGCGCTGCATCATGCGCCTGAACACCCCGTGATCGGCTATATCCCTGATATGATTTTCGACAAGGAATTGGATTATTTGGGGGCCTTGGCCAAGGGGGGCGTGCAGCGCGCCTCCAATTCTGTTGCGGTGCAATTGCAGATGTTGCGGCAGGGGGGGATTGGCATCGTGCATGATTTCGCGCTGCCCTTTGCCCCTGAATTGACGCGTGTTCTGATGCAGGACCTCAGCCTGACACGCGCCTTTTATCTGGTGCGCCATGCCTCGGATCGGCGCTCGGACCGTTTGACGCGCTTTGCCGATGCTCTGGTGGCGGGGTTGCAGGCCGAGGTTGCGCGGCTCGAAGCCATGGCGGAGGGGGGCCGCTCTCCTTTGCAGACTTGACAGCTGGCCAAGCCCCGCGCGACCCTGAAGCCATCCAGTATGTTTGGGAGGACATCTGATGTTGGTTTCACAAATCCTCAAGACCAAAGCCAATCAGGGCATTTTGTCGGTTACAAAGGACCAAACGGTTCTTGAAGCGGTCGAATTGATGAGCGCGCATCGCGTCGGCACGGTGATGGTATCGCCCGATGGGAAATCCATTGACGGTGTCTTGTCCGAGCGCGATGTCGTGCGCGAAACAGGCAAACGCGGCGTCGAGGCGATGCTTGACCCCGTCGAGGCGCTGATGACCGCCAAGATCGTCACCTGTGATGAGAACCAGACCGCGCTCGAGATTTTGCAGATCATGACCGATGGCCGCTTCCGCCATATGCCCGTGATCCGCAATGGCGAGATGATCGGGCTGATCTCGATCGGGGATGTGGTCAAGGGCCGCCTTGCCGAATTGGCGATGGAAAAGGATGCGCTTGAAGGGATGATTATGGGGCATTGACGTAAGTCTCCTTAGTCAAAGCCTCTTGCGTTCAGCCGCGCAATAATGTTGCGTGCAGCCCAGATAAGGGATGAGGAGGTCAGATCCATGCGCACAGGTCTATATCCGGGCACATTTGATCCAATTACATTGGGCCATGTCGATATCATCAAGCGCGCCTGCAAGCTGGTGGACCGCCTTGTCATTGGCGTTGCCATCAACCGCGACAAAGGCCCGCTGTTTTCGCTTGAAGAACGTGTGGCCATGGTCGAGGCTGAGATGAAAACCATCTCCGAGGCCACAGGCGTTGAGATTGCCGTGCATCCGTTCGAGAACCTTTTGATTGATTGCGCGCGCGATGTGGGGGCCTCGATCATCATTCGTGGTCTGCGGGCGGTTGCTGATTTTGAGTATGAATTCCAAATGGTTGGCATGAACCGTAAACTCGATTCCGAGATTACGACCGTGTTTTTGATGGCCGAGGCCGAGCGTCAGGCCATCGCCTCGAAACTGGTCAAGGAGATCGCGCGGCTTAACGGCGATGTCTCGGCATTCGTGCCGCCAGCGGTGCGCGACGCGCTTGTGGCGAAATACAGCCGTTGATCTGCGCTTTTCCTTTCGCTTTCGCCGCACTAGGGTGCGCGCCAAATCGCAGATAAGGAGAGAGCCTGATGGCCGATATCAAAGATCCCGAAAACACCATCCTGATTGAATTGAAAGATGGCACTGTCACGATCGAGCTCTTGGCCGATGTGGCCCCCCAGCATGCAGCGCGCATGAAGGAATTGGCGCGCGAGGGTGCCTATGACGGCGTGGCCTTCCACCGTGTGATCGACGGTTTCATGGCGCAGACAGGCGATGTGCAGCATGGCAAGCTGGATGATGGCGGCAATATCCGCATGGCGGGCACGGGCGGCTCGGACAAGCCTGACCTGCCTGCCGAATTCTCGAAATTGCCGCATGACCGTGGCACTTTGGGGGCGGCACGCTCGTCTAACCCGAACTCGGCCAATAGCCAGTTCTTCATCAATTTCAGCGACAACCATTTCCTCAATGGTCAATACACGGTCTATGGTCGTGTGATATCGGGCATGGAGCATGTTGATGCGATCACCCGTGGCGAGCCACCTGCGAGCCCCGACAAGATGATCAGCATGAAGGTGGCCGCAGATGCGTAAGCTCGCGCTTGGTCTAGCGGTTTCCCTGCTCGGTGCGCCCGCCTTTGCGGCGGGCCTCGAGATTGATGTCGCAGGTGAAGCCAGCGGCACGATCATCATTGACCTGTTCGAGGATGTGGCCCCCCAGCATGTCGAGCGGATTACCACGCTCGCCTCGGAAGGGGCCTATAATGATGTGGTGTTTCACCGCGTGATCGAAGGCTTCATGGCGCAGACGGGCGATGTGGAATTTGGCCGTCAAGGCATGGATATGCGGTATTCGGGGCGCGGTGGCTCGGAATATCCCGATCTGCCTGCCGAATTCTCCGATCTCGATTTTGACCGTGGGGTGCTTGGCATGGCGCGCAGCAACAATCCGAACTCGGCCAATAGCCAGTTCTTCATCATGTTTGCGCCCGCGCCGCATCTCAATGGGCAATATACCATTGTCGGGCAGGTCGTGGATGGCATGGATGTGGTGGATGCGATCAAGCTTGGTCGTGGCCCCAATGGGGCCGTGATCGGCGCGCCCGATCGCATGGTCGAGGTGCGGGCCTTGGACAGCGATCCAGAGCCTGCGGCGCCTGCCGCCAGCGAGTAACAAAGCCTCAGCCCCTCTCACAAGCCTGTGAGTGGGGCTTTGCGCAAGACCAAAGCTCTGTCACCCTATGCGCGTCAGATGACGTCAAAAGGGGGAAGGGCGCCATGCGCATCATCACAGCGATTATTGCAATTTGTCTTGCAGCACCCGTTTGGGCCGATCCGGTCTTGTGGCGTGCCGAATGGCCGAATACCGATTTCACCCAAAGCGAGATTGATTTTTCCTCCGTCATGGATGGCGGACCGCCGCGCGATGGTATCCCTGCGCTGGATGCGCCCCAGATGATCGCCGTGGGTGATGAAACCCGCCTCGCGCCCAATGAACCCGTGATCACTGTCAGCCTTGATGGCCCCGCGCGCGCCTATCCTTTGCGCTACCTGACATGGCATGAGATCGTGAATGACGAGGTGGAGGGCCTGCCGATTGCCGTCACCTTCTGCCCTTTGTGTAATTCAGCCATCACCTTTGATCGCCGTGTCGAAGACCGCGTGCTGAGTTTCGGGGTATCAGGCAAGCTGCGCCATTCCGATATGATCATGTATGACCGCGAGACCGAAAGCTGGTGGCAGCAGGCCATTGGCCAAGGCATTGTTGGCGAGATGACAGGCGTTGATCTGGATGTGATCCATGTCTCATGGGTGGAAAGCTGGGAAAGCTTCAGCACCCGCCACCCTGACGGCTTGGTGATGGATCAGCCCGATTTCAACCGCCCTTATGGGCGCAACCCCTATGTGGGTTATGACAGCTCGGCGCAGCCTTTCCTTTATAATGGTGAAAACCCGCCCCATGGCATCGAGCCGCTGGCGCGCGTGGTGCGCGTGGGCACGCAAGCATGGCCTTTGTCGCGCCTGTCGCAGGAGGGCTCGATCAGCGAGGCAGGTGTGACACTGGACTGGCAAGGCGGCGTGGCCTCGGCCCTTGATGCCGCGCGCATCCCTGAGGGGCGTGATGTCGGGATGGTGCGGGTCTCGGACGGGCAGGGGGGCGATATCGCCCATGACGTGATGTTTGCCTTTGCCTTCCATGCCTTCTGGCCCGAAGGCGACTGGATGTTGGGCCAATAAGCGCGAAATCGGCAATAGCCGGCAACTGAGAACTTGACGCCTCCCGCCGCGCGGCATAGCTCGCAGGCCATGGCACGCGCACCCCTTCTCCAGCTTTCCGACATCTCGCTGACTTTCGGCGGCGATCCGATTTTTCATGACCTCGGTCTCGTGGTCCAGGAGGGCGACCGTGTCGCGCTTGTGGGGCGCAATGGATCGGGCAAATCGACCTTGCTCAAGGTGATGGCGGGCCTGACCGAGCCTGACAAAGGCGCTTGCGTGATCCCGCAAGGGGTGAGTGTCGGCTATATGGAACAAGACCCCGTTTTTGACGGCTTTGCGACCTTGGGTGATTATGCCACTGCAGGTTTGGCCGATGGCGAGGAATGGCGCGTCTATTCCGTGGCAGAGGGGCTCAAGCTGCGCCTTGAAGCCGAACCTGATCGCGCCTCGGGCGGGGAACGCCGCCGCGCAGCGCTGGCGCGTCTTTTGGCCGAAGCGCCAGAATTGATGCTGCTGGACGAGCCGACCAACCATCTCGATATTCAGGCGATTGGCTGGCTCGAAAGCCAATTGGCCGAAAGCCGCGCGGGCTATGTCGTGATCTCGCATGACCGTGCCTTTCTCAATGCCCTGACCCGCGCCACGCTTTGGGTGGATCGCGGCCAAGTGCGGCGCAATGAAAAGGGCTTTGCTCATTTCGAGGAATGGCGTGACAAGCTTTGGGAAGAAGAAGACGTCTCGCGCCACAAGCTGGACCGCAAGATCAAGGCCGAAGCCAGATGGGCCGTTGAGGGGATCAGCGCGCGGCGCAAGCGCAACCAAGGCCGTGTGCGCGCCCTGCAAGGCCTGCGCGCCGAGCGCTCGTCGATGATCCGCCGTCAGGGCACGGCCGCGATGGCATTGGAAGATGGTCAGCAGTCGGGCAAAAAGGTGATCGAGGCGCGCGGCATCTCGAAAAGCTTTGGCGATAAGGAAATTCTGGCCCCCTTTGACCTGCGCGTGTTGCGCGGGGACCGTGTGGCCTTTGTGGGGCCCAATGGTGTGGGCAAGACCACTTTGCTGAAAATCCTGACAGGCGAGATCGAGCCTGATGAGGGAAGCGTCAAACATGGCACCAACCTCGATATCGCGGTCTTTGACCAGACCCGCGCCCTGCTGGATCCCGAAGCCACGCTTTGGGATTGTTTGACCAATGATCCCCTGATGGGGGTGAGCGGCTCCTCCGACCAAGTGATGGTGCGCGGCACCCCGCGCCATGTGGTCAGCTATCTCAAGGATTTCCTCTTTGATGACCGTCAGGCGCGCGCCAAGGTCAAATCGCTTTCAGGTGGGGAAAAGGCGCGGCTTTTGTTGGCGCGCATCATGGCACGCGAAAGCAATCTTCTGGTGCTCGATGAACCGACCAATGATCTGGATGTGGAAACGCTGGACCTGTTGCAGGATTTGCTCGGCGATTATGGCGGCACGGTTTTGTTGGTCAGCCATGACCGTGATTTCCTTGACCGCGTGGCCACAACCACCATCGCCATGGAAGGCGATGGCCACGCCACGGCCTATGCGGGCGGCTGGACGGATTACCTGACGCAGCGCGGCGCGGATCAGGAGAAATGGGAAGGCGAGGCGGCCTCGAAATCCTCAAAACCCGCGCCCGAGAAACCCAAAGCCCAAACGCCTAAAGCGGTCAAACTCAGCTTTACCGAGACCCACCGCCTCAAGGAACTGCCCGCCGAGATCGCGCGGCTTGAGGCCGAGATTGCAAAGCTGGAAGGCCTGCTCTCGGATGCAGAATTGTTCACGCGCGAGCCTTTGAAATTCCGCAAAGCAACAGAGGCCCTGACCGAGCGGCAGCAAAAACTGGCCGCCGCCGAGGAAGAATGGCTTGAGCTGGAAGAGCGCGCTGCGGGCTGATCTGGGCGCTCTAACCCTTAGGCGCAAATTGCGTAATTGCCACGCCCACGGCCATCACCGCAATGCCCAAAGCGCGGATCAGGCTCAACGGGGTCACATTGGCCCCGAACAGCCCGAAATGATCAATGATTGCGGCCGATATCAATTGACCGATCAACACGAAAAACACCGCATTCCCCACTCCGAAACGCGGGGCGATAAAGGTAATGCTGAGCACGTAAAATGCCATGAACGCCCCTGCCAGAAACAAGTATTTCGGCTGCTCGGAAAGCGCGCCAAGGCTTGACGCGCCTGTCTTGAACATCACCACCCCTGAGACGCACATCCCCACAAAACATAAAACCACGGCTGCTGCCGCAGGGCTGCCGATATTGGCCCCCAGCCGCGCATTCATCACCGCCAGAAGCGGGATGCCGATACCGGCCAGCAACATGATCAAAGCGGGATGGGTCCATGGCATGGCGGGCTACCTTTCAGCTACAAATTCCACCCAACTCAACACCACTCCAAGGCAGAAGTATATCGCTTTGCGCGCGCGGATGTTGCGAGATCGGGCTGAGATCCATGGCTTGGGAGATCAGACGCTCCAAGCGCTGCGTCCGCGCGCCCTCAGGATCAAGGGTTCGGCAACAGACATATTCTTCCACAAGGCTGGCTTGCTGCTCATAGCCATAGTCCAGAAAGGGCAGCTCGGCCTCGGCCTCAAACAGATATGGGTCTTCTAGGCGGGCATGTTCGGCGAAGGCGCGGGCAGGGTGGTAGCCCGTGCGCGCGCGGTTTTGCCATTGCCAGATATGGGTCATTTCATGGGCAAAAAACATTTGTGCCAGCAGGTTCACCGCGCCATCCTCGCGCGCGATGTAATCGGGCAGGGCATAGTCCTCGCGCAGATGAAGGCGGTTGAAAAACACGATACCCGCCGTGCGCCCCGTAACGGTATCGCCCTCAGGCGCTGGAAATATCCTTTCGCGGCAGGTGCTGCGGGGGCGGGCGGGATAGCTGCGGGTGGTCAGCCCGATCAACGGGTTCTGCGTGATGCGCACAGGGGCGGGGTCAAAGGCGGGGCCTGCCAGTTCAGCCATGAAAACCTGCTCGGCCTCGGTCAGAGGGCGGCCACAAGCGGCAAGCAGGAAAAGGGCAAGCAGGGTCCAGCGCATGGGGTCAGGATAGACAGAGTTCCCCGCGAAACAGAAGTGTTTTGCGCGCGCGTCCTGCAATGGCAGAATTCTTGCCTATGCGGCTTGCGTTAAATCTCGGTCAAAGCCCCGCGCTGTGCGATCACCTTGCGCGCGACATCGCATCCGGCGCGCGCGGCCTGCTCCATGCTGGCCCCGTCATCCAATGCCACCAGAAAGCCTGCATTGAAGGCATCCCCCGCCGCTGTGCTGTCCACAACTTGCGCCACTGGCGCAACATCAAGATAGGACAGCGCGCTTGCGTCAGACAGGCAGATCGGGCCCGCCCCGTTTTTTACCACCACACGCGCCGCACCCGCTTTGCTATAGCGCGCGGCACAGGCGGCAGGATCGGCATCGCCAAACCATTCGGCCTCATCCTCAAACGATGGCAGGATGATATCGGCGCATCCTGCTGCCTGCATGATAACCGCGCGCATCTCATCGGCATCGCGCCAAAGCTTTGGGCGCAGGTTCGGGTCAAAGGCAACAACTGCCCCTTGCGCGCGCGCCTTGGCGATGGCGGCCAGCAGGTTTTCGCGCCCTGTTTCGGGCAGGATGGCAAATGTGATCCCCGAGACATAAACCAGATCACTTGCTTTGATGTTGGGCAGGTCGCCTAGATCATCGGCCAGCGTCTTGGCCGCTGATTGCCCGCGCCAATAGCTGAAAGACCGCTCTCCGTTTTGCAGCGAAATCATATAGAGCCCGATCGTGCGATCTGTGCGGTAGCGCAGCTCGGGCGTGACCCCCGCTTGGCGAATGAAGGCCTCCAATTGGCGCGAGGCGGCATCCTCGCCGATCGCCGTCATATAGGCGATGTCGACCTGTGCATCCGCCAATTTACGCGCATACCAAGCCGTGTTGAATGTGTCGCCCGCAAAGCCCGCCTTGTAGAGCCCGTCTTGCGCAGGTGCCATTTCCAGCATGCATTCCCCGATGGATAAGAAGCGACGCATCCTAAGGCCCCGCTGTCTTGAGCATTTGCAAAAAGGCCTGAACCTTGGCGGTGCGGTGCAGATCGACATGGGTGACCAGCCAAAGGCTGGCCTTGAAATCGCCGCTCGGCGGGAGGAGGGCGACAAGGTCTTGGCACGCGCTTGCATCATGTGCGGCGAGAAAACCCAACCCCATCCCTGCGCAGATCGCCTCTTGCGCGACATTGGGGTCATTTGTCTCCAATGCCAGCATGTCGCGGGTGACATTTTCAGTCATCCACTCCGAAAAGGGCAGTCGCGAGTTTTGCCCGATGGCCCCAACAAAGCGGTGCCCTGCAAAGCCCCCGCCCTCAGGGTGCCCGTATTGCGCGATATAGCTTTGGCTTGCGAAAAGCCCGAACTCAATCGATCTGAAGGGCTGGACGACATAATCGGGCATATCGGGCTTTTTGCCTGCGCGAATGGCGATATGGGCCTCGCCATATTCGAGACGGGCTAGATTTTCCCCTGCGATATATGTCAGCTCGATATCGGGGTGGATTTGGTGAAAAGCGCGGATGGTGGGCATGATCAAAGCCGCAACCCCCGAGAGCGAGGTGATCACCAGATTACCTGAAAGCTGGCTGGCGCGGCTTTTATTGCGGCCTTCAAGGTCTTCAAACATCTCATCGGCGCGGCCTGCCACCTCCAGCATATCGCGGCCCGCATCGGTCAGCGTGTAGCCGCGGGCATGGCGTTGAAAAAGCGGTGCACCAAGTGCGCCTTCCAGCGTATCCACATGGCGGTTTATCGTGGCGCGATGAACGCCAAGCGCTGTGGCGGCGGCGCTGACCGTGCCAAGCTGTGCCAGTTTCAGGGCGGTTCTGAGTTCGGTCCAATGATCCATACATCCTGCTAACACGGAGCGCATGTCGCATCAATGCGCATATGCTGCGCAATTGGGTGAGTTGTGCTGCATTTGGGATCGCTGAAAACTGCCCTCAAGACAGTTTCAACAGCGCTATGGCCGCACGCCCAAGGGCTCGCCTGCGCAAGCCAAAGGAAGAATGACCATGACACAAACTCAAAAAAACCTCCTCAAATTTGCGGCCGTGCTTTGGGTGATCTGGGGGCTTGTCCATATGTTTGCGGGCCTCATCACCATTATCCGCCCCACGGCGGAAGGCTTCGCGGGCATTGCTGATGCGGTGGAGCCTGCCTTGCTGGCCGCTGAGTATCATGGCGCTGTTGGCGGCATCCTTAATCAACACGGGTTCAACCTGCTCTGGATCGGTTTGGTGACCTTGATCGGTGCGGGATTTATCTGGCGGGGCAATATGACGGCGATCTGGGTGACAGCCCTTGTGGGCGGTTTGGCGGATGTCGGATATTTCCTTATGCTCGATCTGCAAGGCTATGTTAATTTCGTCCCCGGAACGGTCATGACATTATTCTCCAGCGCGGCCGTTATCTCGAGTTTCTTGGTCTGGTTTCCACGCCGCAAGGCTGAGTTGTCCTGAACATCCTTTTGAATTGAGGTATATCATGTCGACTATTCCAAAGATTTCACTGCGCGAAGATGGCCCTTTGATTGTTGAAAACGGGCCTGATCTGAAAACGGGGCAGGGCGGAGATATCGACGCCAAGCCGATGATGGCTTTGTGTCGCTGCGGGGCCTCCTCCAACAAGCCTTTTTGTGACGGGTCACATGGCGGGGCGGGCTTTGTCAGCGCGCCCGACCATACCAAACTGCGCAACGCCGCTGTTGAGTATCAGGGCGAGGCCGAAGGCGTGCCTGTCACCATCAGCTACACCCCCGCTCTGTGCACCCATGCTGCGCAATGTCAGGCGCGTGCTAAGGCGGTTTTCAACCCCAAGCAAAAGCCGTGGATCCAGCCAAGCGAGGGCAAACTGGCCGAGATTTTGGATGTGATCGCGGCCTGCCCCTCGGGGGCGTTGCGGGTCTCGGTCGGGGATGTGCCCGAGCAGCATATGACGACGGGTGATGTCTCGATCCAGATTGAGAAAAACGGCCCCTATCATGTCACCAATATCTGTTTGGAGGCCGAGTTTAACGGGGTCGGTGCCAGCCGCGCGAAATACTCGCTCTGCCGTTGTGGCCTGTCTAAGAATAAGCCTTTTTGTGATGGCAGCCATTATGACGCGAAATGGCGTGATGACAGCGCGCCGGAATAAGCACGCCTTAAATCGCGCGTTCATCCAGAAGATCGGCAAGGATCGGATTGGGGAAGCGGCGCGATAGGGTCACGGCGTAGAAGGTCTCGGTGATATTGGGCAGGCGCTCGGCCTCGATCAGGCGGCCTGTATTCAATTCATCCTGCACCACAATGGGCGAGAGCACCCCCAGCCCCGCGCCCGCGCGTGTCAGCAGGCGCATCATCGCCATATCATCTACCTCGGCGGCGATCTGGGGGCGGATGCCAAGACGCTCGGTCCATGCATCAAAGCCCACCCTGATATTGGTATCAGGCGTGGGCAGAATAACGGGCTGGGTCGCAACCCTTTCTGCGGCGCTTAAGCTGTCTTTCAGCCGCTTGGGCGTGCCGATCAGGCTGACGGGTTGCTCGGAGATGCGGTGCGAGACAAAGGGCGTGACCGCATCGCGCGAGGGGGCGCGGTTGATCAGCACGACATCAAGGTTCAGGCTTTCCAGTGATTGCAACAAATCAGCACTGGTGCCCGAGCGCAGGATGATCTCCACATCGGGGCGGTCCAGCACGGGGCGCAGGAATTCCATATGGAAGTTGCGCGACAGCGTGGCCAATGCCCCGATCCGGATGGCTTGGCGCGTGCGCCCCTTTTCCTGCAAAGTGCCCACCAGTTCACGCCCTGCCGCAAAAATCGCATCGGCATGATCCAGCGCGATCCGGCCCGCCTCGGTCAGGATCAACTGGCGTCCGCGTCTCTCGAAAAGGGGATGGCCCAGTTGCGCCTCAAGCTGTTTGATTTGCACCGAGACCGCCGATTGCGACAGGTTTAACCGCTCGGCCGTGCGCGTGAGATTGCCATCATGGGCCACAGCCCAGAAATAGCGCAGATGGTGGTAATTGAACTCTGACATATCCATTCATTTAACAGAACGGTTATTAGCAAACAATGAATTTTATTCTTTGTTTTGGCGCTGCTATTCCCCCCGAAACTCGCATTCCAGCCAAAGGATTTTGCCCCGTGCTTATCGCGACCCTGCCTTTCCTTGCACCTCTTGCCCTTGTGGGGGCTGCCATCCTCGCATTTCGCGGACCGCAATTGCGCCCCTTCCAGACCCTGCGTCAGGTGGAATGGATTGCGCTGGCGGGGTTTGCCATTGCGGTGCTGTCTGGCGGGCTTTTGGTGCTGCATGGCGCGGGCAGCAGTCCGTTGATCGGGGTGTTCGGGATGGGCCTTTCGGTCAGGCTGGACCCTGTCAGCGCGATTATGTTGCTGCTGGTCTCGTTTGTGGGCTGGATCGTGCTGCGTTTCGCAGCCACCTATATGGATGGCGATGAGCGGCAAGGCCGTTTTACAGGCTGGCTCTGCGCGACTTTGGTGGCGGTTATGATGCTGGTGATTGCGGGCAATCTGCTGCAATTGGCGCTGGCATGGATCACGGTCAGCCTGTTTTTGCACAAGCTGCTGCTGCATTACCCCGACCGCGTGGCCGCCCAAAGGGCAGGGCATAAGAAATGGATCACCGCGCGCATGGGGGATGCCGCCTTGGTGATCGCCTTTATCCTGCTTTTGATCAATTACGGCACGGGCGATATCGCGCATATCCTTGAGGCGGCCCGCCTTGGCGAAGGCCGCGATCTGGCCCCTTGGATTGCCGCCGCTCTTGCATTGGCCGCGATGCTGAAATCGGCGCAATTCCCGATGCATGGCTGGCTGACCGAGATGATGGAGACGCCGACCCCTGTCTCGGCGCTGTTGCATGCGGGCGTCATCAATGCGGGCGGGTTCTTGTTGATCCGCTTTGCCGATGTGATGCTCCTCTCGCCCGGGGTTTTGGCCTTTTTGGTGATTATCGGCGGGTTCACGGCGCTTTTTGGCGGCTTGGTGATGCTGACGCAATCGGCGGTGAAGACCTCGCTGGCATGGTCCACCGTGGCGCAAATGGGCTTTATGGTGCTGCAATGCGGTCTGGCGCTTTTCCCGCTGGCGCTGCTGCATATCGTGGCCCATTCGCTTTATAAGGCGCATGCCTTCCTTGCGTCAGGCTCGGCGGTGGAGGGGGTCGCCTCGATCCGCAGGCCGGGGCCTGTGGCGATCCCCAATGGGGTGGCCGTGGGGCGGGCCTTTGTGATTGCGCTGGTGATTTATGCTGCCGTGGGCTTTGTCTTCGGAGTTTCGGGCAAATCCCCGCAAGCGATTGCGCTAGGCGCAATCCTGATCTTTGGCGTGGCCTATCTGCTGGCGCAAGGTCTGGCCGATGCCGCCCCGCGCGTCTTGACGCAGCGCACGGCCCTTTACTCGGTCGCCGCTGCCATCGGGTATTTCGCCCTGCAACGCGGTGCAGATTGGCTGATGTATGGCACCTTGCCCGCAACCCCCGCGCCTGGACCGTTGGAATGGGCGCTGATCCTGCTGGCACTGTTCAGTTTCGGCGTGGTGGCGGTGGCACAAGCGATGTTCCCGCTATGGGCCTATCATCCCGCTGCCGCGGGGCTGCGGGTGCATCTGTCCAACGGGCTCTATGCCAATGCCGTGTTTGACAAAATCCTGAATGCTTGGTCCGCCAAGCGGCCCTCCTGATCGAAGCAAAGGACCTGATCCCATGACCAAAGCTCCCAAGCTCTCGCTAACCGCCCTCACCAAAGCCAGTGACGCAAGCGCCCGCGCCATCCCGCCTGTCTGGCCGCTGGCCTCTTCGGTGGCGGTGAACCCCTATCTTGGCCAAACGGGCGAGACATTGGCCCAAACGGGCGCGCGATTGGGCCGTATCGGGGGTGTGGCCGTCACCATGCCGCGCGACTGGTATGCCACGCGGATCGCCGATGGCACGATCACCGATGCCGATCTGGAGGCCGCCCTTGCCGCACAGCAGGGCGCGGGGCCAAACGATATCGCGGCCCTCAAAGAGGCAGCCAAAACACAAGCCGCCCCCCAAACCCCGCATCCCAGCATCGCCGATCTGGCGGCAGAGGTCTCGGGCATTGATTGGGCGGGCATTATTGCCGATCGGTTCAGCCAATGGGCGGCAGGCTATTTCGACCAAGGCCAAGCGCTGTGGTCCGCGCCGCGCCGCCGTGGGGCCTATGATGCATGGCGTCAGCACGCCACCCATGATCTGACGCCCGAGATTATGGGGCTGAGCGGCTTTGGCCAATTTGCCAGCGAAACCCCTGATACCGCCCCTGAGGCGCGCTTGCGGGCGGCCAAGCGGCTTGGCCTTGGCGCGCAGATGCTCGACACCTATTTTCACCAATTGCTTTTCTCGCTCGGGGGATGGGCGCAGGTGGCGCGCTACCATCTGTGGCAGGCCGAATTGGAAGGGCGCTCGGATCAGACCATCACCGATTTGCTGACCATTCGCCTTTTGTGGGAGGAGGCGCTGTTCCTGCAATATGAGGATGAGATAACCGCCAAATGGCTAGAGGTGAAAGCCGGGCATGCCAGCCCGCTTGCGCCATCGCAGGACCTTGAGACAGATGCCATTTTGCAGGAGGCGTGGGAGCGCTCGGTCCAGCGGGATCTGGCCCAGACCTTCGCCCAAGCCCCGCGCAATACCAATGATACACGGCCTGCCTTGCAGGTGGCTTTTTGTATCGATGTCCGCTCCGAGGTGTTCCGCCGCGCGTTGGAAGGGGCGAGTGATGACATCCAAACCATTGGTTTCGCGGGGTTCTTCGGGTTGACGGCGGCGCATAAAGGCTTTGCCTCGGATGTGACCGAGAAACGTTTGCCCGTATTACTCAACCCTGCGGTCACCTCGACCTCGCAAGGGGATAACCCACTGGCGGACCAGAACACCCGCTTCAAAGCGCGCGCCAGCCGTGCATGGGGGCGGTTCAAATTGGCGGCGGTCTCCTCCTTCGCCTTTGTCGAGGCGATGGGGCCGATCTATGCGGCCAAGCTGCTGCGCGACACCTTCAATATGGCCCCCAATGCCATGCCCAATGGCCCCGCACCGCGGCTTGATCCTGCCCTTGATCTGGACAGCCAGATCACCTCGGCTGAAACCATTTTGCGCGCAATGTCCTTCACCGATAATTTCGCGCGGCTGGTGGTATTGGCGGGCCATGGCGCGAATGTGGTCAATAACCCCTTTGCCAGTGGCCTTCATTGCGGGGCCTGCGGCGGCTATTCGGGCGAGGTGAATGCCCGTCTTCTGGCAGGGCTTTTGAACAGCGCCGAGGTCCGCGAAGGGCTGGCCGCGCGTGGCATCGACATCCCCGAGGATACGCTGTTTCTGGGGGCCTTGCATGACACGACCACCGATCAGGTCACCCTATATGAGAGGGACCCCGCAAAGCATCTGCACACGGCCGAGATCAACCAAGCCAAGGCGTGGTTTGCCGCCGCAGGCGCGGTTACAAGGGGCGAGCGGGCCTTGCGCCTTCCTCGGGCGAATGGGGGGGCTGATATCGTAAAGCGAAGCCGCGATTGGTCGGAAACGCGGCCAGAATGGGCTTTGGCGGGCTGCAAGGCCTTCATCGCCGCCCCGCGCCAGCGCACAGCGGGCAAATCCTTGCAGGGTCGCGCTTTCTTGCATGATTATGACTGGAAACAGGATAACGGTTTTGGCGTGCTGGAGCTGATCATGACCGCGCCCGTGGTCGTGGCCAGTTGGATCAGCTTGCAATATTACGGCTCGACCGTGGCGCCGCAGGCCTTCGGCGCGGGGAACAAGCTTTTGCACAATGTCACAGGCGGGATCGGTGTGGTTGAAGGCAATGGCGGCACCTTGCGCGCGGGTCTGGCATGGCAATCGATTTATGAGGGTGAGGGTTATGCCCATGATCCGCTGCGGCTCTCGGTTTGCATCGAGGCCCCGCGCGAGGCGATGAGCGATATCCTGAGCCGCCATGAGGGCGTGCGCGCGCTGTTTGACAATCGCTGGCTGCATTTGTTTGCGCTGGATGAGACAGGGCAGATGGCGTGGCGCTATGACGGTAATCTGGAATGGTCCCCCGTGGAGCATGCAGAATGGGCTGGGGAGCAGTTTAAAATGGCGGGTTAAAGCTTGGGACGCAAAAACACCGCCCCCATGCTGGCAAGCGCGGGGGCGGTCAATCTCAAGCTATGCGGCTCAGATCAGAAGCGCGTCACTTTCGGCAGCAGGATAAGGCTGGTCATAGAGCCCCGAGGTTTCAAAGAATTCCAGCGCATCCCTTGGGTCGCCATCTTCCTCGCCCGTCAGCGCAAACCACAACATGCCTGAATCCGAGGCATCGTTTTTCTTGGAGCCGCCCGCGCCTTCCATCGCGGCCCGTGCCGCCTGCAAGACAGGCTCCTCGGCCCCGTCCAATGCATTCCAGTAAAAGCTATAAAAGCCCTGATCATTGGCATTTCCGCGGTTTTGATTGTCAATCTGGATCAGTGTTACGTCCGGAAAATCGTCGCTGATATCGCTCCACGTCCTCGGGCTTTCGGCAAATGGCGTGCTGCCAACGCTGCGGTTTTCATTGAATGATCTGTCATGCGAGACCAGAGTGATATTGGAGTGTAGGGAGGGATCAACCCGTTCGAGGGCGCGATAGATCGCCTCCATCGGCCCGCCTTCCAGACTGAGGATCTTCTCGCCCGTTTCCAAAAGATCGACGAAATACTCGGTGGTCTCCTCCACGCTCTCAGGCAGGTCATCCTGATAGCCGCGCGTATCAATCCCCAGCGTTTCCGCAAAATCGGCTGAGGCCTCGAGATTTGCAAGACGATTTCCGCCCGCGTTACTTTCCGACAGGTTGTTGCCATAGAAGAAGGTGGTCTTCGCCTCAATGCCAGCCGCCGCCGTCATCAAGGACGCGGCGGCCATCGCGGCGATATCATCGGGGTCATTATTGTTCCCGTCGAAATGGAACAGGATCCTGTCAGCAGCTCCAGCAAGCGAAAGGTCGGGATCTGGCAATGGCATCGGATTAGGATCAGGATCAGGATCGGGATCAGGGTCGGGAATTGGATCTGTTGTTGTGTCGCCGACTGTAAAGGTCAGGGTTTCACGACCCACAACATCGCCCGTTCCCCCTGTGCCCGATGTGAACACAACTTCGATTGTGTTCTCACCTGTGTTTAAGGCGCCGTCGAAGAAATCGCCGGAATTATCGCCGAATAGCGCATAGGGTTCGACATTTTCGGTACGAATGAACTGTCCGTTTACCGAAAAGCTTGCGCTGCCAACGTTTTGCGATGGCTGTGCCACAATACTGATCGGCCCTGCCGCGACAGTCTCTCCCTCGGAAAGGGTGGTTTGGAGGATTTCATTTGTACTGGTGTCTACCAAGGTGAAACTTGCTGAAAACCCAGTATCGGGTTCTGTATCAGGGCCAGTATCGGGGTCCTCCGTTTCGGGGTCTGGAAGAGGCTCAAGGATCGGACCCAATTCCGAGACCGTGAAGGCAAAGCTTTGAGCGCCCAAAGATGTGCCTTGCCCGCCGCTCTCTGAAAAAAACTCGACCTCAAGCTCATATTCTCCAGGCTCGAAGTCGCCGCCGAAATAATCATCACCTGAATTGCCGAATATCGCATAGGGGATGACATTTTCGGTGCGAACGAAGTCGCCATTCAGGCGAAAGACCGCACTTCCAGTCTCTCCTTCCGGCGTGGCAACAATGCTGATGCCTTGGCCGGAAACGGGGTTTGTGTCGAGCAGTTCATCTGTTGTGGCATCAAATACCGAGAAGGATACGCCGAAATTTGTCATATCATTTGGCATGGGATTGTTCTCCTGTTTGCGTCGTTTTGAGGTTACGAAACACGCCTTCAGATGAGGCGCTCCGCGCTCTCGGGGCGAAGATGCCGCCCCGTGCCGTCGTTCTCGCCCGAGGCCAATTCAATGCGGTCAGCCCCTTGGATTTTGGCAAAACCCCATCGATCACGGCCAAAGGGTCCGCGTCGGAGCGAGTGCCAGTTTTTCGGGGTCAAGCTGGGGAATCGGCTTGCTCGGGCAGCACCTTTTCGGGGTGCAACATCAGGCTACAAGACGTGACCAAGCAGAAAAATCAGCCTTTGAAGAAAGGGAAAAATGCGCCGTTTTGTGCTTTTTTTTGCAGGAACTGGCGGCAGTTTTATTCCCATAGGATGAAGGTCGCGGAAGGCGCATAAATCCGCCTTGTCCGCGCGCCATAGGGGAGTTGCAAAACGGGGCCAACAGGCAGGTGGGGTTGCGCAGAGTTACCCTTCGCGAAACGCACGCGAGAAATAATCCGACAGCGGTTGGACCAGATAGGCCAGAGGCGTCCGGTCCTGCGTGCGGATAAAGGCCTCAACCGGCATGCCGGGCAGCAAGGTGACATCGCCCAATTGGCGAAGTTCACCATCCGCCAGCATGATCTCCACTTCATAAAAGGCCACGCCCGTCGCCTCATCAATGAAAGTATCGGCCGAGACGCGTGTGACATAGCCCTCAAGCTCGGGTGTCATGCGCGCGTCAAAGCTGGGAAAGCGCAAGGTGACGGCCTGTGTGGGGGCGACCTGATCAACATGGATAGCCTCAATGCGGGCCGAGATCACCAAGGGGCGGTCTTGCGGCACGATATAGAGGATGGGTTCAGCCGCGCGGATCACCGAGCCTGCGCCGAATATGGCCAGATCATAGATAATCCCCGAGACGGGCGCGCGCAGATCGCTACGATCCACTGCGCGGGCGAGGCTGCGGACGCGTTCGGTCAGTTCTTCCTCCTGCACGCGTATCTCGCGCAATTCGGCTATGGCTGTTTCGCGGCGTTCATTGCGGCGTTGCAAAGCGGCCAGTTCAATTTCGGTGATGCGCCCCCGTGCGCCTGCAACTGAGGCCTCAAGTTCACCTGAGGCACCCAGCAAATTTGCCTCCTCGCGCCGGAGGGTCAGCACGCGGGCTGATTGTGCCAAGCCGCGCTCAAGCAGGGCTTGTTGCGTGGTCAAGTCTTCTGCCACAAGTTGTTGTTGCCGCGTGACGGCGACTTGCTGTGCTTCCAAGCCGTTGATCTGGCTTTCAATTTGCTCGGCGCGGCGCATCAACTGCTCCAGCTCGCGCTCGAAGGTTTCGCGGCGGGCGAAGAAAAGATTTTCTTGGCCCACGATGATATCGGCAAGCTCATGATCTTCCCATGCCTGTTCCAAAAGATCATCGGGAAAACGGATCATGTCTTGGGTGTCACGCTCGGCCTCCAGCCTTGCACGGCGGGCGCGGGCCTCGTTCAGTTGAGCGGTGACCACAGCAAGATTGGAGGCGGCATCCGATCCATCAATCCTGAGCAAAACTTGGCCCTCCGCGACGCTTTCGCCTTCCGCGATCAGTAGCTCCTGCACAGTGCCGCCTTCAGGATGTTGGATGACTTGCCTGTTTTGATCCACCTCGATCCAGCCTGCGGCCACCACCGCGCCTGCAATTTGCGACAGCGCCGCCCATGTCCCGAAACCGCCCCCCAAAACGAGAATTGTGCAAAACCCGAGGATCATTGGGCGGCGGACGGACCAAGCTGTTTTGCTTTGCACCATCAGCTTGCCCCCGCAGGGATTGAATGAAGGAGACCTGCATGATTGCGCACCATGCGGCGCAAAACCTCGTCGCGCGGGCCGAAGGCTTTGGGCAGGCCTGCCTCGATCATCAGCAGCGTGTCGCATTCCTCAATTGCGGCAGGGCGATGTGCCATGATCAATACAGATTTTCCAACCGCTTTCATCTGACGGATCGCTTGGTTCAGGGCCTCACTCCCATCATTATCAAGATTGGAATTCGGCTCATCCAGCACCAGCAAGACCGGATCGCAATAGAGCGCGCGGGCCAGCGCAATGCGCTGAATTTGGCCGCCTGAGAGCCGCGACCCGATATTGGAGACGGGCGTGTCATAGCCCATGGGTTGGGCAAGGATCATCTCATGCGCGGCGGACTGTTTGGCGGCGCTGATAATGCGGGCAGGGTCGGCATCTGTGTCAAGGCGGGCGATGTTTTCCGCGATTGTGCCCTCGAACAGGGAGACCGATTGGGGCAGATAGCCGATCAAGCGGCCCAGAATATCGGGGTGGTATTGGTCCAATGTCGCGCCATCAAGGCGGATATGGCCCGATGCGGGCGGCCAAACACCTGTCAAGGCGCGCGCCAGCGTGGATTTGCCAGCACCTGATGGCCCGATCACGCCCAAGGCCTGACCAGGCTCGACCATAAAGCTTACGGCGCGCAGGGTGGTTTGGCTCTCGCCAGGGGGGATGACGGCAAGATTGCGGATGTCGAGCCGCGCTTGCGGGCGGGGCAGAAGCAAAGGCGCTGCCTGTTCGGGCGTGCTGCGCAACAGCTCTTGCAGATTTGACCACCCTTCTATGGCGCGTTGGATCAGCCCCCATTGGCCAATCGCCAGCTCAATCGGGGCCAGCGCGCGCCCCAGAAGGATCGAGCCCGCGATCATCGCGCCTGCCGTCAATTGGCCCTGCAAAACAAGATAGGCACCAAGCCCCAATATGGCCGATTGCAGGAACAGCCTGAGGGTCTTTCCCAAACTGGCAAAGCTGCCGACCCGATCAGCGGCGGTGATGGATTGGCCCAAAGCAACCTCGCGCTGGCTGCGCCATCTGTTGAAAACCGCGTTTTGCATCCCAAGGCTGCGGATCAACTCGGCCTCACTTTGCATCTGCCCTGCCATGCGGTCCGCGCGCAGCGAGGCCGAGGTGGCCATGCGCAAGGAGGATCGCGTCATGGCTTGGTTCAAAACTGCTACAGTCACCAAAAGCCCGCCGCCCGCCACAGCCAGCCAGCCGAGCCATGGGTGGAACAGAAAAATCGCGAATAAAAACAAGGGTGTCCAAGGGATGTCAAAGATCGCCAGAAAGGCAGGAGAGGAGAGCAGCCTTTGAACGGATTCGAGGTCTTGCAGCCCTGTCTGCGGCCCGCCTTCGCGCCTTGCCCGTGTCAGCGAGGCCGAGAACACCCGCGCATCCAGCCCGTCTTGCAGGCGCGCGCCGATCCGTGCGGCCACGCGGCCCCTGACATAATCAAGCAGGCCCATCATCAGAAACAGAAAGGCCAATAGGATCGACAGGCTGACCAATGTTTCTTCCGAGCGTGAGCCTAGGACACGGTCATAGACCTGCAACATATAGAGCGGGCCCGAGAGCATCAGCAGATTGGTGAAGATGCTAAACAGGAAAACCGCGCCGAACAAATGCATGTTTCGGCCACTTAAGCGGGTCAATTCGGTGTGGCGGTTTGCAAACATGGCCGACCTTAGGGGCAATCAGGGCGCTATGATCTGACGAGCCTAATGCAGCCGTTATGCGGGCGGGAATATCGGTGCTGATATCCTGTGGGTTTTTGCCATATCTTGCCTGCCGCAAAACCTGTTGGGTTGAGCTTTGGCGGCCAAGTATCTGAAATTATGAATGTAATCATTCTAAACCCATCGGCGGAAATACAGGACATGGCCCTGATATGGACCATGACCCCTAACGTTCCCCTAATGGATGGGCAGTCTTTTGCTGAGCCACCCCTTTTTGCAGCCCATTTTCCGCGCAGCGCTGTTGGTTTGGTCAGGTCTGTGGCAATGCGGCTTTCACGGCGGGGGCGACTTCGGTGCCAAGCAATGTGATCGAGCGTTGCATTGCTTCCGTATCCAGCATGGCCGTGCTCATCTGGAAAGACAGCCGCGATATGCCTCCAAGCGTGTTATGTGCGGCAAGCACCTTTTCACGAACTGAGTGCGGGCTACCCACCAAAAACGCTCCATGCGGGCCGCACATTGCATCGAATTGTGGGCGGTTGGGGGGCGGGAAACCCCTTTCCTTCCCGATATCGGCCATCACATGCGCCCATCCGGGATAAAACGCATCGCGGGCTTGCTCGTCGGTATCGGCGACAAACCCCATCGCATGAATACCAAGCTTGAGCGTCTGCGGCGGATGGCCTGCCTGTTGGCCTGCCGCATAGTAAAGATCAACCAGCGGACGGAACCGCGCAAAACTGCCGCCAATAATTGCGATCATCAATGGTAGGCCAAGACGGCCCGCGCGCTCGAAGGAGGCGGGTGTTCCGCCAACGCCTAACCAGACGGGCAGTTTGTCCTGATAGGGGCGGGGATAGACGCCTTGGCCGCTTAATGCGGGGCGGAAGCGGCCTTGCCATGTTACATGGGTGTCTTCGCGCAGCTTGAGCAGCAGATCGAGCTTTTCGGCAAATAGCGCGTCATAATTCTGCATGGCGAAGCCGAAAAGCGGATAGGCCTCACCAAAGGAGCCGCGCCCCACAACAATATCGGCGCGCCCTTTGGAGATCAGGTCGATGGTGGCGAAATCTTGAAAGACACGAACGGGATCAGCGGCGCTGAGTACCGTCACGGCACTGCTGAGGCGGATATTGGTGGTTCGCGCAGCGGCGGCGGCAAGGATCACGGCGGGGGCTGCGTCAAGAAATTCGGCACGGTGATGCTCGCCCATTCCAAAGCAGTTCAGCCCCACACGGTCGGCGGTTTCAACCTCGGCAAGCAGGTTTTCCATCCGCTCGGCCGCAGGCACGATATGCCCTGTTGCGGGGTTGGGCATAAGGGCTGCGAAACTGTCGATGCCGATTTCCATGTCGTCTCCGATCCAAGCTCAAAGGCGCCGCTGCAAGGCGCGGGGCTCTCATGTCAGATATTGTGCCTGACGACGGCATTAAATGCGCGAATAAGCGCAGAAAATGCGCGCGGGGTGACCAGATCGCGGCGCGGTGGCTAGCCCGGCATCTTATCGAAGGCGGGGATGGCGTCATCCAGCAGGGTCGCGGTCATTTTGCTGGAGGCATAGACATTCACTTTTGGCGCGAATTCTTCTTGTTCATTGATCACGCCCGCCCGCAGCCCAAGCATGCCGTCCCGCGCTGAGTTCTGCGTGAAAAGCGGTGTCCCGCAGGTGCCGCAGAAGGATTTTGTCATCGTGCTGCCGCGGTCGGATCTGTGTTGGAAGGTTTTCGGAGTGCCACTGACCGTGACATCGTCGCGCTTCATGATCATCAGCGTGGCATAGGCGCTGCCCGTAGATTGGCGGCAATCGGTGCAATGGCAATTGGCCATGATAGGCACCTCGCCATTCGCGACAAAGGAAATCTCACCACAGAGGCATTGGCCTGTCAGCTTGGTCATCGGGTATCCTTTCGGGGGGCTGGCGTGTTTGCCTGACCGAGCCTAGGGGATTTCCACCAATCAGCAAGAAGAAAGAGGCGCTGTTACACGCCCAGATAGGTGTGGATTTTTGCGGGGTTCGCGCGCAATTCTGCGCCTGTCATCGTATCGAGATTGCGCCCGTTCTCAATGAAGGTTGCCTGATCGGCGACAGCCAAAATGGCGTCGATCCGTTGCTCGACCAGAACCACCGCCAATCCGTCATCGCGCATGCGCAGGATGACATCGCGGATCAACTCGATCATCGAGGGTTGCAGCCCTTCTGTCGGTTCGTCCAGCAAAAGCACTTTGGGGCGCAGACACAGCGCGCGGGCGGTGGCCAGCATCTGTTGTTCGCCCCCCGAAAGGGTGCCTGCCGCTTGGTTCAATCGTTCACGCAGGCGCGGGAACATCTCTAGCACCCAGTCGCGCGTCTCAAGGCTTTCCTTGCGCACCATCAGCCCCATCTCGATATTTTCCGACACCGTGAGCTGCGGAAACAGGCGGCGGCCCTGTGGCACATAGCCGATCGCATGTTTGGGCACCTGATGAGGGGGCAGGTCGCTGAGCGTGGTCTCCTCCAGCGTGATCTGGCCCGCGCCAAGGGGCAACAGCCCCATGATGGATTTCATAGCCGTGGTCTTGCCCGCCCCGTTGCGGCCCAAAAGGCAATGGATCTCGCCCGCCCGCGCGGTGAAGGAGACACCATAGAGCACTTTCACGCTTTCATAGGCGACATGGATATCCTCAACCCTCAGCATTGTTTGTTCCTAGATAGGCTGATTTGACGGCGGCATTTTCGCGGATTTCGTCTGGCGTTCCGCTGGCGATGATCTCGCCGGCATCAAGCACGGTGATCTGCTCGGCGCTGCGCATGACCACATCCATATTATGCTCGATCAACAAGATGGTGGTCTTGCCCGCCAGTGACTTGATCAGGGCTACAAATTCCGAGATTTCGGCCTCGGCCAGACCTTGGGTCGGCTCATCCAGAATGAAGAGTTGCGGGTCTTGAGCAAGGCCCATGGCAATCTCAAGGACGCGCTGGTGACCATAGCTCAGATCACCCGCGATCTGCTCGGACCGCTCCGCCAGATTGATGCGCTCCAACACGGCATCGACCTTGGCTTGCACCTGTTTCTCGGGCAAATGCCCCGCGCGCCGCACCGCCAGTGCCACATTCTCGCGCACCGATAAATTCCCAAAGACCGAGGTGATCTGGAACGTATAGGCCATGCCAAGGGCGATGCGTTTATGGGCGGGTAGCGCGCTGATATCCTTGCCGTTGAAAAAGACCTGCCCCGAGGTCGCGGGGATCCGCCCGCAAAGCATGCCCACAAAGGTGGATTTGCCCGCGCCATTGGGGCCGATCAGGGCCATGATCTGGCCCTGTGCCAGTTTGAAATCGATATTCGTGGCGGCTTTGATGCCATCGAATGTCTTGGTCAGACCACGGGTTTCAAGCAGGGTCATGGCAGCCATTTCAGGCCTCGTTTGCGCAATTCGCCACCCAGACCTTTCGGGGCAAAGAGGGTTAGCAGCACCAAGACCACGCCCGCAATCAGCATATAGGCATCGGTGACATTGCTGGACCACTCAATCAGATAGAACAGGAAGACCACGCCGATCAGCGGGCCAATCGTTGTGCCAGCGCCACCCAATAGAACCCAGACCAGCGGCAAGATCGAATATTGCACGGTGGCAAAGGTCGCGCCGACATAGCCAAACAGCAGCGCATAGGCCGCCCCCGCAACGCCCGAAAGAGTGCAGGACAGGATCACGGCGATCAATTTCAGCCGCCATGTGTCATAGCCAAGCATTCGCGCGCGTTCTTCATTCTCGCGGATCGCGATCAGCGCGCGCCCGAGGCGGGATTTGACCAAAGCGGCCGTGCCCAGAAAGCTGGTCGCGAACAAGATGAGTGCGGCCCAGAATTTTGTGGCCTCTTGCGTCAGGTCCAACCCCCATAGCGTGCGCTGGATTTGGGTCAGCACAAAGCCCTCATCCCCGCGCGTGCTTGCCCCGAAATAGAGGATGGTGAGATAGCCCGCCTGCGCGAACATCAGCGTCACGATCATGAAGGCGACTTCCTTGGTGCGCAGCGCGAGAAACCCGACCGCCACCGCCACCAGCGCCGTAAACACCACCGAGATCATCAGCGCCACCGATGTCGGCACCCCCAGATACGAGACCGACATCCCGAACCCATACATGCCTGCCGCAAAAAACAGCGCATGCCCGAGGCTGAGCAGGCCCGTATAACCAAAGAGCAGGTTATACCCCATCGCATAGACCGCCAGCACCAATATCCGCGCCAGATTGCCAGCGTGATAGGCGGGCAGGGTGAAATAGAGCAGCACCAAAAGCGCCACAATGCCTGCATGGAACAGGTAGGATTTGCGAAGATCACTCATCAATCCCGTTTTCCCATCAAACCTTGCGGGCGGAAGACCAGCACCATGGCTACCGCCAATGTCGCAATGATTTTCGCCAATGTAGGCGAGAAGAAGACCGATATGATCCCGTCACTCATCCCGATCAGAATGGCCGCCACCACCGTGCCTGGAAGGCTGCCAAGCCCGCCGATGATCACCACGATGAAAGACAAAAGCAGCGGGTCATGGCCCATCAGGTAATGGGCTTGCTGGACAGGCACGATCAAGACCGCACCCACAGCCGCCAGCCCTGCACCAAGCCCGAAGACATAGGCAAAAACCCTATCCACGGGCACCCCAAAGGCTTGCGCCATATCGCGGTCTTGCTGGGTGGCGCGCATGATCAGGCCAAATTTGGTCCGCGTCATCAGCAGCCAGATGCCCGTCAGGATCACCACAGCGGCAAAGATCACGAACAGCTTGTAGCTGGTGACGCTCAGCCCCCAAGGGTAGAATATCTCAAAGCCGTTCTCGCCCCATTCAAACCATGGCAGGGCAATGCGTTGGTTGAAGGGGGGATCCACAGGGCGTGCATCGGGCCCGAAGCCCATCAATGCGGATTGCTGGATGATATAGAGCAGGCCAATCGTGGCCACGATGGTCCGCTCAGGGTTGTAATTGACCCGCTGCAAGATCAACCGATCCGCCGCCGCCGCCAATACGCCCACCAGCAAAGGCGCGATCAGCAAAGCCCCGACAAAACCAATCGCAGAATGCCCGCCAAGGCTGGTTGAGATAAACCACGCAAATACCGCGCCGAGCATGAAAAATTCGCCATGGGCCACATTCACGACGCGCATAACGCCGAACACGATGCTGAGGCCCATAGCGGTGAGTGCCAGAATGGCAGCCGTCACGGCTCCCTCAAGCGAGGCTAGAAACAGATGAGGTCCGAAATCCATGAGTGTTCCCGCCTGAGGGCCGTGATCAGAAGGACATTGCCGTGTAGTCGACCTCGTCCTCATAGAGCGTGTCCTCAATCGAGGTCTGATGCACGCGCACCAGTTTCCCGTCCTGCAATTGAGTGATGCTCTGTTTGCCAAAGACCTGATGCGTTTTGCCGTTGAACAGCTTGTCCCCTTGCGGGTGATCATCGCTCTCGGGCATGTCGGACATGGCCTCAACCGCCTCGATCAGCGCCGTGCGATCCGCGGTGGTTTGATAATTCGCAGCCTCCATGCCCGCCTTGATGATATTGAGCGTCTCCCAAACCCCGAACATATGGGCAAAGGTCGAGACATCCTGCGGATCATCGGTTGAAGCGCCGTTTTCATCCACACCGACTGCCGCACGATAGGCCGCTTCATAGGCGGTTTGATCGGTTTGGGAATAGCGCGGCATGCCTTCCCAGAAATAGGAGCCATCAAGAAACTCAAGGCCCGAGCTGTTCACATCAACCGCTTCAAGGCTGTCGATAAAGCCAAACAGGGCAGGGCCTTGGCCGCCAAAGAACTCGCCCATCTCACGCACGAAGGTCAGAACCGCAGGGCCGACCATGACGTGGTAAACCACCTCGGTCTCACGCGGGATAGCGGGGAAATAGCGGGTGAAGGAGGTCTCGGACGGGGGCACCGCAATGGAGGCCACGATCTCGCCGCCTTGGGCTTCAATCGCTTGGCTGAAGAAATCGCGGTGATCATGGCCAAAGGCGAAATCGGGATAGATCATGGTGACCTTCTTGCCGACAGTATCGGCGATGAAGGGGGCCATGGATTGCACCTGACTTTTCACATCCGTGATGCCGGGCTGAAGGGTCCAGCGGTTCAACATGCCGCTGGCCACATGGTGCCCTTCGGAGACCACGAAATAGGGCAGTTCCAATTCGGCCGCGCGCGGGGCCGCGCCGATCACCACATGGCTGAACAAAGGCCCGAAGGCGAGGTCGCAATTGTCACGCGTTGCAAAGCGCTCCAGCACTTCGGCTGCGCGGCGGGGGTCGGTGCCGTCATCCTCGGCCACAATCTCGACCTCACGGCCATTGATTCCGCCCATTCCATTGATCCGCTCGACAGCGGCGGTCGCCACGCGGTCATACCAGCGCCCATAGGAGGAGCCGATCCCCGTGCGATGCACCTGAAAGCCAAGCTTGATCGGACCTGCCGATTGCGCATGCGCGAAACGCGCGGCACTTGGCAGGAAACTAGAGGCCCCAGCCACACCAGCGGCCGCGCCAATCGTCGTTAATGCTTTACGGCGGCTGAGGCCTGCGGATGTTTTTTTAATCAATTTTGTTCTCCTTATAGGCGTGGAACATGACTTAATTTTTGTGGCACTCAAACGATCAGTAAAGGTTTCTGGGTGGCCGCACTATACCCCTCTGGGGGATGCAAGCAGCCATAGCCCGAACACTGTATAGGCCACCATAAACACTCCAAGCGGGATCTGGCTAAGGGTGGCTGCGCGCGGCGATTGGAATAGATCAAGCGCGCGGCAATGGGCGACGATAACGGCCAACACATGCCCGAGCACCACAATACCCGCCTGCGTCAGCCAGATCGGCCGCACGCTGTCCATAGAGTTCAAAAACCCCGTGGTCACCCTGGTATCCCCCAACCCAAACAAATTCGCGCCGACCGCCAAAGGATCGCCAAAGGCTGCCAGCAGGTATTGCCCGTCAACCAAGAAGGTCACTGTAAAATGCGAGGCGTGGAAGGCCAAGGCAATTGGCAAAATGGTTGGAGAAAATACTCTAAACATCTGGGAGAAGGTAATTTTTGCGCCCATGTCTTGGGCGCGGTTTCCCAAAACCTGCCCGCACCACATAGTCAGCGCAAACAGAGCGATGAGGGCTGCCACAGACAGGATCATCCCGATGATCGAGGGCAGGATCACAGCCGTTCGCCCAGGAAATGCGAGCGGATTGATCCCGATCTGGCCAAGCCACCAGAAGGTCTCTTTCAGCCCGTCAAAACTGCCCAATCCAAGTATAATCAACGCGAAAATCGCAGGCCCCCAAGCCGAGATGTCACCGCGTGCAAGCTGCCAGCCCAAACAGCCGATCCGCAGGGTCTTGTCATAGCTGATGATCGAGACGCGGGCGATTTGAGCGAAGAACAGCGTCAAAGGCTCGCCCCGCGTGAGCCATGTTTCCCGTCCGAAAACCACCATCGCGACAAGATGAAAGAGCCAATAAAACAACACGATTTGCGCCAATCTGTCGGGATCGGCAGGGGCAGGATCGACGATGGAGAAGCCGAACATCAGGCAAAATCCTGCAATCGCAGGCGCGACCCCCCAATTTTGTGGCAAATTCAACAATGGGGCGCTGTCCTGTCGCCCAAAAATGAGGCGATGCAGCCCCGTCCACGGGTTTATCAACCGCCAGAGATCGCCAAATACCCCCACAAAATTGAAAAGCACGATCCAGACGCCAACCCAAACCATCAAAGGCAGGAGATTCGTCAAAGGATCGCGCGGGCCTGTCATGCCGATCAGCACGAGGCCCAAGACCACTGCCGTCGCCGCAAGGCTGATGAAATCGGCTGCGCCGCGGGGCAGCGAGGGGGTGGGCAAGTGTAGCGGGCGAAACAAACGCTCCAGCCAGTGGCGGGGCACAAAGCCCACGATCAGAACGGAGGCCAGAACCGATAGAACCCCGCCCGTGATATAGGCCTCGGTCGGCAAAAGAAGGACGAAAGCCTGCTCGGAGACATGGGCATTTGCGCCCTGTGCTGGTAGCAGGAAGGCGGCGGTGAGGATAAGGTTACGCAACCTGTTTGTGACCATCATCGCGCCTTTGGAAATTGGAAATATTTGTTAGCATATTATCGAGATGGACGTGAAAGGAATGCATATGCGCGCGGTCTTCGGGATCGGGGCTGTGGTTTTGCTCTTGGGCTCGGCTGTGCTCATCTCTCGCGGTTTTGGGCCATCTGGCACGGTTGTCTTGTCGAATGCGCGGGCCGAGCTGTCAATGATGGCGCTCAATTCCGTCGATATCTTCGTGACCATGCAAAACGGGGCGGAACCTGATCTGCTCTTGGGGGCGTCTTCCGCCCTCGGGCCGGTCGAGCTGATCAACCCTGATGATGCAGGCGCACCACCTATTCCTGCTTTCAATGATGTCTCGCTGTCGTTGGATGGGGTGTTTCTGCGGCTCAGCGGCTTTGACAGCCTGCCCGAAGAGGGGCAATTGCTGCCCTTTACGCTGGTTTTCGAAAATTCGGGCGCGCTGTCCTCGCGCGCGGTGATGGGGCGCGCGGCTGATCTGCATGGCACCCATCAAGCCTTGGGCGATCTGTGGGAGGGGGAGGAATTGGTGGCCGAGGGCCACGCCCTGCCAAGCCTTGATCTGTCGATGACCCAGCTGGATGACGGCGGCTGGCAGGTCATCTTGGAGACCCGTGATTTCACCTTTGCCCCTGACAGCCCCGAGCCGGAACATGTGCCAAGCCATGGGCATGCGCATCTCTATATCAACGGGCTCAAGGTCCAGCGCATGCATGGGCCCGAGGCCGTGATCGGTGCTTTGCCGCAAGGCGCGTATCTGGTGCGCGCGGCGATCAATTCCAATGATCACCGCCCCTATATCGATGCCAATGGCCCGATCGAGGCTGTGCTGCGGCTGCGCGTTGAATAACGCCAAGCGCCTTAGCACAATCCGTCCACGCCTCTGAAATGCGCGGCCTCCAGCCCGCCCATGCCGCCAAGCATTCTGGAGCCGGTGCAATCGGGTCATCTTCCAGACATGGGGATGATGGTAATTGATGGCGAGATTTGCAGCCACCGAAGCCGCAACACGCCACCTGCACAAAACCTGCCCGAGGTAGAGGCCTGACCAAACGGCTCGAAACCTACCCGAAAATCCTGCTCTGGCGGGATCGCGCGCGCTACGATAAATGTCTGGCATGGAGAGAAAACCTGAAAACATCCTCCCTTGGCGCCTGTCCGTCGCGCCTATGATGGATTGGACGGGTTTAATTTCAAATTCAATTTGTTAGCTGGTGTCGTGTGCACTATATATGCAACATGAAATCGCCTTCTGGCGCGTTTCGTCGTGCTTTTGATTATTGGACTGACTTGACTGAGCTACAGCTTCTTTGCACGAAAAAAAACGCTCATTTCCCCAACTTCTTTGGGGGAAGGACTCAATTAGCTCCGGGCGTGGCGAGCGGGATTCCGGCACGAAAGGGTTCGGAGTAGGCGAGTAGTCAACTCTGAAAACCAGAGCGGTTGATGCAACGTTTCTGGTTGCAGTGTGGATTACAACGCCTTGCCTCTTTGCAGTCCGTCTTCCGCCACCGCTGTGCCTTCACCATCCTTCGCCACTAAGTGAAGGCATTCAAAGCAGGAACAAACTGTGGAAATGGCGCTTGACGCTAGTTCGGTACGCTTACTTGCAGAATGGCAAGTTGATGCGGCAACGCGCATTGAAGATTACAACCTGACCTGGGTTAGAAAATCGAGAACAGTGCAATTATACGGTTCCAGATGTGATTTCTTTTGCTAACATGACGCAATGCCGTCATTGTGGTTCTCATGTCTAGAAGACCGACCATCAAAGATGTCGCCCGCGAGGCAGGCGTCAGCGCTACCACGGTAGATCGCGCGATCAATGGCCGAACGTTGGTCCGAGAAGAGACGATGCGCAAGATCGCGGAGGCCGCCAACCGGCTGGGCTACCATGGTAAAGGCATCATCCAGGACAAGTTGAATACTTCTGTCCCCGAGGTACGCCTTGGATTTATCCTCCTGAAGAAATCTCAGGAATTTTACAAAAACTTCGCCCTGCAAATTGAAAAAGAGGTATCAGGCCGGACCGATTACAGAATAATCGCGGACATCCGCTTTTCGTCCTCACAGTCACCCGACGAATTCGCACGGTTGCTACAAGATCTTGGTCAGCGGTGTGATGCAATCGCCTGTACAGCCGTGAACGACAAGCGGCTTGACCCAGTTGTGCAAGCCCTGCGGGATAAGGGCGTAGTCGTGGTTTCGGTGCTGAATGATTTTGCCCAAGGGATTAGGAAGGGGTATATCGGCCTTAATAACATGAAGATTGGCCGTACCGCTGCATGGATGATCACCAAGACGGTCCACCAACCTAGTAAGCTCGCGATCTTTGTCGGGGGCAATCGATGGCATGGCCATGACCTGCGTGAAGTCGGCTTTCGGTCACTGGTCCGCGAAGTTGATCGTGGCTTTACGGTGCTCGATACGCTTGTAAACCTTGAGACGCGGCAGGTGACGTATGAAGCGACGCTCGACCTGCTGCATAGGCACCCTGACCTGAAAGGCATCTATGTCGCTGGCGGGGGTATGGAGGGGGCCATCGCTGCGCTGCGCGAAGTCCATGACAGGCCGCATGTTGCGCTTGTCGTAAACGAATTGACAGCGGAAAGCCGGAGTGCACTGGTCGACGGTTACGCCGTTATGGCGATCGCTACTCCTTTGCCAGAGTTGTGTGCCGCACTCGTTGACCAGATGGTGGAATCCAGTTCAAAGGGCGTGGAAGGCGCATCTAGCCAGTACTTTCTGGAGCCAAAGTTGATTTTGCCGGAAATTCTATAATGATGTAAAAGCATCATATTGTGACTATACGTGCGTCATGAATGACATAAAGTGAGCGACAATCTATTGACCGAGTCCCAGGTTGAGGCGCAGGTTCCCACCAGCTTTAGACGGCAGGCGACGTGATCACGTCATGTTTGCCTTGGGGGATAACAATGCAGACCGCACTCAATCACATGACGACGCCCAACCTGTCGTATGTCGAATTTCTTGACCTTGCAGTGCAGCTTGGTTGTGTCGGAGTAGAAGTGCGTAACGACATTACCCGCACGCTTTTTGACGGGTTGGATGCAGCCAGCGCAGGGAAAATGGCCGCAGACAAAGGCCTGCGTCTAGTCGGGCTAAGTCAGGTCTATCCGTTCAACAGCTGGGATGACGCGCGCGAGGCCGCTGTTCGTGCGTTGATCGACACCGCGAAAGCAGCGGGGGCTGAAACCATCAGTCTGATCCCACGCAATGACGGGACCGGTTTGGGCAACGGCGAACGTCAGGCAAATGTGCGGGTCGCGTTGAAAGGTATCTTGCCGATGCTTCAGGATGCCGACCTTGTCGCATTGGTCGAACCGCTGGGTTTTGGGCGATCTTCGCTGCGGTCCAAGGCGGAACTGGTTGACGTGATCGATGGAATTGACGGAACGGCCCATTTCAAGCTGGTGCACGACACCTTTCATCATACGCTGGCCGATGGTGGAGCGATTTTCCCCGAGTATACCGGCATCGTACACATTTCGGGTGTCATTGATCCATCGTTGGGTATCGACCAGATGGAAGACGAACACCGCGTTCTGGTCGATGCCGACGACCGACTGGGGAATGTGGCGCAAATTCAGGCATTGCTGGCGGCAGGTTACGACGGGCCAGTCTCGTACGAATGTTTTTCGCCGCAGACCCATGCGCTGACCGATCCCTACACCGCGATCAGACAGTCATTTGAATTCATTGCCTTGCAACTTAAGCGGGAAGCCGCCTGAGTCTGGGGATTGATTGCCCCAAACAGGGGTTCCGGCAGGAGGAACGGTGCGCCGGACACCATTAACGGGAGGAACCCAATGAAAAAGACTCTTATGGCCGCAGGCCTCGCCTCGATGCTGTCCACAGCCGCTATGGCCGAAAATATCGGCGTTTCCATGGCGCTATTCGATGACAACTTTCTGACAGTGCTTCGGAATGGCATTGAGGAAATGGCGAACGACATGGATGGTGTGGATGTTCAGATCGAAGATGCGCAAAACGATGTCGCGCGCCAGCTTGATCAGATCAATAACTTCGTGGCGTCTGGTGTCGATGCGATCATCGTCAACCCGGTTGATACATCGGCAACACAGGCAATGACCGACGCGGCTGCTGCGGCAGGTGTCCCTCTGGTCTTTGTCAACCGTCAGCCTGTCAATGTTGATACGCTGCCCGATAACCAGGCATTCGTAGCGTCCAATGAAATTGAATCTGGTACGCTGCAAACGTTTGAAATCTGCCAAATGCTACGCGCACAGGGTCTCGGTGGCGGCGCAAGAGCATATGTCATGATGGGCGAGTTGTCCAACCAGGCGGCTGTTCAGCGTACGAAGGATATCGAAGACATTCTGGGCACCGATATGTGTAACTTTATCGAAGTTATCGATCAGCAGACTGCAAACTGGTCACGTGAGCAGGCGAACTCTCTGATGACCAACTGGTTGTCGTCCGGCGAGGAATTCCATGCAGTGATCGCAAACAACGACGAAATGGCACTTGGTGCGATTCAGGCAATGAAATCCGCCGGTATCGACATGGCTGACGTTGTCGTGGGCGGTGTTGACGCCACGCAGGATGCCTTGGCTGCAATGCAGGCCGGTGATCTGGACGTGACGGTGTTCCAAAATGCTGCGGGTCAGGGTTCAGGCGCATTGAATGCGGCGATCGCGCTGGCAAATGGTGAAGACGTGGATCAGAAGGTGTATATCCCCTTTGAACTCGTAACACCTGCAAATATCGAAGGCTACCTGTCCGCAAACTAAGCTGGCCATACAAGATAGACCTGAGCGGCGCAGTTGATGCGCCGCTCAGGCACATGAAGAGCGGTCAACGAAAGTTGAGCGCCTGTGGAGGGAAAAAATGGCAGATCAGACATCACATGGAATCGGGGGACTGACCTATGACAAGTCCAAGCGCGCTTGGCCGAATGAGGCAAACGTCTTTATTGCGCTGATCTTGATCATTCTGGCCTTCGAAGGCCTTGGTCAAATTCTGCCCTATATGAACAACCAGAGCATGCTTTTCGATTTCAATACCGACCGTGACGGCACCATTTTGAATGTTGCCCGGATCAAGATCGTGATCTTGCAAGTGTCGATAATCGGGATCATCGCGCTGGGTGTGACGCAAGTCATTATCTCTGGCGGCATTGACCTGTCGTCTGGTCCGCTCGTCGGCGCTGCGGCGATGATTGTGATGTCATTTGCGCAAACCGAACTGGTTAACGGCCAGCTCAATCCAAAGGCTGTTTTTGGGGCTTGGGCATTTGATCTGCCTGTTATCGTACCCATCCTTGTCGGTCTGGCGTTCGGTGCGTTCATCGGCAGTATCAATGGTGGGCTGATCGCCTATACCCGCATTCCCCCGTTCATCGCGACGCTCGGCATGTTCCTGATCTGTCGCGGCATTTCTCAGTGGTGGACGAAGGGGCAGCCTGTATCGTTTCCAACAGAAGAATTTGCAGCCATCGGGTCGGGGATGATGCCGGTGATCTGGTTCGCGTTGCTTGCCATTCTGCTTGGGCTGATCATGAAATTCACGGTCTATGGCAAGCATACCTATGCCATAGGTTCGAACGAGGACGCGGCCCGGATGTCTGGCATCAACGTCAAGCGGCAAAAGGTCATGGTTTACATGATTGCGTCAATGTTTGCCGCTTTTGCAGCCATCGTCCTGTGTTCAAAAAACCTGACGGCGCAGGCTGGGATGGGACAGTTTTACGAACTCTATGCCATTGCCATGGCCGTGATCGGCGGTGTCAGCCTGACCGGCGGGCGTGGTTCTATGGTCGGCACTGTTCTGGGAGCCATGGTGTTCGGCGTGATCCAGTCAGGTTTCACGTTTATCAGGCTTGACGCTTTCTATCAGTTGATGGCGATGGGCGCGATCATCATCGGCGCTGTGGTCTTGGATAAGTATCGCCAGCAGCGTGCGATAGCCGGGTGAAAGGAGATTTCCAATGAGCGAACAATTTATTCTCGAGACCCGCGACCTTACTAAACACTATGGTGGCGTTCATGCGCTGGAAGGGGCCAATTTCAAGCTCCGCAAAGGCGAGCACATCGCGATCATGGGTGACAACGGCGCCGGCAAATCAACGTTCGTCCGGCAGATTACGGGCGTGGAACAACGTACACGCGGAGATGTAATTTTTGACGGCAAGCAGGTTCACTTCTCAGGCCCTCTTGATGCACGCGAGGCCGGAATCGAAACTGTCTTTCAGACCTTGGCATTGGCTGATGATCTGGACGTTCCTGACAACTTGTTTCTGGGCCGCGAAATCACAAAGTGGAATTTCCTCGGGCCATTCCGCTTGCTGGATTACAAGGCGATGCGTCAGGCAACAATGGATGGGCTTGAAAAGACGGCGGTGAAAATTCCCAACATTCGGAACGTGATCCGGAACATGTCAGGTGGCCAGCGGCAGTGTGTGGCGATTGCGCGTACGGCTACCTTTCATTCCAAGCTGACAATTATGGACGAACCGACCGCCGCCCTGGGTGTTCAGGAGACCGCACAGGTCGAAAACATCATCCGCACTCTGAAAGAGGCTGGCGAACCACTGATCCTTGTGAGCCACAACATGCGTCAGGTATTTGATCTGGTGGATCGCGTGGTGGTGTTCCGGCGAGGACGCATATGTGCCGACCTCGACATCAAAAACGATAGTGTCACTGGCGAAGATGTTGTCGGCTATATTACAGGCGCCAAGACACAAGCCGGCTACGAAGACGCAGCATGACCGGCGGCACCCATTCTGACACCGCCGCATTGGTCATTGGCGGGACGCAAGGGCTCGGCCTTGCCATTGCGTGTCGGCTGGTGTCGGAGGGATGCCGTGATGTCGTAATTGCGGGCCGTGACGCTGCGCGTGGCGAAGCCGCCGCAGATCGAATAGGAGCCAGTTTCATTTCTGCCGACCTGGAAGATACCGACAGTATTCTGTCACTTGTGGACAGTGCGGCGACTCGAATGGGACGGATAAGTGCCTTGGTCAATGCAGGTGCGATGACCGACAGGGGTTCAGTACTGAACACAACGCCCGTAATCTTCGACCGTATGATCGCTGCAAATGTGAAGTCGCCATTTTTCGCGATCCAGAGAGTATCACAACTTGCGATCAAAGCGGGAAAACCGGCCGCGATAGTGAACGTCCTGTCGATGGTCACACATTGCGGTCAATCTTTTCTAGCGCCCTATTCGGCCTCCAAGGCTGCACTGGCGAATGTCACGAAGAACGCTGCAAATGCGCTGCGCGATCACCGTATTCGTGTGAATGGGATCAACTGCGGATGGATGGATACCCCGGGGGAAGACGCTGTGCAAAAACAGTTCCACGGTGCCGACGACAATTGGTTGGAAGAGGCCGAAGCGCAGCAGCCGTTCAAGATGTTGGTGAAGCCTGACCATGTCGCTGGACTGGTCAGCTATATGTTGAGTGATGAGGCTGGTGTCATGACCGGATCACTCGTGGACTTTGACCAGAACGTTGCCGGAGCGTATCCGGAACACTGAAACACACCGGGCGATGCCCTGACGCAAAAAGAAAGAGATAACGAATGTCTATCAGATTTGCCGTGCTTGGGGCCGGCCGCATCGGACAGGTGCATGCAAAAGCGGTTTCATCAGTCCCAGGCGCAACATTGATTGCGATCGCCGATCCAGTTGAAGAGGCAGCGAAACACATTAGTGAAAGTTATGGTTGCGACATTCGAACACTGGATACCATCCTGTCGTCTGATGACGTTGATGCCGTCATTATCTGCACTCCCACCGATACACATGCCGATCTGATCGAGCGTTTTGTTAAGGCCGGCAAAGCCGTCTTTTGCGAAAAGCCGGTCGATCTCGACGTCGAACGCGCCCGCAGGGTGGTTGACACGGTCGCGGCTGAAAATGGCCAACTCATGGTCGGCTTCCAGCGTCGGTTCGATCCCGATTTCATGGCGCTGAAAAAGGCGATCGACGACGGTGTGATCGGCGACGTCGAAATGGTGACACTGACCAGCCGTGACCCAGGTGCGCCGCCTGCCGATTACATCAGACGCTCGGGCGGGATTTTTCGCGATATGACCATCCATGACTTCGACGTAGCCCGCTGGCTGTTGGGTGAAGAGGTGACATCCGTGCAGGCGGCGGCCTCTGTCTTGACCGATCCTGCGATCAAGGAGCTGGGCGACTACGACAGCGTCAACGTGATCCTGATGACCGAAAGCGGCAAGCAGTGCACGATCAACAATACTCGCCGCGCAACCTACGGCTACGATCAGCGGATCGAGGTCCACGGATCGCAGGGGTCTGTTTCAGCTGAAAACCACCGCGAAAGCCGTATCGAGATCGCCAATGCGTCAGGGTATACGCGCCCGCCGCTTCTGAATTTCTTCATGTCGCGCTACACCGCCGCCTATGCCAACGAAATCGCGTCTTTTGTGGATGCGGTTGCGAACGGCAAACCGACCGTGACGACTGGTCTGGACGGGTTGAAAGCACTGGAACTGGCCGATGCTGCGTTGCGGTCGGTGAAAACCGGGAAGGCCGTCAAACTAAACTAAGTCAGGCAGTTGGGGCAAAAGCGCCGCGCCATTGCCCAAGTAGCGTGTCGGCGCGGTGTTTTGACCTTCGCGATAAAGGGGCCGCATTGCAAGACTGGTCCAACTGCGTCTGACGTGACGGCTGCAAAGAGAGAAAGATCTGACCCATGAACAGTTTCGCGCTTCGCGTTCAATGTGCATCCAGACGTGGAACCGTTGCTGCGATTTCCGCCTATCTGGCGGAGGCGGGTTGCAACATCATTGATAGTGCCCAGTTTGACGATGCGGACACCGGCAATTTCTTCATGCGGATCAGTTTTCGTTCGGAAGAGGGACGTGCGCTGGATGATCTGCGCGCTGGCTTTGGCCCAATCGCGGAACGGTTCGGCATGGAGGCCGATTTCTTTGACGAGGCCGTCAAGCAGAAGGTCGTGATCATGGTCAGCCGCTTTGGCCATTGTCTGAATGATCTGCTTTATCGGTGGCAGATCGGAGCGCTGCCGGTGGATATCGTTGGCGTGATTTCGAACCACATGAACTATCAAAAGGCCGTCGTGAACCACGACCTGCCGTTCCACTGCATCAGGGTCACGAAAGGAAATAAGCCCGAGGCCGAGGCACGGATCATGCAGGTGGTCGAAGAGACAGGCGCGGAACTGATCGTGCTGGCGCGGTACATGCAGATTCTTTCCGATGAGATGTGCCGTAAGATGTCTGGGCGGATTATCAATATCCACCACTCTTTCCTGCCTAGCTTCAAGGGGGCCAACCCATACAAGCAGGCCTTTGAGCGGGGTGTGAAACTGATCGGTGCGACATCGCACTATGTGACCGCTGATCTGGATGAAGGTCCGATCATTGAACAGGACACCACTCGCGTGACCCATGCGCAATCGGCAGAGGATTATGTCTCCCTGGGGCGTGATGTCGAGGCGCAAGTTTTGTCACGTGCGATCCATGCACATGTGCATGGTCGTGTCTTTATCAACGGTGACAAGACGGTCGTATTTCCGGCATCGCCGGGGTCTTACGCATCAGAGCGGATGGGTTAATGGGGCAGGAACCGACAATGACCAAACCACTTGATCTTATCACAATTGGCCGTTCATCGGTTGATCTTTACGGCGCGCAACTTGGCGGGTGGTTGGAGGACATGGCGTCGTTCGACAAGTATATCGGTGGCAGCCCTACCAACATCGCCTGTGGCACAGCGCGTTTGGGGCTGAGGTCTGCGGTCATTACCGGTGTCGGTAACGAACATAGGGGGCGTTTTATCCGCGAACAGCTGGGCCGTGAGGGTGTGAACACCGATGGCGTGAAAATCGACCTCGACCGGCTGACCGCGCTGGTGCTTCTGGGTATTCGCGACGAAGAGCAGTTTCCTTTGATTTTCTACCGCGAGAATTGCGCGGATATGGGGCTGACAGTCGATGATATCGACGCAAATTTCATCACATCCGCGCGCTCGGTCGTGGCCACCGCACACACCTGAGCCATCCGCAGGTCGAGGCCGCGACGTTGAAGGCGCTTGAGATTGCGCGTGCCAACGGCCAGAAGACGGCGCTGGACATTGATTACCGCCCGAACCTTTGGGGCGTGGCGGGCCACGACGACGGTGAAAGTCGCTTTGTTGAAAGCGAAGCGGTGACGTCCAAGTTACAATCGACACTGCATTACTTCGACCTGATTGTCGGCACCGAAGAAGAGTTCCATATCGCGGGCGGCACTACAGATACTATCGCGGCGCTGCGCGCGGTTCGGGCTGTGTCGGATGCAACGCTGGTGTGCAAACGCGGCGCCGAAGGGGCGGTGGCTTTTGAGGGCGATATTCCCGATACCCTAGACGACGGGCAAATGGGCCTGAGCCTCCCCCTTTGAATTGGTCCGTCCCTATAGTTAGGAAAACGGAGAACCGAAGATGGGAATTACGAGACCGAAGCCTGAAGAGATTGTTGTTAAGCTGAGGCAAGTTGAGGTGCTGACAGGCCAAGGTATTGCGCGCCTGGATGCGATCCGGCAAATCGGCGTTACTGAACAGAC